>NZ_JAHCST010000001.1:0-188058 GCF_018476525.1 Acrocarpospora catenulata
AGTGCACTCGGAAAGTGCCTTTCGAGTTGGTGCGGACAGGACCCTCAGCAAGTCCAATCCTTCCAGCTCAAGGCACTTTTCACGTTTAACGATCGGTTCCGGCCGCTTCCCAGGCGAAAGCCCCAGGCTAGCGGCCGAGTCCGATCACCCGACGTCGCGAAGGATGGACCATGGCTGTGCGAAGCCAGGAGCGAGGCCGCAATGTCCGGGCCACCGATGAGAACCATCGGGCAACGCCCTTCGAGCTGTTTTTCGACCTGGTCTATGTCTTCGCGATCACGCGGATCACCGGCTCGATGGCGCGCGAGCACAGCGCCCTCGGCGTCGCGCAGGGGTTGCTGACGCTCGCGCTGCTGTGGGGCACCTGGTCCGGCTACACCTGGCTGGGCAACCATTCGCGGGCCGACCAGGGCCTGCCGCGGGCGGGGATGGTAGTGGCGATGGCCGCGATGTTCGTGGTCGGACTGGCCATCCCCGAAGCGTGGGCCGACGGGCCGGGAGACCTGCACGGCCCCCTCGTCCTGGTGTGCGCCTATCTGCTGGTCCGCTGGGCGCACCTCACGGTCTACACCGTGGCCGCGGCCGGGGACACCGGGCTGCGGCGCCAGATCGCGATCACCTGGCTGCCCATGCTGGCGGGTGGGGCCCTGCTGGTGTCCGGCGCGCTGGCGGGCGGCCGGCTCCAGCTGCTGCTGTACGCGGTCGCCGTGCTGGTGGACTGGGTCGGCATCTACCACACCGCCAAGCACGGCGCCTGGCAGCTGCGCAGTCCCGCGCATCTGAGCGAGCGCCATCACCTGTTCGTCATCCTGGCCATCGGCGAGTCCGTCGTCGCCGTCGGCGTCGGCACCGCCGACCTCCCCGTCAGCACGGCCCTGGTGTTCGCGGCCGTGTTCGGCGTCGCCGTCGCGGTGTGCCTGTGGTGGCTGTACTTCGACGTGATGGCGCAGGCGGCCGAGCAACGGCTGCGCCGGACCCGCGGCCAGGCGAGGGTCCGCCTGGCCGTCGACGCCTACACCTACGGCCACTTCCCCATCATCGCCGGCATCGTGCTGGCCGCCCTGGGCGTCGAAGGCGTGATCGCGCACGCGGCCGACAGCAGGCCGCTGGGCGCGTTCTCCGCGCTCGCCCTCTACGGCGGCTTCACGCTGTACCTCGGCGGGCACCTGCTGGTGGAGCGCCGTATGCACCACGCGCTGAGCCGTCCGCGGCTGCTGGCGGTCTGCGCCCTCCTGGCGGCCGTGCCGATCGCCGTCAACCTGCCGCCGCTGGCCGGACTCGCCGGACTGCTGGCCATCCTCATCACGCTGATCGTCGTCGAGACCATCCGGTACGCGAGGCCACCTGACGATCCGCAGGAAGGAAAACCATGACAACCCGCAGCACGATTTCCCTGCGCGTCAACGACGTGACGCATCGATTGTGCCTCGACCATCGCAGGACCCTGCTCGACGCGCTCCGCGAGGATCTCGGCCACACCGGGCCGAAGAAGGGCTGCGACCAAGGGCAGTGCGGGGCCTGCACCGTGCTGCTGGACGGCAGGCGGGTGGTGTCCTGCCTGACCCTGGCGGTCGCCGCCGAGGGCGCCGAGATCACCACCGTCGAAGGGCTGGCCGCCGACGGGGAGCTGCGGCCGATCCAGGAGGCCTTCGTGCGCCTGGACGGCTTCCAGTGTGGTTACTGCACCTCCGGTCAGCTGTGCTCGGCCGTCGGGATGCTGGCCGAGCGCGCGGCGGGCTGGCCGAGCGCGGTCACCGCCGACGTCTCACCCGACGGCCCCGTCGCCGAACTGGACGCGGCGGAGGTGCGTGAGCGGATGAGCGGGAACCTCTGCCGCTGCGGCGCGTACCCGTCGATCGTGCACGCGATCCTGGAGACGGCCGCTCGCGACGGGGTGACCGGATGAAGGAGTTCGCCTACCGCCGCGTGACGGAGATCCGGGACGCGCTGGCCGCCGGGCACGGCGGCGCCCGCTACCTCGGCGGCGGCACCAACCTGGTCGACCTGATGAAGTGCGGCGTCGAGACGCCCACCCAGCTGGTGGACGTGCGGTTCCTGCCGCTCGGCGAAATCCGCGAGACACCCGACGGCGGGCTGGCCATCGGCGCGACGACCACCAACAGCGACCTCGCCGCCCACCCGGAGGTGCGGCGCCGATATCCGGCACTGAGCCAGGCGGTGCTGGCGGGCGCGTCGGGCCAGCTCCGCAACATGGCCACCGTCGGCGGCAACCTGATGCAGCGGACCCGGTGCGCCTATTTCGCCGACCCGTCGCAGGCGTGCAACAAGCGGGACCCCGGCAGCGGGTGCGCGGCGATCCGGGGAGCGCACCACAACCACGCCGTCCTCGGCTGGTCGCCAAGCTGTGTGGCGACCCATGCCTCCGACATGGCGGTGGCGCTCGCGGCCTTCGACGCGGTCGTACGCTACGAGACCCTCGACGGCGGGGCGGAGATTCCGCTGGAGCGGTTCTACCCACCCGTCGGCGACACGCCCGAACGGGAGACGGAGCTGCCCGCGGGAGCGCTGATCACCGAGGTCGTCCTGCCGGGGTCGGCGGTCGCACCGCGCTCGCGCTACCGGAAGGTCCGCGAGCGCGCGTCCTATGCCTTCGCCACCGTGTCCGTCGCGGCCCATCTGGAGGTCAGCCGGGGAACCGTCCGCAGTGTACGGATCGCCCTCGGGGGTGTCGCGTCGCGTCCCTGGCGCGCCCGCGCCGCCGAATCCTTCCTGCTGGACGGCCCCGCCACGGCCGACCGGTTCCGCGCGGCCGCCGAGACAGAGCTGGCCGCCGCCGCGCCGCTGCCCGGCAACGGCTACAAGGTGCCGCTGGCGCGCAACCTCATCGCGGCCGTCCTGGCCGACCTCGCCGAGCCGTACTGAAGGGGAGATCTTCGCATGAGCATGGCCGTACACGTCGGCGCCGTCGGCGTCGCCCGCCCACGGATCGAAGGACGGGCCAAGGTCACCGGTGCCGCCCGCTACGCCGCCGACGAGCCGATACCCGATCTGGCCTACGGGGCGCTCGTCCTGGCCACGGTCGCCCGCGGGCGCGTCCGCGACATCGACGTCGCATCCGTACGGGACATGCCGGGCGTGCTCGGCGTGATCGACCACACGAACGCGCCCCGGCTCAACCCCGAAGCCGGGAACTTCTTCGGCCCCGACGGTGGGCTGCGACTGCTGCAGGACGACCTGATCCCGCACGCGGGCCGTCCCATCGCCCTGGTGGTGGCCGAGACGCCGGAGCAGGCCCGCGCCGCGGCCCAGGCACTGCCGGTGACCTATGACGAGCAACCCCACGACACGCGCCTTTTCGCCGGTCACCCGGCGGGCCGTCCCGCGTTGACGCTCTTCGACGCACCCGCCGACATCGGCGACGTGGACGCCGAGCTCGCCGCCAGCGCGGTGGTCGTCGACGAGAGGTACGGCACGCCCGAGGAGAACTGCAGCGCCATGGAGCCGCACTCGGCGACCGCGTGGTGGGAGGGCGACCGCCTGGAGGCCGTCGACAGCAACCAAGGGCCCTTCCAGATCGCGTTCACCCTCGCCACGCTCTTCCACCTGCCCCCGGAACGGGTGCGCGTCCGCGTCGACCACATAGGCGGTGGATTCGGCGGCAAGACCATGTGCGGCCCCCAGCTCATCCTGGCCGCGATGGCCGCGACCCGGTTCGGGCGGCCCGTACGCGTCACGCTGACCCGCGCCGAGGTGTTCCTGGCCACCGCGCAGCGGCCGGCCACCGACCAGCGCATCCGGATCGGCGCCGACGCCGACGGACGCCTGCGGGCCATCCACCACGACGCCACCTACGAGATCTCACCGCTCGCCGAGTACATCGAGGGCTGCACCGAGCTCACCAAGACGCTCTACGCGGCCCCCGCGATCCGCACCGCGCTCACCGTGGTCCCGCTCGACATCCTGCCGCCGTACTCCATGCGCGCCCCCGGCGCCGCGCCCGGCTCCTTCGCGCTCGAATCGGCCATGGACGAACTGGCGGAGCGGGTGGGCCTGGATCCGCTGGAGCTGCGGCTGCGCAACGAGCCCGGCGTCGGACCGGTGTCCGGGCTGCCGTTCAGCAGCAGGAACCTGGTTGCCTGCCTGCGCGAAGGAGCGCGCCGGTTCGGCTGGGCCTCCCGCGACCACCGGCCGCGCATGCGGCGAGCGGGACCACTCCTCATCGGCACCGGCCTGGCCGCCACCTCCTTCAGCACCGGCGCCTTCCCTTCCACGGCCACGATCACCGCCGAGCCGGACGGCACGTTCACCGTGGCCATCGCCGCCGCGGACCTCGGCACGGGCGCCCGCACCGCCCTGACCGCGATCGCCGCCGACGCGCTCGCGGTCGGCACGGACAGGATCCGGCTGCGCATCTCCGACAGCGCCATCGGTCCGGCGTGGGGCGCGGGCGGCTCCCGGGGGACGGCGTCCTGGGCGTGGGCGATCACCGAGGCCGCGGCGAAGATACGCGGTCCGGAGCGGCCGATGACGGCCACGGTCGACACCACGCAGTTGCTCGGCGATTTGGCGTCCCGCGAACGGCACGCCTTCAGCGCCGTCTTCGCCGAGGTCGGTGTCGACCCGGCCACCGGCGAGGTGCGCGTACGGCGGCTGCTCGGGATGTTCGCCGTGGGCCGGGTGATCAACCCGCTCATGGCGCGCAGCCAGGTCATCGGCGGCATGATCGGCGGGCTGTCGATGGCCCTTCACGAAGAAGGCGTCCGCGATCCGGTCACCGGCCGGCACGTCAACGCCGACTTCGCCGGCTACCACATCGCCGCCCACGCCGACGTTCCCGACATCGAAGCCGATTTCGTGCCCGACGACGAACCCGGCGTCCCCTGGGGGATCAAGGGCGTCGGCGAGATCGGCAACGTCGGCACCGCGGCAGCCATCGCCAACGCCGTCTGGCATGCCACCGGGGTCCGGCAGCGCCACCTGCCGATCCGTCTGGACCGCGTACTGGAGAGCTGACGACTCCGGGCTCAGCTCGGCCCCGGACGGGGCGTGGCGCGGGCGGGCAGGCGCAGGACGAACCGGGCGCCGCGGGGGCTGTCCTCGACGGTCAGGGTGCCGCCGTGGGCCTGGGCGAGCTGCCGGGCGATCGGCAACCCGAGCCCGGTGCCGCCGGGATCCCTGGCGCGGGAGGCCTCCAGGCGGGTGAACCGCTGGAAGACGGCCTCCCGCTGCTCGGGGGCGATGCCCTCGCCGTCGTCGCACACCTCCAGCACCGCGACCCCGGCCTCCAGCGTCAGGGTGACGGTGACGGCGGAGGCGGCGTGCCGTTCGGCGTTGTCCAGCAGGTTGTTCAGCAGCCGGGCCAGCTCGATCCGTGAGCCGTCCACCACCACGCCGGGCGTGAGACGGAGGCGCAGGCCGGCCTTGGCCGGGCGGCGCTCCAGCTCGCCGGTCACCAGCTCGGCCAGGTCGATCGGCTCATGGCGGCCGGTGACCCCGGCGTCCAGCCGGGCCACCTGCAGCAGGTCGCCGATCAGGGCCTGCATGCGTTCCACGCTGTCCAGCAGCGCGTCGGCGGTTTCCGGCCAGTCGGCCTGGTACGGGTCGATCAGCGCCTCCTCGATTCGGGTGCGGATGGCGGTCAGGGGACTGCGCAGGTCGTGGGAGGCGTCCGAGGCGAAGCGGAGCTGCTGCTCCACCGCCGATTGGGCGCGTTCCAGCGTGCGGTTCGCGGTCTCGGCCAGTTCCCGCAGCTCGTCGCGGTACTTCGGCACGGGCACCCGGTGCCGCAGGTCGCTGGCGGTGATCTGGGCGAGGTTGCCGCTGATGGCGCCCACCGGCTGCAGCGTCTTGCCCACGATCCGGTAGCCGCCCGCCGCGGTCGCCGCGACCAGCAGCGCGGAGCCGGCGGCGAGCGGGACGATCAGCTTGGGGCCGACGTACCAGGGGATGTCGGGGACGGCTATGTCGAGCTGCCAGACGCTGTCCTCGCGGTGGAAGGGGTAGGCGAGCACGATCATGCACCGGTGGGGGAAGACGCCCCCGTCGCAGGAGGTGGTGGTGGCGTAGGCGTCGGGATCGGGGCGCAGGTTCGTCATCGGCGGCTTGCCCACCATGTCAGGGGTGGCCGAGACCATGGTGCCGGCCGGGTCGAATACCTGGATCGCCTGCTCCGGGCCGCCCTCGATCGGATTGGGGACGCGCTGGCGCATCTGGGCGCCCAGGATCACGGCGTTGGCGAAGAGCTGCTCGGTCCGGTAGTCGACGGCCGCCTGCCGGACCATCACCACGATGAACACCGCCACGACGGTGCACAGCAGCGCCATGACGGCGCTGGCCACCACGGCCAGGCGGGTCCGGATCGAGCGACGATGCCACCAGCTCACTCTGATCATCCCCTCGTGATCAGAAGCATCGCGATACCTCCTCTACCGATCCTTACCGGTCCTGGGAAGAGCAACGACCAAAAAGTGGCAAACCCCAGCGCCGCCGAATCGGCATGGCGGACAGCGGTGACCATCCGCCGTGAAAGCGAATCGGCCGATCGGGTGATAAAGCAGTGACAGCGTTGTCGGGCGGAGGGACGTACATGGCGGGGAGGGCACCGCGGCCCGGCGGCCGGGCCTGCGTCGCGGGGTGGGTGCCGTGACCACGATGGCCTGGGCCGGGAACCCGCGCCAGGAGGTCGAGGACGCCGAGGCCATCCGCCGGTCCCTGGACGAGGCCGAATGGTTCAGCGTGATCTTCGACGGCCACTTCGCGGAGATCCACCGGTACGTCGCCCAGCGGCTGGGCCCCGGCAGCGCCGAGGACGTGGTCGCCGAGACCTTCCTGGCCGCCTTCCGCAGGCGGGCCAGGTACGACCCGGCCAGGGCCACCGTCCGCGCCTGGCTGTACGGCATCGCCACCAACGTCATCCACCGCCACCGCCGGGTGGAGGTGCGGATGTTACGCGCGCTCGGCCGCCACGGCCCCGACCCGGACCTGCCCGGCCATGAGGAACGCGTGGCCGTACGGGTGAGCGCGCAGAGCCTGCGGCCGAGCATCGCGGCGGCCGTGGCGGGCCTGGCCCAGCGGGACCGGGACGTGCTGCTGCTGGTGGCGCTGGCCGAGCTGAGCCATGAGGAGATCGCCGAGGCGCTGGGCATTCCGTACGGCACGGTGGGGTCGCGGCTGAGCCGGGCGCGGCGGAAGTTGCGCGCGGTGCTGGGGGAGCGCAATCCGATGCTCGACCGGAGGGAGGGCGAAGATGGATGAGCTCGGGCGGGTCCGCGAGTTGTACGGCGAGCCGAGCCTGGATCCGCTGGCCAGGGCCCGGGTGCGGGAGCGGCTGACGGCCGCGCCGCGCCGCCGCAGGCGCCGGCTGACGGGGATGGTGGCGCTGGCAGGGGCCGTCGCCGTCGCCGCGGCCACCCTCATCGCCCTCCCTGATCCCGAAATTTCGGGACCTGGGCGGTCGATTCTGCTGGCGGCGGCCCACAGCGCGGAGTCCGGCGGTGAGGTGTCGGGGGCGTACTGGCGGGTCAGGAAGCTGATCCGGCGTACCTATCCGGAGCGGCTCGGCAGCGGCTACTGGATGGTGGAGTCCCGGCTGGCCGAGCTGTGGGTGGCCCGCGACGGCCGGGTCTGGGCGGGAGCCAGGTCGCTGGGTGTCCGGCCGCGCACCCCGGCCGACGAGCTGGCCTGGCGAAAGGACGGGGCGCCGACCGCCTGGCCGGGGCTGCCGGGCGACCCCGGCAAGGGCACGCTGACCGCCACCGGCGGGGTGCCGTTCAGCATGGCCGGGCAGGGCATGACGATCGACCAGATCAGGGACCTGCCCGCAGATCCCGGGCGGCTGCGCGCGCTGGTGGAGCCGCTCGGCGAGGGCCTGGTGGCCGACGCGCTGAGCGGGCTGTTGTGGAGCAAACCGTCCCCGCCGGAGGTGCGGGCCGCCGCCTACCGGGCACTGGCCGACCTGCCGGAGGTGCGCTACCTCGGGGAACGCACCGACGAGCAGGGCCGCAGGGGCGCCGCGTTCTCCTTCGCGCTGCCCGACCCGCCGGGCACCCGGCGCACGCTGATCATCGATTCGGCCACCTCCCGGGTGCTCTCCTCGGTCACCGACGCCCCCGGCATCCTCAACGATCAGACCGAACTGGTCCTGGAGGCAGGCTGGACCGACCGGAAACCGGCCGCTCCCTAAACACTCGCCCGCGCTGATCGACACCTCCCGCGTTCTCTGATTTGGAGCAAACGCTTGTTTCGTCATGCCCTTTTCCGGCACCGCCCGCCGCAGGGCCCGGTCATCCCGGCCCGCTTCCCGCGCATCGAACCGGAGGAGGTGATGGCCGGGCGGGTCAGCTTCGTCGGCCTGCCCGCCGTCGAACTCGGCCGCGACATCGACTGGGCGCTCGACCCGCACCGCAACCGCTCCTGGGCGCTCAACCTGCACGCGCTGCGCTGGATGGGCGGCCTGGTGGCGGCCTTCGAACGCTCCGGCGACCGCGGCTACCTGGACCGGGCCGCCGAGATCACCGCCGACTGGGTCCGCAAGAACCCGCGCCGCGCCGCCGCCAGCCCCTGGGCGTGGGCCGAACACCCGATCGCCCTGCGCGCGCCGGCGCTGGTGCGGCTGAGCGCGCACGTGTCGGCCGGGTGGCTGTCGGCCACCCTGGCCGAGCACGGCCGGATCCTGGCCGATCCCGCCCGCTACCGCAACGGCCACAACCACGGCCTGGACCAGGACATCGCCCTGCTGGCCATCGGCGGCCGGCTGCGCCGCCGCGCCTGGGCCGAGCTTGCCGTACGGCGCATGACGGCCTCGGCGACGGCGGCCATCGACGCCCAGGGCGCGCTGCACGAACAGGCCCCCAAATACGGTGGTTACGTGCACGCCCGGCTCGGGGTGGCCCTGGAGGCGATCGAAAGGTGCGGGCTGGCGGCGCCCGCGGTGCTGGTCGAGCGGCGGCGGCTGCTGGAGAACTACGTCAGCCACGCCACCCAGCCGAACGGGCGGCTGGTCCCCATCGGCGACACCCCCGCCGACGCCGTCCCACGCGGCTTCCGGCACGAACCGGCCACGGTCGGGGTCTTCCAGGCCGGGTACGTGTTCGGCCGGACCGCCTGGGACGACCCCCGCTCGGCGTACTATTCCATCCGTTTCGGACCCGGCCGGGCGATGCACGGCCACGAGGACCATCTCGGGGTCACCTACCATGCGCAGGGGCGGGATCTCCTGGTGGAGGCGGGATTCCACTCCTATGAGGCAACGCCCTACCCGGCCTGGACCCGCTCACCGGAGGCGCACAACGTGCCGGTGGTGGAGGGAGCGGCCTTCCGCCCGGGTACGGCCACGCGGCTGGCGCACGTCTCGGTCACACCGCACCGGCAGGAGTACCGGCTCAGCGACGAGGCGTACGGGGTGGAGCGGCGGCGCAGGGTCGTGGTCGGGCACGGCGCCGAGGTGCTGGCCGTGTTCGACGAGGTACCACCCGGGTCGCGGGTGCGGACGATCTGGCATCTGGGACCGTCGCTGCGGGTGACGGAGGTCCGGGACGGGCGCGTGGTGCTGGCCTGCGGCGAATGGCGGGCCGCGCTGGTGCAACTCGCGCTGCCGTCAGGCACCCCACTGACCGGGCAGACCGTGACCGACGAGGTCATCGCGACCGGCTACCTGAAAACGACCACCACACCCACGGTGCTGTCCCCACCGGCCGAATCGATGCTGACCATACTCGTCCCCGGCACCCCAAATCCCGAAATTTCCACCCACAACGGAAAAATCATCGTCTGTACGCCCGGCGGGCCGGTCGACCTGACCTGAGTATCCGCCGCCCAACCGCCGGGCCGGCTACAGCTGGCATGCGGGGATCCCTAATCCACCTCCGCAACCGCCTGGGCGAACTGGGCCGAGTACAGCAGGGCGTAGGCGCCGTCAGCGGCCAGCAGAGACTCGTGTGTGCCCTGCTCGACGATCTGACCGTTCTCCATGACCAGGATCAGGCTTGCGTTGCGGATCGTGGACAGCCTGTGGGCGATCACGAAACTGGTGCGTCCCTCGCGCAGCGAGCTCATCGCCCGCTGGATGATCACCTCCGTCCGGGTGTCGACCGAGCTGGTCGCCTCGTCCAGGATCAGGATCGCCGGCTCGGACAGGAACGCCCGGGCGATGGTGATCAGCTGCTTTTCACCCGCGCTGACCGTCCCACCCTCCTCGTCGATCACTGTGTCGTATCCGTCGGGCAGCGTGTGCGCGATGCGATCCACGTGGGCCGCCTCCGCGGCAGCCTCGATCCGTTCGCGGGTGGCTCCTTCCGCCCCGTAACCGATGTTCTCCGCGATCGTGCCGCCGAACAGCCAGGTGTCCTGCAGCACCATGCCGATGTCGGCGCGCAGTTCCTCCCTGGACATCTCGGCGATGTCGACGCCGTCGATCGTGATACGGCCGCCGGTCACCTCGTAGAAGCGCATGATGAGGTTCACCAGCGTCGTCTTGCCCGCTCCCGTAGGGCCGACGATGGCCACCGTCTGGCCGGGCTCCACGGTCAGCGACAGGTTCTCGATCAGCGGCCTGTCCGGCGCGTAGCGGAAGGACACGTTCTCGAACGCCACGCGGCCCCTGATCCGTGCGGGCCGCGCGGGGTCGTCGGGCTCCCCGGACTGCTCCGGAGCATCCAGTAGCTCGAAGACCCGCTCGGCCGAGGCGATCCCTGACTGCACCAGGTTCGCCATACCGGCCACCTGGGCCAGCGGCTGGCTGAACTGCCGCGAGTACTGGATGAAGGCCTGCACGTCGCCCAGCGAGATCGAGCCTGAGGCCACCTTCAGCCCGCCCACCACGGCGACCAGCACGTAGTTGAGGTTGCCGATGAACATCATCGCCGGCTGAATGATCCCGGAGATGAACTGGGCCCGGAAGCCGGAGGTGAACAGGGCCTGGTTGTGCTCGGTGAAGGTCTCGGCGGTCTCCTGCTGCCTGCCGAACACCTTGACCAGCGTGTGCCCGCCGTACATCTCCTCGATGTGGCTGTTGAGCTTGCCCGTCGCCGACCACTGCTTGATGAACTGCGGTTGCGACCGCTTACCGATGGCTGCCGTGACGTAGATCGACAGCGGCACCGTGACCAGTGCGATGAGTGCCAGGAACGGTGAGATCCAGAACATCATCGCCAGCACTCCCACGACCGTCAGCACCGACGAGATGAGCTGGCTCATCGTCTGCTGCAGTGTCTGCGCGATGTTGTCGGTGTCGTTGGTGGCGCGGCTGAGGATCTCGCCGCGCGGCTGGCCGTCGAAGTAGCTGAGCGGCAGCCGCGCCAGCTTGGCCGCGATCCGCTCGCGCAGCCGGAACGCCGCCCGCTGCACGACGATCGTGGTCAGCCGGAACTGCACGATCCCGAGCAGCGCCGCCACGAGGTAGATCGCCAGCACCCAGCCCAGCACCTGGGCCAGTGCGGTGAAGTCGATGCCGTGGCCGGGCACCATGTTCATCGACGACACCATGTCGGCGAACATGCCCCGGCCCTCGGCACGCAGCCCCGCCACGGCCTGCTCCTTGGTGATCCCCTCGGGCAGCCGGGCCCCGATGATGCCAGAGAAGATCAGGTCCGTGGCGTGGCCGAGGATCTTGGGACCCGCCACGGTCAGTGCGACGCCGGCCGTACCGAGGGCCAGGACGACGGCCAGCAGCGCACGCTCAGGCCGCAGCAGCCGCAGCAGGCGGCGGAGCGAACCGCCGAAATCCAGCGCCTTCTCGGCGGGCCCGGACATCATCCGGCCCGGGCCGAAACCGGGCTGAGGGCGGCGCGAGGGCGCCTGGGTGGTCACGCCGCGGCCTCCTGTTCGGTGAGCTGGGACAGCACGATCTCCCGATACGTCGGGCAGGTGGTCATGAGCTCGGCATGATCGCCGCTGCCGACCACGCGGCCGTCGTCGAGCACGAGGATGCGGTCGGCGTCGCGGACCGTGCTCACGCGCTGGGCCACGATGACGATGGTGGCCTCTGTGATCTTCTCGGCCAGCGTGGCGCGCAGCCGGACGTCGGTGACGTAGTCGAGGGCGGAGAAGGAGTCGTCGAACAGGTAGATCCGGGGCCGGTGCACCAGTGTCCTGGCGATGGCCAGGCGCTGGCGCTGGCCGCCGGAGACGTTCGTGCCCCCCTGGGAGATCGGCTCGTCGAGGCCGCCGGGCATCGCCTCGACGAACTCGCGGGCCTGGGCCACCTCCAGGGCCTGCCACAGTTCCTCGTCGGTGGCGTCCGGCCTGCCGTACCTCAGGTTGGATGCGACGGTGCCGGAAAACAGGTAGGGCGACTGCGGGACCAGGCCGACGGCGCGGGAGAGCGCGACCGGGTCGAGGTCGCGCACGTTGACACCGTCGACCAGCACCTCGCCGGCGGTCGCGTCGAACAGGCGGGGGATGAGGTTGAGCAGCGTCGTCTTACCGCTGCCCGTGCTGCCGATGATCGCGGTGGTATGGCCCGGCCGTGCCGTGAAGCTCACGTCGCACAGCACCGGCTCCTCGGCGCCCGGGTAGTGGAAGTCCACGGACCGCAACTCCAGCTCGCCGAGGCGTCCTTCCGGGGTGACAGGGCTTGCCGGTGGACGAACTGTCGGCTCGGTGTCGAGCACCTCCTCGATGCGCTCGGCGCAGACCTCGGCGCGGGGAATCATCATGAACATGAACATCGCCATCATCACCGACATGAGGATCTGCATCAGGTACGCGATGACCGCGGTCAGTGCGCCCACCTGCATGGTCCCGTCGGCGATGCGGTGGCCGCCGAACCACACCACGGCGACACTGGACAGGTTCACCACCAGCATGACCGTGGGGAACATCAGCGCCATCAGCCGCCCGACCCGCAGCGACACATGTGTCAGCTGGTTGTTGGCCACGCCGAAGCGCTCGCGCTCGTGCCGGTCGCGGACGAAGGCCCTGATGACCCGGATACCGGTGATCTGCTCGCGCAGCACCTGATTGATCCGGTCGATGCGCTCCTGCATCGTGCGGAAGAGCGGGCGCATCCGCATCACGATCAGGCTCACGATGACGATCATCAAGGGCAGCGCGACGAGCAGCAGCGACGACAGCGCCGTGTCCTGGCGCAGCGCCAGCACGATGCCGCCGACGCACATGATCGGCGCGGCCACCGTCATCGTGAACGTCATCAGCACGAGCATCTGGATCTGCTGCACGTCGTTGGTGGTCCGGGTGATCAGAGACGCCGGGCCGAACTTGTTGACCTCCTGGGCGGAGAAGTCCTGCACGCGGTGGAAGATCGCCGCCCGCAGGTCGCTGCCCAGGGCCGTCGAAGTCCGGGCGCCGTAGTACACGGCCACGATCGAGCAGGTGATCTGGATGAGCGTCACACCGATCATCACCAGCCCGATGCGTGCGATGTAGCCGGTATCGCCCTTGAGGACGCCGCTGTCGATGATGTCGGCGTTGAGGGTGGGGAGATAGAGCGTGGCCAGCGTCTGCACGAACTGGAAGAGGACGGCGAGCGTGATCTCTTTCCCGTACGGCCTGAGCTGGACCCGCAAGAGACGGAGCAGCATTAGGAGGCACTTTCGGTCGAAGCGGTGGGGGAGGGCCGCACGAGCAGTCCATCGAGCAGAAGGGAGACGATCTCCTCGTCGTTCAGGTCGCCGAGCTCACCGCCATGCCCGAACCCGCGGTGCACGCTCACCGCGATCAGCATGAGCAGCAGCTGTGCCGTGGCCTCGGGGGAGCGGCGCAGCCGGTCACGGTCCGGCTCGACCAGGGCGGCGAGCCCGGCCGATATCCGATGCCGGCCGTCCATCATCCGCTCGCGGAACTCGGCGTCCTCTGCCATCAGCTCCCTGGGCGCGACGACGAGGTTGGCGTTGGCGCTCATCCCTGTCCGCAGCGTCGTGACCGCCTCGCGCAGCCGCGCGCGCAACTCGATCTGCGTCCCGATGGCCACCAGCGCGTCCAGCAGCGGTTGCGGGTCGAACGCGCTCATCAGCGCAGCCCGCAGCAGGGATGCCTTGTCGGGGAAGACGCCGAAGATCGTACCCTCGGCCACGCCCGCGGCCTCGGCGATCTGGCGGGTGCTCACCGCCGTGCCGTACTCCCGCAGCAGCGTCACCGTGGCGGCGATGAGTGCGCTACGGCGGTCTTCCGGTGCCATGGCCGGCACTCTCCGCCTCTTGGTCATGCGGAGGATCCTAATGAGCGAGTACTCACTCGTTCAAGTCGTCAGGTGCCGGTGCCGACCGCGGTGCCCGGTCCCAGCGGTTCGCCTTGCGTGACCTGGCACCAGGTAAGGCGCAACATGCCATGCAGCTTGCTGACAGATCACCGCCATTGTCTTGCCGCGACCTGATTCGCCAAACTCGAAGACGGAAGGCCGGGGGCGTTCTGGCAATTCATTGAGAGTGATAAATCTGTGATTCGTCATGCCTGTGCGGACTTACCAACGAGCTCGACGGTTTGGGTTCCGCTGCATGGAATTTCCATTCGTGTGGAATTCTTTGGCTGATCGCACTGCGAAGGTGGGGCTGGCGCAGTGGTCACATTCGGATTTTCATTCCAATTACGGGGGGAGATGAAGTCATGCAGAAGAAGCCGATGCCGGTGCCGCTCGATCAGGTCCCCGAGGTCGCGGAGTTCCTCACGAGGCTCCGTCTGGGGACGCTGAGGCAGGACGCGGTCTCCGGGTTCTTCGGCCGCAACGATTCCTGGGCGGGCGTGACCGATGCGGGCAACCCCGTTTTCGTCAAACAGGTCAGCGGGGAGGCGGACATGGTCCGCCGAAGGGTGGCGCGGATCAGGGCGATGGGCGCGCTGCTCGACGCGCACACGGTGATCAACACTCCCCGTTTCCTCGGCGACGACGGCGAGTCTGGCCTGGTGGCCTTCGCCCTGCTTGAGGAGGCCAGCAGCGGAGCCGACCTCGCCGCTGAGGACGGCTTCACCTGGGAGTTCGCCCACACGGCCGGGACCCAGATCGGAACGCTGCACAGCCTCCAAGCGCCGGCACCGGTAGCCGAGGACACCTCGGAACCACCGCTCCCGCCGCTTGACCGCCTGTCCGCTCTCCCCCTGGAGACCTACGCGGCGATGAGCGGGGGAGAGCTGGAGGCGTGGCGGATCCTGCACAACGACGCCGTGGTCGTCGAGGCCATGAGAAACCTGTCCCGGCGGGAGAAAGACGGTTCCCGCGCCCTGGTCCACGGGGATCTCCGGCTCGACCAGTTCCTGCACCACGACGGCGTGCTGTATCTGGCCGACTGGGAGGAGGCCAGACTGGCCGATCCCGCCCGGGACATCGGTGCCTTCGCCGGTGAATGGCTCTACCGCGGCGTGCTCGGCATGGCGAGCGACGAGGACGCCGTCGGCGACCGCGAGCTCGTGGTCAACGGCGCTCGGCGGTTCGAAGCCCTGCGCCCGTACGTCGAGGCGTTCTGGTCGGGCTATCTGGAAGCCAGGCAGGCAGCCCGCGCCGACCGCGAACTGGCGGTCAGGGCGGCGGCCTTCGCCGGCTGGCACATGTTCGATCGGCTCCTCGCCGGCGCCTTCCAGCGCGGGCGGCTGACCCCCTTGGAGCGCGCCGCGGCGGGCGTCGGGCGCAAGGTCCTGCTCAGCCCCGCCGAATTCACGGTCACGTTGGGCCTCGGAGGTGGAAGGTGAAGCAACCACTCGATCGGGTGCGAATCAGCGCTGACCTGACCTCTGCCACGGTGGATGATCGTGAGGTCACCGCCAACGGTCCCAAGGCGCTCCGGGCCGCGCTGGCGGTCGCGCTTTACGACGTGTTCCATGCCGGCCAGGAGCCCAAGGAAGGCCCGCGGCGCAAGTCGATCCGTGACCAGGGGTTCGAGCGGACTCTCCGCGAGATGGTTCCGCACCGCGACTCCCCTGTCCTGGCCCCGGTGGAACCGGGGTCGCCGGGCGTGGTTCGTCTGCACGGCGTGCGTGTGCTGGTCCCGGAGCCACGGCTCGGCGCCGAGGTCGAGACGCCCGGCGGGCTGTCGCGATGGGTCCGGCTGCCGGCCGTCCTGCCGGTGCTGTCTCCCGGCTTTCTGGTCGCCGGCGGATCGCTCGGCCTCGGCTTGGAGGCGGGCGAGTACGTGCGGGTGTATGTGGGAGCCGAAACGGCCGACGCCGCCCCCGGATTGTGGGGCGCGGTACTCGCACGGCTGGAGGAACTCCAGGTCGCCTATCGCGCCAAGGTGCTCTCCGCTCGCGACAGCCATCCGCGCCGCGACTCCATCGTCGTTTACCTCGGGCGGCGTTCATGGCATGTCGTACCGGAGATCGTCCAGGCGGCCTCCGCCGCCGGTGGGCTCCGTCAGGACCTGTCCACCTACGTCGCCGAGCTTGACCGCGGCATCGGCTGGGCCTGGGAGCCGCGTGATTCCCGGCCCGGGATGCGAGGCCTGAGTTTCGGCGAGCACCGCTCCCACGCCATCGCCACTGGACTGCTCGCCTATGCCGAACATGGCGGCGACCGGGACGAATCGGTGAACGAGGCGCTGCGGGCCGCTGGGATCGCACCCGACGCGGTCCACCGCAACCTCGACTCGCCGACGCTTCCTTTCGAGACCTCCGGATCCGAACCCGGGTCTGGATCCTTCGAGAGCAAGGAAAGGAGGTGAACACATGTCCACTGAGCTTCTGATGGAGGGGGCCGACGCCTACACCTCGCTCGCCGAGGTCGCGACGGTTTCCGGCCCCACCGCTGAACGGTGGCCCGACCAGAGCTACCTCACCAGCCCGCTCTGCCTCATCGCCTGGACCATCGATTCCAGCTGCTGATAGCCGGGGGTGAATGGCGGTGTCGCGGGCCCCGACACCGCCAAAGCCCGCTCGAGTGCTGGTGACGGATCTGAGCGGCGGTGTCACGAGGCGCGCCCGTGACACCGCTCAGGAGAGTGGAGGTGACATGGTTCCCGGGCTACTGTTCCCGGCCCAGCAGATGCATCCCGATGCGGTCGCGCCCTTCGGGGAACTGGTGATGAACCGGCTGGCGGCCCGGCTCTGGCTGGGCCAGTCCGTGATGGCCGAGACGCATCAGACCTTCGCCTACCTGGCGGGCCGGGGAATCAAAGTGCCATGCGGGCTGGGTGTGACGCTGATGCCGCTGCGGCACCCGATGGAGGCGGCGACCCAGGCGCGCAGCCTGGCGGTGCTCACCGGCAGCCCAGTGGTGGCCGGGTACGGCGCCGCCACTCCGGAGCTGGTCAGGGCGCTTCGTGGCGCGCCGTACGAGAGGCCGGCGACGGCCGCGGCCGGGTATGCCCAGGCAGTGCGCGGCATTCTCGACGGAGAGACCGCCGCGCTTCCCCCGATGAAGCACCCGCCCGTCGAAGTAGGCCTGGGCGTCATCCGCCCGGGCATGGCGCGTGCGGCGGGCGCCGTAGCGGACGTGATCATCACGTGGATGACGCCGCCCGCCTACCTCGGCGACACGCTCCTGCCCGCCATGGCCGAGGGCGCGGCGGGCCGAGCCGTGCCGCCCCGCGTCGCCGCCGTCGTGCACGTGGCGCTGGCCGACTCCGGGCGTGATCCGCGCAAGCTCGCCCACAGCGCGGCCGGGCGGCACCTGGGGGCGCCGCACTACACCGACATGCTCAGGCGGGCCGGGGTGCCCGCCGACCCGGCGGACCCGCGTGCGGGCGCCGCGGCTCTGGTCGAGGCCGGAGTTTACGTGTACGGCACACCGGAAGAGGTCGTCGAGCGGCTGCGCGGCTATCGCGAGGCCGGCGTGAATGAGATCATCCTCAACACCGCAGGCGTGGCGCGGACCGAAGGATTCACGGCGGCCCTCGCGGATGCCGAGCGGATCCTCGGCGCCATGGCGGACGCCGATGACTGAGATCGGGCGGCCCCAGAACGCGCCGCCGTTTCACGCCGAGCGCCTGCTCCTGCTCGCCACCGGGTCGCTCAGCGCCACTTTCCTTCCGTACTGGCTGAACTGGCTGAGGCTCTCCTACCACGACCTTGAACTGAGGGTGGTGCTGACCAGAAGCGCGGAGCGGTTCGTCAGCCGGCAGTCGATCGCGGCCATCATCGGCAAGCCCGTGCCCCTCGACGTCTGGGAGGACACCCCGGAGCCGGGCTCTCCCCACGTGGACTACGCCATGTGGCCCGACACCGTGCTGGTCTACCCGGCGACCTACCACTTCCTGAGCCGGTTCGCCAACGGGTTCGGCGACACCCCCATGCTGCTGGCGCTTCAGTGCACCTCCGCGCTGATCGGAATCGCGCCCGCCCTGCCCCCCGGGGCCACCGACTCCTACGCCTACCGGCAGAACCGCGCGGCGATCGAGGCCCGGCCCAACGTCGTGGTCGTCGACCCGGTGCCCACGTTGAGCGCCCACACCAGAGAACGGGACGCCATGGCGTCCGCACCGATCACCACCCTGATCGAGCGGGTGGCCATGCTGCGCGCCGACCGGGAGAAGGAGTCCCCGTGAGTGACGCCGTCAAATCCTTCGGCACGGCCTTCGTGCTCACCACGATCGTCCGCCGCCGGGACGGGGACTACCAGTGGACCCGGCGGCCTGGGCTCCACCGGGGCAGCGCGATGGGCGCCCCTGATCCCGGCGCGGCCGCGCTCATCCAGGCGACGCGGCAGGGGAGGGTCCCGCTGAGGCTTCCCGAGCGGGTGGACGAGGAGGGCGTGACCTACCGGACCAATCAGGATCACACGCTCGCGGGCCTGCTCCTCGGCACCGGAGCAGGTGCGGGCGAGCCCGTGACCGAGGTCGAGCGCATCGTCGCGGACACCCTTCTCGAGACCGGCGCGAGCCTCGCGCGGCTGCACGCCCTCCCCCTGCCGCAGACCGGCCTGCCCTCTCCCGAGGGCCCGCGGCGACTGCTCGCCTGGCTACGAAGCGGGCAGGGGCCCGGCGGCGCGCCGGAACTGCACCCACGGGCAGCGGAGATCCTGGGCGGTGATCGGATGGCCGCGGTCGCCGCGTGGTGCGCTCCGGCGGCGGGACCGGGGGCACTGCTGCACGGCGCCCCCAGCATGGGCATCCTCCTGCCCATGCTCCCCGGCCGGGACGGCTGCCTGCTGACCGGTGAAAACCTGAGCGCCGGTCCGCCGGAGTCCGACCTGGGCTGGCTCATCGGCGAACTGGTGGAGTTCCGTGAAACGAACCGGCGGTTCGGCGCGCTCCGGGACGTCGACTACGACCTGCTCATCGGCCGCGTGCTGGACGGCTACGCCGCCGCCGTGGACCACGCCGCCGTCGGCAGGGCCGCCGCGGTGCGCTTCCTGAGCCATGTCTACGACTTCGCCGCCTTCGTCAGGTGGAAGGACGTCCTCGTGGACTACCTCAAGCTCGTCGCCGACGTGATCGACGCGGCGGGCGAAGGCCGGCTGCTGCGGTCCGCCGACCGGGCGAGGCGTCCATGAGAACCGCCGAGATCACTCGCGTCACGCTGCCCAACGGGCTGCGGGTGGTCGTCGAGGACGAGCATTCGGCGCCCGTCGCGGGCGTCGCCGTGCACTACGGCGTCGGCTTCCGGGCGGAGACCGAAGGCGCTTCGGGGCTGGCCCACCTTTTCGAGCACCTGATGTTCCAGGGGGAGGCGGGCAGCGAACAGGACCATTTCCAGCGGGTCGAAAGCGTCGGGGGGTTCTGCAACGCCTCAACCCGGCAGGACTACACCGACTTCTACAACGTTGTCCCCGCCGAGGCGGTCGACCAGGTGATCGCGCTGGAGGCGGGCCGGATGCGGGCTCCCAAGATCTCCGAACGCGCCATCCGGACACAGGCATCCGTGGTGCGAGAAGAAATCCTGGGCAAGATCCGTAAGCCCTACGGCGGGTTCCCCTGGCCCAGGTTGTCGCCCGTGCTCTTCCGCGACTTCGCCAATGCCCACGATGGGTACGGCGACTACGCCGCCCTCCGGGACGTCGGCCCTGGTGACTGCGCGGATTTCTTCGACCGTCACTACAGCCCGGCCAACGCGGTGGTGACGGTGGGGGGTGACGTGCGGCCCGAGGCGGTGCTGGAGGTCGTCGAGCGCACATTCGGGGAGATCCCGCCCAGGCCCGCCCCCAAGCCCGTCGCCCGGTGGGAGCCGGAGCCGATCGGGCGATCGGAGGCCGGCTACCACGACCCACTGGCACCGCTCCCCGCCCTGGCCATCGGCCACCGGGTGCCTGATCCGGCCGCCGACCCCGGCGCCCACTTCGCGCTGTCCGCCCTCGCGGGTGTGCTGACCGGGGGCGTACGGCCACGGCTGCGCGAGCGGCTGCGACGGGAGACGGGCCAGCAGGTCACCTTGTCGGCCCGTGTCGGTCTGTTCGACTTCCTCGACGCTCGCGATCCCGACATGTGGATCCTCACTGCGATTCACCCGAAAGAACTGCCCGCCGATCGGGTACTGGCTGCCGTGGACGCCGAGTTGGCGTCGCTCGGCGCGCTGGGACCTGCCGACGAGGAACTGCGGCACCGCCGTACCCAATGGGTGAGGTCCCATCACCGATCCATGGACCACCTCGCCTACCGGATACGCATGATCGGGCGCTTCGAGTTGCTGTTCGGCACCCCTGGCCTCGTCGCGCGGCTGCCTGACCTGTGCGAGGGGGTGACCGCCGCCGATGTGGCGGCGGCCGCCCGCGGCCTGCGGCCGGATTCCCGCGCGCTGCTCACGATCGTTGCGGGGGAAACGCGATGAGGAGCGGAATCGTTGATCGCACCTTGGGGAACGGTCTGCGCGTACTGACGCTGCGGCACGGCGTCACGCCTCTGGTCGAAGTGCGTCTCCACCTTCCCGCGCCCTGTCCGACGCCGCGCGATCTTGCCGAGTCCGCGCTGCTGGCGGCCTGCCTGCCGTACTGGCAGGGGACGAACGAAGGCGTGGAGCTGAGGGCGGTTGCCGATGTCTATCGGATGACCGTCAGCGCCTGTTGTTCCGGGCACGAGATGAACGCACTCCTCCAGACGCTGGCGGAGGTGGTGCGGGGTGGTGTGCCCGCCGAGGTGGGAGCGGCGCGCGATCAGCTGATCGCGCAGCTCAGGGTGGCCAGGGCTCACCCCGAGGCCGAGGTCAGGTCCGAGCTGGCCCGGCGCCTGTTCGGCGACCATCCAGTGACCTTCCAGGCCCCCGAGGAGAAGGAACTGGCCGAGATCGCGCGATTGCGGCCTCGGCCGTTCGACCCTCGTGGCGCCCTCCTGGTGATCCTCGCACCGGACGACCCCGAGCGAATGGCGGATGCGGCGGACAGGACGCTGAGCCACTGGCAGCCGGCCGGGCGGGGCGCCCAGCCGCTGCCGCCCCTTTCCGAGATCGAGGGCGGTCAGCTGGCACTGCTGCCGCGGCCGGGCGCGCCGCAGTCCCTTATCCGGTTGCGCGCCCAGGCCGTGGCGACGGGAGACCAGCTTTACCCAGCGCTCTTCCTGGCCAGTAGCGTCATGGGCGGCTACTTTTCCTCTCGGCTGCCGAGAAGCCTGCGCGAGGACAAAGGCTACGTGTACGGCGTCAGCGCATTCTTCGACACCCGTCCCGGCAGTGGTCTTCTGGCGATCGAGGCCGACACCGCGGCCCCAACCACCGACGCCACGATGGAGGCGCTGACCGCCGAGCTGCGCCGGATGCGGACGCATCCTCCCACCAGGCAGGAGATCCACGGCGCTCGCACCTACGCCCTCGGTTCGATGGCGACGCGCCTGGCCCCGCGTCCTGCGCTCGCCTCCGCCTTCGCCGACTTGGCGGCGAAGGCCGTTGACCCCTGCTGGCTGCTCGACTTCCCGCGCCGGCTGGCCGCTGTGACGCCGGACGCCGTGGTGGCGGCGGCCGAGGAGTTCCTCGCTCCTGAGCGGTTCTCCGGAGTGGTCGCCGCGGATCCCGGAGTGCTGGGTGAATGTGGTGCGGTACTCGACCTGACGGCCGGTCGCCGACCGCACTCACCGGCGTAAAGCGTCTCGTCGGCTCCGGCGCTTCTCACTCTGGACGATCGCTCTCGTGAGGTGCGCCGGCCGGGGAAACGTCAAAGGACGGGCGGCGATCGATCCGACGGCGGACCGCATCGGATCCGAAGTGATAGTCGATGCGCCGGGTCGCCTCCGCCCACTCGTGCATCGATCGCACCGGCGACAAGGTCTCCACCACGAACGGGTCGCTCCATCTGGCGACCGCGCGTTCCCACAGCGTCACGGGGGCTTCGGTCAGCAGACTGCCGACGGTTCCTTCGTAGACGGGCATCGCGCGTACTTCTCCATCCGGCTCGATCTGCATCAGCGGGAATCCGTAATGCGCGATGAAATCGGGATGCATCATTAGCTTGAAGTTGTTCAGGGTCATGACCTGAACCGAGGCCGGTGCGAGGGATTGCAGGCGCTGGATGTTCTCGGCGCCGGTCATCGTTCGCATTTGTTCGTTCGTGACCAGCTCGTGATCGCTGAATCCCGTCCTGCTGGCCAAGCCGGCCGGCACTGCGGCGGCGAAATTGAGGAAGCGCAGCTGTGGGAACCGGGGGGCGATCGCGGTGCAGAACTCCTCCATCTGGTCGAAGTTGCTGCGCATGACCGCGCAGTCGATTCCGAACTCCACCGGCGGCTCACCTCGTTCGACGCGCTGACGGGAGAGTCCGTCGAGAATGGCCAGTGCGCGCATCGCCCGCTCGAAGGAGCCGCTCCGCCCGCGGATGCGGTCGTGTGTCCGGGCGTCGGCCCCGTCCACACTCACGGTGATCTTTTTGAACACCCGGGTCAGGTCGTCGGCCATCTGCGGGTCGAGTGTCCATCCGCTGGTGTAGAGGCTGACGCTGATTCCCGCCTGCGCGATGCGATCGGCGACCTCGAGAATCCCTTTGACCAGCAGCGGTTCTCCTCCGGCGAATTCCACCGCCTGCGGGCGCAGCGAGACGATCGCATCGGCGACACGCAGCATATCCCCGTGGCTCAGTTGCCGGGCGGGGCGTCGGCCCGATTCGGAGTAGCAGTGTGTGCAGCGGAGCGGGCAGGCGTAGGTGATGTCCCAGACGACATCGCTGGGGTGCTCGGCCTTGCTCATGGCGTGGTCCTTCCGGCGGCTGTTCGGCGGCTGAGCCGGCCGGTTTTCCGACAGCGACTCCAGGTGCGTGGATTCCAGCAGCAGGAAAGTGACTCAAGACCCCGTGCGGCCCCCGCCGTAATAAATTCGATCGCAATTCTTCTCGGGGATGGCGGGCGGTGGCAACGGTCGTCCAATGGCAGAAAGCTGCACGGCATTTTCCGCCCCTCTTCCCGTCGGCGCCCGGCTGTCGAGGCAGGTCCGCCCGGCGCCGGTCGACGCCGGCGCCTCCTGGTCGCGGTCGCCGAGCCGGCCGGTGGTAGCAGAATCGGACGATGCCTAACTAAAGTTCCGAGCCTGACAAATCATTTGGACGCCGCCTGGCGCGCCCGGTTTCCCCGGTGAGTAGGGGCATACTCATGCGCCGACGGCGGCCTTATGTTGCAATGAGCGCGAGGCTCTGGGACGCCAGGAGGACTTGCATGCCGGATTATCGAGCGCCAGGTGTCTATGTCGAGGAACTGACCGCCGCCGGACCCGTCCCCGGTGTCAGCACGAGCACCGCGGCCTTTGTCGGACCGGCACTGCGCGGGGCCACCGGAACCCCCATAAAGATCACGAACTGGACGCAGTTCACGGCCCAGTTCGGCGAGTACATCAACGCCCCGCGACGGTACCTGGCTCACGCGGTGCGCGGATTCTTCGACAACGGCGGCACCGTCGCGTACGTGGTGCGGGTCGGTACGGCCACTCGCGCGTCCCTGGAGCTGAAGGACCGGGGCACCCCGGCGGCCACCACCCTGGTCGTCCGCGCCCGGGACGACGGCGTGGCAGGCAACGCGATCAAGGTCGCGGTCCGGGCCACCCAGATCGTGGGCGACGCCAAGGTGCTTCAGGCGAAAGCCGACCACGCGTCCGCCCAGGGAAACGTGGTCACCCTGCCCACCGCGGAGGACGCCAGGCGGTTCCTCCCCGGTGACCTCGTCGACATCGACGGCACGGTCGCGGAGGTCGACCGGGTACGCGGCAGGGAACTCGTCCTCACCGCCCCCCTGGCCGGCAACGTCCAGGACAAACCGGTACGCACAGCCGACCTCAAGCCGGGCCAGCGGCGGTTCCGGGTCGACAAGCCGCGGGGCATCGAACGGGGCACCGTGCTCACCCTCAAGCAGGGCGGCACGGAGGAGTCGGTCGTCGTCGAGCGGGTGAACGGCGACGTGGTCGAGATCGGCGGGACGCTGGCCAACGCGTACCCCGCGCCGCCCGCGGTCACCTCGGCCGAGTTCTCGCTGGACGTCACGGGGCCGAACGGCGTCAAGACCTTCGAGAACCTGTCGATGGACCCGCGGCACAGCCGCTACTTCGCCGCGGTGGTGTCGTCCCCGCTGGTCGAGGTGGAACTGCCGGAGGAGCCCGGCGTCCACGCGGCGCCGGCCAACCTGCCGGCGGTCCTCACCGCGACTCAGCTGGCGGGCGGCGAGGCGGACCGGCTCGACGGCATCGAGACCTCCGCGTACGAGACGGCGCTGGCCGCGCTGGCGCGGGTCGACGACGTCACCATCGTCTGCGTGCCGGACGCGGTGACGCTGCCCACGGTGCAGCAGAAGGTGGTGGAACACTGCGAGAGGATGGGCGACCGGTTCGCCGTGCTCGACGCCCCCGACGCCGCCTCCCCGCTGGCGGAGGGCGGGGTGCTGGGACGCAGGGAACAGCTGACCTCCGAGCGCGGTTACGCCGCCGTCTACTACCCGTGGCTCGTGATCTCCGATCCGGCGGGCCGCGGCACGCTCGCGGTTCCCCCGTCGGGCCACCTCGCCGGGATCTACGCGCGCAGCGACGCCCAGCAAGGGGTGCACAAGGCGCCCGCCAACGAGCCGGTCGCCGGGGCGTTCGGCGTGACGCGGGTGCTGGACCTGGCCGAGCAGGGTGAGCTGAACGACGCCGGGGTGAACGTGATCCAGGCGTTCGCCGGAAGCGCGCGCCCGGTCGTGTGGGGGGCCCGGACCACCGCGCCCCGGCACGAGACGGCCTGGCGGTACGTCAACGTGCGGCGGTTGTTCCTTTTCGTGGAGGAGTCGCTCCAGGAGGGCCTGCGCTGGGCGGTCTTCCAGCCCAACGACCTGTCGCTGCGCAAACGCGTCGAGCGCACGGTGAGCGAGTTCCTCACCCGGGTGTGGACCGACGGGGCGCTGTTCGGCGCGACCGCCGCCGAGGCCTTCTACGTGAAGATCGACGACGAGAACAACCCGCCCGCGGTCCGCGACCTCGGGCGGCTGGTGGTGGATATCGGTGTCGCGCCGGTCCGGCCCGCGGAGTTCGTGGTGGTCCGGATAGGCATGTCGCAGGGCGGTTCTCAGGTGCAGGAAGGCTAGGCCGGGATGGCGCAGACAGGCGTGCGGATCGACCCGTATGTGAACTTCAACTTCCTGGTGGAGCTGGACGGCATCGCCCAGGCCAGCTTCATGGAGTGCACCGGCATCGAGTCGGTCACCGAGGTGATCGAGAACAGGGAGGGCGGTCACAACACCAGCGTCCGCAAAAGCCCCGGCAAAACCACCTACTCCGACATCACCCTCAAATGGGGGCTGACCGACTCCACCGAGTTGTGGGAGTGGCGGCAGGCGATCATCGAGGGGCGGGTGCAGCGCAAGAACGGGTCGATCGTCGTCTACGACCTGGCCAACCGGCGCGAGGTGGTGCGCTGGAACTTCATCAACGCCTGGCCGACCAAGTGGGAGGGCCCCGCGTTCAACGCCACCGGTCACGAGATCGCGGTCGAAACCCTCGTGATCGTGCACGAGGGCATCACCAGGGCGGGGTGAGCATGCCGGAGCACGGTTCGGTGTTCAGCACGGAGTACGAGTTCACGCTGCCGCTGGGCTATCTCGACGCCGAGGGCACGCTGCACCGTGAAGGGGTGATGCGGCTGGCGACCGCGGCCGACGAGATCCTGCCGATGAAGGATCCGCGGGTGCGGGCGCTGCCCGCGTACCTGATCGTGATTCTGCTCGCCAGGGTGGTGGTCCGGCTCGGCACGCTGCCCGGGGTGAACCCGGGGATCGTCGAGGGGCTGTTCTCCCAGGACCTGACCTACCTCCAGGAGCTCTACAACCGCGTCAACGGCCTGTCCCCGCCGGTGGTGGCGGTCACCTGCCCGCACTGCGCGGCCGGGTTCGAAATGGAGGCGCCCCTGCCGGGGGAATCCGCGGCTACCCCCTGGAACGGGTCTACCAGGAGGTCGCCCAACTCGGACGCCACGTCCACTGGACCCACACCGAGCTGATGAGCCTGGACCACGCCGAGCGCCGCCGCTGGTTGCGGACCGTGCTCGCCCAGGTCGAGAGGGGGTGACCGGCACTTGGACCGCGAACAGACGCTGGGGGAACGGCTGGCCGCGCAGGCGCGGGCGTTACGAGCCCGCCGGACGGTCGTACCGGGGTGGTTGAACGCGCTCGCCCCGGTGCTGGATCGGGAGGGCGCGCTCCCGGTGCCGGAGGCCAGCCCGCGCCACCGGGTGGAGGCCCGGGTGCCGCCGGTCGGGTACGAGCAGACGCCGCAGTGGCCCGGGTGGCCGGCGGCGGTCCCGGGTCCGCAGGGCGGGAGGGGCAGGCCGCTCCGGGGGGATCTGCGGGAGCGGCTGACCCCCGTGACGGGTCCCGTGGCGGACCGGGTGCGGATCCACGACGACGAGCACGCCGGCCGGATCGCGGCGGCGTACGGCGCGGACGCCGTCACCATCGGAGAAGAGATCTTCCTCGGGAGCCGTGCGTCCGCCGGGCCGGAGGATCTGGCGCTGCTCGCCCACGAGGTCTGGCATGCGACCGAGCCGGGCCGCACCGGAGGCGCCCCGCACCGGGCCACCTCGCGGGGCGCGGCCGAGGAGGAGCGGGTCGCCCTCGCCGTCGAGCACATGTTCCTCGACGGCGTGCCGGGCACGCCGTCCACGGTGTCGTACCCCGCCACCCCGGGCTGGTCTCCGCCGCCACCCACGCCGCCCGTATCGGCGACGCCGTCGCAACCCGCCGCGCCGGCCCCCGCCGCCGCGCCCGTAGCCCAGCCCATGGCCGCGCGTCCCGGCCGGCACGCCGAGACACCCACGGCCGCCCTGGACCCGGGGGCGCTGCGCGCGATGGTGCAGGAGGTCCTCCGCGGCGAACTGCGCGACCAGGCGGCCCGCCAGATCCGCGCCGACCTCGCGATCGAGCTGGAACGGGGGGCGTAGCGGTGGCGGTGCAACTCGCCAAGGCGCTGATCGTCGACACCCGTACCGGTGAGCGTGTGGCGGTCATGTACAACCCCGAGGAATACCGGGTCGAGCAGGGCAACGAGCTGGCCGAGATCGGCGTCCCCGGCCTGGCCGCCTCGCCCGTCCAGTACGTGCGCGGCCGCACCCGGACCCTGACGATGGACCTGTTCTTCGACACCTACGAGCAGCAGATCGACGTCAGGGCGTACACCAACAGGCTGGTACGGCTGCTGCACCCGGCGCCGCGCACCTTCGCCCCGCCGGTGTTGCTGTTCGTGATGGGCCGGTTCTCCTTCAGATGCGTGCTGGCCGAAGCCGACCAGCGGTTCACCATGTTCCTGCCGGACGGCACCCCGGTACGGGCCCGGGTGTCGGTCACCTTCCGCGAGTACACCGAGGTGGAGTTCCAGACGCAGCGGGGTTTCTTCGCCGGCCCGCCGACCGTGCACACCACCACCGACCGGGACACGCTGGCCGGCCTGGCCGCGACGTACCTGGGGGATCCGGCCCGCTGGCGGGAGATCGCCGACGCCAACAACCTGCTCGACCCGCTGCGCCTGCCGGCCGGCCGGCCCCTCGTCATTCCGGAGCGGTGACCGGTGGACACCTTCGCTCCCCGGGCCGACGTCAGGATCAGCGGTGTCACGCTCGCCGCGGACGTCAGCCGCCACCTGATCAGCGTCCGCTACGACAACTCGCTGGAACTGGCCGACATGTTCACCGTCGTGCTGGACAACAGCGGCAACCGGTTCACCGACTCCCCGCTCTTCGACCTCGGCAAGAACGTCGAGATCCACCTCGGCTACGGCGACCGGCTCACGCCGATGATGCTGGGCGAGATCGCCTCGATCGAGCCCGACTTCCCCGAGTCGGGCGCGCCGACCTTCACCATCCGGGGGTACGACAAGTCACACCGGCTACGGCACGAGATGCCGGACCGCCCGGCGTTCCGCTTCACCAACGACAGCGCGATCGCCGCGCAGATCGCGCTGGAGGCCGGCCTGATCCCGGTGGTCGACCCCGCCCCCTTCTCGCACACCGTGCTGCACCGGGCCTCCACCGACATGGCGCTGCTCAAGGAGCGCGCGGCCGCCAACTTCTTCGACGTGTACGTGTGGTGGGACAAGCTGTACTTCCGCTTTCCCCGCCCCCAGACGGAGGCGACGGTGCTGGAGTGGGGCGCCAACCTGTCGTCCATCAGCCCCCGGGTCACCAACTCGGGCATGGCCGGGCTCCAGGTGGTGCGCGGCTACAGCCAGGAGCTGGCGCAGAGCATCGTCGGCGTGATGAGCGCCACCGCGCTGGACCTGGACGCGATCATGGAACGGCTGGGCAGCGCCGCCCTGGGCGCGTTGACCGCGCTGGGCCGGCGGGTGGTGCGCGGCAGGCCGGTCACCACCCCGCTGGACGCGATCGCCCTGGCCAAGTCGCTCCTGCAGCAACTGCTCGAGGGCATGTACGAGGCGACGGGCACCTGCATGGGCCTGCCCGAGCTGCGGGCGGGCCGGTTCGTGGCGGTGCGCGGGGTGGGCCGGCGGTTCAGCGGCATGTACCGGCTCAAACGGGTGGTTCACACGCTGGACGCGCGCGGCTACCGCACCGAGTTCGAGGTGACCCAGAAGGCGGGGGCCCACGTGGTCCAGCTGCTGCGCAGGGCGCTCTCGGAGGACCCGCCGCCGGACCGCGGCGAGTCCCCGCAGGGTGTGGTGGTGGCGGAGGTGGTCGCCGCCGACCCCGTCCGGTACGAGGTGGCCATCCGCTTCCCCTGGTTCTCCGACATCCCGGACGTGGTGGCGGCGCCGGTCGCTACCCCGATGGCGGGGGTGGCCGCGGGCCTGTTCTGCCTGCCCGACCCTGGCGACCAGGTGCTGGTGGCGTTCGAGCACGGCGATTTCAACCGCCCGTACGTGATCGGCTCGCTGTGGAGCACCACCACCCCCAAGCCGGTGATCGCCCCGCCGGGGGTCAACACGGTACGCAAGATCAGGACCCCGGGCGGCCACAGCATCACCCTCGACGACACGCCGGGCTTGGAGAAGGTCGTCGTGGAGCACCGGATGGGCAGCTCACTCACCTTCACCCCCACCGGCGACATCGAGATCGTCGCCAACAACGTCCGGGTGAAGGTGATGGGCACGATGGATGTGAGCGGGCCGATATGAGCGTGCTGACCACGTCGAGCGCCTTCACGTGCGACCACCTGGGAGCGGCGACCCCCGCGGCGGCGCACCGCCTGACCGTCGGCGGGGCCGCCGTGCTGACCAGGGCCGACCTGCTGGCCGCCATGGTGTCCGGGTGCGCCCAGCCGGACCAGGCGGGACCGCCGGTGACCCGAAAGTGCCGGAAGGTGCTGCAGGTGAACGGCGGCGACGCGACCCGGCTGACCGTCGACGGCGTCCCGGTCCTCACCACGACGGGCTTCGCCGCGCTGACCGACGGCCAGAACGCGCAACCGGCCGTACCGCCGTTGGTGCCGCCCCCTGTGCCGCCGGCTACGCAGCTCTCCCCGCCCCTGACGGCGGACGCGAACCAGATCTGGCTGAGAGGGGCGTGAACGTGGACGGCAGGGGTGTGGCGTACCCGGTACGCGTGGACGACACCGGGGGGATCGCCGAATCCGCCGGAGTGGAGCGGATCCGGCAGTCGATCCTGGTCATCCTGGGCACCCGGCCCGGGGAGCGGATCATGCGCCCGGACTTCGGCTGCGAACTGCACAGCCTGGCCTTCGCGCCCAACACCCCATCCACCGCCAACCTGGCACGTCACTACGTCGAGTCCGCGCTGGCCAGGTGGGAACCGAGGATCGAGGTCACCGGGGTCAGCGTCGGCAACGACCTCCAGGCCGCCGCGCTGGTGATCGTCATCGCGTACCGGATCCGGGGCGTCGGCGACGAGCGGACCCTCACCCTGCCGTTCCCGCTGGAGCAGCCGTCGTGAGCGGGGACCGCGGCCGGCCGGTGCCGCCGAACCTGGACGACCGGCGCTGGGCGGACCTGGTCGAGGAGGCCACGGAGCTGATCGGCCACTACGCGCCGCAGTGGACCGACCGGAGCCCCGGCGACCCCGGCATCGCGCTGGTCGAACTTTTCGCCTGGCTCGTCGAAGGGCTCATCTACCGGCTCAACCAGGTGCCGGAGAAGAACTACGTCGCCTTCCTGAACCTGCTCGGCATCACCCGCCTGCCCGCCACCCCCGCCCGCACCCTGCTGACGTTCACCGCCCAGACCGGCCAGACCGCCCTCGTGCCCGCCGGGACCCGGGTGCAGACCATGGGCAGCGAGTCCCAGGCGCCGGTGGTCTTCCAGACCGAGGCCGAACTGCTGGCCCTCTCCGCGGGGCTGTCGATGATCGTCCGGTACGACGCGCCGCCCGCGGCCGCCGCCACCGCCGCGGACGTCACCAACACGGCGGCCGGGTACGAGCTGCGCGTTCCCGACGGCGGCACCGGCTACCTGCTGCTCGGCTTCGACCCCGCCTTCACCCAGCCCGCCGAGCGCCTGGAGCTGTACGCCGAGCCCGACCAGGCGGCGACGGGCGAAACGGCCACGGTGAGCTGGGTGTTCTCCGCCGCCGGCACCGACCCGGCGAACTGGCCGGCGCTGACCGTCGAGCGGGACACCACGCACGGCCTGACCCAGGGCGGGCAGGTCCGCCTGAAGCTGCCCGCCACCCCCCAGTGGGCCGCCGTGGACCCCGCGGGCTGGCCGTTCCCGCCGGCCGGCCCGAGTCCGGAGCCCGGCCGGGCACGCCGGTGGGTCGGGCTGAAGCTGCGCAACGAGAAGGAGCCGGACGACCCGGCACGGGACGCCCTGGTCGAGGTACGCCACCTGCTGCCGAGCACGGTCTCGGCCACCACCGCGCCGACCGCGGGCCGGGACGCGCCCGAAGTGCTCGGCACGGCCGGGCGCGCCCCCCGCCAGGTGTTCGAGTTGCGCAACCGCCCCGTGTACCGCCAGCCGGGACTCTCTCCGTACGGCCACGTCAAGGTCATGGTGGACGACGAGGTCTGGGTACTCGCCGAGGAGCGGGCGGAAGGGCGGGACAAGGCCGTCCGGCTGGACCCGGTGACCGGCGAGGTGATCTTCGGCGACGTGGGGGCCGTGCCGCCGCAGGGCGCCTCGATCACCGCCGTCTACCGGCACGTCGCCGCGGGCGCCGTGGGGAACGTGCGGCCGGGGACGGTCACCACGCTCGCCGAGGGCGTGCCGGGCATCGTCTCGGTGAGCAACCCGGTGCCGGGCGCCGGCGGCGCCGACGAGGAACCGATCGAGGAGGCCAAGACGCGGGCGCCGCTGCTGCTGCGCACCCGCGACCGGGCGATCACCGTCGAGGACTACGAGTTCCTCGCCCGCCAGGTGCCGGGCGTTCGGATCGCCCGCTGCCTGGCCCCCCGGGCACAGGACAAGGACGGCCCTGGCGGCAGGTGGCTGAAGGGTGACCCCTGGACGTTCGCTTCGATCTCCCGCGCCCCCGGACACGTGAACCTGATCGTCGTGCCCGATCTCGGCCTGGCCGACCCGCAGCCGAAACCACCGGTCTCGCTCGTCCAGGACGTGATCGCCGCCCTGGACCCGCGCCGTGAGGTGACCGCCCTGCTGCAGGTCCACGTCCCCCGCTACCTGCCGGTCGAGGTCACGGCGGAGCTGAGGATCTTCAAGCGGGCCATCGACATGCAACTGGCCGGCGGTCTCGCGGCGGAGAAGGAACGGCTCAAGGAGAGGATCGCGAAGTTCCTGCACCCGGTGCACGGGGGACCCGGCGGGCGCGGCTGGCAGGTCGGCCAGAGCCTCTACCTGCCCGACATGTACCAGGCGGTGCAGCCGGACGGCGAGATCGGCTACCTCGCCGACCTGCGGATGCGGCCGGTCCAGACGCCCCCGTACCACCCGGCGGGCGAAGCGTGGAACAACGACGTCCACCGGCCGTTCCGGCTGCCGGACACGCACGGTCCCCAGGTCCGGGTGACCGACTACGAGCTGATCTGCTTCAGCGGCGTCTGCGAGGTCACGGGGGTGGAGGAATGAGCGGCTACCTCGACCACCTGCCCGCCGTACTGCGGTCGCGGGACCTGGGCGACCTGCTGATGATCTTCGAGAAGATGCTCGACGGGATCGACGACGGTGTCGCGACGCCCGCCACCCCGCTCGCACGGCTCATCGACACCCTGCCCGACCTGTACGACCCGGCCCGCACTCGGCAGGAGTTCCTCCCCTGGCTGGCCGGGTGGCTGGGGTTCGAACTGCCGACCGGCTGGAGCGTGGCGCAGCAGCGGCGGGTCGTCGCCGGGATCATGGGCCTCCACCTGCTCCGGGGAACCCGCCAAGGCCTGGCCGAACTGCTCGGCCTGGCCGCGCCCGTCGCGGAACGGCAGCGGATCACCGTAGATTCCGGGGCCAAGGTCCTGTTCGCCCGGCCGATTCCCGACGGGCAGGCGCGGGTGCACGCCCTGCTCTCCCAAGGGCCGTACATCCGGCCGGCCCCGAACCGCACGCTCGCCTACTCCGGCCTGGTCAGCCCGCAGTGCCTGGCCCTCACCCCGGACGGTGACCTCGTCGTCGGCGACGCGGGCGGCATCGGCGGCAAGCCCGCGCCGGGCGTCTGGCGGATCACCCGGACCGGCGCCTACGCCGACCAGACCGGCGGGCCGCCCGTGCCGCGCCCGCTCGGCTCCGCCGGCTGGAACCTCACCGCGCCGGTGGCCGTCGCGATCGACCCCACACCCCCCGGCTGGAAGCTGTACGTGCTCGACGTGCAGCAGACCGGGTTACGACTGTCCCGGATCACCACGGCCAACCTGTTCCAGGAGGAAACGGTGCAGGTGCACGCCTCCGTGCGGAATGTCGTGGATGTCACGGGGGCCGTCTTCGACCGCGGGCACCTGCTCATTCTCAACAGGAGAGACAAGCGCATTGTCGACATCGACCTCGCCTCCCCGGCGGCCGAGCCGCGCACGATCCCGCTGCCCGGGCTGACCGCTCCCCGCTCGCTGATGGTCGACTCCGACGACCGCCTCATCGTCGGCGACACCCGCCCGGAGACACCGGCCGAGCTGTTCCGCGTCGACCTGACCGGCGCCGCCGCCCCGGCGCCGCTGCTCGCGGCCGTTCTCGCGGCCGGCAACCCGCTGCTCGCGCCGTACGCGGTGATCCGGGAGGATGCCCGCGTCCTGCTCGTCCTCGACGTGGGGCTCCAGCCCGACCAGGACCCCGCCCGCCCCTACCTGCGCCGTACGCTCCGCCCGGCCACCCTCTACCGGATCGACCTGCGGGTGAACCCGCCGCGGGTGACCCTGGCAGGCGAGCCCGGCGCCCTGGTCTTCCCCCGCGGCATGGTGCGGCACGAGGGCACCGTCTACCTGTGCGACGGCGGCGAGCCGCTCAGCCGCAACGAGACCGGTCCCAACGGCGTCCCCCGGCGCAACCTCCGGGCGTCCGCCAACGAACTCGCGGTGATCGTGCACTTCGTCCGCACGGGGGCGACCGTGGGGGACCAGCGTGCCGCCCTGCGGAGCATCGGCGACGCCCTGGACCGGGAACGGTCCGCGGCCGCCCTGCCCACCCTGCTCTCCGCCATCGGCACCGACTAGGAGCGCCGCATGCCCGAACGGCTGATCCGTACGAGCTACCTGGACCCGACGGTCAACCCGCCCGAGCCGCGGCAGGGCGACACCGGGCTGCACGAGAGCCGGCAGGACCAGGAGGGGTACTTCGAGCCGCTGCACCGGCTGCACGGTGCCACCCTGCACGGCTGGGGGGTGGCCTCCGGGCTCCAGGTGGCCGCCACGTTGGGACAGCCGGGGCTGCGGGTGCTGCCGGGGGCGGCGCTGGACGGGAAGGGGCGGTTGATCTCCCTGGCCGCGGGCGGTCACGCGAAACTGCCGGACGAGGAGCTGGTGCCGGTGACCGAGACCGGAGTCCGCCTGCCCACGACGGGGGTGACCGGTGAGCGGTACGTCACGATCGGCTGGGGGGAGGCGTTCGACTACACCGGGGTGGGCTCTGGCGTGTTCAACACCGAGACCACGCCCGTGTTCCGGCTGCGTGACCTCGCCTCCTACGCCTACGACGGAGAGCAGATCATCATCGCCCAGGTCACGTTCGACCAGGGCAAGGTGATCGCCCTGCGGGAGGGCCGGCAGGCCACCGGCATCTCCCTGGAACGGATCGACCTCCTGCGACCGGCCGTGACCAGGTCGGGCGCCGAATCGGTGCTCGGCCACGAGACGGCGGCCGCGCTGCGGGCGGCGCGTGACGGCGGACTGGTGCTGGACGCCCAGAAACTGGTCGTGCACCACCAGGGCGGTGTCACGCCGATGCTGTGGCTGGACGCCGCCTCCCGGCGGATGGGCGTGGGAACCGCCGAACCGGCGGCCGACCTCGACGTCCGCGGCGTCTCCGTGTTCCGCGAGGGGGTCGGCATCGCAACCACCACCCCGGAGGCGACGCTCGACGTCAACGGCACCACGGTGGTCCGCAACGGGGCGATCATGCCATCGGCCGGCAACAGCGAGTCGGCCGGCATCCTGTTCCCGCGCGACCCCGGCGGCGGCGCCGCCGACCGGGCGTACATCCGCTACTTCCCGGTCAGCGGGGAGAACACCAAACTGGTGATCGGCAATGACAACGATCCCGAGGACGCGATCGCCTTCCGCCAGGGCGATGTCGACCTGATGCTCATGGTCCGCGGCAATGTCGGCATCGGCACCGACAATCCGGTCGCCAAGCTGGAAGTGCGCCAGTGGGAGTCGGACAGCACCGCGGTGATCGGCCAGTCGTACGACTCCTTCGGCGTCATGGCGATCAGCGACCACGGTCCCGCCCTGTACGCCTCCGGCTATCCGGCCGCCCGCTTCAACGGGGACGTCCACATCACCGGGCGGCTGGTCGGCGGTTACGGCGTGTCCACGATCGACCATCCGCTTGATCCGGCGGGCCGCTACCTGAGCCACAGCGCCGTCGAGAGCGACGAGATGAAGAACGTCTACGACGGCGAGGCCGTCCTCGACGAGAACGGTACGGCCGAGATCACACTGCCGGACTGGTTCGAGGCCCTGAACGGGCGGTTCCGCTACCAGTTGACCCCGATCGGCGGCCCCGCCCCGAACCTGCACGTGGCCCGGAAGTTGTCCGGCAACAGCTTCACCGTCGCCGGGGGAGAGCCGGGCAGCGAGATCTGCTGGCTGGTGACGGGTCTCCGGCAGGACCCGCACGCGCTGGCCAATCCGCTGGTCGTGGAGAGCGACAAGGCAGGCGAGGAGCACGGCAGGTACCGGCATCCGGAAGCGTACGGCGCCGATTCCTCCCTCGGCATCATGGCGGCCGGCCCGCGGCCCGCCTTCGGGACCGCACAGGAGTGACGCATGGCCGAGAGACTTGTCCGCACGAGCTACCTGGACCCCACGGTCAATCCGCCCGAGCCGCGGCAGGGTGACACCGGGCTGCACGAGAGCCGGCAGGACCAGGAGGGGTACTTCGGGCCGCTGCACCGCATGCACGGCTCGGAGTTGCACGGCTGGGGGGTGACGTCGGGGCTGGGCGTATCGGCCACGATCGGCGCCGCCGGGTTGCGGGTGCTGCCGGGGGTGGCGCTGGACGCGCAGGGGCGGCTGCTTCCGCTGACCCCGGGCGGCCACGCCAAGCTGGGCGACGGCACGCTGGCGCCGGTGTCCGAGGGCGGGGCGGCGCTGGCCACGGCAGGGGTGGGCACGGAGGCGTACGTCACGATCGGCTGGGGGGAGACGTTCGACCACACCGGTGTGGGCGCGGGTGTGTTCAACACCGAGACCACTCCGATTCTGCGCCTGGTGCCCACCGCCGGATTCGCGCACGAGGGGGCGGAGATCGTCCTGGCCAGAGTCGCCCTCGACGCGGCCGGCCGGGTGACGGCGCTGGACCAGGGTCTCCGCCGGGTCACCGCGATCTCGGTGGACCGGGTGGAGTTCCGGCGTCCGAAAGCGGTCAGGTCCGGCGACGCTGTCACCGTCGCCCATGAGCCGTCCGCGGAGTTGCGTGCGCTGCGTGACGGCGGGCTGGTGCTGGAGGCGCAGCCGTTGGCGGTCCAGCCTCTGGGCGGCGGTGATTCGACGCTGTGGGTGGACCCCGCCTCCGGCCGGGTGGGCATCGGGACCTCCAACCCGAAGGTGCCGCTCGACGTCAACGGCGGTGCCGTGGTCCGTGACCGGCTCCGCGTCGGGCAGACACTCGGTACGGTGCCACTGCCCGACATCGATCTCGACCCCCACGTCTTCCGCCCGAAGGTCTCCGGCGGTGCCTTTGTCGTGCACACCGAGGCACTCGGCCGGGTGCACGCCATCGACGCGGGCGGCTTCGGCTTCGAGAACCCCGATGGCACGTCGAAGACCGGCAACGTGCCGCTGCTCGCGCAGTCCGACTCCACGGCGATCGGGATACTCAACGGCAGCGGGCGGCAGGCGTTCGCGATCAACATCGACGCCAACGCCGGCACCGCTGCCGGGCGCGGCGTTCCCACGTTCTACGACAAGTACGACGGCAACTGGCACCCGGCGATCAGCCTCAAGAACGGCAATGTCGGCATCGGAACCTACCACCCCGGCACGAAGCTGGAGGTGTACAGCGAAGAGCCGAACACCGCGGCGGTGTTCGCCACGTCCATCCGCAACAGCGGCGTCTACGCGCACAGCGCGGAGGGCACCGGCCTGGTGGCGAGCGGTGCGATCAGGGCCGCTCTGTTCTGGGGCAACGTCGAGGTCCAGGGAAGGCTGACCAAGAGCGATCTCCAGTTCAAGATCGACCATCCACTCGATCCGGAACGGCGGTACCTGAGCCACAGCGCCGTCGAGAGCGACGAGATGAAGAACGTCTACGACGGCGAAGTGGTCCTGGACGAGAACGGCGCGGCCGAGATCGTCCTGCCGGACTGGTTCGAGGCGCTGAACGAGCGGATCCGCTACCAGTTGACCCCCGTCGGCGGCCCCGCCCCGAACCTGCACGTGGCCCGCAAGCTGTCGGGCAACAGCTTCGCCATCGCCGGGGGAGAGCCGGGCAGCGAGGTCTGCTGGCAGGTCACCGGGGTCAGGCACGATCCGTACGCGCTGGCCAACCCGCTGTTCGTGGAGACCTCCAAGGAAGGGGAGGAGCAGGGCAGGTATCTGCATCCGGAACCGCACGGCAAGGCCGCCGACCTCGCCCTCGGCATGCTCGCGGTGGGCCGGGAACTCGCCTTCAGGACCGCACAGGAGTGACGCATGGCCGAGAGACTTGTCCGCACGAGCTACGTGGACCCCACGGTCAACCCGCCCGAGCCGCGGCAGGGTGACACCGGGCTGCACGAGAGCCGGCAGGACCAGGAGGGGTACTTCGAGCCGCTGCACCGCATGCACGGCTCGCAACTGCACGGCTGGGGGGTGGCCTCCGGGCTGGAGGTCACCGCCACGATCGGCGCGACCGGGCTGCTGGTGCTGCCGGGGGTGGCGCTGGACGCGCGGGGCCGGTTGATCCCGCTGGTCGTCGGCGGCCACGCCAAGCTGGAGCAGGAGATGCTGGTCCCGGTGACCGGAGCCGGGGTGGCGCTGGCCACGGCCGGCCGGTCCGGGGAGCATTACGTCACGATCGGCTGGGCGGAGACGTTCGACTTCACCGGGGTCGGGTCGGGCGTGTTCAACACCGAGACCACCCCCCTGCTCCGGCTGCGCGCGACCTCCGCCGTCCCCGACGACGGCGAGGAGATCATCCTGGCCTGGGTGGACCTCGACGGCGGCGCGGTGACGAACACGGCCGTGGACAACCGGCGAGCCACCGGGATCTCGGTCGACCGGATCGAACTGCTCAGTGGCTTCGACAACATGGACGCCGACCCGGGAACCCCGGTCAGCGTCCGCCACGGACGAGCCGCCCGATTGCGCGCCTTCGGCGGCGGCGCGGTGAGCCTGGAGACGCCCCAGCTCTCCGTTCGCAACGCGACGAGCTCGCCGTTCCTCACCGTGAACACGGCCACCGGCCGGCTGGGCGTGAACACCACCGCGCCGAGGGCCACCCTCGACGTGGACGGCACGACCGTACTGCGGGACAACTCCGTACCGCCGCCGTCGGCAGCAGAGGGGACGCTGCACGTGATCGGCCGCACCGTACTGCAGCCGGCCGACCCGTCGGTCCCCCAGAACACCCTGGACGTGCGGGGCTTCGCCCTGGTCCGGGGCTTTCTCGGCATCGGCAAGGCGACGCCGCCGGAGACCACCCTGGACGTGAACGGCGGCGCCTTCATCCGGGGACCGGTGGGTGTCGGACGGTCCCAGCCGCTGGCCCAGGTGCACGCCGTCGACCAGGGCGGCTTCGAGAGCGAGGACCCCCAAGGCTTCCTCAACGCCAGCAACATTCCGTTCCTCGCCCATGCCAAGAGCGACGGCCAGACGGCGTTCGGCGCGGTCAACGCCAGCGGCCGGCCGGCGTTCGCGATCAGCATCGACCACGACGCGGGCACCCCCGCCGCCCGCGGCGTACCGGCGTTCTGGGACAAGTTCAACGGCGCCTGGCACATGGCGTTCAGCATCAAGAACGGCAACCTCGCCGTCGGCCACAAGGAGCCCGCCGCGCGGCTGGACGTCCTGGGCGGACCGACGCAGAGCGACATCGCGATGCGGGTGTCGTCGGACAAGGGCGTCGGCATCCACGTGTTCAGCGAGGTCAGCGGAATCCCCCTGATCATCGGCGGCCGGAAGTGGGCGGCCTGGCTGAACGGGGACGTCGACCTCAAGGGCACGTTGTTCAAGACCAATCTCCAGTTCAAGATCGACCATCCGCTCGACCCGGCGGGCCGGTATCTCAGCCACAGCGCCGTCGAGAGCGACGAGATGAAGAACGTCTACGACGGCGAGGTCGTCCTGGACGGGAACGGCGTGGCCGAGATCGTGCTGCCGGCCTGGTTCGAGGCGCTGAACGAGCGGTTCCGCTACCAGTTGACCCCCATCGGGCGCCCCGCCCCGAACCTGCACATCGCCCGGGAGCTGTCGGGCAACAGGTTCGCGATCGCCGGAGGCGATCCCGGGACCAAGGTCTGCTGGCAGGTGACCGGGGTCAGGCACGATCCGTACGCGCTGGCCAACCCCCTGGTGGTGGAGAGCGACAAGGAGGGCGAGGAGCACGGCCGCTACCGGCACCCGGAGCCACACGGTGAGACCTCCGACCGGGCAGTCGACTACGGCATGTACCGCCAGCCATGACGAGGGAACGCGTCCGTCCGACCGCGGATGACCTCGCGCCAGAAGGGTCCGCCGAGCGGATTCTGGGCTGCCTGGAGCGGCTGGACGTCCGGCTGGCCGAGGCGGTCGCGGCGGCGCAGGCGTCGTACGGACCCGAGGCCGGGCGGGACGCCTTCCGCGGCATGCACATCGGCGCCGACGAGGTGACCCGGGTGCTGCGGCGTGCCCCCGCCGCGTCGCCGATCGGGCCGGGGACCGTCGCCGACGTCCCCGGGCTGGGCTGGCTGGCGGAGCGGTACGAACTATCGGAATTCGAGCTGAACGTGCTGCTCGTGGCGCTCGCCCCGGAGGTCGACCTACGGTACGAGCGGCTGTACGGCTACCTCCAGGACGACGTGACCCGGCGTCGGCCGACCGTGGAGCTGACGCTCAACCTGTTGTGCCGGGGCGTCGCCGAGAAGCTGCGGCGGCGATCCGACTTCGCCGCCGACGCGCCGCTGCTGCGGCACCGGCTGGTGCGGCTGGTCGCCGACCCCCACCAGGTGGAGCCGTCGCTGCTGGCCCGGTACGTCGTGCCGGACGAGCAGATCGTCGATGTGCTCCTCGACGCCTCCGGCCTGGACCACCGCCTGGCCGCCTGGTGCCGGCTGGTCCACGCCGCCGGGAACCCGGGCTGGGGCGCGGACCGGGTGGCCGAACTACGGGACCTGCTCTTCGCGGGCCAGCGGCTCTACCTGCGCGGCCCGCCCGGCTCCGGGCGCGGCCAGGTCACCCAGGCGGCCGCCGCCGGGCTGGGCAGGCCGCTCCTCCACGGCGACCTGGCGCTGGCCCCGGCCGACCCGGCGGCGTTCGACGAAGCCGTGGCGTGTTACCTGCGCGAGGCCGAACTGTACGGGGCGGTGCCCTACCTGGACCGGGCCGACACGCTCGACGGGCATCGGCGCGACCTCATGGCCCGCGCCCTGGCCGAGGCGCCAGGGCCGGTCGTGCTGGCCGGGACCACGCCGTGGCCGCCCACCCCTGCTCCGCTGGCCGTACGGACCGTGGAGTTCGCGCCACCGGAGGCGGCCGAGCGGCGCTCATGCTGGGCGTCCGCCCTGGCCGGACGGGCGGTGGCGGCCGGCGACCTCGACCTGCTGGCCGAGCGCTTCCCGCTCACCCCTCGCGCGATCATGGAGGCGGCCACGGTGGCAGGCGGCGACACGCTGGCCGAGCTGTCGGTCGCGGCACGCGGCGCGGCCGGGCACGAGCTCGCGGAGCTGGCCGACCGGATCGAGCCCCGGGCGGCCTGGGCCGACCTGGTGCTGCCCGGGGACGAGGTCGCCGCGCTGCGGGAGATCTGCGCGCGGGTGGCGGGGCAGGGCCGCGTCCTGCGCGACTGGGGGTTCGGGCGCAAGATCGCCAGGGGCACCGGCATCGGTGCGCTGCTGGCCGGCCCGCCGGGGACCGGCAAGACCATGGCCGCCGAGGTCATCGCGGGCGAGCTCCACCTGGACCTGTACCGGATCAACCTGGCCGCCGTCGTCAGCAAGTACATCGGCGAGACCGAGAAGAACCTCGACCGGATCTTCGGCGCCGCCGAGCGGGCCAACGCCATCCTCCTGTTCGACGAGGCCGACGCCCTGCTCGGCAAGCGCAGCGAGGTACGGGACGCCCACGACCGCTACGCCAACATCGAGGTGGCGTACCTGCTCCAGCGGATGGAGGCCTACCAGGGCGTGACCCTGCTCGCCACGAACATGCGGCACAACCTGGACGAAGCGTTCACCCGCCGGCTGGCGTTCACGGTCCGGTTCCCGTTCCCGGACCAGGGGAACCGCGCCCTGATCTGGCGCGGCATCTGGCCGGAGGACGTCCCGCTCGCTCCCGGCGTCGACGCCGACGCGCTGGCCGAACGCTTCGCGCTCAGTGGCGGCCACATCAAGAACATCGCCCTGGCCGCCGCGTTCCTGGCCGGGCCGGGGCCGGTGACGATGGCCCACGTGCTGCACGCGGTGCGCCGCGAGTACCAGAAGATGGGCAAGGCTCTCACCGACGACGACCTGCTCGGGGTGGGCGATGGCTGACCCGGCGGTGAAGACCGCGAAACCCGCCAAGACCGACACCGCCACCCCGGGCGGCCCGGTGGCCGAAGCCGCCAAGGCGCCGTCCGGCCCCGGCGGCGATCTGCTCGACGTCGGGCGGGCCGCCGGCAACCAGGCGGCCAATCAGGTCGCCGCCGCGCAGCAACCGGAGCCGTCCGGCGTGCTCGGCTTCCTGGCGAGTGCCGCCGTCAACCTGTTCATCCGCCAGCTCACCGGCTCCGGCCCGCAGCAGCGCATCGCCGCGGCGGCCATCCGGGGGTTCGTCTTCACCCTGGCCAAGGAAGTGTCGGCGGAGGGGGTGCGGGCGGGCCTCAAGGAACTCGCCGCGCCCAAGAACATGACGGAGTTCGCCCTGGGCTATGAGGCCGGGCTGATCCTGGGCTTCGTCAGCCCGGTCACCGACCTGTTCGGCATCGTCGTACTCGCCGAGCAGATGCAGATGATGGCGGCCCAACTGGGGCGTGCGGCCTGGGAACACCCCGAAAAGCTGATCGCCGAGGCCGGCGCCCTGAAAACCGACTTCCTCAACTTCCTGACCACCGCGCGGACGAAGCTCACTGCGGCCGAGCTGCTCAAACACATTGACGAGGTGACCGCCGCCGCGGAGAAGGCCGCGGGCACGGCGGGCAGCCGTGCCGCCCATGCCGTGGTCCTGCATTTCTCCGGCAAGGAGGACGAGCAGGCCATGCGGCCCGGCGCGGCCCCGGCCGGACCGGCAGCCCAACTTGAGCACTGGGCCACCGAAACCCGCAAGAAGCTGACCAGCACGCAGTGGTCCAGGCTCGGCTACAACGTCGGCTACGACGTCGGGTTCGTGGTGAGCAACACGCTGCTGTTCGTCTTCAGCATGGGTGCCGGGGAGGCGGTGGCCGCGATCGGCGCGAAACTGGGCCAGCTGGGCGGCCTGCTCGCCCGTGCCGGGAACACCGTCGAGAAGCTGGCCGAGGGAATCAAGGCCATCGAGGCGCTGATCGGGGCCCTGGTGAGCAAGCCCATGAAGTGGCTTGAACCGGTCATGGAGCCGTTCTTCCGGTTGCTCGAACGCCTGCGGGGCTTTCTCCGGGAACTCCTCGGCTTCGCCGAGCGGGGCGCCGCCAAGGCCGCCGTCACCGCCGTGGAAAAGGGCGCCGCCAAGGCCGCCGCCCCCAAACCGCCCGCTGCCAAGCCAACCCGCACCGCCAAGACAGAGCCTTCAGTACGCAAACGCGTCGCCACCGAGAAACCGAAGGTGCGCGTCGCCACCGAGGAGCCCGAATCGGCGGCATTGGGCGCGTTCGAACCCGAGCCTGCCGTCCCGCTCAAGAAGAGGCCCGCACTCACCGCCACGCCCCCGCCCAAGGCCGCCGCGATGACCCCACCCGAATCCGCACCCAAGACACCGATCACGACTCCGCCCAAGCCCGCAGCGGCCACCCCCAAGCCCGCGCCTTCCCCCAAAAAGGCGCCCAAGAAAGTCAGGAAGCCGGAACCCGAGACGCATACAGAAGACCTGCTGATCGAGGACGCCGAAGTGCTGGCACAGCCGGGAATGAGCAAGAAGAAACCGGTCGATGAGCTTCTGCAGGAGGCGGCCGAGGGGAGGAAGTTCGAGAATCGCCTGGCTTCACCACAGCGCCATAGCCAGGTTCCCATCTATGACAAGCGGGGGCGCCGCAACCGGCTCGACTACTACGACGACACGGCAGGCGAAATCATATCCGTCAAGAGCCTGGCCAGCGCGAACGGTCAGATCGCCTTCGTGGACGAGTTCACCATGCTGAATCACTTTCAGGAATTCGCCCTCAAGTATCCGACTGGAGCACGAGTCGTAGAGGGCAAGCTGGCCGGAAAAACCGTGACGGGCCGCTACATACTCGAAGTCCCGCCGCAGATCTATCCGATCCCGGATCGGATAATGGAGCTGGCTCGCGCAAGCCGAGTAACAATTCGCGACACAACCGGAAAGGTGTGGCAGTAGATGAACCGGCCGGCCGCGGAAGCGCCATGATCGAGCACATCGACCGCATGCTGCGGCATCTGCTGATCTCACGAGTGGACCACCTGACCGACGAGACCCAGGTGCGGTTCCAGCCGCCGGATGAGGACTGGCGGACGTTCGTCACCAACCTCTCCCGGCTGGCGCTCAACGTCTACCTGGTGGAGCTGCGGGAGAACAGACGGCTGCGTACCAACGAACGCTTCCGTACCGAGGTCGCGGGACTGGCGCTGAGCGAGCTCGCGCCGCGCCGGGTCGACCTGCACTACCTGGTCACCGCTTGGAGCCCGGCGACGCCGAACCAGGCGATCGAGCCGACCGTCGACGAACACGCACTCCTCTACCGCGTCGCCGCCGTCCTGCTCGCCGCCGAGCCACTGAAGCCGGCCGAGATCTATGGCCGCGGTTCGCTGCCTCCCGCCTTCCCTCCGCTCCTCGCGGAGGCCGAACTACCGACCAGCGTGCTCCCGGACGACGGCTTCCCCAAGTACGCCGAGTTCTGGGGCACGATGGGGGGCCGCCAGCCGTGGCGCCCCGCGATCCACCTCACCGTCACGGTGCCGGTCACCTTCGACCCCGACGAACTCGGCCCGCTGGTCACCACCCAGATGACCGGCCTCGGCCGGCCAGAAGCAGCCGACATCAGAATCGTGACCTGGATCGGCGGCACCGTGCGGGACGCGTCCGGCGCCCCGATACCCGGCGCCTGGGTACGCATCGAGACCCCGGACGGCTCTCCAGTACACACCGCGGAGACCACGTCCCAGGGCCGCTACACCGTGGACCGCCTCCCCGCCGGCCGCTACAGATGCCGGGTCCGGGCCACCGGCCTGGGCGAACGGGTACGCGAGATCGACATCCCCGGAGCCACCGACGACTACGACGTCACCTTCGACTGACCCCCAGACAGCGAACCATCGCGGAACGCCCCGGAGCCGTGGACGTCGCCGATTCCCTCCACCTAGAACTCGGCGCGCAGACCCCATCGCGGCAGGTCGCGGGTGGCGGATGGGTAGGTGTCGTCTGCCCTGCTCGACTTGCTGGTGCCGTTCGTCCCAAGCGGCACCCGTTACCGCGCGAGTAGCGGGAGCGCTGGGAAGGTGTAGTCCTGCCACAGCAGTCGTGAGGTCTCTTCCGGGTAGGCGGTGACCGTCGACGGTGTGTCGAAGAGCTGCGCGAGGCGATGGTCGGTGTCGTACGGAGGCCAGCCCGGGTCGCCGTGCGCGGCGAACGCCGTCCACGCCGTGCGGATCCGTGCGGACAACTCCTCCGCCTCCGGGGAGGGCGGGTCGCCGATCAGCATGGCGGGCTGTCCGCTGGTCAGGTTGCCGAAGACGAGCGGTACGTCCAGGCCGTGGCAGGCGCCGAGGGCGCCGCCCAATCCCGGGGCGGGCCAGGTCAGTTCGTAGAGGTGGGCCTGGCCGCCGCCGGCGAGCTGCGCGTCGGCGAGGTGGAGGCTTGGCATGCGGAACAGCCAGTCCGCGTTGACCAGTTCGTACAGCTCCTCATCGGCCGTGGCAGGGAACGCCTCTCGGTATCGGCGTGCGCCGTCCGGGCCGGGGGCGAGCATGTGCAGAGCGGTCTCGGTCTGCTCGTGTGTGACCTGGCCGAGTACGCCGTCGATCAGGCTGAACAACCGGTGCTCGTCACGAGTGTGCCCGACGAGAAGTGCGACGTCCCGGGCGGCGCCGTCAGCCAGCGCCTGCCAAGGGGTCGTCGGCAGGACGTCACCGTCGACAACCGGTGCGAACGGGATCGGCCGGTGGGTGATCTGCCCCCAGCGCTCCCGCCACTGGACCGTTTTGGCGTGGATCGCGTCGCCGGCGGCGGGCAGCAGAGCCGGGGCCACCGCCGACAGGCCGGACACCGTGGGCCGTACCCCCAGCTCGGCGGCGAAGGCGGCGGCGATGTCGGTGGCCAGTTCGAGGGAGAAGAACGTCCCCGGCACGCTCTGCGCGACCGCCCGGCGGAAGAGCCCGGCGGCGCGCGGCATGGCGAGCAGCGCGGCGACCGATCCGCCACCCGCCGACTGGCCGAAGATCGTGACCTGGTCCGGGTCACCGCCGAACACCCGGATGTTGTCCCGCACCCACTGCAAGGCCGCGACCTGGTCGAGCAGTCCCCGGTTGGCCGGGGCTCCGTCGATCTGCGCGAAACCCTCGATACCCAGACGGTAGTTGAGGGTCACGACCACGGTTCCGCTTCCGGCCAGGCGCCCGGCGTCGTATTCCGGGAGGCTGGAGTTGCCGATGGCGTAAGCGCCGCCGGGGATCCACACCATCACCGGGAGCGCTGCCGCCGGATCCGGTTCCGGTGTCCAGACGTTGAGCGTCAACCAGTCGTCGCCGGCGTCGTCCTGGGACGCCCCGAGCACGCCGGCCTGCGGGGGCGGCGGGCCGAACGCGAGCGCAGGGCGCACACCGTCCCAGCCGCGCACCGGCTGCGGCGCGGCGAAACGGAGGGCGCCGACCGGCGGCTCGGCGAACGGGATGCCGCGAAAGACCGCCAGCCCCGCCTCCCGGCCGCCGCGGAGGACGCCGGCCGCCGTGCGGACTTCCGGCTCTGACTCAGACGACTTGCTGGATGCGCTGACAGCCATTTTGCGGTCCTCTCCCCGTTCCTGCTGAGCCGAGGATCGCAATGCGCGCCATCTACGGGCAAACCATTTATGAGCGCGCATTCCTCGACACGTGAGCGCTGTGCGCCCGGGCCAGTTCCATCAGCGGGGAAAGCGCGTCCCGGGTGACGACCTCGACGTGGTGTTCGAAGTAATGGCCGGTCGGCTGCCCGCTGTCCGCCTGCGGCACCCCCTCGTTCCACGGCGCCGCCCCGGCGTCTCTCGCTTGCCACGACCCAACCTTCTCCCAGGTTCAGGTCTCCGCACTGTGAGGGGAAGCTGCCGACACGGCGGTGATCTTGGCCGGGTTCATCATCCACAGCACATGGTCGATGCCCTGTGCCGAGGCGTCGACCGTGAGGACCGTGAACACCTTTCCGTCGCGGCTCAGCAGAGCGGAGGTTTGCCCGTTCGTGTTCGCGTACCGTACGTCGACTCCGGCCCAGAAGTGGTGCGCGAACGCCTTCACGTACCTGGCCACCCGCGACGCGCCCGCCACGGGGAAGCGAGAGGCGCGCACGGCGCCGCCGCCGTCCGAGTAGCTGGTCACGTCCGCGGCGAAGAGTTCTTCCAGAGCGGTCAGGTCACCGGAGCGGGCAGCGGCGACGAAGGCCGTCAGCAGCCTGCGTTGTTCGGCTCTGGTCACACGCGTGCGACGTTCGGCGAGCACGCGCTTGCGGGCCCTGCTGACCAGCTGGCGTACCGCCGCCTCGCTGACCTGGATGATGTCGGCGATCTGCCGGTAGGGGTAGTCGAAAGCGTTCCGCAACACGTATGCCGCGCGCTCGGTCGGCGAGAGCCGCTCCAGGAGAAGCAGGACCCCGAACTCCAGAGCCTCACCCCGCTCGGCGCCGAGGTACGGGTCCGCGCCGGTGTCGACCGGTTCGGGCAGCCATGGACCGACTTAGGTCTCGCGTCGCACCCGAGCGGACTGGCCCGCGTTGATGGCCAGCCGTGTGGTCGCCGTCGCCAGGAACGCGGCGGGGTTGCTCACCGTGGCGCGGTCGGCGGTCTGCCAGCGCAGCCAGACGTCCTGCACCAGATCCTCGGCTTCGGTGACGCTGCCCAGCATCCGGTAGGCGATGCCGAACAGCCGCGGCCGTACACCCGCGAACACCGCGGCGGCCTGTTCAAGATCCTCCGGCCCGCCGGATTCGTCCGCCGCCCCGGTATCGGCCACTGTCGCCGCCCCCTGCCCAAGCGATCCCGCTGCGCCGGGTCCCATCCTTGCACCCTGGAAGATCCCCTCCGGCGGAGGCGCCCAGGCTCCCAGCGACGACATCCGAACCATCCGCGGAAAAAGAAATTTCGCGGCGGGCTGTCACAAACCCTGAGGCTGCCCTGTCTTGGCTGGTGACCGGTTGGCACACAGGTGCCCCGGGAAACGGAGGGTTTGTCATGAAAATCGTAGTAGTCGGCGGGACTGGGCTCATCGGGTCGAAGCTGGTGGCGAAGCTGGGTGAGCACGGTCACGAGGCGGTGCCGGCGGCGCCGAACACCGGCGTCAACACCCTCACCGGGGAGGGGCTGGCCGAGGTGCTGGCAGGCGCGTCGGTGGTGATCGATGTCTCGAACTCGCCGTCCTTCGAGGACGCTGCGGTGCTGGAGTTCTTCGAGACCTCCACGCGCAATCTGCTCGCCGCGGAGGCGGCGGCCGGCGTCGGTCACCACGTCGCGGTGTCGGTGGTGGGGACGGAGCGGCTGCCTGAGAACGGCTACTTCCGGGCGAAGATCGCCCAGGAAAAGCTGATCGAGAAGTCGTCGATCCCGTTCTCGCTCGTGCACTCGACCCAGTTCTTCGAGTTCGTCCGGGGCATCGCCGATGAGGCCACGGACGGCACCACGGTGCGGATCGCGCCCGTGCTCTTCCAGCCCATCGCGGGCGATGAGGTCGCGCAAGCGGTCGGCAGGGTCGCGGTGGGGTCGCCGTTGAACGGCCGGGTCGAGATCGCCGGACCCGAGCAGTACCGGATGGACGAGTTCTTCCGCGACGCGCTGGCCGGTTGGGGGGATCCGCGTCAGGTGGTCACCGACCCGCACGCGCGCTACTTCGGAAGCGAGCTGAGCGAGGGGACGCTGGTGCCGGATGCCGGCGCCACCCTGGGCAAGATCCGCTACCGCGACTGGCCCGGCCGGAACGCGGCCGGAAAGTAACCTCGAGGTCGAGGCGCACACCGAACAGGACGCCTCCTACGAGCGGGTCTATCCCGGTACGCAGGCAGCGGCCGGGATCCCGCTCTCGTCCTGGCTCGACAGCCGTTCGTGGGGGGCCTGGCCGACTACGGCGCCGGCTCGAGCCCGGCCATTAGGCTCTGCTGGTCCTGGCGCATCTACGCAACGCGGTCATTCGGCTCCGTCTGTCGCGATCGGACGGGCTTCGGCGCGGAGCCCGGAGGGCTCGTACTCATGAGCGGAGGTAGTGGGAGTTCACGGCGGGTTGGCCGGTGTAGTTGGGGCCGGCGTGGTCGTCGCTGCCCAGGTAGGTATAGGGGAGGGTGAGATCGCGGCGGGCGGGGCAGGTGATGCGGCGGGTTCTGGAGTTGTAGGTGAAGCCCGTGGCCCGGAGGTCGCGGGTGAGGCGGGGGCCGAAGGGCGTGCCGGAGTCGTCGCGGATGGCGTGCGGGTCGAAGTTGGCGATGAAGAGGCCGTCTGGGGCCAGCCATGTTGCGGCTTTGGTGAGGATGGCGAGTTTGTCGCCGATGTAGTGGAGGCCGTGCACGCTTGTGATCAGGTCGAAGGGGGCGTCGGGGGTCCAGGTCGTGATCGAGGCGGTGATCAGCTGGAGGCGGGGTGGGGTGGGCGGACCCGCGAAGAAGTCGACCAGGTCGACGCCGACGAGTTCGAACTCGCCGGGGATGGTGCGGGCGGCCTCGAAGAGGGCGTTGGCCGTGCCGCAGCAGAGGTCCAGCCATCGGGGGACCGCACCCGCCGAGATCCGGTCGCGGAGGAACCGGGCGATGTCCAGGCCCAGCTCCCGGCGGTAACCGGCCAGCCGACGCTCCCGGTTCATGGCGTTGTTGGCGACGACCGGAGAACGTTCAAGCTCGGCATCGCCGAGCAGGCCCAGGTTCACGGATGGAACTCACGGACTGAACTCATGTGCGACCTCGACTAAGCCGAACTCATGGACGGAACTCATGGACGACCTCGATCTGGCCGACGATGTTGGCGTTGAACTCGGGGAGTTCCTCGGCGGGGACCCAGAGTTCGAGGACGGTCTGGCCGCCCACCTGTTGTACGGGGTAGCGCTCCAGGAAGTCGGAGCGGACCTCGAAGCGGGTGACGTAGCCGACGCCGGAGCGGGGGACGTTCCAGTCGCGGGCGATCTTGATGGCGTAGTCCTCGTTGAGTACGGGGTAGAAGATCGGCTGGTCGGGGAGGCGGGGTGGCCAGGCTCGCCAGTCGGAGTCGCGGACCAGGTCGAGTTCCTCTGGGCCGGTGGGGCGCCATAAGGTCGTCGTCTTCATGCTCGTATTGTCGGGCATGTCGGGCGGCTGGGTGGATGGCGCCGAGTGGGGGTTGCGTTGCCTACCATGTTGCGGTGATTACGCTCGAGCGGTGGGAGTGGGAGGCCAGGGCGCAAGCCCATCGGGGGCGGGTGGATGCCTGGATTGTGCCGCATCTGGAGCGGCGGCGGAGTGGGGCCGCTCATCCGGTTGAGGACTTTCTGTTTAGCTATTACGGGTATCGGCCGAGCAAGCTGCGCCGGTGGCATCCGGGTGCAGGCGTGGTGCTCGGCGGGGCCCGGGAATTCGGGTCCGGATATGTCGTGACCGACGCGGGCATGACGTTGGACGTGCCGGCGTTGGTGGCGCGCCGCCGGGAGTCGATCGAGTGGATCGCGGCCCTGCTTGGCGCCACGGCGGGGCGGGCGGGGCAGTTCGGGTGTTTCGGTATGCACGAGTGGGCGATGGTCTACCGGGTGCCCGCCGAGCAGGTCCGGCACACCGCGCAGCCGCTGCGCATGCCGTTGGACCAGGTGGCCACCGTGGTCGAGGAGCGCACGCTGCGCTGCACCCATTTCGACGCGTTCCGCTTCTTCACCGAACGGGCACGCCCGCTCAACCTCACCCAGCTCACCCGCGAACGGCAGATCACCTCGGAACAGCCCGGGTGCCTGCACGCCAACATGGACCTGTACAAATGGGCGATCAAGCTCTCCCCGCTGGTCCCCGGCGAGTTGGTGGCCGACTGCTTCGAACTGGCCCGCGACATCCGCGCGGTCGACATGCGCGCCAGCCCGTACGACCTGAGCCACCTCGGCTACCAGCCCATCCCCATCGAAACCGCCCCGGGCCGGACCGAGTACGCCGTCGCCCAGCGCACCTTCGCCGAACGCGCCGCCCCCCTGCGCCAAGCCTTGCTCACGGCCTGCCAGGGACTCCTCCAGGACGACGGCGGATAATTCGGGGACTCTATGTCGTCAGGCGCCGGACCAGTTCCGGTACGGCCTCGCCGATCGGTTCCCGGATCACCTCGTCCGCCAGTTGGTCGTACGGCGTGGGGTCGGCGTTGACGATGAGCAGCCGCGCCCCGGACCGCACGGCCAGCCGCACCAGGCCGGCGGCGGGTTGCACCTGCAACGACGTGCCGACCGCGACGAAGACCTCGGACCGTTCGGCGGCGTGTACCGCCTCGGTCAGGGTCTGCTCGGGCAGGGACTCGCCGAACATGACGGTGGTGGTCTTCAGGATGCCGCCGCAGGCGGGACAGGCGGGGTCGGGGTGGCCGGCGTCGATGCGGTCGAGCGCGGCCCGCAGGGTGGACCGCGCCGCACAGTCCACACAGATCACGCCGAACATGTTGCCGTGCAGTTCCAGCACCCTGCCGGGGTCGGATCCCGCCTTCTGGTGCAGGCCGTCCACGTTCTGGGTGATCAACCGGTCCAGCCGCCCGGACTTCTCCAGCTCCACCAGGGCCAGATGGGCCGCGTTGGGTACGGCCTGCCAGGCCGGGCTGGCCCGGCGATACTCCCAGGAACGGCGGCGGATCGCGGGGTCGCCCAGGTAGTAGTCGATGGTGACCAGCTTCTGGTAGTCCGGGTCGGCCCGCCACAGACCGTTCGCTCCACGGTAGTCGGGAATGCCGGACTCGGTGGAGATCCCGGCGCCGGTCAGGAAAGTGATCACCTTGTCACCCCTTTCGCGTGGGCGGCCCAGCCCGCCAGCGCCCCCACCGCGTACCAGAACAGGTCAGGCGCGTTGAACGTGCTCCCCAGCACCAGACGGGCCAGCACGCTCTGCTCGGACAGCGCCGCCGGAACCCCGGTGAGCTGGGCGAACTCCACCATCCAGCTGATCGTGAGCGCCGCCGCGGCCACGGCGACCGGCCGGGCTCTCGGCACGATGGCGACGATGACCGCGTACAGGAGAAGGGTGTACAGGGCGTCCCCCGCGTACTTCGCGAAAGGGCCCGCGCCGAACGCCCGTACCCCCAGCCCTGCCGCGACAACCACCAAGGCAGCCGACGCCGCGAACAGTCGAACCCGCAGAACATCACGGACACTCACAACACGGACACTATCGAGCGGCCCGAGCGGAGGCGCCCGCAGGCGAGGGCCGCTGGGAAAAACCCGTACCGTGGATGTCCGGTCGGGGGAGACGGCCTCGACGTCTCCGGTGAGCGGCACCGACGCCGCCCAAGGAGAGGAGCGAACCGTGAAGTACATGATCATGATGTTCGGCACCCAGCGGGACTACGACGTGCTGACCGGCAAGCCCGGCGACGGGCCGGCCTGGTCCCCCGAGGAGGTCGGGGCGATGCACGCGTTCATGGCGAAGTGGAACAACGACCTGGTGGAGTCCGGGGAGTTCGTGGACGCCCAGGGGCTGAGCGCGCCCGTGCACGCCCGCCGTGTCGAGCTCCGCAACGGAGTGCCCGTGGTCACCGACGGGCCCTACCCGGAGACCCAGGAGGTGCTCGCCGGATACACCATCGTGGACTGCGCGAGCTTCGACCGGGCCACCGAGATCGCCGCCCGCCTGGCGGACACCCCGCACCCGGCGGGGGCCGTCCTGGGCCACGAGTGGTACGTCGACATCCGGCCCGTCGTCGACGGCATGCAGGAGCTGTAGCCCGGTGACCGGCACCGACATCGAGGGCCTGCTGCGCGAGCTGGCGCCGCGGGCCCTCGGTGCGGTCGTCCGCCGGTACGGCCACTTCGACACCGCCGAGGACGCGGTGCAGGAGGCCCTGCTGGCCGCCGCGTTGCGGTGGCCGTCGGACGGGCTTCCCGATCATCCCCTCGGCTGGCTGGTCACCGTCGCCGCGCGGCGGCTCACCGACCTGCTCCGCGCCCAGCAGGCCCGCCGCGACCGCGAGGACACGGTGGCCAGGTGGACCCCGGTCGACGCCCGGCACGCACCGCCCGCCGACCGGACGCCGGCGGACTCCGACGACACGCTGATCCTGCTCTTCATGTGCTGCCACCCCTCGCTCTCCCCGGCCTCCCAGATCGCGCTGACCCTGCGCGCGGTGGGCGGCCTGACCACGGTGGAGATCGCGCGGGCCTTCCTGGTGCCGGAGTCGACCATGACCCGGCGCATCACCCGCGCCAAGCAGCGCATCAGGGACAGCGGGCTGAGGTTCGGGCTGCCGTCCCCCGAGGAGTGGGCGGAACGGCTCGACGTCGTCCTGCACGTGCTGTATCTGATCTTCAATGAGGGGTACGCGAGCACCTCGGGCCCGGGCCTGCACCGGGCGGAGCTGTCGGCCGAGGCGATCCGGCTGGCCCGCATAGTCCACCGGGCGCTGCCGGAGGACGGCGAGGTGGCCGGGCTGCTGGCGCTGATGCTGCTCACCGACGCCCGCCGGGCGGCCAGGACCGGGCAGGACGGCACGCTGATCCCGATGGCCGAGCAGGATCGCGGCCGGTGGAACGCCGAGCTGATCGCCGAGGGGGTGCGGCTGGTCTCCGCGGCGCTCCCGCGCGGCCCCGTCGGGCCGTACCAACTGCAGGCCGCCATCGCCGCCGTGCACGACGAGGCGCCCAGCGCGGCCGAGACCGACTGGCCGCAGATCATGGCCCTGTACGAGGTGTTGCTGCACCTGTCCGGCAACCCCCTGGTGGCGCTCAACCACGCGGTGGCGGTGGCGATGGTCCGCGGCCCGCGCGCGGGTCTGGATCTGGTGGCGAAGCTGGAAACCGACGGCCGGATCGCGGGGGACCACCGGCTGCACGCGGTACGGGCCCACCTGCTGGAGATGGCCGGGGACGGATCCGCCGCCCGGGAGGCGTACCTGACGGCGGCCGGGCGCGCCATGAACCCGCCGCAGCAGCGCTACCTCTATGGCCGGGCCGCCCGGCTGGACGCCCGGGACTGACTCCGGGCTCACACGGGGGAGTCCAGCGGGATCAGGCCGCCCGAATGCGGCCTGATCACGGCGCTGGCGCCTCCGGCGCGGGTCACGCCTGCTTGCGGCGCCTGGTGGTGGCCTTCGACGCGGTGGCCTTCGGCGCGGTGACCGGCGACGTGCGGCGCTCTGGCGGCATACGCTCCCCGGCGGGCCTTCTCGCGGCGGCCCTGGCGCGCGACGCGAGCATGGTTCCCACGCCGATCGCGGCCGCGACCGGCCACTCGATGGCGCCGATGACGGCGAGCGCGCCGAGTCCGCCGTAGTAGATCAGCCGCTCTGGTGGCGGCATCGCCTTACGGCCCGTCTCCATCGCCCGCTCGGCCCACGAGGTGTCCATGTGCGGCATGTGCGGCCGGTGCACCTGGAGGCTGACCATCGGCAGGTTGAGCGCCAGCAGTTCTTCTTCCTCCATCGCCGCGGTCTTCCCGGCGGTGCCCTTCGCGGGCTGGGTCTTGGTTTCGGTGACAGTCATGGGCCCCCTTCTTCCCATCAATATGACCGTGCGCCCCGTGCGCCCCCTGCGCCACTTTGGGCGCGTCCCGAACGTGTAGCAGCCCGGGAACTGCGATTTTGCGATCATTCCCGCCAGGACCAGGCAGAAGCATGGCGGACATTAACTTTGAGGCCGTATATGCCGAAACGTCAGGGTCCAATGACCTGGGGCCGACCGGGGCCCTGGCGGTCGGACGGTGATCAACCTGCTCGTGAGCAGGGACAACCTGACCAAGAGGTCATCTGTAGTTCACCGGACGTACAGCAGCAGGAAGTCTATGTATCTAAGGGTGGTCTGTGGTAGAAAATGGCAAATCGTCTGTGTGAGGTACCTAATGCCCAGTTTCCTTGGTTCGCTGCTCGCCAAAGCGGCGGTCCTCGCGGTTGAGGCGCTCGTCGCCCACCTGGTCCAGGTGGTGATCGAGGTCGTCACCCGCAAGTTCGCCCCGCAGAGTGGCTACGCGACGGCCTGAACACGCTGTCACGATCTCCGCTTCAACGGCATGGGTGACAAGCGTCATCATTGTGCTAACCCAGCCAAAATCGGCATGTAGAACCCCCAACCGCTTCCCCGCATGACCTAGCATCAGAGCACCTTCCCCCGAAGCAAGGCACCGGTGTCTATGTGGGGGATCGCGCCATGTTCGGGCAGATGCTGGCTCTGGCCACGGGGATGATTCGATGCTTGCCGCTTCCCGAGCTGGTCCGGACCGATACCGGCAGGCACGAGGTGGCCGATCCCCCGGAACTCCCCCGCCCGTTGCGCCGGCGGCGGAGCTGGCCGACCGGCGAGGACGGCCTCAGCATCGAGGTGCGCGGACTGCACCTGCCCGGCATGGAGGCTCCCGCCGAGACCCTCGAACGGCGCCTCATGGGGGTGCACGGAGTGACCCGTACGGAGGTCAACCGGGCCCTGGGCTACGTCTACCTGGCGGGTCAGGCGCTCGACGAGGACGCTCTGGTCACGGTGATCGAGCACCTGGAGAGCGAGCACGACCTGGGCGGCAAGCCGTACGCCGGCGAGGTGACGCTGCCCGACGTGCCGGCCGCGCTGGTCGGATTCGGGGTACGGCTGGCCGGGCTCGGCGTGTCGGCGGCCGGTCGCCTGGCGGGACTGCGCGGGCTGCCCCCGGCCACACCGCTGCTGGTCACCCTGGCCGACTCCTACCCGCGGCTGCGCAGCGCGGTGACCCGGCGGATCGGCGAGCCCGCCACCGAGGCCCTGTTCGGGCTCTCCACCACGATCACCAACGTGCTGTCGTTCCGCCCGCTGGGCCAGCTGATCGACACCGCCTGCGCCGGGGTCCTGCTGGCCGAGTCCCGCGCCCACCACCACGCCTGGAGCAGGGCGAACGCCGGCACGACCACGCACAGGTCCGCCCCGATCGTGCGGTTCGAGCGCCCGGTTCCGCTGCCGGGCGGGCCGATCGAGCGCTACTGCGACCGGGCCGTCCCGGTCGTGCTGGGCGCGTACGGCGTGCTCACCGCCGTCGGCCGCACCCGGGAGCGTGCCCTGAGCTTCCTGGCGGCGGCGACCCCGAAGGCCGCGCGGCTGGGCCGGGAGGCCTTCTGCGCCGAGCTCGGCCGGGGCCTGGCCCAGCGGGACGCGCTGGTGCTCAACCATCGGGCGCTGCGCCGTCTGGACCGGATCGACACCGTGGTCGTCGACGCCGGCGCGCTGCTGACCGGGCGTTGGACGGTCCAGCACATCGACCCCGTCAGCGAACTCGGCTCCGCCGAGGATCCCGCGGAGGTGCACGCGATCGTCCACGAGCTGGTCGACCCGGCCGATCCCTGGCAGCGGCGCGAGCAGGCGGCCTGGGCCGTCGAGCCGTACCGCGTCGAGGACGGTACGCTCACGCTCTCCAGGGACGGGCGCGTGGTCGCCCAGGTGACCATGATCGCCGAGCTGGATCCCCTGGCCAGGCCGCTGATCGAGGCGGCCGCATCGGCGGGCGACGTCCTGCTGGCCGGCGGGCCGCGGGACGTGGGGCGGCGCCTGGGCGTGACGGGCATGATCCCCGGTGGGCGGCGGCTCGCCACGGAGGTGCGCGCGCTGCAGAGCGACGGGCACGGCGTGGCGGTGGTCTCGGCCTCCGGCAAGGCGGCGCTGGCCGCCGCGGACCTCGGCGTCGGCCTCGGCACGGCCCAGCGCAAGCGGTGGACCGCCGACGTGAGCTGCGACCTGGCCGGCGCGGTGCTGCTGCTGCGCGCGGCCGGGGCGGCCCGCGTCACCAGTCGGCGCAGCGCGCAGTTGGCCTTCGGCGGTTCGTGCTGCGCGGCGCTGCTGGCCCTGGCCACGCCCGTCGCCTCCCGCACCGCGTACGTGACCGTGAACCTGGCGGCGGGAGTGGCGCTGGTGGCGGGCACGTGGACGGCCAGGGCCGTGCTCCAGCGTCCCGCGCCGATCCCGTACGACCCCACCCCCTGGCACGCCATGCCCGTATCGGCCGTGCTCGACCGCCTGGAGTCGAGCCTGGACGGGCTGTCCGACGGCGAGGCGGACCGCCGCCGTACCGCGGTTCCCTCCGCCGAGGGTCCCCCGGGCCTGTTCAAGCTGTTCCTCATGGAGCTGGCCAACCCCCTCACCCCGGTCCTGGCGGCCGGGGCGGCCGTCTCCGCCGTGGTGGGCGCGGCGCCGGACGCCGCGCTCATCGGGGGCGTGCTCGGTGTGAACGCGCTGATCGGCGGCGTGCAGCGGCGGGGCGCCGACCGCGCCCTGCACGGTCTGCTGGCCGCCACCGCCGTCCAGGCGCGGCTGCGCCGCGAGGGCCAGGTGACGGAGACGGCGGCCGAGCAGCTGGTGCCCGGCGACGTGATCGAGCTGGCGGCGGGCGACGTCGTCCCCGCCGACTGCCGGCTGATCGAGGCCGACAACCTGGAGGTCGACGAGTCCTCCCTCACCGGGGAGTCGCTGCCGGTGCTCAAGACCGTCCGCCCGGTGGCCGCCGACACCGTGGCCGACCGGCGTTCCATGGTCTACCAGGGCACGATCATCGCGGCCGGCGCCGGAGACGCCGTGGTCGTGGCCACCGGGGCGGCGACCGAGGCGGGCCGCAGTGCCAGGACGGCCGAGGACGGCCCGCGGGCCGGCGGCGTGGAGGCCCGGCTGCAGGAGCTCACCCGGCGCATCCTGCCGCTGTCGATCGGCGCCGGGGGCGTGCTGATCGTGCTGGGCCTGCTGCGCGGGCGCACGCTCGGCGCCACGCTGGGCGAGGCGGTGAGCCTGGCGGTCGCCGCCGTGCCGGAAGGGCTGCCGTTCGTCGCCACGGTGGCCGAGCTGGCCTCGGCCAAGCGGCTGTCCAAGCGCGGGGTGCTGGTGCGCAACCCCGGCACGATCGAGACGCTGGGCCGGGTGGACGTGCTGTGCTTCGACAAGACCGGCACCCTCACCGAGGGGCGCATCCGGCTGCGCCAGATCAGCGACGGCCGGGTCGACGCGCCGGTCGACGCGCTCACCCCGGAACTGCGCCGCGTGCTGGTCACCGCCGTACGGGCCTGCCCGACACCCGGCGAGGCGCTGCCGCACCTGACCGACCGCGCGGTGGTGGACGGCGCGGCCCGCGCCGGCGTCGGCACCGGCCACGACAACGGCGCCTGGCGGCTGGTCGACGAGCTGCCGTTCGAGCCCGGGCGCGGCTACCACGCCGCACTCGGCCGGGTGCCCGGCGGGCAGCGGCTGAGCGTGAAGGGCGCGCCCGAGATCGTGCTGGAGCGGTGCGCGAGCTGGCAGATCGACGGCGCCGAGGCGCCGCTGGAGGAGAAGACCCGCGAGGAGGTCTTCCAGAAGGTGGACCAGCTGGCCCGCCAGGGCTACCGGGTGCTCGCGGTCGCCGAGCGGCCCGCCTCCGACCGCCGCGACCTGGACGAGTCGCGCATCGACGGGCTGACCCTGCTCGGCCTGCTCGCCCTGGCCGATCCGGTACGGCCGACCGCCGCCCTGGGCGTGGCCCGCCTCCAGCGGGCCGGGGTGCGGCACGTCATCGTCACCGGGGATCACCCCAGCACCGCCGAGGCGATCGCCGTCGAGCTGAACGCGCTCAACGGCGGGCGGATCCTCACCGGCGCCGAGCTGGACGCCCTGGAGGAGGGGAAACTGGCCGCGGTGCTGCCGCAGGTCACCGTGTTCGCCCGGGTCACCCCCGCCCACAAGGTGCGCATCGTCAAGGCGTTCAGGGACAGCGGCCGGGTGGTCGCGGTCACCGGCGACGGCGCCAACGACGCCCCGGCCATCCGGCTCGCCGACGTGGGCATCGCGCTCGGCGCGGGCGCGACCCAGGCCGCCCGCGACGCGGCCGACGTGGTGGTCACCGACGACCGGATCGAGACCATCACCGACGCGATCGCCGAGGGCCGGGCCATGTGGACCTCGGTGCGCGACGCCCTCGCCATCCTGCTCGGCGGGAACGTGGGCGAGGTCGCCTACACCGTCGGCGCCGGCGCCCTGGGCGGCGCGGCCGCGCTCAACGCCCGCCAGTTGCTGCTGGTCAACCTGCTCACCGACATGCTGCCCGCGCTGGCGGTGGCGGTGCGGCCCCCGGCCGGAGTCGACCCCGAGCAGCTGCTCGCCGAGGGCCCGGAGGCGTCCCTCGGCAGGCCGCTGGGCCGGGACATCACGCTCAGGGCGGGCGTCACCGCCGCGGCCGCCACGCTCGCCGCGCTGCTCGACAGCATGACGGGAGTGCGGTGGAACACCAGCACGGTCGCCCTCGTCTCGCTGGTGTCGGCGCAGCTGATGCAGACGATGGCGGTCAGCCGCGGCGACCGCACCGTGCTGGCGGCCGGCGCGTTCTCGCTGGCCGCACTGGGGCTGATCGTCTCCGTCCCCGGCGTGAGCACCCTGTTCGGGTGCCGCCCGATCGGCCCCCTGGGGTGGAGCATCGCCATCGGCAGCGCCGCGGCCTCCACCGCCGTCGGTCTGGCCGCGGCCCGCGCCCGGCTGGTCGGCTAGTGTCAGGGGCCGTCCGGGTGCTCCCGGGCGGCCCCCTGAACAGCCGTCGCGAAACTTTCACCGTCCAGCGGGACGAACGTCGCGCGTCACCCTGGTTCGTTGACCACGTGACGGGAGCGCGCCAATAGTGTGCCTCACGCCGGGAAGAGCGCGAGGAGTTGCCATGGCGGGTGTCAGGTCGGCTGTCGCGGCGCTTGCGATGATCGTGGTGCTGGCGGCGCCCGCCCGTGCCACAAGTTCGCCCTTCAGCTGCGAATACACCTTCACCAGCTGGACCGGCGTCTTCATCGCGGAGCTGACCGTCGTCAATCACGGTCCGCCCGTCACTTCCTGGGAGGCCCGGTGGTCCTTCCCCACCGAGACCGCTCTGCTCGGGGTCTGGAACACGCGCATCACGCAGCTTGATCCTTACCGGGTCATCGCCACCGGCCTGATATGGAACAACGCCATCCCGACCGCCGGGACCATGAAGATGGGCTGGACCGCCCGCGCGGCCACCACCGGGGCGCCGGCCGACCTCACGGTCAACGGCCTTCCCTGCTGAGCGGTCGTACGCCGAGCCGCTGGTAGATCGCCGCCGCCGCGTCCCGGTGTCGGCGGGCCCGGGTGGGATGGCCGATGGTGTCCTGGACGCGGGCGATGCCGTCCAGTGCCCTCGCGGTCTCGTACTGGTCGCCGGTCTGTTCGGCGAGGGTGCGGGCGGTGCGGTGCCGGGCCAGGGCCGCGTCGTTCTGGCGCAGCGCGTGCAGGGTCTCGCCGAGCGTGTTGAGGGTTTCGGTCTCGAGTCCGCGGTCTGCCGTCTGGCGGCTGAGGGCCAGGGCGCGGTGCAGGTGGTCGAGAGCCTCCGGGTGGCGTTCCAGCCGCAGGAAGGCCGCGCCCATCGCGGCCAGGGCGCTTCCCTCACCGCCGGGGTCGCCGCAGGCGACGCAGTTGGCCAGCGCCTGCCGTAGGTGGGTGAGGGCCTCCTGGTAGCGGCCGAGCAGGGTGCAGAGCGCGCCCAGGTTGCCCAGCGCGTACCCCTGGAGGCGCAGGTCGCCGAGTTCCGCGAACACGGCGGCGGCCTGGAGCTGGTGGTCGGCGGCCTCCTCGTGGCGGCCGGTCCGCCGGTGGAGCGCGCCCAGGTTGATGAGCTGGGTGCCGAGGCCGTGGGCGTCGCCGATCGCGCGGTAGCGCGCCATCGACCGCCGGAAGTGGTCGATGGCCTGGTCGGTCGCGCCGAGCCGTTCGTGCACGATGGCCAGGCGGCCCAGCGCCCTGGCCTCGGCGCCCTGGTCGCCGGTCTCCCCGGCGGCGGTCAGCGAACGCTCGAACCACGCCCGGGCCTCCCGGTAGTGCCCCAGCCACCAGTGCACCCCGCCCAGATCGGCCAGCGCCCCCGCCCTGCCGTACCCGGCGGCCAGCGCGGCCCGCGCCGCCTGGGTGTGCACGGCCAGCGCCTCCTGGTAGTGGCAGCCGACCTCGAAGTACCGCCAGAGCGTACGGGACAGGTCGACGCAGTGCCCCGGCCAGCCGTGCCCGGCCGTGTGGAGCGCCACGGCCACCAGGTTCGCCCGTTCCCGCGCAAGCCAGGACACCACGTCGTCCGGCACCGGAGTATCCGCCTCCGGTACCTCCGGCCGTCCTCGTTCATAGGGGAACAGACGGTTCATCGCCAGCGCGGCGGCGTACCGGTAGTGGTCGAAGAGCCGCGTCAGGGCGGCATGCGTGGCACCCGCCCGCTCGATCGCGAAATCCCGCAGCAGATCGTGCATCGTGTACCGGCCCTCGCCGGAGGACTCCAGCAGATGCCCTTGGGCGAGCTCGGCCAGCAGCTCTTCGGCCCGCTCCAGATCGGTCCCCAGCAGCGCCGCCGCCGCGTAAGCGTCCAGTTCCCGCCCGGGATGCACGCCCAGCAGGTCGAAGAGCCGGGCCGCCTCGCCGCCGAGCCGCCGGTAGGACCAGGAGATGACGGCCCGGACGGCGGTACGCGGATCCCCGGCCGCGTCCAGCAGGTCCAGCCGCCGCTGCTCGTCCCGCAGCCCGGCGACCAGCTCGGCCAGCGGCGCCCGCGGCCGGGCCGCCGCGAGCTCGGCGGCGATCCGCAGCGCCAGCGGCAGCCGGGCGCAGCTGGCCGCGAGGGCGATCGCGTCCTGCGGGGCCTCGTCCACCCGCGAGCCGATGAGCGCGCGCAGCAGGTCCACCGCCTCGGCGAGCGGCAGCAGGCCGAGGTCGATCCTGCCCGCGCCCTCCCGGGCCACCAGCCCGGCCAGGTCGTCCCTGCTGGTCACCACCACGAAGCAGGAGGGCGTGCCGGGCAGCAGCGGCCGCACGTGGTCGGCCCCCGCCGCGTTGTCGAGCACGATGAGCATGCGCCGCCCGGCCAGCAGCGTACGGTACCTGGCCGCGCGTTCGCCCTGGTCGTCGGGGATGTCGCCGGGTGGTACGCCGAGCGCCCGCAGGAACCCGGCCAGGGCGTCGGCCGCCGCGACCGGGCGCTCGGGATCGTACCCGCGGAGATCGAGATAGAGCTGGCCGTCGGGGAAACGCCTGGCCACCCGGTGGGACCAGCGCACCGCCAGCGCGGTCTTGCCGACCCCGGCCGTCCCCGCCACCGCGGAGACGACCACGGCCGGGCGACGCTCGCCCGCCGTGAGCAGGGCGTCCAGCTCGCCGAGTTCGGCGGCGCGGCCGGTGAAACCGTACACGTCGGCCGGGAGCTGGCGGGGGGCGGGGGCGGTCTGCCTGCGGCCCTCCTCGACCTGGTCGCGGGCGGTCGCCAGGGCGCCCTGCTCGGCGGGTGTGGCGCCGAGCAGGGCGATCAGCACGTCGAACCGGTCGGTGGGCGGCAGGACCCGCCCGGACAGGTACTCCCCGATGATGCCGTGCGACCAGCCGGTGGCCGCGGCCAGCTCGCGGTAGGTCAGCTCGGCGCCGCCGCGCCGCCGCGCGTGCCGCCGCCGCAGCCCGCGCAGCAGGCGGGACAGGTCGGCCAGGGTGCGCGCCCCGGCCACCCCGGAGAGTTCGGTGTCGTCGATGGCTGACAGGAAATCACGATTGCTCAGTTTGTGCAGGGTGTCCCGTTGAGGGTGAAGGCGCTGGGCGGGGTGAAGGGCGTGCCGGAGGCGCTGAAGCCGACCGTGGTCTGCACGCCGGGATTGACGGTGTTGATCCAGATCGCCGGGGTGAACGTCGCGGTGGCGCCGCTGCGGGTGACCGTGCCGTTGAAGGCGGAGGTCACCGTCATCGTGGTGGGCAGGGTGAACTGCGCGGTCCAGCCGCTGACCGGCGCGGTGGTGGTGTTGATCAGTGTGATCGTGGCCATGAGCCCCGGGCTGAAGGTGATGATCTGCACCCGGCAGGTCGGCGTGGTGGTGATGGCCAGCGTGCTGAAGGTGCCGGGATCCGACCGCGCCGACTGGTTCCCCGCCGCGTCGAACGCGATCACCGCGAACGTGTGCGCGGTGCCAGGGGCCAGCCCGCTGACCGCCTGGAACCGCTCGGCGGCGCCGACCGTGCGGACGGTGGTCCAGCTGCCGCTCACCAGCTGTTGCAGGTGGTAGCCGGTGACCTGGACGTTGTCGGTGGCCTCGCCCCAGCTCACGTTGGCGGCCGTGGTGGTGACGCTGCTGAACGTCGGAGCCGGCGGCTTGGACGGGGGTACGGTGTCCACCCCGGCGGACGCGGGTGCGGCGGTGATCGCCGCCATCGCCACCGCGACCACGGCGACTGCCAGCCGCCTGAGCACGGCCATACGAGTGTGCATACGAGTGAGCTCCCATGACTCGACCGGCGAACCCGCCGGAAGACGACAGAACCACCCGCAATGATCGGAACCACGGCCCCGAAACCATCCGAATCCTGGACACGGTTGGACAGCGCCCGGGTTGACCTCACAGCGCGCCTCTCTCTACTGTGGTTTCGTTCACCTATCGCCCGAATGTGCGTTGAGCGAACAATTGGCGCGGTCCCTAAGGCAGGCGATGAAATGGTTGACCAGAACACACAGGAAGCGCCGGCGGCTCGGTGCCCGGTCACGGGGCTGGGCTCGGAGTCGATGGCGACCCGGCTGAACCCGTTCGGGCCGGAGTACCTGGACGATCCCTACCGGGTGTTCAAAGACGCCCGAGCCGATGCGCGGGCCTATTACAGCGAAGACCTGGGGTACTGGATCCTGACCAGGTACGAGGACATCAGGCAGGTCATCCGCGACACCGTCAACTTCTCGGCCGACGCCGCCAACACCCCGCTCCAGCCGTTCGGGAAGCCGGTGCTTGAGGAACTGGCCAAGGCCGACTTCCGCCCGGTGCGCGTGCTCGTGGACAACGACCCACCTGGGCACGTACGCGTGCGGCGCCAGGTCAACAAGGCGTTCAACGCGCAACGGGTGAAGCTGATGGAGGAGCCGGTCCGCGAGCTGACGCGCCGGCACATCGACCGGTTCGCCGGCCAGCAGGAGGTCGAGTTCGTCTCGGCGCTGGCCTGGCCGCTGCCGGCGCTGGTGCTCTTCCACCTGTTCGGCATGCCGGACTCCTACCTGGAGGTCGTCAAGAACGGCTCGGCCGACCGGGTCATCCTCACCACCGGCAGGCCGGACGAGCAGGAGGCGCTGCGGGCGGCCAAGGGCCTCGCCGACTTCTACGCGCTCTGCCGCCAGTTGATCGACGACCGGCTCGAGAACCCCAGGGACGACTTCCCCAGCGACCTCATCCGGGCCGGGGAGGGCCAGGAAGAGCCGTTGACCACCCGTGAGCTGGTCCAGGTCATGTACTCGATGCTCTTCGCGGGTCACGAGACCACGACCGGGCATCTCACCCACCTGGTCCGGCGCGTGCTGCTGGAGCCGGGCCTGTGGCAGCGGCTGCGCGAGGACCGGAGCCTGATCCCGAACGTGGTGGAGGAGGTCCTGCGCCTGGAGGCGCCGGTCATCAACTGGCGGCGCCGGGCCAAACACGACGTCGAGGTGGGCGGCGTGACCATCCCCGCCGACGCGAAGATCCTGCTCCTGCTCGGCTCGGCCAACCACGACGAGGAGTTCTTCGAGGACGCCGACGCGCTTCAGCCCGAGCGCCGCAACGCGCGTCACCACCTGACGTTCGGCTTTGGCGAGCACCTGTGCCTGGGCGCTCCGCTGGCCCGGCTGGAGGGCCGGGTGGTGCTGGAGGAACTGGTCGACCGCTTCGCGTCGCCGAGCCTGCCGGAACAGGAGCTGGAGTTCACGCCCAGCATCCTGTTCCGCTCGCCGAAGGCTCTGACGATCACGCTGTAGAAACCCGGCATCGGTCGGCCGCGTCAGGCGGCCGGCCGATCGCGCGTCAGTTGCGCAGGCGCAGGATGCGCTCGATCTCGGCGCCCGTCGCGCGCAGGGCGGGCAGGTACTCCCGCTCGATCGTCTCGATGGAGGTGCGGCTCGCGTGCGCCGCCACGCTGATGCCCATGGTCGGGCGATTGGCCTGGCGTACGGGCACGGAGACGGCGCAGATCCCCGCCTCGATCTCCTGGTCCATGATGCAGTGGCCCTGGTTCCGCACGGTCTGGATGACCTCGCGCAGGCGGCCGGGGTCGGTAATCGTCCGGTCCGTCTCGCGGCGTAGCGTGGTGGTTCGCAGGTATTCGTCGAGCTCATTGTCGGTGAGCTCGGCCAGGAGCACGCGGCCGATGGCGGTGAGGTAGGCGGGGATGCGGGTGCCGACCGACAGGGCGAGCGTCATGATGCGCGGGAACGACGTCTGGGCGCGCGCCACGAAGACGACATCGTGGCCGTCGAGCACCCCTGCCGAGCACGACTCGTGAAGTTTCTCGGCGAGATCGTGCAACTGGAACTGGAAGACGCTGTCGACCGACATCGTGGACAGGTAGGAGTAGCCGAGCTCCAGGATGGTCGGCCGCAGCCGGTAGCGCCCGTTCTCGCAACTGGCGTAGCCGTCGGTCTCCAGCGTGTGGAGGAAGCGGCGGGCCGTCGCGCGGTTCAGCCCGGCCGCGCGGGCGACCTCGGCGATCGTCAGAGTGGGCTGGCTCTGGGAGAAGCAGCGGATGACCGCGAGACCCCGGCCGAAGGCGCTCACATAGGCCGAGCGAGCCTGGTCGTCGCCCCATTCTGGGCCGTTGTCGGTCTCCTGCGTGTTCTGGCTCATGGCATCCTGTGTTCGGTCTCGGGAGGCGGGTTTCGATCGCGATTCAGCGGACTGCGCCCTCTGCGGTGCCATCGAGATCCTACCCCAGTTATCGATCAGGTGGGCGTCAGGCGAACACTTCCGCCCGGCGCCAGTGCCCGAAATCTCCCGATCTCACGACCTGTCCGGCCTCGCCACCTGGGTTTTTGCCGCGACTGACCGGTTTGGGGCGCCTGGCTGCGCCTTGACAGGACATGACGGGCTCTCATAGCTTGGTGGAGCCACAGCGACCATGTGGGCGCTATGCGAACGGCGAACGGTGCGGAGAACACCACTCACTGGGAGGCGCTGCTTTGATTTCCGTCCAAGAGACCGACAACCTGACTCGCGTCGGACCGGGCACGCCCACTGGTGAGTACCTCCGTCAGTTCTGGCTGCCCTTCCTGGGGTCGGACGCGGTGGAGCCCGGCGGCGAGCCGTTCCCCGTCCGCCTGCTCGGCGAGGACCTGATCGCCTTCCGGCGGGAGGACGGCCTGGTCGGCCTGGTCGACGTCGCGTGCGCGCACCGCCGCGCGCCCCTGCTCTACGCCCGCAACGAAGGCTGCGGCCTGCGCTGCGTCTACCACGGCTGGCAGTACGACATCGACGGCCAGTGCACCGACATGCCGGCCGAGCCGGCCAACAGCCGGTTCAAGAAGCACATCAAGATCAAGGCGTACCCGTGCCGGGAGCGTAACGGGGTCGTCTGGACCTACATGGGTAAGGGCGAGCCGCCGGAGCTGCCCGAGCTGGAGTGGAACCTGCTGCCGCCCGAGCGGGTGCACATCTCGTTCCGGGTGCAGGAGACCGACTGGCTCAGCTCGTACGAGGGCGAGATCGACTCGGCGCACGCCCCCATCCTGCACGGCCGGCTCGACAAGACCAGCAAGCGCTCCCGCACGACGATGGCCAGGTCCGGCCGCCCGATCTTCGACGTCATGCAGCAGCCCTTCGGGGTCAGCGTCGGCGCCCGCCGCGAGGTGCCGGAGCGCGACGAGCTGTACTGGCGGGTCAACCAGTTCGTGATGCCCTTCTACACGCTGGTGCCCCCCAAGAGCGAGGAGTGGGCCGAGCTCACCGGCCACGCCTGGATCCCCATCGACGACACGCACACCCTCGCCGTCGGCTTCACCTACCTGCCGGACCGGCCGCTGAAGGAGCGGATGGTCGACGTCTTCACCCACGGATACCAGGGGCGCGAGACCGGCCACCCCAGCGACCAGGCGCAGGATCTCAACGTGCCGCACAACGTGCCGTACTGGAAGTACGTCACCAAGTTCATGCGCGCCAGCAACTACCTGTTCGACCACAGTCTCCAGCAGACCACCTACTTCTCCGGCCTGCCCGGCCTGTGGGTGCAGGACGTCGCCGCGCAGAGCGGCGCGCTGGCCGTCCCGCGGACCTTCGAGAACCTGACATCGAGCGACGCCGGCATCGTGGTGGTGCGTCAGGTCCTGCGCGACTGCGTCGAGGCCTACGCCGCGTCCGGGGAACTCCCCGCCTCCGCCGTCGATCCGTCCCTCTCGCGGGTACGCGCGGTCGCGGCCCTGCTCAAGCGCGACGAGACGTGGGTGGAGGCGCTCGGCGAGTTCATGTTCAAGCCGGTCGGCGACCCGCTTGGATACACCGTCCCGTGAGCGTCAGTGGAGAGGAAACACCGTTGAAGATCGTCGCCAGCCGCGAGCTCTGCCGGGGCCACGGGCAGTGCGAGTTGTTCGCCCCCGACTACTTCCAGATCGACGACGACGCCCTCGTCGTGGTCGTCAAGGACGAGGTGGCGCCCGAGGACGTGATCGCCGTCCAGGACGCGGTCACCCACTGCCCGGAGGCCGCTCTCCGCCTGGAGCAGGCCCGAGACGGCGCACGGCAATGAAGGTCGGTGACTACCTGCGGGTGCCGTACCTGGTGACCGCGCAGTCGGTGCCGCGCGAGGACGGGACCTGGGTACGCCACGTGGAGCACCCCGAGCTGCCTGACTGCGTGGCCGAGGCGGAGTCGATCTTCGACGCGCTCCGGCTGCTGGAGGCCAAGCGGATCGAGACGGTGCTCGACATGCTCGCCGCCGGGCGGACCCCGCCCACCAAAGGTTTCCTGCTCGGCGCGACGCAGGCCTGGCAGCGGGTCCAGCGGGCCGGGCTCGCGGACCGGATCGAGCCGGTCTGGGAGCACGACGCCGAGTCGCTGCGGGCGCCATGAACACCGGAGCCGCATTCACAGGTGTCGGTTACTCCGCGATCGATCGGCAGACGGATCGCGGCATCGTGTCCTACGCCCGCGAGGCCGCGCTCGACGCGCTGCGGATGGCGGGCGTCGAGCGGGACCTGATCGACGGATACGTCGGCATCGGCCAGAACCCGAACCCGTCGGCGATCGCCGGTGACGGGGCCGACCACGTGTCCGCCTACCTGATGGTCGACACCCTCGGCCTGACCGGGCTCTCTTGGGTCAGCGACGTCTCCGGCTTCGCCGTCAACATGGCGGCGACGGCGGCGGCGGCGATCGCTTCCGGCCAGTGCACGGCGGTGCTCGGGGTGCGCGCCGTCCACCACGGCGGGGGAGGGGCACCCAGTCCGGAGGCGGCGGGGACGGCCCAGTGGACCCTGCCGTTCGGCGCCGGACCCGGCGGCACGCGCTTCGCCCTCAGGATGCGGCAGTACCTGGAGCGTTCCGGCGCGCGGCGTGAGCAGGTGTGGCAGATCGTGGACGCCGCGCGGGCGCACGCCCGCAACAACCCGGTGGCCTACTTCCGCGACCGTGAGCTCTCGCTGGAGGAGTACCTGGCGGCGCCGATGATCAGCGACCCGGTCTCGCTCTACGACTGCGACCTGCCGGTCACGGGAGCCGGGGCCTTCGTGATGATCTCGGCAGAAGCGGCCCAGCGCGAGGGCCGTCCGGCCGCGTACCTGCGCGCCCACGCGAACTGGACCAACGCCGACGGCATCCTCGACCGGGCAGGACTGACCCCGGGCGACATCGACGTCTGCCAGCTCTACGACGGCTACTCCTTCATGGTCTACGAGTGGCTCGAACGGCTCGGCTGGTGTGCGGAGTACACGGCCTGGAAGTTCGTGGCGGACGGACACACCCGCCCAGGTGGCGACCTCCCGGTGAACACCTTCGGGGGAGCGCTGGGCGAGGGCCGGCTGCACGGCATGGGTCACCTGCGCGAAGGCATCGCCCAGGTTCTCGGCGCGGCCGGACCGCGCCAGGTGCGCGACGTGGAGCACTGCCTGGTCCAGATCGGTCCCTACGACCGGTCGGCGCTGGCGGTACTGAGCCGGGAAGCGGCATGAGGAGGACGGACGTGCCGACGGCACAGGCGGAAGAGGGCGCCCTGGCGGGCTGCCGGGTACTGGAGATCAGCCATCTGGCGGCCGCCGTGGCGGGCAAGGTCCTGGCCGATCTCGGCGCCGACGTGGTGAAGATCGAGCCCCGGGGCGGCGAGCCGGCCCGCACCGCGGAACCGGCCCACGTGGACGGCGGCGGCCAGCGGCACGGCCTGAACTTCCTGGCGTTCAACCTGGGCAAGCGGAGCGTGACGCTGGATCTGGACAGCGAGGCCGGCCGGGAGATCCTCGCCAGGCTCGCCCGGACCGCCGACATCGTGCTGGTGGACTGGGAGCGGATCGGCGACCCCGCCGAGGCCGACCGGCTCCGCGAGATCTGCACCCGGGACAACCCCGCGCTGGTCTGGTGCGAGATCTGGCCCTACGGCCGGGGAGAGCACGAGTCGACCCTCGCCACCGAGCTCACCCTCCAGGCACAGGGCGGGCACCTCAACCTCAACGGCGAGATCGACCGGCCGCCGGTACGGATCAGCGCGCCGGTGGCCACCGCGCAGAGCGGGGCGGAGGCGGCCAGCGCCGCCCTGATGGCCTACTACCACGCGGTCCGTACGGGCGAAGGCCAGCGGGTGGACGTCTCGGTCCAGGCGTGCGTCGTCTGGACCCTGCTGAACACGACCATGACCTGGCAGTGCCTGGCCGTGGACGAGGTACGCGGCGGCTCGGTCAAGAAGGAGCGCGGCAACACCTTCTTCACCCGCCTGGTCTGGCCGTGCCGCGACGGCTTCATCCAGTTCGGCCCGGTCGGCGGCGGTGGCGGGGCCGTACGCGAGCAGTCCTACGCGACGCTGGTGGACTGGATGCGGCAGGAGGGCCACTACCGGCCCATCCTGGAGGCCCACGACTGGAACGGGCAGGGCCGCTTCGACATCCCGCAGCAGGCCTACGACGAGGTGACCGAGGCGATCGGCGACTTCATCCGCACCCGCACCCTCGCCGAGCTCATCGAGCACGGCATGAAACGCCGGATCCTGCTGGCGCCCGTCTACTCGATCCCCCAGTTGCTGGCGGCCGAGCAGCTGGTCGCCAGGAACTTCTTCCGCAGGGTCGAGGACGACCGGCGGGACGCGACCGCGCTCCACCCCGGTCCGTTCGCCGTACTCTCCCGGACCCCGCTGGCGGCCCCGCGCCCCGCACCCGTCACGGGCGCCGACACGGTACGGGTGCTCGCCGAGCTCGGGTTCACCGGCGACGACATCGACAGGCTCGCGGCGGCGGAGGCGGTATGACCGAGCGGATCGACCAGGGCATCTTCGCCGGCCTGAAGGTGCTGGACTTCACCTGGGCCGCGGCCGGACCCATCGTCACCAAGCAGTTCTCCGACAACGGCGCCGAAGTCATCAAAATCGAGTCCAAGACGCACCCGGACAGCGTCCGGCTGGGCGGCCCGTTCTTCGAGGCCAAGCCGGGCATCAACCGGAGCGGCTTCTTCGCGGACTTCAACAGCTCCAAGAAGAGCGTCGCCGTCGACATGCGCAGCGACGAGGGCCGCGACCTGGTCCGGCGACTGGTGAGCTGGGCCGACATCGTGGCCGACAACTTCCGGCCCGGCGTCCTCACCCGGTGGGGTCTCGGCCACGACGTCCTGCAGGAGATCAACCCGCGCGCGATCCTGCTCAGCTCCTCGCTCTACGGCGAGGACGGCCCCTGGGCCACCCTGGCCGGGTTCGGCGCGCAGGGGGCCGCCGTGGCGGGCATCCACGGCCTGACCGGCTGGCCGGACCTGCCGCCCGCGCTGCCGAAGGGCGCCTACACCGACTCGGTGTCGCCGCGGTACGCCATGGCGGCGGTCACCGCCGCGCTGATCCACCGCGAGCGCACCGGCCACGGCCAGCGCATCGAGCTCTCCCAGGTGGAGACCACCGTGGGCATCCTCGCCGCGCAGTTGCTCCAGTGGCAGCTCACCGGACGCGAGCCGGTCCGCTCGGCGAACCGCGAGCCGGGACGCCGGCTGCACGCCGTCCTGCCCTGCGCGGGCGAGGACAACTGGATCGCGGTCGACGTGCGCACCGACGCCGAATGGCGGGGACTGTGCGACGTCCTGGCGCGGCTCGGCGGTGTCGACCTCGCCGCCAAGCTGTCCGCGGTCGAGGCGATCGCGCGGGCCGAGGAGGTCGAGGAGCTGGTCGCGGGCGTGACGGCCGGCGCCGACAGGTTCGAGCTGATGGACCGGCTCCAGGAGGCCGGCGTGCCGGCGGGCGTCGTGCTCAAGGGCTCCGACCTGCTCGCCGACCCGCGGCTGCGCTCGCGCGGGCACTTCTGGGCGCTCGACCACGCCGAGATGGGGACGCTCGACTACAACGGCCCGGCGTACCGGTTCGAGAAGACCCCGTCCCGGCTGACCTCGGCGGCGCCGCTGATCGGGGAGCACACCGACGAGGTCATGCGCGAGGTGCTCGGCCTGGACGACGACACCATCGCCCGGCTGCGAGCCGACGGCGTCCTGCAGTGAGCACGGCGACCAGGAGGAAACCATGAGTACCGTCAAGGCACGCGCGCTCGTGCTGGAGGAGCCGGGCAGCAAACCGGTCCTGGCCGAGATCGACGTCCTGGACCCCGGCCCGGGCGAGGTCCGGATCAAGATCGCCGCCTCCGGCGTGTGCGGCACGGACGGCCACGCGATCGAGGGCACCCATCCGCTGGCCCGGTGGCCGGTGGTGCTGGGCCACGAGGGTGCCGGCGTCGTGGAGAGCGTCGGCGAGGGTGTCACCGACATCGGCGTCGGCGACCATGTGGTCTGCGCCCTCGCCGTCCCGTGCGGGACCTGCCGGCAGTGCCGTCGCGGCCTGGCCGAGCACTGCAACAGTCCGGCGCGCCGCCAGGCGATGTCCGGGGTGATGGCCGACGGGGGGAGCCGCCTGCGCCATGGCGGCGAGCCGGCGTATCCGTTCTTCGGCGTCGGGACGCTCGCGGAGTACACCACGGTCCGCCGGCAGCAGGCGATCCCGATCGACCCCGCCCTGCCGCTCGACGAGTTCTGCCTCGCCGGCTGCGGTGTGATCACCGGTTACGGCGCCGTACTGAACGTCGCGCAGGTACGCCCGGGCGACACGGTGGTGGTCGTCGGTGCCGGCGGGGTGGGGGCCAACGTCATCCAGGCGGCACGCGCGGCCGGGGCCTCGACGATCGTGGCCGTCGACGGCATCCCAGAGAAGCTCGACCTGGCCCGTACGTTCGGGGCGACCCACACCATCGAGGCGTCCCGCGACGTCGCGGCGGAACTGCGCGCGATCGAGCCGGACGGCGCCGACGCCGTCTTCGAGGTGGTGGGCAAACCCGAGCTGCTGAGCATGTGCCTGAGCCTCACCAGGGTCGGCGGCGCGTGTGTCATGGTCGGCATCCCGCCGATGGGCGCGCAGGTCACCTTCGACGCGTTCACCCTGAACGCCAACCGGCGCCTGCTCGGCTGCCGCGGCGGCGCCGTCGTGCCGACGCGTGACATCGACCGTCTGGTGTCCCTGTACCGGGGCGGGGCGTTGAACCTCGCGGGCCTGATCGGCCGGCGCCTCGGCCTCGACGACGTGTTCGAGGCGCTGGACCAGCTCGGCAGGAGCGCCTTCGCCCGAAGCGTGGTGGTGTTCTGATGAGCCATGACGCTGTGGTGATCGTCGGAGGTTCGCTCGCGGGCCTCCACACGGCCGAGGCCCTGCGTGGCGAGAACTGGACCGGCCCGATCGTGGTGGTGGACGCCGACGACGAGCCGCGCTTCGACCGCCCGCCGATGTCCAAGGAGTACCTCGCCGGCACGGTTCCCGACCAGAAGCTGCTGCTCCGCGACCGTGCGCGGCTCGACGGCCTGGGCGCCACCTGGCTGCTGGGGCAGGCCGTCACCGCGGTCGAACCGGCGCGGCGCGTGGTCCGGCTCGCGGACGGCCGCGAGCTGGCCTACGCCGACCTGGTGATCGCGACCGGGGTCTCGCCGATCCTGCCGCGCGCCCTCGCCGTGCCCTCGGCGCACCTCCTGCGCAGGAAGGCCGACGCCGACCGGCTCCGTCAGCACCTTCGCCCGGACAGGTCGCTGATCGTGATCGGCGCCGGCTTCATCGGCCTTGAGGTGGCCGCCACCTTCCGCGCGGCGGGCGCCCGCGTCGACGTCGTCGAGGCGCTCGCGACCCCGCTCCTGCGCCAGGTCGGCCCGCAGGTCGGCGGCGCGCTGCGGCGGATCCACGAGCGCGCGGGGGTCGTCTTCCACCTGGGCCGCCAGGCGACGTCGGTGACCGAGCAGGGCGACGGTGTCGCCGTGACGCTCGACGACGGTGCGCGGCTGACGGCGGACGCCCTGCTGGTGGCGGTCGGTTCGGTCCCGGGCACCGCCTTCCTGGAAGGCTCGGGCCTGGAGGTGGCCGACGGCGTGGTCGCCGACGGCCACCTCCAGGTCGCGCCGTACGTGCACGCCGCCGGCGACGTCGTGCGCTGGCCGCACCCGCTCGCGGGCAGGTCCGTACGGATCGAGCACTGGATGACCGCGATCGAGCAGGCGAAGTACGTCGCCAAGCGGATCGCGGGCACCGGCGGGGACGAGCCGTTCGCCGCGCTGCCCTACTTCTGGTCCGACCAGTACGACCGGAAGCTCCAGGTGCACGGTTTCCCCAGCGCGGACGCGCACCTGGAACTGCTCGACGGCGACCTCGACGCCGACCGGTTCGCCGCGGTGTACCTCGTCGACGGCCGGGCGACCGCGGTCGTCGCCGTCAACCATCCCCGCCAGGTGCTCGCCGGCCGGCGCCGGGTACTCGCCGAACTCGCACTACAGGAGGCACCGTGATGACCGACGCGAACATTCAGGCGTACCCGATGTCACGGGACGCGGGCTGCCCGTTCGCGCCGCCGCCGCAGTACAAGGAGCTGCGCGAGACCAGCCCGGTCACCCGGGTCCGGCTGTACGACGGCCGCGAGGCCTGGATGTTCACCCGATACGAGGACATCCGCGCGGTGCTGTCCCATCCTGCCGTGAGCGCGGAAACCCTCAACCCGGACTTCCCCTTCCTGACGCCGGGCGACAAGGTCTCCAAGCGGGCGCAGTCCTTCCAGCGCTGGGACGACCCCCGGCACGCCACCCGCCGGCGCATGCTCATGCCGCACTTCACCATCAAGCGGGTCGAGGCGATGCGGCCGCGGATCCGCCGGATGATCGACGACATCTACGCCCGGATGATCGAGATCGGCCCGCCCCTGGACCTCGTCGAGCACCTCGCGCTGGCGCTGCCGTCCTCGGTGGCCTGCGAGCTGCTCGGGGTGGACTACGACAACCACGAGTTCTTCGAGTCCCGCTTCGCCGTACGCCTGGACCGCCGGGCCTCGGCGGAGCAGGTGGCGCAGGCGAACGCCGAGGTGATGGCCTTCGTCGAGGACGTCGTCCGGTCCAAGTACGGCACCAACCGCCCCGACCTCATCGGCCAGTTCGTCACCCAGCGCGTCGAGACCGGCGAGGTCACCCACGAGGACGCGGTCACCGACGCGACCCTGCTGCTCCTGGCCGGCCACGAGACCACGGCGAACATGATCGCGCTTGGCACGCTGGCGCTGCTGCGCCACCCCGAACAGCGGGACCGGATCGTCGCCGACCCCGGCCTGGTGCCGAACGCGGTGGAGGAGCTGCTGCGCTTCCTCACCATCTCGCAGTCGATGGGCGTCCGGGTGGCCAAGGAGGACTTCGAGGTCGCGGGCCGGCGGGTCGCCGCCGGGGACGGCCTCATCGTCCCGGTGGCGGCCGGCAACTGGGACGACTCGGCCTTCGAGTGCCCGGAGAAGCTCGACGTGACCCGCGAGGCGCGCGGCCACCTCACCTTCGGGTTCGGCCCGCACGTGTGCCTGGGCCAGCCGCTGGCCCGGATGGAACTGCAAGAGGTGTTCTCCACCCTGTTCCAGCGATTCCCCGGCCTGCGGACCGACATCCCGTTCGAGGAGATTGGCTTCAAGTTCGACGCCGTCTTCTACGGACTCTACGACCTGCCCGTGACCTGGGACGCCGAGGCGGCCCGCGCGGTCGCGGCCGAACAGGAGGCAATGGCATGAAGATCACTGTCGATGAGTCGAGGTGCGTCGCGGCCGGACTGTGCGTGACGACCGAGGAGACCGTCTTCGACCAGGACGAGGCGACCGGGATCGTGTCCCTGCTGACCGACACCCCCGAGCCGCAGGCGCGGGAGGCGGTCCGCGAGGCCGCGCGGATCTGCCCCGCCCTCGCCATCGCCGTCCACGAGGACCCCGCATGACCACCGCAGTAGAGATCGACTTCGACATCCGCGTCGGCATCGCGTTGCCGCCGACGGACCTGCTCGTCGGCGGCGAGTGGCAGCCGGCCGCGGTGGGCGAGCGCTTCGAGGTCATCGACCCGGTGACCGAGCGGGTGATCGCGCACGTGGCCCGCGGCCGGGAGGCCGACGTGCAGCGTGCCGTGGCCGCGGCGCGCGCGGCCGTCGACGGGGGCGCGTGGTCCCGGCTCTCCGGGGTTGAGCGGGGGAGGCTGCTGTTCCGGCTGGCCGACCTCATGGAGCGCGACTTCGCCCAGCTGACCCAGGTCGAGACGCTGGACATCGGGCAGCCCCTGAAGAACCCTTCGGCCGCCATCGCCACGCTCCGCTACTTCGCGGGCTGGGCCGACAAGATCGACGGCCGCCACGTCGTGCTGCCGGACAGCAACGGCAGGCCCACCCACACCTACGTCCGGCGCGAGCCGATCGGCGTGGTCGCCGCGATCACCCCGTGGAACTCGCCGCTGATGACCGGCGCCTGGAAGATCGCGCCCGCGCTGGCCGCCGGCTGCTCGGTCGTCATCAAGCCCCCGGAGGACGCGCCGCTCAGCACGCTGTACCTCGGCGCGCTCGCGCTCGAGGCCGGCTTCCCGCCGGGAGCGATCAACATCGTCCCCGGCCTCGGGACCGAGGCGGGCGCCCCGCTGGTGACCGCGCCCGGGGTCGACAAGGTGACCTTCACCGGCAGCACCGCCGTCGGCCGGCAGATCGGCGCGCAGGCGTCGGGCCTGCTCAAGGCGGTCACCCTCGAACTGGGGGGCAAGTCGCCCCAGGTGGTGTTCGCCGACGCCGACCTCGAGCGGCACATCCCGATGATGGCGCGCCAGTTCTATCTCAACAGCGGTCAGGTCTGCGCCGCCGGGACCCGCCTGCTGGTCGAGCGGCCGGTGCTGGACCAGGTGATCGAGGGCGTCGCCCGGCAGCTGGAACAGGTCAGGGTCGGCGACCCGTTCAAGCCGGACACCCAGATCGGCTCGCTGATCAGCCGCAGGCAGTTCGAGCGGGTCTCCGGCTACATCGACCGGGGCCGCGCCGAGGCCACGCTGGTGACCGGCGGCAACCGGCTCGGCGACACCGGCTTCTTCCTGCAGCCCACGCTCTTCACCGGCACCAACGACATCACCATCGGCCAGGAGGAGATCTTCGGCCCGGTCGGCCTGGTGGTGCCCTTCGACAGCTACGAGGAAGCGATCAGGCTCGCCAACGACACGCCGTACGGCCTGGCGTCGGTCGTCTACACCGCGAACCTCGGTACGGCGCACCGCGCCGCCGCCGACATCAGGGCCGGCCTGGTCCGCGTCAACGGCGGGGCCGGCGTGCCCGCGCCCCAGGTCCCGTTCGGCGGCATGAAGAGCAGCGGCCTCGGCCGCGAGCTCAGCTACGCGGGCATCGAGGCCTGCACGGTCGAGAAGACCGTGAGCCTGGAGCTCTGACAGTACTTACGTCCAAGGAGAAAGATGTTCGACGATCTCACGGGCAAAGTCGCCATCGTGACCGGAGCCGGCCGCGGCATCGGCCTCGCCTACGCCACCGCGCTCGCGGAGTCGGGGATGAAGGTCGTGCTGTCCGACATCCTCGACGAGGAGGGGGAGAAGGCCGCCGCCGAGCTGCGCGGCAAGGGCCACGACGCGATCTACATCCACGCCGACGTCAGCGACCAGGAGTCCGTCCAGGCCCTGGCCAGGCAGACCGCCGAGGCGTTCGACGGGATCGACACGCTGGTCAACAACGCCGGCATCTGGGGCGACCTGGAGTTCGCCTCGGTGTTCGACATCTCCGCCGAGCGCTGGGACCGCTCGTTCGCGGTCAACGTCAAGGGCGTCTTCCAGATGTCGGTCGCCGTCGCGCCGTACATGAAGGGACGGCCGGGCGCCGCGATCATCAACCAGGCCTCGACGGCCCCCTACATCGCGACCCCGCGCACCGCCGACTACAGCGCGGGCAAGGCCGCGGTCATCACGCTCACCAAGACCCTCGCCAAGAGCTTCGGCGACCTGGGCATCCGGGTCAACGCGATCGCGCCCGGCGGGATCGCCACCGAGGCGTCCCTGAACAAGTCGGTCAACCTGTTCGCCGACGAGCAGATCGCTCAGCAGTGCGTCAAGCGCCCCGGCCAGCCGTCCGACCTGATCGGACCCCTGCTGTTCCTGGCGAGCCAGGCGTCCGGCTACATGTCGGGCCAGACCCTCGTAGTCGACGGCGGAAAGACGATGACCGCCTGACCAGGAAGGATCGACGATGACGATCAGTCACGACCGCCTCTACCTCGGAGGCAGGTGGGTCGAGGCTTCTGCCGCGGACCGGATCCCGGTGATCTCGCCGGCCACGGAGCAGGTCATCGCCACGGTGGCGGCGCCGACGCCCGACGAGGCGGACGCCGCCGTCGCCGCGGCCCGGGCGAGCTTCGAGTCCGGTGCCTGGCGACGGACGCCGGTGGCCGAGCGCATCGCCACGATGCGCCGGCTGGCCGACGCGTACGCGGCCCGGGTGCCCGAGCTCGGCCGGACGCTGACCTCGGAGATGGGCGCGGTCATCGGCTGGACCCAGCGCGTCCACGCGGGCGGCTCGGTGCTCCTCATCCAGGCCATGTGCGACGAGGCCGAGCGTTACCCGTGGGAGGAGGAGCGCCTGGGCGGGGCGGCCAGGGTCATCCGTGAGCCCGGCGGCGTGGTCGTGGCCATCCCCCCGTGGAACGTTCCCCAGTCCACCCTGCTCTCCAAGCTGGTCCCCGCGCTCCTCGCGGGCTGCTCGGTCGTCGTCAAACCGTCCCCCGAGACCCCGCTCGACGCGCTGATCCTCGCCGAGCTGATCGACGGCCTCGGGCTGCCCGAGGGAACCGTGAGCATCCTGCCCGCCGGGCGGGAGATCGGGGAGCGGCTGGTCGCCCACCCGCAGGTCGACCACGTCGCCTTCACCGGTTCCACCGCGGCCGGTCGCAGCATCGCCGCCGTCTGCGGGCGCGACCTGAAGCGGGTCACCCTGGAACTCGGCGGCAAGTCGGCGGCGATCGTCCTGGACGACGCGGACCTGGACGCCGTGGCCGCCGGGTTGCGGGCCACCGCGTTCAACATCAGCGGTCAGGCCTGCATCGCCCAGACCCGGGTGCTCGCGCCGCGCAGCCGGTACGGCGAGGTCGTGGACGCGTTGGCGGCGATGGCCGGCAAGCTCACGCTGGGCGACCCGTTCGATCCGGCCACGGATCTCGGGCCGCTGGTGACCTCCGCCCACCGGGACCGGGTGCGCTCCTACGTCCGGCTCGGGGTCGCCGAGGGCGCGCGGGCGGTGGCCGGCGGCCCCGACGCCCCGACCGGCCTGGACCGCGGCTGGTACCTGCGGCCGACGGTCTTCGCCGACGTGGACAACCGGATGCGGATCGCCCGGGAGGAGATCTTCGGACCGGTGCTGTGCGTGATCCCCTACGCCGACGACGCCGACGCGGTCCGCCTGGCCAACGACTCCGAGTACGGCCTGGCCGGCACCGTCTGGACCACCGACGCGGCCCGCGCCGACGCCGTCGCGCGGCAGGTGCGGACCGGCATGATCGGCGTCAACGGGTTCCGGCCGCACTTCTCGCTGCCGTTCGGCGGGGTCAAGGCCTCGGGCATCGGGCGTGAGTTCGGCCGTGAGGGCCTGGACGCGTTCGTCGAGCCCAAGGCGTACTACCACCCGGCCCCGGCATGACGGCGGACCGTCCGCGGCCGGTGCCCACCAGGGAGACCCGCCCCTTCTGGGACGGGCTCGCCGCGTACGAGCTGCGGATCCCGTGGTGCGCCACGTGCGGGCGATACGAGCACCCCGGCGCCGTGGGCTGTCCCCGGTGCCTGGGCGACCTGGAGTGGCGGGCGGTCTCGGGCCGCGCGGCGGTCGTGTCGTGGACGGTGGTCCGGCGGGCGTTCACGCCGGGGTTCACCCCGCCGTACGTCGTGGCGCAGGTGAGCCTGGCGGAGCAGCCCGACCTTTGGTTGGACACCGCCATTGACGCCGATCCGGCGAGCCTGCGGACGGGCCTGCCGGTGGCGGTCGTCTTCCACGATGACCTGCGGGGTTTCTCGGTCTACGGGTTCCGGCCCGTTGACAGGGAGCCGGGGGAATTGGAATCCTGATGTGCGTAAAGCGACCGGATGTTCGTACAGCGAACACATGAGGAGGGGGACATGAAGCTCCAGGCGACCCATGGCGACCTGTTCATCGACGGGCGTCCGGTGGCGACCGACCGGCGGATCGAGGTCCGTGACCCGGGGCGTACCGCCGATGTGGTCGCGACGATCGCCGAAGCCGGTGCCGAGCACGTCGCCGCCGCGGTCGCGGCGGCCACCCTCGCCGGCCCCGGCTGGGCGGCCACACCGCTCCAGGAGCGCCTGAACCTGCTGGCGGACGCCCTCGCCGCGGTACGGGCGAGGATCGACGACCTGGCGCCGATCCTGGCCAGGGAGAACGGCGGCACCCTGTTCGAGTCGACGATGGACCTCTCCCGGGGCGCGGACCTCTTCGACGACTTCCTCGGCCGCGCGCCCGGCGTGCTCGGGGAGCGCACCACCGACAACGGCCAGCACTGGTTGTCCGTGGCACGCCGGCCCGTCGGCGTGTGCGCCCTGATCGTCCCGTGGAACTCGCCGGTCGTCCTCACCGTCTCCAAGCTGGCCCCCGCGCTGATCGCCGGCAACACCGCCGTGGTCAAGCCGTCGATCCTGGCCCCCGTCGTCGTCGCGGAGGTGCTCCGCACCGTCGCCGCGCTGCTCCCGCCGGGGGTCGTCAACGTCGTGCACGGCGACGCCGAGGTCGGCCACGCCCTCGTCGCCCACTCCGGCGTGCGCAAGGTCTCCTTCACCGGCAGCGTGGCGGTCGGCCGCCAGATTATGGCCACGGCGGCCGACGGCGTGAAGCGCGTCAGCCTGGAGCTGGGGGGCAACGACCCCGCCATCCTCCTCGACGACGTGGACTTGGACGCCGCGACCCACCTGCTCGCCCGGGGGATCTACACCCGCGCCGGCCAGATCTGCTTCGCGGTCAAGCGGCTTTACGTCCCCCGCGCACGCCACGACGAGGTGGTCGAGGCGATCGCCTCGGTGGTGGACGGATACCGCGTGGGCCACGGCCTGGACGAGCAGGCCACCTTCGGTCCCCTGATCACCGCCGCCGCCCGCGCACGCGTCGAAGGGCTGCTGGCCCGCGCCCGCGCCGCCGGCGGCGCCGTCCGCGAACTCGGTCGGCCGACGGACTCCGTCGACTGGGACGGCGGCCACTACCTGCTCCCGCACCTGGTGACCGGACTCGACCAGAGCGCCGAGCTGGTCGAGGTCGAGCAGTTCGGCCCGGTCGTCCCGGTGATCGCCTACGACGACGTCGACCAGGCCGTCGCGATGGCCAACGACTCCGACTTCGGACTCTGCTCGTCGGTCTGGAGCGCGGACGTCGACCGGGCCGTCGCGGTGGCCCGCGGGATCGAGGCCGGCGCGACGTTCATCAACAGCCACAACGTCTCGTCGCTCTCCTTCGACATGCCGTTCGGCGGCGTCAAGCACAGCGGCATCGGCAGGGAGCGGACCGAACTCGGCCTGCTCGAGTACGTCGAGGAGCACGCGATCCGGCTGGCCCACTGAGCCGGCAAACCATCGCTGAGAGGACGCCCATGCAGAACTTCGAGCAGGAGCTCGCCACCCTGCGAGCCCAGATCAAGGCGCAGCGTACGCCGCTGCCGCGCCCGGTGGACAACCCCGACCTGGTGGTGCGCGAGAAGGACCTCATCTGGTACGAACCGGCCGACAACCCGGCCCGCCTGGCCCCCGTGCTCGGCACCCCCATCAAGGCGTTCGAGCTCTTCCTCCAGGAGTTCGTCCCGGGCGGTTCGTCCGACATGCAGCGGCACCACCACGAGGCCGTGCACTACGTGCTGGCGGGGCAGGGCTACAGCGAGATCGGAGACCGCCGTTACGACTGGGCTCAGGGCGACTTCGTCTGCGTGCCGCCGATGATGTGGCACCGCCACTACAACGGTAGCGAGACCGCGCCCGTCCGCATGCTCATCATCGAGAACTCCAAGATTCTGGAGGCGCTCGGCATGAACTTCCGCGACTCGGCCGGCCTGCTGAGCTGGGACGAGTTGCAGAAGAAGCGGCAGGGCGAGGCCTGATGGGCGCCCTGCGGCTGACCGCCGACGCCGTGCGCGGCGTCTTCGCCATCATGCCCACGCCGGCCCTCGACGGCGCCGACGACCCGGCCATGGCCGACACCCTGGACCGCGCCGAGACCGAGCGGGCCGTCAACGCCCTGATCGCCGACGGCGTGCACGCGATCATGAGCACCGGCACGTTCGGGGAGTGCGCCACCCTCACCTGGGCGGAACTCCGCGACTTCGCCGAGATCCTCGTCTCCACCGCCGCCGGCCGCGTCCCCGTCCTGGTGGGCGCGACCACCCTCAACACGCGCGACACGATCGCCAGGGCCAGGGCGCTGCGCGACCTCGGCGTCGACGGCCTGCTGCTCGGCCGCCCGATGTGGGCCCAGTGCGACGAGGAGAACCTCGTCGCCTACTACCGCGCCGTCGCCGAGGCCGTCCCCGAGCTCGGCATCATGGTCTACGACAACCCCGAGGCGTTCAAGGGCAAGATCAGCACCGAGGCGTACGCCGCGCTCGCCGGGATCCCCCAGGTCGTGGCCGCGAAGTACCCCGTCTTCGGCCCCCAGTTCGAGGCCGACCTCAACGCGGTGGCCGGACGCGTCCGCCTGCTCCCGGTGGACCGCGACTGGTGCACGGCTTACGAGCTCGGCCCCACGGACGTGGTGGCGTGCTGGAGCGGATCTGCCTCGTGCGGGCCGCTCCCGCACGTCGAGCTCAGCCGGCGGTTGCTCGGCGGTGACGTCGCCGGGGCCCGCGCCATCGCCGGGGAACTCGGCGCCGCCTCGGCCGGGTTCTTCCCCGAGGGCTCCTTCGCGCTGTTCTCCCGCTACAACATCCAGCTGGAGAAGATTCGCATCAACGCCGCCGGTTACATCAAGGCCGGGCCGTGCCGTCCCCCGTACGTGCACTGCCCGGAGGAGTACGCCGCGGGAGCGCGTGCGTCGGCGCGGCGCTTCGCCGAACTCGACGCTGCCTACCGGGCCAGGGTGCCCGCCGCGGCGAGGGGACAGCGGTGAACGCCGCGTCCGAGTGGCTGGACAAGCTCGTCATCGCCGAACTCGCCCAGACCGAGCGCGTCGCCAGGGACACCCGGCGGTGGGACCTCATGGCCGACTGCTATCACCCCGATTCGCGGGTCTTCCTGTCCTGGTTCGACGGCACCGCCGCCGAGTTCATCGCCGCGTCCAAGGCGATGGGCGAGGAGCCGGGGGGCCACGCGATCCACTCCCTCGGTCCCACGCTCGTCCGGGTCGCGGGGGACAGGGCGCTGGCCGACACCCCGTGCGCCATCCTGTTCCGCCGCGTCTTCGCCGGTGTCGAGTGCGACATGACGTCCTACTGCCGCCACTACTCACGGGTGGAACGGGTCGAAGGCCGCTGGCGGCTGCGCTCGTTCGTCGGCGTCTACGAAAAGAACACCCTGGCCCCCGTCGTGCCAGGGCAGGTGCCCGCCATCGACACCGCCAAACTCGCCACCTTCCGCGCCAGCTACGCGTTCCAGGCGTACTTCCGTGCCCAGCAGGGCAAGCCCGTCAACGACGACCGGCCCGGCCTCGACCGGCCTGACCTCGTCGAGCGCTTCCACGACGCCGAGGACCGGTGGCTCGCCGGCGCCGACGTCCCGCTGGGAGTCGGGGAACCATGACCGACCTGGTGGTCGCCGGTGGCGGGCTGGCCGGTCACGCAGCGGCGCTGGCGGCGGCGGAACTGGGCGCGGACGTCGTCCTGCTGGAGAAGACGGAGCACTTCGGCGGCTCATCGGCCATGGCCGGGGGCGGTCTCGTCTTCGCCGGAACCGAACTGCAGCGACGCGAGGGGGTGGACGACTCTCCCGAGCGGCTCCGGGCGGCGCTCGCCGAGGCAGGCAGGGGCAGGAGCGATCCGGCGCTGCTGGACGCCTACGTGGACACCCAGCTCGCGGTCCACGACTGGCTCCGCGCACTGGGCGCGGAGTTCTCGCTCACCGGGCAGCCGGTACGGCGGCTGCACACGATGCCCTCGGGCGCGCTCGTCGGCCTCCTGAACAGCAGGGCGCTCGACCACCCCTCGGTCGACTACCGCACACGTTCGCGGGTGGTGTCGCTGCTCCACACGTCCGACGGCGTGACCGGCGTCGTCGTGGACGGCGGCAGGCGGATCACGGCGCGGTACGGGGTGGTGCTGGCCTCGGGCGGGTTCTCCCGCAACCCGGAGCTGGTGGCGCGGTTCGCCCCGCAGTGCGCCCAGGCCGTCGCGATGGGCGGCGCCGGCAACGACGGGGACGGCCTGCTGCTGGCCCTGGCCGCGGGTGGCGCCCTGGCCGGGATGGAGTTCGTCGAGGCGTCGTTCGGCGCGTCGGCGGCCGAGGGCGTCGAGCCCCGGCTCCTGTACGCGCAGTCCGACGGCGCGGTGGTCGTCAACACGCTCGGGCGGCGGTTCGCCGACGAGGGCGCCGATATCAAGACTCTCGGCAGGGCGGTGGCCGAGCAGCCGGGGGCACTCGCCTTCCAGGTCTTCGACCAGGCGGTGATGGCGAAGTCCCGGCCGACGCCCAAACCCCGCGACTTCGCCGCGGCGGCCCGCGACGGCCTCCTCGTCCAGGCGCCCACTCTCCCGGAACTCGCGGCCCGGATGGGGGTGCCCGCCGACGCGCTCGCCGAGTCCGCGCGCGAGCTCTCCCGGCCGCCCTATTACAGCTACGCCTGCAAAGCAGGCCTGACCTCGACCTACGGCGGCCTCCGAGTGGACGGCACCATGCGCGTGCTGGACGCCGAGGGCGCGCCGATCCACGGGCTGCGTGCCGCGGGCGAGCTCGTCGGCGGATTCCACGGAGCGGGCTACCTGATCGGCAGCGCGCTCGGGAAGGCCGCCGTCTTCGGCTACCTCGCCGGCCGCGGCGCCGTGCCGGCCGCCGGTGAGGCGGCGCGGAACGTACCGGTGTCCTGATGCCCGGCCGCTCCGTCAACCGCACCCCATCCTTTGTCCGCTTAATGAGAACCAGGTGATGACAGTGGCAGGAGACCCCATTCAGATAGTCGTGGTCGGCGGCGGCATCGGCGGGCTGGCAGCCGCCAACGCGCTCCTGCATCGCGGCATGGACGTCCACGTTTACGAACAGGCACCCGAACTGGGGGAGATCGGCGCCGGTGTGTTGATCACCCCCAACAGCCTGCGCCTGCTTGACCGCTTCGGGATCGGTGACGCGATCGCCGCGGTGGGCGCGACCGTCGGCGAGGGCTCGCGGTACTACCGGGAGGACGGCGCGACCGTGGCCCCGATCCTGACCGTGGACTCCAGCGGGTGGAACGGCATGTTCGGCGTGCACCGCGCCGACCTGGTCGGCGTGCTGGCCGACGCGCTCCCCGCCGACCGCGTGCACACCGGCCACCGGGCGGTCTCCTTCGCCCAGGACGAGCGGACGGCCGTCGTCGGCTTCGACAACGGCGCCGAGGTGCGGGCCGACGCGGTCATCGCGGCCGACGGCATCCACTCGGTCCTGCAGAGGTACGTGGTCGAGCCCTCCGCGCCGGTCGATTCCGGCTCGGTCGCCTACCGCGGTCTGGTGCCCGCCGAACGCGTGCCATGGTGGCCGAAGGGCGTCTCCCAGCTGTGGATGGGCGAGCAGCGGCACTTCCTGGTCTATCCGGTCCGCCGCGGCACCCTGATCAACTACGTCGGCTTCGTCCCTTCGCACCAGCAGACCGTCGAGTCGTGGACCGCCGAGGGCGACGTCCAGACGCTCCGCGCCGAGTTCGCGACCTGGGACAGCCCCGTCCCGCGCCTGCTGGCCGAGGTGGAGAAGACCCACTGGTGGGGCCTGTACGACCGGGACCCGCTCGCCACCTGGACGCGGGGCCGGCTCACCCTGCTCGGTGACGCCGCCCACCCGATGCTGCCCCACCTCGGGCAGGGCGCGAACCAGTCCATCGAGGACGCGGTCGCCCTCTCGGTCTTCCTGGCCGACGCCACCGCCGAGGACGTGCCCGAGGCCCTGCGCCACTACGAGGACCTGCGCCGTGGCCGTACCACCGAGGTCCAGCTCGGCGCGCGGGCGAACGGCCGCCGCTACGACTCGCACTTCCAGGACCTGGCCGAGCGCGACGCCGAGATCGCGGGCTCGGTGCGGTTCCGTTCCTGGCTTTACGACTACGACGCCGAGGCCGCCGCCCTGGAGGCGCTGGCGGTCCGCTGACCCCCTAGACGAAGAGAGACCCATGACATCCGAGACGCACCGGGCTTTCATCTGCCTGTCGCACAGCCCGTTCATGGCGCTGCCGGAACGGAGCGACGCCGGTTACGAGTACCGGGCCGCTGTGGAGGAGACCAAGAAGTTCATCCTCGACTTCGGGCCTGATCTGGTCGTGATGTTCGCCCCCGACCACATGAACCTGCTCAACCAGGTCCGGCCGCCGTTCACCGGGATCCTCTCGGGCGAGACCCTGCCGGAGTTCGGGATACCGAGGCTGGAGCTGAACATCCATCCGGTCGCGGAGACCCTGTTCCAGGACCTGGTGACGATGGACGTCGACCTGGCGGTCGGCGAGGAGGTCGCCATCGACCACGGTCTCGGCCTGACCCTGCTGCAGCTCTTCGACGAGCCGGGGGAGGTGCCGCTCGTGCCGATCATCGTCAACGCGATCGGCTACCCGCTCTTCCCCGTCGCCCGGGCCCGCCGGGTGGGGGAGCAGGTCGGCCGCGCGCTCCAGTCGTACGAAGGAAAGGCGCTGTTCATCGGCACCGGCGGCTTGAGCCACAACCCGCCGTTCCCGGCACCCGCCCCCGGCGTCCGCCGGTTCACCCCGCAGGAGCGTGCCGAGTCGCTGACGACGGCGCTGGACTATCTCGATCCGGTGTGGGACCGGGAACTGCTCGCCAGGATGGCCGACGGTGACGCCGACTGCTTCAGCGGCCTGTCCCAGGCGGAGCTCGACGTCCGTGGCGGCGGCGCCAACGAGGTGCGCACCTGGGCCGCCGCCTGGGCCGCCGGTGGCTCGCCGCCCGCGACGTTCACCAGCTACGAGCTCGTCGAACCGTGGATCACCGGCATGGGCGTCGCGTTCGGGACCACGCCGGTCCACCCGTGAGCGACCCGCCTGACGGTGACGCTCATCCGCTGCGCTGGCGGGTCCTGCGGGTCAGCCTGGTCATCGCCTTCGTCTCGCTGCTCGACGTCACCTTGGTCAATGTGGCGGTCCCGTCGATGCGTTCCGCCCTGGCCACGGACGCCGCCGCGATCCAGTGGGTGGTGTCCGGGTACTCCCTGGCGTACGGGCTCCTGCTGGTCGCCGGTGGCGCCCTGGGTGACGCCTTCGGCCGGCGGCCGATCCTGCTGACCGGCCTGGCCGGGTACGTCGTGGCCAGTGCGGCCGTGGGCTTCGCGCCGACGATCGGCTGGCTGATCGTGGCCAGGCTGGTGCAGGGCGCCTGCGTCGGCGTCCTGACTCCCCAGGCCGCCGCGCTCATCCAGCAGTTCTTCGCCGGGGAGGAGCGGGGGCGCGCGTTCGGTTTCTACGGGCTGACCGCGGCGGTGTCGTCCATCGTCGGGCCCCTCCTGTCCGGATCGGTGATCGCGTTCGCGGGCGCCGAGCACGGCTGGCGATGGCTCTTTCTGATCAACGTGCCCATGGGGCTGGCGGCGCTCGTGGCGGTCCTGCGCCTGGTGCCGCGCAAACCGGCGGAACTGCGCCGGCGGGTGCGGATCGACCTGCCCGGCATGATCCTGCTGGGGCTGACCGTGCTGGCGTTGCTGTACCCGATCGTCACGGTCGGGGACGGCCCGCGTGCCGGCCTGTTCCTGCTCGTCGTCGTGCCCTTGCTCGCTTTCGCCTTCGTCCGGTGGGAGCGCAGGACGTCGCGCCGTGGCAGGCTCCCGCTGCTCGACGTCGCGTTCCTGCGCACGCTGCCCGGCTACGCGAGCGGGCTGGGCGTGGGCACCCTCTACTTCGGCGGTTTCGCCGGCCTGCTCCTGGTCCTGTCGGTCTACCTGCAGGAGGGACGCGGCGTCACCGCCCTCGTCGCGGGGCTGCTGCTCACCTCCTTCGCCCTGGGCTCGGCGATCAGCGCCCCCTTGACCGGGCGTCTGGTCTCCCGGCTCCGACATCGGGTCGTGCTGATGGCACTGTCGGTGATGATGACGGGCGTCGCCCTCGTCGCGGTGCTGGTCCCCGGGCGACCGCCGGACGCCCTGTGGTGGCTGCTGCCGCCGGCCCTGCTCGTCAGCGGGCTGGGCAGCGGCGCCGTGACCTCGCCCAACTTCACCCTGTCGCTGGAGGGCGTGCCCCGGGGGATGAGCGGGGTGGCCGGTGGGGCGTTGCAGACCGGCAACAGGATCGGCGCCTCCGTCGGCGCCGCGCTGGTGATGACCGTCTACGGCGTCGCGCTGCGGGAGGCCGGGAACTCCGCCGCCGCGCTGCGCGCGGCACTGGTGGCGTCCCTGGTCGTCGTGGGGCTGGCGCTGCTGATCGCGGTCTGGGGAGCGAGGTCGGACCGGGTGCGCGCGCCGGGGGGACGAATTCGGTCCGACCGTTGACTTGGCGCTAAATGCTCGTTAATTTCTCTTAAAACGAACTTGTGATCGCACAGCGAACACATCAAGGGTGCCGGACCGACGTCGGCGAGGGGACGCGGTCCCTCGTCACAGCTGAGACGTCTCAGAGTGACTGGTCGCCGCTGGTTGTCGGTGAGAGCCGAGGGCGCGGTGAAGAAGATGGGACACACACGTTGAACGCGAAGATTGACGCGAAGGACGTCCGCCGGAACTTCACGACGAAGTCTGGTGAGGTCGAGGCCCTCGGCCCGTTCACCATGCAGATCGAGGAAGGCGAGTTCGTCTGCATCGTCGGCCCGTCCGGGTGCGGCAAGTCGACCATGCTGCGGGTCGTTGGAGGGTTGCTGAACCCCAGCTCGGGATCGGTACGCATCCGCCACGACGGCCCGGAGTCCCAGGCGGTCTCGATCGTCTTCCAGGACTACAGCATCTACGCCTGGAAGACGGTCGAGGCCAACATCCGCCTCGGCCTGGACATCGCGAAGGTGCCACGCGAGGAGGCCAACGAGCGGGTCGAACGCTGGCTCCGCCGGATGGGCCTGTGGGACTTCCGCAAGGCCTACCCCCAGACCCTCTCGGGCGGCATGCGCCAGCGGGTGTCGCTGGCCAGGGCGCTGGTGGTGGAGCCGGACATCCTGCTCATGGACGAGCCGTTCGCGGCGCTGGACGCCCAGATGAGGGCGGTCATGCAGGAGGAGTTGCTGGCGATCTGCCAGGCCGAGAAGCGGACCGTCCTGTTCGTGACCCACAGCCTCGACGAGGCCATCCTGCTCGCCGACCGGGTCTTCGTCATGAGCGCCCGCCCCGGCAGGCTGCTGGCCGGCTACGACGTGCCGTTCGAGCGTCCGCGCACCCCCGACCTGCGCGGCACCGAGCAGTTCGCGCACCTGGAGAACGAGATCTGGACCCTGCTGCGCAACGAGGTCAACCGGGATCTCACCAATGTCGCGGCCGACGGCCGGAGCAAGAAGTTGGAGGCGATTTCGTGAGCATCGAGACCAGCACTCCGGCCGCGAGCCGGGCGCGGACGGGAACCGGCCAGGCGTCCGCCGGAGTGATCGAACGGGTTCCCGGGCCCGCCGAACGCGACGCGAAGGCCTACCGCCGCCGGGGCCAGCTCAGCGACAACCTGCTGCGCTGGGGGACGCCGATCCTCGTCCTGGTGCTCTGGCAGCTCTTCGCGATGGCGAAGATCCTGGACCCGCAGTTCTGGCCCTCCCCTGGCGCGGTCGCCCAGAGCCTGGTGGAGAACGTGAGCTCGGGGTACCTGATCGACCAGTTGCAGGTCAGCATGCTCCGGTTCTTCGCGGGCTGGGGCGCGGGAGCGCTGTTCGGCCTGGTGCTCGGCGCCGTCCTCGGAACGTTCCGACCTGCCAGGATGGCGATCGAGCCGCTGGTGTCGGCGGTGTTCACCGTGCCGAAGCTCGCGCTCTTCCCGCTCATGCTGCTGCTGTTCGGCCTGGGCGAGATGCCGAAGATCATCCTCATCGCCCTCACGGTGTTCGTCGTCGTGACGATCTCGACGGCGACCGCGATCGTGGCGATTCCCGAAGGCATGAAGGAGCCGCTGCGCTCGGCCCACGCCACGCGCTGGCAGACCTTCCGCCACCTCACCTTCCCCATGGTGCTCCCGGAGATCTTCGTCTCGCTGCGCATCACCACCGGCATGGGCGTGCTGGTGCTCGTCGCGGTGGAGATGGTGCAGGGCGCCTCGGGCCTCGGCTACGTGATCTGGAGCTCGTGGCAGGTCTACGACGTCGAGCGGATGTACGTCGGCATCATCACGATGTCGCTCGCCGGCGTGGCCCTGCAGTACCTCGTGATGTGGGTCGGGCGGCTCGTGATGCCCTGGCGTACGGCCGGCAAGCGAACCGCGTGAAGCCCACCCGATTTCTTACGCATGTGAAATACCCGAGTTCAATGGGAGAACGGTTTCGATGAATGGGACTGCGCGGCCTCCGCACCTCAGCCGGTTCCGCACGCGAGCGATGGCCGCCACCCTGGTGGCGGCGGCGGCTCTGCTGAGCGCCTGCGGCGGCGACTCCTCCGCCGGCGGCGGGGACGTGACCGTCGTGCCGACGGCCGCGGCGGGCCAGGACCCCCTGGCGCCGCAGGCGCTCAAGGAGCGTACGACGATCAAGGTCGGCCTGAGCTCCAAGCTGGAGGTCTACCTGCCGATCCTCCTCGGCCAGGAGTTCGGCGAGTTCGAGAAGGAGAACCTCGAGGTCCAGGTGGAGTACATGCCGCCGACCGACAGCCCGCTCCTGCTCACCCAGGGCAAGCTCGACATCATCTACTCGGGTTTCACGGCCGGTGTCCTGAACCTCATCTCGGGCAACAAGTCGGTGCGCTTCGCCTACCCGGGCGGCACGGTGTCCTCGGACACCCAGGGCATCTACCTGACCAACGCGTTCCCGGAGATCTCCGCCCTCACCGCGGCGGACTTCAAGGGCAAGAAGATCATGACGTCCTCCGGCTCGGCGAGCAGCACGTCGTACTTCCTGTGGAAGAAGGCCACGGAGCTGACCGGCGGTGACAGCCTCCAGCCGACCGACATCAACTGGGAGGCCAGCCAGCTGCCGGAGATCCCGCTGATCCTCAAGCGGGGGGCCGCCGACGGTGGGCAGGTCATCAGCCCGTACCACAACCAGCTGCTCAGCGAGTCCTGCTGCAAGATCTTCCCGGGCGCCTACCCGAAGTCGCCCCAGACCGGTTACCTGGTCGGGCCGGCGCTGGCCGGCAAGAAGGACGTGGCGCTCGCCTTCTTCCGCACGCTGGCGCGCACGGAGCGGACCTACCTCCAGGGCAACTACCACGACGACGCGAAGGTGCTGGAGGCCATGGCCAAGACCATGGAGCAGAAGAGCGACGTCCTGGCCAAGGGCGACCCGACGGTGTTCGGCCCCGCGCTCGAAACCAACGCCAACGTCTTCCCCGACCTGCAGAAGTTCTTCCGGGCCTTCGGCGACATCTCCTACCCGGAGGACCTGCCGATCGAGCAGATCTACGATCTGGACTACGTCAACACCCTGACCGGCAAGCGTTAACCGAAAAGGGCGGCGCCTCTCCACCAAGAGGCGCCGCCCTTTCGATTCACACCACCACCTTCTCCTCGCGGAGGGCGGCGATCTCGGCCGCGGACAGGCCCAGCTCGGACAGGACGTCGCCGGTGTGCGCGCCCGGCGCGGGCGCCGGCTGGGGAGCCCCGGCCGGAGTCGCGCTGAAACGTGGCGCAGGGGCGGGGTGGATCACGCCGTCCTCGTCCGTCAGGAAGGTCGCGCGTGCGGCCAGGTGCTCGTCGTACGGGGCCTCGGCGGGGGAGAGGACCGGGGTCACGCACGCGTCTACGTCGGCGAACCGCCGCGCCCACTCCTCCCGCGGCCGGGCGGCGAACGCGGCGGCGAAGTGCCGGTGTTGCTCGTCCCAGGTGGACCGGTCGGTCTGCCGGGCCACGTCGACGACCTCGGAAAGCCCGAGCCGCTCGACCAGGGCGGCGAAGAACTTCGGTTCGCTGGCGCCGACCGCGACGAAACCGCCGTCGGCGCACTCGTAGGTCGTGTAGTACGGACGCACCCCGCTGAACACGCTGGCGCCGCGTTCGGCCGGCCACTGCCCGCGCGCCAGGTTCCCGTAGACCATCGCCATCAGCAGCGCCGAGCCGTCGACCATGGCGGCGTCGACGACCTGGCCGGGCGCGCCGCCGCGGGCCCGGAGCACGCCCGCCAGCACGCCGACCGCCAGCAGCATGCCGCCGCCGCCGAAGTCGCCGAGCAGGTTCAGCGGGGGCAGCGGTGGACGGTCGGCGGTGCCCAGCGCGCCGAGCACGCCCGAGGCCGCCACGTAGTTGATGTCATGGCCGCCGCGCTGGGCCATCGGCCCGCTCTGGCCGTAGCCGGTCATGCGGCCGAACACCAGCCGGGGATTGGTCCTGAACAGGTCCTCGGGGTCGAAGCCGAGCCGCTCGGCGACCCCGGGCCGGAACCCTTCGATGACCGCGTCGGAACGGTCGATGAGGCGTCGTACCAGGGCCACACCCCGGGGCTGCTTCAGATCGACGGCCAGGGACCGGCGGCCTCGGGCGAGCACGGGGTTCGGACTGGTGCCGACCTCGGCGGGCCGGTGGATGCGTACCACGTCAGCGCCCAGGTCGGACAGCACCATGCCACAGAACGGCACCGGGCCCATCCCGCCCAGTTCGACGACGCGGAGCCCGGTCAAGGGACCCTGGGTGTTCTCAGAGCGAACATGTGAGCGCATGCGGGGAGTATGCTTTGGTCGCCAAGTCCCGGTCAAACCGGGGTGGCTTCGGGCGCGTACGGACAGTGAAGAGGAAAAGCATGGGATCGGCCTTCGTCTACGCAGCGGCACGCACACCGTTCGGCAAGTTCAACGGGGCGCTCGCCGGTGTCCGCCCGGACGACCTGGCGGCCACCGCGTTGCGCGGCGTGCTGGCCAAGGTCCCTGAGCTGGACCCGGCGGAGATCGGCGACGTGGTGTGGGGCAACGCCAACGGCGCGGGCGAGGACAACCGCAACGTGGGCCGGATGGCCGTGCTGCTGGCCGGGCTGCCGGTGACCGTACCGGCCACCACGGTGAACCGGCTGTGCGGGTCGAGCCTGGACGCGGCCATGATCGGCTCGCGGACCATCGAGAGCGGCGACGCCGACGTCGTCGTGACGGGCGGCGTGGAGTCGATGACCAGGGCCCCGTGGGTGCTGCCCAAGCCGTCGCGGGCCTTCCCCGCCGGTGACGTGACCGCCGTCTCGACCACGCTCGGCTGGCGGCTGGTGAATCCCCTGATGCCCAAGGAGTGGACGGTCTCCCTCGGCGAGGCCAACGAGCTGCTGGCGGAGAAGTTCGGCATCTCCCGCGAGCGGCAGGACGAGTTCGCGGCGCGGTCCCACGCGCTGGCCGACGCGGCGTGGAACGACGGGTTCTACGACGACCTGGTGGTCCAGGTCGAGGGCGCGGGCCTCGCGCGGGACGAGGGGATCCGGCCCGGCACCACGCCGGAAGTTCTCGCCGGGTTGAAACCGGCCTTCCGCCCGGACGGCACCATCACCGCCGGAAACGCCTCCCCGCTGAACGACGGCGCCTCCGCCGTCGTGTTCGGCTCCGAGGCCGCCGCGGGCCGCCTCGGCGCCGACCCGATCGCCCGGGTCGCGGGTCGCGGGGCCGCGGCGCTCGAACCCCAGATGTTCGGGTACGCGCCGGTCGAGGCCGCCAACCTGGCCCTGCGCCGGGCCGGCATCGGCTGGGGCGACGTCGGCGCGGTGGAGCTGAACGAGGCGTTCGCCGTCCAGTCGCTGGCCTGCCTGGACGCGTGGGAGGTCGACCCGGGCATCGTCAACACCAGGGGCGGCGCCATCGCCATCGGCCACCCGCTCGGCGCCTCCGGCGCGCGCATCCTGGGCACCCTCGCCCACGTGCTGCGCGAACGGCGCGAACGGTGGGGGGTCGCCGCCATCTGCATCGGCGTCGGCCAGGGCCTGGCCGTCGTCCTGGAGAACGTCGCCGCGCGCTAAGAAAGGGCGACCGACAGCCGCCGGGCCAGCCCGGTGTTGCGGGGCGCGCCCAGGCGGTGGATGGCCAGTTCCAGCGACGACCGCTGGCCGACCAGCACCACCCAGGAGCGCGCCCGCGTGATCAGCGTGTACAGCAGCCGCCGCCGCAGCATGATCCCCCCGGATTCGGCCACGATGGGCGCCACCACGAAGGGGTACTCGCTGCCCTGGGCCCGGTGCACGCTGATCGCGTAACAGTGCGTGAGGTCGTCCAGTTCGTCGAAGCCGTACTCGGCGTGCGTGCCGTCGTCGGTGGTGAGCCGGAGCAGCCGTTCCTGCGGCAGCACGGCGGTCACCGTGCCGGTCTCCCCGTTGAAGATGCCCTTGTCGTAGTCGTTGCGGATGGGCATCACCCGGTCCCCCGGCCGGAAGACCGCCGCACCCGACCAGTGCTCCGGCAGATCGTCCCTGGCGGGGTTGAGCCGGTCCTGGATGGTACGCCCGATCTCAGCGGTCCCGGTCGTCCCCCGGCGCATCGGGCAGAGCACCTGCACCTGGCCGGGGGAGATGTTCTGCTTGCGGGGAATGGCGACGGTGGCCAGGTGCACCACCCGCTCGGCCACCTCCCGCGGATCGTCGATCTCCTCGAACCAGAACCCGGCCCGGCCGGGCAGCTCGGGCAACCAGCCGGTCCGGACGCGGTGCGCCGCCTGGATGATGCCGCTGTCCTCGGCCTGCCGGAACACGTGCGTGAGCCGCACCCTGGCGATCTCCTCCACCCGGAGCAGGTCGGCCAGCACGTTCCCGGCGCCGATGCTGGGCAGCTGGTCGGCGTCCCCGACCAGGAGCAGGTGGCTGCCGGAGGGGATGGCGGCGGTGAGCCGGGTGGCCAGGTGCAGGTCCAGCATGGACGCCTCGTCCACCACGATCAGGTCGGCCTGGGCGGGGGAGTCGTCGAAGAGCGTGGTGCCGTCCCCGCCGGCGTCGGCGCGGGCCAGCAGCCGGTGCACGGTCATGGCGGGCAGGCCGGTCAGCTCGCTGAGGCGTTTGGCCGCCTTGCCGGTGGGCGCGGCCAGCGTCACCGTGCCGCCCATCGCCCGCACGGTGGCCGCGATGGCCCGCACGGTGTGGCTCTTGCCGCAGCCGGGGCCGCCGGTGAGCACGGTGACCGTGCTGGTCAGGGCCAGGGTCAGTGCGGCGCGCTGGGCGTCGTGCAGGGACGGGTCCTCCAGGTAGGGCCGCATCGGCAGGGTCGAGGGGGCGTTGAGCAGCCGGGTCAGGTGGCCGGTGAGGGCGATCTCCCGGCTGTGCTGCTCCTTGGCGTACACGACGGTGTGGCCGGGCCCGGCCTCCAGCACCACCCGGCGTTCCGCGGTGAGCGCGTCTAGGGTCTGCCGGACCAGCGCCTGCTCCTGGCCGATCAGCTCGGCGGTCTCCGCGAGCAGCGCGGTGAGCGGCAGGTAGCAGTGCCCGGCGCGGGCCCCGGCCGACTCCAGGCGGTCCACGACGGCCGCCTTGACCCGCTGTGGACTGCGTTCCGGCACGCCGGAGCGGAGCGCGATGCGGTCGGCGATCCCGAACCCGACACCGCGCACCCGGCCGATCAGCTGGTACGGATCCGTGGCCAGCACCTCGGCCGAGGCGGCCCCGTACGCCTGGTGGATCTTGGCGGCCAGCAGCGGGGAGACGCCGAAGCCCTGGAGGGTGAGCATCAGGGCCGCGATGCTCTTCTGGTCCTGCCAGGCCTGGCTGATCTGGGCCTGCCGGGCCGGGCCGATGTTGACCACCTCGCGGAGCCGGTCCGGCTCGGTGTCGATGACGGTGAGGGTGGCCTCGCCGAAGTGGCCGACGATGGCGTGCGCCAGCCGGGGGCCGATGCCGCGGATCAGGCCCGAGCCCAGGTAGGCGCGGATGGCGGGGAGGGTGGCCGGGGCGACGCGCTCGGAGGCGGTCACCGCGAAACGGCGGCCGTGCCGGGGGTGTTCGTTCCAGTCGCCGGTCAGCCGCAGGGTCTCCCCGGGCTGCACGCCGGCCAGCGCCCGCCCCGCCGCCACGAACGTGGTGCCGTCGGCGCCGTCGTTCACGCGGGCGACGGTGAACTCGTCGTCCCGCACGAACACCAGCCGTTCGACCGAAACCTCGGCAACCTCCACCCCGAGATCCAATCACCTCGCCTGACCACCTGGGGCCACCGTACGCGGGCCCACCGACGAAACGGCGGGCCCGCGCCGGGGCTCAGGGGGCTCAGGCGGTGACGAGGTCGAACTGCTCCCAGCCGCCGATGGCGCCCCGGTTGGCGATCAGCGGTTGCGCGCCGGCGGCCTCGGCGCAGACGTACTGGTTGTTGGCCTGGGCGCGCAGGGTGACCGAGCCGTTGGAGTTGGTGATCAGCGCGAAGGTCTCCCAGGGGCCGATGGCGGCCCGGTTGGCGATCAGCGGCTGGGCCCCTGCCGCCTCGGCGCAGACGTACTGGTTGTTGGAGCGGGCGCGCAGGGCGATGTTGCCGTTGCCCAGGTTGACGCGCTCGAACTGCTGGGCGGTCCCGATCGAGCCGCTGCCCGCGATGAGCGCGGCGCCGTTGTTGGCGGTCACGTACTGGTTGTTGGCCCGGCTGCGCAGCGCGACGTACGTGGTCGTCGGCGGGGTGGTGACCACGGGCGGGGTGGGCCGGTTCGGGGTGAGCGCGATCTGGCCCTTCAGCATGCGCCCGCCGTCCCGGGTGAGGCGCAGGTAGTAGTCGGAGGAGCAGAACGTGCCGTCCTCGTCCAGGGCCAGCAGCCCGGAGTTGGCCGGTACGCTCGCCAGCGTCTCCGCCGTCTTGGCGATCTGGTTGCCCTCGTTGAACTCGTCGAACATCGAGATGTAGATGCCCTGGCAGCCGGCCCGGATGACGTTGTAGAACTGGCGCCACATGAAGTCGCCGTGCCGCCGGTGCCTTCTGGTCACCTCGCCTGGCATCACGCAGGGCTGGTAGTCGATCCCGCGCGCGTTGCATTCGGCCTGGTCGGGGACGGTGAGGTTGGTGTAGAAGTTGTCGGCGTCGGCGATGGTGCTGATCCGGCCGACCATCCACGGCGAGATCATGTGGAAGGCCCGGTAGACGTCGCCGAAGCCGGCCCGGGAGTCGTTGATGCCCTGCCGCCAGTACGTCGGCACGCCGCCCATCACGTACACGCCCTGGCTCTTGAACCAGTTGATCACGTCCAGGCAGGGGCCGGGGGCGAACGGGCGGCCGGGGTCGTTGAAGCCGAAGCCCCAGATGCCGACCACGGGCTTGCCGTTCTGGCGGGCGTACATGGGGGAGGCCACGTGCGCGGACATCTTGTTCTGCCAGTCGGCCTTGATCTCCGACTGCATGTTGGTCCAGCTGGTGATGTCGTACATGACGTACCACTTGATGCCGTTGGCCTCGGCCGCGGTGCGCACCTTCTGCGTCATCGCGTCCCGGGTGGGGCCCTCCCCGCCGTTGGGGTTGAAGCGCTGGAGCGCGGCGGTGTCGATGCTGTTCTCCCGCATCCAGCGGAAGTGGGTGTCCACCACCTGCTGGTCCCAGCTGGAGAACAGGGTGGCGGGCTGGCCGTTGCCCAGGTTGGCGTAGGCCGTGACGTAGGTCTTGGTGAACTCCCGCATGTCCGGCCAGGCCACGATGGTGTTGTTGCTCGGCGACGGCGGCTGCTGGTTGTTGGCGCCGCTCCAGTGCCACCACGCGTTGATGGGGGCTCCGTCGCCCTTGCAGGCGAACCAGCCCTGATAGCCGACCGTGATCTTGCCCACCACGTCTCCGGGCGGCGACGCCGCCCGGGCCGCGCTGGTCATCGCCGACAGGACCTGCGACGACGACACCGCGGCCACGGCGGACCCGGTCACTGCGGAAGCCAGGAATCCCCGGCGCGAGACGGCCACGTGCACTCCTTCTGTCGAGGGACGTTCTGGTACTCGCGCCCCTGGCGGAGGTCGCTGCCCTCGTCAACAGGAGAGATGCGGCGCGCCCGGTATCGCCGGACCGGGCGACAGGCCTGCTGGATCGCCACCAGGAGACACGAAGCGGAGCCTGTTATCGCCGCGTAACATCGGACCGCTGGCGTCATCTTGACAGGATTTGATGCACAAACGCAACAGCCAAAATGTGCGGAGGAAACTTCTGGACAGGCTGCCTGCAAGAAGCTGCGCGAGGCTGGATCGCTCCAGTCGGGGCGAGTAGGTCGCCCGGCTAGACATCGGATCTATCGCTCCGGATCGCCCAGTCGTTCCAGTGCCGGGACCGCTCTGAGCAGGGCGGTCAGCTCCTCCGGGGACAGGCGCTTGAGGTGCTCGGAGAGCCAGACCTCGCGGCTGCGCAGGATGCGGGCCCGCTCCAGCATGCCGGCGTGGGTGAGCCTGATCAGGGTGGTACGCCGGTCCACGCTGTCCTGTTCGCGGGAGATCAGGCCGAGGTCGTACAGGCGGTTGAGGGAGCGGGTCACCGAGGGCGGGCTGACACCCTCGCTGGTGGCCAGATCCCCGGCCGTGGTCGGCTGGTTGCGGGCCACGTTGAAGAGCACGGAGATCAGCGCGTACGAGAGCCCCTCGTCGTTCTGCTGGCGGAGCACCCGGCCCAACCGGCCGATGGCCATCCGCAGCCGGGTCAGCTCCTCATGGCTGATGGGCGCCGGGTCATTCCCGGCGGAAGCCTGTGCCGAACCGTAGCCCAATTCCTATCTCCCGCGTTACTTTGCGAAAAAACGCAACCCGGAATGCGCGGCACCGGGTATCCCCACCAGCGAGAATAGTTTTAGTGGAACAAGCCTGACAGCTACTAGTTTCGACTAGTAAATGCGCTTCGCCAAGACCTGAAGTGAAATTTCCTGGATTGGCGTGGACCGGGCGTGCCGTGACCAGGATCCCGGCCGCGCCGAAATTCCGGTGGATTCCCGTTCTGAGCATTGTCAGGATTCCCGGCACGAGGACGTGGTGGCGTCCTCGGCGTTCCACCGCGCGAAGATCCCCCGATGGGGGTGCCGCCCGCGGCAAGGGGGCCTCCATGAGAATGATCGACGCGGGACTGCCCCTGGACGCCAAGATGAACCAGTACTGAGTACGATCGGTCAATGACCGAAATGACCGAAACGGCGGCTGGCTGGCTGGCTCCGGAGGAGCTGGAGTCCATCCGGGGCCGCATGCCGATCCTGTACGTGGACGCGGTGCCCGTGAGGGTGGACGAGTCAGGCGTGGTAACCCATGTCGGCCTGCTGCTCCGGATAGGAGCGGACGGCACGGTCAGCCGGGCCCTGGTCTCCGGCCGGGTGCTCTACCAGGAACGGGTACGGGACGCGCTCCTGCGGCACCTGGAGAAGGACCTCGGACCGGTGGCCCTGCCCCGCATCCCGGCCTCGCCGCAGCCGTTCACCGTGGCCGAGTACTTCCCGGCCCCGGAGGTCACGCCGTACCACGACCCCCGGCAGCACGCGGTGTCGCTGGCCTACATCGTCCCGGTCGCCGGCGACTGCCGCCCGCGCCAGGACGCGCTGGACCTGGTCTGGTTCACCCCGGAGGAGGCCGCCTCCCCGCTGGTCCAGCAGGAGATGACCGGCGGCCACGGCGTGCTGCTCCGGCAGGCCCTGGCGCACGTCGGGCGGTTGCCCTAACGCGGCGCGTACATGATCACGGCCACGCCGATCAGGCAGATCACGGCCCCGGCGACATCCCAGCGGTCCGGCCGGAACCCGTCCATCACCACGCCCCAGATCAGCGAGCCGGCCACGAACACCCCGCCGTACGCGGCCAGTACCCGCCCGAAGTTGGCGTCAGGCTGAAATGTCGCAACAAAGCCGTACGCGGCCAGCGCCACAATCCCCGCGATGATCCACAACAGCCCGCGTTCCTCCCGCCACCCCTGCCAGACCAGCCAGGCCCCACCGATCTCGGCGACAGCGGCGACAGCGAACAGGGCGAGAGACCGGAGGATCGTCATGACGGCATTCCAGCACGCCCACCGAGCCGCGCCCGCACCACGATCTCGTGCACCAGCTCCTGCCCGGCCGCCACCGCGGGCAGCCGGGAGTCCTCCCGGGCCCGCTCCAGCTCGGCCGTCAGCGCGGCCACGTCCGCCGCGAGCACCGCGTGCTCCGGCGCACCGTCCGGCAGCAGCCCGTGCTCGGCCGCCTGCTTGGCGGCCACCAGCTCCGGCAGGTACGACGGGCCACCCTCCTGCAGCCGGGTCAGATCGGCCACAACTTCTCCGGTCCGCATCAGATGGATGCCGGTGAGCAGCACCCGGAACGTGTAAAGCAGCGGCTTCAGCTCCGAGGTGCCCTCGAAGAGCCGCCACTGGGTGCGGGCGAACCCCAGGTAGTGATGGGCGTGGTGGCTGGTCAGGCAGGCGGGCGCTGCCTCGGCCAGTTCCCGGTGCAGCGGCGAGGTGGCCACCACCAGCGGGGAGAGCAGCTGTTCCAGCACGTAGCCGTTCCGGCTGAGCAGCAACCGGCAGAACTTGGCCAGGTCGTGGGTGACCAGGTCGACCTCCACTCCGTGACGCTCCCAGGAGTGGGTGATCGTCTCAGGGCCATGACGCAGGCCGACGATCTCCGGCAGCGGCAGCAGGTGGACCCCGCGCAGGTCCACGTCCGAGTCGGCGGACGGGAACCCGTACAGGTGGGCGCCGCTGACCGTCGCGAACACCAGCGGGTGGGGCTGTTCGGCGGGGATGTCGGCCAGCCAGGCGGGGAGCGTGGCGGTCACAGGCAGGATCTCCGTACGGTGGTGAGGAAGTCGTCCACGGCGGCGCGGTCGGGGTGTTCCGGAAGCGGGCAGGGGAGGTCGGTGAGGCCGGTGGTCAGGGTCTGCCGCCAGTGGTCCAGCTCCGGCCAGGGGAGTTCGCCGCGGCGTACGGCGAGCAGGCGGTCGCGGTAGGCGTCCACGCGGACCAGGGGTTCGCCGTGTTCGACCAGGTGGCGGCCGGAGATGAGCAGGCGGAGCATGTGCATGGCCTGCTTCCAGTTGGGGCGGGCCGGGTTGAGGCGTTTGAACTGGGCGTTGGCGTACCCGGTGAAGGTCTCCCTGGCGCGCTGGGAGAGGAAGGCGCGACGCAGGGCCAGGAGGTCGGCGCCGGTGGGGGTGACGCGCTCGACGATCGGGGACCAGAGGCATTCCAGGACGGTCGGGTTGGCCCCGAGGGCGAGCGTGACGAAGCGTTCGACCTCCCAGGAGAACTGTTCGGGGAGGGGGCCGTCCAGGTGGGTCGGGGGTTTGTCCAGGCGCCAGAAGAGCGGGGTGGGGGCGGCGTAGACGCCGCGGCGGTCGGTGTCGGACTCGCCGGTTTCCAGCCCGTACGCCCGGGAGCCGACCACGACGGAGAGGATCGTGTGCTCGGCAACCAGGTCCATAGCGGCTAATCGTGTCATTCCTGGGTAGATGACCGCACATCGCTGAGCAGGAAGTCCAGCACCTGCTCGGTCTGCCTGCCATCTCCGCCGCGTCCTCCAGGTCGCCGATGATGACGCGGGAAGGATGCAACGCAGAGAATCGGGCATCTGGCTCGCGCAGGGCGATGTTCGCTAGCGTTCAGCCGTGACGATGCAAGCAGACAAGGATCTGCACGAGGATGACGGCGCACCTCCCAGCCACTGGATCCCGGTGCGCCCCCGGCTGGTCGTGGCCAGCGCGTTCATGTTGTTCCTGGAGCTGGCGCTCATCAGATGGACGGGATCCAACATCGTCCACCTGAGCTACTTCACGAACTTCGTGCTGCTCGGGTCATTCCTCGGCATCGGACTGGGCTTCCTGCGGGTCGGGCGGACCAAGCGGCAGCCGTACTACTCGCCGATCGTGCTCGCCGCGTTGGTGCTGGTCATCAGCTTCTTCCCGGTCGTGGTGAACCGGGAGGCCGACGGCATCCTGTACTTCACCAGCCTGGAGACCAGCGGCCCGCCGGCCTGGCTCATCCTGCCGGTGATCTTCGTGGCGGTGGCGCTGGTCCTGATGGGCCCCGCCGAGCTGGTCGGACGGTGCTTCCCCGAACTGGGCCGCCTGGAGGCCTACCGGTACGACCTGATCGGCAGCCTGATCGGCATCGGCCTGTTCACGCTGCTCTCCTTCCTCAGCGCGCCCCCCGTGGTCTGGGGCCTGATCGCCGCCGCCGCGTACATCGTCCTGCTGCGGCCCAAGTCCGCCGTGCTCCACTTCGGGCTCGTGATCGCGCCCGCCGTGCTCGTGGTCACCGCGCTCGCCCTTGAAACTTTCACCGCCGGAGCCCTCTGGTCGCCCTACTACAAGGTGACCACCGAGCATTTCGAGCGCGAGGGCGCGCCGATCATGAAGATCTCCGTGAACGGCATTCCGCACCAGGAGGCCATCCCCGCCAATCGCCGCCTTGAGTGGGAGCCCCAGTACGGCATGCCGTACGAGCGGGCCGCCACCAAGACCCTGGACGACGTGCTCATCGTCGGCGCGGGCTCCGGCACCGACGTGGCCATCGCGCTGGCCAAGGGCGCCAAGCACGTGGACGCCGTGGAAATCGACCCCAAGCTCCGCCAGCTGGGCGGCGAGTTCCACCCCGACAAGCCGTACGACGACCCCCGGGTCACCACCCACATCAACGACGGCCGCGCCTTCCTGGAGCGCACCGACAAGCGGTACGACCTGATCCTGTTCGCGCTGCCCGACTCGCTCACCCTCGTCTCCGGGGCCAGCTCGCTCCGGCTGGAGAGCTACCTGTTCACCGAGCAGGCGATGCGCTCGGCCCAGGAGCACCTCAAACCCGGCGGCGCGTTCGCGATGTACAACTACTACCGCGAGATCTGGCTGATGGACCGGCTGGCCAGCACCGCGCAGGCCGCCTTCGGGCACAAGCCGTGCGTGGACGTGGTCGGCTGGGGCCAGCAGGCCGTGATCACCGCCGGGCTCACCCCGGCCGACCAGGTCTGCGCCGCCGAGTGGGGCGGCGCGCCCGCCGGCACCCCGCCGCCGACCAGTGACGACCGGCCCTTCCTCTACCTGCACGACACCTCGATCCCGGCCCTGTACCTGATCGCGCTCGGGCTGATCCTGCTGGTCAGCGTGCTGGCGGTGCGGGCGGTCGCGGGGCCGTACCGGACCATGCGGCCGTACGCGGACCTGTTCCTGCTGGGCGTCGGCTTCATGCTCCTGGAGACCAAGAACGTCACCGGCTTCGCGCTGCTGTTCGGCACCACCTGGCTGGTGAACGCCATCGTGTTCGCGGGCGTGCTGGTCGCGGTGCTCGCCGCCGTGGAGGTGACCCGGCGGTTCCGCACCCCGTCACTACCGGTCATGTACGGCGTGATCCTGGTCGGCCTGGTCATCGGCTGGCTGGTGCCCAACTCGTGGCTGCTCTCGTTGCCGCTGCCGCTCCGGCTGATCACGGCGGTGGTGATCGCCTTCCTCCCGATCTTCGCCGCCAACGTGGTGTTCGCCAAACGGTTCGCCGAGACCGAGAACGCCACCATGTCCTTCGGCGCCAACCTCCTCGGCGCCATGGTCGGCGGCTGCCTGGAGTACTTCGCCCTGGTCAGCGGCTACAACGCGCTGCTGATCGTGGCCGGCGTGCTCTACCTGGGCGCCTTCGCGCTGCTGCCGCGAGCCGCCAGAGCGGCCTGATCACTCGGCCCGCAGGACGGCCGCGACGCGGGTGCGCGCGGCCGTCCTGGCCGGCGAGGCCGCCAGGGCCATGGCCGCGAGCAGCGCGGCCGGGGTGATCAGCAGCAGCGTGGTCACCGGTGTCGGCGCCGCATAGAGCAGCGGGGCGCTCTCCGCCACGACCCGCCAGAGCGTGCGGCCGAGCGCCAGCCCGAGCGGAACCCCGGCCACCAGACCTGCCAGGGCCAGCACTCCGGCCTGGGTGAGCACCACCCACCGGGCCTGGGCCGGCGTCATGCCGAGCGCGCGGAGCACGGCCACCTCGTGACGGCGGCGGCGGACGGCCGCGCGGAGGGTGTGCCCGGTGGCGGCCAGGGCCAGGGCGGCCAGCAGCGCGCCCAGTGCGGCGGGGAGGGCGGACAGGCCGCGGATCTGGACGAGCTGACGGGGCTGGAAGAACGGGACGAAACCGAGACGGATGCCGCCGGTGGCCGTGGCCGCGGTGGTGCTCAGGCGGCCCATGGCCGCGGGCAGGTCCGCCCCCGGCCGCAGGGCCACCGCCAGGAAGTCGACCTCGTAGGCGGAGAACAGCGAGCGGAAGCCGTCGGCGGTGGTCAGCGCGCCCTCGGCGTAGTTGTTGGCCGGGCCCTCGGGGACGAAGCCGATCCCGGTGACGGTGAAGTCGCGGGTGCCGAGGGTTCCCGTGATCGGGACGCGGTCGCCGACCCCGGCGTGCAGGGCCCCCGCCGTACGGGCGGCGAGCAGGACCTCGTCCGGGCCGGAGGGCGGGCGGCCCTCGACGAGCCTCCCCGCTGGGATGGGCGTTTCGCCCGGTGAGCGGGCGTACAGCGAGATGGTGAGGTTGCCGGAGAGCGCGGTGGACATAGGGCGGTCCTCGGCGCCTGCGACGTCCGGGTCGGTGGCGATCGCGCGCAGCACGGCTTCCGGTGGCGCGCCCTGGCCGTTGAAGCCGAGGAAGACGATGAGCTGGTGGGTCTGGCCGTACCTGGCGGGGTTGGTGGCGGCGTCGTGCACCCCGGCGGCGAAGGTGAAGGCGGTCAGCACGCCGAGCACGCCCGCGACCGTGCCCACCAGCGCCGAGGTGACCGGCAGGCTGTTGCCGCCCCGGCCCCGTTCCAGCGCGAAGCGCAGGCCGGTCTGCACCGGGACCGGCCAGCCGCGCCGTCCGGCCGCGGTGGCGATCATAGAGGGGGCCGGGCGGGTGACGGTCCGCGTGGTGGCCAGCAGCGCCCAGGCGTACCCTGCCCCGCCTGCCGCCAGCAGCGCGGGCACCCCGAGCAGGCCGGGGAGCAGCACGGCCCAGTCCAGGTCCAGGCCCGGGGCCGGCTCGTACAGGGCGGCGGCGCCGATCGGCATCCACACCGAGGCCACGGCCGCCGCCAGCACGCCGAGCACGGCTCCGGCCGCCCCCGTCAGCGCCGGTCCGAGGGTCGCCGCGGCCACCGCCTGCCGGGGGGTCAGCCCGGCCGCGCGCAGGTTCCGCAGTTCGGCCAGGGACAGGCCGACGAGGCGGGCCAGCAACTGGGCGACCAGCAACGCGCCCGCCGCGAGAGCGGCCAGGCCCAGGGCCACCAGTACGGTGGCCTCATAGATGAGCAGCTGGTTCGCCTGGCGGCGGCGGTCCTCGAGATTGTCGATCTTGATGGCCGGGATTCCGGTCAGTTCGGCGTACGCGGCCCGGAACGCGGGGAGCCCCGCCTCGCCCTCGGTCAGCCGGACCAGCGCGATCGTGAACCCGCCCCGCCCGTCCACGCCCAGAAAGTTCTCCTGATATTTCTGGAAAAGTCCGGGGGAGGGCAGGACGGTCCCGGCCCCGTCACTCGGGTCGGTGAAGTACGGCGAGCGGATCACCCCCACGATCCGGGCGGTGATCTCCGGCCCGTGCGCCTCCGGCGTCCCCGCCGAGTCCGCCACCAGGTTGACCTCCTCCGGCGTGCTCAACTGGATCACCACGGAATCCCCGACGCCCTTGCCGTACTCCTCGACGAACCGCGGCAGCACCACCACCTCGTCGGCACGCGCCGGATCCGGCAACCGCCCCTCCAGCACCGCCGGCCGCTCCACCGACCGCCACAGCTCCGCATCCGTGGGCGGCGCGGAATCCCACCCCAACCGCACCCCCCGCACCCGAAGCGCCGACACCGCCGTCGGCGCCACCGCCGCCACCCCCGGCAGGGCCCGCACCCGATCCCAGTCGAAATCCGGAATCTGACTCTGCACCAGCAGATCGGCCGCCAACGCCCCCTCCCGCAGCCGCTCCTGCGCCGACGCCCCCCGCCGCGCCCCCGCGAACGCGGCCAGCACCACCCCAAGCGCCACAGCCACCAACACCGCGAACACCAAATGCGCCCGCCACCGCCGCACGGCGACCAGCCCCCACCAAACGGCAACAAACCTCATCAGCGACCCTCGGTTCGACGAAGATGCCCCGACTATCCGCCCCAACCGAACGGAACCACCACCGGGCTAGCCCCAAATGCCTTACGACGGCCTCTCATTCGCCGGACAGGCTTACTCTCCAGTCCTCCTTGAAGTCCTCGTGGCCTTCGTATCGGAGCGCCAGCAGGAGCACAGTCGGGCACCACCCGTATCGGTAGCTGCCGACCCCTTCGTGGTAGCTGCATCTCCTGCAGAACTCCTCCGAAGTCAGACCGTGGAACTCCTGCTCCTCAGTCCAGGTCCCCCCTTCCCATATCTCCAGGCCGTGATCGTCGAGGATGCGCCGCGTGACCGCGACGTCGGCGAGCACGGACGCGGGATCGTTCAGGTTGACATGCCGACGGACCGGTTCGGCAAGTTGGGAGAGGTCGAACCCTCGCTTGCCGTCCTGGGCCAGGTGCTCGATGACCTGCTGTGCGATCCGTTCCCGCTCCTCCAGCCGAGCGTGTAAGAACGCGATCGGACTGTTTTCCATTTGCGCACCTCTTTACCGTCAGGATCGCTCACTCGTGCGGATGCCCGCACGGGCGGCGAGCAACTCGGCGCGCACGAGTTCGAGCAGGCGGCCCGCCCAGTTCCTCCCCCGCGACGAGTCGGCGTGCCAGTAATCCGAGCCGAACTGGCCGTGGTGAATCCGCGCGTCCCCGGTGGCGATCAGCAGGTCGGCGAGATCGGGATACTGGGTGAACTTCGCCCGGACCAGGTCGGCCATGACCGCGAGACGCACCTGCGGCCAGTCGGCGCGGCGCGGCGCCTGGGCCGCGATCTCCTCGGCCTTCTCGGGCCTTTCCGTGGCCCGGATACGGTCACGGGCTGCCTCGTCGGTGGTGGACAGCGCCCAGTAGGCGTGGGCGACACTCGGGTACTCGACGGAGCCGACCGTGATCGGGGCGGGATAATCGTGGCGGAACACAGCGTTGCCGCGGGGGAGCCGGGGGGTGGAGAGGCGCAGCGTGCGTGGCTCGATGTCCGGGTCGTCCGCGTGCGGCTCCCGCAGAGGGCCGTCCTCGTCGTCGTACGTTTGCTGACGGGTCAGAAGGTCGTCGAGGTGTTCGATGAAGTAGTCGACGGCCCACTGCCGTGCGTCCTCCGTCACCACCGTCGGCTGGCCTTCGGGGGGCTCGGCCTCCAGTTCCGCGATCGTGTTGCCCCCTGTCGCGGGGGAGCCCATATCCGAGCACAGGATGCGTAGCGGGGCATCCCGGTAGAGCGGGTCACGCAGCGCGTTCGATCGCAGGTGCCGGGGAATGGCCTGGTAGATCGCAGACAGGGCCAGCCGGTCGGCCTCGGAGCGGGTCTGCAGGAACCTCCGGACCGCGAGCAGGCAACGGCCGATGGAATCGGGGCGGCCGTTGAGCTGCTCGATATAGTCGGCCACCTCGGCGACCAGGTCCCACGGATAGATGGACATGTCAGGATTGCCGAGATGCCAGCTGCCCAGCCCGGCCGCTGACGCCCGCGCCCCGTGCCTGAGCGTGGTCGCGATGTGTCCCGACATCACCTTGTCGCGCAGGCCGTCCAGGTCCATCCACTCCAGACAGCGGATGGCGCCATCGGCGTAGATCTCCAGATCCCACAGAAAGTAGCCGGGTCCCATCTGAACGAAGACCAGCCGCCAGGTTCCATCGATGCGTTCGCCGTCGACATAGCGATAGGTTCTCTTCGGTAACACGCCGTCACCCCCTGATGCCGGCTGATCAGCGCGTCGGCGGGCGCCTGCGAGCCCTGATCGCGAGTACGGCGTCCTGGGCGCCGCTGACCACGGCGAAGGCGGCCAGTCCGTTCAGGTACGTCAGCGCACCGAGCACTACCCATTTGATGTCAAACACATCCGCTTCCTCCGTCGGCGCGCCGTAAAGGGCCACCAGGATGATCGGCAGGAGAGGCAGCGCCGTCAGCGCCACCAAGACGCGATGACGGCCGAGGAAGTCCCGGACCTGGGGGTTGGCCAGCGCGACCCCGCCCATGATCGCCGAGATAACGACAGAGATGAGAATGACCAGGTAAACGGCCAGGTTTGTGTTCACGACGAGACCTGTTCCTCCTTGGGTGCCTTGCGCCGGGCTCGCCACGCCGCGACTCTCAGCACGATCGCGACAACGGTGGTCAGGCCGAGGCAACCGAACATGTACGGCCAGAAATCCGGGCGTACCCAAGGGAGAAAATTGTCCCCGTACGTGTCCTGGCCGTAGCCGACCCTGTAGGCCAGCAGGTACGTTCCGGCACCGGCGGCAAGCTGCAGGAAAAACGCCAGCAGGAAGGGCCGGCGGTGGGTGGGCGCTGCCGGGCGGACGTCGTCGGCAGGCGTGTCACGGCGGCGAACCGCGACCGTGATCTGCCGCCTGACATCGTCTCCGGTTCCCTCCTGGCCGGCTTGCCTCGCGTCACTCTGGCGCAGGATGCGCTGAAGCAGCTCATCCGCACTCGGCCGATCTCTGGGATCCTTGGCCAGACACTCCGTGATGAGCCCGCGCATATCGTCGGGCAGCCCGTCCAGGTCGGGGTCATGGCTGAGGATGCGGTTGAGCACGGCAGGGATGCTGTCCTGGCCGAAGGCGGGGCGCCCGGTGGCGGCATACACCATCGTGATGCCCCAGGAGAACACATCCGAAGCCGGTCCGACCACTGCCCCGGACACCTGCTCCGGGGACATGTACATCGGTGTGCCGAGCACGCCGCTGGACGACACGCTCGTGCCCTCAAGAGCACGGGCGATGCCGAAATCGACCACTCTGGGCCCGTCCGACCCCAGCAGGATGTTGCTCGGCTTGAAATCCCGGTGCACGATCCCCGCCTGGTGGATGGCCTGCAACGCCGCGGCGGTGGCCAGGGCCAGACGGCGCAGGCCACCGGCATCGCGCGGCCCGTCCCGGCGGATCAGCTCCTGCAGCGACTCCCCATCGACGTACTCGCTGACGATGTAGGGCTGATGCCCGGTGATGTCCGCGTCCAGGACCCGAGCCGTGCTGAACGGCCCCACCTTGCGGGCCGCCTCGACCTCGCGGAGAAACCGCCGACGGGACTCCTCGTCCGTGGCCATACGCGCATGAAGGATCTTGATGGCGACCCGGGCGCCAGATTCGTCCTGACCGAGATAAACGGCCCCTTGCCCACCCTCGCCCAGCAAGCTCAGCAGCGAATAGGGCCCCACCTGCCGAATATCTCCCGGCCTAAGTTCCTGAGGCATCGACGGCCTCCACGTCCCAGTTCGACAGCATCAGGGATGAAATCGGGGGACAGGTGCCCGCCGTTACCGCTGACGAGCGCTCGTACCCAGCGCTCACGGCGTTTTTGTGTGAGGCGGTGGCAGTGAACCGCGGCTTCTCTCCGCTCCTGCACCGACGCCCCTCGCCGCGCCCCCAGCACCACCCCAAGCGCCACAGCCACCACCACCGCGGACATCAAATGCGCCCGCCACCGCCGCACGGCGACCAGCCCCCACCAGACGGCAACAAACCTCATCAGCAACCTCGCGACACGAAGATGCCCCGACTATCCGCCCAACCGAACGCGCCCACCATCGGGCTAGCCCCAAAGGCTCTTCCACGACCTGACGGAACCCGCTCATCGTTGACTCGGCGAAATTTCGCCCAGTGTCGGTATTTGTCATCTTGCGTGTGGATCATGCCCAGGTTACTTTCTGAATGTTTCCTGTGAGATCACGCTCGGGATCGCGCCCTGCTCTTGAGGATGCGGCTCAGGCGTTTTGGCCGCTTTGTGTCTGATCTGAGTGTGGTCGGAGGGTGACTCCCGTATGCGCACATCTCTGTTTGGGCTGCGCGGAAAGAGCCGTCGCCGTTTGTCGATGGTGCTGGTGCTCGTGCTCGCTCCCGGTCTGGCGCAGTTTTAGGCAAAACCGGCCCAGGCGCGTGAGCCGGAGATGCCGTTGAGCTGGAGTCTCCGTCCCGGCGGTACGCGTCGAAGGTCTCCGATCTCACGGATGCTCCGCGCCAGCTCGTTGAAGCCGCTCTGTCGGTGTTGCGCGGAGAATTACCGGTCCGGTTCTCCTTCAACCTCGAACCGGCAGAAATGCGATGGGTGCTGGAGCGGGATGAAACTGACGTGCTCAACGCCCTGCGTGTGGCCTTGGCTCTTTGATTGAAGTGAACGTGTTGGCGTGGGTACGACATAGACTTCTCCAGCGGGCTTAAAACCATATCGATCTGACCCGGGGCTCCTGACTGATCGGGCTCACGGCGGATGCGAATGTACGTTTCGTGTGTGGCTTCAACGGTCCGAACGCCTGAAGACTTACATCACAGTTGCAGGAGGCGGCTGAGCTTGGGCGATGCCGGTCGCATTTGAGGCGACCGTGTGGGCCTGCCCGCATCGGGCCGGGAGGCCGGGCTTCTGGTTGACCGTGTTCGGTGGTGCTGGCTAGCATCCGGGTGCGCTCCGTCGAAAGTTTCGTGCTTCATGGAAAAGTTTCGGGGAGGAAGCCGGGTGTATGCGGAGTTCGGTGGCGGGAGGGCCGGGCAGGGGCCGTTGACCTGGGGGCAGCAGGGGATCTGGGAGGCGATGGGCCGCAATCCGCCGGGGCATTTCAATATCGGGCGGGTGTTAATGGTGCCTCGGCGGGGTGGAGTGGAGGCCGTTGAAGCCGCTCGGGCGGTGGGGCGGCTGGTTGAGCGGCATGAGGCGTTGCGGACTCGGGTGGTGGTGACGGGGGAGCCGCGACAGGTGGTCAGTGCGGCTGGGCGGATTCCGTTGCGGGTGGTGGAGGCCGAGCCAGGTGGGGACACCGCGGCGGAGATGCTGGCGGAGATCGCTGCCGAGGAGTTCGACCATGCGGTGGAGTGGCCGATCCGGGTTGGACTGGTCACGTCAGGTGGGCGGGTGCGGTGGGTGGTGTTGGTGCTGTCGCATCTGGCGGCGGACGGCCATGCCACCGAGATCGTGGTGCGTGATATGCGTCGGTTGTTGCGTCAGGGCAGTATCGGCGGGCCGTCTCCAGCGCAGCCGCTTGACCTGGCTTACGACCAGAGGGCGCGGGGCGCACGCAGGACCAGCGGCGCTGTCGCGTTCTGGACCGGTCAGTACGAGCGCCTGCCTCCGGCCACGTTCACACCTGACTACCCGGGCCGCGGACATCGGCGGCTGCGACTGACCTCCGAGACGTTGGCCGTCGCCGTCGATCGGTTGGCGGCTCGGCACCAGGTCAGCTCGTCCACCGTGCTGCTGGCCGCCACCGCCGCGCTGGTCGGCGCCCGTACGGGCAATGCGGCCGTTGCCCTTTCCACGGTGGTCGGCAACCGCTTCTCCAATGGGTTGCGGGAGATGGTGACCACGCTCGACCAACTCGGGTTGTTCGTGCTCGATCTGGACGGAGGGCCGAGCTTGGACGAACTGGTGCCCCGGGCCTGGCGGGCCGCGCTCACGGCGTATCGGCATGCCTATTACGAGCAGCCGGAGCTGGATCGGGCGCTTGCCCGGCTGGGGGAGGATCGGGGGGCGGAACTGAACCCCTATGGGTGCTTCAACGATGTGCGCCGTGCCGCCTCTGCGCCCAAGCCCTCGCCGAATGTTCCGAAGGCAACCGACACCCAGAATGTCCACAACGGCTCGGCTGACAAGAATTCGCGGCTGGATCGCTTGCCTGCCCCCGAGGGGTTGCGTTGCCGGTTCTGTCTGCTGGTGCTGGATCACGAGGAGGACACCGGAGCGGTGGTCCTCCAGCTCACCGCGGACACCCGTTGCCTGCCACCGGAACAGGTGGAGGGGTTCTTGCCGGAGTTGGAGAACCTGGTGCTGGCCGCAGCCTGAGCGCTTGTCCCCGGGCCGAACCGCAGGGCCGATCACTCTCCGCCGAGCAGGCGTTCGGCCTCCTCGTCGGTCATGCCGGCCAGTTCGGCGGCCAGGCCCTCCTCCACCGCGATCGCCAGGTCGGCCACCGTACGCCGGGTGAACATGGTCAGGATGGGCAGTTCGACGCCGGTGATGGCGAGCAGCCGGGCCGCCACCCGGACCGCCAGCAGGGACTGCCCGCCGAGGCGGAAGAAGTCGTCGTGCGCACCCACCCGGGGCACAGCGAGCACCTCGCTCCACACGTCGGCGACCAGGGCCTCGGCGTCGGTGCGGGGTGGGACGAACTCGGCGCGCAGGGCGGCAGGGCTGGGTAGCGCCTTTCGGTCCACCTTGCCGTTGGGGGTCAGGGGCAACTTCGGAAGGCGGATGAAACGGGCGGGCACCAGGTGGGCGGGGAGGATTCCCGCGAGTGCGCGGGAGAGGGCGCCCAGGCTGACCTCGCCGACGATGTAGGCGATCAGGTTCTCCTCGTGTACGGCGGCCACCGCCTGGACCACGCCGGGCTGGGCCTCGCAGGCCGCCTCCACCTCGCCCAGTTCGATCCGGTGGCCGCGCACCTTGACCTGGTTGTCGTTGCGCCCGAGGAATTCCAGTTCGCCGCCGGGGCGCCAGCGGACCAGGTCGCCGGTGCGGTAGAGCCGGCCGCCGGGAGCGCCGTACGGGTCGGGGACGAAGCGTTCCGCGGTCAGCGCCGGACGGCCGTGGTAGCCGTGGGCGACCCCCGCGCCGCCGATCAGCAGCTCCCCGGGAACCCCCTGGCGGACCGGGTTGAGCCGCTCGTCGAGGACGTACACCTGGGTGGCCCGGATCGGCCCGCCGATGCGGACCGCGGCGGGCTGTTCGGGGACCTCCCAGCTGGTGGACCAGATCGTGGTCTCGGTCGGCCCGTACACGTTGACCAGCCGCCCGACCGACGCGCGCAGCCGCCGGGCCAGTTCCGCGCCGAGCGCCTCGCCGCCCACCAGCGCGGTCAGGGCGGTGTCGCGGAAGCCGGAGTCCAGCAGCATGCGCCAGCCGGACGGGGTGGCCTGCACGTGGGTGACCCCGGCCTCCTTGATCAGCCGCGCCTGGGCGAAGCCGTCGAGCGAGGTGGCCGCGTCGGCGATCTCCAGTCGGCCGCCGGTCACCAGCGGCAGGTACAGCTCCAGCGCCGAGATGTCGAAGGAGAGCGAGGTCAGCCCCAGCCACACGTGCTCCGGCGCGGAACCGACCCGCTCCGCCATGTCCGCCAGCAGGTTGGCCAGCGCCGCGTGCGGCACCCGCACCCCCTTCGGCCGCCCGGTCGAGCCGGAGGTGTAGAGCACGTACGCGGTGTCGGCCCCGCGCGCGGCCACCGGTGTGAAGGAGAAAGCGGCGGGCGGCGGGTCGTCGGCCAGCACCGTGGGCAGCCCGTGGCCGGGGAGCGCGCCCGCGGTCTCCGTGGTCGCCAGGACCAGGGACGCGCCGCAGTCCTCAAGCACGAAGGAGATCCGGGAGGCGGGATAGGCCGGGTCGATCGGCACGTACCTGGCCCCCGTACGCTGCACCGCCAGCAGCGCCACCAGCGATTCCGCGGTGCGCGGCAGGCAGACGGCCACCGCGTCCCCGGGCCGGACCGGAAGCCGGGCCGCCAGGTCGGTGGCCCGCCGGTCCAGCTCGGCGTAGCTCAGCCGGGTGTCGCCCGAGCTGACCGCGATGGCGGCGGGGCGGAGGCGTACCTGGCGGTCGAACAGTGAGAGGACCGGTTCGGTGGCGGCCGGGGCGGTCCGGTTCCAGCCGTGGAGCAGCCGCTCGCGCTCGGCGCCCGTGGGCGCGGTCAGCTCGGACAGGCGCAGGTCCGGATCCGCGCCGACCCGGGCCAGCAGCTCCTGGAACTCCTGGGCGTAGCCGACCGCGGTGGCCTCGTCGAACAGGCCCTTGTTGTAGACCAGCAGCAGTTGCCAGATCCCGCTCAGCCCGAAGATGTCGACCTTCAGCTCGTACGGCGTCTGCCCGAATCCCGCGTCGGCGCGCTCGCACACCACCCCGCTCAGCTGGAGCCCCGGCCCCCCGGTCTGGTGGTGCATGCCGAACATGGTCTGGAACAGCGGCGCCCGGCTGAGATCACGCTCGATGTCCAGCGCGGCGAGCAGCCGCTCGAACGGCACCCGCTGGTGCCGGTACCCCGCCAGCAGCCGTTTCCGCGTCCGCCGCAGGATCTCCCGGAAGGTCGGATCCCCGCCCAGCTCGGCCCGGATCACCACCGTGTTGGAGAAGTACCCGACCAGCTGTTCAAGTTCCTCCTTGTCCCGCCCGGCCGTCGGAAAGCCCACGCAGAAGTCCAGCTGCCCGCTCCGCCCGGCCAGCAGCACCTGGTAGACCGCCATCAACCCCATGAACACGGTGCACCGCTCCCGGGCGATCAGCGCCGCGAACGGCCCGGTCACCTCGTCGGGCAGCGCGTGCAGCAGGTGCGCGCTGGTGCTGGTGGCCACGGCGGGGCGCGGCCGGTCGGTGGCCAGTTCGAGCGGCGGCGCCCCGGTCAGTTCCCCCGTCCAGTACGCCAGGGACTCCTCGCTCTCCGGCTCCACGGTCAGCACGTCGGCGTACTCGACCGGCAGGGGAGGCAGGTCGGGCTCGGCCCCGGTGCGGTACGCCTCGTACAGGGTGGTCAGTTCGTCGGCGATGATGCCGATCGACCGGCCGTCGGCCACGATGTGGTGGGTCACCAGCGACAGGACGTGCTCATCCGGCCCGCACTCCACCAGCCAGGCCCGCAGCAGCCGCCCCTCGGCCAGGTCGAACGGCCGCTCGACCAGCTCGCTCACCAGCCGCTCCGCCGGGCCGTCCAGCGTCACCCTGGTCAGCTCCACCCGCCAGGGCGGGTCGATGACCTGCACGGGGCCGCCGTCCCCGGCCGGGAACCTGGCCCGCAGCGCCTGGTGCCTGGCCACGATCGCGGTCAGCCCGCGCGCCAGCAGATCGGGATCGATCGGGCCGGTCAGCCGGGTGGTGTGCGACAGATGGTAGGACGCGTCCCGCGGGTCCACCTGCTGGAGGAACCAGACACGCTCCTGGGCGGCCGTCAGCGGCAGCTCGATCATGGGGGTGCGCTCCTGCGAAAAGAGGCTGTACGGGGTGATCGGTACCTGGGAGCGCTCGCGCCCGACCATATGAGCGCCGCCCGCGCCGCGTCAAGATCAGCCCAGCGCCGAGGTGTTGAGCAGCCAGTACTTCTCCGGCACCGCGAACAGCGCGTCCACGCCCTGGTGGGTCATCGCGAAGGCGGCCGCCGAGCGGACCAGATTCCGCTTGATCTCGCTCTTCGGCGGCGCGGTGGCCCGGTCGGCGCTGGCCCAGTAGACCAGGGGCCCGGCCACGCCGGGGTTGACGCCGCCGGCGCCGAGCACGGGCTCGGTGCCGTACAGGGTCATCAGGGTGGCGGTCAGGCCGGTGTCCAGGTCGTACAGGACGGAGCTCGGGGCCTTGTCACCGGCGGTGGAGCCCGCCGGCGGCACGGTCTGGAGCAGCAGGTAGCGCTGGTCGAGCAGGCCGAACGGGAAGACCACCCAGCCGGGCAGCATGGTCCTACGGGATCCGCCGGGGCGCTGCACGAAGACCCGCACGCTGGTGCTGGAGACGATCTGGGTGCCCACGCACCATTCGGGGCCGCAGTTGATGTCGCTGTCCTTCGGCGCCTTGACGGTGATGCGCTCGCCGGTGACCAGGTTGATCAGCCGCTGGTCGTTCCCGATCCACGGCCAGTCCTTCAGCCGCAGGCCCGCCGTGCCGTCAATCCGCTCGACCGCGCCGCCCTTGAGCGGCACCCGGTCCACCCCACCCTGTGGGAAGGACCAGAACAGGTCCTCGCCGGCGATGGCCAGCCGCGGGTCCCGCCCCGCGGTGACCCCTTCCACGGTGGCCAGCAGCACGGCCGTGCCGCCGGCCAGGGGCATCGTCCAGAACTCGCCCGTCAGGGACCCGCCGACCTCGGCGGTCCGGTACCAGGCGATGGCCACCTCGCCCGCCACGGCGGCGGTGATCTCGTGCTCCTGCCGCCCGCGCCGGTGCGGAATGGCGCCCAGCCGCGTGGTCACGCCCATCTCCGTCTGGTACGCCACGAGCGTGGACGCCTCCCCGGGATTCCCCACCTCCTCCATCAGCACCTGGCCCTGACCCAGGGTGGCCAGCGGGCGGAGCGGCCAGTCCCGGTCCGACCAGGCGGGCACCTTGGCCACCGCCTTCGGCCAGACCTCCGTCGCGGCGGGGAAGGCGGCCAGTTCGGCGGGGAAGCTCGGAGTGGCCGGCGGGCGCGGGGCGGGCGGCGGCGGCGCCGGGTGCAGCACCAGGGCGGCGACCCCGCCGAGCACCACGACGAGGAAACCCGCGAATGCGACGTCTCCCCATGATCTGCGCGCCACGGGTCCTCCTCGGCGAAAGTGTGCGTACTCATCGTGAGACGACTGGCGCGCGATGTCGAGTGCGCCGGGAAATGCGGGGGTTTCGGCGGTCTCGACAGGGTAGAGGATCGATGGTTAACGTCAAAGGCGAGGTGGTCTGGCCCCATTCATAGGGGAGGCCGTGATGGCGGGCCCGCATGATGTCCGGCAGGTTTCCGGTGGCGGAGTTCGCGTCGTGCGGGAGTTTGTCGAGGGAGAGGGCGGCAGCGCGATCGTGGTGGAGACGGTGCACGGGGCGGGGCTGCGCCGGTTGATCAGGGAAGAGGGCGCGACCGGTCCGGCCGCCGCGCTGCTGGTGCTCAAGGGCACCCTGCACGGCCTGGCCGCCGTGCACCAGACCGGGGCCGCGTACGGCGACCTCACTCCGGACAATGTCGTGGTCACCCCGGCGGGGAAGGCGAAGCTGACCGCGGTCCGCGCCGCCGACCCCACGGCCAACGCCCCCTACCTGGCACCGGAACGCTGGCGCGGCGTCCCCGGCGGCCCGGCCGCCGACCTGTACGCGGCGACCGCCGTCTTCTACGAATGCCTGACCGGCGCCCCGCCCTTCCAGGCCGCCACCACCCCACGGCTGGGCTGGGCCCACCGGACCCTGCCGCCCGTGCTCGACCGGGTGCCCGCGGACCTGCGGCGCCTGGTGGAACGCGGCCTGGCCAAGGCGCCCCAGCACCGGCCCGCCTCGGCCGCCGTCTTCGCCGCCGAGCTGGAGACCGCGGCCGTGGCCTCCTTCGGCCCCGACTGGGAGCGCTCCGGCCGCGCCGCGCTGGCCGCCCTCGCCGCCAGCTACGCCGGCCTGCCGGAACCCGAGCCGGTACGGCAGGCGGCCAGGACCGGCAGCATCCGCATCGCCAGCATGGCCGCGCTGGCCGCCGCCGCCCTGGCGGTGGCAGTGATCAGTGCCGGCGACCGCCCGGCCCCGGAGTCCACCCGCGCCGCGCCCTCCCGGCCCGGCGTCACGCTGCTGCCGACCCCGCAGGAGATGATCGGCCAGCCAGGGGCCACGGTCCGGCCGCTCCCGACGTACGAGCCGGTGGCGGGGGCGGAGAAGACGCCGCCGCCAGGCCGGAAGACCCAGGGCGAGGTGTCCGACAAATCCGTCGCGTCCGAGGAAACCAGGAAGCTCAAGCCCTCCGCCCAGGCCTCCGCCTCCACCGCGCACACGTCAGGCCCCACGTCGGGCCCCAGCTCGGCCCCCGCCACCCAGCCGCCCGCTTCCGAGCCACCCGCCCTGGTCCCCGACACGAGCGGCCCGCCACCCTCCCGGCAACCCGTCGTGGACGTTCAGGTCTCGGCAGGCCTGCCCGTGCTGGACGTCTCGGTGGGCGTCCGGAGTGGGCTGCTCGGCGTCTCCTTGTCGCTATCGTGACGGTGTGATCGAGAAGATCCTCCCCGCCTGGGTGGCGAGCGCCGAGACCTTCCACGACCCGCCGGAGGCCGTGCTCTTCCCCGAGGAGGAGGCCTACATCGCGCGTGCCGTGGACAAGCGCAGACGCGAGTTCACCTCCGCCCGCCACTGTGCCCGCCGCGCCCTGGCCGAGCTGGGCCTGCCTCCCGCCCCCATCGTCCCCGGCGAACGCGGCGCCCCCGCCTGGCCAACCGGCGTCGTCGGCGCGATGACCCACTGCGACGGCTACCGCGCCGCCGCCGTCTCGCTGACCGCCGCCGGGGTCGGCATCGACGCCGAACCCAACGCCCCCCTCCCGGAGGGCGTGCTGGACGCCATCGCCCTGGACCGGGAACGGGTGCCGCTGGCCGGTCCCGTGCACTGGGACCGGCTGCTGTTCAGCGCCAAGGAGTCCGTCTACAAGGTGTGGTTCCCGCGGGCGCGGCGCTGGCTCGGCTTCGAGGAGGCCGAGATCACCCTCGACCCGGGCGGCACCTTCACCGCCCGCATCCTGGTCCCGGGTCCCTTCGCCGAGCTCAACGGCCGCTGGCTCTGCGAATCCGGCCTGGTGGTCACCGCGATCACCCTCCCTCCAGGGTGAGACGCAGGGCCCCGGGGTCCCAGTGCGCCATCCGCAGCCAGTCGATCGCCGCGTCCTGCCAGTCCCGGGCCGGGGCCCAGGTCCGGGTGAGGAGCAGGCTGGTGCCGTGCAGCGCCCCGGGGTAGCGCACCGCCGTGGCCAGGCCGCCGTCGGCGGTGACCCGTTCGGCGTACCGCTCGCCCTCGGCGTGCAGGGGGTCGTGCTCGGCGGTGAGCACCACCGTCGGCGGCAGCCCGGCCAGGGAAGGCGCGAGGGCGGGCGAGACGTACGGATCCCGGGCCAGGCCGGGATCGCGCAGGTAGAACTCGACGGCCGAGACCAGATCGGGCAGCAGGCTCGGCGCCTCCTGGGCCGTCGCGGCGGCCCTGGCGCTCTCCAGGGTCAGGTCGAGGAACGGCACCTCCAGCAGCTGCATCGCCGGCGCGGGCTCGCCGCAGTCCCTGACCTGCAGGGCGAGCGCGGCGGCCACATTGGCCCCGGCGGACGAACCGCCGACCGAGATACCGGCGGGATCGATACCCAAGCCGTCCGCCTCGGCGCGCAGCCACCGCAGCGCGGCGTGCGCGTCCTCCAGGGCCGCGGGGAAAGGGTGTTCCGGTGCCAGCCGGTACTCCAGCGAGACCACCACCACACCGGCCTCCGCGCAGCGCCGCCGGCACAGGGCGTCGTTGACCAGGTCGTCGATCGAGCCCTGCCACCAGCCGCCGCCGTGCAGGTAGAGGTGCGCGGGCAGCCGCCCGCCCGCCCGGGGACGGTAGAGCCTGGCGGTGCGGTGGCCCCCCGGCGCCGGTACGGCGTGGTCGGCGATCTCGTGCACCTCCGGGCCGGGCAGCCCGAAGCGCAGGAAGTTGAGGTCGATCATCAACTGCTTGTAGCGGCGCTGCCGTACCGTGTCGAGATGGCCGATGTCGCCGGCCGGGTTGCTGAGCAGGAAGTCCAGGACCTCTGGATCGAGGGACATGAAGGCTCTCATTTCAGGGCGCCGGCGAGGAGTCCCCGCACGAAGAACCGGTGGAGGAAGACGAAGATGAGCATCGGCAGGGACATGGCGACGAACGCCGCCGCCGTGAGCAGCTCCGCGCCCTGGCCGGTGGAGGTGTTGACCAGGTTGGCGATGGCCACGGTCAGCGGCGCGACGGTGGGATCGCCGCCCAGGAAGATCAGGGCGATCAGCAGGTCGTTCCAGATCCAGATGATCTGGAAGATGGCGACCGAGGCCAGGGCCGGCCGGGCCAGCGGGAGCGCGATCCGCACAAACATCTCCAGCGTCGTGGCCCCGTCCAGCTCGCCCGCCTCGAACAGGTCGCGCGGCAGCGCCGCGAAGAAGCTGCGCAGCAGGTAAATCGCGAACGGCAGCGCCAGGCCGGTGTGCACCAGCCAGACCCCGGCGAACGTCCCGGCCAGGCCGGCGCCGTTGTACAGCCGCAGCACCGGGGCCAGCGTCACCTGCACGGGCACCACGGCCAGCGCCAGAATCCCGGCGGCGACCGCGGCCCGGCCCGGGAACTCCATCCTGGCCAGCGCGAACGCCGCCGTGGCCGCCACGCACATGAGCACCGAGACGGCGGGGAAGGTGACCAGCAGGCTGTTGACGAACGCCTCCCCGAGATGGTTGGCGGTCAGGACCTGCCGGTAGTTCTCCAGCGAGAGCGCGCCCCCGTCGGTGAACGCGTGCCACCAGCCGGTGGCGGTCACGTCGTAGGCCGTACGGAAGGAGTTCACGAACAGCCCGAGCACGGGCACCGCCCACAGCCCGCAGATGAGCACGAGCGTCACGTGCACCGGAATCCGCCGCGGGAAGGCCGACCCGACGCGCGGCCGGACGTGCCGGGTAACGGCCGTCACCTCGCCTCCCCGGCGCGCTGCACCCGCTGGTTGAGGGCGATCACCGGGGCCGCCAGCACGACCAGGAGCAGCGCGATGGCGCTCGCCTTCCCGTAGTCCTGGTTCACGAACAGCTGCCGGTACAGCACGTTGGCGATGACATTGGTCTGGTAACTCCCGTTGGTCATGACGTAGACGATGTCGAAGGCCTTCAGCGCGGCGATGGCCACCATGACCGACACCACCAGCAGGGCGGGGCGCAGCTGCGGCAGCGTGATGTGCCGCAGTTCCTGCCACCAGCTCGCCCCGTCCACCCGCGCCGCCTCGTGCAGCTCGGCGGGGATGCCCTTCACCGCCGCCGACAGCACGACCGTGGCGAACCCGGCGGTCATCCACACCCCGACGGTGATCAGCGCGGGGTTGCCGGTCCGCTCGTCGGCCAGCCAGGCGATCGGCTCGGCCGAGGTGAGCGCGGTCAGAACGGCGTTGAGGGTGCCGGTCTGCGGCAGCCCCGGTGGGGCGTAGTCGTACATGGACCGCCAGATGACGGCGCCGGACACGAACGAGATGCTCAGCGGCGCGATCACCGCCGCCTTCGCCGCCGCCTCGTACCTGACCCGGTCGCCGAGCAGCGCCACCACCAGCCCGACGGCCGTGCAGGCGGTGACCAGCACGACCAGCCAGAGGGCGTTGTTGGCCAGCGCGTCGTGGACCTCGGGGTCGCCCGCCAGGTAGCGGAAGTTGTCCAGCCCGGCCCACCGGTCCCCGGCCGCGTCCCGGAAGCTGAGGAACACCGTGGAGAGCAGCGGCCAGAGCAGGTACACCCCGAGCAGGGCCACCGCCGGGCCGAGCCAGACCGCCGGCCGGGCCGCGCGCCCGGCCCGGCGGGGGAGGGCCCTGCTCAGCCGCTCGCCGCACCACAGCCAGGCGTACAGCAGAACCGGCGCCCCCAGCGCGCAGCCGAAGGCCAGCAGCAGTGTCACGTGCGTCTCACTTCTTCCAGAGGGTCAGTACGCGGTCTTCTGGACCTGGTCGAGCTCGGCCAGCAGCCGGTCCAGGCTCCCCGGATCGCGGACGTAGGCCACGACGCTCTTGTGGAAGGCGGCCGACATCGGGGCCGGCATGCCGTCCTGCGCGCCGTAGACCACGGTTTCGGCGGAGGTGTACAGCTCCGCGGCCTTGCGGGACAGCACCGAGGTGTAGTCGGCCAGGGCGGTGCGCCTGCTGGGGCCGATCCACTGCCCGGTGCCCGCGATCAGCGAGCTGAACGCGGGGGAGGCGACGTACCGCATCAGCGCCCGGGTCTGCGGGGTGTCGCGCAGCGCGCCGAACATCTCGCCGGAGGTCACCAGCGCCGGAGCCCGCCCGGCGGCCGTGGCGGGGAACGGGAAGAAGTCGATGTCCCTGACCGGCTGGACGTCCGGCACGGTCTGCGCCATCGAGTTGCCCAGCCAGTCGTTCTGCACGTGCAGGTAGCAGGCGGGGGGTTTGCTGAACAGGCCGACCGGGCTCTTGGCGAAGTTGGCGGTCAGCACGGCCTTGGACCCGCCGCTGACCAGCTTGGCGTCGGTCGCGTACGCGCCGAACGCGGCGAAGGCGGCCCGGACCTGGGGCGAGGTCCACGGGAGCCGCCCCTGCCACCACTGGTTGTAGGCGTCGGCGCCGGCCTGTTGCACCATGAACTGCTGGATCCAGACCGCGCCTGGCCAGCCGCTGGTGGGCCCGGACTCCAGGCCGATGCACCAGGGCGTCTTCCCGGCGTCGGCGGACTTCCTGACCCAGGCGTCCAGGTCGGACAGGGTGCCGGTGGTGGGGCCCTGGTACGACTTGGGGTCGTACCAGACCAGTCCGGCGACGGCGGAGGTGCCGGGCAGGGCGTACAGCTTGCCGTCGGCCGAGCCGAGCTCGACCAGCCCGGCCGGGAAGTCCTTCCGTACCGCGGCCACGTCCACGATCCCGTCCAGGGCGATGAGCTTGCCCTGGACCGCGAGGCTGTGGATCTGGCCCGCGCTGGGGTTGGAGACCACGTCGGGCGGGTTGCCGCCGGCGATCCTGGTCTGCAGGACGGCGGTGAGGTCCTGGGTGCCCTCGTACTTGATGGTGATGCCGGTGGCCTCCTCGAACGGCTTGAAAGTGCTCAGGTACGCCGTCAGGTAGGGCCCGCTCAGCACGCCGAGGATGCTGACCGTTCCCCCGATCCGCTTCCCGTCCGCGGCCTGCGCGGCGGCGGCGTGCGCCGCGTCGACGGCTTTGGGAGCCGCGGAAGGGGGCGCCTGCCGGGGCACGGCGGCGCCGCCCCCGCAGGCGGTGACGAGGAGGGCGAGGAGAGGCAGGAAGGTTCGTTGGACGGCCATGGTGGCTCCTTATTGCCGAGCCGGTGAAATCCGAGCCGGGGGGTGGAGACCTCAGTGAAATGCCGCCGAAACGAAACTGTCAACTGCTTCTGTCGAAGCACTTCGATGCTTATCTTGGAGCCGTTGACCTGGCCGGTGAGACTGCCTGGAGGCTCCGGACGTGCCGGAAAGAGTGACGATCTACGATGTGGCCGCGCGGGCGGGGGTCAGCATTTCCACCGTCTCGCTGGCGATGAACTCGCCGACCCGGGTCAGCCCGGCCATGCGCGCCCGGGTGTACGAGGCGGCCGACGCGCTCGGCTTCGAGCCCAAGACCGAGGCGGTCGCCCGGGCCCGGCGCGGCGTCGGCCGGATCGGGGTGCTGGCCCCGTTCAGCTCCTACCCGTCGTTCTACGCCAGGCTCAACGGGGTCTTCGCGGCCGCGCGCGACCATCCCACCGAGATCGTGCTGTTCGACCACCCGTGGGCCGGCGCCGCGTCACCGCTGCTCAGCAGCCTGCCCAGGTCGGGCGGGCGGCTGGACGGCCTGATCGTCATGGGCGTGCCGATGGAACAGGCGGTCGCCGACCGGCTGCGCGAGTCGTCCATGGCGATCGTGCTGGTCGAGGGGCGGCACGACCACTTCGACTCGGTGCGCGTCGACAACGTCGCCGGGGGCCGCCTGGCCGCCGACCACCTGGTGGAGCGCGGGTACGAGACCTTCGGCTTCGTCGGCGAGGCCCAGCGCTCGCACCGCTACCGCTCGCCGTCGGAGAACCGGCTCCAGGGGTTCCGGGAACGGCTGGACGAGCTCGGCAAACTCCTGCACCCGCAGAACATCACCCTGATCAACCTGCACGGCGAGGACCCGCCCCAACTGCCCAGACTGCTCCGCCCGCCCGCGGCCCTGTTCGCGCACAGCGACACCGTCGCCGCCCGGGTGCTGCGCGAGATCCGCTCCCGGGGGATCAGGGTGCCGCAGGACCTGGGCCTGATGGGCTTCGACGACAGCGAGCTGGCCACCGGCCTCGATCTCACCTCGATCCGCCAGCCCCTGCACGAGTCGGGCAAGCTGGCGGTCGAACTCCTCCTGGACCGCCTCCGCGACCGCGACGCCCCCGCCCGGGAGATCTCCCTCAGCCTCCGGCTGACCCCCCGCCTCACCACGGCGACCCCCGGCTAGGCCGCCGGAAGGATCTGGCGGAGCACTCCCGGCGGGTTGGCGCGGCGGCTCCACTCGCGGGGGTAGCCCAGCGAGACCTCCTCGAACCGTACGCCGTCGTACCAGGTGGTGCGGGGGATGTGCAGGTGGCCGTAGACGACGGTGACCGCGTTGAAGCGGATGTGCCAGTCGGCCGTGCGCTCGGTGCCGCACCAGATGGCGAACTCGGGGTAGCGCAGCACGAACGTCGGGTCGCGGACCAGCGGGTAGTGGTTGACCAGCACGGTGGGCAGCGCGGGGTCGCGTTCGGCCAGGCGGCGTTCGGTCTCGTCGACGCGGGCCTCGCACCAGGCATCGATGCTCGGGTACGGATCCGGCCGCAACATCATCTCGTCGGTGCAGACCACCCCCGCCTGCTGCGCCACGGCCAGCGCCTCGGCCTTGGTGGTCACCCCCGGTGTGCGGAAGGTGTAGTCGTACAGCAGGAGCAGCGGCGCCACGGTGGCCTGGCCCTGCCAGACCGGGTACGGATCCTCCGGCGTCACCACCCCCAGTTCCCGGCACGCCTTCACCAGCCGCTCGTACCGCTCCACGCCGCGGGAGCCGTCCGTGTCGGCCGGATGGGTCCACAGGTCGTGGTTGCCCGGCGCCCAGACCACCTTGGCGAACCGGTCGGCCAGCAGGCCCATCACCCACTCGAAGTCCGCGATCTTCTCCGAGACGTCCCCGGGCACCAGCAGCCAGTCCCGCGGCGTGCGCGGCCGGAGCCCTTCGACGATCTCGCGGTTCTCCGGATAGCCGATGTGCAGGTCGCTGATGGCCAGCAGAAAGCTCATGAACGGCAGTCTCTCAACTCAACCGCGCCGATGGCACCTGAGCCCCCGCCACCGGGAGTGAGACCGGCTCTCCGCGTGATCACCTCAAGCCGCACGGCCGCCGGTGCGGCAGGTGTAACTTTCAGCTATTCGGCGTCAGCCACGGGGGGACTGGATGACCAGCGGCACGGCCACCGAGATCGTCTTTCCGCCTCGGGCGCTGGTCCTGCTCACCGGCCTGCCCGGCGCCGGCAAGAGCCACCTGCTCACCCAGCTGTACGGCCTGAGCGGCGCCGAGCCCCGGCCGCTCCGCGTCGGCCAGACCCTGGTGATCGACTCCCGGCAGGCCCGGGTGCGCTGGGCCCGCCTGCTGCCCCGGTTACCCCGCCGGGCCCAGACCCTGGTGGTCCACCTCAGCCACGTCTCCCGGATCGCCCGCGCCCTCCCCTTGGGAGACGCCGTGGTGGCCCACTCCCGGGCCGCCTGGCCGCACCTGCTGTACGGCTTCGCGCTGCTGGCCCGGCTGACCGGCCGCCCGTTCCACGTGCTCATGCTGGACGTGCCGCCGGAGACCGCCTGGGCGGGACAGCTGGCCCGCGGCCGGGCGGCCTCCCCGGCCTCCTTCGCGCGGCACCGGCGCCGCTGGGAGGTGCTGCTGTCCCAGGCCAGGAGCGGTTCGCTGCCGCCCGCGCACGGGGTGCACGTGATGGACCGCCCGGCCGCCGACGTGCTGCGCCGCATCGAGTTCCGCTGAAACGTTCACGCTTCGAGCAGGCGGACGCCCGCTCGTTGTTGACCTTCCGGAGCGCCCGGTCTACGATCCACCTGGCCCGGACCGAAAGATTTTCGCCTGTTCATTGAAAACTTTCGTGACCGGCGGACGTGACAAGGCCAACCTCCCAGGGGGCGCGCGGGTCCGTAAGGTCGGGACGGATCCGCGCGCCCCGACCCCCGCTCGTTTTCTGCCGGTCTGGGGTGGTTTCGGCGGTGGGCGATTCTGTCGGTGGCAGGGTGCACGATGGCTTCATGAGTGACGCCCCGCACGCCACGCCCCTCGCTGACCAGGCCGCCTACGCCGAGGCGGTCGCCGCGGCCGTCGCCGCCGCGGCGGCCTACTACACCGACGGTTCCTCGCCGCTCGACGACGACGCCTACGACCGGCTGGTGCGCGGCATCGAGGCCTACGAGGCGGCCCACCCGCAGCAGGTGCTGCCCGGCACCCCGACCGGCAAGGTCGCCGGGGGAGCGGTGGTGGGCGACGTGCCGCACACGGTGCCCATGCTCAGCCTGGACAACGTGTTCTCCGCCGCCGACCTGGTCTCCTGGGCGGCGGGGCTGGAACGGCGGCTGGGCCACCCGGTGGCGCGGTGGAGCGTGGAACCCAAGCTGGACGGGCTGGCGGTGTCGGCACGCTACCGGGCCGGGCGGCTGACCCAGCTGGTCACCCGGGGCGACGGCGTCGCCGGGGAGGACGTCTCGCACGCCATCGGCACCGTGCTCGGCCTGCCCGCCACGCTGACCGAGCCGGTCACCGTGGAGATCCGCGGCGAGGTGCTGATGACCGCCACCCAGTTCGAGGCCGCCAACGCGGCCAGGACGGCGCACGACGGCGTCCCGTTCGCCAACGCCCGCAGCGCCGCCGCCGGCACCCTGCGGGCCAGGGAACGCGCCTACAAGTGCGAGATGACCTTCTTCGGGTACGGTGCGCTCCCTTTCCCGCCCGACGACGACTCCGAGCTCGCCGGGCGGCTGCGCGTGCTGGCCCACAGCGAGCTGATGGACCTGGTGGCCGCCCTCGGCGTGGCGACCACGGCCGCCACGCCGGTGGCCGGAACCACCGCCACCACGCTCGACGAGATCCAGGCCAGGATCGGGGAGATCGCGGCACTCCGCGCCGAGCTGCCGTTCGGCATCGACGGCATCGTCGTCAAGGCCGACCTCGCCGCCGACCAGGAACGGGCGGGCTTCAGCTCGCGCGCCCCCCGCTGGGCCACCGCCTACAAGCTGCCCGCCACCGAGAAGATCACCAAACTGCTCGCCGTCGAGTGGAACGTCGGCCGCACCGGCGTCATCGCCCCCCGCGCCGTCCTGGAGCCGGTCCGGCTGGACGGCAGCCTCGTCACCTACGCCACCCTGCACAACCCCGCCGACATCACCCGCCGGGGCCTGATGCTCGGTGACTCCGTGACCGTCTACAAGGCCGGCGACGTCATCCCCCGCATCGAGGCTCCCGTGGTGCACCTGCGCACCGGGGACGAGCAGCCGATCGCCTTCCCCGAGCTGTGCCCGCGCTGCAACGGCGAGATCGACACCTCCCAGGAGCGCTGGCGCTGCGTCCGCGGGCGCGCCTGCCACGCGGTCGCCTCCATCAGCTACGCGGTCGGCCGCGACCAGCTCGACATCGAGGGGCTGGGCGGGACCCGGATCGTGCAGCTGGTCGAGGCCGGGCTCATCGCCGACTTCGCCGACCTGTTCACCCTCACCCGCGACCAGATCCTCGGCCTCGACCGGATGGCCGACATCAGCACCGACAACCTGCTCGCGGCCATCGCCAAGGCCAAGGAGAAGCCCCTCAACAAGGTCTTCTGCGCCCTGGGCGTGCGCGGCACCGGGCGGTCCATGTCCCGGCGCATCGCCCGGCACTTCGGCACGATGGAGGCGATCCGCGCCGCCGACGTGGCGGGTGTCCAGGCGGTGGAGGGCATCGGCCCAGAGAAGGCCGCCGTCATGGTCGAGGAACTGGCCGAGCTGGCCCCGCTGGTCGAGAAGCTCGTCGTCGCCGGGGTGAACATGACCGAACCCGGCGTGACCCCACCCGACGAGACCTCCCCCGCCGAAACCTCCGCCCTGCCGCTCTTGGGAATGTCCGTGGTGGTCACCGGCTCGATGGCGGCCCGCTGGCCGAGCTGTCCAGAAATCAGATGAACGAACTGATCGAACGCGCCGGAGGCAAGGCGTCCGGGAGCGTGTCGGCGCGGACGTCCCTGGTCGTGGCGGGCGAGAAAGCCGGATCCAAGCGGGAGAAGGCGTCGGCCATGGGCCTGCGGATCCTCAGCCCGGAGGAGTTCGCCGAACTGGTCACAGACTTCATCTAGCCCGTCGCCTTCCCGCGGAGGAGGGGGTGGAAGATGACGCCGGCCAGGCCCAGGGCGATCAGGGGGAGGGGGATCGGCAACAGGGGAACGGCGATGATCGCTGCTGCGATGGCCAGGATGCCCAGCGTGCCGCGCATGCTTCCGGGGTGGTGGGGGCGGATGTGGACCCACCAGACGCTGACCAGGAAGACGGCCACCGGGACGGCGGTGGCGGCGGCCGCGGCGTAGGGGCCGACGTGGGCGGTATGGGTGTGATAGTCGATGGAGACCGCCAGACCGGCGCCCACCGCCGCGGCGGAGGCGAAGATCAGGTAATGGCCGTAGCCCCACGGGAAGGCGGTCCGGTTGGAGGTCAGCAGGGGGTGGGCGGGCCGTTCGAAGTAGAGCCACCACATGGCGAAGACGATCACTGTGCCGCTGACGGCCACCCAGAGCAGCGGGACGGGGGCGATGCCCCGGGCCAGGCCGGTCTGGATGGCGACGGTGGCCTGGAGGATCGATTCGCCCAGGACGATGATGGTGAACAGGCCGTAGCGTTCGGCGATGTGGTGCGGGTGCCAGGTGGTCGGCTGGAAGCGTTCGGCCCAGAGGGGCACCGCCAGTTCGGCCGCCGCCAGGGCGAAGAAGGTCACCAGGCCCGCCGTGCCGGTCAGCCCGGTCAGCTCGGCGAGGGCCAGCCTGGCCAGCCAGCCCGCCTGGACGACCGCGATGCCGATGGCGTACCGGGTGGCGCAGGAGCGCCCGGCCGGGTTCTCCCGGGCGGCGCGCAGCCAGAGCGCCACCATGGCCAGGCGCATCACCGCGTAGCCCAGGGTGATCAGCCCGAAGTCCTCGTGCTCGAAAGCCCGGGGGACCCCGGCGGCCAGGATGAGCACGCCCACGATCTGGATCAGCACCAGCAGCCGGTACGGCACGTCGTCGGTGTCGTACGCGGAGGCGAACCAGGTGAAGTTCATCCAGGCCCACCAGATGGCGAAGAACACCATCAGGTAGTGGAGCACCCCCGCCCCCGCGTGGCCCTCCGACAGCGCGTGGTGCAGGCTGGCCGCCGCCTGGGCCACCCCCACCACGAAACACAGGTCGAAGAGCAACTCCAGCGGCGTGGCGGCCCGGTGCCCCTCCGCCCGGCTCCGCCCGGCCATGACCTGTCGCCAGGCCGGCCTTCTTTCCGGGCTGACGGCGGGCTCGCTCATCGCCGCTCCTGCCCGGGTAGACCTGACGCCGGGTGGGCTTGGTACATGGCTGCTCCCGGGGAAAGCTCGCGGACTCGCCGCCCGATCGTAGTGCCCCGGGGTTACGGCGCGGAAAATCGCGTTGCGGCGGCGTCGGCGGGTGGCTGAGACTGTGCCGGTGCTGATCCGACGAGAGACACCCCAGGACGTCGCGGGCGCTTTCGGCTACGCCAAGCCGTTCGACGAGCTCTGATCAGGCCGGGCGCAGGGCGGCCAGCTGCTCGGCGAACGGGACGACGCCCTTGACCTCGGGGGCCGCCGCCGGCGGGCGGTGCCGGATGAGGGCGGCCAGTTCGCCGGCCGCGCGGGTGATCCGGCCGGCCAGCGAGTTCTCCGTGCCGGAACCCCAGTCCTCGGCGGAGGCGTACACGGCGGTGGGGGCCACGATGGCGCGCAGGTAGACGAAGAGCGGGCGCAGCGCGTGCTCCAGCGCCAGGGAGTGGCGCGCGGTGCCCCCCGTCGCCCCGATCAGCACCGGCTTGCCGGCCAGCGCGGTGTTGTCGATCACGTCGAAGAACGACTTGAACAGCCCGCTGTAGGACGCGGTGAAGATGGGGGAGACCGCGATCAGCCCGTCCGCCTCGGTCACCGTCTCGATGGCCTCGGCCAGGGTCGGCGCGGGGAACCCGGTGACCAGGTTGTTGGCGATGTCCACGGCCAGCCCGCGCAACTCGATCACGCGGACGTCCACCGTCGTGTCCCCGGCCTCCGTCAGCCGGACGCGGACCGCCTCGGCCAGGCGGTCGGCCAGCAGCCGGGTCGAGGACGGCTGGCTGAGCCCGGCGGTCACCACGGCAAGCTTCACGGAGTGCATGTGCGTCCTTTCTCGACAGACTTCAGACGGTGACCGCGGCGGCGGCCCGGGAGCGGAGGAACTCGTGGGTCGGCCCGGCCGGCACCTCGGCGGGCCGGTTGACCGCGAACTCCCGGCGCAGCACCGGGAGGACCTCCTCGCCGAGCAGGTCCAGCTGCTCCAGCACGGTCTTGAGGGGCAGCCCGGCGTGGTCCATCAGGAACAGCTGCCGCTGGTAGTCCCCGAAGTGCTCGCGGAAGGTCAGCGTCTTGTCGATGACCTCCTGCGGGCTGCCCACGGTGAGCGGCGTCTGCTCGGTGAACTCCTCCAGCGAGGGCCCGCCGCCGTACACGGGGGCCTTGTCGAAGTACGGCCGGAACTCGCGGACCGCGTCCTGGGAGTTCTTCCGCATGAACACCTGGCCGCCCAGACCGACGTAGGCCTGCTCGGGCGTGCCGTGCCCGTAGTGCGCGTATCGCTCCCGGTACAGGCTGATCAGCCGCTGGAAGTGCTCCTTCGGCCAGAAGATGTTGTTGGCGAAGAAGCCGTCCCCATAGTACGCGGCCTGCTCGGCGATCTCCGGGCTGCGGATGGAGCCGTGCCAGACGAACGGGGGCACCCCGTCCAGCGGGCGCGGGGTCGAGGTGAAGCCCTGCAGCGGCGTGCGGAACCGGCCTTCCCAGTCGACCACGTCCTCCCGCCAGAGCTGGTGCAGTAGCGCGTAGTTCTCGATGGCCAGCGGGATGCCCATCCGGATGTCCTGCCCGAACCACGGGTAGACGGGACCGGTGTTGCCCCGGCCGAGCATCAGGTCCACCCGGCCGTCGGCCAGGTGCTGGAGCATCGCGAAGTCCTCGGCGATCTTGACCGGGTCGTTGGTGGTGATCAGCGTGGTGGCGGTGGACAGGATCAGCCGCTCGGTGCGGGCCGCGATGTAGCCGAGCATGGTGGTGGGGGAGGAGGGCACGAACGGCGGGTTGTGGTGCTCGCCGGTGGCGAACACGTCCAGGCCGATCTCCTCGGCCTTCAGCGCGATGGTCACCATCGCCTTGATGCGCTCCCGCTCGCTGGGGGTCCGTCCGGTGGTCGGGTCCGGCGTCACGTCCCCCACGGTGAAGACTCCGAACTGCATCTGGTCCACCGATCCTCCTCATTTCTGGATTCAGCCTGCTCAGCACCAGGACACGGCAAGTTATTCCGCGCCGCAACAATCATGACCGCTACGATTGGGGCCCATGACCGAGGTGGAGGGGCCGGTGATCCGGACCATCTCGTCCAAGGTGGTCTACGCCAACGCGTGGATGACCGTACGGGAGGACGAGATCGAGAGGCCGGACGGGTCTCCCGGGCTGTACGGATACGTCGACAAACCGGATTTCGTCCTGGTGATCCCCATGGAGGGGGACGGATTCCACCTGGTAGAGGAGTACCGGTACCCCATCGGCCGCCGTACCTGCAGTTTCCCGCAGGGCGTGGCCGTGGCGCGGGACCGGGAGGAGGAGGCCCGCACCGAGCTGGCCGAGGAGACCGGGCTGACCGCCGACCGCCTGGAGTGGCTCGGCCGCCTGGACAACGCGCACGGCACCACCAGCCAGGGCTTCCACGTCTTCGTGGCCACCGGGCTCACCCCGGGCCCGGCCCGGCGGGAGGCGTCCGAGCAGGACATGACGCACCGCTGGGTGTCCAGGGCCGAGCTGGAGCGCATGATTCACGACGGCCGCATCGGGGACGCCTGCTCGATTGCCGCATACGCCTTGCTGCTTCTGCGTGAGCGAACCGCCAAGTAGTGCTTTATTGGAAATATCCAAAGATGCTTGGGGGCGGATGTGCGGCGGGACGGACAGGTGCTCATCTTCGATGCGGATGACACCCTGTGGGAGAACAACGTTCTGTTCGAACGGGTCATCGAGGACTTCTTCGAGTGGCTGGCCCACCCGACCCTGGCCCGCCCGCAGATCCGGGTCATCCTGAACGACATCGAACGGGCCAACGCGGCCGCGCACGGCTACGGCAGCAAGGTCTTCCTGCGCAGCCTCGCCGAGTGCCTGGAATCGCTGTACGAGCGCCCCGCCACCGAGGCGGAGCGCCGCCACATCGACGGGCTCGCCAACCGGCTGGTGGCCCGCGAGATCGAGCTCCTGCCGGGTGTCGCGGAGACCCTGGCCGACCTCGGCGCCCGTCACCGCCTGCTCCTGCTCACCAAGGGCGACCCCACAGAACAGCAACGCAAGCTCGACGCATCCCAACTTGCCCGATTTTTCGGAAATGTCCATATTGTTCCGGAGAAGGAGGTGGAGGTGTACCAGCGGCTGGCCCGGGAGCACACGCTGGAGCTCGCCGCCACCTGGATGATCGGCAACTCCCCGAAATCCGACATCACCCCGGCCAGGCAGGCCGGCATGAACGCGGTCTTCATCCCGCACGAGCACACCTGGGTGCTGGAACACGCCGAGCTCGACCCGCACGACTCCGGGGTGCTCCGGCTGACCCGCTTCCCCGAACTGCTCAACCACTTCTGAAGCCCGCAACCTACGCTTTCCCAACCACGGCGCCTCGGCGAGGGGGTCCCGGATGTCAGGAAGTCCACGGTACGTAGCGGTGTCACTGGCGGGGGAACGTGCCAGAGAGTTCGCGGAGGAGCGCCGCCGCAGGATCGACGAGCGCCGCCGCCAGGAAGAGGAACGGCGCAGGGTCCGCGCCGCCGCGCACGCGGCCCGGCTGGCCGCCGAACGGGAACGCCTCTCCGGCCGCCTGGTCGCGCTGGCCCGCCGCGCCGAGGCGCTGGCCGGTCCACGGGTCTCCGGCGGCGCCGAGGACGCCCGCCAAGGCGTGCTCCGCACCCTGGCCGTGCTCGGCACCCGCCTGGCCCGGGTCGCCAACCAGGCCGACGCCGACGCGGTGCACCTGGACCTGGTGGCCGCCGCCCGCCGCCTGGAGGCCGTACGGGCCGGTCTGGCCGCCGTGCTGACCGAACAGGAGCGGGCGGCGGCGCTGGTCCTGGCGGAGAACCTGCTCGGCGAGTGGGCCAACCGCACCGCGCTGGACGCCGACGGCGCCCAGGCCGTGGCCGACCAGCTGGCCCGGGTCCGCGCCGAGCTCGCCGACGCCCGGGCCTTCCGGTTCGGCTACGCCCGCCTCAACGACCTGATGGGGGAGCATCTGCTGGTGGTGGCCCGGCGCACCGCGCTGCTGGCCGAGGCACGGGAGAGCGCCGCCGAGGCGGGCGAGTCCGTGGAGGCCATCCTCACCGAGGCCGCCGACTCCGGCGTCGACCTGCCCGGCGGCCAGGCTGCCCAGGAGGCCCGCCACCTGCTCGCCGAGCACCTCGCGGCCGGCCGTTTCCAGGAGGCCGCCCACGGCGCTGTACTGCTGGCCGGCTCCGCCCCCGTCCTGGAGAAGGCCCTGGAAGACCGCCTGGACCCCCGTGAGCTGGCCCGTCACCTGATCGAGGCCGCGTTACGCGCCGGCTTCGAGGTCCCTTCCCGTAACCCGGGCTCCGGCGGCCAGCTGGTGGAGATCGTCGCCGACACCACCGGCGCCCGCCTCTGCTTCCCCGGCGCCGAACCGGCCCAGGTGCCCGACTTCCTGGGGAGACTCAAGAAGGAGGGCGTGCTAGCCGACTGACTCCCGCCGGGCCAGCACGATGGTGATGTTGTCCCGGCCGGAGGCCGCCATCGCCATGGCCCAGAGTCGTTTGACCGCCTCCGTGTCGTCCTGCGCCTCGTTGAGCACCGCCGCCATCTCGGCTATCGGCACCAGGTCGCTGAGGCCGTCGCTGCAGACCAGCCAGCAGCCGGTGCGCAGGCCGGCGCCGGTGTGCACGTCCAGTTCCAGGCCGTCGCCGCCGATCACCTGGGTCACCAGGTGGCTGGGCTCGCCCCAGGTGGGGGAGTCGTCCTCGGAGAGCTGGCCCAGGATGCGGCCCTCGTGCCGGTAGATCCGGGAGTCGCCGACGTTGAACCAGGTGGTGGCCTCCGCGGTGAACAGCAGCCCGGCCACCGTGGTGGACATCCCGGTCAGGCCCGGCTGCCCGGCGGCCAGCGCGGTCACCTCGGCGTCGATCTCCTTGATCAGCTCGGGCAGGCCGGCGGGCTCGCCCGGCAGCCGGTCCCCGGCCAGCGCCTGCGCGGTGTGCGCGGCCGCGATCTCCCCGCCCGGATGCCCGCCGAGGCCGTCCGCGACCGCCACCACGGCCGGGCCGGACAGGGTGAGCGCGTGGCTCACCGGCTCGGCCAGCGACACCTCCGACAGCACCAGACCGGCGGCGGCCACCGCATCCTCGTTGTGGTCGCGCACCGCGCCCACGTGCGTCAACGCCGTGACGACGAGCCGATCATCCATAGAGCTGACAGTATTGATGACAAGGGCGTGCTCTGGACAGCCACTGCGGCGAGTCGTGTCCATGGAACGGTTACAGGTCTTCCCACAGCCGGTCCTCCGGCAGTGTGGACGGTGGGTCGCCCACCCGGGTGGCCAGGGCCAGGGCCTCGGCCAGCAGCGGGTGGCCGTCCCCCAGGGCGGGCTTGCGGTGCGGCAGCGCCTTGCGGTCCAGCAGGGGAGCCAGCAGCTCCCGCACCTCGCCCGCGTGCCCGGTCCTGGCCCGGTGCAGCGCGCTGTCCAGGCGACCGGCCAGCAGCAGCGGGTGGGTGGGGTCCATCGCCTCCTTGCCCAGCGCGGCCAGCGCCGCCGCCGCGCTCTCCGCGGCCACCTCCTCGCCCAGCGCGATGGCCGCCCGGGCCGCCAGCAGCAGGGTCGCGGCCTGTCCTGGATGGTCGTCGTCGAGGTCGTGCTCGGTGGCCGCGATGGTCTCCAGCAGCCGCGCGGCGGCCTCGGCGTCCCCCAGGGCCAGCAGCGCGCCGGCCCGGACCCGCCGCGCCGCCCGGTCCGGCGGCAGCAGTTCGAGTTCCTCCAGCGCCGCAGGCACGTCCCCGTCGGCCACCAGCGCCCGGGCCCGGAGCAGGAGGGCCTCCTGCCTGAGCCGGGGCGAGACCCGCTCGGCGAACCAGTCGCCCACCACGACGGAGTCGGCGAGCAGCCGCACCGCCTGGGCGGGGAAGCCCGCGGACAGTTCGATCTCGGCCAGCCGGACCAGGTCGTACTGCGGCCAGTAGCCGTCGGTGGGCAGGTGCAGGGCGCGCAGCCGCATCGCCTCGGTGAGCTGGTGCCTGGCCTGCGCCGGATGGCCGGCGGCCAGCAGCGCCTCGGCCAGGGTGACCCGCGCGGAGGCGGTGTTGACGTTGTCGGGGCCCAGTCGCTCCTCCCGGTCGGCGACCACCTCCTCGGCCCGGACCACCCCCTCCACCACCCGCCCGGACTTGGTGGAGGCGGCGGCCAGCGCCTGCCGGGTCAGGGTGAGCCGCCGCCACCCGGCGCTCAGCCCCGTCGTCGCCACCCCGGCCGCCCGCTTCTCGGCCACCGTCAGCAGCCGCGCCCGCCCGGCCGCCGGGCGGCCCTCCTCCACCAGCACCTCGGCCAGGTTGTGCTCCGCCCTGGTCAGGTACGCCTCCCGGGTCTCCTCCGGCAGCTCCCCGGCGATCTCCTGGGACGCCTCGAAGCAGGCCCTGGCGGCCCCGGTGTCGCCCAGCCTGAGCAGCGCCAGACCCCGGCGGCTGGTCACGTCGAAGCGGGCCCTGGCGTCCCTGGCGTCCCCGGGACGCGCGGCCAGCAGCCCGTCCAGCTCGCCGCCGACCTGCGCCCCCCTGGCCAGCAGCGGCGTCTCGTCCAGCAGCACGTGGAAGACCACCGCCAGCGCCCTGGTCCTGGCCCGCCGGTCCCCGGCGACGCGGTGGGTGAGCTCGGCGGCCCGCTCCGCGGTGTGCAGCCGGTCGGCCCACTCCCCGGCCAGCGGCACCAGGTCCCGCGCCATCCAGTACGCGGCCAGCGCCTTGGCCTGGTGGTCCACCGGCCCGTCCTGGTCGTCCACCATGGCGCGGAAGGCCAGCTCGGACAGGCGCTCCGCGCTGGTGACGGCCCAGTCCTGCGGCGGCACGGTCACCGTCAGCGCGGCCTGCCGCAGCCGGGGGGCCAGGTACTCGGCGTACGCGGTGATCCGGCCCTCCCAGCCGGCGGCGGCGGCGCGGCCGAAGGTGCCCGGCTGCCAGCCGGGCGGGGTCTGGGCCGCCGACGGGCGTTTCTCCGAGGTGGAGATGTCGCCGATGCCGAGCCGTACCTGGGTCAGCATGAACCGCTCCAGCTGGTGGAAGCGGGCGATCCTGCGGAGCGCGGACGTCACCACGGCCTGCGCGTCCAGCATGGCGGCGGTGGCCGGTGGCGGCGGCTCGTCGGCGGTGAACTCGTCGAAGGCGTGTTTGACCGCCAGCGCCACCAGCACCCGGCGGCTGCGCACCTCGTTGTAGAGCCAGACCGCGCTGCGCCCGCTGTCCTGGTCGGCGCCGCGCGGCAGCCTGACCCGTTCCGCCACGTCCTCGGCGCGTACCTGGTGGTAGTCGTTGCGGCGGAAGGCCGCGGCGGACGCCGCGGCGATCGCGGCGAGCCTGCGCTCTTGGGCCAACATCGACTCCCCCTCGGGCGAATCCGGTGAATTTATCTCACTATGGCTGAGCGAACCTTAGGCTCCGAACCTGACTCTGACAAGCCCGCAGGCCCGGAACGGCTGTGCTGACCTGCGCCTTTTCGGTCATCAGTGCGGCGAGGCGACCGCGGTGAAGGCCGCCCACGTGCCCGGATGACCAGCCGAATCCAACCAATTCCAGTAGTCCGAATCCTTGGCGGCCAGCGCCGCCCTGGCCCCGCGCAGCCGTTCGCCTTCCGCGCTCGCGGTGCCCCGCCCGAGCAGGCGGAGCACCGCCCGCTCGTGCTGTGCCCGGCTGCGCCGCCGGAACACCTCCTGGGTGCGCCGCAGCGCCTCCGGCACGGAGCCGCAGCGGCGCAGCCGCCGGTGGAAGTCGGCCATGAACACCGCCGTGGCCAGGTCGTGCACCGGCCAGAGCGCCACCACCGCCGCCCCGGCCCCGGCCGCAAGCACGCCGCGCAGCAGCCCGCGCACGTCCTCGCCCTGGGCCAGCCCTCCCTGCCCCGTACGGCAGGCGCTGAACACCACCAGGTCGGCGTCGAGCGTGGCCCCCGCCAGGTCGGCCACGCTCAGCGACTGCCCGTCGGACAGGAGCACCGCGGAGGAGAGCGGGCTGGCCTCGTTCAGCCAGGCATGGGTGGCCAGGTGCACCACGGTGGCCTCGCGCGCCTCGCGGAGCACGGCCTCCCTGGTGGCCTCCGCGCCCAGCAGCACCCGCGCCTGGCCGGGGAAGGCAGCGGCCACCGCGTCCACCTCCAGGCCGCTGGCGGGCAGCCGCCTGGCGTGCCGGACCGGCAGGCCCGCCCCGCCGGGGGAGCGCATGAACACGGGGTCGCCGACCGCCAGGAGGCGTCCGGCGGCCAGGTGCTCAGGCAGTACCGGACGGAGCGAGGCCAGCGCGCTCGCGTCGGGGAGCACCGAGAGGGTGCGCTGGGCGGCCAGCGGCGCGCCGCGCCAGGGCAGCGCCGCGAAGGGCAGCGAGTGCAGCGCGCCGGACGGCACCAGCAGCACCCGGTCGGCGGTCAGCAGCGAGCCGTGCACGGGGGTCAGCAGCAGTTCGGCCAGCGCGGCGGCGGGCCGGCCCGGGTGGCCGCCGCCCGCGCACGCCTGGCGGACCCGCTGGACCAGGCCCTCCACCCCGGTGGCGGTCAGCGAGTGGCACTCCCGCAGCCCGGTCCTGTCGATCGCCCAGACCAGCAGCTCGTCCTCGCGGAGCAGGTAGGCCACCAGCAGCGCGCCGGGCGGCAGCAGCCGGGCCGCCTCGGCCACCCCGATCGGCTCGGCCCGCGCGTCCAGCGCCCGCCACAGGGCCGGGCGCTCCCCGGCCAGTTCCTTCTCCAGCCGGGCCAGCTCGGCCTCGGCCTCGGCCAGCCGCCGCTCCAGCCGGGAGTCCGGCGGCTCGCCCGCCACCTGCCTGGCCGTGCTCAGGTGCTGGCAGAGCGCCACCTCGGCGGTCGCCGTACGCCAGAGCGCCAGCTCACGGACCTCCGGCTCGCCGGTGGCCCGGCGCGTCTCAAGCAGGGTCAGGAAGGACCTGGCCCTGGACCGCTCGGCCACCAGGAAGGCCTCCTCGGCCAGCGCGCGGGACCGCGCCGCGTCCTCGATCCGGACCGCCGCGGCGGCCTGGAGCAGGCAGCGCGCGGCGCCGAACCGGATGCGGGCCACCGTGTGCGGGTCCGGCTGGGCGCGGCGCACCGAACCCTCCCGCCGCACGCCCTTGCCGGCCTGGGCGTCCCTGACCACGTTGAGGGCGCGCAGCGCCTCCCGGTAGAAGGCCACCGCCCGGCCGAAGCCGATCCCCGGCCCCTTGCGGCGGGGCCCGGCCGCCAGGCCGCGCGCGGTCTCCGCCTCGATCTCCAGCGCGTTCCACGGCTCAGGCGAGCGGCGCCACCAGTCCTCGCCGAGCCGCCCGCGCAGCGCCTGGAGCTCCTGCTCGGCGTCGGTGTGGGCGTGGAAGGTGGTGAACGCCAGGGCGGCCGTCTCGTGCTCCTCGGGGCCCGTCCCGCCGCGCGCCCGCGCCCGGGTCACGTGCGCCCGGTACACCGCCGCCGCCTGGGCGCGCTCCCGGCGACCGCCGAGCACGGTGGCCCGGTGCACGTCGCGCCACTCCGGGTCGGCGCGGTCGGCCGCCGCCATGGCCTCGTCGAACAGTTCCTCGGCCCGGCCCGCCTCGCCCCTGGCCAGCGCCGCCCTGGCCCGGAAGGTCGGCGCCTGCACGTCGGTGATCTCCAGCACGTGACCGGCCTTGCGGCCGAGCACCCAGGCGGCCAGCAGCTCGGGCAGGTCGGGGGCGGCAAGATCGGAAGGGTCCGCCGCGGGATCGAGGGTGGCCAGCGCGTTGTCGTCGCCGAACGCGGGCAGCCCCGCCATGGCCGCGCGGATGCGGTCGGCGGTGCGGCGCAGGCCGTCGGGGTCGGCCCGCCTGACATCCAGCGGATGCAGGTCGAGCAGCAGGATGGCCACCAGCCGGATGCTCTCCCGCAGGTCCGGCTCCGGCCGCCGCCGGATGCCGGCCTCCAGTAGCGTGGCGGCCTGCTCGAAGGCCGCCCTGGCCCCGGCCTGGTCGCCGATGCGCAGCCGCAGGGTGCCCAGGTCGGCCGCGCACTGCGCCTCGTTCCCCGGGTAGCCCAGCGCGGCGTGGATCTGCCTGGCCAGCAGGTGGCAGGCCTCCGCGCGGGCGTAGTGGCCGGTGGCGGCGGCGTGGTGGCCCTCCTGCGAGCAGAGCGCGCCCAGCCCCTCGGCCACGCTCAGGCTGCCGGGGCCGTGCGCCCAGGCGGCCAGCCGGGCGGTCTGGCCCTGCGGGTCGAACGGCGTGTCCGTCGCGATGGTGGCCAGCGCCAGGTGGACCCAGGCGGTCCAGCGCAGCTGCCGGTCCCCGGCCGCCACGGCCAGTTCCACCGCCTCGGCCGCCAGCGTCACCGCCTCGTCGTCCCGTCCGGCCAGCCGGGCCAGGAAGGAGCGGCGCAGCCGCAGCCCCGCCCGCAGCCGCCTGGCGGTCACCCCGGAGCCGGTCAGCACCAGCTCGGCCCGGTCGTAGGCGGCCGCCGCCGCGGCCGGGTGTACCCGGCGGCCGGGGAAGACGCGGGTCCCGGTGCGGTCGGTGTCGGGGCCCAGGCTGAGCACCGGCCAGTGGTCAAGCAGCAGCGGGGAGGTGCGGACGGCCGCCGCCCAGTCGCCGCGCATGATCTGGGACTGCGCGTACCCGTGCGGGTCGGCGGCGCACCGCTGCTCGGCGTCGGTGAGCAGGTCGGCGGCGGTCTCGTCCAGACCGGCCTCCCGGTGCAGGGTGGCCATCGCCCGGGAGACCAGCGCGGTGACCGGGGCGGCGGCCGGGATCTGGCCGAGCGCCCGGTGCAGCGCGGCCAGGTCGCTGGTGAGGAAGACCAGTTGCTCGTCCAGTTCGGCGGGGGACAGCCCGGTCCCGGCCGCCGCGCGCAGCGCCGACTGGGCGTGCGGCAGCTCGGCCATGATCCTCAGCGTCACCCCGGCCTGCAGGTCCAGGCCGAGGTCGACGTTCCCGCTGTCGCGGGCCGCCTGGTAGGCCAGCTCCAGCCGGGTCTCGTCCATGGCGGCGGTCTCCAGCCAGGGCTCCCTGGCCTCGATCTCCGGGGCGATCGGGCCGCAGCCGTCCGGCCACAGGCCGTACCGCCCGACCCTGGCCAGCCGGGTCCAGGCCAGGCAGCGCACCAGCAGCGCCGAGCCGTGCGGGACCAGCCAGCCGACCCGGTCCAGCAGGGCGAGCGCGGCGCCCTGGTCACCCGCCAGGACGGCCGCTTCGGCCTGGGCCAGGAGCAGTTCGGGGGAGCCGCCGGGTGACTTCCCGGCCGGTCCACCGTACGCGGGGGAGAAGAAGTCCACTGGAATCCACTGTTCCGATCTGTGACCGGGGCTCGCTCAGCCGAGCCTCCAGGCGCTGACGTCCAGAATCAACGTGCCGTTCCGCTCCATCCCGGTGCCGGGGAGCAGGGCGATGTGGCCGCCGCACCGATCGGTCTCGGCCGCCGTGGCCGGGGGCGTGCGACGCACCATGAGCAGCACGGCGAGCCCCGCCGCGAGGGCGACCACGAACGTGGTCAGGATGCCGACCAGCAGATACAGGCTCCGGGGAACCCGGGGGCGTGCGACGGTCACCACGGGCGGGAGGGTTTCCCGGGCCGGATCGCGGGGGAGGGTCCGGTCTTGGCGTTGCTCTGACATTGCCTGGCCGATCACTTTAGGGGAGCCTGGTTAGGCGGCGTTGATGTTGTTCAGTCAGATTGACGATTCCCAGGGCAATTTGGTTTACCCCACTATTCTGCCACGACGAGCCGTTCGTGGGGGTGGGTGGATCGCAGACCGGATGATCCGGGTTTGGCAGACTTGGCGCTGTCCGGTCTGACCGGCTCTGCCGGGTACTCGTGGGAGCGTGCAAAGTCATGGTTCATGAGCGAGCGGGACAGCCCGCCCAGCCTTCCGACCTCGCCGACATCGCCCGGCTCGTCACCGCGTACTACGCGCTCCACCCCGACCCCGAGCAGCCGGGGCAGCGGGTGGCGTTCGGCACCTCCGGGCACCGGGGCTCGTCCCTGAACACGGCCTTCAACGAGGACCACATCCTCGCCACCAGCCAGGCCATCTGCGAGTACCGGGCCGCCCAGGGGGTGGACGGGCCGCTCTTCCTGGGCGCCGACACGCACGCGCTCTCCGAGCCCGCCAAGGTGTCGGCGCTGGAGGTGTTCGCGGCCAACGGGGTGCGGGTGCTGATCGACAGCCGGGACGGGTACACGCCCACCCCCGCCGTCTCGCACGCCATCCTCACCCACAACCGGGACCGGTCGGGCGGACAGGCCGACGGCGTGGTGGTGACGCCCTCGCACAACCCGCCCGCCGACGGCGGCTTCAAGTACAACCCGCCACACGGCGGACCTGCGGGCGGCGAGGCCACCTCCTGGATCCAGGACCGCGCCAACGCGCTCATCGCCGGCGGGCTCAAGGAGGTCAACCGCATCCCGTACGAGCGGGCGCTGCGCGCCGACGGCACCGGCCGCTACGACTTCCTCGGCCGGTACGTGGACGACCTCGGCGCGGTGGTGGACCTGGCCGCCATCAGGAAGGCCGGGGTGCGGATCGGCGCCGACCCCCTGGGCGGGGCCAGCGTGGCCTACTGGGGCGAGATCGCCGAACGGCACCGCCTCGACCTGACCGTGGTCAACCCCCTGGTGGACCCGGCCTGGCGGTTCATGACCCTGGACTGGGACGGCAAGATCCGCATGGACTGCTCCTCGCCGTACGCGATGGCCTCGCTGATCGCCAACCGGGACGCCTACGACGTCTCCACCGGCAACGACGCCGACGCCGACCGGCACGGCATCGTCACCCCGGACGCCGGGCTGATGAACCCCAACCACTACCTGGCCGTGGCCATCTCCTACCTGTACACCAACCGCCCCGACTGGCGTGCCGACGCCGGGGTGGGCAAGACCATGGTCAGCAGCAGCATGATCGACCGGGTCACCGCGGGGCTCGGGCGGCGCCTGGTGGAGGTGCCGGTCGGGTTCAAGTGGTTCGTGCCGGGCCTGCTCGACGGCTCGATCGGGTTCGGCGGCGAGGAGAGCGCCGGGGCCTCCTTCCTGCGCCGGGACGGCTCGGTCTGGACCACCGACAAGGACGGCCTGATCATGGCCCTGCTGGCGGCCGAGATCACCGCCGTCACCGGGGTCAGCCCCAGCGTCATCTACGCCGGGCTGGCCTCCCGGTACGGCGACCCCGCCTACGCCCGGGTGGACGCCCCCGCCAGCCGCGAAGAGAAGAAGGTGCTGGCCGGGCTCTCGGCCGAGCAGGTGACCGCGGCCGAGCTGGCGGGCGAGCCGATCACCGAGGTGCTCACCAGCGCGCCCGGCAACGGCGCCGCGCTCGGCGGCCTCAAGGTGGGTACGGCCAGCGCCTGGTTCGCGGCCCGGCCGTCCGGGACCGAGGACGTCTACAAGATCTACGCTGAATCTTTCCAGGGGCCCGGACATCTCGCCCAGGTTCAACAGGAGGCCCGGTCGGTGGTGTCGGCCGCGCTCGGCGTGAGCTGATTGACGGGTCTGGGGCCAAAGCTGGGAAGATGCGGGAATGCCGCTGTTTGATCTTCCGGTGTCGGAGTTGCGACGCTACGCCCCCCAGGTCGATGAGCCAGGGGATTTCGATGAGTTCTGGTCGGCCACCCTGGCCGAGACCCGCGCCGCCGCCGAACTGGCGCCGGAGTTCGTCCCGGTGGACACCGGGCTCGAACTGGTGGAGGTGTTCGACGTCACCTTCTCCGGGTTCGGCGGGCAGCGGATCCGCGGCTGGTTCCTCGTTCCGGCCGGGCGGCCGGGGCCGCTGCCGTGCGTGGTGCAGTTCCAGGGGTACGGCGGCGGGCGGGGGCTGCCGCACCAGTGGCTGTACTGGGCGAACGCCGGGTACGCGCACCTGTTCATGGACACCCGAGGGCAGGGGAGCGGGTGGTCGTTGGGGGACACCGCTGACCCGGTGGGGTCGGAGCCGGCCCACCCCGGGTTCATGACGCGGGGTGTCGGGGATCCGTCGACGTACTACTACCGGCGGGTGTTCTCGGACGCGGTCCGGGCGGTCGAGGCGGCTCGGGCGCATCCGCTGGTGGACGCCTCGCGGGTGTTCGTGACCGGCGGCAGCCAGGGAGGCGGCATCACGCTGGCGGTGGCCGGGCTGATCCCGGACCTGTCAGGCGCCATGCCGGACGTCCCGTTCCTCTGCGACTTCCGCCGCGCAGTAGAGATCACCCCCAACGACCCTTACACCGAAATATCCCGCTACCTGAAGGTCCACCGCGACAAGGTGGCCTGCACCTTCCGAACCCTCTCCTACTTCGACGGCGTCTCCTTCGCCCGCCGAGCCACCGCCCCCACCCTCTTCTCCGTCGCCCTGATGGACCAGACCTGCCCACCCTCCACCGTCTACGCCGCCTACAACGCCTACGCCGGCCCCGACAAACGGATCATCGAATACCCCTTCAACGACCACGAAGGCGGCGGCCCCTTCCACGACCGCGAACAACTCACCTGGGTCCGCACCCGCACCTGAACGTTCTTGACGGAGTTCAGCGGCTGAGCCGGTCGAGTAGCGCCTGGCTGCGTCGTTCGAGGTGGGGGATCGCCAGGCGGCGGTGCGTCGCGGCCGCCGCGGTGGCGTGGTCGCGGGCCCGGGTGAGGTCGCCTGTCGCGGCGTACAGTTCCGCGACCGCCTCGTGGATGGAGCCCCACGACACGCACCCGGTGCCCAGGGTGGCGATCTGCCCGGCCACCGGGAGCAGCACGCCGAGCATCGCCTCGGGGTCGGGCTGACCGAGCCGGGCCGCGATCAGGCCCCACTGCCAGGCGACGAACTGCCAGGTCCAGTCGCGGGGGATCTCGACGCCCCAGCGGGCGACCAGTTCCCTGGCCAGCGCCGGGTCGCCCGACTCCAGCGCCGCCAGGATCGCGGTCGGCCGCACCAGCCGGTCGGAAGGATCCCCGGCCCGGCTGACGAGGGTGCCGAGCAGGCCGGAGTCGCGGTCGCCGGCGGTCCATCCGGCGTAGAAGTCGCTGATCAGCTCGATGACGTCGGGCCCCCACAGGCTGGTCCGCCGATACCACTCGGTCGCCAGCGCGCTCAGCCGCCGGGCCTCGGCGCGGTCGCCCTGGAGGGTGGCCCGGCCGGAGGCGGCGTAGTTGACCTGCGCGGCGATCTCCGGGATGCGCAGTTCGGCGGTCAGCCGCAGGCAGCGGGCCAGTTCGGCGTCGTAGTCGGCGAGTTCGCCGTCCTGCATGAGGCCCTGCATGCGGTGCAGCCGGGAGATCACCTCGGTGAGCCGGGGCAGGCCGGGCAGGGTGAGGATCTCGGCGGCGGCGGTGAAGCGTTCGGCGTCGGTGTCGGGTGACCAGGCGGCGATCACGTAGTTGTTCAGGGTCTGGGCCAGCAGCAGCGGGTCGCCGGTCCGCCGGGCCAGTTCGACCGCCTCGGTGGCGAGGGCCAGCCCGTCGGTGCGCTCGCCGTAGTAGAGCTCGACGGCCAGGGTGCCCAGGAGTTCGGCCCGGCGGGCCAGGTCGTCGGCCGGCAGCCGGGCGAGCTGGTCTTCCAGGACCGCGATCATGCGGGGGTCGGTGCTGCCGTACGAGCGCCAGTTCCACAGGGTCACGCCGCCGAACACGCTGGCCGCCTCGATCACGGCCGCGTCCTCACCGAGCCGGGTGCCCAGGTCGACGGCCTCGTCGAGGGGCGCCCGCGCGCCGATCACGTCACCGGTCAGTCGGCGGGCCCGGCCGAGTTCGATCAGCAGGCGGCAGCGCTGGGGCGTACCGGCGGGACCGAGACAGGCCAGGGCCAGCTCCCAGTAGCGCACCGCCTCGTCGTAGGCGAGCCCGGCCGCGGCCTGTTCGGCCGCCTTGACCGCGTACGAGACCGCCCGCTCGCCGTGCCCGACCCGGGCCGCCTGGGCGAAGTGGTGGGCGAGCACCGAGATGCGATCGGGGTCGCCGCCGCCGAGGGACTCGATGGCCGCACCGATCCGGCCGTGGAGCTGGGCGCGCTGCAGACGGGTCAGCTCGCCGTAGAGGGTCTCCTGGACGAGCGCGTGCGAGAAGCTGTGGTCCCAGCCGCCGTCGACCTCGACGAGCAGGCCGGTCGCCACGGCCGGTTCGAGCAGCAGGAGCAGCCGGGCGGCGTCGATCCCGGCGGCCGAGGCCAGCACGTCCGCGCCGACCTCCCGGCCGACGACGGAGGCGGCCCGCAGCAGCGCCTGGGTGTCCTCGGGAAGGCGGGAGACGCGCTGGGCGATCACGTCGCGCACCCCGTCGGGCACGGGCAGCGCCGCGATGTCGGCCGACCGGGTGCTGGCCGCGAGTCGGAGCAGTTCACCCAGGTAGAAGGGGTTGCCGCCGGTCCGGTCGTGGAGCACCCCTACGTGCTCGCGCAGCCGTTCGTCGCGGCCGTCGAGGTAGGCGGCGACGTCGGCGGCGGTCAGCGGGCCGACGGTGAGGCGTTCGGTGCCGCGCTGGCGGGCCAGTTCGGCGAACGCGTCGATCCGGGCCTGGGGGGCGGGGTCGTGACGTACCGTCACCAGCACCAGGAGCGGGACCCGGTGGAGATCGGCGCCCAGGAACGTGAGCAGCTTGAGGGTCGCCGCGTCGGCCCAGTGGGCGTCCTCCAGCACGATCATGATGGGCTGGTCGGTGGCCTTGCGTTCGAGGGCCCGCGCGACGGCGTCGTGCAGCAGGAACCTGGCCGCGTCGGGGTCGGCGGCCTTACCAGGGGCGGCCAGCCGTTCCGCGCTGTCCGGGTCGAGGCGGCGCAGCGCCTGGATCCAGGGCCAGAAGGCGGGCGCGTCCTCGGCGCAGCGGCTCCACACGGTCGTGAAACCCTGTTCTGCGGCCAGGTCCGCGGCGGCCTCGGCCAGGGTGGTCTTGCCGATGCCGGCCTCCCCGCCGACCAGCAACACCCCGCCAGAGCCGCGCGCGGCGTCGGCGATCCGGTCGTGCAGCCGACGCAGGTGCGGGGCCCGGCCGACCAGGCGGGGGAGCGCGGGGCCCGGCTCAGGGAGCACGGGCAGGGTCGCCACCGGGCGGGTTGTGGGGGCCTCCTCCTGGCGGAGCACGGCTTGTTCGAGGGCGCGCAGCTCCGGACTGGGCAGCAGGCCGAGCTCCTCGTCGAGGAGGGTCCGGCACCGCTGATAGGCGGCCAGCGCGTCGGCCTGGCGCCGGTCCGCGTACAGCGCCCGGATGAGCAGCGACCACAGTCCTTCGCGGTAGGGCGCGGACTCCAGCAGCCGCTCGACCTCCACCGCGACCTCGCCCGCCCGGCCGAGCGCCAGCCGCGCCTCGGCCCGGGTGGTCACCGCGGCCAGTCTGGCCTCGGTGAGGTGGGCGACGGCGGGCCGCAGATACTCCTCGTCCGGCAGGTCGGCGTAGGGCTCGCCGCGCCAGGCGGCCAGGGCCGGGTTGAGCAGCCGTTCGGCCTCCTCGGGGTGTCCGGCGGCGAGGGCGGCCTGGGCCTCCTCCAGGGCGGTCAGGAAGCGGTGGGCGTCGATCTGGGCCGGGTCGATGTCGAGCAGGTAGCCCGGGGGCAGGGTGCGGAGCACGCGGGCGGGGGTGCGGGGGCTGCGGCCGGGCTCCAGGGCCTTGCGGATCTGGAAGATGTACGCCTGGAGCGTTCCCGTCGCACTGGAGGGCGGCTCCTCGCGCCAGAGGAAGTCGATGATCTGGTCCAGGGGAACCACCCGGGGGGCGTGCGCGAGCAGCAGGGCCAGGACCGCGCGTTGCTTGCGCGACCCGAGATCGACGACCTGGCCGGACTCGCCGACGACTTCCACAGGTCCGAGCAACCGGAAGTCGAGCCTCATCACAACTCCTGCTCACACCACTGGACGTCCGGCGCATCATATTCGAGCTCGGCGTCGCTTTCGTACTTGAATGTCCGTACGCCGCAGGCCCGCAGCTCAGCCCGGAGGTCGGTGAACAGGCGAGCGCGCAGTCCGGTACGCGGGGTGCCCACGGAGGCCCGCACCAGGATGGCGCCGTGGCCCTCGATCTCCACCAGCGCCGCCGCCAGCGGCGGCGCGTCCGGAGCGGCGGCGAGGTCGCTGAGGACGTAGAGGCGGCAGCGCGCGGACGATCCCGCGAGCGCGTCTGCGAGCAGCGCGGCACCCGGCGAGCCGGCGCGCGCGGGCACCTCGCGCAGCAACATGGTCGGGAACTCGGAAGGCGACATTGCCGCAGCGTGCCCCGGGTCGCTAGGACACCGCTAGGACGGCGTCCCAGCCGGACACTAGACCGTCGTGGCACACCTATGTCCCATGAACGAGATTTCAGGATTCAACCTTTCCGTGGTGCACCGGCCCGCGCTCGTGGCCGTCGCCGAGACCGTCGAGGACGTGGTGGAGGCCATCCGGTACGCCGCCGCCCGGGATCTTCCCGTTGCCGTGCAGGCCACCGGGCACGGGGCCGTGCAGGCGGCCGACGGGGCGGTGCTGGTGCTCACCTCGCGGCTGCGGGAGATCAGCGTCGATCCGGCGACCCGGACGGCGACCATCGGGGCGGGCGTCACGTGGGGCGAGGTCGTGCGGGCCACCGCTCCCCACGGGCTGGCGCCGCTGACCGGGTCGGCGTCCGGGGTCGGGGCGGTCGGGTTCACGCTCGGGGGCGGCATCGGGCCGCTGGCGCGGACTTTCGGGTTCGCGGCCGATCACGTACGGAGCCTGACGGTGGTCACGCCCGACGCGCGGGTGCGTTTCGTCGACGCAGGCAGCGAGCCGGACCTGTTCTGGGCGCTGCGCGGCGGCAAGGGCGGTTTCGGGGTGGTGACCTCGATGACCGTCGACCTGTTCCCGCTGACGTCGGTCCACGGCGGCGGCTACTACTTCGCGGCCTCAGACGCCGCCGCTGTACTGCGGGCCTATCGGGAGTGGGCGCCCGGCCTGCCCGAGTCGGTCACCACGTCCGTGGCCCTGCTGAGGCTGCCGCCGCTGCCCCAGCTTCCGCCCCCGTTGCGGGGGCAGTTCGTGGCCCATCTGCGGGTCGCCTCGGCAGAGCCGCTGGGTTCGGTACTCGATCCCATGCTGGCGGTCGCCTCGCCAGTGCTCGGGGGAGTCGGGCCGCTTCCGTACACCCACCTCGACACGATCCACAACGACCCCACCGATCCGATGCCGGTGACCGAGCGGAGCACGTTGCTCCACGACCTGACCGCCGACGGCGTCGAGGCGCTGCTCGCGGCGGCCGGGCCTCAGATCGAGTTGCCGGTTCCCGTGGTCGAGGTACGGCACCTGGGCGGGGCGCTGGGGAGAGAACCCAAGGAGCCGAACGCGGTCGGGGGACGCGATGGGGCGTACTCGCTGCTGGTCATCGGGCTGCCGGGGAGCGCGCCCGAGGCCGTCGTGGGGGCGCTCGCGCCTTGGTCGACGGGTGGGGCGTTGATCAACTTCCAGGGATCCGACCTTGCGCCCGAGGCACTGGGGAGGGCCTGGCCGGAGGCCACCCGGCTGCGACTGGGAGAACTGCGGGAGCGGTTCGACCCGCGCGACCTGTTCAGGATCGGGCACGTCGCGCCTCGGCTGTAGGACCTGTCGGATGCCCGCGGTAATCCTGATGACCGGTCGATCGGGGGGCGGCTAGGGTGGCGGGCATGAGTTGGCGACATTGATCTTCGGGTGAGGGTCGGGTTGCGCGGAAGCTTTATGCTTACGCGTTTTTCGAGGACTCCGTTCTGTTCTATCCGGTTTATGCGGTGTTGTTTGCCGATACCGGGTTGTCGGCGGCGGAAATGTCCTCGCTGCATCTGGTCAGTGACGGCGTTTGTTGTCGAGATCCCTCGGGGGTCTGGGCGGACGTTTTCTCGCGGCGGCTGCTGCTGCTCGTTGCGCCGGTGATCACTGCGGGCGGGTTCGCGCTCTGGACGTCCGGTCCCGACCGGCCACGTGGTGGCCGGGGTCGAAAACGAGCTGGGCCGCGAGGCGCGACCATTCTCGCTGGAGCTCATCGTGCTGCCTGTGCAGGACGACGAAATCCGCGCCATCCATCCTCACCGCTACCTGGTACCCGAGCGGCGATCTACGGCGGTCCCCAATGGCCTGACCTACTGCGGTCGCTGGTGACGCCAATCGCTTGATATCGACGAGACCCCTGGCTAGGCGGTACGGGGGCCGCTGAGCCCTAGGCTGAGTCCGGTGGCTAGTAGGAGGCAGCCCGAGGCGGCCACGAACACCAGGGCGAACGGGCCGGGGTGGCTGGAGTCGGCGGCCATCGCGGTGGCGACGCCGATGCCGATGACGCCGCCAACCTGGCTTGATGTCTGCTGCAGTGAGACGACCAGCCCGATCTCGGGCTCGCTTGCGTTCTGGCTGGTGGCCGAGACGAGCGCTGGCTGGATGTGCCCGAGGGCGGCGCCGGTCGTGGCGAGCAGGACGATCAGGATGGCCAGGGCGTGGAGTTCGGTGGCTGCTGCCATGGTGAGGGTGAGCAGCGTCATTGCGCCGCTCGCCACCAGGAGCATGCGGCGTTCCCCGCGCAGCTCCCCGAGGCTGGCTGCGCTGGGCGCGGCGGCCACGATGAGAGTGGTGCGCGGGACGAGGGCCAGGGAGGTGGCCGCCGGCGACAGGCCGAAGACCGACTGCAGGAGCAGGGGTGCCGTGACGAAGTTTCCCATCCACGCGGCGTTGACCAGAAACGAGACCGCGCACCCCAGCGCGGTCGTGCGATTGGTCAGCACGCGGAGTGGGAGCAACGGGCGTTCCGCGCGCCGCTCAACAAGCACCAGAGCGGTCACGTAGACGGGCAGCGGCCCGAGTGCCGCGGCAGCGAGTCCGGTGCTGCCGGCGCAGAGGCGATTCAGCCCGAAGGTGGCCGCGAAGGTTACGGCACCCAGCAGGCCGGCCCCGGCCAGATCGAGGGAAGACCGGACGGAGATCGGCCGGTGCCGCGGCAGGACGGCGATCGCCGTGGCCAGCGCCCCAAGCGAGGCGACGAGTTGAACGACGAAGATTGCCCGCCAGCAGGCGTACTGTACGAGGGGCCCGCCAACCAGCACGCCGCTGACTGCCGCCCCGGCCAGGGTTGCCGAGGCGAGCGACGACGCGCGGACCCGGCGCTGGCCTGTGTAGGTCGAGAAGAGGATGGCGTAGGTGCTGGGAACCATCGCCGCAGCGCCGGTCTGCGAAATCGTCCGAAAGGCGATCACGCTGGCAGCGTCCCAGGCCGTCGCGGTCAGCCCGGCGAAGACGGTGGCAACGGCCAGCCCGGCCAGGTAGATCCGACGATGTCCGTAGGTGTCGCCAAGCCGCCCGAACAGCGGCGTCGCCGTCGCCGCGGCCAGCGACGGCGCGGTGGTAACCCAGGTGATCGTTGACGGCGTCGAATGCAGGTCGATCGCCAGCTGCTTGACCGAAATGGTCAGAATGGTGACCGGGAAGGTCGTCACGAAGATGCCGAGCAGGCAGACAGCTAGCACCAGACCTGGGCGGGCCGGCTTCATCGCCGCGCGGTCCTCGCATTCGCCTCGGCCTCGGCCACGGTGCGATGCGGGGTTAGTCCGCCCGGCGTCCGCCGCCGGGCGGACCGGACGGCTCGACGAGCAGTCGCGCGGCGGCGAACCAGAGCCGACGTTCGACGTAGTCCGGTGTCATGTGCCCGTTGAGCCAACTGATGACGCTGCTGTTGAGCAGGGATTCCAGCAGGTACAGGGCCAGATATTCGTCGTCGGTCGGCTGGTGCCCGGACCCCCAGGCGGCGTAGGCCGCGATGTCGATGAACGAGGCCCGGTGCCCCTCCTCGATTGGACGCGCCTGCGTGCCCAGTGGCTGGGGAGTGTGGTAGATGCACATCGCCGCCTGAGCGAACCCGCGATCGCGCGTCATCGCGTGGAACGCCCGGATGAACACCGCGGCCGCGCGGGCGCCCGGGTTCGCGTCCTGCGGCGGCCGGGCGACGACATCGGCGCGGAGCAAGCGGACCTGCGCATCGACGAACGCGCGAATCAGGTCGTCCTTGGAGGGGTAGTAGCGATACAGCGTGGCCAGCGCGACCCTGGCTCGTTTGGCGACCTCGCGCATCTGGACGGCTTCGTACCCGCCTTCGGTGGCGAGTTGCCTGGCTGTCTCGATGACCCGGTCGGCGCGAAAGGCTTGAGCTTCGGGGGACCGTCCGTTCATTCGAGCCGTTGCCATAGTCACTCCGAGATCCCTCGCCGCGGGTTGCCAGGTGACGGCCCGCTTCGGTGTGCCCGGCTGAGGCCGCGATCCGGTGACCCAGCGATGCAGCGCCTGGGCCGGGATGTTCCCCATAGTGTACGCCCGCAGGCCGGTCGGGTTCCGGTGGCCGACCGGCCGCTAGCCGACGGTGGGTGAGGGGCATGGGGGCGGGTCAGCGTGGTTCCCGCGCGAGAACCAGGCTGCCGGCGGCCGCGAAGAACATGCCAACACCCTGGACGAAGCTGATTCGTGCGTCCGGCAGCTGCTCGACGGCCTCGCCACGTAGCTGACGCACCGCTTCCTGGATGGCGAACATGCCGTACATCCCGGAATGCGTGTACGACAACCCGCCGCCGTTGGTGTTCATCGGCAGTCGGCCACCCTTGACTGTGTTGCCGGCGGCGACGAAATCCCCGGACTCGCCCCGCCCCACGAATCCCAGATCCTCCAGCATGTAAAGCGGGAGGTGGGCGAACGCATCATAGGCCATCAGGTGATCCACATCCGCATGGGTGATACCCGCGGTAGCGAAGGCCTCGGCTCCGGCCGCGCGAAACGCCGCGAACGATCCCGGGTCGGCCATCTGCGACACGACGGCACCCTCGGCCGACTCGCCGGAACCCAGCAGGTACACGGCTCGCCCGGCGGAGGGCAGGTCGGCTGCGCGCTCCGCGCTGGTGACCACAAGGGCCCCGCCGCCGTCGGTCACCACACAGCACATGTCGCGGGTGAAGGGGTAGGCCACCATCGGCGCGTTGAGTACTGCGTCCACGGTGAGCGGTTCGCGGCGGGCTGCGCGGGGGTTGTTGGCAGCCCAGTTTCGCTGCGCCACGGCCACGTGGGCAAGGTGTTCGCGCGTCATGTTCCGGTCGTGCAGGAACCGCAGGGCCGGCACGGTGAAGGTGGAGTATGGCGCCTGCGCGCCGTACGGCAGTTCGAACTGACCGTTGATCGACGCGGGGTTGCGCACCCACGGGTCAGCGCCGATGCCGGACCGCCCGGATTCGCCATGGGTGATCAGCACCACGTCGGCCGCGCCGGCGGCGATCGCCGCGGCGGCGTGGCGGACGTGAAGCATGAAGCTGCAGCCGCCGACGAGGGTGCCGTCGAGCCAGCGCGGGGTGATCCCGAGGTAGTGCGAGATGTCTTGCGGATACAGGCCCGCGGTGGCGATGCCGTCGACGTCGTGGATTGACATCCCCGCGTCGCGCAGGGCGTTCCTGGCGGCCTCGGCATGCAGCCCGAGTACCGAGATATCCGGTCGCTTGCCGATCGTGTCGGTCTCGGCCGCACCGACGATCGCGACCTGCCCGCCGTGCATGGAGCGGCTCACGCGGCAGCCGCCGCGGGTTCGAAGACCGGCAGTTGCACCGCACCCTGGGCAACGAAGGTGACGGAGAGCTCCAGATCAAGCGGAAGGTGGTCGGGGTCGGGGGCGACTCCGACGATATTCGTCATCATCCGCGGTCCCTCGGCGAGTTCGACCAGGGCGACGATGAGAGGAGTCCGCGGATCGAACGGCGGCAGTGGCCGGTAGTTGATCACATACGAAACGAGACGAGCCCGCCCAGTGGTGGCGCGCCACTCCACGTGGACGGATCCGCAGTTCGGGCACTGTGGGCGGGGGTAGAAGTAATATCGGGCGCATGCGGTGCAGAACTGCACCGCGAGCTCACCCCGGGATGTCGCATCCCAGAACGGTGCCGTCTCCGGCGTCGGGGTCGGCTCGAAGCCGGACATAGTGGTCCTCTCTTCGGACATGCTCGCTACTCCGCCGTCACGACACGCCTGATCGTGCCGGGCCTGGCTCCCGGGCTCGCACGGCGCCGCTAGGCCGCGTTCACACCCGCGACGGAGGTCTTGTCCAGCGACAGTGACCCGCGTGATCGGCCAGGGACAAGCCAGTGTCCGTTTGTGGCATGGGACTATCCGGAGAACGGCTGATCGGTTGTGTACCGGGATCGGCCCGTGGTGACGTGAATGAGCGCGAAGGTTGGAGCCGTTCTTGGTCGGCCGGGCGCGAAACAGGTGATGTGAACCCCAAGACAGTGAGGTGGACGTGACGCGCATCGACGGGGCGCTGGTGGGGCGTACGAGCGCCACCGTGCATCGGTCGTGGACGGCAGACGACGCGATGCTTTACGCGCTCGCCGTTGGAGCCGGCCAGATGAATCCGCTCAGCGAGCTCGAGTTCACGACGGAGAACACGGCCGGGCACGACCAGCTCGCGCTGCCGACCTTTGCCAACGTGGCCTTCGGCGTCGAACCGCCGCTCCCCGAGGACCTGGACTACGCCACGATGCTCCACGCCGAGCAGGCGTTCGAGCTGTATGACGTCATGCCCACCGCGGGCGAGGCGCACGCCAGCTGTGAGGTCGTCGGCGTCTACGACAAGGGTTCCGGGGCCCTGATCGAGACTCGCACGAGCGCGCGCGACAGCCGCGGCTCGCTGCTGGCGACCTTGCGCACCTCGGTGTTCTTCCGGGGACATGGCGGTTTCGGTGGTGACCGGGGTGAGTCCGCCCGGTGGCTGCTGCCCGACCGCGCACCCGATCACGTGGTCATCTACCCGACGCGTACCGATCAGGCTTTGCTGTACCGGCTCACCGGTGACCACAACCCGCTGCACACCGATCCGTCATACAGCTCACGTGGCGGCTTTGAGCGGCCGATCCTGCACGGCATGTGCACCTATGGGTACACCGGCCGGGCACTCCTGCACGCCGTAGCCGAGTCCGACCCGAAGCGATTCAAGGCGATGACGGGCCGGTTCACCAAGCCGATCCTGCCGGGCGAGACGATCACCGTGAGCATCTGGGTCGACGGCGAGACGGTGCGCTTCCGGACGACCGACTCCCGCGGTGCCGCCGTCATCGACCACGGCAGCGCGGTCATCGTCTGAGCCGGCGCTCGCCGGGTCACCAGCAGATTGTTGAGCTGCCGCTGATGCAAGCGGCGAATCGGAGGAACTGGATGGCAAGCCTTGAAGGGCGAGTCGCGATCATAACCGGAGCCGGTCGGGGTATCGGCGCGTCCGTGGCCCGGCAGTTCGCGGCCGAAGGAGCCCGCCTGATCCTGAACGACCTCGGGGCCGAGGCCGACGGGCGAGGGGCGGACTCCAGCCCGGCCCGCGAGATCGCCGACGAGATCGTGGCCGCCGGCGGTCAGGCTGTCTCCGACGGCGGGGACGTGGCCGAGACCGCGACCGGCCAGCGCCTGGTCGATCTCGCGCTGGAGCACTACGGACGGCTTGACGTCCTGGTCAACTCGGCCGGCATCCTGCGCGATCGCATGATCTTCAACCTGGCCGAGGAAGACTGGGATGCCGTGATCCGCGTGCACCTGCGCGGGCACTACAGCACCATCCGTCCGGCCTCGGCCTACTGGCGCGCCCAGCGCAACCCGGACGGCCACTACCGGATCATCAACTTCACGTCCGATTCGGGACTGCAGGGTTCCCCGGGACAGGCGAACTACGCGGCGGCCAAGATGGGCGTGGTCGGGCTCACGATGTCGCTGGCCAACGCCCTGGGCCGGATGGGGGTCACGGCCAACGCGATCGCGCCCGGCGCGGCGACGCGCCTGACTGCCACCGTCGATCCGGACAAGGCAGCCGCGGTCGACCCAGAGGTGCTGGTCGCGATGTCTCCGGAGAATGTTGCGCCCGTCGTTACCTACCTCGCCGGGACCGACTCGGACTGGCTGTCGGGGCGGATCATTGGCGCCGTGGGCTACCAGGTGACGTTGTGGAACACGCCGGAGGTGCTGCGCTCTATCGAGTCGGACGGTCCATGGAGTCTCGCCGAGCTCGGCCGGCGGATCGAGAAGGAGTTCCGGCCTGTGGCCGACGGGCCTGCCCCGTCAATTTTCACTTCGCAGATTCCGACGTGAGCGCGACGTCACCCGCACCCCGCCGCGCATCCGGATCCGCCGCCGGGAACGACGGTGACCTCCTCGACGGCGTGCGAGTCCTCGAACTGGCCGACAGCGTGGCCGGAGCCGTGACGGGCATGTTCCTGGCCGACTTCGGCGCGGACGTCATACTGGTGGAGTCGGCTGACCGTGGCCGGGCCCGCCGGCGCGAGCCTGGATTCGCCATGTGGGACCGGGGCAAGCGCTCAGTCCGGATCGAGCCGGCCGCCGGCGACGAAGGCTCCCGCTGGCTGGCTGCCGCGATGGCCGGGGCCGATGTCTGCCTGCTCGGGCCGAACCAGCGGCCGGCGGACTGGGGCGGCGCGGTTGCCGCGGCCGAGGTAGGAAACGGGCGGCTCGTGGTCGCCGAGCTGCCTGCCTATCTTGCCTCAGGCGCACCGTGGCTGGGCGGCGAGGAATCGGAAGGGCTGCTGTCCGCCCATGCCGGCGTGTCGTGGCGGCAGGGCTCGGAAGACGGTAGCCCCGTCGAGTTCGTGCTGCCCTACTTGACCCACATCCAGGGGATCTGGGCCACGGCGTGCGTGCTGGCCGCCCTTCTTGAGCGACAGCGCAGCGGCCACGGCCAGCGGATCACCGTCACCGGGATCAATGCCGTGATGGAGGCCAGCTCGTACAACCTCGCGGTCTCGCCCGATGCTCCCGACGTCGACACCGCCGTCGGCGTCCTGGGCCGGCACCCGACCTATCGTCCGGTCCGTGCGGCCGACGGCTGGCTCGCTTGCGGCGCGCTCGGGCCGAAGTTCGAGCGGCAGGTGCTCGAGATGCTCGGCCTGGCCGAGATCCTTGACGATCCCCGCCTGGCCGGGAACACCACGAATATGGTGCTGCCCGACAACCTCGCGTGGGTCATGGAGCGGGTATCGACCGCCTTCCGGTCTCAGCCACGCGAGCACTGGCTGGCTCAGCTGGCCGCGCGAGGGGTTCCTGCCGGGCCCGTGCTCGATCGTGACGAGTGGCTGGATCACCCGCAAGTGGTCGCCAACGGACTCCGGGTCGAGGTCGACGACCCCGACCGGGGGCCGGTTGTCATGCCCGGCGTGCCGTTGCTGCTTTCGCGGACTCCCGGCCGGGTGCGAGGACCAGCACCGTCGCTGGGGCAGCACGACGGCATGGCCCCCTGGCCGCCGCGGCCCCGCCCGGCCACCCCGTCCCCTCTGGTGGCTGCGGGCCCGCTCCAGGGTCTGCGGGTGCTGGACATGGGCACCTTCGTCGCCACCCCGTACGCCGGTTTCCTCCTCGCCGAGCTCGGCGCCGACGTGGTGAAGGTGGAGCCGCTGGGCGGCGACCCGTTCCGCGGAGCCGGGTTCGTGTTCAACCGCGGGATGCGCAGCCTGGCCATCGACCTCGGCGGCGAGCCGGGACGCGCGCTGCTGCGGCGGGTCTGCGCCGGGGCCGACGCGGTTCTCGATGGTATGCGGCCGGGGGTGATGACGGCCTTGGGGCTGGACTACGACAGCCTCCGGCGGGATAACCCCGACATTGTCACCGTCTCGTTGTCGGCCTATGGCACCAACGGGCCGCTGGCCGGTGCCGGCGGAGTCGACATGGTCGTGCAAGCGATGAGCGGGATGATGCTCGCCCAGGGCGAGCCGGAACGTCCGGTCTGCACCACGGTCGCCGTGGTCGACGTGACGGCGGCCGCTGTCTGCGCGCTGGGTGTCATCGCCGCGGTGCTGCACCGCGAGCGTACCGGAGGCGGGCAGTGGGTCTCGGCCTCGCTGGTCGCCACGTCCACCCTGCTCGGCTCGGGCGCGCTGATCCGCTACCCCGGCCGTTCCCCTGCGGTGCGGGGCCGGGTGGACTTCAAGGGTCCGGCGCCGCTCGACCGCTACTACCGGGTCGCCGACGGCTGGATCCGGGTGCAGTCGCGCACCCTCGGGCTCGCCGTCGACCAGGTGCTGGCCGGCCGATCCGGGGCCCGCCCTGATGACCGGCCACGCGCCGGAACCGAATCGAACCCTGCCACCGGGGTCGAGCGCGCCGCCGCGATGCTGGCCGGGCTGACCGGGGACGAGGCGGTCGCACTGTTCGAGGCGGTCGGCGTGCCGGCGGTCCGGGCCCGCAAAGTGTCCGAGGTAGTGCGCGACTCCCAGTTGCGGGCCGAGGAGTTCGTCCATCTCCGCACGGCGATCGACGGTTCTGTGTTCGCGATGACCGGGCGTCATGCCACGTTCTCTCGCACCCAGCGCAGCGGCCCGCTGACACCGCCGGGAATCGGGGAGCACTCCGAGGCGGTGCTGACCGAAGCCGGACTGACCTGCTCAGAAGTGGACGCGGCCCGGGCGGGGGACATCGTGCGCCAGGGCGAACCGATGCCGATGCGGCTCCAGGCGGTCTACCGGTGAACCGCCACACCCGGCGCGACCGGCGCCCGGGCCGGACCTGCGAGGTCTTTGCTCAGAGGCCTTGACATGTGACCGGGACCACATGAGACTACCACAACAAGAACGTGGTTCTACATAGAACCCGGCCAGCGTGGATCTATTCCCGCAACTTCTTCACAACCTAGATCGCGGTCCGTGCGGACGCACGGATGACGCCGACAATGAGGCGGCCATGACCCGACAGCTCTTCGCCAACGAACACGAGGTGACCTCCGGACAGGACATCTCAAGCATGGCGTTCTGGCGCAAGCCGTTCATCGAACGAGATGAGACCTTCGCCTGGCTGCGCGAACACGCGCCGGTGAGCTGGCAGCCGCCGATCGAGGACGCCGACCTTCCCTCCGAGGTTCACGGTGAGGCCGGGTTCTGGGCGGTGACGCGGGCCGAGGACATCTCCTACGTCAGCCAGCACAATCAGCTGTTCACGACCTCGCAGGGCAGCGTGTCCCTTCGCCCGCGACACCCGGACACCGTGACCACGCCGAACTTCCTCGAGATGGACCCGCCGCAGCACACCCGGTACCGCCAGATCATGAGTGCGGCCTTCACCCCGAAGGCGGTGGCACGGCTCAACGCCCAGATCCAGCAGCGCGCGCACGACATCGTCAGCGCCGTCGCGGGTGCCGGTGAGTTCGACTTCGTCAAGGAGGTGTCGGCCAAGCTGCCGATGCTGACGATCGCCGACATGGTCGGTGTCCCGGAGAACCTGGTTCAGACCTTCGCCGACGCGGGCGACAACTTCGTCGGCGGACGTGACGAGGCAATGCTGCCGCCGGGCATGACACAGATCGAGTTTGTCATCGAGCAGCTGAACATCCTGCGCGACATCGGCGTGGACTTGGTGCACTACCGTCGCGAGCACCCCTCCGACGACATCGCGACCGCGCTCGGCGAGGCGCGGATGGACGGTCAGCCCCTGTCCGACGACGAGATCGCCTCGACGATGCTGCTGCTCAGCGTGGCCGGCAACGACACCACCAAGCAGACCACGAGCTGGACGACGCTGTCCCTCGATCGCAATCCCGACCAGCGTGCGTGGTTGGTCGAGGACTTCGACGCCCGCATCGGCGGTGCGATCGAGGAGTTCGTCCGGCACGCCACTCCGGTCATGTGCTTCGGTCGGCTGGCGACTCAGGATGTCGAACTGGGCGGCCGGCAGATCAAGGCCGGCGACAAGGTCGGCATCATGTACTGCTCGGGCAACCGCGACGAGCGCGTGTTCGACGATCCGCACCGCTTCGACCTGCAGCGGCCCCGGTCTCCGCACGTCGGCTTCGGTGGCGGCGGTATCCACTACTGCCTGGGCAACGGCATCGCCAAGGCTCAGCTCCGCGCACTGTTCCGCGAAATCCTGACGCTGCTGCCCGACCTGGAGGTCGGCGCGCCCGAAATGCTTTACAGCGAGTTCATCAACGGCATCCGGCGGCTGCCGGTGCGGACCAACTGAGCCGATGACCCAGCTCAGTCACAGGGATGTCGTGGCGTCCGGAAGTGGTGCCGTGAGAATTGTCGTGGACCGGGCCCGCTGTTCGGGCATCGGGATCTGTGAGTCGCTCGACCCGTCGCACTTCGAGATCGGCGACGACGGCGCGCTCATGCTGCTGTCCGACATCGCCGCTGAGGACGACGATACCGTGCTGGAAGCGGTGCGCTCCTGCCCCGCGTTGGCCTTGTCAGTGCAACCAGAATGAACGCGGTAACCGGGACGGCCGACGACGTTGACGGTTTCGTCGTCGTCGGCGCTTCGCTGGCTGGTCTGCGCGCGGTCGAGTCGGCCCGGCGAGCGGGATACCGCGGCCGGATCACCCTGATCGGCGCGGAGGAGCATCTGCCCTACGACCGGCCGCCGCTGTCGAAGGCATTCTTGACCGGCCCGGACACGCCGGTCTACCTCGCTACCGAGGCCGCGTTGCGGGACGACCTCGGCGTTGACCTGCGGTTGGGTCAACGCGTCACGGCGTTGCACCCCGATGAGGGCGTCGTCGCTGCCGGCGGCGGACTCGTGCCTTACCAGCGTCTGCTCATCGCCACCGGGGCGCGGGCGCGGACCCTGCACCCGCTGCCGGTGCTGCCCGGCGTGGTCACGCTGCGCAGCCTCGACGATGCACGCGCCATCCGCGCTGCGCTGGGCCGGGCACGGCGGGTCGTTGTCGTTGGCGGCGGCTTCATCGGCGCCGAGATCGCGTCCTCGGCTCGCACTCTCGGGGCGAGCGTCACCATCGTCGAGGCGGCCCCGACGCCACTCGTCCGGGCGGTCGGTGAGGTGGTCGGTGCCGCACTGTGCGTCATGCACGAGCGGTACGGCACCGAGCTGCGATGCGGGGTCCAGGTCAGCGAGCTGATCGGCCGCGACCACGTCGAGGGCGTCCTGCTCGCGAACGGGCAGATCGTGCCCGCCGACCTCGTCGTGGTCGGAGTCGGCGCCCTCCCGGCCACCGGCTGGCTGGCCGGATCCGGCGTCGAGCTGGATCAGCGCGATGGCGCGGTCGTGTGCGATGAGTACCTGCAGACCTCGGTGGATGGCGTCTACGCCGCGGGCGACCTTGTCCGCTGGCCCAACGCGGTCTTCGGCTCCTCGATGCGGCTGGAGAACTGGACCAGCGCCGCCGAGCAGGGCACGAGAGCGGCGGTCAACGCTCTGGTCCCGGCTCGCCGCGCCCCTTACGCCTCGGTGCCCTACTTCTGGAGTGACTGGTACGGGCAGCGCATCCAGTTCGTCGGGACCGCCCAGGCCGACAGCGTCGTATTCGTCTCGGGCGATCCGGCCGCCGACCGCTTCGTCGCCCTGTTGCGTCGCGGCGACAGGCTTGTCGGCGCCGCCACCCTCAACGAGCCGAGCAAGATCATGAAATACCGGCGATTCATCGCCCAGGACGACGGTTGGGCCGCGGCCAGCGCGTTCTCCCGCGACGGCGGCCAACCCGTGCGTCCCTAGTTCATCGGTAAGGAAGGGGTCCCATGAGGACTAGTCAGGCCGCGGTGCTGCGGTCACCGGACAAGTCTTACGAGATCACCGAGATCACGCTCGACGATCTGCGCCCGCACGAGGTGCTGGTCCGTGTGGCGGGCGCCGGCCTGTGCCACACCGATCTGCAGCTGCGCAATCCCGATCAGCAGCTCGCCCGCCTGCCGATCGTCCTCGGGCACGAGGGCAGCGGCGTCGTCGAGCAAGTCGGCGCGGCCGTGACGGCGATCAAACCGGGTGACCACGTCGTCTTGAGCTACGGCTCGTGCGGCACGTGCGTATCCTGCCAGTCCGGGGCGCCGGCCTACTGCGCTGAGTTCGAACTTGCCAACCTGACCGGCACCGACGCCGACGGGCGCCTGTCAGCCCGCGATCGTGACGGCATCCCCATCGCCAACCGGTGGTTCGCCCAGTCGTCCTTCGCGCAGTACGCCGTGGCCACCGACCGCAGTGTGGTCGTCGTCGACGCCGGTCTGCCGCTGGAGATCCTGGGTCCGCTCGGATGCAGCCTGCAAACTGGAGCCGGCGCGGTCCTCAACGAGATGCGACTCGCCCCCGGGCAGAGCATCGCCGTGTTCGGCGTGGGCGCGGTAGGCCTGGGCGCGGTCATGGCGGCCAAGGCTGCCGGCGCGGCCAGGATCATCGCGATCGACGTCCGGCCGGACCGCCTCGAGCAGGCGCTGGACCTGGGTGCCACGCACGGCGTCGATGCCCGGACCGACGACCTGGTCGGAGACGTCCGGGCCACCGGCGGCGGAGTCGACTTCAGCATTGACACCACCTCGATCACCGACGTGATAACGGCCTCCGTCCGCGTCCTTGACCGGCCAGGGACTGCGGTCCTGGTCGGCGGCGGACCCGGCGAGGTGCACCTGACGGCTTACGAACTGGCGGGCAAGCACGTCACGTTCGTCTACGAGGGCAGCGCGGTGCCGCAGATCTTCGTGCCGCGACTGATCGAGCTCTGGCGGCAGGATCGCTTCCCGTTCGATCGCATCGTGCGCACCTACCCCTTGGCCGAGATCGACGCGGCCGAGGCCGATGCGATCGCGGGCACCACGATCAAGCCCGTGCTCATCCCAGCGCCCGTCCCCGAGTCGTCCCGCTGATCGAATTACTAAGGAGCGACCATGACCACGACGGACATTCCGCTCGACCACTATCCGCTGACCGTGGGCGGGAAGGATTTCGCCGCCCACGCGCACTTCGATGTCGTCAACCCGGCCACGGCAGAGGTATTCGCCCACGCCCCGGCGCTCGGACCTGGCGACCTGGACAGGGTCTTCGGCGCGGCGGCCGATGCCTTCGGCTCCTGGCAGCGCGACGACGCGGCCCGCGCGGCCGCTCTGCGGGCGGCCGCCGAGGCCCTCGACGCGAATCTCGACCGGCTCAGCCGGCTGCTGACCCTGGAACAGGGCAAGCCACTGGCCGATTCGGTCATCGAACTGCAGGGATCCTCTGCCTGGCTGCGTTACTACGCTGACCTGGCTTGGCCCGACGAAGTACTGCGCGACGACGCGGTGGGTTTCGAGGCCGTGCTGCGGCGGCCGGTCGGCGTGGTAGCGGCGATCACGCCGTGGAACTTCCCGATCATGCTGGCCATCTGGAAGATCGCGCCCGCCTTGCGGGCCGGCAACACCATCGTCGTCAAGCCCTCCCCCTACACACCGTTGACGACACTCGCGGTCGGGGTCGTCCTGCGCGAGGTCTTGCCACCCGGCGTGCTCAACGTGATCACCGGCCCCGACCAGCTCGGTGCGGCCATGGTCGCCCACCCCGTGCCACGCAAGATCAGCTTTACCGGGTCCACCGCGACTGGCCGGCACGTCGCCACCGCGGCCGGCGCGGACCTCAAACGAGTGACCCTGGAACTCGGCGGCAACGATTCCGCGCTCGTGCTCGCCGACGCCGACGTGGAGAGCATCGCCCGCAGTCTGTTCTGGGGTGCCTTCGGCAACAACGGGCAGATCTGCCTGGCGGTGAAGCGGGTCTACGCTCACCGCCGCGTCCACAGCGACCTGGTCGAGGCGCTGGCCGTGATCGCCCGCCAGACCAAGGTCGACGACGGTCTCGCTGCCGGAGCGGAACTCGGACCGGTGAACAACAAGCCCCAGTTCGACCGGGTGCGAGAACTCGTCGGCGACGCGCTTGATCATGGCGCCAGGGCCGTGAGCGGAGGCGGCCCGTTGGATCGGCCCGGATACTTCTTCGCGCCGACGATCCTGGACCGTGTCGATGACGGTGTGCGCGTGGTCGGCGAGGAGCAGTTCGGGCCGGTCTTGCCGGTGCTTGCGTTTGACGACGAACAGGACGCGGTCCGACGGGCCAACGATTCGCCCTACGGGCTGACCGCGTCGGTGTGGTCGAGCGACCTCGATCATGCCTACGACATCGCGCGCACCGTGGACAGCGGTCAGGTCTCGGTGAACGCACACGGCGGCGGCGTGCAGATGCACCTGCCGTTCGGTGGCCACAAATTCAGCGGTATCGGTGTGGAGAACGGCCCGTGGGGCCTGTTTGAGTACACCGAACTACAGGTTATCGCCGGCCCGCCGCGAAAGGGGAAAGTCTGAAGAGCCAACGAGCCGGTCATTGCGCCGGCCTGTCACTGCATTGGCGGATCAAAAACAGTTTCCTCCATTACGTGAACGCCGTCGGGGGCACGATTGAGACTGCCGGTCCAGCCCATTTCGACGGCGACGAGTTCGGTTTCCCCGCCGATCCTGACTCGGCTGACGATCGTGCCGGCGTGTCGCTGTCGTATCACGGCTCGGCGCGTGTGCGGGCCCACGGGGGCCTGATCGACCTCGGGTTGGCCGACCCTGTCCTTCTCGCAGGTGCGGGCGACGTCGCCGAGGTGAGCTTTGTGGCCCGGGTGGGCGGATCCGGTGGTTTCGGCCGGGTAGCGGTAGCCCGGCTCGACCGCCGGATCGGCGAATTGGCGGGCGCGATCGTGGCCGGTGAGAGCGTGCCCGCGGTATTGCTCGGCGCTGCCACGTGGCTATTCGATCATCGTTATCCACCGGGCACCGAGCTGGCCCCGATGCGGTGGTCTGCCGGCATGTAAGCGGGTGTCACCGCGCGGTAATTCCATGGCAATTCGGGCACCGGTATCCGGCAGTGATAGATCGCGTGAAAAAGGATTGGTTATGCCTCTTGACTGCGCCGGGCTGTGATATAGAGTAACCAACAAGTAGAACACGGTTCTGGTTGCGGCTCGCCGGCCGCCACAAGAGCTGTCCGGACTGAATGAGTCCGGACATCCACAGCACACCGACCGCTGAGGGCCGATCGGTTCGATGCGTTCGGCTCGATAGCGCTGAGCACGCTGGTGTACATCGGCGGCGTGTCGGTCGCGACCGGAGCGGTGTTCGCCGGGCTGACGGTCAACGGTGGGCATCGGATTCCTCCTGCGGCGGGATGCGATCCCGCCGCTGAGCGAGTGCTACACGCTGATCTCCGTGCTGCTGCTGGTGACGGTGGTGGCCAATCCCCACGGAGTCGTCGTAGCCAACCGCCGGCTGCTGCGTACCGCGCGGGCCAAGGCCGGCAGCCGGAACCAGGAAAGTCCACCGGTGAGCGTGGATTCGCCCCGCCTGCCGGTCACGTCCAAGTGAACGCGCCGGGCAACTTTCGAGAGGGGACGTCGTGCAGGTTGATTGGTTGATCAGCTTCGTCGCCGTGGTGGACCACGGTGGGTTCGCTGCGGCCGCCAACGGCACCTTCCGGGCCCAGTCGCGGGTGTCCGCGCACATCAGCGCGCTGGAACGGGAAGTGGGAGTGCAGCTGTTCGACCGGCGCTCCCGTCCGGTCGCGCTGACCCAGTCGGGTGAGGCCTATCTCACGCACGCCCGGGCCGTGCTCGGCCAGCTTGAGCTCGGCCGCAACGCGGTCGCCGAGATCAGCGGCATGGTCCGCGGCCAGATCGCCATCGCGGCGCACCCCAGCGCGGCGGCCACGTTCCTGCCACGCGTGATCCAGGACTTCGGCCGGCGCTACCCGGGCATCCATATCGACCTAGTCGAGGAGTTCGCCCAGGTCAACGATGCACTGCTCACCGGGCGTGTCCAGCTCGGGCTACGCCCGCTCTACCCGGCCAGCAGCGACGCACGGCTACGGCGGGTGGCGTTGTGGCGCGAACCCATGCGCGTCGTGGTGCATCCGCAGCACCCGCTGGCGGTACGCGGAGCCGCGGTCGAGCCGGCCGACCTCGCCCGCTATGACCTCGTCGTGCCCGGACACAGCTTCAGTCAGACCGAGGCGTTTCAACTGCTCACACAACGCGGCGTCACGCCCAAGGTCGGCTACCTGACCAACGTCCCGCAGACGCTGATCGCGCTGGTGCGCAGCGATCTCGGGGTGGGCTTCACCAACGAGCTGGCGGTCGCCAGCTGCGTCACCGACGGGGTACGGGTACTCCCGCTGGCCGATACGACGCTGGTGCGTGAGGTGTCGGTGGTGTTCGAGGCGAGCCAAGCCGGGCTGATCACCGCCAACCCGTTCTGGAAGACGCTGATGGCCACGCGGCTGCCGCGGGGCGCCATCGATGCCAGAATCCACGCCGGCGGCTCCGTCGCCGTGAGCGACATCAGCGATCGGCAACATCCAGACCCGGTCCAGCTGCGTCCCCGGTCGATGTCGCGACGGGCCACGCCGCCGCGGGCCCTTCCGTCGATGACCGCCTGATGCGCCGGCGCCTAATCCGGCGCGTAACGAGGCGGCGGCGTTGCAAGAATGCCGCGCCGGTTGCCTCTCTTATTAATACCGGGCTGCGGACCGGGAAATAAATTGTCTTCGCCGGTGTCGGCATCGCGTCTTTTGAACAACGAGGAGTCACCCGCTATGCATCCAGCCGACTGCGACCTGACCGCACCAGAGGTCGTCGCGCACCCCGAGGAGCTCTTCGCCGCGATGCGCCGCTCCTGCCCGGTGTTCTACTCCGAACAGATGGATACCTACATGCTCGCCCGCTACGACGACGTGCGCGAGGCGATGCGACTGCCGATCGAGTTCTCCAGCGACAGGCCATTCTTCGGCACTGGCGACGCCGAGCTCGAGGCCATCCAGGCCGAGGGCTACCCGCAGGTCCCGACGTTGACCATGACCGACCCGCCGATCCACACTCGCTACCGCAAGCTGGTCAACCAGGCCTTCTCGCCCAAGGCCGTGCGGGAACTCGAGCCCAGTATCCGCCGCATCGTCAACGAGATCATCGATGTGTTCGCCGCGGGCGGCGAGGTCGAATTCGTCCGGGAATTCGCCGGCCTGGTGCCGGGCTACGTGATCGCCGACGCGCTTGGACTTCCGCGCGCCGATCAGGATCGATTCATGGAATGGGCCGACAATTTCGTCGACTCGATCCAAGGGCGGGAGATCCTTTCTCGTGAGCGTCAGCTCGAATGTCAGCGCAGCTTCATCGAATTTCAGCGGTATTTCGCCGGGGTCATCGAGCAGCGGCGCCGGCAGCCGGGATCGGACCTGATCTCCAGCCTGGTCACCGCTCGGGTCGCGGGCGAGCGTCCCCTGGAGATGGAGGAGATCCTGGATCTCATCCGGATCTTCCTCACGGCCGGCAACGAGACGACCGCGAGCTGGCTGTCGGGAACCATGCTGCTCCTGCTGACCCACCCGGACCAGTTCGCGGAGGTGCGCGCCGATCGCAGCCTGATCCCGGTCATGCTGGAGGAGTCGGTGCGGCTCGTCTCGCCCGCGCGCTGGACTCGACGAACCCTGACGGGCGAACCGTTCGAGATGAGCGGCGTCACGATCCCGCCAGGTGCGACCGTGCGCCCCTTGTGGACTTCCGCCAACCGCGACGAGGCCTACTTCCCCCACCCCGACGAGTTCGACATTCGCCGTGACAACTCAGCCCACATGGCCTTCGGGCATGGCGTGCACTTCTGCCTCGGCGTGAACCTCGCCCGTGCCGAGGCGCGTGTCGCGTTTGAAGTCCTCCTGGACCGGCTCGCCGATATCACCCTGGCGATCCCCGCCGATGAAGTGCGCAACCTGCCGGTCGTTGGAGTGAACCGGCTGGCCGCACTGCCCCTCCGGTTCACGGCTGCGGCCTGACCCACGCGAAGCGAGAGAGGAATCCGTATGCACGTCGTCGTCGACCTGCGTCGCTGCGACAACCACGGTCAGTGCACGTTCTCCGCGCCCGCGGTGTTCACCCTGAACCAAGACGGGCTGCTGTCGTTCCGGAGATCCGGGCTGGACTCGTATGCCAGCGAATCCCTGGACGAAGATCTGCGTGCGGACGTAGAGGAGGCGGCGCTCATGTGCCCGATGCAGGCGATCATGGTGGAGTCATGAGACCAGGTCGTTCGAGCGGGCCGGCCGTGCCTGATCTGCCTGTGTACCGAGGCGCCCGGCCGAGCGCCGTCCGGCGGCCTTTCCGCAACGGTCACATCGACCCCACCATGCCACTGGGTCCCGAGGTGTTCGCCGCCGTGTCCGAAGCCGCTCCCGTGGTGCGCACCGCGGCCGAGCCCTTCGTCGGTCTCACCACCGACGGCACGCCCATGTCCGGGCTATTCGGCTTCGCCGACGAGGGCCTGCCGGTGGCAGCGATCGCCGGCGCCGCCCTGGCCTGGCTGGATGCCCTCGACGCCGACGACCGCAACGCCGCGCAACTGCCGATCGACGCGATCGAGTGGCAGCACTGGATCAACGCGTTCTTGATCTTTCCCGAGCACGGGGTGCTGCTCGATCGCCTGGCGCCGGCCCAACGCGAGGCCGCGCTGCGGGTCGTCGCCGCGACCGTGTCGGCCGCCGGCATGCACGATATCCGTACGGCGATGCGCCTCAACGCCGGGCTGGGAGAGTTCTGCGCCGGCTACGAGGACACGCTCAAGGAGTACATGTACTGGTTCACGATCTTCGGAGAGCCCTCGGAGACCGAGCCCTGGGGCTGGCAGCTGATGGGCCACCACCTGGACCTCAACTGCTTCGTCCGCGGCCCGCAACTGGTGCTGACGCCGAGCTTTCTGGGAACCGAGTACGAAGGACATGAGCTGTTCGCCGAGCACATCCGCGCGGGTGTGGAGTTCATGCGATCCCTGGACGGACCGCAACGTGACCGCGCCGTGGCCTACCCCTCGATCCGCAACGCCGACCTGCCGCCACACCTGAACGGCCCGATCAACGGTCGCCATGTCGCCGGCGCCGGCCAGGACAACCTGGTGCTGCCTTACCACGGGCTGCGCGGCGACAGCTTGAACGCCGGGCAACGCCAGCTGCTGCGTGACCTGATCGCGCCCTATCTGCGGGTGCTTCCCGATGGCTCGCTGCAGGCCCGTCAAGCCGAGGTGGAGCGTCACATCGACGAGACTCACCTGCTGTGGATGGGCGGCTGGGGCGACGGGGAGCCATTCTATTACCGCGTGCACAGCCCGGTGATCGTGGTCGAATACGACAACCATTCGGGAGTCTTCCTCGACAACGACGAGCCGGAGACCTATCACGTACACACGATCGTTCGTACGCCCAACGGCAACGACTACGGCAAGGATCTGCTGGCTCGCCACTACGCCCGGGAGCACCGCACCTGACACGCCGTGTTCAGGGATCCGCAGGATCAGCTTCCGGAGCCGGCGACTGCTCGGATGGCCGCCTCGTCGAGCCCGGCGAGGCGGGCGAGCACCGTTGCGGTGTGCTGGCCGAGGTGTGGAGCCGGACCGATGTCGAAGCCGGCGTCGGTGGTGAACGGCGGACCGGGCACGCGCACCACTCCGACTCCGGGCTGCTCGACGGTTCGCCAGATGCCGGTCGCCGCGAGGATCGGATCCTCCAGCAGGTCGTCGGGCCCGGCGACGTACGAGAACGGCGCCCCGAACTCGACCGCAGCCGCGTAGACCTCCTTGCTGGTGCGTTCAGCGCACCAGCGCGCTACCAGGTCGCGCATCTCGCCGGCCAGGAAGGCCTTGTCGGACATGCGGTCGCGCAGGTCGCTGCGGCCGAGGGCGGCGAGCAGTGAGGGGATGTTCGCCGGGTTGACGAAGATTCCCACCTGTCCGTCGCGGCTCGGATAGTAGGACCAAAGCGAATGGGTCGTGTTGCCGATGCGCCTGCCGTAGCCGGGGTAGGGCGGGTCGCCGTTGTAGGCCATCGGGCCCTGCATATCCATGGCGCTGGCCTGAAGCTCCTGGATCGACAGCTCAACCGAGGAACCGCGGCCGGTCCGTCCGCGCCGGTAGATCGCCGCCATCGCCGCACCGAATACCGACAGTGCGGCCTGGCAGCCCGCCTGGTCACCGTAGGGCTTGACCGGTTCGCGGTCGGGTGAGCCCATCAGCGACAGTTGGCCTCCGGCGGCGATCATCGTCAGCTCCGTGGCCAGGTACCCGGCGTGTGGTCCGTCGGCGCCGTAGGGCGAGACCGCCACGACGGACAGCCGCGGTGCTTCCCCGGCCAGAACGGCGTCGTCGAGCCGCAACCGCTCCCGGCGTGCCGTCGGGAGGTCGGTGAGGAGGATGTCGCCGGAGTGCACAATCCGCTGCAGAGCCGTGCGCGCGGCCTGGTGGTCGAGGTCGAGGACGACCGATGACTTGCCGCCGTGGAAGTACAGGTGGGCCGCGCTCGCTTCGCCGTCGGCCCGGCCGGGCGGAAACGGGCCGACGCGACGCAGCCGGTCGCCTTCGGGTGGTTCGATCTTGATGACGTCGGCGCCGAACCCGGCCATCGCGCGGGCCGCGAGGGCGATGGCGATGCCGTCGCCCAGTTCGACGACGCGCAGATCATTGAGCATGCCGGCTCCTCGTTCGTGTTGCGGGGGTCGGAGACGTGCCGATCACGCCGGCCGCCTCCAGCTCGGCGATGCGCTGCTCGCTCAGGCCGAGCCGATTACGCAGGATCATCTGGTTGTGCTCACCGAGTCGCGGCGCGGCCCGCAGCTCGGTGTCAAGCCCCTGGAAGTGCCAGGTGGGTGCCGTCAGCTTCATCGGCGGCATCGTCGCGTGCGCCACCATACGCAGGAAGCCGCGTGCGGTGAGCTGGAGATCGTCGCGCAGCTCGGCCGGCGTGAGAACGGGGGAGGCCGCGACACCGGCGCGCTGGAGCTGTTCGGCCGCGTCCAGGGACGTGAGTGTCGAAGTCCAGGCGGAGATCTCGTGGTCGAGTTCGTCGTGGGCGGCCAGCCGGGCCGGCACGTCCGGCCAGCGCGGATCGTCGGCGAGCTCGGGCCGCCCCATGGTCTTCACGAGCGCAAGCCATTGGGCGTCGCTGGTGACCGACAGCGCGACCCATGAGTCGGCCCGAGCGGCCGGTGTGCCGTCGGCTCCCAGACTGGGATAGACCCCTTGGGGCGCGGCGTAAGGGCTGCGGTTGCCCGACCGCTCGGCTCGGTGGCCGAGCTGGTGGCCGACCAGGGCGTCGCCGATGAAGCCCATGAGCAGATTGCGCTGGCTTACCTCGATACGCTGGCCCACGCCGGAGCGCTCCCGCGCGACCAGGGCCATGAGCACGGCGGCGGCGCCGCCGAGACCGGCGACCGGGTCACCGTAGGAGATGCCGAACTTTTGCGGTGGCCCCCCGGCGTAGCCGCTGAGGTGGGCGATACCGCTCATCTGCTCGACGTTGGGACCGTAGCCGGGAACGCGCCGCTCGGGCTCGCGCCCTGAGTAGGCCGGCAGCGACACCATGATGACGCGCGGGTTGACCGCGCGGATGGTGTCGTACCCCAGGCCGAGACGTTCGATGACGCCGGGCCGGAAGTTCTCCACGATCACGTCCGACCCGGCGGCCAGCCGCGTGACGATGTCCCGGCCGGAGTCGGTACGTATGTCGACAGCGAGCCCGTACTTGTTGCGGTTGTACTCGTTGAAGTACCGGCTGTCATTGTATGGCTCGGCGACATTGCGGTCGGGGACGGACAGTGTTCGCACGTGGTCGAGATAGGAGGGCCCCTCGACCTTGATCACTTCTGCGCCCAGATCGGCGAGGTGCTTGGTCGCAAACGGCCCGGCCCAGATCATCGACAGGTCGAGGACACGGATGCCGGTGAGCGGCGGCTCCCCGGCATCAGCACCACCTCGCTGCGCTGCGAGACTGCTCATGACGGGCCGGTCACCCACCCGTTTTGGTGCGGCGCAGGTCAGTCCCGACCGGCTCGAAGTGCAGCAATTCCGGGGTGCCGTCGAACAGCGAGCCGACAAGGTCGAGGAACCGCGCGAGCAGCCCGTCCTCGGCGAATCTGACGGTCTGATCCTCGACATGCTCCCACGTCGCTTCGATGACGTAGCGGGTCTCGTCCTGCAGACAGCGCAGCAGCCGGGCCGAGTGCCAACCCCGTGCCTGCTGGTAGATCGCGGCCGCATCGGTGAAGGCCGTGTGGAACCGGGCCCGGTCCGCCGGCCTGATCCGGACTGTCGTGAGCTCGACGATCACGAGCCGTCCACCGCGAACTGGATGGCCGCACCCGAGGAGTAGACCGGGACGACGAGCTCGTCGGCGAATTTCTCGTGCGCCGGATGGGCGAGATAGGCGCGCCAGCTCTCCTCGTCGTCGAAGTGCGCGATCAGCACGACGTCGGCATTGTCGCCGCCCAAGCCAAGATCGGCGCCACAGCTGAACGAACGGATCCCCGGGATCTCCTGCGGCAGGCAGGACATGCCGTCGACGACGGCCTGCCGTTGCTCAGCGGTGCTTTCCGGCTTCATCCGCATGCCCCACACGTGACAGATCATCTATCGCTCCTTCTGGTCAGTTCTGGTCGGGTCACCGGTCGAACACCCCGGTGTAGAGCTGCTCGATCTGCTCGGCGCTCGGCATCCGCGGATTGTTGGCCGGCGACCCGGAGGCGAGCGCCTGCTTGGCCATCAGCGGCGTGAGTTCGTCCCAGCGTTCCCGGTCGATGCCGCAAGACGCCGGGGTCGGCACGTCGAGGGCGTCGTTGAGCGCGGCGAGAGCGTCCACCAACCCGAGGCATGCGGTGGCGTCGGGGTCGTGCTCACTCGCCACGCCGAGCGCGCGGGCGCAGGTGGCGTAGCGATCCGGCGCCCCGTCGATCGAGAAGTCGGTGACGGCCGGCAGGAGCATGGCGTTGGACAGTCCGTGCGCGAGATAGAAGTGGGCGCCCAGCGGCCGGCTCATTCCATGGACCAGGGCCACGCTCGAATTCGAGAACGCGATGCCGGCTTGGGTCGCGGCGAGCATCATGGCCGCACGGGCCTTGCGGTCGTCCGGGGCCTCGTACACGCGGCGCACGTGGTGGAATATCGATCGCATCGCGATCAGGGCCAGGGCGTCGGCGAACGGGTTGGCCCGTCGGCTGACATAGGCCTCGATCGCGTGGGTGAGCGCGTCGATGCCGGTGTCAGCGCTGAGCCGGGGCGGCATGCTGAGCGTCAGTTCGTAGTCGACCAGGGCTGCCGTCGGCAGGAAGGCGAGCCCGGCACAGAGCATCTTGTCATTGGTCTCGGTGTCGGTGATGATCGTGAACCGCGTGCACTCCGAGCCGCTGCCGGCCGTCGTCGGGATGGCCACGATCGGCAGGCTCGCGTTGTCGGTCTGAGCCGGGGCCCGGTAGTCCCGCATGCGGCCACCGGAGGCGGCCAGGATGCTGGCCGCTTTCGCGGTATCCATCGGGCTGCCGCCGCCGAGCCCCACCACACAGTCGAAGTCGCCGTCGCGTAGCACCGCTGCCGCCGCCTCGACGCACACGTCGGTCGGGTCGGGAACCGTGTCTGCGAAGACCGCTGCCTCGATGCCGGGCCCCAGGGAGCCGACCACCTTGTCGACCACCCCGGAATCGCGCAGGTACGCGTCGGTGACGACCAGCGCCCGGCGCCGCTGAAGGCTTCTGAGCACGTCACCGAGCCGGCGACTCGCGCTGGGGCCGACCCGCAGTTGCCGTGGCAGAGCGATGGTTGTGATCATAATGCTGCCGCCAGGGGTTCATCGGCCCAAAGTGCCACGGCGTCGAGGACTTCGATCTGGGAGCCGTCGACGCGGATGGGGTTGACCTCGATCGCCGACAGGGCCGGTCCGCAGGCCACGGCCAAGGCGCCGATGTGGGCGATCACCTCGCTGAGCGCGTCCAGGTCGGCTGGTCGCGAGTTGCGCGCTCCCAGAAGCAGGGGAGCGCTGCGCAGGCTCGTGAGCATGGTCCGGACGTCGCCGGCCGCCACGGGAAGGAGCCGGGTGCTGACGTCCTTGAAGATTTCCGTCCAGGTGCCGCCAAGTCCCACGGTGAGCACCTGACCCCACTGGGGATCGGTCGTTACACCGACCAGCAGCTCGAGCGCGGGCGGCCGCATGGGACTGACCAGCACGCCGTCGATCACGGCATCGGGCCGCAGCCGGGAGGCGCTGTCCACGATCGCCTCGTACGCCGCGGCGACGCTTGCGGTATCGGTCACGTCGAGACGGACCCCGCCAATCTCGGTCTTGTGCAGAATGTCCGGTGAGACGATCTTGAGCACCACGGGACCGCCGAACTCTTCGAACGCGGCCACGGCGGCTGCTGCCGATCGCACGACCCGGCGCGGAACCAGCGGCACCGACCAGGACGAGAGGAGATCGCTCGTGCGGGCCTCGCTCCACTTGCCACGGCCGGGCTCGACCTGTGGCCGTGGCCGTGGGGCCGTCGTCGGCTGCGCCAGGGCATGCCGGCGTTGTTGCGCCCACCAGCGCTGGCGTGCCAGGCCGCTCAGGATGATCTCAAGCCCGCCCCCAAGATAGGGGATGTCGAACTCGGCCAGGCTCTGCTTCTGCTGCTCGGTGAGGCCCTCGCCCGTCGCCGAGATCAGGTAGGCCGGGATCGCGGCCTCGTGCATCGCCTTGGCCCCGTTGATGATGGACTCGGTCGGGCGGCTTCGCTTACCGAGGTTCTCCTGGCAAAGCACCATGTCGGCCTGCCCGTCATCGGCGATCGTGGTCAGCACGTCGGCGAGCAATCGGGGGTGCCGCACGATCGCACCGGTCAGGTCAAGGGGATTGTGGGCGCCGGTGAAGTCGGGCAGCACCTCGCTCAGCCGGGCGCGGGTGTCGTCACGGAACTGGGGGAGGGGAATGCCCAGACGATCGCACCCGTCGGCGGCGAGATCGCAGACCCCGCCAGAGATCGCGGCTACCGTCAGCCCGCGCACGGGCGTGGGGCCGACCTTGGCGAGCACGCCTGCCGTCCCGACCAAGACCTCGAGGGAGTCGACCCGGATGATGCCGTCCTGCGCCAGGACCGCGTCGACGACCGCGTCGTCACCGACGATCGAGCCGGTGTGGGTCGCGGCGGTGCGGGCCGCCAGTTCGGAGCGTCCGGCCTTGAGCATGACGATCGGCTTGCCGGCCTCCAGGGCGCGGCGGGCCGCGCGCCGCAGGCCGGCCGGGTTCCTGATGGCTTCGGCGAACACGCCGATCACCTTCGTGGCGGGGTCGTCGACCGCGTAGTCGATGATGTCGCTGACTGTCAGGTCGGCCTCGTTACCCGTGGCACAGAGAAAGCTGATGCCGATCGCGTGGGCTGCGGCGTATCCGGTCATCATCCCGCCAAGGGCGCCGCTCTGGGTCACCAGGGCAACCGAGCCGGGACTGACGTCGCGCAGACCGTTTCCGGCCGGGTACAAGAAGGTGTTCGTAGTGAAGTTGACGTACCCGAGCGTGTTGGGTCCGAGCATGGTCTGCCCCTGTGCGCGTACGGTCTCGCCGATAGCGCGCTCGAGGCCGCGGCCGGAAGCGCCTGACTCGCCGAAGCCGGCCGACAACACGATCAGGCTGGGGATCTTGGCCTGACCCGATTCGACCACGGTGTCGAGCACGGCCGCGGCGGGCGTCATGACGTAGGCCAGGTCGACCGGGCCGTCGATCGCGGTAAGCGTCGGTACCGTCGCCACGCCGTGCACTACCTGAGCGCGTGGGTTCACCAGCTCGACGACGATGCCGGAGCGGCGAAGCGCCTCGTGCACGAGGCGTGACCACGCCGACCGGTCGCTGGCGCCGACGATGGCGACCCGGCGGGGGGTGAACAGGCGGGCGGCCCGCGCCGAGGCGTCGAGGTCACCGGGTGCTCGGCTGGCCGAGCTCGTCATAGTCGAGATCCCTTCTAAGATGCGGCTGCGGAGGTGTAACCCTGGGGTCCGTGCGGTCGATCGAGCAGGCGGCCTTCGCCGTCGAAGGGATCGGGCCCGCTCACGTTGACGATTCCCGGACCGAACAGGTCGTGGCGTCGCTGCTTGAGCACGGAGATGTACTGGTCACGCGGGGTCTCGGCGAGCATTCGGGCGGTCGGCGAGGTCATGGCGCTGCCGTCGGTCATCGCCGCTACCTTGTGCAGCATGTGCAGGCCCATCAGTTCCAGGGTCGTGTTCTCGATGCGCTTCTGGCTCGCCAGGAGCTGCCAGTCGATCTTGCTGAGCCGGTGGAGCAGGCCTAGCGCCTCGGCCCGGGCCTGCTCCGCCGGGAGCGCCTTGAGGACCAGCCCGATCTTGGCGGCGTCGGCGCCGCAGATGCTGTCGCCGGTGTAGAGCAGCCGTCGCGACCACTGCGGCCCTGCGTAGTAGGTCCACATGGGTGCGGCTGTGGTGCCCATGTCCCGGATGGGGGGGAATCCGAATTGTGCGTCCTCGGTGGCGATCGCGATATCGCACAGCGAGACCAGTTCGGTTCCGGCGGCCAGGCAGCGGCCGTGGACGAGCACGACGATCGGCTTGCGGAACGTCCACAGCGAGTGAAGCAGACGACGAGGCGCCTCGACTGCCGCGATGTGCTTGCTCATGTCCAGATCCGCGTTGCGGGCATTCGGTTCCGCGGCGTCTTCGCTGCCGATGTCCATGCCGCCGCAGAAGTCAGGGCCGTTGGCCGAGATGAGCACCGCGCTGGTCTCGTCGTCGTCATCGGCCTCGGCGAGGGCGTCACGCAACTCGCGCAGCAGTTGCATCGACAGGGCGTTGCGTTTGGCGGGACGGTTGAGTACGAGGTGCCGCCAGCCAGGTTCCTTGATCACTTCGATGTTCGCGGTCATTGCGAGCCTCTCCTGGTTGCAGAAGGTCGTAGGTTCATCGGCGGGGGTCCGTCCGGTGGGAGGACGAGCTGACGCTGCATGCCCAGCTCCGTGATCCCGAGTTCGACGACATCGCCCGGTTGCAGCCAGACCGGTGGGGTGTGCCCGAGGCCTACGCCAGGTGGTGTGCCCGTGTTCACCAGGTCACCGGGTTCGAGCACGAAGAACTGGCTCAGGTAGTGCACGATCACGTACGGGTCGAAGATCATCTGGGCGGTCGTGCCGTCCTGACGGCGCACCCCGTTGACCGACAGCCACAGCGCTAGATCACGCACGTCAGCGATCTCGTCGGGCGTGACAAGCCACGGGCCGGCCGGGTTGAACGTTTCGGCCGACTTGCCCTTACTCCACTGGCCGCCACGCTCAGACTGAAAGCCGCGTTCGCTGACGTCGTTGACGAGGACGAACCCGGCCACGGCCGCGCGCGCCTCCGCAAGGCTGGACAGGTATCGGGCGCGCGTGCCGATCACGATCCCGAGCTCCACCTCCCAGTCGAGCTTGCCGGCACCGCGGGGGGTGAGGATGCCGTCGTTTGGGCCGGTGATCGAGTTGGGCGACTTGGTGAAGACAACCGGTTCGTCGGGCACCGGCTGCCCGGTTTCCGCGGCGTGGTCGGCATAGTTGAGACCGACGCACAGGATCTGGTGTGGCCGCGCGATGGGCGCGCCAACTCGTTCGTCGGCGAACGCAGTTATGCGTCCGGCTGCCATTCGCTCGGCGACCAGGCCGCGCAGCCGGGGCAGTCCGCCTGAACCGAAGAATCGCTCGTCGAAATCTGTGACCGAATCGGAGACGTCAACGTAATGGCGATCGTCAATGCGAGCGACGGGCCTTTCAGCTCCGGCCGCCCCGATACGCATCAGCTTCACGGTGACCTACCGTTCCCTTTCGTGGATCTCGTCCGCGCGCGCGACGCTCAGCGGGATGCCGGCGACGGCCCAGGCGTCCGGCTCGGTCGGGGCGGCCCAGCCGCGGATCACGGACCGGTCGACGTTCAGGGTCTGCTCGATCACGTCGGTCAGGCGAGCCAGCAACTCGGTCCGTCGCTCCGCCGGCCGGTGGGCACTCACGCAGCACACGAAGAACGGCGCGCCCAACCCGCCGGGCGGTACTACTTGCCCGCCCGCGGCGGCGTGTCCGGCAGTGAGCACGAACACGCGGGTGCGCTCGATCGGGGTGTCGAGCGTCTCGGCGATGGCGAGGCCGGCTTCGGTGAGCAGGCGCTGCCGGCTGTCCGGGTCTGCCGGCTCGGCGGCGAGGTAGATCATCAGCACTGGCATCGTCAGTCCGCCTTGATGACAACCGAGCCGAGGTGGCTGAAGTGGGCCGCGATGTGCGAGCCCGGGGCCAGTGGCACGGCTTCGGTCAGTCCGCCGGTGAGAACCACCCAACCCGGCTGGAGAGCGTGTCCGCGCTCGGCCAGCTGGTTCGCGGCGAAGGCCAGCGCGTGTGCTGGGTTGCCCAGCACCGCGGCACCGGTTGCGCTGTCGACGACCTGCCCGTCGACTTCGAGGAGGCAGCCCTCGAGGGCGAGGTCGAAGCCGTCGGGGTTGACTTGCACGGAGCCGGTGACGTAACGGCTGGAAGAGTTGTTGTCGGCAATCACGTCGGGCAACGTGAACCGGAACCCGCTGTAGCGGCTGTCGATGATCTCGATGCCGCCAAGCACCGCCGAGACCGCGTGCATGGCCCTCGCGGCGGTGACTCCTGGTCCGGCCAGCTCCTCGCCCAGCACGAACACGATTTCGGGTTCGGCGCGGGGATGGATCAGCCGGCTGCGGGGGACCACCGTCGCCGGGGGCAGCTCCATCGCGTCGGTCAGCCAGGCAACCGACGGGGTGTCCACCTGCATCTGACGCTGTTTGGCCGGCGACGTCAGGCCGAGTTTGACCCCGACAACCCGCTCACCGCGAGCCGTCCGCCGCTTCATGCCCACGTCCTGGGTTCGGTACGCGGCTGCCAGATCGAAGTCGGGCCAGCGGCCGGTGACACTGCCGACCGGAGTCCTGGAGGATTCAGCGGTGAGGAGGAGGTCGGCGACCACCTCGGGTGTCCACACGCCCTGTGATGTCATCGTGCGGCTTCCTGTTGTTCAGGGGCGAACTGGACGCTCACCGAGCCCAGTCCGGCGAATGAGGCGCTGACACGGTCTCCCGGGGCCACCGGCGTAGCCCGGGTCATCGAGCCGGTGAGCACGACGTGACCGGCTTCGAGGGTGACGCCGAGCGGCCCGAGAGTGTTGGCGAGCCAGGTCAAGGAGTTCAGCGGTGAGCCGAGCACCGCGCCGCCGACACCCGTTGCCGCGATCTCGCCATTGCGGTAGAGCACACAGCCGGCCAGCCGGAGATCGATCGCGCGGGGGGAGACGGGGCGACCGCCCAGCACCACAGCGCCGGACGAGGCGTTGTCGGCTATCGTGTCCACAATGGTGATGCGCCAGTCGCGGATCCGGGAGTCGATGATTTCAAGGGCCGGCAGCAGGCAGTCGATCGCGCACACCGCGTCAGCGATCGTGACCCCCGGCCCTCGCAGCGGCCGGGAGAGCACGAAGGCGACCTCAGGCTCCACCCTGGGCTGAATGAACATCGTGGCAGGGATGGGGACATGTTCGGGCGCGAACATGCTCCGCATCAGGTGCCCGTAGTCGGGCTGATCCACGTTGCTCTGTAGCTGCATCGCGCGCGAGGTCAGACCGACCTTGTAGCCGGCAACCTGATCGCCGGCCGCGATCCAGCGGACGACCTGCGCCCGCTGGATGGCGTACGCGTCGGAGACATCGGCGGCGGGGTGACGCTCAATGACAGGTTCGGCCGGTTCGCCGCCGGCATACGCGGCAAGCAGTCGCTCGGCCGCTTCGGCATTGAGTACGGCAGTGCGGGAATCGTGCTGTCCAGCCAGGCCAGTCGGCATATCCGTGCGCCTCATCAGTACGTCGAGCGGCCGCCGGAGATGTCGAAGACAGCTCCAGTCGAGAAGGAACACTCGGGTGAACTCAGCCAGGCGACGAGGGCTGCCACCTCAGCGGGCCGGCCCAGACGTCCCATCGGGATCTTCGAGGTCATGTAAGTGACGTGGTCGGGTGTGGACTGACCCACCATCGGGGTGTCGATGAGTGCCGGAGTGATGACGTTCACCAATACCGAGGTCTCCACAAGCTCCTTCGCGAAGGCCTTCCCGAGGGCGATCACGCCGCCCTTGGAAGCGGAGTACGCACCGGCGAAAGGATTTCCTTCCTTACCGGCCACCGAAGCGAGTAAGACGACACGACCGGCTTCCGACCGCTTGAGGGCGCCAGCCACCGCACGGCACATGTGAAATGTCCCGCCGAGGTTGATCCCGATCACGCGGTCCCATTCCGCGTCGCTCGTATCCATGATCGGGTCGTTGGCTCCCGCCGTTCCCGCGCAGTGCACGAGCACGTCGATGCGTCCGAACCTGGCGATGATCGCCTGCACGGCTGCGGCGCACGCGGCGGAGTCGGTGACGTCGGTCCGGACTGCTATCGCACGCCCTCCCGCCTCGGTGATTTCCTTCGCGACGGTGCCGGCGGCGTCGAGGTCGATGTCGGCGACCGCGACGGCAAAACCGTCGGCGGCCAGGCGCAGCGCGCTCGCCCGGCCGATCCCAGACGCGGCCCCGGTGACGACCGCCACCCGCCGGTCATCGGCAATCTGCTGCATAGCGTCCATATGCGAAATCCTCATCCGGCTCACCTGGCCCACACCAGCGCGAAGAACCCGGGTCACCTATCCGGAATCGCGATTGAAGCCGCCCGAGACCGGCCGCGAGCAGGTCACCTTGTCGACCACAGCCCGACGGGGTCGTGGGGACCGGGCGCGGGAGTGCGGTCGCGGTCGGGGGTATCCGCATTCGGGGATCGACGTTGACCTTCGCATGGACCCTCGCGATGCTGCACGAAGTGGACGGATTCGTGGACCGCGCGAGGGGTGGTGCCCAGAGTGAGCTTTGAAGTCGGTGGGTCGCTGATCCCGGTAGTCGACTGTCATCACCATGTTGGGTCGATAGATCCGCCGGCCTGGCAGCAGCCGCAGTGGCGGGAGCAAGATCAGGCGGTGCGTTCGGCTTTCATGGGCCGCAACCGCATTGACCGTTGCGTCATCATGCCGATGCCGTTGATGACGCTGACTCACGCCAACGAGCGTTATGCCGCGGCGCATGACATGCTGGCGGCCTACCGGGCCGAGCGCCCTGACATGGTCGCCGCTGTCTGCGCGACGGTGAATCCGGCCGAGACGCGCACTGCCGAGCTGGAGCTGACCCGGTGTTTCGGCGAGCTGGGCTTCGCTGCGGTCTCCTACCATCACCGCTACCTCGGGCTAACGCTGAACGACGAGCGCATGACGTTGGTGCTGGAGCTGGCGCGGGCCTTCGACCGTGCCGTATTCGTGCACATCCTGGCCGAATCGTCGGACATGGAGTCGCCGTGGCGGCTGTTCGCCCTGGCACGGCGATACCCGGACGTGCGGTTCCTCGCGCTCGACGGGTTCTCCAGCCCGCAGCAGGCCGCCTACCTTGTCGAGGTCGCCGGTGACTACCCCAACGTCTGGTTCGACACCGGGGTGGCCACTGCGGTCGCTCACGGTTTCGCGGACTTCGTCCAGCGGTGGGGGCCCGCCCGGCTTGTGCTGGGGACGGACTACTACTCGGGCCCGCCGAACTTCTACACGGCATTCCCGGTACACGAGATTGCGGCGGTGGGGTTTGCCCCTGACGTGCTGAGCCGTATTGCCTACCGTAACGCGGGTGAGCTACTTCGGCTCGACGGGATCGGGCTGGGCGATGCGGGGGCTGCCGAGATCGTCTCGCCGTAACGTGGATGCCGGGTCGTCACCCGACGCCCGAGGTTTCATTGCAGGCGGTAGATTGTCCCGATCGGTACGGGGACATGGCTGTTGGGCGGACATCCCGAGGAAGAACATGATTCGGATGGACCTCGGCGGATGACCGTGTGGCGGGTGCTGGGCATCGTGGTGCCGGTCCTGCGCAACGTTTGAGGACCCGTCCGGCCCCGCGTCCAGCACGGGAGCCGTAGGAGCTTCCAGCCCGTGGTCGCGCGGTAGCGCAGGCAGCGCGCACGCCTGCGCCGGCCCCCCTGGAGCGACCTGCCGGTCGAAGCTTGCCCGCCCGAATCGATCAGGCATTGCCCCACCCGCGAAGGTTAGCTTAGGCCGGTCGCCTGCTGGAGGAAATGCAGGTCAAGGACGACTCGATCGGCACCGTCGAGCTGACCGTCAGCATCGACTCCACCATCGCCCGCGCCCACCAGCACGCCGCCGGAGCACGAAAAAGGGGGACAACGACGAGACAATCGACAGCAAGCAGTCCCAAAAACGGCAGGCCCTCGGACGATCACGCGGCGGGCTCACCACCAAGCTCCACCTGATCACCGAAGCACGAGGCCTGCCCCTGGCCTTGCACCTGACCGGCGGAAACGTGGCCGACTGCACGGCCTTCGAGACAGTGATGGCCAAGTTCCGGCTCCGCCGCCGCACTGGTCGGCCCCGCACCCGGCCCCGCCGCCTGCTGGGCGACAAGGGCTACTCCTCCAAGAAGATCCGTCTCTACCTGCGCCGACGCGGTGTCCAGGCGGTCATCCCCGAACGTCGGGATCAGAAGGCCAACCGCAAGCGCAAGGGCAGCCGCGGAGGCCGCCCTCCCGCCTTCGACGCGTCCACCTACAAGAGCCGCAACCTGGTCGAGCGGTGCTTCGCCAAGCTCAAGCAGTGGCGGGGCATCGCCACCCGCTTCGACAAGCTCGCCAGCCGCTACCTCGCCGGCGCCGTCATCGCGTCCTTGTTGCTCTGGCTCCGCCAAGCCGAATTGTCAGACAGTCCCTAACGGGATGGGAGCAGTCGATGACTGGCGGACGTCCCCCTCGGATCGACCTGGACGACATCGTCCGAGCCGGTCGCGAGCTCGGCCTGAGCGGACTGAGCGTGAAAGCCGTGGCGGCACGGCTGGGCGTGACGTCGACCGCGCTCTACCGCTACGTCGGCGGGCGATGGGACCTGGACCGGCTGGTGGGCGAGAGCATCCTCGCGGAGCTGGAGTTGCGCTCGGGCTCGCCCTGCTGTCGGTCTCCGGCCCGCTGGGCCCTCGCCGCCCTCGCGGGCGTACCCGTGCTGCTCGGCGCGTTCTGGGCCGCCGGACGCGTCAGCCGCACCGCCGACCGGGCGGCCGCCGAGGTCAACAGCGCGCTCACCGAGAGGATCGTCGAGTTCGCCCGTACCCAGCAGGCCCTCCGCTCGGCCCGCCGTGCCGAGCCCGCGCGCAGCCATGTCGGCGCCATCCTCGCCGCACAGCACAGCGCCACGGTCAGGCTGCTGCTCATGCAGATCCCCGGGCAGTTGCTGTTCAGCATCGCGAGCCAGCTCGCCCTCGTGCTCCTGGCCGGCACCACGACGGTCCTGGCCGTGCGCGGCGCACTCACCATCCCCGAGGCGATCGCGCTCATCGTCGTCATCGCCCGCTACCTCGAGCCGTTCATCGCGGTCGGGGATGCGGGCTCCGCCCTGTCCGGCGGCGAATGCCAGCGTGCTGAAGTCGACCCCTCTCTCCGTGCCGGAGACCGCGTGGACGACCTCGGGGTCCGCTCCGTCGACGGCCCTGGACGCGCCGAGTTTGAGGGCGAGGTCCCGCTGGTCAGGGTTGAGGCCGACCATCTAGATGGCGTACGCGGTGGTCTCGGTGAACTCGTCGATGTTGGCGCGGGTGCCGGGCCCGGCGGAGCGGGAGGCGATGGACGCGACGATCTCGGCGTACGGCAGCGGGGTGACACGGGAGACGGCGGCGACGATCGGGATGGTGGCCTGCCCACCGCACGTCACCATGTTCAGGTCGGTGGCTCCGCCGGCGAGGTGTTCGGCCAGATTCACGGGAGGGACGACGAACGGCCCGACGGCCGCGGGGGTCGGGTCTACGAGGGTCTTGCCGTACGGGTCGAGCTTGATCGCGTTGGCGATGTGGGCCCTGGCGGAAGTCGCGTCGAAGATGATGTCGATCTCGTCGAACCCGTCCATCGCGATCAGCCCGTCAGCGGCTCAAAGTTCCGACCACCGCCGTCGAGGTGTGGCGCGGGCATCAGATGAACTCGACCAGGACGGTTCGCCGCTCGAACCGACCCTGGAACGACGCACTCGCGCCACCGTCACCTCGATGTCCGGCCTCGGTGCCGAGATCTTCGCCGTTCTCGGCTTCGCCGGATACGCCCTGGGTTCAATCCGGGCCCCCAACTGGGCAGCATTGCCGTACCTGCTGATCGCCGCAGTCTGGTCACGGCGTCCCTGACTGGGAAGGGCGGATCCGCGAGTAAAGCACCTGGTCGTGCCACGCCCCGCCCCGCCACTGGGCGCTGCGCACCACCCCCTCCCGGGTGAACCCGGCCTTCTCCAGCACCCGCTGCTCGGCGAGGTTCCCGGCATCGGTGAAGGACTGCACCCGCTCCGCGCGAGTGTGCGCGAACAGGTAGTCGGCGATCTGCCGCTGCGCCTCGGTACCCGCGCCCTTGCCCCGGAAGTCGGCGAACACCCAGATCCCGATGGTCCAGCACCAGGACGTGACGTCCGGCCCCCAGGAGTTCATCCACCAGGCGACCCACCCGGCCGGCTGCCCGTCCGCCTCGATGGTCATCTGGCCGGAGTCGTGACCGAGCAGCCCGTTCTCCATGAACTCCCGGCGCAGCCCGTGCGAGTTCCGGTACCCGAACCACTGGAACTCCCCGGTCCCCTCGGGCGTGGTCCGCTCCCGATCGAACAAATCAAGATCGCTGGCCCGTACGGGCCGGAGCGTGACCTCCATCATTGCCTCCTGACATCAGGGAACCAGCCGTACACGATAGCGCCACCAACGGTCTTGGTCAGGACCGGGTGAGAAAGTCCCCGAGCCCGTGTTCCAGGAGGTCGAAACCGGCGTTGGCCGCGCGTACCGCGTCGGCGTAGACGGCGTCGGAGGACTCCCCTTCCACGATGCGGCGGGTGTTGACGACCTGGAGGCGGCGCCAGAGCGCGGTGAGCTGGCTGGCCGCGATCCCGGCCCGGATGTCGCCGGGGGACTCGGCCTCCAGCAGGCGGGCCAGGCGCTCCTCCGCGAAGACCTGGATCATGAAGAGCCTGCCCATCAGCGAGGGCGTGCCCCGGACCAGGTGGAGCATGTTCATGGCGGCGGCGCTGTCGTCCAGGCCGGTGTCACTGCTGCGCCGCTCCAGCCGGGCCAGGAACTCCCGCCGGGAGGCCGCGACGAGGGACTCCCCGGGCCGCCGCTCGCCGAGCACGCGCATGGCGTCGGCGTACATCTGCTCCTCCAGCGGCGCCAGCACCAGGTCTTCCTTGGTCGGGAAGTAGTTGAAGACGGTCATCTTCGACACCTGCGCGGCGGCGGCCACCTCGGCCACCGACACCTCGTCGAAGCCCCGCTCCAGGAAGAGCGCGATGGCGGCGTCGTGGATCGCGCGCCTGGTCTGCAGCTTCTTCCGCTCCCGCAGGCCCATCGTTTCGCTCACCCGCCGATCATATCAATGTTGACTGAGTACAAGTTTTGACCCAGTCTAGAGATGTGACGGAGAAGCAGAAGAAGTTCGCCATGGCGGGGTGCCTGCTCACCCTCGTGCTGGCCATCCTCGACCAGAACATCGTCTCCACCGCCGCCTGGTCGATCGTCGGCGACCTCGACCCCGCCCACGGCATCGAGCGCCTCCCCTGGCTGGTCACCGCGTACGCGCTGGCCGCCACCATCGCCCTCCCCCTGTACGGCAAGCTCTGCGACGTGTACGGCTCCAAGGGCGTCTACATCGCCGCGGTCGCCCTCTTCCTGGCGGGTTCGGCCCTCTGCGCCGTCTCGGGCGACATGACCCAGCTGATCGCGGCCCGCTGCGTCCAGGGACTGGGCGGCGGCGGCCTGATGAGCGTCACCCTGGTGGTGTTCGCCCACCTCACCCCGGCAGAACGGCGGGCGGGCGCGGGCGGCGCGGGCGGCCTGATCGCCGGGCTCGGCATGGTCACCGGACCCCTGCTCGGCGGTTTCCTCGCCGACCACCTGGGCTGGCGCTGGATCTTCCTGGTCAACCTGCCCATCGGGGCGGTGATCCTGTTCAGCGCGGCGACCCTGCGCCTGCCCGACGGCGGCCTGCGCCACCGGATCGACTACCTGGGCGCGGCCATCTTCGCCCTCGCCGCCTCGGCGCTGCTGCTGGTCACCGAGTGGGGCGGCGACGAGTACCCGTGGACGTCGCCCGTCATCCTCACCCTCACCGCGCTCTGCCTCGCCCTAGCGGCGGCCTTCGTCTGGCGGGAGCGGACCGCGCCGGAACCGATCGTCCCACTCGACCTGCTGCGGGACCGGGTGGTGCGGATCGCCCTCCCGCTCCAGCTGGTCGCCAGCTTCGCCATGGTCGGCGCCATCCTGTTCGTCATCATCTACCTGCGGGCCGCCCGCGCGGTGCCCGCCGCCGACGCGGGGTTCTACCTCATCCCGATGGCGGCCGGCATGGCCCTGTCCGGCCTGATCTCCGGTCGCGCCCTCAGCCGGGGCGCGCAGCCGCGCACCTTCCTGCTGGCCGGTCTGGCGAGCGCCGCCGCCGCGCTGGCGTTGCTCGGCTTCCTCAGCCCGGACACCCCGTTCTGGACCATCCACCTCTACCTGGCACTGCTCGGCGCCGGGTTCGGGCAGATCGTCGGGATCATCATCCTGGTCGTGCAGAACGCCGTGCCGCTCGGGCTGCTCGGCACGGCCACCACCACCATCCGCTTCATCCAGACCCTCGGGATCAGCCTGGGCTCGGCCGCCTTCGGCCTGATCCTCACCCGGGTGAGCGCGTCCCATCTGCCGCCGGGCGTCACCGCCACCCAGCCGCCGCCCGGCGTGCACGACCAGGCGGTGGCGGCGATCGTGGCCGGCACCGACGCGGTCTTCCTGACCGCCGCCGCGATCATGGTCTTCGCCCTGCTGCTGGCCACCCGGCTGCGTACTCAACCGGTCCCGGCCGTTGTCTAAATATCGAGGTCCAGGCGGGCGAGCGGCTCGACCAACTCCTCCTCCTCGTACGCCAGGTGGGACAGGAGCACGTCGGAGAGCAGGTCCACCTGCTCGCGCACCCGGTCCAGACCCGACGGCTCCTCGATCATGGCCACCAGCGCGGCGTCCAGGCCGGTCAGGATCTCGGCCACCACCTCGTGCTCCTGCTCCAGCCGGGCCACCACCGGGGCCAGCGACTCCTGGGCCGCGGCCAGGGCGGGGAACATCCGGGAGTCCTCGATGGTGTGGTGGGTGGTGAGGATCCGGCAGTAGGAGGCGCAGAAGCTGCCCAGCGTCCAGTAGTTCTGCCGCATGGTCAGGTCGTTGATCATCGACCGGAGCGCGGCCGCCTCGCTCCGCCCGGCGGCCACCTGCTCCAGCGCGTCCCTGATCTGGGTCAGCTCGTGGCGCAGGTGGTTGTGGATCTGCACCAGCCGCTGGCCGTTGGCCCGCTGCGCGGGGGTGAGCGCGGCCAGGTCCCGCTTGGGCAGGCGCGGCCGGGTGGACTCCTCCAGCGGCCCGATGATCCGGGCGGGGGCGTCCGGTGCGACGGGGGCGGCCTCGGGGGTGCGTTCGGCCTGGACGGCCGCCCGTACCGCCGGGGCGACCTCCTCGGCCCAGATCCGCATCGTTCGCTCGTCGTCCCCGGTCAGCACGAAGACGCTGATGCCGCAGCCCAGCGCCAGATCGGCCAGCTGGTCGGCCCAGAGCGCGGGCGGCCCGTCCAGGAACGCTCCACCGGCGACGGCCGAGAAACGCCCGGAGAGGTTGTAGACCCGGCGGATGTCACCGGGATCCCGACCGGCCGCGACTGCAGCACTATCGATGATCTTGGTCATCGCGGGCAGTTCCTCCGGCGGCGCGTACGGGGACGAGGGCACCCAGCCGTCCCCGAGCCGCCCGGTGAGTTCGAGCATGCGCGGCTTGTACGCGCCGACCCAGAGCCCGATCGGATGGACGGGGAACGGGCCGGGCTGCGCGCCCCGCACCTCGTAGTGTTTTCCGGCCAGCCGTACCGCTTCGCCCGGCGTCCACAGTGCGCGCAGCACGGCCATCGCCTCCGCCAGGGCCTCGACCGCCTCGCCGGGCGTGCGCCGGGGGCCGCCCATGGCGGCGATGCCGTCCCAGAACGCGCCCGAGCCCACGCCCAGCTCGACCCGGCCGCCGCTGAGAATGTCCAGCGAGGCCGCCGAGCGGGCCAGTACGGCGGGCGGGCGAAGCGGAAGGTTGATCACATCAGGGAACAGCCGGATACGGCTCGTCCGCCCGGCCAGCACCGACAACAACGTCCAGGTGTCCAGAAACCGGGACTGGTAGGGATGGTCCTGGATGCCGATGATGTCCAGGCCCAGTTCCTCGGCCCGCACCGCCTGCCGTACCAGACGGTCGTGACCGGCCGCGTCCGGCGTCAGGAACGCGCCGAACCAGAGATCGTGGTTGAAGTCAGCCATGGGCCACCGCACCTTCCCCGAGCCAGCGTTCCCCCCACGCGATCAGGGGCCGCACGGCGTCAACGAGCTCACTGCCCTTCTCCGAGAGCGTGTAGGTGATCTGCACCGGCGTACTCGGCACCACCGAGCGGATCAGCACACCCGCCTGCTCCAGCTCCCGCAGCCGCTGCGCCAGCAACCGCTCCGAGATCCCCGGCACCGCGACCAGGAACTCGCTGTACCGCGTGGCCCCAAGCTCCGCCGCCATCAGCACGGCCCCGTTCCACCGCCGTCCGACCAGCTCGACCGCGGCCTGGAACGCTGGACAGTGGTGTTCCACCGACTCCACCCACATCACCCCACTTCCGGTAAGTAACCTATCAGAGGGAAGTTAATAGGAAACCAGAAGGGATCCACATATGTCCGTACTTGTTGCCTTCAGCGTCACTCCCATCGGTACCGGCGAAGACGTGGGCGAGTTGGTCGCCGAAGCCGTCCGCGTGGTCCGCGCCTCCGGCCTCCCCAATCGGACCGACGCCATGTTCACTACCGTGGAGGGCCAGTCCTGGGACGAGGTGATGACCGTCGTGAAAGCCGCCGTCGCCGCGGTCGAGTCCCGCTCACCCCGCGTCAGCGTGGTCCTGAAAGCCGACATCAGAACAGGTACGGAAGACCGCCTGGAATCCAAGATCGAGTCAATCGACCGCTACCTGTCCCAGGACCCGACACCCTGAACCGGAGCCCGCCGCGCGTTCTACTCACAGCATTGTCGTGATTTCGCGGGCGCAGCCCCAGGACAGGCTGACGCCCACTCCGCCGTGGCCGTAGCAGTGGATCAGGCGGGCGGAGTCCAGGGGTTCCTCCGCCAGGCGGATGCTCGGGCGGCCGGGGCGCAGGCCGACTTCGACGCCGAGGATTCGGGCGTTCGCCAGGCGGGGTTCGACCGCGGCGCAGCGGCGGAGGATGGTTTCGGTCTGGTCGTCGTCGGGGTCGAGGTTCCAGTCGCCGGGGGCGGCGTTGCCGCCGAGGACCACGCGGCCGTCGTGGGGGAAGAAGCTGACCCATTCGCGGTCGGCGCCGCCCTCGTAGAAGAACTCGGTCAGGCCGGGGTTCTCGACGACCACATGCTGGCCGCGTACCGGCTGGACCTGTTCGTCTCCGGTCAGCGCCTCGGCCGCCACCCCCGTGCAGTTGACCACCACGTCCGCACCCGGTGCGGCCTCCGCCAGCGCTTCCACGGTACGGATCTCGATGTCACCCCCGGCCCGGCAGAGCCGGTCGACGAGATAGTCCAGATAGGTGGGCATGTCCACGATCGGAGAGCTGATCCAGAAGGCCAGCGGAAACCCGGCGTGCTCGGCCTCGGTGCAGGGCGCGAAACCGGGAAGTTCAGCCGCCCACGGGGGAAGTCCGGCGCCGAGACGGCTCACCAGGCGCCCCCGGGCGAGGCTCACCCCCGTGCCGTGGTGGCCGGCGAGCGCATCGAAGATCTCCAGGGACTCCCGCTGCCACCGCACGGCCGACTCCCGCGGCTCGGCCAGCACCGGCCCGCCGATCATGGCTCCGGCCACGGCGGATGTGGTCCGCTTGGGGAACAGCGCACTCCACACCTGAACCCGATGCCCGACCTCGGCCAGGCACACGGCTGTGGTGAGCCCGATCACCCCACCACCCACAACGACCACATCCGCCACGAAGGCCCCCTCTCGATGATCCTCACTTCCCCCGAAATTCCGGAACATTCTCCCAACTCAGAGCAATTGCGCCACCAGCCCGATGACTGCCGCCACCACGATGAACCAGGCCGTGTTGAGCTTGGTACGCCACTGCAACACCAGGGCGACCACCCCCAGCACCACCGTCAGCGGATCGACGAACGCCTCCCTGGCCAGCTGCAACGTCACCCCCGCCATCAGCGCGAGCGCGGTCGCGTTCACCCCGTCCAGGAAGGCCGAGGACCACTCCCGCCCCCGGATGTAGACGACCAGCCGGGTGAGCAGCCCGACGAGGACGAACGACGGCAGAAAGATCCCGATGGTCGCCAGCACCGCCCCCGGCCACCCCGCGATCACGTACCCCACGAAGGTCGCCGTGGTGAACACCGGCCCCGGCGTCACCTGGCCGATGGAGATCGCGTCCAGCAACTGCTGCTGGGTGAGCCACCCCAGCCGGGAGACGAAGTCCCCTTCCAGGAAGGCGAGCAGCACGTACCCGCTCCCGTACAACACCGACCCGATTTTCAGAAATGTCAGGAAAAGCCGGGCAAGGTCACCCCCGGTCGGATCGGGAAAGTACGGAATGGCGAGAAACCCCGGCCGGATCCGTACCGCCATGACGGCCAGCCCGCCGACGGCCAGGATCAGCAGCTCGTTCACCCCCAGCAGGTACGCCGCGAGCGCCCCCACCGCCACCACCCCGGTCAACCACCCCTTGACGGCGGTCCGCAGCAGCCCCGCGATGGCCCACACCACGATGGACACCACCACCGGTTTGATCCCGTAGAGCAGCCCCGCCATCTCGGGGGTCGACCCGTACTTCCCGTACGCCCAGGCCAGCGCCAGCACGATGGCGAACGCCGGAAAGATGAAACAGACCCCGGCCACCACGAGCCCGCGAAACCTGGCCCGATCGTGCCCCAGATGGATGGCCAGCTCGGTGGAGTTCGGCCCGGGAATGAGGTTGACCGCCCCCATCAGGTCGAGGAACCGTTCGTCGGTCACCCACCCGCGCCGCCGGACCAGTTCGTCCCGCATCATCGCGATGTGCGCGGCGGGTCCGCCGAACCCGACCACCCCGAGGCGGAGGAACACCACCGCCACTTCAGCCAGCTGTCGTTTCATTCGCCGAATTATGGTTGTCCCGATTGAACACAGGGTGAAGGGCGCCCGCCCTCCCCGATGGAGGGCGGGC
>NZ_JAHCST010000001.1:188068-442909 GCF_018476525.1 Acrocarpospora catenulata
CCCCCCCACGCGAGGGGGGGGGGCGGGGCGCCGGGATTTCAGCGTTCGGCTGGGGCGGCCAGCCGTTCCGCTTCCCAGTGCAGGGCCTCGACGAGCACGAGCTCCAGGTGCAACTCACTGTCGATGAGGCTGTCCAGGACGTCCATTCGGGCCTCCCTGACAATCATGACGCCCCATCAGTCACAGAGGTTCACACAACTCTTGAAATTGCATCAATCGGCCGGAAGTTTGGGGGAGTAGAGCCACCCCGCGAAGAGCGGATCCAGCGAATCAGGGGTGTACCGGGCGGCCAGGTCGGTGAACAGGCCGGTGCTGACCGTCCCGTGCCGGTAGGCCGAGGTCCACTCCCGCAGCAGGGAGAAGAACGGCCCGTCCCCGAGGGCTCCGCGCAGCGCGTGCAGGGTCAGCGCCCCGCGCTTGTAGACCCGGTCGTCGAAGATGCGCCGCGCCCCGGGATCGGCCAGCACGAAGTCCTGCGGCTGCCCCGCCAGCCGGCGCCGCCACCGCCGCGCGTGCCCGGCCGCGGGCTCACCCCCGGACGCCTCCGACCACAGCCACTCCGCGTAGCAGGCGAACCCCTCGTGCAGCCAGATGTCCCGCCAGTGCCCGAGGGTGAGGCTGTTGCCGAACCACTGGTGGGCCAGCTCGTGCGCGACCAGCCGCTCCGAGCCGCGCCCGCCGTCCACGTGGTTGGCCCCGAAAACCGACATGCCCTGCGCCTCGACCGGGATCTCCAGCTCGTCGCTGGTGACCACCACCGTGTAGGACTCGAACGGGTACGGCCCGAACAGATCCCCGAACACCGTCATCATCCGGTCCTGCCGGCCGAAGTCGTGCCGCACCCGGTCCGCCAGCCGCGCCGGATGGTAGACCCGCTGCGGCAGCTCCCCTGGCAGGTCCGTGGCCACGTACCGCCCGATCTGCACCCCCGCCAGATAGGTGGCCATCTGCTCCGGCGCCTCGTACACCCAGGTGGTGCTGGACGGCCCCTGCGAAACCGACACCTTCTTCCCGTTCGCCACCACCCGGTACGGCGAGGCGGCGGTCACCGCGATCCGGAAGGTCGCCTTCTGCCCAGGGAGGTCGTTGCACGGAAACCAGGACGGCGCCCCCGTCGGCTGGCTGGCCACGATCGCCCCGTCCGCCAGCTGGTCCCACCCCAGCCCGCCCCACGGACTGGATACCGGTTGCGGATTGCCGCCGTACCGCACCTCGACGGTGAAGGCCCGCCCCTCCGGCAACCACGCCACCGGCTGCACCCGCAGCTTCTCCGTCCGGTGCGCGTACCGCGCCTTGACCCCGTTGACCTGCACCCGGTCCACCCGCAGCGCCCCCAAGTCGAGTTCGAACCGGCTCAGCGGCGCCGTCGCCACCGCATTGAGCAGCGCGACGCCGGTCAGCCGGTTGGGCCCGACCCGGTACTCCAGCGACAGGTCGTAGTGCAGCACGCGGTAACCCTCATTACCCCGCCCCGGGAAATAACCCACCGAACTCCCAACGCGAAAACTCCCAGATCAGAACCACGCCGCGATCGGGTTGCCGAACCAGCGCGTCCGAGCGGGAAGCGACTCCCCGCGCATGACCAGGGACGCCGGTCCGACGGTCGTGTGCTCCCCGACCGTCGCGGCGGGCAGCACGACCCCGTGCGGGCCGAGCGACGATCCGGCCCGCAGTACGACAGTATCGACGCTCATCACCCGGTCGTGGAACAGGTGGGTCTGGAGCACGCACCCCCGGTTCACCGACACCCCGTCCCCCAGGGTGACCAGGTCGATCTCCGGTAGCCAGTACGTCTCGCACCAGACCCCGCGCCCGATCCGCGCCCCCATCGTGCGCAGCCAGAGCACCAGCGGCGCGGTGCCGAGCAGCGGCTGCGCGAACCACGGCGCGGCCAGCACCTCCACGAAGTTGTCGGCCAGCTCGTTCCGCCAGACGAAGGAGCTCCACAGCGGCCGGTCGCCCGCCCTGATCCTGCCCAGCAGCGCCCACTTGGCCAGCGTGGTCACGGCGGCGGCCAGGATCCCGGCACCCGCCAGCACCACGCCGCCGAGCAGGGCGGCCGCCGCGTAGCCGTGCCAGAGGGCCAGGCGCAGCAGCGTGGCCAGGACCAGCACCGCGACCGCCACGGTGGCCATCGCCGGGACGATCCTGCCCAGCTCCACGGCCGCCCGGGCCAGCCGGAGCCGAACGGGCGGGTTGTAGGTGCGGGCCCGGTCGGCCGCCTCGGCGGTGCGGCGCAGCTCGACCGGGGGCATGCCCAGGTACGACGACCCCGCCTTGGCCTTCTTCGGCGCGGCGGAGAGCACCCCGACCAGGCCGTCCTTGGGCACCTTCCGGCCCGGGGCGGTCATGCCCGAGTTGCCGAGGAAGGCCCGCTTGCCGATCCGCACGTGATCGACGCGCATCCGCCCGTCCTCCAGCTCGTACGGGGCGACCATGGTGTCGTCGGCCAGGAAGGCCCCGTCCCCGACGGTGGTCATCGAGGGCAGCGCGAGCACGGTGGACAGCTCCACGTCCCGGCCCACCTTCATGCCGAGCGCGCGCAGCCAGCCGGGGGTGAACGTGCTGGCGTACAGCGGGAAGAGCCAGACCCTGGCCGCCGACATCAGCCGCGCGGTCAGCCACGCCTGCCAGGCGACCCGGCTGTGCACCGGATGGCTGCCGGGGTACAGGCGGATTCCGAGCAGCCGGACCGCGACCACGGTGAGCAGCGCGAACGTGGCCATGGACGCGACGGTGGCGAGCGGCACGCCAAGCAGCGCCCGCCCGAGCGCCGCCCCGAGCGTGGCCGCGTCGCCGATCGCGGCACGCAACAGCAGCAGCCCGGGGAGCGCGGCGGCCACCGGCAGCAGGCTCAGGGTCAGCGCCGACACCGCGTACACCGCCATCCAGCGGCGCGAGCGGCGCGGCCGCCTGCCCTGGTGCCTGGCCTTGCCGGTACGGCCGGCCGGTGCGCCCGCCCAGCGTTCCCCGGCCGGAACACCCTTGCGGACCGCCGAACCGGCCACCACCTGCGCGTTCTTACCGATCCTCACCCCCGGGAAGAGGGTCGACCTGGCCCCCACGGTGGCCCCCGCGCCGATCCGGATCTCGCCCACCCGGAGGAGATCCCCGTCCAGCCAGTACCCGGTCAGGTCCACCTCGGGCTCCACCGCCGCGTGCTTGCCCACCCGGAGCAGGCCGGTGATCGGCGGCAGCGTGTGCAGGTCCGCGTCCTGGCCGATCTGCGCGCCCAGCGCCCGCGCGTACTGCGGGATCCACGGCGCGCCCGACAGCTCGCCCACCCCGATCCTGGCCGCGAACTGCTCGGCGAACCACAGCCGCAGATGCATGCCGCCGCCGCGCGGGTAGACGCCCGGCCGCAGCCCCCGCAGCAAGCCCCGGGCCACGGCGGCGGCCAGGCTCATCCGGCCCAGCGGCGAGACCACCAGCAGCCAGCCGAACGCCACCCACCACCAGGAAACCGTCGGCAGCCACGGCAGCCCGGCCAGGTTGGCGAGGGCCATCAGCCCCACCACCCAGCGCAGCGCGCCCACCGTGAGCAGCGGCACCGTCAGCGCGGCCTGCACGGCCGCGGCCCGCGGCGGCACCGGCGCCACCACCCGGTCCTGCCCGGCCACCTCGGTGTCCATGGCCGCCAGGTACGCCCCGAGCCCGCGCAACGTCGGATGATCGTAGAGGTCGGCCACCGCGACCCCCGGATACTGGTCGCGCAGCACCGACACCAGCCGCGCGGCGGCCAGGCTGGTCCCGCCCAGCGTGAAGAAGTCGGCGTCCGGATCGCCCGAGCTCACCCCGAGGATCTCCTGCCACCGCTCGGCCAGCCACTTCTCGATCCCGGTGAGATCCCCGGTGTCCTCGGCGACCGCGAGCGGCCACGGCAGCGCGTCCCGGTCGATCTTGCCGGAGGTCCGGGTCGGCAGATCGTCCACCACCGCGAGCCGGGGCACCAGCGCGGCGGGCAGCGCCTCCCGGAGCCGGTCCCGGGCGATGCCGGGGTCGAAATCCTCTCCGGTCACGACATAGCCGACCAGCAGTTGGTGCCCGGCGCCGGTGGTGCGCACCGCGGCGGCGGCCCCGGCCACGCCCGGCAGGGCCAGCAGCGCGGCGTCGATCTCGCCCAGCTCGATGCGGCGGCCACCGATCTTGATCTGCTCGTCGGCCCGGCCCACGAAGAGCAGCCCTTCGGGTTCGGCCCTGACCAGGTCGCCGCTGCGGTAGGCGCGCGCCCAGCCGAGCGCGGGCAGCGGCGCGTACTTCTCCCGGTCCTTCTCCAGGTCCAGGTACCGGGCCAGACCGACGCCGCCGATCACCAGCTCGCCGATCCCGCCCATCGCGACCGGCTCGCCGGTCGGCCCGACCACGGCCAGGTCCCAGCCGTCCAGGGGCAGGCCGATCCTGACCGGGCCCTGACCGTCGAGCGGGGCCGCGCAGGCCACCACGGTCGCCTCGGTGGGGCCGTAGGTGTTCCAGACCTCCCGTCCCGGCACCGCGAGCCGGTCGGCCAGCTCGGGCGGGCAGGCCTCGCCGCCGAAGATCAGCAGCCGTACCTCGTCCAGCGTCTCCACCGGCCAGAGCGAGGCCAGCGTGGGCACCGTCGAGACGACCGTCACTCCCTTGTCGACCAGCCACGGCCCGAGATCCATCCCGGTACGCACCAGCGCGCGCGGCGCCGGCACCAGGCAGGCGCCGTGCCGCCAGGCCAGCCACATCTCCTCGCACGAGGCGTCGAAGGCCACGGAAAGCCCCGCCAGCACCCGGTCCCCGGGGGCGATCGGGTCCGCCCGCAGGAACAGCCGCGCCTCCGCGTCCACGAACGCCGCCGCGCTGCGGTGGGTGACCGCCACGCCCTTCGGCTTCCCGGTCGACCCGGAGGTGAAGATGATCCACGCGTCGTCGCCCAGCCCGGGCCGTCCGCTCTGCCCCCCGGGCTCGCCCGTCATGGCGACGGTACGGCTCTCGCCGATCACCGCGCACACCCCGGCCTCCTCGAACACCAGCCGGGCGCGTTCCTCGGGGTCGTCGGCGTCCACGGGCACGTAGGCGGCTCCCGCGTGGAGGACGGCCAGGATCGCGACGTACAGGTCGGCGGTGCCGGAGGGAACTTGTACGCCGACCCGGTCGCCCCGGCCGATGCCACGTGCGGTCAGCTCCCCGGCCAGGTGGGTGACCTGGGCGGCCAGTTCGGCGTACGACAGGGGGGTCTGGCCGTCGTCGAGGGCGGTCGCCATGGGGTGGCGGCGTACGGTCGCCGCGAAGACGTCCAGCAGGGTGCGTCCGGGCGGGGCGGCGGCGCCGCCGCGAAAGATCGCCTTTGTCGGGGGGAAATCGGTGGTCGGATTGGGCAGGGATGTGCGCAAAGATTCCCCCGGTGGTCGACAGAGGGCAGCCACCGGCCGAGCAGGGTGCGGATGTCGCTCGCGCCGGTCTTCCCGGGCCGCCGGACGCGAGGACGCGCCACCTCCATTGAATCAGGCGATTGCTAGAACAATTCCCTTTACGCCCGATATATGCCAATAACCTTACGAATGGCCGGAAATATGGAATGAACCCGGACGGCCTGCGCTGCGTACCTCGAACGTGTTGACTCGTTCGCGCCAGATCGCGCTTGCCGTCTCCGCCGCCGCCCTGCTGTCCGCCGTCGCCTGCTCGGGAAGCGAGAGCGCCGGCCAGGGGGCCGCCACCGAGGTGCCGATGGGCCCTCCCCCCACCGTCGAGCAGCTCTCCGCCAAGGTCGGCTGCACGCCGGACATCCAGGTCGACGCCGCCGATCTCCGTACCGGCGCCTGCACCACCGAAGTGGGCCAGTTCTTCGTGAACACCTTCGCCACCCAGCAGGGCAAGGACGAATGGATGGACCAGGCCCCCGAGTACAACCCCCACCTGGTCGGCAACCTCTGGACCGTCCTCGGCACCCGCGAGGTCCTCGACCAGCTCAGACTCAAACTCGGCGGCGACCTCCACCTCAGCGACCACCGCGTCAAGTCCCCGGCTCCAGCTGCTGGCGCCGGCTACTAGTGCCCGGCAGGGCCTCGCCTGGGGTAGTGCTCGACAGGGCCGTGCCGGGAGTAGCGCTCGGCAGGGCCGTGCCGGGGGCCGATGGCTTCCTAATCCCACCCATATGGTTGGGTTTTGGACGTGGTACTCGGGTTGGGGGAGATCGCCGGGCTTGTTGCGGCCGGTGTGGTGGCGGGTGTGCTGAGCACGGTCGTCAGCCTCGCCTCGATCGCCTCCTACCCGGCGTTGCTGGCGTTCGGACTGACCCCACTGGCCGCCAACGTCACCAACACCGTCGCGCTCATGTTCACCGGCCTCGGCGCGGCGGCCGGATCCCGCCCCGAGCTGGCGGGTCAGGCCGGCCTGGTCCGCCACTACGGCCTGGCCACCGCCCTGGGCGGAGCCACCGGCGCGGCACTGCTACTGATCACACCGGCCACCGCCTTCGAGAAGATCGCGCCCGTGCTGATCGCGGTCGCCTCGGCGATGTTGCTCCATCCCGGCGCCGCTCTGCCCGGCCGCCTCACCGGAAGTGCCTGGCTGCGCGCCGGAGTCTTCTGCGTCGCCATCTACATCGGCTACTTCGGCGCGGCCGGCGGAGTCATCATGTTCGCCCTGCTCACCGCCGCGATCAACCAGTCCCCGGCCCGGGTCAACGCCATCAAGAACGTCATCGGCATCTTCGCCAACGCCGTAGCCGCCCTGGGTTTCGCCCTCTTCGCCCCGGTCGCCTGGTCCGCCGTGGCCCCACTCGCGACCGGCCTCCTCCTCGGCGGCCTGATCGGCCCCGCCATCGCCCGCCGCCTCCCCGGCCAGACCCTGCGCATCCTCACCGCCGTCTCCGGCCTGGCGGTAGCGATCAAGCTGGGTCTGGACACGTACACCTGAGGCTTCCGCCGACCGGCGGTCAGGTCATCGTGACGCTGACGGGGACGGTCCAGCCCTGGCGGCAGACCTTGCGGACCGGGAACTTCTGGTCGCAGCCGTGGACCCAGAAGGTGATCTTGAGGCCCTTGGCGACGTTGACGGCGTACCTTCCCGAGGTGCCGCCCGGCAGCGGCGCGCCAAGGACCGAGCCGCCGTTGGAGAGTTCACCCGAAGCCTGGAAGTACTCGTAGTGGAACGGGTCGGTCGGTCCCCACCGGAAGACCGCCTGGTTGTTCTTCTGGAACGCGGCGACGATCATGCGCTCGCCCTGCTTGGGACTCCACGCGATCTGCCCGTGCTCGAACCGCTGCTTGCGCCCCGTCATGTTGGGCGGCGTGTACTCCTCAACGGTCGCGCACCCGAACCAGCTGTCGGCCCCGCCCATGGCCCGCCAGTAGTCGCCGATCAGCCCGTACGGCTGGATCGCACACGTCCCGGCGACGGCGGGCTGCGCGGCGACGCCGACGCTCAGAAACGCGGCCGCGGTCATCCCGGTGGCGGCGACGGTACGCCAGATCTTCGTTGCCATGATTCCTCCTTGATGTCTCTTCGACGGTAGGAAGAACCGGCCCAATAGGGATCATGGCTAGCCAGCCGAATCAGTAGGGCCAACCCTCCTCAAATCGAGGGTTCAGGCCACGTATCAGGTGCATGCGGGTATCGTCCGGGCGTGATCGAACAGGTCTGGCAGCTGCGCCGTGGCGAGGAGATCCTCGGCGAGATCCAGGTGGGCGGAGGAGATTTCCTTGGTGGACGCTTGGTTCCGCTGGAGTGACGTCCCTTTGGGGTAGCGTCACCGGCCCAGGCCCGCCTCCCGGGCCTGGATGATGGCCTGGGCCCTGTCCGCCACCTGGAGTTTGGCGAACACGTTGGAGACGTTGTTCCGTACCGTCTTGGGGGACAGCACCAGGCGTTCGGCGATCTGCCGGTTGGAGAGCCCGGCCGCGATCAGTTCGAGGACCTCACGCTCCCGGGCGGTCAGCTGGGGGAAGGGCTCCTCCTTGGGCGGGCGGACCGTGGCCAGCCGGGCGAAGTAGCGGGTCACCCGACCGGCCAGGGCCGGACCGAAGATCACTTCACCGCTGGCCACCGCCGTGATCGCCCGCAGGATCTCGGTCTGGTCGGCACCCTTGACCAGGTAGCCCCGGGCTCCGGCGAGCATCGCGGCGAACACGCTCTCATCGTCGTCGTGCATGGTCAGAGCCAGTACGCCGATCCCGGAATCCCGCTCGAGGATGCGCTGGGTGGCGGCCACGCCGTCCAGGCGGGGCATCTGGAGGTCCATCACGACGACGTCCGGGCGGAGTTCGGCGGCCAGTGCCACGGCTTCCAGTCCGTCGGCGGCCGTGCCGAGCACCTCCACCGCGCCCGTGGAGGCGAGCATCATCCGCAGGCCGTCCCGGTAGACCGGATGATCGTCGGCGATCACCACCCGTGGCGGCGTCATGGTCGTCCTTTCTGAGCCGTGAGAGCCGGTTCCGCGTTCGTGGCCCGGAGGGGCAGGACGGCGTGCACGCGGGTCCCGCCCGCCGCGCGGGAGCTGACCGAGCAGTGCCCGCCCAGTTCCTCGGCCCGCTCCCGCATGCCGAGCACCCCGACGCCCACCAGCGCCCCGGACGGGACGCCCGCGCCGTCGTCGGCGACCTCCACCTCCAGCGCGTCCACGCCAAGGCTCAGCCGCAGGTCGCACCGCCCGGCCCCCGCGTGCCTGACCACGTTCAGCACCGCCTCGGAGGCGATCCGGTACGCCGCGACCTCGACCGCCGCCGGAAGCATGCCAAGATCGCCGGTGACGGTGACCGTGATCGCCAGGGCTCCGTCACTGAACCGCCCGGCGGCCTGGCGAAGCGCCCCCGCCAGGCCGAACTGGTCGAGCGCGGGCGGCCGCAGGTCGTGCACCAGCCGCCGGACCTCGCCGAGCACCGTGGACAGGTCGCCGCGCACCTGCTCCAGGGTGTCCAGCGCGCTCCCGGTGTCCCTGCTCACCAGGTTGCCGGCCGCCTCGACCTTCAGCGCCGCCGCGGCCAGGGTCGGCCCGAGGCCGTCGTGCAGGTCCCGGCGGAGCCGCCGCCGTTCCTCCTCGATGCCGGTGACCAGGCGTTCCCTGCTCTGCTGGAGTTCCTCGGTGAGGGCGGTGGCGTGGACGGCCGCGGCGGCCTGCCGTACCACGTCGGCCAGGAGGCGCTGGTCGGGCTCGGCCAGGCGGGCGCCCGCGCGGGGGACCAGGGCCAGCCGCCCGATGGGGGCGCCACGGTAGGCGAACGGCAGCACCACCACGCCCGGCAGGGGAGAGCCGTGTTCGGCCACCACGGTACGGCCGTCGGCGCGGTCGAGCTCCACGCGTACATAGGGGGAGCGGAAGGCGGCGGAGACGGCCGAGGCGACCTCCAGCAGCAGTTCCTCCGGCCCGACCGACTCCTCCAGGCGCTTGGCCAGCGCCGACACCACGTCGTACGGCTCACCGCGGCCCGTCATGATCACGTTGACCCAGCGCTGGATGCGGGCACGCAGGGGCGCGTAGAGCACGGCCACCACGCCCGCCGCGAGCACCGCGCTGACCGGCTCGTCCAGCAAGGTGCTCAAGCCGACGAAGATCGACATATCGACGGCCACCACGATCGCGGCCAGCCCGCCGTACAGGAGGGTCCAGCCGAGCAGCGGGTCCACGTCGTAGAGGCGGTAGCGGCCCACCGCCACCAGCACGGCGGCGGCCAGCGCGACGTTGGCGGCGACGAAGGCGGCGTCGGGGGTGACGGCGTCGACGATGGCGGGCACCAGCAGCAGGAGCACGTTGAGCAGCCCGGCCAGCAGCATCCAGCGCAGCTGGGCCCTGCGCACCTGGTCGGAGCCGCGGAAGCGGGCCACGAAGGCGGCCACCGCGACCACCAGACCGGCGGTGAGCAGGGCCGGCATGGCGGTGAGCAGCCCCCGCCAGAGCGCGTCGGGCAGCTGGGGGAGTGGCAGATCCACCTGGGGCCAGGGCTCGGTGTCGTCCAGGATGCGCCACGGCGCGGCCAGGAAGACGAGCACCGCGAGCGCGGTGCCGCCCAGCGAGAGCGCCGCCGCCCACCGCCAGCGCCGGGTCGGCAGGCGGCCGTCCGGGAAGAAGAGCAGCACCAGCGGGGCCACCAGGTTCAGGAACGGCCCCAGCCGAGCCCCCGCGTACAAGGCTGAGCCGGTCAGCGGCAACGCGCCGCCATAACGGTGCAGCGACCACACCGCGTACGCCGCGGCCACCCCGTTGAGGCAGCTCACCAAGCCCCCGGCGGTCAGGATCCAGGTCATCGCGTGGCGCGGCAGCCGGATCGCCAGCACCGCCCCCGCCACGGCCAGCGCCACCCCCGGGACGGTCGACGACCACGGCGCCCAGGCCAGCGGTGCGGGGCGCGCGTCGGCGGGGGTGACGTACTCGGCCCAGCCAGCGACCGCCGCACCTGCCAGGCAGACCGCCGCCAGGGCCACGGCGGTCACGGTCAGCGCCCGGTCGAGGCGGGAGGGGAACACCTGCCCAGGTTGCCATATGTCCGGTTATTGGGCACGGGACCGTTGTCCCGTCCCACCCGGGACAACGGTCCCTTGTCTGGACGGGCGGATCGGGGACACCGCCGGCCCCGCCGCTCCCTGGGCGCCCGGGACGTCCCGCCGGAACACTGGGCGGCGCCTGGAACCCAGTAAGGAGACCCCGTGTCCGTGCACGTCAAGCCCAGCAACGTCAACCCCGGCGACCCCGGCGCCCGGTCCGGCGCCACCCCCGAGCGGGTACGGCTGGCCGGAGCCATGCTCGCCGTCGGCGCCATCGCCTGGGGCATCGGCCAGGTGATCGTCGGCGACAAGATCCAGGAAGGCATTCAGACCCTGGATACCGTCACCGGGATGATCTACGTCCTGGGGATGATCGGCCTGGTCTGGGCTATCCTGGCCACCCGGGCGAGCGGCGACGGCTTCGGCCGCCTGGTCGCGCTCGGCCTGCTCGTCATCCTGCCGGGCGCGTTCCTGCTCAACGTGCTCTCCTTCGGCTACGCCTCGCACGACGACTTCCCGCTCTGGCTGGCCATCCTGGACGCCTGCTGGCCGCTCAGCCAGCTGGGCATGCTGGTGCTCGGCAGTTGCGTGGCGGTGGCCCGGCGGGCCGCGGGGGCGCTCCGCTGGCTGCCGCTGCTGGCGGGCTGCTGGTTCCCGGTTAGCGTCATCGCCCAGATCGCCGGCGGGTCCGCCGTTTCGGTCTGGGTGAGCGCCGTCTGGCTGATCGGCGTACACGCCCAGTTGGGGGTGCGGATGGCCGTCCGGGGCCAGTTGGTCTGACCCGCCCGCTCATGATCTGGTCTGGGGCCGTTGCTCCAGACCAGATCATGATTTTTGGGTGTCGAGGTCCAGGCCGAAGTCCGGGTCGAAGTCCAGGTCCAGGTCCAGGTCGAGGTCCAGGTCGAGGTCGAGGGCGCCAGGGCGGCGCGTTCGCCCAGCGCCGCGTCGGCGCCCGTGTCCTCGACGTCCGCCTCCACGAAGCTCACTCTTCAGGTCACTTCCCCGGCGGCTTCACCAGATCGCGACGGTCAGGGCGGGCTTTGGCGGCAAACCGCGTCCGGCCGGAAGCCCCGCCCGCACGCTTCCCCAGTCGCCTCTCCGGCCGCCTCCTGGTTGCTTCGGTTGCTTCTCCATGATGGCCGAGATCAAGGTCATCGGGGACTCCCCGGCCGAGCCTCCGGTTGCTTCTGCGGTTGCTTCTGCGGTCACGCGCGGACCACGTTGGGTCCGGCCGCCGTCAGGTCGGCCGCCAGCCCCACGTCCAAGCCGGTGTCGGTGATCACCGTGTCCACATCGGCGAGCGTGGCGAACCGGGCCAGGTAACTGTTGGCGAACTTGGTGTGGTCGGCCAGCAGCACGGTCCTGGTGGCGGCGCTGATCATCGCCCGCTTGATGGCGGCCTCCGCCGGGTCCGGCGTGGTCAGGCCGCGGCTCACCGAGCAGCCGTTGGTGGCCATGAAGGCCACGTCCACGTGCAGGTTGTCCAGCGGGCGCAGGGCCCAGTCGTCCACCGTGGCCAGGGTACGGCCGCGGACCCGGCCGCCCAGCATGATCACCTTCAGGTTGACGCGGGTGGCCAGCATGGTGGCCAGCGGCGGCGAATTGACGATCACCGTCAGTTCACGGTCGGCGGGCAGCATCTGGGCGAGTCGGCTGGTGGTCGAGCCGGCGTCGATGATGATCGCGCCGTCCTGGGGCAGTTCGGCCAGAGCCGCCTTCGCGATACGCTCCTTCTCGGCGGTCATCACCTCGTCCCTGGCCGCCAGCGCCGGTTCGAAGCCGAGACGCTCCACCGGGATGGCGCCGCCGTGCACCCTGCGCAGTGTTCCCGCCCGCTCCAGGACGGTCAGGTCGCGCCGGATCGTCTCGGTGGTGACCGACAGCTCCTCGGCCAGGGTCACCACGTCCACCCGACCGGCCATTCTGGCCCGCCGCAGGATCTCCTGCTGTCGCTCCTCCGGGTACAAGATGTTGATTCACCACCGTTTCGATTTGCTTTCATCTGTATTTATACCCGTATGTGTTGGAAGTCAAGGGCATCCGGGCATGTCCGGACATGCCGAGGGTGTCACGGGCCGGGGCGGGGTGGTTCTGGCCAGAGGGTCGCGTGGTGGTGATCGCCTGTTTGGCGTCGCTGGGGGTCAGGGTAGCGGGCTTCCGGGGCCTGGCTGGAATGTAGTGGATTGGACTGCTTTCTTTAGGGATGGGTCCCGGAGGGCCAGAATACGCCTGCTTTGGCGAATTCGGGTTGATCGGCTTTGTTCGGTACGCGTTGAGGGGTTCCGGATGGAGTAAACGCATCGTCCCGAGGCTGTTGAGGGGTTTCTAGAGGGGCTCTAGTCTATTCGGTACGGAAAATAGGCTTGGCTGCATTCTTTTCGGGAGAAATATTTCCACGGGTGGTTCGCTCGGCGATTGATTGGCGGGAATCACGGCTGAGGGCGGTGATCGATCGCTGAATGGATGCCCTGGGGTGGGGCTGGTGAACTTTTTGTGCCAGGGTTCGTTGATCTTGGAGCGGTTGTTGATCGGCTCTGACGTGGGACGACATGACTCGGAAGATCGATCGGGGAGGGCCGGGCGTATTCGGATGTGGTCGTCGGCGTATTCTGCCTGGCTGTTGGCGGTTTGGGAGATCGCTGATCTGCTGGCGCCGACGATGGTGGGGGTTGGTTGAATTGTTGAACGCATTGCCGGTGGGGATCTAATTGACGGGGAAGGCCGGGCCGGACGGCTGATGCCCGAAATATGCCGATATGGCTCGCGTTGGCGTGTCGGGTCCCGATATGGGAGGCATCTGGGATATGGTGTTTATTTGATTATTAAGCGGTGTTGCTCATTCGAATGGGAACTCGAATTTGACACCGGAAAGAGATCGGTTGCATGATTGGGCAGGCCGGGAGGCGTAATGGTCGCCTCAACGCGGATTAACGTTTTTGCAATTAGTCGTGCGCCAATTCCGTTCCATCGATTCCGTTCCACCGAACAGGAGTGGGTAAGTGACGGTTGAGAACGACCAGCTGAGCCTTGGCACCGCCGCCGCGCGGAAGCTGACGACCACGACCAAGACCGTGCCCCAGATGCAGGGCATCACCTCCCGGTGGCTGCTCAGGCTGCTGCCCTGGGTCCAGGTCTCCGGCGGTGCCTACCGGGTGAACCGCAGGCTGAGCTACGCGGTCGGCGACGGCCGGGTGACCTTCACCAACGTGGGCGCGTCCATCCGAGTCGTGCCGCCGGAACTCGGCGAACTGCCGCTGCTGCGCGGATTCGACGACCTGTCGGCCCTGGAGGCGCTGGCCGGGCGTTTCACCCAGCGGGACTTCGAAGCCGGCGAGGTGATCGTCACCTCCGGCCAGTCCGCCGACGACGTGGTCCTGGTCGCCCACGGCAAGCTGGAGAAACTGGGCACGGGGCCGTACGGGGACGAGGCCGTGCTCGGGGTGCTCGCGGACGGCGACCACTTCGGCGACCAGACACTGCTGGAGAGCGGAACCTGGGAGTACACGGTCAAGGCCAAGACCGCCGGCACCGTGCTGACCCTCTCCCGCCGCAGCTTCGAGGAACTGCTCGCCCAGTCCGAATCCCTCAGCGCCCACGTCGAGGCGTACCGCGCGGGCCCCGCCCGCGCCCAGGACGAGTACGGTGAGGCCGCCATCCACCTGGCCGCCGGCCACCACGGCGAGCCCAGCCTCCCCGGCACCTTCGTCGACTACGAGGTCTCGCCCAGGGAGTACGAGCTGAGTGTCGCCCAGACCGTGCTCCGCGTGCACACCCGGGTGGCCGACCTCTACAACAACCCCATGAACCAGACCGAACAGCAGCTCCGGCTGACGATCGAGGCCCTGCGGGAGACCCAGGAGCACGAGATGGTCAACAACCGCGAGTTCGGCCTGCTGCACAACGCCGATCTCAAACAGCGCGTGCACACCCGGACCGGCCCGCCCACCCCCGACGACATGGACGAGCTGCTGGCCACCGTCTGGAAGGAACCCTCCTTCATCTTGGCCCACCCGCAGGCCATCGCCGCCTTCGGCCGCGAGTGCAGCAAACGCGGGGTCTACCCGGAGAGCAGCGACATGTCCGGCCACCGAGTGCCGGCCTGGCGCGGGGTGCCGATCCTGCCCTGCAACAAGCTCCCGGTCACCGACACCCGGACCACCTCGATCATGGCCATGCGGGTCGGCGAGAGTCAGCAAGGCGTGGTCGGGCTGCACCAGACCGGCATCCCCGACGAGTACCAGCCCAGCCTCTCGGTCCGCTTCATGGGGGTCAGCGAGCAGGCCATCATCTCCTACCTGGTCAGCGCGTACTACTCGGTGGCCGTGCTAACCCCTGACGCCCTGGGCATCCTGGAGAGCGTCGAAGTCGGCCACTGACCTACTCCGCCACGACGGCTTCCGTCAGGACGGCTTCCGTCAGGACGGCTTCCGTCAGGACGGCTTTCGGTACCACTGCTCCAGCCTGGCCGTTTGCTTCCAGCCCTACCGTTTGCTTCCGGCCCGACTGCTTGATTCCTGCACGACCGCTTTCTGGCACCACCACGCCGTTCTCGCACCACCACGCAGTTCTGGATCTCGATCTCGTGATCAGCACCGGGGGCGCCGCAAACGCCCCCGGGCGTTACCGGCCCGATCAGCGGGCCACTCCGCTGCGCCCTCTGAGGAGTGAACTGTGACCGTACAGAACGACCCGCTGAGCCTCGGTACCTCCGCGGCCAGGAAACTCACCACGACCACCAAGACGGTGCCCCAGATGCAGGGCATCTCGTCCCGGTGGTTGTTGAAGGTGCTGCCCTGGGTGGAGGTGTCGGGCGGTGCCTACCGGGTCAACCGGCGGCTCACCTACACCGTCGGCGACGGCCGGGTCACCTTCACCAACGTGGGCGCCTCCATCCGCGTGGTCCCGATGGAACTCGGCGAACTGGCGCTGCTGCGCGGCTACGACGACGTGGACACCCTGGAGGCCCTGGCCGGCCGTTTCACCCAGCGCGACTTCCAGCCGGGCGACGTGATCGTCGCCGCGGGCGAGCCAGCCGACGACGTGGTCCTGGTCGCCCACGGCAAGCTCGACAAACTGGGCGTCGGGCCATACGGCGACGAGGCCGTGCTCGGAGTGCTCGCCGACGGCGACCACTTCGGGGACAGGTCCCTGCTCGGCCCGGGGGTGTGGGAGTTCACCGTCAAGGCGACCACGTCCGGCACCGTGCTGACCCTGCCCAGGCGCTCCTTCGAGGAACTGCTCGCCCAGTCCGAATCGCTCCGGGCCCAGGTGGACTCCTACCTCTCCGCCGCCGACCGCCCCCAGGACAAACACGGCCAGGCCGCCATCCAGGTCGCCGCCGGCCACCACGGCGAAACCGCCCTCCCCGGCACCTTCGTCGACTACGAACTCTCCCCCCGGGAGTACGAGCTGAGCGTCGCCCAGACCGTCCTCCGCGTGCACACCCGCGTGGCCGACCTCTACAACGACCCGATGAACCAGACCCAGCAGCAGTTGCGGCTGACCATCGAGGCCCTGCGGGAACGCCAGGAACACGAAATGATCAACAACCGCGAGTTCGGCCTGCTGCACAACGCCGACCTCAAACAGCGCCTGCACACCCGCAGCGGCCCGCCCACCCCCGACGACCTCGACGAGCTGCTCTGCCGCCGCCGGAAGACCCAGTTCTTCTTCGCCCACCCCCAGGCCATCGCCGCATTCGGCCGCGAATGCTCCAAACGCGGCCTCTACCCCCAGACCATCGACCTGAACGGCAGCCGTGTACCCGCCTGGCGCGGTGTCCCCATCCTGACCTGCAACAAAATCCCCATCAGCGAGGCCAGGACCACCTCCATCCTGGCCATGCGCACCGGCGAGGAGGACCAGGGCGTCGTCGGCCTCCACCAGACCGGCCTCCCCGACGAGGTCGAACCCGGCCTCAACGTCCGCTTCATGGGCATCAACGACCAGGCCCTCATCTCCTACCTGGTAAGCACGTACTACTCTGCGGCCGTCCTGATCCCGGACGCCCTCGGCGTCCTAGAAAACGTGGAACTCGGCCACTGATGACCCCCACCGGCACCCCCACCGACCAGCTCTCCGGCCAGCCCACCGGCCAAGAGCCCGACCAGAGCTCCACTCAGCACGCCGAGCATCATCATCACCCCGACCCCCTGTGCTCTGACCACCGCTCGGCCCGTGAACTGCTGGACTGGAGCCGGGCTCTGCTGCGCCCGGCCCTCGGCCAGGCCGTGGACAAGCTGCCCAGTTCCATGCGCCACATCAACGGCTACCACCTGGGCTGGTGGGACGCGCACGGCACCCCCGCCGAAGCCGACAGCGGCAAGGCGATCCGCCCCACCCTCACCCTCCTGGCCGCCCAAGCCGCCGGAGGAGACGTGAACGCGGCGGTCCCCGCCGCCGTCTCCGTCGAGTTGGCGCACAACTTCTCCCTGCTCCACGACGATGTCATGGACGGCGACACCACCCGCCGCCACCGCCCCACGGCCTGGAGCGTCTTCGGCGTCTCCCAGGCCATCCTTGCTGGCGACTCGGCGCTCTCCCTCGCCTTCCAGGTCCTGGCCGCCAGCGGCCACCCCCTCGCCCACGAAGGCGTGTCCATCCTCAACACCGCCGTCCAGCACCTCCTGCAAGGTCAGAGCTCCGACATCGCCTTCGAGGAACGCCCCGACGTCAACCTCACCGAATGCCTGGCCATGGCCACCGGCAAAACCGCCGCCCTCATCTCCTGCGCCTGCACCCTCGGCGCCCTCTTCGGTGGCGCCACCCCCACCCAACTCACCCACCTACGCGCCTTCGGCGACCACCTCGGCCTGGCCTTCCAACTCGCCGACGACCTCCTCGGCATCTGGGGCGACCCCACCATCACCGGCAAACCCATCCACTCCGACCTGGCCAACCGCAAAAAATCCCTCCCCGTCGTCGCCGCCCTCACCTCCGGCACCCCCGCCGCCCGCGAACTATCCGCCCTCTACACCCGCGACGACCTCCTCACCGACACCGACCTAACCCACGCCGCCACCCTGGTCACCCAGGCCGGCGGCCAATCCTGGACCCAAACAAAAGCCACCACCCTCCTAAACCAGGCCCTAACCCACCTCACCGCCGCCAACCTCCCCCCAGCCCCCACAGCCGAACTGACCACTCTCGCCACCCTGATGGTCCACCGCGACGTTTAGGACCGAACACCGCGAGGGTCTGGCCAGTCAGGCCGCGCTTCACTGGCCTCGTCACTCCGAACACGCCTCAGGTCACACTCGAACCTGAGAGCCGCGGTGGCGGGGCCAATGCCACGAATACGGCAGCGCGCTACCTCCACCTCGTCGGCGGCGATCGTGACACAGGCAACGGAGATCTGAATGCTGGACCTAAAGGACCACCAGTTCGGGAGCGTGCCGCAGCCCTACGTCGGCGTGGGCTATGTTCAGCAAGCTCGATGCACGATCACGGACGGAACCGAGCTCGGTGCTCACCCCGATGGCCTCGGCTCCGTGGCGTAGTGTGCTCTGACGGATATGCACAGTGATGCTGTCGCACTAACCAGTGGTCAGGTTCCGCAAATTCTTACAATTGTGCGGTGAGGGCGCGGCAGGATGCATTTCTGTGGTAAGTATGCATTCTGCTGACGTATATTCGATTCTCCTGCGCTTGGTGATGAACAGAGATCCCCATAGTGAGCACGTCAACAGTTTGGGTGGCACCGTGCACGGCCCGGCGGTCCAGGCCAGAGACATCATCGGCGGCATCCATATCCACCAGGCCGTCTCCCCGATGCCCACACCACGACAGCTGCCACCGAGCGGTACGCTGATCAACCGACTGGAAACACTGGCATTTCTTGATCGTGCCCATGGCAAAGGGTCGCGGTCCGGATCCCCGACCATCGTGGTCGTATCCGGCCCGGCGGGGGTGGGCAAGACGGCCATTAGCCTGAATTGGGCCCACCGAAATAGTCAGGATTTCCCGGATGGGCAGCTGTACGCGGATTTACGTGGTCATGCAACCGACCCATCGGCCGACCCCGCAGAGGTGCTCGGACAATTCATCCGGGCATTCGGAATCGCACCCGATCGTATTCCCGGCGGGCTCGTGGAACGGGCCGCCCTGTATCAGTCACTCGTGACCGCACGTCGCCTTGTGGTCGTGCTCGACGACGCCTTGTCAGCCGCACAGGTGCGACCGCTGCTGCCCGCGTCCGGAGGCAGCGTCGTCCTGGTTACGAGCCGGTGGAGGCTGGCCGGACTGATGATGGATGGCGCCCGAGGTATCCAACTGGAGCGGCTGGATGTGGAAGCCGCCCTGGATCTGCTCCGGCATCGGCTCGGTGACGATCGTGTCGGCGGAGAGCTGACCGCGGCAAAGCAACTGGTCGACCTGTGCGCGCGGGTGCCGCTGGCGCTGTCGGTTGCGGCCGCCCGGCTGGCCACTCGGCCACGCTGGCCGCTGACCGAGATGGTCGAGGCGCTTGCCCAGGAGAACCAGCGCCTCAGCGCACTGTCCGTGGAGGACGACATGACCATCAGGGCCGCTCTGACGCTCTCCTATCAGAACCTTTCGCCACCTGAAGCAGCCCGGCTGTATCGGTTGCTCGGGTTGTTTCCGGGCGCGACGTTCGACAGCGCGGCGGCTTCAGCGTTGGTCGGGCTGCCATCAACTGAGACGCGACGTCTTCTGGGGGTGCTGACCGACGCGAACCTGCTGGACGACGTCGACGGTGGGAGCTATAGGTTTCATGATCTGGTACGGCTGCATGCAAAAGAGATGGCCGAGGCGGAGGAACCGATCGCCGTACAGGAGGAGGCCATGCGGCGCGCGGTTGACTGGTTCCTGCGCAGGACGCGAATGGCGAGCCACGCAGCGGCGCCGTACCGGTCGATTCCCGTGCCGGATGGAGAGCCTGGCTTCGCCGACGCCGCGCAGGCGCTGGACTGGATGGACCGGGAGTTCCGCAACCTGCGGGCGACCGCGCTGGCGGGACACGCGCGAGGGCTACACGTGGAGGTATGGAATCTGGTGGACGCGATGTGGCCACTGTTCCTACATCGTGGCTTCCGGTCGGAACGATTGGAAATCGACCGGCTAGGACTGGCTGCGGCGCAGGCCTGTGGGGACGCGAACGCGCATGCCAAGATGCTCAACCGAACCGCCCTGTCGCTTCGTACGCTGGGCCGCTGGGACGAAGCCGCTGCGGACTTGAGGTATGCGCTGGACATCTGGCGTGGGCTGGGCAACACGTACCGGATCGGGGACACCAACCGGCAGCTGGGGCATCTGGAGATGGATCGTGACCGGCCACAGGCCGCGATCACCATCTTCGAGGCGGCAGTTGACAGCTATCGGGCGGCGGGTGAACCGCGGCGGGTGGCGCTGGCCATGTGTGACCTTGGACGGGCGCTGACCGAGAGCGGCCGGGCCGGTGAAGCGGTGCCTCATCTGACCGCTGCGATCGAGATGCTGGCACGCGAATCCGATCCGTACAACCATGCCAGAGCGTTGATCCTGCTTGGCCGAGCCCGCTGGGAGGAGCCGTCCGTCGCGGAGGACCTGCTCATTCGTGGGCTTGCGGCAATGGAGGAACTGGGATCGTTGGCTGGCCAGTCGCTGGCACTGCGCAGCCTCGGCGAGGTCGCGTTGAGCGCGGGGCGTCGGGCGGACGCGCGCCAGTACCTGGAGCGCGCCCGCGAATTCCTCGCCCATATGAGTAGTGATACCGACAGGCTTGACCGGCTCCTGTCTCAGCTCGATTGATCACCAGCTTTCGACTGTCGTCGGTGGCGGCGGACTCGCACGCAGTTCGGGGAGGCTCAGGGACACACTCGCGGGAGTCCGGTGGCCGATCTTCCAGCCCGCGTTGAGCACCGCGGCCTGCAGTGCCTGTACGGGATCCCCCGTACTCACCCAGAAATGAAGGAAGGTGGCGAACAGTGCGTCCCCAGCGCCCGTGGTGTTGATTACTCCCCGGGGCGTAACAGCTTCAACCGTAACAAGTCGTCTGTTGCGGAGCCCAACCACGGCGCCACGTGCCCCCATGCCCACGCCGACCACGGCGCAACGCGGATAGCGGTCGAAGATCTCGGCGATCCACTGCCGGGGGGCCACAGGCAGGCGTTCATCACTGCAGAACAGGATGTGGGCGGCACGGAGCCACGGGACGTTGTAAGGGTCGGCGGTATCCCCGATCAGGTGGGCATCCACTGCGATCGGAACACCCAACTCGGCGGCGGGGGCGACCAAAGGGCGGACGAACTTCGCATTCGTCAGCACCAATAGCTCGGCTCCCCGAGACTGACTGGCGAGGACGTCGAAGGGATAGGCGACGTTGTTGACGGGGGCCAGGTGCGGATAGCCCATACGTCGGCCGTCCGGCCCAACCAGGACGACGCCCGTCGATGAGTTCTCGCTGGTGATCACGCCGGGTCCGAGCAGGCCGTTTTTGTCCAGTTCGGCCCGTATGCCGGCACCGACCAGGTCCGAGCCCACGACCGTGCAGAGCCGGATGCTGCCACCTAGGGTGTGCAGGGTGCTTGCGATGTGCGCGGCGGCACCGGACACGCCACCCGACAACCACCGCGGCGTACACGTCGGGCGGTAGTGTACGGGGAACTCGTGCACGCCGACCGACAGGTAGAAGCTGGTGGCTCCGGCCACCACGATTCGAGGTGTCATGTGCCGTACCCCAGACTGATCCGGGCGCGGCCAGCCACGTCCATTTCACCGGGCTCACTGCCGGGGGAATGGATGTAGCGACCAGCGATGATGGCGGCAGAGGCCAAGCTGGCCAGGGGAAGCTTGGCCGTCAGCCAGCAGTACAGGAACGAGCCGAACGTGGCCGGCCAGGGATCGGTTCCGGCCATGAGCCCGGCGGTACCGGTGATCTCGGCGACAAGTCCATGCCGTGTGCCGATCAGGCAGCCCTGGTCGCCCCGAGCGACTGCGACGGCACATCCGACATAGCGGTCGAGCACTCCCGCGAACTGCTGCCGGGTGACCAGGACGTCAGCTATCTCGTGCCAGCCCTGGTCTCGGCGATCGTCGGAGTCGGCCACGATGTGCGCATCGTCCGTGACGAGGTCCCCCCGGGGCAGCCCACCGACGGACGACCCGGTGAGCACCATCAGGTGCGGTGCCCGTAACGGACCCTCGCGCGGGATGATCAGCAAGGCGGGCAGCGCCGAATGAGGCGGTGCGATAGTCGTAGTGCGGCTTAGGCGCAGCGGGTACCGTTGCCGGAAAAAATGCGGGACCACCAGCATGGTCACCCCTCCAAACCCGTGACGAGCACCGGTAGCGGGACGGGAATCGCGATGGGCACGCTCGACGGCTGGCGCAGGCCCATGAGCCGGTACATCAGCCGCCGCATGTTGCGGTGGAAACGGCCGGGCTCGGAGGTGACGCGCTCCTCAACCCGCTGGTAGTCGGTGGGCTTCAGCACGGCCGCGACCCGGTCCAGTTGAGTGCGGAGTGGTTGGTACCGATTGATTCTGGGCACGACGGCGGCTAGGTCGGCCATCGCCGACTCCGGATCCACCTCGGATGCCTCGAAGCTGGCCAGGGCCACCGGCACACCGATCGACGCGCCGTACAGGGTCGCTGACCCTTGATCGCCGATCACCCAGTCGGCCGCCACCAGAACCCCGCGCCAATCCTGCTCCGGCATCAGGATCCGCAGCCCTCGCCGCTGGCAGTCGGCCAGCCAGGTCCGGACCTGCCAGCGGCTGTGTCCGAACCAGACGTTCGGGTGGAGCAGTGCCACTACGCGGTACTCGTTCGCTGGCAGTTCGTGGACCACTCTGGAGAACAGGTCCAGCCGTCGGGCGAACAGCGAGTGCCGTCCCCAGGTTGACGTCACCACCAGTACCTTCTGGCGAGGGCCGGCGTCGAGCGCCCGCCGGTATAGGTTGCGATTGGGCATACTGGCCGCCAGTCGGTCGTAGCAAGGGTCGCCGACTACCTGCGCCACCGGCAGGGCCTGCGGACAGGCCCGCCCCAGGCGTCCCAGTTCGGTCTGGTGCGAAAGCACGATCGAGGACGCGATCACGTTCCCGTTCCGGACCAGCCGCTGCGCGTCCAGACCGTAAGTGGGCCGTTCCCCTGCCACGTGCTTGCCTGGTGCCCAGGACACTCGCTTGTTGAACCCGTTCCCGTGCTCCATGACGATCAGCGGCGCGTGCACCTCATGAACGTGGCCGTAAGCCGCCGCGATGGCCAGGTCGAATCGCGTGTTCACGGCCTGCTGCCAGGGCAGCAGCAGCCCTTCGATACTTTGTACGAATTCTTCCACGCCGTTGTTGAAGACGTCCGGTGCGATCGTGAACATCACCTGGACGCGCGTGTCGGAATCGACCAATCGAGCCGCGTCCAGGAGTCGCTGCCCCGATGTGACCGTGTGAACGATCACCAACAAGGTCTTGCAGTTTCCTCGAGTCACCCATTTGCGCGCGTCCAGGCCCACCGGCACTCGGCGCCATTCGTGAATTGCCATCGCCCCTCTGAAGCCCCCTTGATCATCTGGTCGTCGGCGACCCCCTTCGCCTTGCTGTGAGCGTCCACATCTGACCTTGCGGAGAACCTTGCGGGAACCTTACTGGTTCTGTCATATCTGACAGAATGGCAATCCGGCCTGGATCCAGGTCCCGGAAGATGAAAAGATTCCGGCCAGAGAGAACCGTTCCCTCCAATGGGACAGCCGGTGGAATTTCGCATTCTTGGCCAGATTCAGGCCTTGTCCGAAAACGGCCCGATCGAGATCGGGTGGGCGCGAGAACGCCACATCCTGGCCATCCTGCTCCTCGCTCCCGGCCAGCCGGTACCGGTGAAGTCGCTCATCAGTCGTATATGGGACGATGATCAAGCGTCAAATGCGCGGTCCCAAATACATCAGAACGTCGCGCGGATCAGAAAGTGGCTGCCGAATGGTGGTGCGAATCTACGCAACCGGGCCGGCGCATACGTGCTGGACATCGCGGAGGAAAGTGTTGACCTGCACCGGTTCCGGATGCTGCGCGCTCGGGCTCGCGCCGTCCAGGCGACCGGCGACCGCGAGCAAGCCATTCGCCTGCTCCGCGAGGCGTCCCTCCTCTGGCGCGGAGAGCCCCTCTCCGGCCTCACCGGTTCATGGGCGGACCGCACGCGTGAGGTGATTGAGGAGGAGTTGCTCTCCGCCCTCATCGAACGCGCCGATCTCGAACTCCAGATCGGTCTCCACGCCGACCTTGTGGGCGAGCTGCGCGATCTCATTGTTCAGTACCCGCTCAATGAACGGCTGGTCGAAATGCAGATGCTGGCCCTGTACCGCAGTGGCCGCCTTGCCGAGGCCTTGGCCGTCTACCGCGATACCCAGCGGCGCTTCCACGACGAATTAGGCTCCGAAACCAGCCACAAACTGCGTGAACTTCATCAGCGTATCCTTCGCAGCGACCCGACCCTCCTCCCTCGGCCTCGTCTCGCTGCTCAGCCTCCCAGCGGCCTTCCCCGCGATGTGTTCAACTTCACCGGCAGAGCTGAGGAGATCTCCCAGCTGACCGCCATGGCCGCAGCCCGCGCTACGGCCGTCACCGTTCTGCGAGTGGATGGAATGGCCGGCGTCGGGAAGTCGACCCTGGCCCTGCACGTGGCCCACATGCTGGCCCCGCGGTACGCGGACGGGCAGATTTACCTCGATCTGTACGGTCACCGCAGTGAGAACGCCGCATTGGACCCATTTGACGCGCTCACCCGCCTGCTCCGTGCGATCGGCATACCGGGAGAGCGCATCCCGAAAAGTCTGGACGAGGGTGCCACCCTGTGGCGGACCGAACTGGCTCGTCGCCGCATGCTAATCGTGCTTGATGACGCGACCGGTCATGAGCAGATTCGCCACCTACTTCCCGGCGCTCCAGGCAGCTTGGTTTTGATCACCAGTAGGCGCCGACTGGCGGGTCTCGATGATGCGCCACCCCTGACCTTGAACCCACTGCCACATGACGATGCCATCACTCTGCTCGGGCGGATTATCGGTCCGCGACTCAGCCGAGAGACCGAGGATGTAGCGAAGGTCGTCGAGCTTTGCGGATACCTTCCACTCGCGATCGTCCTGGCCGGACAGCAATTCGGAGGCCGCACCTCCTGGCGGGTCAGCGATGTCGTTGCCCGGCTCAGTGAGAAGGGGCGCCGCCTCGCCGAACTCCGCGCTGAGAACCGTGAAGTCATCGCCGCCTTCGAATGCTCCTACCAGGAACTCGACAACCGCCACCGCCAGACCTTTCGCTCACTCGGTCTGCACCCCAGCCCCGAAATCACCATCGACTGTGCCGCCGCTCTCCTGTCCGAGGACCGTGCCACCACCGAACGCCTCCTTGATGGCATCCACGACCACCACCTCATCACCGAACCAATCCGCGGCCGCTACTGTTTCCACGACCTGATCTGGGAGTACGCCCGCTCCCTCGCCGAAAACGACCCTGCGCCACAGCGCCGGGCAGCCATGGCCCGAGTTCTCGACTTCTATCTCCACCTAGCCGATCAAGCCGACCGGATGTTGCCTCCCTTCCGAGCACGCCCACATATCGAGATCGCCCATGTACCTCAGGTGAGACCCGAATTCCGCTCCGCTGACGAGGCGCGGGAATGGCTGGAGAAGGAAATGGACAACCTCATCCACCTCATCCGGTACGCATCCGCAGACGGTTGGGCGCGGCATGCGACGCTGTTCCCTCATGTCCTCAGTCACTTCCTCGAAGCGGGGGGTAACTGGAAGGAGGCCACATACCTTCACGAGTTGGCCATCAGCGGGTGGCGGGAACTCGCGGACCAGCCAGGGCTGGCCCGTGCCCTGGCGGAGGCCTCGAAGGTGAACTGGCGTATTGGAAACTATGAGCAGGCGATTCGGTTCGCCACCGAGGGACTGGCCATTCGCCGTGCTTTGAACGACCAATCCGGGATCGCCGAGCTACTCGACCAGTTTGGCCGGATTTATTGGCACCGTGCCGATTTCGAAACGGCGCGCGAATATTGCCGGGAGGCGCTGAACATCAGAAAGATGCTCGGTGACCACCACGAGGAAGTGAACAGCCTAAACCACCTGGCTATCTTGGCCTGGCACCTGGGCGATTACATTCAAGCCGCAGACCAGTTTCAGGAGGCGCTCCGGGTCAGTAAGGAGATCGGCGATGACCGCGGACAGATGATAACATTGAATAATGTGCAGGAGGTGGAGCTCCGATTAGGTCGGTACGCTTCCGCCAGGCGACATCTGGAGCAGGCCGCCGTGCTGGAAAGTGAAATGAGCAGGCAGCACCAGGCCACATGGCTGGCCAACTCCGGGAATCTGCGGCGGGAACTCGGTGAGTACAATAGTGCGCTTGACTTCTACCGAAAGGCGCTGCAGATCTACAATGAATTGGGTGATCGGCGAGCTAATTCCGAGATTCTCAATGAGACTGGATTCTGTTTGGGTAGCATGAACCGCGAGGGCGAATCATTGATCCATCATCAACATGCGTTGACGGGAGCGTTGGAACTCTCGGATCGATACTTGGAGAGCAAGGCACTGTTCGGTCTTGGTGAGGTGCATCGACGAGCTCACCGCCACAATGTCGCCTTGGAGCACTACCGGCGGGCGCTGGGTATCGCTCGCGACATCAAGGATATCTACCAGGAATCTTTGATATTGGATCGAATGGGACTATCCCTCTTCCATAGTCAGGAGCGCGCGGAGGCGGAGGCGTGCTGGCGGGAGGCGGCTACCAACTTCGACAGGTTGGGTGTGCCTGAGGCCAGGACAACACGTGCACGACTCGACCGATCCATAGATACAGGATAAATCGGGCAGTGCATGTCGTTAACCTGCGGCTTTCACGGTGAATTTGAGCCAGCTTGATCGCCTACATGAGAAAAGCGCCTTTGAACTGGGAGGATAGGGCTTGTCTAGGGTCCAATCCGCGCCAGTTCAGAAGGCACTTTTCACGTGAAGACTATCGTCTCCCAGCGCAAGATCGTGGCGTCCGCCGACGGCTCGGGACTCATCTCGCAAGCCGGCGGGCTGCTGCTGGCAGAGACGCTGCGGGTCACCGGCCTGGGCAATGCGCTGTCGGCGCAGCTGGAGCGGTGGCGGCCATCACGAGCGATCCACGACCCCGGAAAGATCATCACCGACCTGGCCCTCACGCTGGCGTTGGGCGGGGACTGCCTGGCCGACATCGCGATACTGCGCACCCAGCCCGACCTGTTCGGACCCGTGGCATCCGATCCGACGGTGTCCCGGCTGATCGACCGGCTGGCCGCCGACCCCGCCCGCGCGCTCCAGGCGATCCGCACCGCCCGGGCCGCCGCCCGGCAGCGGGCCTGGTCACTGTCCGGGCAGGACGCATCCGGAACCGACGGCGAGCTGATCCCCCTCGACATCGACGCCACCATCGTCATCGCCCACTCCGACAAACAGCACGCCACACCGACCTGGAAGAAGACCTACGGCTTCCACCCGCTGACCGTTTTCGCCGACCACGGTCCCGGCGCCGCCAGGGAGCCGCTGGCCATCATGCTCAGGCCCGGCAACGCCGGGTCCAACACCGCCGCCGACCACATCGAGGTCACCCGCCTGGCCCCGGCCCAGCTCCCCAAACCGCGCCGGCGGCAGGTGCTGATCCACACCGACTCCGGCGGCGGCACCCACGAGTTCCTGTCCTGGCTGAACAAACCCGGCCGCCGGCTCGCCTACTCCATCGGGTTCACCCTCAGCGACGACATCGCCGCCGCGATCCTGGCTCTGCCTCCCGATGCGTGGACGCCCGCCTACGACGCCGACGGGCAGGTGCGGCCTACCAGGTCTACGGGGTGAATCCGAAGCAGGCGGCTCGGCATCGTGAGCTGGTGTCGCTGTCGGGGGCCAAAAGCGACAAGGCCGACGCCCGCACTCTTGCGGACATGATCCGAACTCGTCGTCACCAGTTGCGCCCAGTCGCGGCCGACTCCAACGAGTGTGAGGCGGTGAAGGTCGTGGCCCGCGCTCACCAGACCATGATTTGGGAGCGGACCCGGCAGACACTCCGGCTACGGGCGGTCCTGCGCGACTACTTCCCCGCCGCCCTGGCCGCCTACGCGCCGCTGACGCTGACCGGGCCTGACGCCTTGGAACTGCTGGCCGAGGCCGCCGACCCTGTCAGCGCGGCCAAGCTGTCCATCGCCCGGATCTCCGCTGTGCTCAAACGCTCCCGCCGCCGTGATGCCGCGGCTAAAGCCGCTGCGATCCGGGATGCGCTGTGCACCGAGCACCTGGGCCAATCCGAGATCGTCACGGGTGCCTACGCGGCCACAGTCCGGGCGACCGTGGCGGTCCTGCAGACCCTGAACTCGCAGATCAAGACATTGGAAGAGCAGGCCGAGGCGTATCTTGGTCGCCATCCGGACGCTGAGGTCTACCTCTCCCAGCCTGGCTTGGGCGTCATCACCAGCGCCCGGGTGCTCGCGGAGTTCGGCGACGCGCCGGGCCGCTACACCAGCGCCAAGGCCCGCAAGAACTACGCCGGCACCAGCCCGATCACGCGCCAGTCGGGCAAGTCCAAAACAGTGCACGCTCGTTTCGTTCACAACGATCGTTTGGTGGACGCCCTTCACACGCAGGCCCTCTCAGCGGCCCGCCACGACGCCGGCGCCCGCGCCTACTACGACGAATTACGGGCCCGCGACATCAGCCACAACGCCGCCCTCCGCCAGGTCGGCAATCGCCTCGTCGGCATCTTGCACGGCTGCCTCAAAACCCACACCTACTACGATCAAGCAACCGCCTGGTCGCATCGTTACAGCGGCCTCGCAGCTTGACCATAAAGCTCATGGGGTGTCTGCTTCGTCACCAACACCCGGACCGTCAGCTCGCCGACCTGGAACTGCGGCACCGCCGCCGCGCCCGCTGCGAGGACCGCATCCGCGCCGCCAAGGACACCGGCCTGCGCAACCTGCCGCTGCACGACTTCACCCAGAACCTGATCTGGTGCGAGATCGTCGCGCTGGCATGCGAACTGCTGGCCTGGATGCAGATGCTCGCCCTGCACGGACCGGCCCGCCGCTACGAACCCAAACGACTGCGGCTGAGACTGTTCGCCGTCGCCGCCCGCCTGGTCCGCGGCGGCCGACGCCTCCGCCTGCGCATCACCGCACACTGGCCCTGGGCCGGCCACCTCGCCGCCGCCATCACCCGGCTACAAGCGCTCCCGGCTCCGACCTGACCAGCACAAACCCGCCCCGACGACGAGAAGGGACACCCAGCGGGCCCGTGGAACCCCGCCCACCCGGCGCGACAGCCGGGCCACCAGACTGACCAAGACGGCGAAATCAACTCCCAGCCGAACCGCTCAGCCGACCAGACGAAGATCGTGAAACATCGAGGTTAATGAGGTTACTTGTCTTACTCTTCCGCATTCGATGTGATTACCGTTGGGTAGTTGAGCTTTTCTGGGTTGGACAAAATGTGTGCCTGGTCCGGCCGTTAATCGCCGTGGACGACACTCCAGCAGTCGTCGAGGTTCGCGCATTCGACCATATGGTTGATTTCGACTGTCACATATTCCCCCAAACTCCTCACCGGCCAGGAATTTTGCCAGGTCAACTTAGGTCTGCCTGTAGAACTGTGCCGCGAACGTTCACTGTTACGGCTGGTCCGTACACCTCGTAGCGATCACGGCGCTGGAGCCGGCAATCGTGTTTGGTGGTGGATTCGGGAAGATCATTAAAAGACAGGGTAGAGAACTTGAGCCCTTCGATTGTATTGTGAGGCTGGCAACTCTGGATGAGCGCCATCTCTGGCGTATCATCCAGAAGTCGCCAAATTGGCTCAGCTGGCCAACTGTGTGGATGTAACGGCATTCCTGTGTTCGTCAGAGTAGGAGTTCATGGCGGTAGTGGTGGTGGCTGCCGTCATGAATACTGTCGCGCAGATGAGCGCCCTGACCAGCAGGGTCTTGATCTTCCCCGGTTCGGAGGGCATACGTCTCCTGAGTGCTGAAATATCTATAGCAGGAAGCGTGCGTGACACTCTTCCCTCTTCCGCTGGATGATCATAGAGCGGTCGGGCCTCCTATGGGGGTCAACTGCAGCACTTTATTGGTCCGCAACGATGGCTGTTTTTATGGGGCTGGGTCATTTTCTATACAAGTGAGGTCGGATGCCCGATCTTGCTCTCGCGCTGGCTAGGCGAACGAGACGTTGCTCACCGCGCTGGAGACCTGCTCCAGTGCTTGGGCGCCGTGGTCCCCGCGCCAGACACCTCTAGCGCCCATCAGCGGCGCTAGCATGGAGAGCGCTCTCCCGTTGATGGGTTAGAGTTCTCCCATGAGGGAAGATCGCCCGGCCTCGCCCACTCTTGAGGACGTCGCCAGGGCTGCGGGGGTCTCTCGCGCCACCGTCTCCAGGGTCATCAACGGGATCCGAAACGTCGACCCGAGTATCCAAGAGACCGTACGCCAGGCGGTCGCGGCCGTCGGCTACGTGCCCAACCGGGCGGCCAGATCACTGGTCACCGGCAGGACCGGGTCCATCGCCCTGGTCGTCTCGGGGGCGGGGCAGTTCTTCGCCCGGGTGTTCACCGATCCGTTCTTCGGGCGGGTGGTGAGCGGGATATCGGGGCATCTGCGGCCGCTGGGCGTGCATCTGGTCCTGATGCTGGCCGAGGCCGCCGACGCGCGGGCCCAGGTGGTCGACTACCTGAGACAGGGGCACGTGGACGGCGCCATCCTGGTCTCCACCCACGCCGAGGATCCCCTCCCGGCCCAGCTGGTGGAGTCCGGCCCGCCGGTGGTGCTCTTCGCGCGGCCCGCCCAGCCGATCAGGATCAGTTATGTGGACGTCGCGCACAGCACCGGAGCCCGGCTGGCCGCCGACCATCTGGTGGCTCGCGGCTGCCAGCGGGTGGCCACCATCTCCGGCCCCCTGGACGTGCCCGCCAGCCTGGAACGGCTCTCCGGGTTCCGGGAGGCGATGGCCAGGCACGGGTACGCGTACCTGCCCAGTGTGGAGGGGAACTTCACCCAGGAGAGCGGCGAACTGGCGATGGAGCGCCTGCTCGCCGAGCACCCCGACATCGACGGCCTGTTCGCCGGGAACGACCTGATGGCGCAGGGCGCGCTGGTGGTCGCCCAGGCGCACGGCCGCCGGGTCCCGGAGGACCTCGCGGTGGTCGGCTTCGACGACAGCAGCGCCGCCACCGCCTGCCGTCCGCCGCTCACCACCGTGCGCCACCCGGTCGAGGACATGTCCGCCGAGATGGCCCGCCTGCTGCTCGCCCACATCGACGATCCGGCCCGCCGCGTCACATCAGTGATCTTCGAGCCGGAGTTGATCATCCGCGAGTCCGCTTAGGCGGGCCGGGCCGCAGCGGTCAGGTCGCCTCCAGGACGCGGGTGGCGCGGGCGCCGCGCACCCGGCCGACGCGGTCGGCCTCCGCCTCCAGGGCCGGGCGGGGGAGAGGTTCGAACGCGGTGACCGTGAGGTCCAGGACGTTCTTGCCCGCCATCTTGGCCCGCCAGGTCCCGGCGATCTCCCCGTTCAGCAGGACCGCGCCGGGATTGCCGAGAATGCGCCAGATCTCGGACTGCCGGGCCTTCTCGGGCACCAGCAGCGTGCGGTCCCTGGCCTGCAGGTACGGATCGGACGGCGGCAGCAGCCGGAGCAGCCGGGGGCTCGGCGCCTCGCGCAGGGCGGGCACCCGTTCGGCGGGCAGCCAGGCCTTGCGCCCGTCGATCCGGATCTCGGCCAGGTCCTTCGGCCACATGCGTTTGACCTCGGTGAGCGTGGTGCCCAGGAACTTGGCCGCCTCGGCCGGGGTGGCCGGGCCGAGCAGGGTCAGGTACGCGCGGACCACCGACTCCGGGGCCACCGACCGGGTGGGCACGGCCGGCCGGTGCGTGGCCGGGGCCAGCGTGGTGGCCGAGCCCTGCGGCGTCAGCCGTACCCCGGCGGCCAGGCCGACCTGCTGGAACAGGGCGCCGGAGATGTGCTGCGCGGAGCAGCCCCGGCACCAGTAGGTGAGGCACTCCGGGATCTGGGCGCTGACCGCCTTGCTCACCTCGCCCTTGGACATCGGCTGGATGACCACGTCGTGCATGGCCTTGGCCGCCGAGCGGAAGGCGGCCAGGCCGAGCTTGGCGCCCTCCTTGATCTGCGCGGTCGCGATCCGGGCTGTCGCGTCCGCGTCGCTGACCGGCCAGAGCGCGGCGGCCAGCGCGGGGAGGTCGGACGTGCGGTGCAGGTGCGGCGCGCCCCTGGTGGACCAGACCAGGGTGAGCGCCGAGTCCTCCGGGTCGGCCGAGGTGCGGGCCGACACGGCCTGCCGGGCCGACCCGTACGGAGTGTCCTGGACGCCCAGGTCCAGGACGGCGAGTTCGCTGGGGGGAAGAGCGGTGCGGTCAAGCTGTTGCGCCGCGACGCGGTAGGCCAGCACCTGGCGCCGATCCACGTTCATAGCTCCGACCTTAGCCGTCCCGGGTGGGGCCAGGGGTTGGGCTCGCACGACCCGACCGACTTGGTCTGCTGGACCATGACGGGCGCGAGCTTGCCCTTGCCTGGGCACTGCTTATGGCCGTGGCCGAGGCTGTGGCCGACCTCGTGGTTGATCAGGTACTCGCGGTAGGAGGCCAGGTCCTTGCCGTAGCTGTCCGCGCCCTCGTTCCAGCGCATCGCGTTGATCACCGCGCGGGTGCCGTTGAAGCAGGACAGCCGCCCGGCGGTCTGGAGCGGGAAGCACTGGTCGTCGACCTGGACCGGGCTGGACAGCGACACCCGGACCGTGACCGGACCCGAGGTGACCCGCTTGAACCGGCCCCAGCCCCGCGGGTCGTTGAGGATCCGGTGCACCTCGTCGGCGAAGTCGTCCCCGGAGTACGGCAGGCCCTGCTCCACCTCCACGATGTACCGGTAGAGCGGCCCTTCACCCTTCGGCGCGTCCGCCTTGTGGCGGACCGTGACGTACTTGCCGTTCGCGTGGTTCGGCACGGTGACCCGGGCGGGCTGCACCCGGCCGTTCACCACCTGCCGCTTGTCCGGCCGCACCCCCTCCCGTGCCTTCAGCACCTCCGGCTGGGCGGGCACGGCCAGTCCGGCCGGCGCCGGTCGCGCCTGCGGCGTGGTCGCCGCCACCGGCTCGTGCGCCGGCTGCTGGCGTGCGATCAGTACGGCCCCGCCGGCCACGCCCACAGCGAGGATCCCCGCCGCCGCGAACAGGAAACGATGGTCCACAAGCTCTCCCCAACCCCCACGATCTATCCCCAGGGCACAGATCATAACGGGAAAACGATCACATCATTGGCCCCGCACGCTGGCGTTTCTTCCCTTGGCGAAACTTGACGTATCTGTTTTCCCCGGAAAAGCGCCGCGAGTCCGACATTTCCGAACTACAGTCGATTGTTATCGGGCGGTTATGGAGGAAGTGTGCTGGAACGTTCCCCTGGGGACACGATCACTGAGGACCTGTTAGCCGTCGTCACCGGGGAACTTGGTTACCGGGAGAAGCCTGGCCAGCACACCAAGTTCGGGGCGTGGTACGCGGAAACCGTCAAAGATCCGCAATACCGGAACGCGCCCTGGTGCGACATGTTCATCGCCTGGGCGGCCGACCGTGCCGGGGTCACCGACTACGTGGGCGCGTTCGCCTGGACCCCCTCGCACGCGCGCTGGTTCGAGCAGCACAACGCCTGGACGGACACTCCGGAACCGGGCGCGCTGGTCTTCTTCGACTGGGCGGGCGGCGATGACATCAAAGGCATCGACCACGTGGGAATCGTGGAGAAAGTCGAAAACGGGAAACTCCACACCATCGAGGCGAACGTCGACCGCGTCTGGTTAAAACGCAAGGTCAGGGACGAATCCAAGGTGGTCGGGTACGGCGTCCCGCGCCTGGTCCGTGACACGCTCAACGCCTCGCCGGACACCCTCAACCTGCGGCCCGACGCGGTGACGGCCGTGGCCGGGGGCGCCTCGGGCGTCTCACCCGGCGCCGCCGTCGCCACCGGCGTGCTCGCCCTGGCGCTCGGCGCCTCCCTCATCGCGACCGGGCTGCACGTACGCCGGCTCGCGCGGGCCGCCAAGGCCACGGGCAGACATCGCCGGAAGCGTGCCAAGCAATCAGTGGACGTAGACGCTGTCGACCGCCAGGCCCACCGGGGAGACGTACTGGAAGGGGCTGGTGTCGGCGTAACGGACCGCCGTCTCGGTTGACCGCTGAAACCGGCTCAGCCGTCGGCGGCCCAGCCGTGCGTACGCATCAGAAACGCCGCCACCCGCACGAACCGATCCTGATCGAGGATCGCGCCCTCCCGCCGGATGTCATCCTCGGCTAGCTCGAAAACCCGATCCACCCGCAGGTACGACGGCCGCCCGCTCCGATCCCAGGCCCCCGAGCCCAACGGCAGCCACTCATCCCCGCCGTCGCCCTTGCTGGACAACATCATCCCCAGCAGCCGGCGCCCGTTCCGCCCCACCACCAGCAGCGGCCGGTCCTTCCCCCGCGAGGGATCCTCCTCGTACGGCACCCAGGCCCACACGATCTCCCCCGGATCGGCCAGACCGTCCAGATCCGGCGAGTACGCCAGCGAGGCCGTCCGATCCAGCCGGTGAACCTCACGAACCGCCCCCCGAACCGGCCGGGGATCCGCACCATCGTCACGCATCCGGCAACCCTACCAACCCAAGATCCACCCCTTTGTCGCCGTTACGGCACCAGAGCCGACACCTTCTTCGGCACACACATCCGCCAGGCCTCCACCACCAGCTCCCGCGTCTCCTCCTCATCCAGCGCCGCCAGCCACCCCCGCACCCAGTGAAACCGCATATCCGACTCCCGAGGCAGAAAGAACTTCTCCGGCTCCGCGGCCACCAGCCCCGCCCGCTCCTCCTTCGGAAACCCGAATCCCATCGACAACTCATCAGCCGCCACAGCCAAATACACAATCCTCCCCACCCGAAACGTCACCCGCTCCCGGACAAGCCGCTCCTCGGTCCGCGGCAACCCCAACGCCACCCCACGAATAAACCCAACAGTCACCATGCGCCGATCCTAGGCCGATACGCTCTGGCGGGCGGTGGAGTCGGGGGCGGTGCCGCTCGTTTAGCGGGGCGTTGTCGGTTGGATTCGCATTGTTATGGAGTTTGAGCGGTTTTAGGAGGCCGTGCCCGGCATAGTTAGGAGCACGAGCCAGGAAATTTCGGGATTTGTTCTTGGTGGGGGCGGGCCATGGTTGTGGTTGGGACCTGGAATCTGGAGAACCTGTATCGGCCGGGCGGGCAGTTCGGGCCCCGTGATGAGGCCGCGTACGAGGCCAAGCTGAAAGCGCTGGCGGGCACGATCGCGCAGATCGGGCCGGACGTGCTCGGGGTGCAGGAGGTGGGGGAGCCGGCGGCGCTGGCGGATCTGGTCGGGCTGCTGGACGGGGAGTGGCACGTCGAGCTGTCGCAGATTCCGGACGGGCGCGGGATCCGGGTCGGCTTCGTCAGCAGGTTGCCGCTGACCGTGCTGCACGACCGGACGGCGTTTCCCCGGCCGCTCGACCCCGTGCAGCACGAGGACGACGGCGACACCGTGGGCACGACCAGCCGGGGCATGCTGGCCGTCCGCGCCGGTGACGACCTGACCCTGGTCGCCGCGCACCTGAAGTCCAAGCTGCTCAGCTTCCCCGGCGGGCGCTTCCAGCCCCGCGACGAGGGGGAAAGGGCAAGAGCCGGCGCGTACGCGCTCTACCGCAGAACGGCGGAAGCGGTCACCCTGCGCGGCCTGGCCGACGAACTGCTGCTGGGCGAGGGCGAGACCAGGAAACTGATCGTGCTGGGGGACCTGAACGACGGGGTGGAGGCCGCCACCACGCAGATCCTGGTCGGGCCGCCCGGATCCGAGATCGGCACCTCGGGGGAGCGCATCCGCGACCGGGGCGACCGCTGGCGGTTGTGGAACCTCGCCCCCCGCATCCCCGAGGCGGAACGCTATTCGAGGGTCTACCACGGCCGCCCCGAGCTGATCGACCACATCCTGGTCAGCCGCGCCCTGCTGGAGCGGATCCAGACGGTGCACTCGGTGCTGGACCACGGTCTGCCCTCGGTGGGCGACCTGCCGGGCGTGCGCCGCGACACACCGGATTCCGACCATGCCCCCATCACGGTCACCCTGGCCCTGTGACAACATCCTTGTATGCGTAAAACGGGGTGGCTGGTAGCGGGATTGGCAGCGGCGGGGGCCGCTTGGGCGATGCGGGACATCCCCGCCGCGATGGGAGCGAAACCGGCGGGTGAACGGCTGGCACGCATGCGCCGTTCCCCGCAGTTCGACGGTAAACGGTTCACCAACCGGGCGGAGACCGCGATCACCCCTGCCGGCCAGGGCAACCAGATCGTGCGCGACTTCATCCTGGACCGCGAGCAGCGCCGCCCGCACCAGGAGGTCCCCCTTCTGACGCCCTCCGCCACCCCGCTGAGCAGCCTGGACCTCGTCTGGTACGGCCACGCCTCCACGCTGATCGAGATCGAGGGCCGCCGGGTGCTGTTCGACCCGGTCTGGAGCGACCGCTGCTCGCCCGCCCCCCACCTGGGCCCGCGCCGCCTCCACCGGCCGCCCGTGCCCCTGGACACCCTTCCCCAGGTGGACGCCATCGTGATCTCCCACGACCACTACGACCACCTGGACATGCCCACCGTACGGACCTTGGTCGGCCTTCAGTCGGCGCCCTTCCTGGTCCCGCTCGGCGTCGGCGCCCACCTGGAGCGGTGGGGCGTGCCCCCGTCCCGCATCGTCGAACTCGACTGGGACGAGGGGGCCACCGTCGCCGGTCTGCGCATCACCGTCACCGAGGCCCGCCACTTCTCCGGTCGCGGCCTCGTCCGCAACGGCACGCTCTGGGGCTCCTGGGTGGTGACCGGCGCCCACCGCCGCGTCTTCTACACCGGCGACTCCGGCTACTTCTCCGGCTACGCCGAGATCGGCGCCAAGTACGGCCCCTTCGACCTGGCCCTCATCCAGATCGGCGCCTACAGCGAGTCCTGGCCGGACATCCACATGACCCCGGAGGAGGCGGTCGCCGCCCACCTCGACCTCCGCGCCGACCTGCTGGTCCCCGTGCACTGGTGCACCTTCATCCTGGCCTTCCACGCCTGGGCCGAGCCGGTGGACCGGCTCTGGCGGGAGACCAAGGCCCGGGGCGTACGGCTGGCCGTGCCGAAACCGGGCGAGCGGGTGGCCGTGGACCAGCCGCCCCTGGTGGACGGCTGGTGGCAGTCGATCGCCTGAGACCTGAGACCCCTGAGATCCCAGTACCATTACCCGGGTCTTGGCATGTCTCGACTGGGGGAGGGGCTAGTGGCGGAGAAGGTCATTCTGATTGATGATCTTGATCAGTCCGAGGGGGAGGACGTGGTCCGCAGGGAGTTCCAGCTCCTGCAGCGGACCTTCGCGATCGACCTGTCGGAGGTCAACGACCGGCGGCTGCGCGACGCGGTCAGCCTGATCGAGCTGGCCCTGGAGCGGGGCCGGGAGGTCAAGCAGGCGACCAGGTCCCGGCGGGCCGCCGAGCCGCAGCGGCTGCGCGGCCACACCAACAGCGACGTCCGCAAGTGGGCGGCCGAGCAGGGCATCGAGGTGCCCGCCCGGGGCACGCTGCCGGACGAGGTGATCGACAAGTTCATCGCCGCCGTGCAGGCGCCCGAGGAAGGCTGACCAGCGGGTGCGGATCGACCTGCACGCCCACAGCGCCGCCTCGGACGGGACGCAATCCCCGGCCGAGGTGGTGCGCAGGGCCCGCGCGGCCGGTCTGGACGTGCTCGCGCTGACCGACCACGACACGGTGGCCGGGCACGCGCCCGCCGCACAGGCGCTGCCCGCCGGGCTCACCCTGGTCCCCGGCATGGAACTGTCCTGCCGCAGGGACGGGATGAGCATCCACCTGCTGGCCTACCTGTTCGATCCCGCCAACCCGGAGCTGACCGCCGAACTGGCCCGCATCAGGGCGGCCAGGGAAGGCCGGGCCGCCGCCATGGTGGCGCGGCTGGCCGAGCTCGGCGTGCCGATCACCCTGGCCATGGTGGAGTCCATCGCCGCCGGCGGCGTGATCGGCCGCCCGCACATCGCCCGCGCCATGCTGGCCACCGGCGTGATCGCCACCCTGGAGGAGGCCTTCACCCCCGCCTGGATCGGCCCGGGCGGGCGCGCGTCCGTAACCCGCTACGCCCTGGACCCCACCCGCGCCGTACGGCTCACGCGCGCGGCCGGCGGCGTCCCCGTCCTGGCCCACCCCCGCGCCGCCAAACGCGGCAGGACCGTCCCCGACGAGTGGATCGCCGAACTCGCCGCCGCAGGCCTGGCCGGACTCGAGGCCGACCACCCCGACCACACCCCCGAACAACGCGCCGACCTCCACGCCCTGGCCACCGACCTGAACCTCCTCACCACCGGCTCCAGCGACGACCACGGCACCCTGACCGGCCACCGCCTCGGCCGCGAAACCACCGCCCCCGCCCAGTACGAACGCCTGATCTCCCAGGCCACCGCGGCCCGCCCCATCTCCGGCGGCGCCGCACCTTCGGCGTCTCCGGCATAGGGAGACTGAACCAGGTGCCACAGCTCCCTGCGCACCGAGTGGGAGCCTGGTGCGACCTTCCAAGGATTCGGCGAACGTGGCGGCGGTCAGGGCAGGGTGAGGATCTGCGGGCCGTCCTCGGTGATGGCCACGGTGTGTTCCACGTGGACGGCGCGGGTGCCGTCGGAGCTGCGTAGGGCCCAGCCGTCGTGGGCGGTGTAGTAGCGGTCGGAGCCGCCGGACAGGAACATGGGCTCGATCGCGATGGTCAGGCCGGGTTTGAGGACCATGCCCCGGCCGGGGCGGCCCTCGTTGTGGACGAAGGGGGCCTCGTGCATGTGGCGGCCGATGCCGTGGCCGCCGAAGCCGTCGGGGATGCCGTATCCGGCGGCACGGCCGACCCGGCCGATGGCGTGTTCGATGTCGCCGAGCCGGTTGCCGGGGATGGCCGCCTGGATGGCGGCCTCCATGGCCATCCAGGCCACTTCGATGAGCCGTTCGTCGGGGCTGAGGACCGTGGTGGTCTGCCGCATCGGCTGTGTGGCACCCGACATATCCGTAATTTCGGGTGTGGGGTGCGGGGTGCGGCGTTCCGTTCCCCGGCTGCCCACCACCATGCTGAAGGCGGCGTCTCCCGCCCAGCCGTCCAGGTACGCCCCGAAGTCGAGGGTGAGCAGCTCACCCTCGCGCAGTCGGTACCGGTCCGGGATCCCGTGCACGATCACGTCGTTCACCGAGGTGCACATCACCGCGGGGAACGGGGTCGGCGCGAAGTCGGGCTTGTAGCCGAGGAACGCCGACCTCGCCTTGTTCTCGTCGAGGACCGTCGCCGCGATGTCGTTCAGCTCGGCCAGCCGCACCCCGGGGGCCACGGCCGCCGCGACGGCGTCGAGCGCGCGGCCGACGACGCGGCCGGCCTCCCGCATCGCCGCCAGCTCGCCCGGTGTCTTCAGTTCGACCATGGTGCCTCCTCGCACGCTGCTTCCCAATAGTTATACCGGGATTCTTATCACGGTTGCTAGGATGCTCTCATGGTCCGACCATCGCTCACCGAACTCGACCACCAGCGCGGCCACCGCCTCGGCCGCCTGCTCCGCGAGGCCAGAGGCGCCCGCAGCATGCCCGAGGTGGCCGCCGCCGCCGGCCTCTCGCCGGAAACCCTCCGCAAGATCGAAACAGGCCGCATCCCCACTCCGGCCTTCTTCACGATCGCCGCCCTCGGGGCCGCCCTCGGCATCTCCCTCGACCTGCTCGCCCAGGCCTGCGCCGAGGACCGCGCCGCCTGACGGCCCCCCACAAAGGCCGCGCAGACGCCCCAGAAATGCCCACAGAGGCCCCGTGAAGGTCCGCAGAGACCCCGGCGAAGGTCCTGTAGAGGCCCCGGAAGGCCAGCAAGAAAGACCCCGCAGGGTCAGGAAAAGCGCGACCGGTGGCCATCGGATGACGGCCACCGGTCGGACGTACCAGATCTACCGGTTCTTCCTGCCCTGGTCGGTCAGGCCGGCGCGACGGAGAGCCTCCGCCATCGCGCCGCCCGCAGGGGCGCTGTCGCGGCCGGAGCCGCCACGGTTCTGGCCGCGCCCACCGCCCTTACCGCCGCCACCGCCCTTGCCCCCCTGGCGGGGTTCGCGGTTGGGCGCCGCCGGGCGGGCCGCCTCGTCATCCAGGCGCAGGGTCAGCGAGATGCGCTTGCGCGGGATATCGACGTCCAGGACCTTCACCTTCACGATGTCACCGGACTTCACCACATCCCGGGGATCCTTCACGAAGTTCGCCGACATCGCGGACACGTGGACCAGACCGTCCTGGTGCACGCCGATGTCCACGAAAGCCCCGAAGGCCGCCACGTTGGTGACGACCCCCTCCAGGATCAGGCCGGGCTTCAGGTCGGCGATCTTCTCGACGCCGTCCCTGAAGGTGGCCGTCTTGAAGGCCGGACGCGGGTCCCGGCCGGGCTTCTCGAGTTCCTTGAGGATGTCGCTCACCGTGGGCAGACCGAAGGTGTCGTCCACGAAGTCGGCGGCATTGATCCGCCGCAGCGCCCCCGTGTCCCCGATCAGCGACTTCAGCTCGCTTCCCGTCGCGGTCAGCATCCGCCGGACCACCGGGTACGCCTCCGGGTGCACGCTGGAGGCGTCCAGCGGGTCGTCCCCGCCGGGGATGCGGAGGAACCCGGCGCACTGCTCGAACGCCTTCGGCCCCAGCCGGGCCACGTCCTTCAGCGCCCGCCGGGTCCGGAACGGGCCGTGGGTGTCCCGGTGCAGCACGATGTTCTCGGCCAGCCCGGAACCGATCCCCGACACCCGGGTGAGCAGCGGCGCGGAGGCGGTGTTCACGTCCACCCCGACCGCGTTCACACAGTCCTCGACCACCGCGTCCAGTGAGCGGGACAGCTTCAGCTCCGACACGTCGTGCTGGTACTGCCCCACCCCGATGGACTTGGGGTCGATCTTGACCAGCTCGGCCAGCGGGTCCTGGAGCCGCCGCGCGATGGACACCGCCCCGCGCAGCGACACGTCCAGCCCGGGCAGCTCCTGGGAGGCGTACGCGGAGGCGGAGTACACCGAGGCCCCCGCCTCGGAGACGACGATCTTGGTCAGCCCCGGCATCAGCTTGACCAGCTCCCCGGCCAGCTTGTCGGTCTCCCGGGAGGCCGTGCCGTTGCCGATCGCGATCAGCTCCACCCCGTGCTTCTGGGCCAGCGCCCCCAGCACCGCGATCGACTGGTCCCACTGCCGGCGCGGCTCGTGCGGGTAGATGGTGGCGGTCTCCACCACCTTGCCGGTGGCGTCCACCACGGCCACCTTCACGCCGGTGCGCAGCCCGGGGTCGAGTCCCATCGTCGGGCGGGTCCCGGCGGGCGCGGCCAGCAGCAGGTCGCGCAGGTTGGCGGCGAACACCCGGACCGCCTCGTCCTCGGCCGCCTGCCAGAGCCGGGTGCGCAGGTCGATGCCCAGGTGCACGAGAATCCTGGTCCGCCAGGCCCACCGTACGGTGTCCAGCAGCCAGCGGTCGGCCGGGCGGCCCTGGTCGGCGACGCCGAACCGGCGGGCGATGCGCTGCTCGAAGGTGCTCGGCCCGTCCTGCGGCTCCTCCGGCTCCAGGGTGAGGGAGAGGATCTCCTCCTTCTCGCCGCGGAACATGGCCAGGATGCGGTGCGAGGGCAGCTTGCTGAACGGTTCACCGAAGGCGAAGTAGTCGGAGAACTTGGCCCCGGCATCCTCCTTGCCCTCCTTCACCTGGGAGACCACCCGCCCGCGGTTCCACATGCTCTCCCGCAGGTCGCCGATCAGGTCGGCGTCCTCGCCGAACCGCTCGATCAGGATGGCCCGCGCGCCCTCCAGGGCCGCCGCCGCGTCGGCCACGGCCTCCCCGACGTACGCCGCCGCCGTGGCGGTAGGGTCCAGCCCCGGGTCGGCCAGCAGCGCGTCGGCCAGCGGCTCGAGACCGGCCTCCCGGGCGATCTGCGCCTTGGTCCGCCGCTTCGGCTTGTACGGCAGGTAGATGTCCTCCAGCCGCGCCTTGGAGTCGGCCGCCATGATCTGCGCTTCCAGCGCCTCGTCCAGCTTGCCCTGGGACCTGATCGACTCCAGGATCGCCGCCCGTCGCTCCTCCAGCTCGCGCAGGTAGCGCAGCCGCTCCTCCAGCGACCGGAGCTGGGCGTCGTCCAGCATCTCGGTCGCCTCCTTGCGGTACCGGGCGATGAACGGCACGGTCGCCCCACCGTCCAGCAGCTCGACGGCGGCGGCCACCTGCCGCTCCCGGACCCCGAGCTCCTCGGCGATCCGCTGGTTGATCGAAGTCGTCACGGTCCTTCTTCTCTCTGGCTCGGCGCGGCCCCAGAAAGCGGCCCGCACCGGCCCGCCCCCGCCGCCCGGCCTATTCTGCCCGACCACCGCCCGCCCGCCGAATGTTCCACCGGAGGACGTGCCAAATGAAGCTGTTCACCCGCTTTGATCCGCACGCCTATGCTTCGCATCATGGTGCGGGTTCTGGTCCTGGGTTCCATAGGCGCGGAGGTCGCCGGTCGTCCTGTCGAGTTGGGCACGACGCTCCATCGGGCCGTGATGGCCCGGCTGGTCTGCGCGCAGGGGCACATCGTGTCCACCGACCGGTTCATCGACGACCTGTGGAAGGGCCAGCCCCCGCCGAAGGCCCTCGGCGCGTTGCAGGTCTACGTCTCGAACCTGCGGCGGATCCTGGAGCCGGGGCGCGCGCCGCGGGCCGCGGCCAGGGTGCTGGTGAGCGCCCCGCCCGGCTACCGGCTCATGCTCGGCCCCGACGATGTGGATGCCTGGCGGTTCCCCCGGTTGGTGGAGTCCGCGGCCGGTCTGCTCGCGGAGGGCAGGCCCGCCGACGCGCTCGCCACGGTCGACGAGGCGCTGGCCTTGTGGACGGGGCCGGCGTACGCGGAGTTCGCCGACCAGGAGTGGGCCGTGCCCGAGGTGGTCCACCTGCAGGAGCTGCGGGCGGTCGCCGTCGAGTACCGCGCCGAGGCGGGCCTGGCGCTGGGCCGCCACGCCGAGCTCGTCCCCGAGCTGGAGCGGCACGTCGGTGCCCAGCCGCTGCGGGAGAACGCGGTACGGCTGCTCGCGCTCTCCTACTACCGTGCCGGTCGGCAGGGGGACGCGCTCGCGGTCCTGCGCCGCACCAGGGAGCTGCTGGTGGAACAGCTCGGCGTGGACCCCGGGCCCGCGCTGCGCAGTCTGGAGGGGGACATCCTCGCCCAGGTCCCCTCCCTGGACCTGATGGTGACGGAACCCGCGCCGGTGCCGCTGGTGGTGCCCCCGCCGCGCCCGCAGCCGCCCGCTCCGCGCGGGATGGTCGGGCGTACCAGGGAGCTCGCCCGCCTCACCGCCGCGGCCGGCCAGGCCGAGGGCGGGTTCCGGCTCGCGTGGCTCGGCGGCGAGGCCGGCTCGGGCAAGAGCACGCTGGCCGACGCCCTCGTCCGGCAGCTGGCGGGGCAAGGCTGGCAGGCCGTCGTCGGCCGGTGCCCGGAGACGACGGGGGGCGTGCCGCCCGCGTGGGCCTGGAGCGAGGTGCTGCGCCATCTGGCGGCGAGCACGCCGCCCCCGCCGGAGACCGCCGCGCGCCTGGCGCCGCTGCTGACCGACGACGCCGCGCCGGTCGGCCAGTTCTGGCTGGCCAGGGCGGTGGGCGACTACCTGGAAGGCGTGCCGGGGCCGCTGTTGATCGTGCTGGACGACGCCCACCGGGCCGACGAGGAGACCCTCCAGCTCCTGCGCCACCTGGCCGTACGGCTGGCGGGCACGCCCGTCCTGGTCCTGCTCACCCACCGGCCGGGGGAGGGCGGCGCCGACCTGCTGGCGACCGGCGCCGCGCTCGCCGTGCAGACCGTGGAGAACCTGACCCTGGGCGGGCTCGGGCCGGAGGAGGTCGCCCGGCTGCTCATGGAACGCTCCGGCCTGGACGTGGACGAGGCCACCGTACGCAGGGTCAGCGACCGTACGGGCGGCAACCCGCTGTTCGTGAGCGAGACGGCGCGGCTGCTCGCGCTCGATGGTCCGACGGCCGTCAACGCGCTGCCGCCCGGGGTGCGGGATCTGATCCGGCGGCGGGTGGCCCGCCTGCCCGGGGCCGCGCAGACGACGTTGCGCAGCGCGGCGGTGCTCGGCCGGGAGGTCGACGCCGACGTGCTGATCGCGATGCCGGGAAGCGACGAGGAGGCCGTGCTCGACGGGCTGGAGGCGGGGGTGCTGGCCGGGCTGCTGGACGAGCCCCGGCCGGGACACGTGCGTTTCGCGCACGTGCTGGTCCGGGAGACCCTCTACGAGGACATTCCCCGGCTGCGCCGGGCGCGCATCCACGGGAAGGTGCTGACGGCACTCGAAGCCGTACGGCCCCGGGACGTCGGAGCGCTGGGGCACCACGCCCTCGCCGCCGCGAGCAGCGCCACCGCGCTGACCGCGGCCGAGCACGCCTCCCGGGCGGCGGCCCAGGCCTCGGCCCTGTACGCCTACCGGGACGCGGCGGCCTTCCTGGAGGGCGCGCTGGGGACGCTCGACCTCGCGCCTGAACCGTCCGACGCGATCCGGCTCGACCTGCTCTGCCGGCTGGTGTCCGCGCTGGCGCACGCCGGTCAGCTGGAGCGGGCGCTGGAGGCCAGGGCGAAGGCGATCGCCGTCGCCCGGAAGATCGCTGATCCGAGCGCCTTCGCCCGGGCGCTCGTGGCGTTCGACGCGCCGATCATCTGGACCATCCAGCCGGACCGGAGGCTCGAGCCGGATCTGGTAAGGGCCGTCGAAGAGGTGCTGCCGGAAGAGCGGGGCGAGTTGCGCTGCCGCCTCCTGGCCATGTTCTGTCACCTCATCGAGGGGCACGATCACGGCCGCCTGGAGGCGGCGAGCACCGAGGCGGTGGCCATCGCCAGGGACCTCGGCGACCCGCACCTGCTCTGCATGGCGCTCAACGCCCGGTACTGGGCCTGCCACGACCCGGACCGGCGCGAGGAGATGGAGCGGGTCGGCCAGGAACTGCTGCGCGCTTCCGCATCGGTCGGGCTGCTCGGCTACCAGATGCTCGGCCACGTGGCGCTCTGCATGGTCATGCTGGGGCGCAACGACTGGGCCGCCGCCCGGCGCCACGCCGACCAGGCCGCGGAGCACTCGACGAGCGGTCAGCTCGCCCACGCTCTGGCCATCCTCGGGTTCTTCGACGCCCTGCACCTGCTGGTCCGCGGCGAGTTCGAGGAGGCCGAGCGGGCGTACACGACGCTGGGGCAGCGCATGGTCGAGATGGGGGCGCCGAACTGGGCCACCATGGGCCCTGTCGGCCGGTTCGTGGTCTGTGTGGTGACCGGACGCTTCGAGGACGCCGTGGCGGTGATCGCCCCGGTCTACGAGGTGATCCCGGACGGGGCCGGGGAGATGCTCGCCCGCGCGCTCGCGGGAGCCGGTCGCCTGGCGGAGGCCAGGGCCGTATGGCCGCCGGAACTTCCGCGCCGGGACTACGCCTGGCTGTTGATGATGGCGGCACGGTCGGCGAACGCGATGGCGATGGAGTCCCGCGAGAAGGCCGGGGAGTGCTACGAGTTGCTCCTTCCCGAGGAGGGGGAGATGGCCGGGCTGAACTCCGCGTCGGTCACGTTCGGACCGGTGGCCCACACGCTCGGCGATCTCGCGGTGTTCCTCGGCCGGCCGGAGACGGCGGCAGGGCATTACCGGCGGGCCGTGGAGGTGGCCAGGCAGGTGGGCTCCCCGCACTGGGAGGAGGACGCCCGCAAGGCGCTGGCGCGGCTCCCGGCCGGCTGATCATCCGGGGGAGACGGCGCCGGTCAGCTGGGCGGCGACCAGGCGGGCGTAGCGTCCGCCCAGGGCCAGCAGCTCCGGGTGGGTGCCGTGCTCGATCACCCGCCCCCGGTCCAGGACGAGGATCAGGTCGGCGTCCCTGACCGTGCTGAGCCGGTGCGCGATGACGACGCGGGTCTGCGGCAGGCCCGCCAGGCGGGCCTCGATCTCCGCCTCGGTGGCGGCGTCGAGCTGGCTGGTGGCCTCGTCCAGCAGGAGCACCCTGGGGTGCGGCAGCAGCGCGCGGGCGAGGGCCAGCCGCTGGCGCTGGCCTCCGGACAGCCCGCCGCCCTCGACCAGCAGCGTCTCGTAGCCCATCGGCATCGCCGTGATCTCCTCGTGCAGGCAGGCGAGCGCGGCGGCCTCGGCGATCCGCCGCTGGGACGCCTCCGGGTCGTTGAACGCGATGTTCTCCCCGATGGTCCCGGTGAACAGGGACGGTTCCTGGGTGACCACCCCGAACTGGCGGCGCAGCGAACGCTGGTTGAGCTCGGCGGCGGGGACGCCGTCGTACCGGATCTCGCCCTCGGTGGGGGTGTGGAGGGCGAGCAGCAGCCGGGCGAGGGTGGTCTTCCCCGAACCGGAGGCGCCCACCAGCGCGACCTTCTGGCCGGGCCGTACGGTCAGCGAGACCTCGCGCAGCACCCACGGGCCGCGGGGGTCGTGCCGGAAGCCCACCCCGCGTAGTTCGATCCCGCCGCGCAGGCGCAGCACCTCGATGCCGGAGGACGGCTCCGGCTCGCCGGCCAGGATGTCCGACAGGCGGTCGAAGTGGGCGCCCGCCTCCTGGAGGTTCCGCAGCGAGGTCAGCAACGAGCCGAGCGGGGTGAGCGCGGCGGCCGCGACGGAGTTGAGCGCGAGCAGCGTGCCCAGGCTCATCGACCCGTCGAGCACCCGCCACGCGCCGATCCACAGCAGCCCGAGGGGCGCCAGATAGTGGATCCCGGCCAGCGCGGCGTCGACCAGGCCCTTGACCAGGCCGCCGCGCACGTCGGCGTGCAACTGGCGGGCGAACTGCTCCGACCAGCGCTTCAGCGCCAGCGGCTCGGCGCCGGACGCCTTGAGCGTCTCGATGCCGCCGATGGCCTCCAGCAGGCGGCTCTGCGCGGCGGCCAGGGCCGACAGCTCGCGCCGGGTGAGGTCGCCGACCCGCCGGGCAGTACCGAGCAGCAGACCGCCCTGGAGCAGCGCGAGCAGCAGCAGGAAGCCACCGAAAACGGGGTCCGCCAGGACGACGAGCACAAGGTAGACCACCGCGAGCGGCCCGTCGAGCAGCGTCGCGAGGAGCTGGCCGGTCAGCGTCTCGCGCAGGGAGACGACGCTGGTGGTCCGGTTCACCAGGTCGCCCTTCCCCCGGGTGGCGAAGTACCGGTACGGCAGCGCGATCAGGTGGGACACCAGATTCTCTGTCACCTCGCCGTCGGTGCGCGCACGCAGCGCGACGAGCAGCACCGAGCGCAGGTACGCCACCGCGAACTGGGTCACCGCGGCGGCCAGCACGGCGGCCCCGACCAGGATGAGCAGCCGCTCGTCGCCGTACGGCAGGACCCGGTCGACGACCACCGGGAACGCCGTCGCCAGCCCAAGGCCGAGGATCTGGAGCAGCACCGAGGCCGCCAGCACCTGGGCCAGCAGTCCCTTCCTCCTGAGCAGCAGCGTGCGCAGGAACTCCCGGCGCCAGGCCTGGGCGGCGCCGGAACGCGCCCGCCGGAAGCCCGGGGCGGGCTCGAAGGCCAGCAGCACGCCGGTGAAGCCGGCGTCGAACTCCTCGGCGGAGAGCCGGGCGCGCCCCTGGGCCGGGTCGACGACGTCCACCCCGCCGGGCGTCCATCGCTCGACCACCAGGAAGTGCTGGAACTCCCAGTGCACGACGGCCGGCATCGGCACCCGGGCGAGGTCGGCGGGCTCCAGCGAGAACGCCTTGGCCCGCAGGCCGAAACGTTCGGCGGCCTCGACGATGGCGAGCGCGCTCAGGCCGTCCCTGCCCGCGCGCAGCCGGTCGGCGACCTCCTGGACGGCGGTGCGGCGGCCGTGGAAGGACAGCACCATGGCGAGGCACGCGGCCCCGCACTCGGTGGCCGCGTTCTGCATGACCACGGGAACCCGTCTCATCCCAGGACTCCCGCGCCCAGCACGAGCCAGGCCAGCACCGCGGCCGGCGCGACGACCGCCACCCACAGGGTCACGAACGTGGTCGCGCCCAGCGTCACGGGGCGGGGCTGCGCCGTCCCGGCGCGCGCCCCGGCCCGGAAGATCCGCTCGCCGCTCACAGCGCACCCGTCCGCGCCGTGGTCCCCCAGAACCATTCGATCTTCGCGGCACGGCGGCGCTCCGCCAGCCACTCGTCGAAGATCCGCCGCTCGACGCGGCGGCGCGTCTCGTCGTCGAGTACGGCGCCGAACTCTGCCTGGTGCTCCGCGAAGTAGGACTCGACCCTGCCCGCCGTCACCCGCTCGCGCACGCGCGCCGCCGCCGCCTCCCCGGCCACCAGCGCCGCCAGGTCCACGTCCGTGAGGCAACGCTGGTCCATCCACGCGCGGGTCTGCTCGACGGTCAGCAGGCCCCTGGCCCGGCGGAAGGCGTCCACCGCCTCCTGGAGTTCGTCGTCGGTGAGCTCGACGGGGGACTCCGTCAGCTCCGCCTGGAGCAGGGTGGCGGTGACGATCCGGTCCATCAGCCGGGCCTCGTCCCACAGGAAGTCGAGCCGGGCGACCGCGTCGGCCACCGTCACGCCCACCCCGTCGATCCGCAGCAGGAGCAGCTCGCTGGCCCGGTGCACGCCACGCAACGGCCACGGCAGGTTCTGCTCCGGGCACCAGGACAGCGAGACCGTGCCCTCGCCCGCCCGCTTGATCAGCAGGTCGTAGTGGCGCGAGCCGTCGTACTCCTCGCGCTGGCACAGCAGCCGGAACCGCACGTCCGGATGGCGCTCCCGCAGCCTCCGCAAGTGGTCGCTCGCCTCGGCGGGATCGGTTCCCGCCAGGTCACGCAGGGTGTCAAGCGCATCGGACAACATCACTGGTCTCCTTTCGCGGGCCGTGCAGCAGGAGGTCGCAGATGGCCTCGCTGATCGGCAGGCCGGTCGCGCTCTCGATCCAGAGCCACTGGCCGCTCGGGTTGACCTCCAGGAAGACGTAGCGCCCTTCCGGGGTCAGGATCAGGTCGATCGCGCCGTAACAGAGCCCGAGCCGCTCGACGATCTCGACGCACCGCCGGGCCACCTCGGCGGGGAGCCGGTGCGGCTGGTGGCGGGTGTTGCCCAGGTCGTAGCGGCGCCAGTCGAAGCGGGTGTGGTTGCTCTCCTGGGAGTGGATCTCCGCGGCGAAGACCGCCCGCCCGACGACGGTGACCCGCAGTTCCACCCGCTTGGCGACGTATTCCTGGACGATGACGGGCGCGAAGCGGATCGCGTCGGCGTGGATCACGTCGTGGGTGGACACGGCCTCGGCGTACCGGCCGACGTCACCCGGCGGGCGGGGATCGTCCAAGGGCTTGGTGATGATCCGCCCGTCGTGCCGGTCGTAGAAGTCCAGGAACTCGTCGGGGTCGGTGGTGACCAGTGTCGAGGGCAGGTCGAAGCCGAGCCGGCCGGCCAGCGCCAGCTGGGACGGCTTGCGCTGGGCGAGCATGATGGACTGCCTGCGGGCGGGCACGTGCCGGCAGTCGAGCTGGTCCCACAGGTCGCCCGCGAAGGCCGCGCATTCCCCCTCGGCGTACGCGCGGACCGCGGGGTCGGTGAGCTCCGCGTGGGCGACGGGCGGCTGGGGACGCCGGAACCACACGGCGGTCAGCGCGTCGAGGTCGAGCAGGCCGCCGTCCGTGTGCAGGGTGCGGCGCACCCGGGGCCCGTACGCGGCGGTGATCCGGGCCCGCGACGGGAAGTCGGCCGGGTCGAACACCACGGTCTCGGCTCCCCGGGCGGACAGGATCGTGGCGACCCGCTCGGCGTGCGCGTCCCCGTCCGCCGTCAGGATGAGTATCTCGCCAGGCATTTCGCTCCTCCTGGGACAGGACACGCGGGGCGCCGTCCGGCGCCCCGCGCGTCACACCGGATCAGGCGCCGGTGAAGTCGTCCCGGTCGCGCCAGCGCCGGCCGTCCGGGGTCATGACGATGCTGGTCAGGTCCGGGTTGGCGCCGCCGTTGACCAGCCGCAGGTCGCCCTCGTCGAGCTCACGGCCGACGGCCGCGATGTCGTCAATCTTGATCTTGGACATGTTCGTTTCCCCTCCACCGTCCTGGGACGGCCTCTTGTGCTGAAGAACCGGTGCCTTGAGCACCTGGTGAAACCGTAGAAACCAGCCCTTAGCTGTTTCTTGGTCAACTCTTGGACCGCTGACTTAGAAAGCACTTAGAAAAGGGAAGGCCCGCCGGGGGATCCCGGCGGGCCTGGTAGGTCGGCTGGTGGACTAGGCGAGACCGTTCTTCATGGCGGTGATCAGTTCGCCGCCGGTGGTGTCGCCGGTGAGTTCCCAGAAGAACGCGCCGCCGAGACCCTGGTCCTTGGAGTACGTCATCTTCCCGCCGATGGTGGCCGGGGTGTCGTAGCTCCACCAGTTGCTGCCGCACTTGGCGTAGGCGGTGCCCGCGATGGTGCCGGTGGACGGGCAGGTGTTCTTGAGGACCTTGTAGTCCTCGATGCCCTGCTCGTACGTGCCGGGCGCCGGGCCGGTGGCGGTGCCGCCGGGGGTCGCCTGGGTGACGCCGGTCCAGCCGCGGCCGTAGAAGCCGATGCCGAGCAGCAGCTTGCTCGCCGGCACGCCCTTGCCCTTCAGCTTCTGGATGGCCGCGTCGGAGTTGAAGCCGGCCTGCGGGATGCCGGTGTAGGAGGTGAGCGGGGAGTGCGGGGCCGTCGGGCCCTGCGGGGCGAAGGCGCCGAAGTAGTCGTAGGTCATCACGTTGTACCAGTCGACGTACTGGGCGGCGCCGCCGTAGTCGGCCGCGTCGATCTTGCCGCCGCTCGAGCCGTCGGCGGTGATCGCGGCGGTGACCAGGTTGTTGGAGCCGAACCGGTTGCGCAGCGCCTGCATCAGGGTCCGGAAGGAGGCCGAGCCGCTGCTGTCACAGGAGAGACCGCAGGCGTTCGGGTACTCCCAGTCGATGTCGATGCCGTCGAACACGTCCGCCCAGCGCGGGTCCTCCACCAGGTTGTAGCAGGAGTTGGCGAAGGCGGTCGGGTTGGCCGCGGCCTGGCCGAAGCCGCCGGACCAGGTCCAGCCGCCGAACGAGAACAGGATCTTGATGTTCGGGTACGCGGCCTTGAGCTTGCGCAGCTGGTTGAAGCTGCCGCGCAGCGCGCCCGCGTCCCAGGTGTCGGCGACGCCGTCCACGCTCTCGGCCGCGCTGTAGAACCGGTCGTAGTCGGCGTAGGTGTCGCCGAGCACGCACTGGCCGTTGGTCACGTTGCCGAAGGCGTAGTTGATGTGGGTCAGCTTGGACGCCGAGCCGCTGGTCACGATGTTCTTGACGTGGTAGCCGCGCTGGTAGACGCCCCACTGCACGAAGTAGCCGAGCAGCTTCTTACCGCCTCCGCCGGTCCCGCTGGTGGTGGCGGTGACCGAGTTGCTGAGGCCGGACTGGTTGTTGGCGGCGTCGCGGGCGCGTACCTGGTAGGTGTAGCTGGTGTTGGCGGCGCGGCCGGTGTCGGTGTACGTCGTGCCGGTGACCGTGGTGACCAGGGTGCCGCCACGGTAGATCAGGTAGCCGGTGACGCCGACGTTGTCGGTGGAGGCGTTCCAGGCCAGGGAGACGCTGCTGCTGGTGACGCCGGTGCTGCGCAGGTTGCCGGGCACCGAGGGAGCGGTGGTGTCGCCGCCGGTCCCGCTGGTGGTCGCGGTGACCGAGTTGCTCAGCCCGGACTGGTTGTTGGCGGCGTCGCGGGCGCGCACCTGGTAGGTGTAGCTGGTGCTGGCGGCGCGGCCGGTGTCGGTGTACGTCGTGCCGGTGACCGTGGTGACCAGGGTGCCGCCACGGTAGATCAGGTAGCCGGTGACGCCGACGTTGTCGGTGGAGGCGTCCCAGGCCAGCGAGACGCTGCTGCTGGTCACGCCGGTGCTGCGCAGGTTGCCGGGCACCGAGGGAGCGGTGGTGTCCCCGCCGCCGCCACCCCCGGTGACCGCGATCCCGGAGACGGTCGCGTAGTTGGCGCCGCCGTTCATGTTGAACTGCACGTTCAGCTGGCCGTCGCTGACCGTGGTGGTGTACGTGCGGTCGCAGGCGTTCAGCGCGCCGCAGGAGGCGAACACGTCGAAGCCGGTGGCCACCACCACGTTCTCGATGCGGATGTCGAACTTGCGCTGCCCGGCGGCGTTGGCCCAGTCCTCCATCATCTTCAGGGTCACCGTGTACGTGCCGTTGGCCACGTCGAACTTGTAGCCGCCCCACCCGTTGAACAGCTGGTACCGCTGGTAGAGAGCGTCGTCGGTGGTGCCGCCGATCGGGCTGGCGGTCGAGCCGGAGCCGTAGGAGGTCTCATAGCCCCAGGTGCCGCTGGTGTACGCCTTGTCGGCCAGCCAGCTGTTGCCGGCGCCGTCGGTGAAGGCGGGGCCGTTGGCGTTGGCCCGGATCGGCACGGTGACCGCGCTGTGGGCGGTCTGCGCGAAGAAAAGGGGAAGAAGCAGTGCCCCCACTGCCAGTAACAGGGTGTAGACGGTCCTGGTTCTCATTTGTGTGCTGCTCCACGTCCATGGGGGGATTGGGATACGAGGGACGCGTGTGCACGGCCGACCGGGTTCGGCGGGCACTCGTTCGACATCGCGGCGGTGATCGAGGGGACGGGCGGGGATCGCGGCATGACGTTCCCTAGCTGCGGGTTCCACAGTAACTATTAGGAAGCTTTCCTTTTAATTGGAGCGAACGTAACCCGCCCGCCGTTCCGGCGTCAACATGAGCTGGCCAGGAATCCTGGTCTTCAGGGCCGGGAGGAATGGCATCCCTTCCTGCGTCCGGACACTGGTCCAGGCGATTTTGGTTCTCGATGTACTCGCAAATGATCTTCAGGGGTGCGCCGCCGCGCGAACCGGCGAAGTACGAAGGCGGCCACAAGTGTCCGTGCATGTGGTGTCGGTTGGGGTCGGCGAGAGCCCACGAGGCTGTGGGGACGGTCGTTGCTGACGTCGTCCATGGCCTTAGCGGGCTGGACCCCGCGAGACAGTACGATGCCAGCGTGAAGCTCGTGGTACAGGTGAAGCTGTGCCCGGATGAGACCACCGAAACGGCCCTCCGGGAGACATTGCATGTCTGCAACCGGGCCGCCAACCATGCCTCCCGCCGCGCCTTCCAGACCAGAGTGACGGGCAAGACCGCACTCCAGCGGCTCGTCTACGGCGAATTGAAGCAGATGGGCCTGTCCGCACAGCCCGCGATCCACGCCGCGCGGAAGACCGCTGGGGCGTACGCCACTTTGAAGGCGAACCTTAAGGCGGGCAACTACGGCCCTGAAGGATCCAAACGCCGGACCAAGGTAGAGTCAAAGCCGATCCGGTTCCGCAAGGACGCCGCCCAGCCGTTCGACGACCGCTGCCTGTCCTGGCAGATCGACGCCCGGACCGTGTCCATCTGGACCGTACGCGGCCGCTCCGCACGGATCGCGTTCCAGTGCTCGCCCGATCAGCTGAAGATGCTCGCCGAGTACCGGAAGGGCGAATCCGACCTGGTGTTCCGGGGCGGGACCTGGTACCTGTACGCCACCTGCGACATCCCCGACCCCGAGGTGAAGGACCCGGTGAACGGGTTCCTCGGCGTGGACCTCGGCATCGCCAACATCGCCACCACCAGCGACGGCACCGTACATGCCGGAAAGCATCTGAACCAGATCCGGCACCGCAACCGACGCTTACGCACACGCTTGCAGAAGAAGGGCACCAAGTCCGCCAAGCGCCTGCTGCGCAAGCTCTCCGGCCGTGAGCAACGGTTCGCGGCCGACATCAACCATCGCATCTCCAAGACCATCGTGACCGAGGCTGAACGCACCTCGCGCGGCATCGCCCTGGAAGACCTCGGCGGCATCCGCGAGAGGGTACGGCTCTGCAAGCCCCAGCAGGTCACGCTGCACTCCTGGAGCTTCCAGCAGTTCGGCCGGTTTGTCGCCTACAAGGCGGCCCGCGCCGGAGTGCCGGTGGTCCACGTGGATCCGCGCCACACCTCCCAAGAGTGCTGCGAGTGTGGCCACATCTCGAAGAGGAACCGCCCTAACCAAGCGACTTTCCGTTGCACGTCGTGCGGCTTCGCTGAGCACGCCGACGTGAACGCAGCCCGCAACATCGCCTCGCGCGGTGTCACGGGCTGGGCAGTGAGTCACGCTGCCGAGGACGCGGCCTGAACCGTCGAATCCATCGATGGCGAGGAGCTGCAAGCTCGGTCCCTCAGGACCGAGAAGCTGACTAAGTCTGTTAGTCGGGTGCCCGCAATGACCGCCAGATCGGGTCAGGCAGCACCCGCGCGGCCTCGGCGAGGTCGATGCCCGGGGCCCCGGCCAGCCACCGCCGGGTCACCTCCGAGAGTGGGCCGATCAGCAGCATCTCGATCAGCGGGAGCGGCAGGTCGGCCACCCTGCCGGCCGCGATGTGCGGGCGTAGCCAGGCGACCAGTCGTTCCAGCTGCGGGGCCTTGCGGGCGGCGATCAAGTCGGCGTGACCGGCCGTGTGCGGGGCCCCGTGAATGAACCTGGCCTTGGCCGGGGCGGACGCCACGAAGGACAGGTAGGCACCGACCACGGCCCGGACGCCGGTGCGCGGTGTGCGGGTCTTCTCCAGGGCCGTGATGAGCGCGTCCAGCAGTTCGCTCATGCACTCGGAGTAGATCGCGGCGGCGAGGCCGTCGAAGCTGCCGAAATGGTGGTAGAGGCTGCCCACGCTGACCCCGCTGCGCGTGGTCACCTCGCGCAGCGTGAAAGCGTCCTCGGTGAAGGCAGCCAGCCCCGTGTCCAGCAGCCGCCGGACGGTCTCCTCGCTCCGCCGCTGTCTCATCCGACCCCGGTGAGCGCCGCCGCCTGCCGCCAGATCCGCTCGCCCAGCTCCTGGTCCAGGTGGACCGGCAACTCCTTGTCGACGTTGAAGAACCGCCCCGAGCCCTTCTCCTCCAGGGCCAGCCGCACCACCGGCGTGGCGCCGTGCTCGGGGGCGGTCCAGAAGAACTTGGCCGCCTTCAGGACGAGCCCCAGCACGCCGCCCCGGTCTCCCAGACCGGTACGGATCACTCCCGGGTGCAGCGCGTCGATGGTCACCCCGGCATCCTGCCACCGCCGGGCGAAGAGCGGGAGCGTGAGCACGTTGCACAGCTTGGTGTCCGCGTAGGTCCGCACCGGATGGAAGTCCAGCCCGTACGCCGTGCGCTCGGGGTCGGCCTTTCCTTTGACGAACAACCCCGCGCTGACCTGCACCACCCGCCGGAGCCTGTCCTCCAGCAGGTGGTTGAGGAGGAACGGCGCCAGGTGGTTGACCGCGAACGCCTCCTCGACCCCGTCGGCGGTGAGCACCCGGCGGCTCGGCCAGAGGCCCGCGTTGTGCACCAGCACCTCGATCTCCGGGCAGAGCCGGCGCAGTTCCTCGGCCAGGATGCGCACCCCGGCCACCGTGCTCAGGTCGCCGGCCACCAGGTCCACCTCGCCCGGCAGCTCCCGGACGGCCGCCGCGCCCCGCGCCGGGTCCCGGGCGACCAGCACCACCCGGCGCCCGGTCCGCGCCAGCCGCTCGCACACCGCGTACCCGATCCCCCGGTTGCCACCGGTCACCACCACGCTCATGCCGAGCAGCATATTTAGAGCGTTTCTCTAGAGCAAGTCTCTAGAAAATCGGCCCACGCATCCCCCGCAGATCAGCTTCGATCCCGGCCGCCGTATCGGCCAGGGCCGGGAGCAGCGCGGCCCTGATCCCCTCCGGCGTGCCCCGGGCCGCGTGCGTGGCCACGTTGACCGCGGCCACCGCCCGCCCCGCCCCGTCCCGCACCGGCACCGCCAGCGACCGCAGCCCCTCCTCCAGTTCCTCGTCCACCAGCGCGAACCCGTCCGCCGCGACCTCCCGCAGCACCACGTCCAGATCGGTACGGCTGCGCGGGGTGAACGCCCGCGGCGGCTCCCGGGTGAGCAACTCGGCCTGGACGGCGGGCGGCAGGCCGGCCAGCAGCACCCGGCCCATCGAGGTGGCGTACGCGGGCAGCCGGGTGCCCACCGTGATGTCCACGCTCATGATCCGGTAGGCGGGCACCCGGGCCACGTACCGGATCTGGGTGCCGTCCAGCACCGCCATCGAGACCGACTCCCCGATGCGTTCGGCCAGGTCCGCCAGGTGCGGGGCGACGATCTCCTCGAAGGTCATAGAGGACAGCCGCCCGTACCCGAGCCCCAGCACCTTCGGCCGGGCCGCGAACCGGCGGCCGGACTGCGCGGCGTACCCGAGCGCGACCAGGGTGAGCAGCGAGCGGCGCGCGGTGGCTCTGGGCAGCCCGGTCGCCTCGGCCACCTGGGTCAGCGTCAGCCCGCCCGCCCCGCCGCCGAGCGCGGCCAGCACGGCCAGTCCGCGGGCCAGCGACTGGAGGAACTCCGCGCCGATCTCGTTCTTGGCGGCGAGGGCGGGATCCGACACCGGCGGGTCGACCGGGACCGGCTCCAGCGGGCGCTCCGGGGGCCAGCACGGTGCTTCGGCGCGCAGGCGGGGGACCACCAGCTCGGCCAGGGAGCCGATCGAGTGCCGGCTGGTATGGCTGACCACGCTCACCGCGCAGACTGGGCGCCCGTCCTGGCCGGTCACCGGGACCGCCACGGCGATCAGGCCGGGCTCGATCAGCTGGTCGTCCTCCGCCCAGCCGCGGGCGCTCTCGGCCGCCCGGTGGCGGAAGGCGGCCTCCCCGCCGGGGTCGCGCGGCACCACCACCGGGCCCCCGTTCAGGGCCGATCGCCGCCAGCCCGCCCAGTCCGTCTCGCTCCACCCGGCCGCGAACAGGGCGCCGGGGGCGCACCGCTCGGCCGGGAGCAGGTCGCCGATCCGGAAAACCGGGGACATGGTGCGCCGCCGGATGATCTGGGTGACGAACCGCACGCCGTCGCCGTCGGGGTCCCCGTCCGGCACGGCCACCGAGACCGACTCGTCGAACTCGGCGGCCAGTCGCGCGGTCAGCGGTTCCAGGGCGTCGGGGATGCCGCTGCCGGTCAGGTAGGCGTTGCCCAGTTCCAGCAGGCGGGGCGTGAGCCGTACCGTGCGGTCGGATTCGCGGACGTAGCCGAGCCGGATCAGCGTGGCCAGCACCCGGTCCACGGTCGAGCGGGCCAGGCCGGTGTGGCGGGCCAGGTCGCTGGGCCGGACCGGACCGGTGGGCGCCATCGCCCGGAGCACGGCCAGGCCGCGTTCCAGTGGTCCGACCGAGGCGTCGCGTGTCGTTGACATCCGTCCCGTCCTAGGGGGAGACTCCTTTTCAGCATTGATTATGAACTTTTGTTCATCCGGCGAACAAGAGGGGATATGGCGGAAATCCTGAGTCTTCAGGAGGCGGTGGCGCGTCTGGTCCGGCCCGGGCAGACCGTGGCGATGGAGGGCTTCACCCATCTGATTCCATTCGCCGCCGCGCACGAGGTGATCCGGCAGGGCATCACCGATCTCACCCTGGTCCGGATGACGCCTGACGTGATCTACGACCAGCTGATCGGCATGGGCGCCGCCCGCAAGCTGGTCTTCTCCTGGGGCGGCAACCCGGGCGTCGGCTCGCTGCACCGGTTCCGCGACGCGGTCGAGAACGGCTGGCCGCGCCCGCTGGAACTGGACGAGCACAGCCACGCCGGCATGGCCAACCGGTACGTCGCGGGCGCCTCGCGGCTGCCGTTCGCGGTGCTGCGCGGCTACCGGGGGAGCGATCTGCCGACCCGGTCGGCCACCATCTCGACCGTGCGGTGCCCGTTCACGGGGGAGGAGCTGGCGGCGGTGGCCGCGGTCAACCCCGACGTGACCGTGATCCACGCCCAGCGGGCCGACCGCGCCGGGAACGTGCAGCTCTGGGGTCTGGTCGGGATCCAGAAGGAGGCGGCGCTGGCGGCCGACCGGGTCCTGGTGACCGTCGAGGAGATCGTCGACACGCTGGACCCCCGCCCTGGGGCGGTCGTGCTGCCCGCCTGGGCGGTGCACGCGGTGGCGGTGGCGCCCGGCGGGTCGCATCCGTCGTACACGGCCGGGTACTCGGTGCGGGACAACGACTTCTACCAAGCCTGGGACCCCATCTCCAGGGACCGGGAGACCTTCCTGGCCTGGATGCGCACCCACGTCCTGGAGGCCGCGTGAACTGGACGCCGGACGACCTGATGACCGTCAACGCCGCACGGGCGCTGGCGGGGGCGGGGACCTGCTTCGTGGGGATCGGGCTGCCCAGCGCGGCGGCCAACCTGGCCAGGCGGACCATCGCGCCCGATCTGGTACTGATCTACGAGTCGGGCACGCTCGGCTCCAAGCCGACCACGCTGCCGCTCTCCATCGGGGACGGGGAACTGGCCGACACCGCCGACGCGGTGATCTCGGTGCCGGAGATCTTCAACTACTGGCTCCAGGCCGGGCGGATCGACGTCGGCTTCCTGGGCGCGGCGCAGGTGGACCGGTACGCCAACATCAACACCACCGTGATCGACCGCGGGCCGGACCGGCCGGAGGGGCGGCTGCCCGGGGCCGGCGGCGCGCCGGAGATCGCGGCCAGCTGCGGGAAGGTGCTGATGGTCCTCCGGCACTCCCGGCGAAATTTCGTGGAAAAGCTGGATTTTGTGACAACAGTCGGGCATGGCTCCGGGCCCGGGGACCGGGCCAGGCTGGGGCTGCCCGGGGCGGGGCCGGTGACGGTGATCACCGATCTCGGGGTGCTCCGGGCCGACCCGGAGACGGCGGAGCTGGTGCTCACCGAGGTCCACCCAGGCGTCGAGGTCGAGCAGGTCGTCGAGGCCACCGGCTGGAAACTCCGTACCGCCGCGACCGTGGGCGTGACCGCGCCCCCCACCACCGAAGAACTGACCGCGTTGCGTGATTTGAGGAGGGTGTGATGGGTGACCCGTTGACACAGGCGGACATCGATCGGGAGATCGCCGACATCGGCGCGGCCGTCGCCAAGGCGGTGGCCGCAGGTGAGCCGGAGCCCGAGCGGGTGACCCGCGACTACCCGCCCTACCGCAGCAGCCTGCTCCGCCACCCGCGCCACCCGCTCATCCTGACCGAGGAGGCCGAGGTCGAGCTGCGCGGCCCCGTGTTCGGCGTGACCGACGTGACCGACCTGGACCGCGACCTCACCCTGCACCACACCGGGGAGCCCCTCGGCGAGCGCATCACGGTCACCGGCCGCATCCTGGACCGTGCCGGGCGGCCGGTCCGCGGTCAGCTCGTCGAGGTCTGGCAGGCCAACGCCGCGGGCCGGTACGCCCACCAGCGCGACCAGCACCCCGCCCCGCTGGACCCCAACTTCACCGGCACCGGCCGCTGCCTCACCGACGACGAGGGCCGCTACTCCTTCGTCACCATCAAGCCGGGCGCCTATCCGTGGAAGAACCACGTCAACGCCTGGCGTCCGGCGCACATTCACTTCTCCATCTTCGGCACGGCCTTCGCGCAGCGGCTGGTCACCCAGATGTACTTTCCCAACGACCCGCTGTTCCCGTACGACCCGATCTACAACTCGGTGACCGGCGAGGCGGCCAGGCAGCGGATGATCGCCCGCTACGATCACGACCTGTCCAGCCCGGAGTGGTCGCTCGGGTACCGGTGGGACATCGTGCTGGACGGGCCCTCGGCGACGTGGATGGAGGAAGGCCGGTGAAACCGACGCCCTCGCAGACGGTGGGGCCGTTCTTCGGGTACGCGCTGCCGCAGGCGGGCGGGGGAGACCTGGCCCCCGCCGGGCACCCGGACGCGGTGGTCGTGCACGGGCACGTGTACGACGGCGCCGGGGACCCCATCCCGGACGCGCTGCTGGAGTTCTGGCAGGCCGACCCCGCCGGGAGCCTCACCGGCAAGCCGGGGTCGATGCGGCGGGACCACGTGGACGGCAGTTTCGCCGGGCGGGACGGGGTCCGGTTCACCGGGTTCGCCCGGGTCGCCACCGACGCCGACGGTCACTGGGCCCTCCGCACGCTCCCGCCGGGGGCGGCCACGCCGGGGCGTCCCCCGTACATCTCGGTCTGCGTGTTCGCGCGCGGCCTGCTCCAGCACCTCTACACTCGCGTCTACCTCGAACCCGGCACCGACCCGCTGCTGGCGTCCCTGGACCCCGGCCGCCGCGCCACCCTGCTGGCGACCCCGGAGTCCCCGGGCGTCTACACCCACGACATCCGCCTCCAGGGGGATGGGGAAACGGTCTTCCTTGACTTCGGATGAGGCTGGCGACTTCGGGCTGACCGCTCCCATCTGGGCGGGCACCCCGGCCGAGGCCGCGACCGGCGACCTGGCGTTCCTCCGCGCCCTGCTGGACGCGGAGGTCGCCCTGGCCGGCATCACCTCCACCGATATTTCGGACATCGCCGCCGCGGCCGACGAGCTGCTCCCGCACGCCGTCCGCGACCTCGCCCGGCGGGCCGCCCCCGCCGGGGGCAACCCCGTCATCCCCCTGGTCAAGGCCCTCACCGAGGCGGTCGCCGCGCGGAACCCGGCCGCCGCCGAGTCCGTGCACCTCGGGGCCACCAGCCAGGACATCATGGACACCGCGTTCATGCTGGTGGCCTCCAGAACCCGGACCGGCCTGCTCGCCGACCTCACCCGCGCGGCGAGCGCCCTCGAACACCTGGCGGCCGAACACGCGCACACCCCGATGGCCGCCCGCACCCTCACCCAGCAGGCGCTCCCCACCACCTTCGGCCTGAAGGCCGCGGGCTGGCGCGACCTCGTCCTGGACGCCCACGACCGCCTGGCCTCCGTCGTGCTCCCCGCCCAGCTCGGCGGCGCCGCCGGAACCCTCGCCGCCTTCGGCGCGGAACTCCCGCCCGAGAGCGTGCTCGCCCTGCCGGACGCCTTCGCCGCCGAACTCGGCCTGGCCCCGCCCCGGCTGCCCTGGCACACCCTGCGCACCCCGGTCGCCGAACTTGGCACCGCGCTCGCCGTCACCGTCGGCTCGCTCGGCAAGCTGGCGGCCGACGTGCTGGTCCTCACCCGCACCGAGATCGGCGAGCTCGCCGAGGGCTCCGGCGGCGGCTCCTCGGCGCTGCCGCACAAGAGCAACCCCGTACGGGCCACTCTGATCGCGGCCGCCGCCCGGACCGCCCCGGCCCTGGCCGCCGTACTGCTCGGCTCCCTCGCGGCGGAGGACGAACGCCCCGCCGGGGCCTGGCACGCCGAATGGCTGCCCCTGCGCGACCTCCTCCGCCTGGCAGGCGGCGCCGCCCACCACGCCGCCGTCCTGGCCGAGGGCCTGCGCGTGAACCCCGGCCGCATGCGCGACAACCTCGCCTTCACCCGGGGACTGGTCACCGCCGAGCACGTCGCCGCCGGGCTCGCGCCCATACTCGGCCGCCGCCAGGCCCGCGACCTGGTCACCACGGCCTCCCGGAAGGCCGCCGCCGCCGGGATCCCGCTCCGGGTGACCCTGGACGAGGAACTCGGACCCCTGACCGGCCACCCGAGCCCCGAACTGCTGGACGAGCTCTGCGACCCGGCCGCCTATCTGGGCTCGGCGCCCGCGCTCACCCTCCGGGCCTTGGCCCGCCGACCCGCCGGAGGCTGACTTGCTGCACTACCAGGTGAACGGCCCCGCCGGCGCTCCGCCGCTGCTGCTCGGGCCGTCGCTGGGCACCTCCCTCGCCGTCTGGGAGGCCCAGGCCCGGGAACTCGGGCGACATTTCCGGGTGGTCAGGTTCGACCTGCCGGGGCACGGCGGGTCCGCCTTCCGCGACCTGGCCACCGTGCGCGAGCTGGCGGATCTCGTCCTGGGCGTGGCCGACGAGCTCGGGATCGCCCGGTTCCACTACGCCGGGATCTCCCTGGGCGGGGCGATCGGCGGCTGGCTCGCCGTCCACCACGCCACCCGGGTCCGGTCCCTGGCCATGATCTGCTCGGCCGCGCGCTTCGGCGAACCCGAGAACTGGCGGGAGAGGGCCCGCCGGGTCCGTGCCGAAGGCACGGACTGGCTGGCCGAATCCGCGCTCACGCGATGGTTCACCCCGGCCGGCGCGGACACTCCCGCCGCGCAGCGCATGATCACCGACCTGCGCGCGGCCGACCCCGAGGCCTACGCCGCCTGCTGCGACGCGCTCGCCGCCTACGACCTGCACCGCGACCTCCCGCGCATCACCGCCCCCACCCTCGTCGTGGCCGGGCGCGAGGACCCCGCGACCCCACCGCCCCTGGCCAGGGAACTCGCCGACGCCATCCCGGACGCCACCCTGGTCGAGATCGCCCGAGCCGCCCACCTGGCCCCGGTGGAACAGCCCGCCGCCGTACTGGCCGCCCTCCGTGCCCACCTGCCCGCCGAGGAGGGCATGGCCGTACGCCGGGCGGTCCTGGGCGACGACCACGTCGACCGCGCCATCGCCAGAACCACCGACTTCACCGCCGACTTCCAGGACCTCATCACCCGGTACGCCTGGGGCGAGATCTGGACCCGCCCAGGACTGGACCGCCGCACCCGCAGCTGCATCACGCTCACCGCCCTGGTCGCGGGCGGCCACCTGGAAGAACTGGCCATGCACGTGAAGGCGGCACTCCGCAACGGTCTCACGCCCGACGAGATCAAGGAGGTGCTGCTCCAGAGCGCCGTCTACTGTGGAGTCCCCGCCGCCAATTCCGCCTTCGCCGTCGCCCAGCGGACCCTGGAGCAGCACCCCCACGGGAGGACCTGATGCACGCCACCGTCGCCATCATCGGAGCCGGCCCGGCCGGGCTGCTGCTCGCGCGCCTGCTGCACAACGCCGGCATCGACTCGGTCGTGCTGGAACACCGCGACCGCGCGTACGTGGAGCACCGCCAGCGGGCCGGCATGCTGGAGCAGACCACCGTGGACGCGCTCCGCGCCGCCGGGGCCGCCGCCCGGCTGGACCGGGAGGGTCTGGTCCACCACGGCATCGAGCTCCGCTTCGACCGGCGGGCCCACCGCCTGGACTTCCCGGACCTCACCGGCGGCCGGAGCGTCATGATCTACGCGCAGACCGAGATCGTGAAGGACCTGGTCGCGCTCCAGCTGGCCGAGGGCGGCCCGCTGCTGTTCGAGACCCAGGCCGTCGGCATCGAGGACGGCCTGGTCCGCTTCCTCCGCGACGGCGTCGAGGAGAAGCTGACCTGCGAGTTCGTGGTCGGCTGCGACGGCTTCCACGGCATCTCCCGGGCCGCCCTGCCGAACGCCCGGGTCTACGAGCGGGAGTACCCCTACTCCTGGCTGGGCATCCTGGCCGACGTGCCGCCCTCCTGCGAGGAGCTCATCTACGCCCACTCAGAACGCGGCTTCGCCCTGCACAGCATGCGCTCGGCCACGGTCAGCCGCCTCTACCTCCAGGTGCCCAACGACGCCGACCCGGAACACTGGCCGGACGACCGTATCTGGGACGAACTGGAGGCCCGCTTCGCGGTGGACGGCGACTGGAAGCTCTCCCGCGGCCCGATCACCCAGAAGGCCGTCACGCCCATGCGCAGCTTCGTCACCGAGCCCATGCGCCACGACCGCCTGTTCCTGGCCGGCGACGCCGCCCACATCGTCCCCCCGACCGGCGCCAAGGGCCTCAACCTCGCCGTGGCCGACGTCGTCGTCCTCGCCGAAGCCCTGGAACACTGGCGGAGAACCGGCGCCACCGACCTCCTGGACGCCTACTCCGACACCTGCCTGCGCCGCGTCTGGCGCGCCGAGCACTTCTCCTACTTCATGACCACCCTGCTCCACCTGGCCCCCGGCCAGACCGGCTTCGACACCCGCCTCCAGCTCTCCCAGCTCGACCGCATCGCCACCTCCCGGCACGCCGCGGCCGAACTGGCGGAGAACTACACCGGCGTCGCCCTACGGCAGTAGCGCGCAGAGCACCCGGTCGTTGCCGCGCTGCCAGAGGGGGCCGATCTCGGTGAACCCGGCCGCGCGCAGGGCCGTGACGTGGCTGTCCAGCAGCAGGGACTCCGAGCCGTGGTGGGTGGCGGAGCGGTCCAGGACGAGCGGGCCCAGGTCGGGGTCCGCGGCGACGGCGCCCCACCACTGGGACCAGTCCTCGGGCGGTGCGTCGCCGTACCGGCGCGCGGTGGCCTGGTCGGCCAGGGACTCCTCCAGGCGGCGGAGGCGGGGCGCGGAGGCCGCCAGGTGGTCGCCGTTGAGATACATGCCGCCGGGGTGGAGCACCCCGGCCAGTTCGGCGTACACGGCTCTGAGCGACGGTTCTGAGATCCAGTGCAGGGCGGTGGTGCTGACCGCCGCGTCGGCCGGGCGGTCCAGGCCCAGCGCCGCCGTCCAGCCGGGCTCGCGCAGGTCCTGGCGGACGAAGCGGAGGCCGGGCAGGTGGCCGTACTCGGCCTCGCCCAGGGCGAGCAGCAGCGGGTCGGTGTCCACGGCCACCACGGTCGCCTCCGGGAGGCGCGCCAGCAGCCGGGCGGACAGCGAGCCGGGGCCGCAGCCCAGGTCGATCACCAGCGGGTCTGGCCGGTGGGCCGCGACCGCGTCGATCAGTGCGGTGAAGCGCTCCTCCCGGTAGGGCAGGTAGCCCTCCTGCTGCCGGTCCCAGCGCTCGATCCAGGTGTGGGCGCGCTCGCGGGTCAGCATGTCAACTCCTCTGTCACTGTCGTCTATCATTTCGACAGTCACCAACGTAGAACCGAGAATGTAACTGGTCAAGTGAACTTCAACAGTCACTCAGATTTGGTGGTGGCCGTGGCCGTGGCCCTGGTCAACACCCTCACCCCAGGGGAACGGCGGGGCAGGCCGTACCGGATCCCCGAGGGGGAGGCGCGGCGCGCGGCCGTGGCCGAGGCGTTGCGCATGCGGCGGGAGATCACCGAGGAGGAGGCCGACGAGCTGGAGCGGTACGCCGCGCGGTTGCGCCAGGTCTTCGACGCGGTGGCGGCGGGGGACCTGGACCGGGCCGCCGGGCGGCTCAACCGGCTGCTGCGGGACACCGAGGCCCGCCCGCACCTGGACCGCCACGACGGCGAACCCTGGCACCTGCACTTCCACGGCACCGGCGGCACCCTGGGCGGGGACTGGGCGGCCTCCTGCGCCACCGGCCTGGCCATCGTGCTCGGCAGCGAACTCCACGACCGCCTCGGCGTCTGCACGGCGGGCCGCTGCGACCGCGTCTACGTGGACGTCTCCCGCAACGGCACCCGGCGGTACTGCTCCACCGCCTGCCAGAACCGGGTGAAGACCGCCGCGTTCCGAGATCGCGGGCTGATCAAGGAGCGATAACGGAGGGATGAAGGGTTGTGAGCAGGCGGTAGCGTCGCAGGCATGCGACTTGGTGTCCTCGATGTCGGCTCCAACACGGTGCACCTGCTGGTGATGGACGCGCACCGGGGAGCCAGGCCGTTGCCCGCCTATTCCCACAAGGTGGAGCTGCGGCTGGCCGAGCATCTGGACGGGGACCGGCTCTCCGCCGGCGGGGCCGAGCAACTGCACGGATTCGTCCAGGAGGCGCTGCGGATCGCCGAGGACAAGGGCGTGGAGGAGCTGATCGCGTTCGCCACCTCGGCCGTGCGGGACGCGGTCAACGGGGAGGAGGTGCTCAGCCAGATCAGGGCCGACACCCAGGTGGACATCGAGGTGCTCAGCGGCACCGACGAGGCCCGGCTGACCTTCCTCGCGGTGCGGCGGTGGTTTGGCTGGTCGTCGGGGCGGCTGCTGGTGCTGGACATCGGCGGCGGCTCGCTGGAGATCGCCTCCGGCATCGACGAGCGGCCCGACACCGCCGTCTCGCTCCCGCTCGGGGCCGGACGGCTGACCCGCGAGTGGTTCACCGCCGACCCGCCGTCCAGGGACGAGGTGCGCGCCCTGCGCCGGCACATCCGCGCCGTGATCGGCCGCAGCGTCGGCGACGTCATCCGGTACGGCCGGCCCGACCACGCCGTGGCCACCTCCAAGACCTTCCGCCAGCTGGCCAGGATCGGCGGCGCCGCCCCCTCCAGCGAGGGCACGTACGCCAAGCGCACGCTCACCCACGAGTCGGTCAGCCACTGGACGGCCAAGCTGGCCGACATGACCGCCGCCCAGCGCGGCACCCTGCCGGGGGTCTCCGCCGGCCGGGCCGCCCAGCTGCTGGCCGGTGCCCTGGTCGCCGACGCCACCATGGACCTGTACGAGCTGCCCGTCCTGGAGATCTGCCCCTGGGCGCTCCGCGAGGGCGTCATCCTGCGCCGGTTGGACGTGCTTCCGGGAGGGGCCTCACCTGGCGAATAGGTAAGGAGTGCATTCGGATAGATCGGGCAAGCGCTTCAAAAGGATCGGGGAGGAGGCGTATTGGTCGACCTGGCAGGCGTACTGATGTCCATTCTGGTGGTCGTGGGGCTGGCGGTGCTGGCACTGCTGCTGATCTCGATCATGACGCTGGTCGGGCTGGCCGTGCTGGCGGCCACCATCGCCTACAAAAGGACACCAAGCATGAAATAAGGTCATCCGGGGACATTGTGACCTATGGGAGGTCCGGGAGAGCCGACCGCCGCCGAGCGCGGCGTGCTGGTGATCATCTCTGCGCTGATGCTGGCCCTCCTGCTGGCCGCCCTCGACCAGACCATCGTCTCCACCGCGCTGCCCACCATCGTCGGCGAGTTCGGCGGCCTCAGCCACCTGTCCGTGGTGGTCACCGCGTACCTGCTGACCACCACGGTCTCCGCCCCCCTCTGGGGCAAACTGGGCGACCAGTACGGCCGCAAGGGCCTCTTCCAGGCCGCCATCGTCCTCTTCCTGATCGGCTCGGTGCTCTGCGGCCAGGCCAGGAGCCTGAGCGAGCTGATCGCCTTCCGCGCGGTCCAGGGGCTGGGCGGCGGCGGCCTCATCGTGCTGGCCATGGCCATCGTCGGCGACGTGATGGCCCCCCGCGACCGGGGCCGCTACCAGGGCCTGTTCGGCGGCGTCTACGCCTTCGCCAGCGTCATCGGCCCGCTGGTCGGCGGCCTGTTCGTGGACCACCTCACCTGGCGCTGGGTCTTCTACGTCAACCTGCCGATCGGCGCCGCCGCGCTGACCGCCATCGCGCTCGTCCTGCCCCGCCGGGACGGGCAGGCCCGGCAGACCATCGACTACCTCGGCGCCGCCGTGCTCACCGCCGCCGTGACCTGCGTCGTGCTGATCAGCACCTGGGCCGGCACCCAGTACGCCTGGAGCTCCCCTGAGATCCTCGGCCTGGCCGCGCTGACCCTCGCCCTGATCTCGATCTTCGCCCTGGTGGAGCGGCGCGCGGCCGAGCCGGTGCTGCCGCTGCGGCTGCTCCGCGTGGACGTCTTCCGGGTGGCCGTCCTGATCGCCGTCGTCACCGGGTTCGCGATGATGGGCTCGCTCGCCTACCTGCCCCTCTTCCTCCAGGTCGCGCACGGCGTCTCGGCCACCGCCTCCGGCCTCTACCTGCTCCCGCTCATGGTCGGCCTGCTCGGCATGTCCATCACCTCCGGCCGCCTCATCAGCAGGACCGGCCGCTACCGGGTCTTCCCCATCATCGGCCTGGCCGTGACCACCGTGGCCATGCTGCTCCTGCACACCATCGACGAGACCACCCCGCTGGCCCTGTGCGGCCTGTACTTCTTCCTGCTCGGCGCCGGGCTCGGCATGGTCAACCAGGTGCTGGTGATCGCGGTGCAGAACGTGGTCGGCTACACCGACCTCGGGGTGGCCACCTCCTCGATCGCCTTCAGCCGCTCGATCGGCGGCGCGTTCGGCGTCTCCGTCTTCGGCTCGGTCTTCGCCGGCCGCCTGGCCGACACCCTCCGGCACGGCCTCGGCCTGCCGCCCGGCTTCGACCCCGCCGCCGTCCAGGGCGACCCGAAGGCGGTGCGCGCGCTGCCGCCCGCACTGGTCGGCCCGGTGGTGCACGCCTACGCCGAGTCGATCACCGCCATCTTCCTGGTCGCCGCCCCTGTCGCCTTCGTCGGCTTCCTGCTCGCCTGGCTCCTGCGCGAACTGCCGCTCCGCACCACCGCCCACAGCGCCGCCACCGACCTTGGCGACGGGTACGGCTGCCCGCGCGGGCCCACCTCCCAGGCCGAGATCGAACGCGCCCTCAGCCGCCTGATGCGCACCGACCCGGGGGCCGTCGCCCTCTACACCGACCTGGCCCACCGCGCCGGGTACGACTTCTCGGCCGGCACCACCTGGACGCTCTGCCGGGTGGCCAGGGAGGGCCGGGTGGCGCGCGCGGTCCTCGCCGAGCGGGCGGGGATCACGGTGGAGCAGGGCATGCCGTACGTGCAGCCGCTGGTGGAGCGCGGCCTGGTGGAACGGACCGGGCCGCTGCTGGTGATCACCGCGCCGGGCCTGCGCGCGGCCCGCCGCATGATCGGCATCCGCCGCCAGGCCCTGGCCCGCCACCTCGACGGCTGGGACCCCGACGCCCACCCCGAACTCACCCGCCTGCTCGCCCGCCTGGCCACCGAGACCGTCGGCTGCGACGCCGACGCCCGCGCGGTCTCCCCGGACAGAACCTCCCCTTGACACTCTCCCGAATTTGATTGAATCTTCAATTGACCTCGACGGGGAGGTTGCCGTCGAGGCCCCCTCGGCGACCTCCCCACGATCATCGAGTTCGACGCCGCCACCATGGTCCTCACCACCTTCGGCCGCGGCAACTTCGGCACCGTACGCGGCGACCTGACCCTGTCCGGCCGCTTCCTGAACCTGTTCTTCCGGATCTAGGGGTTCTCGGCGTCGTAGTCGCCGGGATCTCGGGAGAGCAGGTGTTTGGCCACGCGGGCGGTGGGGGTGCGGGGGAGGGCCTCCACCGTCTGCCAGTAGCGGGGGACCTTGAAGGGGGCCAGGTGGGCGGTGGCCCAGGCGTGGAGGTCGGCGAAGTCGAGGGGGCCGTTCGCGGGGACGACGAACGCCTTGATCTCCTCCTCGGAGAGTTCGGAGGGGACGCCGATGACCGCGCATTCGAGGACGGCGGGGTGGGCCGTGAGGACCTCCTCCACCTCCAGTGGGGAGAGGTTCTCGCCGCGCCGCCGGAGCACCTCCTTGCGGCGGGAGACGAAGGTGTAGACGCCCTCGTCGTCCACGGTCACCAGGTCGCCGGTGCGGAGCCAGCCGTCCTCGGTGATCACCTGGGCGGTCTCCTCGGGCATCTCCCAGTAGCCGGGGGTGATCACGGGGTTGCGGAGGAGGAGTTCGCCGTCCTTGATCCTGGCATGGTTGATCGTGCCGAGGGCGGGGTGCTGGCGGACCGTGCCGAGGGTGCCGAAGGGGCGGGAGCCGTGCGGCCAGATGAGGCCGTAGGGGGACTCGGAGAGGGCGTAGCCGACGACGACGCGCAGGCCGAAACGGCGTTCGATCTCCAGCTGGCGCTCCCGGGCGGGGGCGGGGCCGGTGTAGCAGAGGCGGAGCGGGGTGTCGGCGTCGTCCGGGTGTTCCGGGCGGCGCATGAGGATCTCCAGCATCGCGCCGATCGCGTTGAACTCGGTGGCGCCGTGGCGGCGGGCCGCCTCCAGGAAACCGCTCGCCGAGAAGCGCTCCAGCAGGATCAGCCCGGCGCCGCAGGCCAGTGAGCCGAGCACCGAGTACGCGGGCGCGTTGATGTGGAAGAGCGGCAGCGAGGTCATCAGCCGGTCCTCGGCGGTCAGCTTCATCCAGTACGGGAAACCCTCGCCCGCCAGCGCGTACGCCCGGTGGGTCTGCATCACCAGCTTGGAACGACCGGTGGTCCCTGAGGTGGGGATGAGCGTGGCCAGGTCGTCCGGCCCGGCCTCGACCGCGAGCTCGGCGTCCACCGGCGCGGTCCAGTCCCCGGCCAGTTGCTCCGCCAGGTCGTCGCCGACGGTCAGCCGCGGCCGGGTCTGCCGGGTCAGCCCCGCCAGCTCGGCCGGGGCGCTCGCCGGGTTGACGTAGACCGCGACCGCGCCCATGGCGGTCAGCGCCAGCCAGATCAGCAGGTACGGTGGCGTGTTGCGCGCCGTGGCCAGCACCCGGTCGCCCTCGCGCACCCCCAGCGCGCGCAGCCTCGCCACGGTCACGGCGGTACGCGCGGCGGCTCCCGCGAAGGTCAGGGAGCCGCCGTCGGCGCGGAGCCAGACGCCGCGGGGGTCGCGATCGGCCGCGGCCCGCAGCAGTCCCGGGATGGTGTCTACGTGGACCGCCGGATGTCCTCGATGATCGAGTCGACCAGCTGGGTCGGCACGGTGTGGTCGAGCTGCCCGGTCTCCCGCAGTTCCACCACGGCCGGGACCGGGTTGGGGTCGAGGAAGAGCCGCGAGTCGGTGTAGTCGACCGGCCGCCCGGTCGGGTCCACCCGCCAGTAGCTGGCCTCCAGCGCGATGCCGCTCGGGTCGCTGAAGTAGATCGACAGCAGGAAGCCGTGGTCGATGACGTCGGTGACCTCGCAGTCGTGCGCCTTGAGCCGCTCCCGCAGGCGCAGCAGCGCCTCCTCGTCCGGCAGGTGCAGCGACAGGTGGTCGAACTGCGAGGCATGCTCGTACGGCACACCGGCCGGTTTGGCGAAGGTGGCCAGCTCCTTCCCGGTGAACTCGAAGAAGGCGATCGTGTTACCTGGGGCCACCTCGAAGAAGTAGTGCCGGAACTCGGGCGTGGCCAGGGTGGTCACCAGCCGCGCGTCCAGCACGCCGTGCCAGAACCGCACGGTCGCGTCCATGTCCGGGGTGACCAGGGCAAGATGGTGCACTCCACGCCAGTGCACGGGATCGGGTGTCGTGGCCATGCCTCGAACGTACGCTCTCCCGGCTGATCTGGGGAGAGCGAACCGATAGAAATTTCAACTAACTGGCGGCGGGGCTTCCTCGGTCAGCGCCTCCAGCATCTCCGTCAGGTGGGCCACCTGCGTTTCAAGACCGCGGACCCGCGCTTCCAACTCCACGAGGGTGAGGCCTGGGTACCCGTTGCCGATCTGCCTGCTCATCGACCCTCCGGCGGTTTCGGGATGCGCGCGGGGTGGCGCGCCTGGGCTTTCTTCCCAAAATATCCGCCTTCGCACGTCAACGGGCTGGGCCCGCGCGGTGCCGGTTAGGCTGACGGCATGGTGGATCTTTCGCCGCGGGAGTGGCGGGTGGCGCCGGTGATCATCATCCTGAAGGCCGTGGGCACCGCCGTGCTGCTGGTGCTCGCGCTCACCGCGGACGGGCGCGGCCTCTTCCTGGCCGGGGTCGGCGCGCTCGCGCTGCTCGTGCTCACCGTCCGCGACCTGCTCGCCCGGGTACGGCTGGCCGCCGACGCCGACGGAGTCACGGTGGTGTCCGGGTTCGCGGGACGGCTGCGCATCCCGTGGCCGGAGATCGAGCGCATCCGGGTGGACTCGCGGGCCCGGTACGGGGCCCGCATGGAGCTGCTGGAACTCGACACCGGGGAGAACGTGCACCTGTTCAGCAAGTTCGACCTCGGCGAGCCGGTGGTGCCGGTCGCCGAGGTCCTCATGCGTATGCGTCCTTGAACAGACTTTTACACTATTGCGCAGTTTGTGCCGTTAAGGGTGAATGACGGCGGTGTGGTGTTGGTGCCGGAGTAGGTGCCCTGGAAGCCGAAGTTGGCCGTGCCGCTGACGGCGATCGTCCGGTTGTGGTCGACGTTGACGGCGGTGACCTGCTGGCCGGACTGGGTGATCGTGGCGTTCCAGGCGTTGGTGACCTGCTGGTTGCCGGGGAAGGTCCACCGGAGGGTCCAGCCCGTGATGGCGGCCGACGAGCGGTTGGTGATGGTGACGTCGGCGGTGAAACCGGTGCCCCAGGAGTTGAGGCGGTAGGCGACCGAACAGCCGGTCGTGGGAGAAGGCGACGGGGACGGCGATGGCGATGGGCTGGGCGACGGGGATGGCGACGGGGACGGGCTGGGCGACGGCGACGGACTCGGAGATGGGGACGGTGACGGGCTGGGGGAGGGGCCGGAGTAGGTCAGGCCGAAGCCCTGCGGGAACAGGCCCGTCTTACCGTCCCCCGCGTTGATCGGCTGCTGGCTGACGCTGTTCATCCAGGTCATCGGCAGCTTCCCGGTCGGCGCGTAGTCCCCGAAGAGCACGTCGGCCACGCCACGCCCCTCCGTACCCGGCAGCCAGGCGGCGACCAGCGCCCGCCAGTTCCCGAGCTGCGAGGCGATGTCCATCGGCCGCCCCGACACCAGCACCACGATCACCGGCACCCCGGACGCCTGCAACCGCTGCAACGTGGCCAGATCGGTGCTGTCCAGCCCCATCGACCCGGTCCGGTCCCCCTGCCCCTCCGCGTACGGCGTCTCGCCGACCACCGCGATGGCCGCCCGGAAGGTCGAGTCGATCCCGTTCCCGCCGGCTTCGTAGGTGACCTGGGTCCCCGACCCGACCGTGTCCCGGATGCCCTGGAGGATCGTGGTCCCGGGGGTGATGTTCCCCGACGATCCCTGCCAGGAGATCGTCCACCCACCGCTCTGGTTGCCGATGTTGTCGGCGCTCTTGCCCGCCACGAAGATCTTGCCCCCGGTCTTGGCCAGCGGCAGCACGTTCCCGTCGTTCTTCAGCAGCACCTGCGACTTGCGCACCGCCTCCCGGGCGATCGCCCGGTGCGCGGCACTGCCCACCGTGCCGGTCAGGGACCGGTCGGTGAGCGGGCGCTCGAACAGGCCGTACTCGAACTTCTTGGTGAGGATGCGGCGGTTGGCGTCGTCCACCCGGGCCATGCTGATCCGCCCGGCCTGGACCTCCTGCTTGACCAGCGTGATGAACTGCCGGTAGTTGTTGGGCACCATCACCATGTCGATGCCCGCGTTCACCGCCGTGGTGATCTCCGCGCCCGTGAAGCCGGTGGCGCCGTCGAGCTGGTCGATACCGGCCCAGTCGGAGACCACGAACCCGGTGAAGCCGAGCTCGCCCTTGAGCAGGTCGGTGATGAGCGCGCGGTGGCCGTGCAGCCTGGCGCCGTTCCAACTGCTGTAGGAGATCATCACCGAGCCGACGCCGCGCTGCACGGCCGCCTGGAACGGCGGCAGGTGGATCGCGCGCAGCTCGGCCTCGCTGATCTGGGTGTTGCCCTGGTCGACGCCATTGGTCGTGCCGCCGTCGCCGATGTAGTGCTTGGCGGTGGCCAGGATGCCGCTGCCCTGGAGTCCGGTGATGATCGAGGTCATCGGGCTGACCAGGGACGGGTCCTCGCCGAAGGACTCGTACGTGCGGCCCCAGCGGTCGTTGCGGGCCACGCACAGGCAGGGGGCGAAGGTCCAGTCGATGCCGGTCCCGGCCACCTCCTCGGCCGTGGCCTGCCCGATGCGCCGCACCAGGTCGGCGTCCCTGCTGGCGCCCAGGCCGATGTTGTGCGGGAAGATCGTCGCGCCGACCACGTTGTTGTGGCCGTGCACCGCGTCGATTCCGTAGATCATCGGGATGGCCAGCGGGGTGGACTGGGCCTGTCGCTGGAAGTTGTCGTACATGTCCGCCCAGGACGTGGCCGTGTTCGGTGAGGGCGCCGAGCCCCCGCCGGAGAGCACCGAGCCCAGCCGGTAGGTGGCGATATCCGACACCGGCACGATGGCGGCCCGGTCCGCCTGGGTCATCTGCCCGACCTTGTCGTCCAGCGTCATCCGGGAGAGCAGGTCGCTCACCCTGGTCGCCACCGGCAGGCTCGGATCCTGGTACGGCAACGCCGCCGCCGTGGCCACCCTCCCCGGCACCACGGTCAGCACCGTTCCCAGCAACATGACGGCGAGCGTCAGCCGTCCACGGCGGAATGTCATGGATCCTCCCTCGATATCCCGAGGAACGTACGAACGCGCCACTTACGGGTCAATGAACAGCGGGTTCCCGTGCGGATGACCTGCTCCTTCTCCGGAAACTTTCAGTGCATGATCGAGGAATGCGCATCCTTGAGGTGGAATCCACGGACCTGTTCACCGAAGGCCCCCGCCAGGTCATCCGGGTGCGCCTGGCGGATCCCGTCCCCGGGGCGGCGGTCCGGGTCACGGGTGAGGGGGTGACGGGGACCGCCCTCGTCGGCGACTCGGAGCACGTCGAGGTCCCGGTGGACGCCGGCCATCCGGCGGGGGCGCGGGTGCCGGTCACCGTCTCCGCCGGGGAGGCCGAGGCCGCCGGGGAACTGGTGGTGGCCGAGCCCGGGTGGACGGTGTGGATGGTGGCGCACTTCCACTACGACCCGGTCTGGTGGAACACGCAGGCGGCGTACACGGCCACCTGGGACCACGCCGGGGAGGCCGCGCAGCGCAATCGCAATGACTTCCAGCACGCCGGGTTCGAGCTGGTCAAGCTGCATCTGGAGACGGCTCGGCGGGAGCCGGAGTACAAGTTCGTGCTGGCCGAGGTGGACTATCTCAAACCCTTCTGGGACGCCCATCCGGAACACCGGACGTACCTGCGGCGGCTGCTCGCCGAGGGGCGGGTCGAGATCATGGGCGGGACGTACAACGAGCCCAACACCAACCTGACCGGGGCCGAGCTCACCATCCGGAACTTCGTGCACGGGCTCGGCTTCCAGCGGGACGTGCTCGGCGGGGATCCCCGCACCGCCTGGCAGCTGGACGCCTTCGGACACGATCCGCAGTTTCCCGGGCTGGTCGCGGAGGCCGGGCTGGACTCCAGTTCGTGGGCGCGCGGGCCGTACCACCAGTGGGGGCCGATGCTGGGCGGCGGCGATCCCGCGAGGATGCAGTTCCCGGCCGAGTTCGCGTGGGTGTCCCCGTCCGGGCGCGGGGTGCTCACGCACTACATGCCCGGGCACTACAGCGCCGGCTGGTGGATGGACTCCGCAACCAGCCTCGGTCAGGCTGAGGCCGAGGTGTACCGGCTGTTCCTGGCGTTGAAGAAGGTCGCGAGCACACGGAACGTGCTGCTGCCCGTGGGCACCGACTACAGCCCGCCCAACAAGTGGATCATGGAGATCCAGCGGGACTGGAACACCCGCTACGTCTCTCCCCGGGTGGTCTGCGGCCTGCCCCGCGAGTTCTTCGCCGCCGTACGCGCCGAACTGCCGGAACCGCTGCCGCAGACCCGCGACATGAACCCGGTCTACACCGGCAAGGACGTCTCCTTCATCGACACCAAGCAGGCCCAGCGCCACGCCGAGTCCCAGCTGATCGACGCCGAGAAGCTCGCCACCCTGGCCGCGATCACCACTGGCACCCCCTACCCGTACGCCCTCCTCGACAAAGCCTGGCGGCAGCTGGTCTACGGCGCCCACCACGACGCCATCACCGGCTCCGAGTCCGACCAGGTCTACCTGGACCTGCTCACCGGCTGGCGGGAAGCCCACGACCTGGGCGCGACCGTCCTGACCACCTCGCTGGCGGCGTTGAGCCCCGACGGCGTCACCGTCTGGAACCCCTCCTCCTGGCCCCGGACCGACCTGGTCCGCGTCAACATCACTTTTCCTCCCGGCTGGTACGGGGTCGCCGGGAAGGTTCTCCTGGAGAACGCTCAGCACCATCCCGACGGCAGTCTCCGCTCGGCCGACCTCACCTTCCTCGCCGAGGACGTGCCGGCCTTCGGTTACCTGACTTTCTCCTTCACTCCCGGCGAGGCCGCTGGATGGGCCTTCCGGGACGGTACGCGCATCGAGAACGCCACCCACGTGGTCGAGGTTGACCCGGCGCGGGGCGGCGGCGTCACCAGCCTGCGGGTCCGGGGCCGGGAACTCCTTCAACCGGGACGGGTCGGGAACGAGATCGTGGTCCACGACGAGTACCCGGCCCACCCGAAATTTCACGAAGGACCCTGGCATCTGGTGCCCAAAGGGACCTCGGTGGGGTCGGGGCAGACCACGGCCGCGGTCGAGGTGGCCGAGTGCGCCATCGGGCGGCGGCTGGTCGTCACCGGGCAGGCCGGGCCGGTCGCCTACCGGCAGGAGATCACCCTCTGGGACGGCCTGGACCGCGTCGACCTGATCACCCACGCCGACTTCGACGGCTCCGACCAGCTCCTGCGGCTCCGCTGGCCGGTGCACGCGCCCGGCGCGCTGCCGGTCAGCGAGGTCGGAGCGGCCGTGGTCGGGCGGGGCTTCGCGCTGATCGAGGCCGACTCGGCCGCGCATCCGTGGACCCTGGACAACCCCTGCGACAAGTGGTTCGCCCTCTCCACGACCTGCCGCATCGGCACCCGGCCGATCGGGGTCGCGGAGATCGTGTTCGGGGAGGGCACCTCGCCCGGCCAGCTGCGGGAGCTGGCGAGCGCTTTGGTCAGGCAGGGGGTCACCGCCACCTGCTCGCCCGCCTCCGGCCCCCGTTACGGCAACCTCGCCGTGGATTCCAACCTGCCCGACGTACGGATCGCGATCGGCACCCCCGAGGACAACCCCTTCGTGGCGGCACTGCTCGACGGCGAAGCCCTGGCCGGAGACCGCGTCTGGGTGTCCGCCGAGACCCCGCTCCAGGAGGCCTGGACGCCGAGCGCGAACCTGGCAGGGCCGCGCGCCCTGCCCGTGCTCGTCGTGGCCGGGCCCGGGGCGGTTGACGCGCTGATCGAGGATCTCGCCGACGGCGTGGTCGAAGCGGACACGCCTGGGGAGTCCTTCGACGACTACACGATCGGGCTGATAAATCGGGGCATTCCCGGATTCGCCGTGGAGCCGGATGGTTCGCTGAACGTGTCCCTCATGCGGTCCTGTACGGGCTGGCCCTCCGGAATCTGGATCGACCCCCCACGGCGTACCACACCGGACGGAAGCAACTTCCAGCTCCAGCACTGGACCCACACCTTCGAATGCGCCCTGATCGCCGCCCCCGGCGACTGGCGGGCCGCCGACCTGGTCCGCCACGGCCACGACGTCAACCATCCCCTGCTCCCGCACGTTCGCGGCCTGACCGGACCGCAACGGTCACACTCCTACCTGTCGACCGAACCGGGCGTGGTCCTGGCCGCGATGAAGGCCGCCGGGAACCCCATCGCCTCCGGAAGACGTCCGGCCGGGGTGGAGGGGGTGACCCTCCGCCTCTACGAAGCTCTTGGACGTGAGGTGTCCGCCTACATCACCGCCGCGTTCGGTGGTCGTCAGGCCGGGGACGTGCCTGGGCGTCGGGTCACCGCTGCGTCCGGCAGTGGGCGGCGCGAGGATGCGCCTGGGCGTGGGGTGTCCGCCGAGGTCGCCCTGGGCGGATGGCTGCGGGCCGACTTGCGTGAAAGTGTGGTCAGCCCGGCCCCCCGACGCCTCACCGGCATGGAAATCGCCACCCTCACCGCGTCCCTGACGCCGTCGTCACCAGCGGCATCTCCCGCGAAGGAGCCTCATCAGCCGGTCTTCACGCGCTACTGGCTCCACAACACGGGGCCCGCGCCGCTGGGCAACATGCCCGTCGCCCTTCACCTGTCCGCCGCCGATCTGTCCATCGCCGATCTGTCCATCGCCGCCGGACATCCGGAGGGGCTCAACTTCTCCATCGCCTCCGGCCTGACCGAGGACACGGCCGAAGGGGTGGTGACCCTGGTCGGCCCCGACGGCTGGCTGGTCGAACCGGCCGTGCGGCCCTATGCGCTGCCGCCGGGCGGGCACGCGACCGTGCCCATCCGCGTCACGCCACCCCCCGGCGTACGGGACGGGCTGTACTGGCTCCGCGCCCGGACGGCCTTCGACGGCCAGGAGTACGAGGACGTCACCCGCGTCCACGTCGGCGGCACGCAACCGGTCGGACTCGACGTGTCCACCTCCGGGACCCTGGTGCTCTCGCCCGGAGAGGAGGCCGAGTTCGTCGTCCGGCTGCGCGGCCACGCGCTGACGCCGGTCTCGGCACAGGTCCAGCTGATCAGCCCCTGGCCGACCTACGGCATGTTCCCCGTCTGGAACACCGGCACGGAGATCCCCGCCGCGGGCGAGGCCGAGGTGCGGTTCCCCGTCATGGCCGGGCGTCCCGGCCGCTGGTGGGCACTGGCCAAGGTCGCCTGCGCCGGGTGGCTGCACTACACCGAGACCATCGGCGTCGAGGTACGCGCATGATCGCCGCCGAAGTCCAGGGCAGGCCCATCACCGTGGCCGAGGTCGACGCCCGTCTCGCCGCCCTCCGTACCGGGCCTCTGGCAGACCGGCTCCCGCACCCGGGCAGCGCGGAAGGGCGCAACCTGAGGCGGTGGCTGGTTCAGCTGATGGCGGCCGAACTGATCGTGGCCCAGGAATACGCCGCTTCCGGCGAGCAGACGTACGCGCAGACGTTCTCCGAGACGTCGGCTGAGATTCCGACGACGGGGGAGGTTCTGGGGACGGGGGAGGTTCTGGGGACGGGGCAGGCCGCGGCGGTGGGAGAGGTTCTGACGATGGCGCAGGCGATGCGGACCGGGGGAGTGGTCGCCGCCGTGCTCGCCACCGCCTGCGGCCGGGCGGTCTTCGACCAGGTCACCGCCCCCATCAACACCCCCGAACCCGAAATTTACGACTATTACGCGAGAAATCCGGATCGGTTCGCGCGGCCGGAGACGCGGTGGACCGCCGAACTCGGCCCCATCCGCCGGGGCGAGCTCACCGGCCCGATCGAGGACGCCGTCTTCGCCGCCGCCGAAGGCGACACCCTCGGCCCCATCGACGGCCCCGGCGGACCGTGGACGCTGACCGTGACCCGGATCGAGGGGAGAGGGCGTCAGCCGTACCGGGAAGTGCGGGAGGCGATCGCGGCCGAGCTGACCGCCGCGCGTCGGGAGCGGGCGTTCGGGCAGTGGCTGGAGGCTCGCGCGGCCGAGTGCGTACGGCTCATGCCGGGGTTCGAGCACCCCGCCGACCCCCGCCAGCCGGACGCCACCCACCGCCACTAACGCACGCGTATGGGGCAGACAGGCGATCAGAGTTAGGATCACGGGATCGGGGCTTGTCAAGGAAGTGTCGCGGGGAAAAGTAGGGGTCATGGCTCGCCAGCTGAGCGCGTTGGACGCGCAGTTTCTGAACTTCGAGACGGCCGCGAATCCGGCCCACATCGCGGGGTTGACCGTGCTCGACCCGACCACCGCGCCGGACGGCGTGGTGACCAAGGAAAGCCTGATCGCACTGCTGAAGCGGCGAGCGCACCTGGCGCCCCCGCTGCGGCGGCGGCTGGTCGAGGTGCCGTTCGGGCTCGACCATCCGTACTGGGCGGAGGACCGCGAGGTCGACTGGGACTACCACGTGCGCGAGCTGGCACTGCCCGCGCCCGGCAACGACCACCAGCTCGGCGAGCAGGTGGCGCGGCTGCACGGGCGCCGGCTGGACCGGCGGCGGCCGCTCTGGGAGCTCTACCTGATCCACGGCCTGGAAGGCGGCCGGGTCGCCGTCTACACCAAGGTCCACCACTCGGCCATTGACGGCATCGAAGGCGCCGAGGTGCTGGCCGCGCTGATGGACCTGACCCCCGAACCCCGCGAGGTCGAGCAGGACCAGACCCCGCCGGCGACCGCGCCCGACCTGCCGGAGATGCTCGGCCGCGGGTTCACCCGGCTGCTGGACAACCCCTCCGCCGTGCTGCGGTTCGTGGCCAACGCCGTACCGCGGCTGGACGAGATCCCCGTGGTCGCCCAGATCCCCGGAGCCGGACTGATCGCGCGGGTCATCCGGGGCGTCGGCTGGTCGGCCGACTCGCCGGTGCTGCCCGACCTGCCGCGGGTGAGCGTGCCGCGCACCCCGTTCTCCGGCCCGGTCACCCCGCACCGGCGGTTCGCCTTCGGACGGCTTCCGCTCGCGGACGTGAAGAAGGTCAAGAACGCCTACGGCGTCTCCGTCAACGACGTCGTCATGGCCGTCTGCGCCGGGGCGGTCCGCCGCTGGCTGGACAAGCGGGACGAACTCCCCGCCGAGCCCCTGGTCGTCGGCATCCCCTTCTCCACCCGGGGCGACGCCGCCGACGACTCCGTCGCCAACCAGGTGCTGCTCGCCACCACCACCCTGCCCACCGACCAGGCCGACGCGCAGACCCGGCTGTTCAGCGTGAGCAAGGCCATGAACGCGGTGAAGGAACGCTTCTCCGTCGCCCCCGCCCGGTGGCTGCTGGAGTTCAGCCAGGCCATGCCGGCCGCGCTGAGCGGCATGGCCGACCGCGCCGCCTTCCGGCTGGCGTCCAGGACCGTGCCCGCCATGAACCTGATGATCTCCAACGTCCCCGGCCCGCAGCTGCCGCTCTACATCTGCGGCGCCCGCGTCCTGGCCCAGTACCCCGTCTCGGTCATCACCGACGTCAGCGGCGGGCTCAACATCACCGTCTTCTCCTACGACGGCTCCCTGGACGTCGGGATCGTCGTCGACCGGGAGATGGTGCCGGACGTGTGGGACTTCATCGAGTACCTCCAGGACGCCCTGGCCGAACTGATGCCCTGACGGGTCTCACCCGGCCGCGAAGTACGTCCCGGGAGCGTTCCTGCCCTCGATCCCGCCCACGCAGCGGTAGCTGCGCACGCCCTTCGCGAACTGTTCCGCGGAGGGCGGGAGGATCGACAGGTGCCACCGGTCGGCGGTGATCTGCCTGGCCGTACCCGACCGGGAGGCCAGCAGCACCGTCATCGAGCACAGCTTCGCCACCGTCGGATGACGTTCCAGGTCGTTGCCGTTGCTGGTCAGGGCATCCGTCGGCAGCGGCGCGATGGCGAAGGTCTGCCAGGCGTGCGGGCTCTCACAGCCCACCCTCGGCGCGGTGTACGCACCCGAGACGGCGACGATGTCGCGCCAGCACTCGGCCTCCTTGACACAGGCCGAACCGGGAACCGCCTTGCTCGCCGCACACCCCTCGGTGAAGCTGGCCACCTCGATGGACGGCGCGGCCTCGGTGTCCAGCTGCCCGATCGGGCCGGTCTGGACGGTCGGGCCCGAGCTGTTCGGCTGGCCCGGGGGCTGCTCCATCACCAGATACACGATTCCGCCGATGAGCAGCAGCGCGAAGATCGCGGCCACGACCGCGAACCCGGTCGAGGACGAGCGGGGGGCCGGGGGCGGTGGCTGGGTGCCGAACTTGGGCGCGGTCGGGGCGCGGTGCATGTCCGGGACCGGCTGCTGGCCCGCGCCCGGGGCGGTCATCGCGTAGGGCTGTGGGGTGGCGTACCCGCCATCCCGGAACGGCGCCTGGTACGCGGGCGGCGGGTTGCCCTCCGGGCGGCGCGGCGGGGGAGCTCCCGTGACGGGCGGGCTCGCCATACCGAGGGGGTTCGCCATACCGAGCGGGTTCCCCGTTCCGGATGGGTTCGCCGTTCCGGGCGAGTTCATCGCTCCGGGCGGATAGGAGGGATTCGCTGTTCCGGGCGGGTAGGGCGAACTCGCCATTCCAGCCGGGTTCGGAGAAGCGGACCGGCCCGGCGGGGCCGGTTGGGCGCCGGTGCTGGTGCTGGTGCCGTCCACGGTCAGCAGGCTGAGGGCGTCCCGGAAACGGGCCGCGGTCGAGGTGCGTTTGCCGGGGTCGCTGGCCATGGCGTCCCGGAGCACGTCCACCAGGGCGTTCGGCACGCCCGGGATGTCCGGGATGGGCTGGCGGTGCAAGGCCATGATCGCGGCGATGTTGACCACGCCGTTCTGCGGGAACCTCGGCGGACGTCCGCTGAGCAGGGCGTAAAGGGTGGCGGCTATGGCGTAAACGTCCCCCGCCGCGGTCGGCTCACTCAGATCGAACGCCTCGGGCGGCGCGTACGCGGGCGTCAGCGACTCCCGCGTCACCGACAACTCCCCCTCCCCGCCCTGCGAGGGCATCGTCGCCAGCCCGAAGTCCGACAGCGCCACCAGCCCGTACGAATTGATCAGAATGTTGGCCGGCTTCACATCCCGATGCAGCACCCCAGCGGCGTGCGCCGCCGCCAGCGCATCCGAGATCTTGATCCCGATGTCCCGGACCTCGCGCACACTGAGCGGCCCATGCTTCTTCAACCGATCAGCCAGCGACCCACCCGGACAAAGCTCCAACACCATGTACGGCCGACCATCAGCCAGCACACCCGCGTCATACACGTCCGCCACATGCGGATGCCCCGACAACGCCCCCGCCGACGTAACCTCACGCATAAACCGGCGCCGATCCCGATCCGAAACCAGCACCCGGTTGTCAATCTTCAGCGCCACCTCACGGCCCACGGCGAGCTGCTTCGCCCGGTAAACAACCCCGAACCCGCCCTGCCCGAGGATGCCAAGCGCCTCGTACCCCTGCACCAACGGGGCACCCGCCTCACTCATGGCCTCCTCCTCGCCAGCCGCACCCTACCGCAAGCGCCTATAGCTGATCACACGCCTTGGACGCCCGAGGGGTTCGATCCGACGCGGAAACATCCGCAGTCCTGCCCTATTGGGTCTGTTTCGTCCGCCCTGTGGAAATTCAACGCTGGCTCGGTACGACCGGTAGGTCACTTATCAGGGTCCAGACCCTTACGGATTGGTCGTCGGAGCCGGTGGCGAGGAGGGTGCGGCCGTTGGGGAGGGTGTGCAGGGCGCACCCGCCCCGGAGTCGCCTCCTGCAACCGCTGAAGCAGCGCCCCGTACCCGGCTCCCTTCCAGAACCCCGGCCAGATGTGCCACCCCATGATCAGCCCCGCGGGCTTCAAGCGGAAAGCCGGATCCGGAGGCCCATCCCCGACGTCCGGAAGGGACATCGCCGCCAGAACTTCGCTACTGTGCACCAACCCATTCCGCATAGCCCCAAGGCAGCCCCGACGGCATCAAGAACCCCGAACGGGCACCCGAATTTCCCGATCATTCAGTCGCAGGAAGGCGCAATCAGTCGCCGGCCTCCGAGCCCTCCGAGAGGAGGGACTCCACCTCCGCGTGGAGCGCGTGGATAAGAATGAGGCCAAGGTGAAAATCCGGGTCAGGTGGGTTTTCGGGAATCATGACGTCGCCCTTTCTCATCAAAGGGGACGCCCCACCACAAGCCAGGGTTGGCGCTATTCACCGAACCGGGAAAGCCGGCCTTTGGCGCGGGCGTGCCGAAGCGTCACCGCGTACAGCCAGAGCGCCAGCGCCACGTACACGACATCGAGCACACCGGCGAAGGCCATCCGATCCCACGGAATGGCACCGCCGTTCAGCACCGCGCGCATGCCCTCGAAGACATGCGTGGCCGGCACGAACGCCGCGATGTACTGAAGGGGCTGGGGCAGCACCGAGACGGGATAGAAGACCCCGGCCAGCGGCTGGAAGACGAACACCAGGCTCCAGGCCAGCACCTGCGCTCCCTCGCCGAACCGCAGCACGCAGGAGATCGCGACGAACGCCAGCGCCCACCCCATGATCATCAGCAGCGCCATGAACGGCACCAGCCCGATGCCCACCGTGAGCAGCCCGAACCCGTAGATCACATACGCCAGCAACGCCATCGCCGTGATCCCCGCCGCGATCTTGGTGAGCGAGAACAGCACGAGCCCGGTCATGTACTCGGGCGGCGTCACCGGCGTGACGTGCATGTTCAGCAGATTCCTGCTCCAGATGTCCTCCAGGAACCCGATCGCCACCTCGTTGGAGGCCCGGTGCAGCACCTGCCAGAGCAACACGGCCCCCAGCAGCATCGACACCACGAACGGAACCTTCTGCGACTCCAGGAACAGCGTCACATACCCCCAGACCACCAGCTCGACGACCGGCCAGAAAATGATCTCGAAGACGCGCACCGGGCTGCGCCGCAGAGCCGCGAGGTCCCGGAGCACCACCCCCGTCACGCGACGCCGCCGCGCCGCGAAACTGAGCGGCGGAAAAGCCAGCGCGGTGCCCGCCCGCAGACTGGGCGCGAATTCCGCACTGCCATTCGTACTGACGGTCATGGCGAATCGCCCGTCCAATCAATCAAGTCCGGATCGGGAATGGTCAAATATGGATCGAACCTTGGCGGGCCACCTTCAGGAACACTTCCTCAAGGTCCTCGACGCCGAAATCACTGGCCAGCTCGGCCGCGGTCCCGGTCGCCACGATCCGCCCGCCGGAGATGAAATGGATCCGGTCGCACATCCGCTCCACCTCGCGCATGTTGTGCGAGGTGATGAGCAGCGCCTTGCCGCTCTCCCGCGCCACCCGCACCAGCAGCCCCCGGATACGATCCCCCGCGTCCGGGTCCAGTGCGGCGGTCGGCTCGTCCAGGATCAGCAACCGGGGATCGTTGAGCAGCGCCTTGGCCAGCTGGATCCGCGTCTGCTGCCCGGAGGAGAGCTCGATCACCTTCCGGCGGAGCAGCGGCCCGATCTCCAGCAGTTCCACGATCTCGTCCACCCGTTCGCGCGGCTGCCGCAGCCCGTACATGCGGGCGAAGGAGTCGAGCACCTCCCGCACGTGCAGCACCCCGGGCAGGCCCAGATAACTGGCCGAGAAATTGACCTGGCTGAGCACCTCGGTGCGATGCCGGGCCAGGTCGAGCCCGAACATGCGGATTGTCCCCGAATCAGGGGTGACCAGTCCCAGCAGCATGTGCAGGGTGGTGGATTTCCCGGCCCCGTTGGGTCCGAGCAGCCCGGCGATCTCCCCCTGCCGGACTGTGAGGCTGACATCCGCCACCGCCTGTACGGGCCCGAACCTTTTGGCGAGTGACGTGGCCTCAAGAATCTTCACTAAACCAGCCTGAGCGGCGGCACCCCCCTCTCGCAAACCGTTTTCCCACTGGTACGGCCCAAGAGGTTCCAACAATATGACCAACCGGGACAACGGCGGCTTCTGCCGCAATGAAGGCGATGCCGCCCCGAGCCCCGACGTGACTCATGGATTGGGGAAGCAAACCAGGGAGTGCTCAATGGACCGGTTTGTCCCCGTCTGGTTGTTGAAAGTCAACTTCCATCCGGGACTGGTGGGAATGGTGCCGGTCACGATCGTCGCCTTCGGGTCGCCTCCGATGAGCCTGAAGCCGCCGCCAGTGGTGATGCCGTTGGTGCACTTGCTGAAGAAGGTCCCGGACTGGCCCGAGTTGGCCTGCACCGGGGAGAGCGAGGCGAAGTGGCCGGTCAGGCTCGCGCACGTGGTGGCCGCCTGCAGGAAGGTGGGGACGGTGGTGCCGTTGAAGACGCGCGTCTGCCAGGTGTTGCCGGTGGAAAGGCGCGAGGCGTCGACGACGAGCCTTTCATTCCGCGCGAGTATGAACCCACCGCCCAGGGCGATCTCGCCCATGGGACACGTCACGCTGGCGTCCCCGAAGCCGCCGCCGGGAATCTCGTCGAACGCCGAGTACGCCTTGGCGTAGCCGGTCACCCCCGTGGCGCAGATGGCCCCGAGATCGATCTCCTGGGTGACATCGGAGCGGTTGATGGCGGTCACCAGCCAGGTGGTGTCGCTGCTCGGGTAGGAGGCGGTGAACTTGACCTGGGGGCTCAGGCTCTGGGAGAGGTAACCGCCGCTGATCACTTTCTCGCTCGAACTGCAGCTGACGGAGGCGGACCCCTCCTGGACTGGGCCAATCGTCGTCCGGAACTCCACGAACCGGGTTCCGACCGCCGCGTGGGCCGGGAGCGCGACGGCGAGCGAGGTGCTCAGGGTCACTGCCGCCGCCAGCCGGGCGAACCGTTTTCGTGGACTGCTCCTCATGGCACCCTCCTTGGGAGGCTGGGGGAGGTGGCCGTCCAACGCGCCGCACGGAAGAGCCACGGTGAACCGGCGGGGCCGGCACCGGCCGCACGGCGCGGCGATGGACACGCGGGGACCGCCTACCCAAGGCCGGCCCATATGCCAAGGAGGGAGCGAGGCGGCGGCGCCGCGTGCTTACGTTTCCCCGTCGCCCGGACTGATGGCGTTGTCACCGGGCAGCAGCGAGGAGTGATGTTGTCTCAAACAACGTTACTCGCACCAGTGGTCCTGGCGGCAGAGAGGTCGCGTGCGCCCCGGTATCGTCAGGCCGGTGCGGGTTCGGCGGCGGGCGGTTCGGCGGCCGGTGGTTTGGGCTGTTCCGGGGGAGTGGTCGGCACCCCCGACTCGGGGGAGCGGCCCTGCGCGGTCCGGATCAGCGCGACGATCACCGAGGTCACCGGGGCGGCCAGGAAGGCGCCGATGATCCCGGCCACCACGCTGCCGACGGCCAGCACCACCAGGATGACCGCGCCCGGCAGGTCCAGCGCCTTGCCGTAGATCATCGGGGCCAGCACGTGGCCCTCCAGCTGCTGGACCAGCACCACCACGGCGATGACCACCACCGCGATCACCCAGCCCTTGGCGACGAAGGCCACCACCGCGGCCAGCAGCCCGGCCAGGAACGCGCCGACCACCGGCAGGAAGGCGCCCAGGAAGGTCAGCACGGCCAGCGGCAGCGCGATCGGCACCCCGAGGATCCACAGGGCCAGCCCGATGAAGAAGGCGTCCACGAACCCGACCATGGCGACGCCCCGGATGTACCGGCCGACCACGTCGAAGACCACCCGGCTGGTGTTGAGGATGTGCGGGCGGCTGGTCCGGGGCGCCAGGTCGGCCACCCAGCGCAGCAACTGGTCGCCGCCGTGCACCAGGTAGATGGCGAGGATGAGGGCGAGCACCGCGCCGATCAGGATCTCCCCGGCGATGGTCACCCCGGTGAGCGCCCCCGTGGCGATCATCTGGGCCCGCTCCTGGAGGAACGTGCGCGCCTGGTCGATCAGCTCGTTCAGCCGCGCCTCGTCCAGCCCCATGGAGGCGGCGAAGGTCTGCATGTCGGTGATGGCCTTGCCGAGGCTTTCGCCCAGTTGCCCGAAGCCGCTCACCGTGGGCGGCACCAGCAGGGCGATGAACCCGGAGATCAGCGCGAGCCCGCCCACGCAGACGATGAGCGTGGAGGGCGTCCGGCCCAGGCCCCTCGCCCGCAGCCAGCGCGCCGGAGGCATCATCAGGGCGGTCAGGAAGACGGCGAAGACCATGGAGATGGCCACCGTCCTGATCTGGTAGAGCCCCCACATCAGGACCGCCGCCAGCGCGACCAGGGTGAGGATGCGCCACGCCGTCGTACTGGCCCGGCGCAACGCCCCGCCGTCCTCCGCCAACGCCACCTTCATCGTCCGCCCCTCCCGTTCCCGCCGAAGCATCCCCGCGATGATTGCATACCTCCAAGTAAAAGCTGTGTCGATCAACTTCAGGCACGGATCTACTTTGTAAAGGCGCCGGGGTCTGTAAAAAAGGGCAAGCCCGGCGGTTGGGGGAGTCCGCCGGGCTTGCCGTGGGGGAGGGGTCAGGTGGAGCCGCGGAGGGGGATTTCGTGGACGCGGGGGTCGTTCGCGTCGGCGTGGTAGTCCTCGGGCTGGGTGGAGTCGATTCCGTCGGCGACTCGGGCGGCTCGTGCGATCCAGGTGCCCACCGCGGCCACCACCAGATTCACGATCAACGCCAGGAAACCCGCATATATCGTCATCTTGGTGTCGAGGCCGAGTTTCTCCAGCGGAAAGGCCGAGCCGCCGAAATGCGCGTGTTTGGTGGCCGGATTGGCGATGTTGTAGAGCATCAGCATGCCCGCCGACATCCCCGCCACCCAGCCCGCGATCAGCCCGGTCCGGTGGAACCACCGCCCGAACAGCCCGAGCGTGATCGAAGGCAGCGTCTGCAGGATGATCACTCCGCCGATCAGCTGGAGGTCGATCGAGAACTGCGGGTCGATGAGCAGGATGCAGAGCACCGCCCCGATCTTCACCACCAGCGAGGTGACCTTGCTCACCGCCGCCTCCTGCGCGTCGGTGGCGTTCGGGCGCAGGTACTCCCGGTAGATGTTCCGGGTGAACAGGTTGGCCGCCGCGATCGACATGATCGCCGCAGGCACCAGCGCCCCGATCCCGACCGCCGCGAACGCCACCCCCGCGAACCAGTCCGGGAACATCCGGTCGAACAGCTGCGGAACCACGGTGTTCACATCGGTCCCGATCGGGGTGACCCCCGCCGCGATGGCCATGTACCCGAGCAGCGCGATCAGCCCCAGCAGCAGACTGTACGCGGGCAGCGCCGACATGTTCCGCTTGATCACGTCCCGGCTTCTGGAGGCCAGCACCCCGGTGACGCTGTGCGGGTACAGGAACAGCGCCAGCGCCGACCCCAGGGCCAGCGTCACGTACTGAAGCTGGTTGTTGGCGTTGAGCAGCAGCCCGTCCCCGGGTGCGGGCGTGGCCGCGAACTTGGCCTCCGCCGCTCCGAAGATCGCGCTCCACCCGCCCAGCCGGGCCGGAATGTAGATGATGGCCACCAGGATCACCACGTAGATCAGCGTGTCCTTCACGAACGCGATCAGCGCCGGCGCCCGCAACCCCGACTGGTAGGTGTACGCCGCCAGAATGGCGAACGCGATGATCAACGGCAGGTCCCCGGTGACCCCCATCGTCTTCAGCACGGCCTCGATACCCACCAGCTGAAGCGCGATGTACGGCATCGTCGCCACGATCCCGGTCACCGCCACCAGCAATGCCAGCGTCGGCGACCCGAACCGTGCCCGTACGAAGTCGGCCGGCGTCACCAGTCCGTGCACATGCGACACCGACCAGAGCCGCACCAGAATCAGCATCACCAGCGGATACACGATCACCGTGTACGGCACGGCGAAGAATCCCATCGCGCCGGCCCCGAACAGCAACGCCGGAACCGCCACGAACGTATAGGCCGTGTACAGATCCCCGCCCACCAGGAACCAGGTGATCCACGACCCGAAGTTCCGCCCTCCGAGCCCCCACTGATGCAGACTCGCCAGGTCATCGGCCTTCCGCCACCGCGAGGCGACGAACCCCATCCCGCTGACCAGCGCGAACAGCGCCGTAAAGATAATGATCTCGGTGATGTGCCCGCTCATGACCGCGTCCGCCAATACACCACGAGCGTGACCGCGACACTCAGCAGGATGAACACCAGCTGCAGCCAGTAGAACAGCGGAATCCCGAACAGCCGTGGTTCAACCGCGTTGAAAAGGGCGGGAACGAGCGGGACCACGATCGGGACGACCAGCAACCAGTACCAGGGATTGCGGTCGGAGCGGGGAGCGTCCAAGGCGAGTCTCCTTTCCGGAAGTCCGGACAGGTTCTTGACTCGCAGCGTAAAGTGATCTGCGTCACAGGCAACCGCCCGATCGACGAGCGGCACGGTTGACGCGCTGAGCGGTCAGACGGACCGCCGCCAAGCGACAGATGTCTACCTTGTCCCGTCGCCCTGAACATCAGGATGAGGTCGGTGTGGATCATGGTCGCCCGTTCTTGATGGGGTCAGACGTGCGGCAGCAGTACCGCCGACGGTCGGGCCGGGTCGTGGAAGACCTCCTGGTCGCTGGGGAGCATCGGCCCGATCGTGCCGATCGGCTCACCGGTGCCGGGGTTGCGTGGAATGCGGGGATAGGCGCCGCTGGCCACCTGTACCCGGATCTGGTGCCCGCGCCGGAACCGGTGCCCGATCGGCCACAGGTCCACCAGGATCCGCCGTACCCCGTCCGCGTCGGCCACGTCGGCCGGGGTCAGCCGCCGGACCCCCTCGCAGACGTTCATCGAGGTGCCGTCCGGATGTACGTCGCAGACCCGGACCACCAGGTCGGTGTGGTCGCGGCTGGTCCGCACGTACAGGTCGGCCGAGACCGGCCCGATCAGGTCGGTGTCGGCGGTGAGCACCGGCGAGGTGTAGACGAGCACGTCCCGGCGGGCCTCCAGGCGCCGGTTGTCCCGTGGCTCGGAGTTGCCGATCAGCACCGGGCCGCCCAGCACCGGCGTGGGATGGCGCGGGTCGTAGCGGTAGGCGTCGGGCGCCGAGTCGACCACCGAGGGCCCCAGGTTGAAGCCCGGCTGGAGGTGCCAGCGGCGCTGCGAAACGCCCGGAACCGGCCAGTCCGGGTAGTCCCGCCACTCGTCGGCGCCGGTCACGTACAGCCGTACCGGCAAGGCTCGCAATCCGGACGGATCGCCGAGCAGATGCGCCCGGAACCAGGCCAGCGCGTCCGCGTTGGCCGGCCGCCCGTGCCGCAGGTCCGCGTGGTACCAGGGCCCGATGGTCAGGTACGGCTGCCGCCCCGCCGCTCGCATCGCCGCGTAGTCCTTCAGCTGCCACGGCAGGAACACGTCGTACCAGCCGCCGGTCATGGTCACCTCGGCCGCCACCCGCTGCACCGTGTCGGAGAAGTCGCGTTTCTTCCAGTACGGCGACGCGGGGTCCCCGTGATGGGTCAGCAACTCCTGGAAGAACGGCAGCGGACGCCCCGCCGACACCCGGTCCAGGTCCTTCAGCGGGCGGCCCGACAGCACCGCCCGCCGGGTCCGGTGCGGGGCCAGCAGCGCCCCGGCCCGGCTCCGGCCCTCCAGTTTGGCCGTCATCGTCGTCCAGACCAGCGAGGACTCCAGCGCGAAGGCCCCGCCCACGTACGCCGCGTCCCGGAAGCAGGAGGCGGTGACCTGGGTCGCCATAGCCTTCAGGTCGGGGGTGTCCGCCGCGATGGCCCACTGGGTGAAGCCCAGGTAGGAGGGGCCGTGCATGCCGAAGCTGCCGCTGTACCAGGGCTGGGCGCGCATCCATTCGACGGTGGCCAGGCCGTCCTCGTGCTCGTCGCCGAGCGGGTCGAGCAGCCCGCCAGAGCCGAAGCCGCCACGGCAGCTCTGTACCACGACCTGGAAGCCGTGCCGCGCGAAGGCCCGCCCGTACATCCAGCCGACCACGCCCGCCCGGCCGTACGGGGAGCGGATCAGGATGGTCGGCGGGCGTTGCACGCCCACGGGGGAGTAGAGGTCGGTCAGCAGGCGCACGCCGTCGTGCATCGGCACGGGCACGTCCCGCTGGACCGTTACACGTGAAGTCACCTACCCATTGGTAACATACCAAAAGGGGTGTGTCAGCACGTCTCGTTGCGTAGGCGGGACGGGGGAGGCTATTGTTCTCGCATGCGAATTCCTCAGGAGTGGTGGCGCCGCTGACGGCGGCTGTCGAACCCAGGTTTTCGCGTACGCGAGGAACGTACTGGCCGCCCCGGAACGGGCGGCCTTTTTGGTATTCGCCTCCGGGGCTCGATGAGAGAAACAGGGGCGAATGATGGAGACCAGCGGATATCCGACCTATATCACGGGCGGGGGCGTCGAGGTCGAGCGCCGGGTGCGCGAGGTGCCGGAGGAGGCGCTTGAGGAGATCGTGACCGCGCTGGGGGAGCGGCGCGGCGGGGCGTTCTCCTCGGGCATGGACTATCCGGGCCGTTACAGCCGCTGGGCCTTCGGTTACGTCGATCCCTGCCTGGAACTGGTCGCGCGCGGGCGGCGCATCGCCGTGCGCGCGTTGAACGAGCGCGGCCGTGTGGTGCTGCCCGCCGTCGCGCCCTGCCTGCTGGCGGCCGGCCGGCCGGTCGGCGAGCCCACCCCCGACCTGGTCGAGGTGGTGGTCGAGGAGTCGGCCGAACTGGTGCCGGAGGAGATGCGCAGCCGCCGCCCCACCGTCTTCACCGCGATCCGCGAGGTGATCGCCGCCTTCCGCGGCGACGACCCGCACCTCGGCCTGTACGGCGCGTTCGGCTACGACCTGGCGTTCCAGTTCGAGCCCATCCGGTACGCGCTGACCCGCCCCGACGACCAGCGCGACCTGGTGCTGCACCTGCCGGACCGCCTCGTGGTCATCGACCGGGTCAGGGAGACCAGCATCGAGTACTCCTACGACTTCACGGTCAACGGCGTCTCCACCCATGGCCTGCCCCGCACCGGCGACACCTCCCCCCTCCGCAAGGCCACCCAGATCCCGAAAAATCCGGAAAAGGGGGCTTACTCGGAGGTTGTTGCGCAGGCGAAGGAGAAGTTCAAGCGCGGTGACCTCTTCGAGGTCGTCCCCGGCCAGGTCTTCCACGCGCCCTGCGACGACCCCGCCGCGTTCTACCGCTCCCTGCGGGTCAGCAACCCCGCCCCGTACGAGTTCCTGATCAGCCTCGGCGAGGGCGAGCACCTGGTCGGCGCCTCGCCCGAAATGTACGTCCGAGTCAGCGGCGACCGTGTCGAGACCTGCCCCATCTCCGGCACCATCGCCCGCGGCGCCAACCCCGTCGAGGACGCCGAGGCCATCCGCACGCTCCTGTCCAGCGTGAAGGAGGAGTCGGAGCTGACCATGTGCACCGACGTGGACCGCAACGACAAGTCGCGCGTCTGCGTCCCCGGCACGGTCAAGGTGATCGGCCGCCGCCAGATCGAGATGTACTCCCGCCTCATCCACACCGTCGACCACATCGAAGGCCGCCTCCGCCCCGAGTTCGACGCCCTGGACGCCTTCCTCACCCACATGTGGGCGGTCACCGTCACCGGCGCCCCCAAGACCTGGGCCATGCAGTTCATCGAGGACCACGAGGCCACCACCCGCCGCTGGTACGGCGGCGCGGTCGGTTTCATCGGCTTCGACGGCTCCATGAACACCGGCCTCACCCTGCGCACCGCCCAGATCTCCGGCGGCGTCGCCACCGTCCGCGCCGGCGCCACCCTGCTCTTCGACTCCGACCCCGAGGCCGAGGAACGCGAGACCGAACTCAAGGCCAGCGCCCTGATCGCCGCCCTCGCCGCCGTCGGAAAACCGGAGAAGGCGCCCGAAGCCCCCGCTGAGGACCTCCCCGGCACCGGCCACAACGTCCTCCTCGTCGACCACGAGGACTCCTTCGTCAACACCCTCGCCGACTACTTCCGCCAGCAGGGCGCCACCGTCGTCACCCTCCGCCACGGCTTCCCGATCGAGATGCTCGACGACATCGCCCCCACCCTGGTGGTCCTGTCACCCGGCCCCGGCTGGCCCTCCGACTTCGGCACCGACGCCCTGATCAAGGCCCTGTACGCCCGGGACCTGCCCGTCTTCGGCGTCTGCCTCGGCCTCCAGGCCATGGTCGAACAGGCCGGCGGCACCCTCGACCTCCTCCCGTACCCCGAACACGGCAAACGCGGTCAGGTCAAACGCGAGGGCGACAGCGCGCTGCTGAACGGCCTCCCGGAAACCTTCACCGCCGCCCGCTACCACTCCCTCCACGCCAAACACCCCGGCGTCCACGGCTTCACCGTCACCGCCGCCACCGCCGACGGCGCCGTAATGGCCATCGAGGACGTCCCCAACCGCCGCTTCGCCGTCCAGTTCCACCCGGAGTCCATCCTCACCACCGAGGGCGGCGCGGGCGCCCAGATCATCGCCAACGTCCTACGTCTCTCCGTGATCGCCGGACACGGAGGGTAACCAACCCCTAGGCTCACGGGTGTCCCCACCCCGCACGACAAGGGCGGCCCACCGGTTTCCGGGGGCCGCCCTCCGGATTGGCAGGCGATGACCCCGGCACTCCCCGACCAGGTCCAGGAGGCCCTGACCGCCCCCTTGGTCGATCAGCATTGCCGAGCCGTTCGCCGCGACCCACTGACCCGCTCCCAGTTCGAGACCCTCCTCACCGCCACCGGCATGCCGGCCCCGTCAGGAACCACCCACTTCGACGGCCCGCTCGGCCTGGCCGTCCGGCGCTGGTGCGCCCCCCTCCTCGACCTGGATCCCCACGCCCCACCCGCCGTCTACCTCGCCCGCCGCACCGAACTCGGCTCCGAGGAGGTCAACCGCCGCCTCCTCCGCGCCGCCAGGGTGGTCGCCTTCCTGCTGGACAGCCCGGACGGCGATCCCGGGCTGCTGTCCGTCCCCGAAACGGGTCGCCTTGGTGGGGCCGCCGCCGACGAGGTGATCTGTCTGGAGCGGGTGGAGGAGGAGATCGCCGCCGGGGCGCCCCTCGCTCTGGACTACCTCGACCAGCTCGAACGCGAGCTGGCCACCCGCGCCACCCGATGTGTCGCCCTGTCCTCCACCATCGCCTACCGCCACGGCCTGGACTTCGACCCGGCCCGCCCTTCTCGCGGCCTGGTCCTGGCCGCCGCCGGCCGCCGGCTGACTGACCCGAAGGACCCTCTCACCGACCCCATCCTCCTGCGTCATCTCCTCTGGATCGGCATCGACGCGGCCCGCGAACGCGCCCTCCCCGTCCAGTTCCTCTGCGGGCTCGGCGCGCCCGCCCCGCACCTCGGCGATCCGGGCCGGATGAGCCCTTTCATCCGCGCTCTGCTCCCGCTCGGACTCCCCGTCATCCTGCTTCACTGCCACCCGTTCCATCACCAGGCCGCCTACCTGGCCGCGGCCTTCCCGCACGTCTACGTGGACACCGGCGGCACCCCCTCCGGCATCGCCGACCTCCTGAACCTGGCCCCGTACCACAAGTACCTGTACGGCTCCAGCGGCACCGCCGCCGCCGAATCCTGCTTCCTGGCCGCCCTCAACCACCGCATGACCCTGTCGCACGTGCTCTCCGCCCGCCTCACGGACGGCACCTGGAGCATCGGCGACGCCGCCAGAGTGGCCCACATGATCGGCTCAGGAAACGCCCGCCGCGTGTATCGGCTCTGAAGTTCCCCAGCGGCGTTCCAGGGGGTTCCACGTCGTGCCGTGACGTGTCAGCCGTTCCCCTCGGATCGCGCATCGTGTCACGTCGTGTCACGCCCTTGGTGGTGAGGCGCCGCCGTCCGAGTCGGCGCTCGAATCCCGAGGGAGCTTACGTTGACCACCAGAGAACACCCCAACCGCCGCATGAAGCGCGGCTTCCTGGGGCTGCTCACCATAGCCATGGCGTCCGTGCTCGGCATCGTCCTGATGTCGGGCCCCGCCTCCGCCGCACAGCAGTGCACGTACACCGCCGACTACAACGCATGTCTGTTCATCACCCGGCAATCCACCGGAGATTACCTGGTCCGCTTCGGCATCGACCTTCGCAAGCTGAGCAAGAAGGAGGCCCAGACGATCATCGATGCCCCCGGCCACCCCTTCTACGCCAATCTGATCGGATCCGACTTCAAAGACGAAGACTTCATCGGGCAGATTTCCACCACCCGCGTGTGGGCCTCGACGGAGAGCGGACTCAGCGGCGAGGGTGCTCGTGTCTTCTCCAGGTCCGCGCTCAACGAGGACCCCGAGGGCTGTGACGAGCTGTACGCGCGGATCGCCTTCATCGATCCCCGGACCGGGGCGTCACGCGGCTGGACCACACCCCAGATCGCCCTCTGCATTTAGGCGCGGGAAGTCGGCTGAATGCCGGTCATGCTGATCGTGTGGCTCGGGAAATGGTTTGCCCATCCGCTGTGACGGTTATCAGCATGGCCGCATGTTGTTTCTCGCATTCGTCGGTTCCTGCGTGTTGCTGGCCATGATTCCCGGGGTCAGTACGGCGGTCATCATCCGGCAGACCCTCCGCGACGGCCGGGCATCCGGGGTGGCCGCCACCCTGGGCAACGAGACCGGCATCTTCTTGTGGGCGATGGCCGCCGTCTTCGGTCTTTCCACTCTCCTCCTGGCCTCCGAGGCCGCCTACCACGCGCTTCGTGTGGTGGGTGCGGTGGCGCTGGTCGTCATGGGGGTGCAGTCGATCAGGCAGGCCAGGCGCGGGATTGTTCCCATTGATGTGGCGGGGGAGTCCCACAAGGGGTGGCGGCGCGCCTATGGCCTGGGGCTGGCCACCTGTGGTGCCAACCCCAAAGCGGCGGTGTTCGCGATGTCCTTTCTCCCGCAGTTCGTCCCCGCTGGTGCGCCGATTCCCGCCACGCTGACCCTGTTGGCCGTGGTCTGGGTGCTGGTCGACACGCTCTGGTATCTGGTCCTGATCTGGCTGGTCCAGCGCGCTCTCACGTTTTTCGCCCGGCCGGCGGTTCGCAGGACTTTGGAGCGAATCTCGGGGACTGTGCTTATTGCGCTCGGCGCACGTCTGGCACTGGAGACACGCTGAAGCCCGTTCGGTCTATGGCGTGATCCGGACGACCGCAACCGGGCAGGGGGCGCGGTGCAGCATGGACTGGCTGACTGAGCCGAGGAGCATGCCTGTCAGCAGACCGTGGCCGCGGGAGCCCACGACGAGGAGTTCCGCGCCCTCTGCGGCCTGGCGTAGGACGTCTGCGGCGCGGCCTTGCACGATCTCCGTGGAGACCCGGACGTCGGGGTGGGTCTCGCGCCATCCGGCCAGGGCCTCGGCCAGTGCGCGGCGGCTGTTGTCCGGCTCGCTGCCGACCGTCGTGCGCATCAGGTCGGGCCAGTCCCAGGCCAGGACCGCGCGCAGGTCGGCACCGCGCAGGTCGGCCGCCCGGAAGGCGAACTCCAGGACGGCGGGCTGGGCCGCCGAACCGTCGACGCCGACGACGATCTCCGGTCGGGACGGCGACTGCCGCTTCCGCACGACCACCACGTCGCACGCAGCGTGACCGGCGACGCCGTACGCGACGGAGCCGATCAGCGCGCCGCGCAGGGCCCCGAGGCCGCTGTCGCCGACCACCAGCAGGTCGGCCTCGCGGGAGGCCTGGATGAGCGCCGCCCGGGGGTCGCCGCCCAGCAGGGCGGACTCCACGTCCACCTTCGGCTGGGCCCGCCGGGCCGCCTCGACGGCTTCGGTCAGCGCGGCCTTCCCGCCGTCGGCCATCCAGGTCGCGATGCCCCGGTAGGGCTCGTGGAGCCCGGGCTCCAGGCACCAGGCCGGTACCGCGCTGGCCACCAGCAGTGGCACATCACGGAGTACGGCTTCCTGCGCCGCCCACTCCACGGCCTCTACCCCGGCCCGCAGGCCGTCCACTCCGACGACGATCACGGCGACCCCCTCTGTCCCGACACGGTGACCTGGCATCATGCTCGGCGGCCGACGCGCGTGGGAGTAGAGGCCATCGCCCCGTGAAGCCGGGACTTCCGGCCATGGCGTCAGGGGCGGGCGGCCTCGATCAGGGATTCGATGAGGCGGTTGTCGGGGCCGCGTTCGGGGTGCCACTGGACGCCGATGGCGAAGCGGTGGGTCTGGAGTTCGATGGCTTCGACGATCTGGTCGTCGGCCCAGGCCACGGCGAGGAGGTTGGTGCCGAGACGTTTGACGGCCTGGTGGTGGGGGGTGGTGACCTCGATGCGTTCGCCGAGGGCTTTGCCGGTTTTGCTGGAGACGCTGATGGTGACCGGGTGACGGCTGGTGTGACGGTCGTGGCCGACGACCTCGGGGAGCCAGGGGATGAGGGCGCCGCCCTGGGCGACGTTGAGCATGTGCATGCCGCGGGAGACGCCGAGCAAGGGGAGGCCGGCGGCGATGGCGGCACGGGTCAAGGCGAGTTCGAAGCGGTCACGGTGGGTCTGGGGTTCGTCCACCCGGGGCTCGCGGGGCTCGCCGTACAGGCCGGGGTCGAGGTCGGCGCCGCCGGCCAGGATGAGGGCGTCCAGGCCGCGCAGATAGTCCTCGGCGCCGGAGGGACCGAGCGGGGGGATCAGCACCGGCAGGCCGCCTGCCTTCTCGACCGCGCGCGCGTACGCCTGCGGAGAGAGCACCGCCTCCCGGACCCAGGCGCCCCAGCGGGCGGCCTCCAGATAGGTGGTGATGCCTACGATCGGTCGGGGCATGCTGTTCTCCAGGTATTCGCGTCGGCTAGCCCATCATGGCGCACACGATTTCGGTTTTGTCACGTATCTCATGGATCAGTGGCACCATCCTCCACCGACGCGAATTTTCTTCATGTTCGATGTCCGAAATTTACAGAACCAGAACCACGGAGCATGACGGGCTCGTTACGCAGCGTACGTATTCGCACCACCTTGCAGGGAAACAGTTGTGACGCCCGAGTGCGAGTGGAAGACTCCGAAATGAGTGTCCGGTTGAGCCGGGGCCGCCGGCGCTCATCACCCGGAACCGTCAGGGAGGTGGATCGACACGACCGGAGAGGCTTTCCGGTCACCAAGGGTGGGACACACACATGTCGCTGAATCCGCGCCTCGTCAAGGAGAGTTTCTCCCTCATCGAGCCCGTCGCGGACAAGGCCGCCGCGTACTTTTACGGTCGCCTTTTCGCGGAAAATCCGCACTTAAGGGGAATGTTTCCCCCGGCAATGGACGTGCAACGTGACCGCCTTTTCGGCGCGCTCACCCGCATCGTCTGGATGCTCGACAGCCCGGACACCTTGGGGGGGTACCTGGGTCAGCTGGGGCGGGACCACCGCAAGTACGGCGTCGTGGCCGAGCACTACACCGCCGTCGGCAACGCGCTGCTGGCCACCATCAGGCGCTTCGCCGCCGAGGTGTGGAACAGCGAGATCGAGGCCGCCTGGGTGGCCGCGTACACGGCGGCGGCCGACATCATGATCGGCTCGGCCGACGCCGACGCCGGAGTCTCCCCGGCCTGGTGGCTGGCCGAGGTGCTCAACCACGAGCGCCGGGCGCCCGACCTCGCGGTGCTGACGCTCCGCCCGGGCCAGCCCCTGGGCTTCACCGCCGGCCAGTACGTCAACGTGCAGACCGCCCGCTGGCCCCGGGTCTGGCGCACCTTCTCCATCGCCAACGCCCCCCGGTCAGACAACACCATCAGACTGCACGTACGCTCCCTGCCCGGCGGCTGGGTCAGCAGCACGCTGGTCCAGCACACCCGGATCGGCGACCAGGTGCTGCTCGGCCCCCCGGTCGGCACCATGGCCGTCACCGACTCCGACCGCGACATGCTCTGCGTCGCGGGAGGCACCGGCCTGGCCCCGCTGAAGGCGATCATCGAGCAGGTCATCGCCTCCGGCCGCCGCCGCGCCATCCACCTGCTGGTGGGCGCCCGCCACGCCACCGACCTGTACGACATGCCCGACCTGGTACGCATGGAGTCCGGTTACCCGTGGCTGCGCGTGGTCCCCGTGGTTTCCGACGAACCCGCGTACGACGGACTGCGCGGCAACCTGCCCGAAGTGATGGAGCGCTTCCACACCTGGACCGAGCACGAGGTCTACGTCTGCGGCCCGGCCGGCATGGTCAACGAGACGGTACGGCGCCTGCAGAACTCGGGGGTGCCCCTCAACCGCATCCACCGCGATGCCATTCAGGGAGAACCGTAAGGGACGACATCCGCAGAGCGGGCACCTGATCGGCGCGTCGGCTGGCACCATGGGCATCATGGGGGGCATCCCGGAGGGGCATCACGGGGCATCACGCGCCGACGCGTTGGAGGGCTATCCCATGAAGACACCGGCCGTGATCCGAATGGTGGTTCGATAGATGGCCAGGCCCGTCACGCTGGTCACGTTCGTGCTGCCCAGCACGCTCCGCCACTGGGTCGGCGACCGTACCGAGGTCAAGGTCTTCGCCGTCGCCGCCGCGGGCGACGACCTGCCGACCCTGGGCGGCGCGCTGGAGGCGCTCCGCCGTACCCATCCCTTGCTGGAGGAACGCCTGCGCGACGAGTACGGCGGTCTGCGGCGGCACATCGGCATCTTCGTCTGCGGCGAGAACGCGCGCCGCCTGGGCGGCCTCAGATGCGCGCTCCCGCCGGGGGCCGAGGTCTACGTGCTCCCGGCCCTGGCCTGATCAGACCGTCAGGGGGAGACGCGCCCGTTGGCGTTGAAGGCGGCGTGGGTGAGGGGCATCAGCTCCGCCCACAGGGCCTCCATCTTCTCCGCCACCATCTCGATCTCCCGCTGCGGGAAGGTCGGCACGGTCGCCCGCTCGTCCCTGGTGCGCAGCGACAGGAAGTGCATCAGCGCGCGGGCGTTGCAGGTGGCGTACATGGAGGAGTAGAGGCCGACCGGCAGCACCGCGCGGGCCACCTCCCGGGCGACGCCCGCCTCCAGCATGCGCTGGTAGGCCGCGTACGACTCCCGGTAGGACGCCTCCATGGTCTCGGCCACCAGGGCGTGCTGCTCGTCGGTGCCGTCCACGAACTCGTACTTGCCCGGCCGCCCCCGCTGCACGAGCTTGCGATCCCGGCCGGGCACGTAGAAGACCGGCTGGAGCTCCCGGTACCGCCCGCTCTCCTCGTTGTACGACCACACCCGGTGCCGGTGGAACTCCCGGAACACGAAGATGGGCGCGCTGATGAAGAAGGTCATCGAGTTGTGCTCGAACGGGCTGCCGTGCCGGTCCCGCATGAGGAAGTTGATCAGTCCCTTGGACCGCTCGGGGTCCTTGTGGAGTTCCTCCAGGGACTGTTCCCCCGCCGTCGAGACCCGGGCCGCCCACAGCACGTCCGTGTCGGACGCGCTGTGCTTGACCAGCTCGACGGTCACCTCACTCTGGATCTTTACCATGACATTCAGCCTAGAAGAAGATCGCGGGCCTGGGCGGCCCGCGACCCCCCTCAGGCTCAGGTGATGTCGCGCTTGGTCGTGGTGAGGTTGGCCACCACGGCGAACAGCACCGCGTACCCGACCAGCAGCAGTGCGCCGCCCCACGCGGGCAGCAGCTGGGACTCGCCGAGCCCGGTGTCGATGTCGATGCTCATCAGCGCCTGCGTGCCCCCGCCGGGCAGCCACTTGCCGACCCCCTGGAGGGCCGGGATGGCCGCGAAGATCGACTCGATCACGTACGCCCAGACGATGCCGCCGATCAGCGCCGCGATCTGGTTGCGGATGAGGGCGCCCAGGCCGATGCCGAACATCGCGTACAGCGCCAGCGAGGCGACCACACCGATCGCGATCTGCGGCACCCGGCTCTCGGTGAAGCTGACCTCGCCGCCCGCGATCAGCACGGCGGTCACCGCGACCACGCCCACGACCACCAGCGCGACCACGGCGAAGAGCAGGCCCACCAGCACGCCGGCGCCCAGCTTGGCGGCGATCACCCGGCCACGCCGGGGGGTGGTGAGGAAGGTGCCGGTGATGGTCTGGTACCGGTACTCGCTGGTCATCATGATGATCCCGAGGATCATCGTGAAGATGGTGCCGCTGGAGCCGACCGACAGCGCCATCTGGAGCCAGCTGGGGTCCTCCAGACCGGGCAGCCCGGGGGCGGCGCCGTTCTGCGGCGTGTCGCCGGCGAAGGCGATGATGAAGAACAGGTTGAGGCCGACCAGCAGCAGCATCACGATGAGCATGGCCCACCAGATGCGGGTGGTGAACAGCTTCTGGAGCTCGGCGCGGATCAGGGCGGTCATTGCGCGGCCTCCGCGGCGACCGGCTCCCCGGTCAGTTCGAGGAACACTTTCTGCAGGTCGGATCGTTCGTGGGCGACCTCGGTGAGCAGCACCTTGTGGTCGAGGGCCAGTTGCCCGATGGTCTCGGCCTCCAGGCCGTACACCCGGAGCAGGCCGGGTTCCACCTTTTCGACCCGGGCTCCCGCCTCTTCCAGGGCGGGGGCGAAGTCGGCCGTGGTGCGGACCCGGACGGCGCTCTCCCCGTTCTGGGTGAGCTCGGCCAGGGTGCCCTGCCGTACCAGCCTGCCCTTGGCGATGATCACGACGTTGTCCACGGTCTGCTCGACCTCGGCCAGCACGTGGCTGGAGACCAGGACGGCCGCGCCCTGGTCGTGGGCCAGGTGGCGGAGGAAGCCGCGCAGCCACTGGATGCCCGCCGGGTCCAGGCCGTTGGCGGGCTCGTCCAGGATGTAGATCTTCGGGTTGCCCAGCAGCGCCCCGCCCAGGGCCAGGCGCTGGCGCATGCCGAGGGAGAAGCCGCCGACCCGCTTGCCCGCCGCATCGGCCAGGCCGACCTGCTCCAGCGCCTCGTCGGCCCGGGTGGCGGGCAGACCGGCGGCGGTGCACATGATGCGCAGGTGGTTGCGGGCCGTACGGCCCGGGTGGAAGCTCGTGGCCTCAAGCACGGCGCCCACCTCGTTGAGCGGGTGCGCCAGGGAGGCGTAGCGCTGACCGTTGACCAGGGCTTCCCCGGCATCGGGGGTGACCAGGCCGAGCAGCGACCGGAGGGTAGTGGTCTTGCCCGCACCGTTGGGGCCGAGGTAACCGGTGACGGTCCCGGCCTCCACGGTGAAGGAGACGTCGTCGACGGCCCGCACCGGGCCGAAAGATTTGGCTAGATTTCTGATCTCAATGGCAGTCATCGCCAGAGAATTATCTTCGCAAGATCAGCGCGTTGTCCTCCTACTTGAAGACGATATGTTATGACGTTCCTGGGAGGGCAATAATGATCGATTTCTACCAGGAGAACGGGTACCTGCTGGTCAAGGGCCTCCTCACCAAGGAGGAGGCGGCGGCGTACCGGGCGGAGTGCCACGCGCTGCTGGCCCGGTTGCGGCCGGTGGACCCGACCTGGGGCAGCGCCCGCGCGCTGACCCCCACCGCCACCGAGTTGCGCCACTGCCACGACGCCCAGTTCTGCTCGGCCGCCTTCGCCCGGCTGATGCTGGACCCGCGCTTCACCGACGTGGCCGCCGCCGTGATGGGCACCGAGAACGTGCAGCTGCACCACACCAAGATCTTCGTGAAGCCGCCGGAGAAGGGTTCCCCCTTCCCCATGCACCAGGACGCCGCCCACTTCCCGCACACCCGCCACACCCTCGGCGCCGCCATCTTCCACCTCGACGACGCCCCCTTGGAGAAGGGCTGCGTCCGCCTCCTCCCCGGCAGCCACAAGCAGGGCCCCCTCCCGCACATCGAGGAGGGCGGCTGGCACCTGCCGCTCGCCGACTGGCCCCTGGAGGCGGCAGTGCCCATCGAAGCCGAGGCCGGTGACGTGCTCTTCTTCAACTACCTCACCGTGCACGGCTCCGGCCTCAACACCTCGCCGGAGGCCCGCACCACCTTTCTGGTCCAGTTCCGCGACCCCGAGGACCTGCCGGCCGACGACGTGCACCGCTCCCGGGGCCAGGGCATGATGCTGCGCGGCGTCGACCCCACGGCCAGAGGGTAGAAACGCCCATTAGGGTCTGACCACATCCGGGTCCTGACCGGCGAACCTGAGATGTCATGAAGAACAACCTGCTCAGCCACCACGACAGGACGGCGCCGGCGCTGTGGGCGCCCCTGGCGCTGTTGCTCTGCGGCGCGCTGCTGGGCCTGGCCTCGCGGACCGCGGTCTGGACCCGCGCCGACTTCCGCCTGGACACGCTGGTACGCGACCTGCGCACGCCCTGGCTGAACGACATCGCCTTCGGGCTGGACGTCGGTCTCGCGCCCCCGAAGGGGTTCGTGATCGCCGGGCTGCTGGCGGTCGTGCTGCTCGCCCGCAGGCGGACGCGCGACGCGGTGACCGTCGTCGCGGTGGTCGCCGTGGGCCAGGGCCTGAGCTCGCTGTTCAAGGCCCTGGTGGAGCGCCCCCGCCCGCCCGCCGAGTTCCAGCTCCTCGCCCAGCACGGCCACGACAGCTACCCCAGCGGGCACGTCTCCATGGCCGTGGTCCTGGTGATCGCCGTCGCCGTGCTCACCTATGGCACGCGCTGGTTCTCCGTCACCGTGGCCGCCGGGATCCTCCTGGTGGTGGCCCAGGCCCTCGCCCGGCTCTACCTGGGTGTGCACTACCCGACGGACGTGATCGGCTCCTGCCTGGTCGCCACGGCCGGCGCCCTGCTGGCCCTCGCCGCCTGCCGGAAACTGCCTCTGAAGCTGAGATAGCTGGGATACTCGCCGATGTCGGGGGATCGACCGTTCTGATCGAATGGGGGCCCTTGTGCCGGGGGAGTCCGTCAGCTCGCTGCTGCCGTACGGCGGCTTGTTGCTCGCGCTTTTCGTGCTGCTGTGGCTGGTCGACAAGTTCACCGGCGGCATCGTCGAGGAGCTCGGCAAGCGGGTGCTGGACCGTTTCCAGTCCGGGCGTGAGCGCAACCTGCTCAAGCGGCGCGCGCTGCGGATGTACATCACGGCGGTACGCCAGAACTACGGCACCCACACGATGGGCTTCCGCCGCGACGACGCCCCGATCGCCGTCGAGGACGTCTACATCCCGGTACGGTACGAATCGGACGGCGAACGCCTCGACGCCGAGGAACGGCTGCGCAACGCGGACCGCGCCGTGGTCGTCGGCGAGCCGGGCGCCGGCAAGTCGATGCTGCTCAAGCACCTGATGCTGGAGTGGACCAGAAACACCCGCCGCGACCCGTCCACCCGCGTTCCCGTGCTCGTCGACCTCCACCTGTACGGCACCGGCGGCGCGACCCTGAAGGACCTGCTGGCCAGGGCGCTGAGCCACGGCAAGTGGCAGTTCACGCCCAAGCAACTCGACGCAGCCCTCGGAGAGGGCCGGTTGCGGCTCTACTTCGACGGCCTGGACGAGGTGCTGCGCGACCGCTACCCGGAGGCGCTGGCCGAGCTGAAGGACCTGGCCCAGCGACACCACGCCTGCCCGATGGTCGTGACCTGCCGCAACGAGGTCTACGACGGCGAGCTGGCCGCCGAGTTCGGCCCGCCGCTGACCGTCGCCGATCTCGACGACGCGGCGCTGCGCCTCCTGCTGCGGCACCTGCTTAACAACGACGAGCAACTGGAGTCGCTGTTCGGCGCGCTCCAGGCCAACCGTCCCGTGCTGAGCCTGGCCCGTAGCCCGATGCTGCTCACGATGATCGCCTACCTGTATTTGGAGGGCGTGTTCGGCGAGCGAGCCGAGCGCATGCCGCGCTCGCGCTCGGAGTTCTACGACAAAACCGTTGCCTACCTGCTCCGCCGCGACGAGGCACGGGGCCTCGACCAGATCACCCGGCACGGCCCCGCCATCAAGCTGGCGATCCTGCGCAAACTCGCGCTGCTGCTGATGAGCAGGCAGGATGCCGGCGACGGCGACCGCAGGGCCATCACCCATCGCGACCTGCTGGCGGTCATCCGGGCCGAGAGTGAGGACTTCAACCTCGACCGCGCGGAGGCCGGAGAGGTGATCCGCGAGATCGTCGAACGCAGCCGGTTGCTGATCCGCTTGGAGGGCGCCGAGGAACTGTACGGTTTCCGGCACCTGACACTTCAGGAATACCTGGCGGCGCTGGAACTGGGGACGAACTGGGAGGAACTGCTCCAGCACTACCAGCGCCACCCCGAGACCTGGCGCGAGGTCGTCCTCCTGTGGTCCGGCATGGTCGCCGACGACTCCACGCCGCTGCTGCGCGCGATCTACACCGGCGAGGACGACGAGGGACGGGTACTGGTCGTCCGCTGCCTGGCCGAGGCCACCCGGGTCGAGAGCGCTTTCGCCAACGAGGTCATCGCCCACTTCCTCGGCCAGCTCGCCTCGGGTGCCGTGCTGGCGGATGCGACGGTCCGCGCACTCGGCACACTCGTCGGCGTCGGCGGCCCGCGTGGCCAGGGGGTGCTGGACACCCTGCTGCGCATCGTCGACCAGGCCCCCGACGTGATCGGCGAGCCACGCGTGGCCAACCAGGCCCGCCCCCAGGTGAACATCGCCGACGAGCCCCGGCGCCAGGCGATCCGCGTGCTCGCCGCCTCCGGCCATCCCGAGGCGGGGGCCTTGCTGACCAGACTGGCGCTGTCGGACCCATTCGCCCGTGCCGTGCTGCGTTCGATGGGAGAACTGGCCATCCCGGCTCTGCGAACGGCCGCGGAACAGGATCAGGGCTGGGCGATCGAGGACATCGGCCTGATCGGCACCCCGGCCGCCGCCGAGGCGCTCGTGCCCCTGCTCGCTCCGGATTCCCCCGTGAGCGAGTTCCGGCGCCTACAGGCGGCATGGTGGCTGGCAGCGCTGCTGAACAGCGACGACGTGCGAGCGGTGCTGAACAAGGAACGCCGCGACGAGGTCGTGCCCGGCGAGCGCCTGGACTGGGTCACCAAGCCGTACCGGCGTGAATGGTTGCCGCGTTTGTCATCGGTCGTGGGCAGAGTCGCCCGGCTGCTCGTCCAGGACCTCAACGAGTACCGCCCCGAGTCGGCCCCACCCGACTCCCTGCCTCCGGTGACCCCGCTGATCGCGCTGCCATCGCATGCCGCCTTACTGGGGCATCGTGACGGTCAGGAATCGATGTGGGCGGCGGACGAGGACACGCAGCAGCAGATGGACGAGCTACGCCAGCTGGGCGTGTCTGCCTTGGCGCACGGCCACAGTTCTGCCGAGGAATGCTGTGCGATGCTGGAAAGTGTGGGCCTTGCCGCCCTGTCGGGGACTCTGGAACCGCGGGTCCGAACCGCTGCGGAGGCACTGGCACAGCGTGTCGTCGAGAAAGTCTTTCCCGACAGTCCGCAACTGCTGCTGATCCGGGCCCTCGACTGGCGGATCCGGGTCCTCCTCGTGGCCAGTTTCGGTGCCAGGCACTGTAGCCGGCAGGACTGGGAGGCACTGGCGGAGCGTACGCCGGAACCACGGGTGCTTCGACTGATTCGTAACTCGGTATTGGTGCTCCTGGCGACTTGGGTCGGGGGATTGGGAGCTGTCCGGGTCGGGGGTGCGATCACCGGATCGTGGGCGCTTGGTCCGGCACCTGCCGCTTGGATCGTCGGGGCGGCGACCGTGGGGGTGATCGTCGGCTTTGTGGGCTTGGTATTGGAGGCGACAAGCATGGGACCCTCCGCTGACAGCCTCTTCTATGTCATAAGCGGGGGCATGGCGGTGCTCGGGGGCGTCATTGTCGCGGTTGCACTGCCCATCTACGGCGTGTTCACCACGGTCGAGTGGTTGGCGTCATCGATCGGGGTTTGGGGAGGTTGGGCGGTCATTCTGGCCTCGGCCGTGGTGGCGTTCCTCCTGGGCGTAGCCGTGTCGTCGAGGACACGGCGATTCCAGAATCCGTTCCAGAACATCTTGCGGAAGTGCGCGCCACATCTGCTTCCGGCCCCGGAGCAGAACGCGTAGGTCGCGGACCGCCATTGAGGTCGAACGGTCAGAAGCTCCGGGGCAGGCCAAGGACCTGGGTGGCCAGGTAGTTCAGCAGCAGTTCCTCGGTGACGGGGGCGACCCTGCCGATGCGGGCCTCGTTGAGTAGGCGGGCGACCGGGTACTCCAGGGAGTACGCCATCCCCCCGTGGGTCTGGAAGGCGGCGTCGGCGGCCTCCCAGGCGGCCTGGGAGGCGGTGAGTTTGGCGATGTTGGCCTCGGTGCCGCAGGGCAGGCCCTGGTCGAAGAGCCAGGCGGCCTTGTGCAGCATTAGCCGGGCGAGTTCGATTTTGGCTTTCACCTGGGCGAGCGGGAAGGCGATGGCCTGGTTGGCGCCGATCGGGCGGTTGAAGACCTCGCGTTGTTTCGCGTAGTCGACCGCGACTCGGAGGGCGACCTCGGCGCCGCCCAGGGCGCTGGCGCCCAGCAGGATGCGCTCGGGGTTGAGGATGTCCCACAGGACGAGCGCGCCACCGTCGACCTCCCCGAGGACGTTCTCCGCGGGCACCCGCAGGTCGTCGAAGAAGACCATGTTGGAGGGGGTGGTGTTGGCCCCCATCTTCGGGATCGGCCGGTAGGACAGCTGCCCGGCCGCCACCGCCTCGGGTACGTTGACCAGGAAGACCGTCATACCGCTGGTCCGGGGTTTGGCCTCGGCGGCGGGAATGGTGCGGGTGACCAGCAGCATCCAGCCGGCCCGCTGCACGCCGGTGATCCAGATCTTCTGGCCGTTGATCACGTACGAGGCCCCGTCCAGGCGGGCGCTGGTGGAGATGGCCAGCGCGTTGGAGCCCGCGTCCGGCTCGGTCAGCGCGAAACACGTCTCGACCTCCCCGGTGGCCAGCCGGGGGAGCAGCTCGGCGCGCTGCCGCTCGGTGCCGTGCCGGGCCAGGGTGAGCGCGCCGAACCCAGGGGTGAGCACGTAGGTGAAGGCAGAGCCCCCGGCCGCGCCGGAGGCCGCCAGCGTCTCGGTGGCCACGGCCAGCTCCAGCAGCCCCTGCCCGCCGCCGCCGTACTCCTCGGGAACCGCGAGCCCGAGCCAGCCGCCCTTGGCCAGCTCGGCCCACACCTCCTCGGGCCAGCGTTTGTCGGCCTCGCACCGCTCCCAGTAGTCCATGCCGTACTTCGCGCACACGGCCGCGATCCCGCGCTGTACGGCCTGCGCGCTCTCCGGAAGCGTGAAGTCCATGCCAGGCCCTCCCAATGGCTAACTCTGTCGTGGCCGCCGCGCGTGGTACACGAAGGCCGGAGGCAGGTTACGCCAGACTGTACGCCCGAGCACGACCTCCTCGAAGGCCTCGGTCAGCGCCCGCCGGATGCGCACCGCCGGGGGCAGGCGGCGGGCGTGCACGTACGCGAACATGGTGAAGGCCCCGGCCGGGTTCAGCGCCGCCAGGACGCCGGAGAGCAGCGCGTGCTGGGTTCCCCACCCGAACGCCGCCCACGGCAGCCCGCTCACGATCACGTCGGCCTGCCCGGCCCGGCGGGCGGTCAGCAGGTCGGGCAGCCTGGCCGCGTCGTCCACGATGAGCTCGACGCCCGGGTGCCGGGTGGACAGGTGGGCCGCCAGTTGCGGGTTGATCTCGACCGCCAGGTGCCGCCCGCGGCCGCCGAGCCGCCGCTGGATCTCGCCGGTGAACGATCCCGTCCCCGGGCCGAGCTCGACCACCGTCGGGTTGCCGTACTCGGGGATCGGCACGGTGACGGCGGCGGCCAGCTGCCGTGAGCTGGGGGCGATGGCGCCGATCGCGGCGGGGGAACGCATGAACTGCCCGAAGAAGAGCGCAGAACCGTTAGCCATGCCCGCACGTTAGAAGTTTTTCCGCGCGCGGTGCCCCGTTCCAGCGGTCCGACTCACCGGCCACTTGGAGGAGGCCGCTCCCACGGGCGAAGGAGGGGAAGCCACCCCCGGAGGCGGATACGGTTTCTGTCATGCGGTGGCGTGTTCTGACGCTTGATCTCCTGCTGGCCTCGGCAGGGATCGCGCTGTGCGTCATGACCTGCCAGACCTGGGGCGGCCCCAGCTTCCCGACCTGGCTGGTGGTCGCTTTCGTGCTGCTCGCCGGTCTGCCGATGGGCCTGGTCCGCCGGTGGCCCGGCCAGGTCACCGTCTACCTGGCGGTGCTGCTGGTGATCCTGGACGACCTGGGCGCCGGGGTGCTGGACGGGGTGCAGATCCTGCTCGCGCTGTCGGCCGGCTCGCTGGCCAGGTCCCGCGGCTGGGGCTGGACCCTGCCCGCGGCGGCGGTGGCCTGCCTGGCCACCGGCGTCAACCTCGCCGACCCCGGCGTGCCGCTGGCCGCCAACTTCTGGTACTACACGGTCGGCATCATCGCCATTCCGGTCACCATCGGCCGGTACCTGCGCAGCCAGTCCGGCGCGGTGCCGGAGGGCGAGGAGCGGGCGCCCGTGCTGGACCTGCTGCTGGCCGGCGGCGGGGTCGCCTTCGCCGTGCTCGGCACCTGGAGCAGCTGGCCGGAGGCGGACATGCACGTCTGGGGCATCGGCCTGCTGGCGGTGATCGCCGGTCTGGCGCTGGGTGTGGTGCGCTGGCTGCCCGGTTCGGTGCTGCTGCTGGAGAGCGTCGTCCTGCTGCTGGCCGTAGGCCGCGCCCCCGAGGCAGCCGACAGCCTCCAGGTGCTGCTGTTCATCGCGCTCGGCGTTTTCGCCAGCCAGGTGACCTGGCGCTGGCAGCTCGCCGGGTACGCGCTGACCTGCATGGTCACCATGCTGGCCGCGCTCGGCGCCGCGGCGGAGGTGACCGCCTGGTGGTTCCCTGTGCTGGCCACCCTGGTCGCCGCCCCGGCCGCCATCGGCGCCTTCGTCCGGGCCCGCAGGACCGCCAACCGGCGGGAGGTGGAGCTGGCCGCCGAGCGGGCCAGGTCGGACCGGCTGGCCGAGCGGGAGCGGATCGCCCGGGAGGTGCACGACATCGTGGCCCACCACGTCGGCGCCATGGTGCTGCGGGCCGGGGCCGCCGAGTACGCGGGCGCCACCGGCCCGGCGGCCGAGGCGCTGGCCGACATCCGGGCCACCGGCCACCAGGTGCTGGAAGACCTGCGCGGCCTGCTCAACGTGCTGCGGGGCCCAGAGGCCGCGGACGGGCAGCTGTCGGTCAACGACCCGGAGGAGGTCATGCGGGACGCGGTCGCCCGGGTGACCGGGGCCGGTCTTGAGGTCACCCTGGAGCTGGCGCCCGAGGTGGCCGCCGCCCCGCTGGTGGCCCGGGCGTCGGCGGCCCGGATCGTCCAGGAGGGCCTGACCAACGTGCTCAAGCACGCCGGGCCGGGGGTGCGGGTGAAGGTGAGCGTGGCCGTGCAGGGTCCCGAGCTGGCCGTGGAGATCAGCAACGAGGGCGGCGGGCGTCCGGCCGCGCTGCCGTCCTCAGGTCAGGGCATCGCCGGGATGCGGGAGCGCGCGCACGCCCTCGGCGGGCGGCTCACCGCCGGGCCGCTTCCCGGCGGCGGCTGGCGGCTGGCGGCCGTGCTGGCCCTGCCGGAGGAGGACCCGACAGGATGGGAGTGCATGTTCACCAAGAGCGCTTTTTCGGGGAGCGCCGGATGATCCGGGTAGTGGTCGCCGACGACCAGGCGCTGGTCCGCGCCGGGGTGCGGATGATGCTGGAGGCCGCGGGGGACGTGACCGTCTGCGCGGAGGCCGCCGACGGCGCCCAGGCCGTGCAGGAGGCCGAGCGGCACCGGCCGGACGTGGTGCTGATGGACCTGCGCATGCCCCGGGTGGACGGCCTGGAGGCCACCCGGCGCATCCTGGCCGCCCAGCCCGCGGCCCGCATCGTGGTGCTCACCACCTTCGCCGAGGACGAGAACGTGTACGCGGCGCTGCGTGCCGGGGCGCTCGGCTTCCTGGTCAAGGACGACCCGCCGGACCGCATGGTGGAGGCGGTGCGCCGGGCCGCGCTGGGGGAGCCGCTGCTGGCCGCCTCGGTGCTGCGCCGGGTGGTGGCCCGGGCGCTGGCCGCCGAGCCCGACGCTCCCCGGGTGCCGCCCGGGCTCACCGAGCGGGAGCTCCAGGTGCTCACCCTGGTCGGCATGGGCCTGTCCAACGGCGAGATCGGGGAGCGGCTGCACCTGGGGGTGACCACCGTCAAGACCCACGTGGCCGCCGTGATGGAGAAGCTCGACCTGCGCAACCGCACCCAGGCCGCGGTGGTCGCGCACCGGCTCGGGCTGGTGGACGCCGACTTCCGGCCCACCCGCCCCTGACACCCGTGTGAATGTTGGGAAAAACGGACGGCGGGCAGCATCGGGCGCGAAGCCGCGCACATGTAGGGTCGGGGTCGTGGACACCGCCGAGGACCGGATTTGGACCATCCCGAATCTGCTGAGCTTCCTCCGCCTGCTCGGCGTGCCCGTCTTCCTCTGGCTGGTGCTCGGCCCGAAGGCCGACGGCTGGGCGCTGGTGCTGCTTATGCTGGCCGGGTTCTCCGACTGGCTGGACGGCAAGCTGGCCCGGGCCTGGAACCAGACCAGCAGGCTGGGCCGCCTGATCGACCCGGCGGCCGACCGGCTCTACATCCTGGCCACCCTGATCGGCCTGCTGCTGCGCGAGATCATCCCCTGGTGGCTGGTGGCGTTGCTGGTGGCCCGTGACCTGCTGTTGCTCTGCACGGTCCCCATCCTGCGCCGCCTCGGCTACGGCCCGGCCCTGCCGGTGCACTTCCTCGGCAAGGCCGCCACCGCCAACCTGATGTACGCCTTCCCGCTGCTCTTCCTGGCCGCCCACACCGGCTGGTACGCCGAGATCTCCGCCATCCTCGGCTGGGCCTTCGTCATCTGGGGCACCGGCCTGTACTGGTGGGCCGGGCTTCTGTACGTCGCGCAGGTACGCATGCTGGCCCAGGCCACCGGGGAGCCGACCCTCGGGGACACGCGGTGAAGGCCGTGGTGATGGCGGGCGGGGAGGGCACCCGCCTGCGCCCGATGACCGCCAACCAGCCCAAGCCCCTCCTCCCGGTGATCAACCGCCCGATCATGGAGCACGTGCTCCGGCTGCTCAAACGGCACGGCTTCACCGAGACCGTGGTCACCGTGCAGTTCCTGGCCGCGCTGATCCGCAACTACTTCGGCGACGGCGACGAGCTCGGCATGACCCTGCACTACGCCACCGAGGAGACCCCGCTCGGCACCGCGGGAAGCGTCAAGAACGCCGCCGACCGGCTCCGCCAGGACCGCTTCCTGGTCATCTCCGGCGACGCGCTCACCGACATCGACCTGACCGACATGCTCCGCTTCCACCGGGAGAACCGGGCCCTGGTCACCATCGGCCTCAAACGGGTCCCCAACCCGCTGGAATTCGGCATCATCATCGTCGACGAGCACGGCCGCATCCAGCGCTTCCTGGAGAAGCCCACCTGGGGCCAGGTCTTCTCGGACACCGTCAACACCGGCATCTACGTGATGGAGCCCGGCGTCCTGGACGAGGTGGAGCCCGGCCGCTCGGTGGACTGGTCCTCCGACGTCTTCCCCCGCCTGCTGGCACGCGGCGAGCGCCTGTTCGGGTACGTGGCCGACGGCTACTGGGAGGACGTGGGCACCCACGAGAGCTACCTCAAGGCCCAGGCCGACGTGCTGGAGGGCCGGGTCAAGGTGGACTTCGACGCCTTCGAGCTCTCCCCGGGCGTCTGGGTGGCCGAGGGCGCCTCGGTGGACGCCGACGCCGTGCTCAAGGGCCCCCTGTTCATCGGCGACTACGCCAAGGTGGAGGCCGGGGCCGAGCTGCGCGAGTACACCGTGCTGGGCAGCAACGCGGTGGTCAAGGAGGGCGCCTTCCTGCACCGCGCGGTGGTGCACGACAACGTCTACATCGGCCCCGCCGCCCACCTGCGCGGCTGCGTCATCGGCAAGAACAGCGACGTGATGACCGGCGCCAGGATCGAGGAGAACGCGGTCGTCGGCGACGAGTGCGTGATCGAGGCCGAGGCGTACGTGTCCTCCGGGGTGAAGATCTACCCGTTCAAGACGGTCGAGGCCGGCGCGGTGATCAACACCAGCGTGATCTGGGAGTCCCGCGGCCAGCGCAGCCTGTTCGGCCCGCGCGGGGTCTCCGGCCTGGTCAACGTGGAGATCACCCCCGAGCTGTGTGTCCGCCTGGCCAGCGCCTACGCCACCACGCTCAGCAAGGGCGACACCGTGGTCACCTCCCGGGACGCCTCCCGGGCGGCCCGGGCCCTGAAGCGGGCGGTGATCAGCGCGCTCAACGCCAGCGCCATCAACGTGGTGGACCTGGAGGCCGCGGCCATGCCGGTGGCCCGCTTCCACACCTCGCGGGAGAACGTCAGGGGCGGCATCGCGCTGCGCACCACCGCCGGGGACCCGCAGAGCGTCGACATCGTCTTCCTGGACGAGACCGGCGCCGACCTGAGCCCGGCCGCCCAGCGCAAGCTGGAGCGGGTCTTCTCCCGCCAGGAGTACCGCAGGGCCTTCCCCGGCGAGATCGCCGAGCTCACCTTCCCGGCCCGCGCGGTCGACACCTACGCCCGCGAGCTGCTCCGCTGCGTGGACATGACCGGCGTCAAGGACGCCGAGATGAAGGTGGTGGTGGACTGCGCCGGGGGCACCTCGGCGCTGGTGCTGCCCAGCCTGCTCGGCCGGGTCGGGGTGGGCGTGCTCACCGTCAACAACCGGCTGGACGACGCCTCGCCCACCGAGACGCTGGCCGAGCGCCGCCGCGACCTGCAACGCCTGGCCGAGCTGGTGGGTTCCTCCCGGGCCGCCTTCGGGGTGCGCTTCGACCCGGTCGGGGAGCGGGTCTCACTGGTGGACGAGAAGGGGCAGCTGATCAGCGAGGAGCGGGCGCTGCTGGTGGTGCTGGACCTGGTGGCGGCCGAGCGGCGGGGCGGGCGGGTGGCCCTGCCGGTGACCACCACCCGGGTGGCCGAGATGGTCTGCCGCTTCCACGGCGTGCACGTGGACTGGACGGCCACCAGCGTGGACGCGCTCACCACGGCCGCCGTGCACCCGGAAATGATCTTCGCCTGCGACGGCAGGGGCGGGTTCGTCGTGCCCGAGTTCGGGCCCACCGTGGACGGCCTGGCGGTCTTCCTGCGGCTGCTCGGCCTGGTGGCCCGCACCCGCCTGTCACTCAGCCAGATCGACGCCCGCATCCCGGAGGCCAGGCTGCTGCGCCGTACGGTGCCCACGCCGTGGGCGCACAAGGGGGCGGTCATGCGCTCGGTGGTGGAGGCCGCCGAGGGCTGCCGGCTGGACACCACCGACGGGGTCCGGGTGGTGGAGGAGGACGGCAGCTGGGCCCTGGTGCTGCCCGACCCGGCCGAGGCGGTCACCCATCTGTGGGCCGAGGCGCACGACGTGGACGGGGCCCAGGCGCTTCTGGAACGGTGGGCGCTGGTGGTCGAGCGTGCCACCGGATCGGCCTGAGGCGATAACCTGATGCCATCCGAAGGGAAGATGACGCGCTGGAGATGATGTTGGTGTGGCGGCATGGACCTTGGACCGTGCCTGACGGTAGCGTTGGGTAGTCAATGTCCAGCGTGCCTGCCTTGACCTTCGTGTCTGATCAGCGTAACTTTCGGCATTCGCAGTTTTTGAGCAAGTCGTGAGAGAGGCCGAGCCGTTCGATGCCCAGCGTCTACTGCACGCAGTGCGGGAACCCCAACCCCGAGGATGCCCGTTTCTGCTCTCGATGCGGTTCGCCGCTGAGCGCGCCGGCGCCGCAGACGGCCTACCAGCCCGCGTACCAGCCCGCGCACCAGGCGGTTCCCGACACGACCTCCACCATCTCGCTGGAGGCCGTGGACGAGGCGACCGGCCAGACGCTGCTGCCGGACCGTTCCGCGGTCGAGCAGCTGCCCCCGGGCACCGCGCTGCTGGTGGTGATGCGCGGTCCGAACGCGGGCAGCAGGTTCCTGCTCGACAGCGACCTCACCACGGCGGGTCGCCACCCGGAGAGCGACATCTTCCTGGACGATGTGACGGTGTCCCGGCGGCACGCGGAGTTCTACCGGCGCGGCGGCCAGTTCACCGCGCGGGACGTGGGCAGCCTCAACGGCACCTATGTGAACAGGGAGCGCATCGAGGAGGCCCCGCTGGCGGGCGGTGACGAGGTCCAGATCGGGAAGTTCCGGCTGGTTTTCCTTACCCGCAGCTGAGGGGGACGTGACTGAGGGGGTGAGAGCAGGGCATGGTCGCTGAGGCGATCAGGGCGTTCATGAGCATCGGGGAGGTGCTCGCCCTGCTGCAGGGGGAGTTCCCCGACGTCACCATCTCCAAGATCCGCTTTCTGGAGGGCGAGGGGCTGATCGAGCCCCAGCGCAGCCCGTCCGGCTACCGGAAGTTCACGCACAACGACGTCGAACGGCTCCGGTTCATCCTGACCGCCCAGCGGGACAGGTACCTGCCGCTGCGGGTGATCAAGGACCAGCTGGCCGCGGCCGAGCCCGGCCCCCGCGCGCTGCCGGTGGAGGCCGCCCCGGTCCGGCTGAGCCGGGAGGAGCTGCTGGCCGCCGCCGAGATCGACGAGGAGACGCTGGCCGAGCTGGAGTCCTACGGCCTGGTCACCGCCACCGCGCGGCGGTACGACGAGGACGCCCTCGAGGTCGCCAGGAGCGTGGCCGCGCTGGCCGCGTACGGGCTGCATCCGCGGCACCTGCGCGCGGTGCGGGCCGCCGCCGAGCGGGAGGCGGGGCTGCTGGAGCAGGCGGTGGCGCCGCTGCTGCGCCGCCGGGCTCCCGGCGCACTGGAGCACGCCGAAGAATCTGCCCGGGAAATTTCGGGGCTTCTGCTCCGTTTGCACGCGGCTTTGCTGAATGGCGGTGTTCGCAACGTTCTTGGCCGCTGACAACGCGTGTCGCTCTCGGGTGTTACGTTGAAAGCCTGGTGATATGCCGCATCCCGGAGAGTGAGTCGCCCGTGTTGCAGATGCAGGTCGTGGGGGTCCGTGTGGAGATGCCCTCGAACCAGCCGATCGTGCTCCTGAAGGAGGCGAACGGCGATCGGTACCTGCCTATATGGATAGGCATGACCGAGGCGACCGCCATCGCGCTGGCACAGGCCGACGACCCGCCACCCCGGCCGCTCACGCACGACCTGTTCAGGGACGTGCTCAACGCGCTGGGCATCGAGTTGCGCACAGTGAACATCGTCGCGCTCCGTGACGGGATTTTCTTCGCCGACCTGGTGTTCTCCAACGGCGTAGAGGTGAGCGCCCGGCCCTCCGACTCCATCGCGCTGGCCTTGCGCACCGGCGCCCGGATCTTCGCCAGCGAGGAGGTGGTCCGGGAGGCGGGCGTCAGTATGCCCGATGACCAGGAGGATGAGGTGGAGAAGTTCCGAGAGTTCCTGGACAACATCACGCCAGAGGACTTCGGGCGCGCTGGCTGAGCCGGGTTAACATCGGGGGATTTTTCGGCTTCATGAGCTTCACGACGCGCCGGTGCCGGTCGTTGACTGAGACTGGCGCCGGTCCTACGGTGCAAGGGAAACCACGGTTGTAGTTCATGAACCCCCAGATCAGGCCGTGGGATGAGAGAAAGCCGGAGGTCCGCAGTGGCGGTCAGCAGCGGCGAGGGTAAGACGGTCGGACCTGATCCGGCTCAGCGCGAGTCGGCCCGGGAACGCGCCGGTGAGCAGGGCTTGCTGTTCGACGAGCGCCCGGCGGCGGTCTCCGAGGACATCGGGTACCGCGGCCCCACCGCGTGCGCCGCGGCCGGGATCACCTACCGTCAGCTCGACTACTGGGCCCGCACCGACCTGGTCGCGCCGACCATAAGAGCCGCGCAGGGGTCCGGCTCCCAGCGGCTCTACAGCTTCCGCGACATCCTCGTGCTGAAGGTCGTCAAGCGCCTCCTCGACACCGGAGTCTCACTCCAGCAGATCCGCACCGCCGTCCAGCACCTGCGCGACCGGGGGGTCAACGACCTGGCCCAGATCACCCTGATGAGCGACGGGGTGAGCGTCTACGAGTGCACCTCGGCGGACGAGGTGATCGACCTGCTCCAGGGCGGGCAGGGCGTGTTCGGCATCGCGCTCGGCCGGGTCTGGCGCGAGGTCGAGGGCAAGCTCGCGGAGCTGCCGGGGGAACGCGCGGAGGTCGGCCTCCCCGCTGAGACCGACCACCCGAGCGACGAACTGGCCCGGCGCCGCAAGGCCCGGCGTATCGGTTAACGCAGGCTTTACCCCCACCTCGGTGGGATGCCCGTGGGGTGGCGGTAAAGTTAGTTTCGCCGACGACCTTGTGCGGGAGAGTCCCCTTCGTACCGAGGGGGCGCCGAAGGAGCAAACCTCCCCGGAATCTCTCAGGCACCGGTACCGCATGGGCGAGGCGACTCTGGAAAGCGGGCCACCCGCCACGTGGTCTCACCGAAGGGGAAAACCGGGCGCCTCATCAGGCTCCGGTGAAGCTCTCAGGTTCAGATGACAGAGGGGGAGACCGCGGAGCGGCCGGAATTCACCGCCGCGCCGGTCTCGACGCCCTGGAGGCCCCTGTCATGACGAGCTTCGCCACCCGCCACATCGGCCCCTCCGACGCCGACCGGGCCCGCATGCTGGCCGTGGTCGGCTACCCCACCACCGAGGACCTGGTCGCCGCCGCGGTGCCCAAGGCGATCCGCACCGTGGACCCGCTGAACCTGCCGCCCGCCGTCGGCGAGACCGAGGCGCTGGCCGAACTGCGCGCCCTCGCCGCCAGGAACCGGGTGCTCACCTCGATGATCGGCGCCGGGTACTTCGACACCGTCACGCCCGGCGTGGTGCTGCGGAACGTGCTGGAGAACCCGGGGTGGTACACCGCGTACACGCCGTACCAGCCGGAGATCTCGCAGGGGCGGCTGGAGGCGCTGCTCAACTTCCAGACCGTGGTCACCGACCTGACCGGTCTGGACGTGGCCGGGGCCTCGCTGCTGGACGAGGCCACCGCCGCCGCCGAGGCGATGACGCTGGCCCTGCGGGCGTACAAGGGCAGGAGCAGGGTGTTCGCGGTGGACGCCGACGCGCTGCCGCAGACCAAGGCCGTGCTGGCCACCAGGGCCGAGCCGCTGGGCATCGAGCTGGCCGAGATCGACCCCGACGGGGAGCTGCCCGACTGCTTCGGGGTGCTGGTGCAGTACCCGGGCGTCTCCGGCCGGGTGGCCGACTTCCGCGCCCTGGCCGAGGCCGCGCACGCCCGGGGCGCGCTGGTGGTGGCCGCCGCCGACCTGCTGGCCCTGACCGTGCTGGAGAGCCCCGCCGCGCTCGGCGCCGACATCGCGGCCGGCTCCGCGCAGCGCTTCGGCGTGCCGTTCGGGTACGGCGGGCCGCACGCCGCCTACCTGGCGGTCCGCGACGGCCTGCAGCGGCAGCTGCCGGGCCGTCTGGTCGGGGTCTCGGTGGACGCCGACGGGCGGCGGGCCTACCGGCTGGCCCTGCAGACCCGCGAGCAGCACATCCGCCGCGAGAAGGCCACCAGCAACATCTGCACCGCCCAGGTGCTGCTGGCCGTGCTGGCCGCCATGTACGCGGTCTACCACGGCCCGCAGGGGCTGCGCGGCATCGCCGAGCGGGTGCGCGGGCACGCCGCCACGCTGGCCGCCGGGCTGCGCGCGGGCGGGGTCCGGGTGGTGCACGAGGGGTTCTTCGACACCGTGCTGGCGGAGGTGCCCGGCCGGGCGGCGCAGGTCGTCGCGGCGGCCCGCGAGCGGGGCGTCAACCTGCGCCTGGCGGGCGAGGACCTGGTGGGGGTGTCCTGCGACGAGAAGACCACCCGCGCGCATCTGGAGGCGGTCTGGGCGGCCTTCGGGGTGGCCCCCGTCGAGGACGTGACGCCCGGCGCGCCGGCGCTGCCGCGGACCTCGGACTACCTCACCCACCCGGTCTTCCACCAGTACCGGTCCGAGACCGCGATGCTGCGCTACCTGCGCAGGCTCCAGGACAAGGACATCGCGCTGGACCGGTCGATGATCCCGCTCGGCTCCTGCACCATGAAGCTGAACGCCACCACCGAGATGGAGCCGATCACCTGGCCGGAGTTCGCCGGCATCCACCCGCACGCCCCCGCCGACCAGGCCGAGGGGTACGCCGAGCTGATCGCCACCCTGGAGGGCTGGCTGGCCGAGGTGACCGGCTACGACGCGGTCTCCCTGCAGCCCAACGCCGGGTCCCAGGGCGAGTTCGCCGGGCTGCTGGCCATCCGCGCCTACCACCGGGACCGCGGCGAGCACGGCAGGGACGTCTGCCTCATCCCGTCCTCGGCGCACGGCACCAACGCGGCCAGCGCGGTGATGGCCGGGATGCGGGTGGTCGTGGTGGCCTGCGACGACGACGGCAACGTGGATCTGGCCGACCTGGACGCCAAGATCGCCAAGCACCGGGACGCGCTCGCCGCGATCATGGTCACCTACCCGTCCACGCACGGCGTCTACGAGGAGGCCATCATCGACATCTGCGCCCGGGTGCACGAGGCCGGCGGCCAGGTGTACGTGGACGGCGCCAACCTCAACGCGCTGGTCGGGCTGGCCAAGCCGGGCGAGTTCGGGGCCGACGTGTCCCACCTGAACCTGCACAAGACCTTCTGCATCCCGCACGGCGGCGGCGGCCCCGGGGTGGGCCCGGTGGCGGTCAAGGCCCACCTGGCGCGGTACCTGCCGGGCCAGGGCACCGGGGAGGTCAGCGCGGCGCCCTTCGGGTCGGCGGGGATCCTGCCGATCTCCTGGGCGTACGTGCGCATGATGGGCGCCGACGGGCTGCGGGCCGCCACCGAGCAGGCCATCCTGTCCGCCAACTACCTGGCCGTACGGCTCGCGCCGCACTACCCCGTGCTCTACACCGGCCGGGACGGGCTGGTCGCCCACGAGTGCATCGTCGACCTGCGGCCGATCACCAAGGCCACCGGGGTGACCGTGGACGACGTGGCCAAGCGCCTGATCGACTACGGGTTCCACGCGCCCACCATGTCCTTCCCGGTGGCCGGCACGCTGATGATCGAGCCCACCGAGAGCGAGGACCTGGCCGAACTCGACCGCTTCGCGGACGCGATGATCGCGATCAGGGGGGAGATCGACAAGGTCGGTTCCGGCGCGTACGACAAGGTGGACAACCCCCTGCGGAACGCCCCGCACACCGCCGAGAGCGTCACCGCCGACGACTGGAGCCACCCCTACACCCGGGCCGAGGCCGCCTACCCGGTGGCGTCGCTGCGGGAGGCGAAGTACTGGTCGCCGGTGCGCCGGATCGACCAGGCGTACGGGGACCGGAACCTGGTCTGCGCCTGCCCGCCGCTCGACGTTTACCAGGATTGAAATGCGACCCGTTTACGCATGTCTCCCGCGCCGAAGGGGCCCGAATAGTTAAGATCTCGGAGATCCTTTCCGACTCGTACCGATCTCAGGCCGGCTTCGGAGATCGGACCTTGGAGGCGCCCCCCTCATGACCGCCATCGATCCCCGGGCCGGCGCGGCCGGGCAGCTGGAGGAGGCTCGCCGGCTCTACGAGTCCGGGGAGCTGGACGCCGCCGCCGCGATCTTCGCGGCGGTGGCCGCCGACGACCAGGCGCCCGACCAGGCGCAGGCGGCGGAGGGGCTGTCGGTGACCGCCGAGCGCATGGCGGGGATCCTGCTGGAGGAGGGGGAGCCGGGGGAGGCGGCCGATCTGCTGCTCCAGGCGCTCAGCGTGCCCGCGGTGGCGGAGGCGCCCCGGCTGCGGGTGCTGCTCGGCATCGCCCATCTGGAGCTGGCCTGCGCCGAGTTCGCGGGCGCCATCGAGACCGGCCCGGACTCCGACACGGCCGCCCTGGCGATCGAACTGCTGGCCCGCACGCTGCCGCTGCGCGGCCGCGACGGCGACGCGGAGACGGTCTGGCGCTACGGCCTGGACCACGAGGACACGGTCCTGGCCGCCCAGGTGAGGGAGCGGCTGGACCGCCCGTGACATTGGCCGATCCTTCGGATCGGCGGGCTTGCCGCCCCTAGCGTCGGCGGCGGCTCAGTGCGTACGCCACGTTGATGACGACGATGCCGCTCCAGGCCAGGAAGAGGCCTGCGGCGCCCGCGAAGTTGGCGGCGATGGCGGTCAGCGGGATGCCGATGCCCATCGAGCCGAGGGCTATCGGGATGTGCGTCATGTCGGGCTTGGGCTGGACCTTGGGGCTTTGGCTGGCCACCTCGGCCTGGACCCGTGCGGTGATTTCCCGGTCCAGCTTCTCCAGGAACGACTCGACGAGCGCGTCCTCGTAGTCGGGACCGAGGTCCCGGCGGGCTTCGAGGGTGGCGCGCAGGTCCTGACGAGGCAAAGATGAGTCCGGCACGTAGTCAAATCTGGCACAACACTCTCCGGACGTCATCCTCCATTCGGACGACGCGGGCGTAGTGCCTCAGGTGGACCCGTTAACGTCACCGTATGGAAGTGGAAACCCCGCACGGGCCGGGGCGGGTCGAGTTGGACGAGGTCGCCGGGCCGTGGGGGCTGCTGGCGCTCACGCACGGGTCCGCCGGAGGCGTGGACGCGGTGGATCTGGTGGCGGTGCGGGACGCGGCGCTGGCGCTGGGGATGAGCGTGGCCCGGGTGGTGCAGCCGTTCCGGCTGCGGGGGGCGCGGGCGCCGGGGTCCGCCGAGAAGCAGGACGCGGCCTGGGTGGCGCTGATGGCCTGGCTGGGGGACCGGTATCCGGGGCTGCCGCTGGTGCAAGGAGGGCGGAGCAACGGGGCCCGGGTGGCCTGCCGTACCGCGCGGGAGACGGCGGCGGTCGGCGTGGTGGCGCTGGCCTTTCCGCTGCACCCGCCGGGGCGGCCGGAGCGGTCGAGGGCCGATGAGCTGCGCGGGGCGGGGGCGCCGGTGCTGGTGGTGAACGGCGACCGGGACCCGTTCGGCGTGCCGGCGGCGGCGGACGCCGACCGGCTGGTGGTGCTCCCAGGGGAGGGGCACGATCTCAAGCGGGACCCGGCCGGGGTGGGCGCGGTGGTGGCCCGGTGGCTGGGAGAACGGGTCAGGCCGCGCTGCTTGCCAGGTCGGTCGGCCGGTGCGGAGCGATGATGGCGCCGTTGGGGAGCAGTTCGCCGGTGTCCTCGAACAGCACCACACCGTTGCACAACAGGCTCCACCCCTGCTCGGGGTGGCACGCGATGGTACGCGCGGCTTCTCGGTCCAGCGCTTCCGCGCTGGGACAGGGCGTGTCGTGAGGGCACATCGCCGGGGCTCCGTGTTTGCTCTGGTCGCTCGTTCGGGGACGGGTCCCTCGCGGTAAGGGGGACGAGCGCTGGTTGACTCTGACAGTGGACTACACCAGTGTGCGGTAGGTCACTCTCGGAGGACATAGCCCGTTAGGACGATTTTCAACCGGTCCAGCTGGTTGGAGCCCCCGAGTGGTGTGATCTGCGACACAAGAGTGCCCCATGGACGATAACAGCCCAAGCGCGACACGCCGTCGTTCCGGTAAATGAGTGGTTACATGCCACCCGGGTGGGCCAGTCCGGTCAGCACCGCGTCCAGCCCCCGCTCGAAGTCCGCGTCGCCCGATTCGACCCGGGCGTGCTCGACGGTGGCGTCCGGGTCCGCCCAGCCCGAGCGCTGCATCTCCACCGCGACGCTGCCGAACACGTACGCCCGGAGCGTGCGCGCCGCGCCGGCCGGGTCGGGCAGGCCGGCCTCCCGCAGGTGCTCCACCTGGGCGGCGATGCTGGCCAGCGCCCTGCCCTTGGGCGGCTTGGTGAGCGCCAGCGAGAGCACCCCCGGGTGTGCCAGCAGCGCGGCCCGCCCGGCCCGCGCCCAGGCCCTGGCCACCTGCTGCCAGTCGCGCCCGTCCGCGTCCACCTCGACGGCGGTGACGTGCTCGGCCAGCGCGTCCATCAGCGCCTCCTTGCCCCGGGGCAGGTGATGGTAGATCGCCATCGCCTCCACCTGGAGGGCGTCGCCCAGGCGGCGCATGGTCAGCCGCCGCAGCCCCTGGCCGTCGGCGATGTGCAGGGCCGCGTCGATGATGCGCTCCCGGGAGAGCGGGACGGGTGGTCGCTTGGCGGGCATGTACGAACCTTACTTCGTACAGGGCGCCACCCGCGGGCTCGATGACAGAGTGTCGCAGGGAGCGCGTACGCTACCGGAGGACACGACGCACGACCTGGAGGGGCTGAGCAATGGCGTTTTTCCGTCCGCGTGTGAGCCGGGAGGCGGAGGTTCGCTACCACGCCGACCAGGAGGCCGCCAAGACCTATCCCGCGCTGCTGGAGACGGCCAGGGAGGCGGAGCGGGCGCTGCGCGCCAAGCAGGCCGCGCACGCCTCCGGGGTGGAGCTGCGTGAGGCGGGCGTGGCGCTGGACAAGGCCATCTCCGCCGTGCTGCGGGCCGCCGAGTCCGCCCAGCGCGCCACCTTCGGCGTGAAGGCCTACGACGACCGCATCCGCCGCCGCAAGGGCCGCGCCACGCCCGAGGGCGCCCGCTGGACCGACGAGGTGAACCGGCTGCGCACGCTCCGCGAGGAGCACCGGCTGACCGGCGTCGTCCGGCTGCCCCGCCAGTCCGCGATCCCCGGCTAGATCCGGCCATTCCCAATCGGTAAAGATCTGTTCACGCCGCGACGCCGGGGGCTTACCGTGAGCTGAGGGAGGCCGAGGCGCTATGGCACGGGTGCGGTACGCGGCGGGCAGGCTCTGCTGGGCGGATGTCGGGGTGGCCGAGCTGGCCGCCGCCGAGGAGTTCTACCGGCGGCTGTTCGGGTGGGAGTTCGAGCCCCGGGGGCGTACCCACTCCACCGCGTTACTGCGCGGGCAGCCGGTGGCGGGCCTCGGCCCGGCCAGGGACGGGACGCCGGCCTGGACCACCCATCTGGCGGTGGACGACCTCGACGAGACCGTCAAGGTGGCCGTGGACGCCGGTGGCCGGGTGGTGGCCGGGCCCGACCAGGTCTTCGACGAGGGCCGCGAGCAGGGCTGGGGCGCGGTGCTGGCCGACCCGGCCGGGGCGGCCTTCGGCGTCTGGGAGGAACGTGACTTCCCCGGCGCGGCGGTCACCGGGCTGCCGGGCTCCTTCTGCTGGCACGAGCTGGCCGTCCGGGAGGTGACCGAGGCGGCCGCCTTCTACGGGCAGGTCTTCGGCTGGAACGCGCGCACCGCGCCGCTGCTCCACGGCGACGGCAGCTACACCGAGTTCGACCTGCGCAGGTACCGGGGCGGCCGGGAGACCGTGGCGGGCATGGTGGAGATGACCGGGGTCTGGCCGCCGCAGATCCCGCCGCACTGGATGATCTACTTCGCGGTGGCCGACTGCCTGGCCGCCGCTGACCTGGTGGAGGAACTCGGCGGCAGCGTCGAGGTGCCGCCGTTCCAGCTCCCCACGGGCCGGACCACCGTGGTGGCCGACCCGCAGGGCGCCGTGCTGTCGTTGATCGAACTCGTCGGGTAGCTCAGCTGGCCCAGTCCAGCAGCGGGATCGTGTTGCTGGGGTGGCGGAGCTTGGACAGCGACTCCTTCTCCAGCTGGCGGATGCGCTCCCGGGTCAGCCCCAGGTGCTTGCCGATCTCGTCCAGCGTGTGCGGCTTGCCGTCGGCCAGGCCGAACCGGAGCGCCATGATCCGGGCCTCCCGCGGGGAGAGGTTGCCCAGCACGCCGCGCAGCTGCTCGGCCAGCAGCTGCCGGTCCACCACCTCGCTGGCCTCCAGCGAGTCCACGTCCTCGATCAGGTCGCCGATCCGGGTCTCCCCGTCCTCGCCGATGGTGGAGTCCAGGCTGATCGGCTGGCGGGCGGTGCGGAGCAGCTCCTCGATCTGGTCGGGGGTCTTGTCCAGCTCCACGGCCAGTTCCTCCGGCGTGGGCTCGCGGCCGAGCCGCTGGTGCATGTCCCGCTCCACCCGGGAGAGCTTGGAGAGCATCTCCAGCACGTGCACGGGCAGCCGGATGGTCCGCGCCGAGTCGGCGAAGCCACGCTGTATGGCCTGGCGGATCCACCACATCGCGTACGTGGAGAACTTGAAGCCCTTGGTGTAGTCGAACTTCTCGACCGCCCGGATCAGGCCCAGGTTGCCCTCCTGGACCACGTCCAGCAGCGCCATGCCGCGGTCGGTGTACTTCTTGGCCACCGAGACGACCAGGCGGAGGTTGGCCTCCAGCATGTGGTCCTTGGCGCGGCGGCCGTCCTCGATCACCCACTCCAGGTCCTCGCGGAAGCCCGGCGGCAGCGGGGTGTCGTTCTCCTCGGCCTCCTCCAGCTTGTACTCCGCGTACAGGCCGGCCTCGATGCGGCGGGCCAGCTCGACCTCCTGGGCGGCGGTGAGCAGGGTGCGCCGGCCGATGGACTTCAGGTACGTGTGCACCGAGTCGCCCATCACCGAGCTGTTGTCGTCGATGTCCACGGACGTGGCTTCGTCGGCCTCAGTGGCCTCGATGGCCTCGGGGGCCTCGACCTCGAGGTCCTTGAGGTCGCCGGGGTCGATCGTCTCGTCGTCCTCGGCGGCGACTTCGCTGGCTTCGTCGGTCTTCTTGCGGGTGGTCCCGGAAGTCTTGGCGGTCTTTCTGGCCGGCTTCTTCTTTGCCGTTCCCTTACCGGGGGAGGGGGCCTGGTCGGCCAGGCTCACCCCGGCGTCGGTGAGCTCGCGCAGTATCGCGCGGCCCTGCGCGGGGCTGACGCCCGCCTCGGCGAATGCCTGCCGTAGCTCGGTGAGGGAGAGGTGACCCTGCGTGCGCCCACGGTCCAGCAACTGGTCGAGCGTCGACGGGGTCGCCCCAGACGAGCGTGCGGACGGCGAGGCCACGGCGGTTCGGGGCATGAAGACACCTCCTCCTTGACGGCGCACATAAAGTGGGCACATAGCGTGGTTCTGGTAGCTGGGAATCTGGCGGCACGGAGTCGTCGGCGGGTGGCTTGACGCTCCGGCATGCCCTAGCAATAACGCCAGATACTGTGATTTGTTCCCGCGTTTAGCAAAGGACGGCGGGAAAACCTGAACCGCTAGTTCCGCGGCTTGATGCTGATCGACACCTCGGGAATGGGCATCGGCTCGGCGCCCTGGAGGCGCTCGGGGGTCCAGTACTCGCCGACCGCGGCGGGGTCCTCGGACATGTGCTTGGACACCACGTCCGGGTCCGGGCTGAAGCCGGGCGCGGGTCCTTCCTCGGGTTCGAGCGGGAGCGCCTCCGGGGTGGCCCCGGTGATCTGCTTCAGCTGGAGTTGCTCCTGGAGCCGGCCGGCCGAGGCGGTGTGGGCCACGGCCACCCCACCCACGAGGATGACGCCGACGACTCCGGCGGAGAGCAGCATCCTGGGCGTGGGGATCATGATGGCGTCCTCCCGAGTAGCCGCCTTCTTACAGACGTATGACGAGTGCTGGTCACATCTGGTTCCGCAAGGCGACCATATCGGGTTTGCCGTTGGGCAGCAGTGGCACCTGCCGAACGTGCATGACCGCCCGGGGTGCGGCATATCCCGGCAAACGTTCCTTTGCGTAGGCGCGCAGGTCGGCCAGGCTCGCCGTACCGGCGACCACGGCGACCACGATCTCGCCCCATTCGGGGTCGGGGCGGCCGAGCACGGCCACCTCGCGGACCCGGGGGTGGCCGGAGAGTACGGCGGCCACGGACCCGGCGGCGACCTTGTGGCCGCCGGTGTTGATCACGTCGTCGGCCCGGCCGAGCACGGTCAGCCGCCCGTTCTCCCAGGTCCCGAGGTCGGAGGTGACGAAGGGGCCGGTGGGGGGCGGGTCGAAGCGGTAGCCGGAGTAGAGCGTCGGGCCGTCGATCACGATCCGGCCGTCCGCCCGGATTTCGAGATCTACATTGTCAAGGGGGACGCCGTCGTACACGCAGCCGCCGCAGGTCTCGGTCATGCCGTACGTGGTGACGATCCCCGGATGCGCGGCCAGCAGGTCCGGGGGAGCCGCCGCGCCGCCGAGCAGGATGGTGCGGAAACCCGACAGATCGGCGTCGGCCAGGCGCCGCAGCTGGGTGGGGACCAGCGAGACGTGGTCGGCGCCGGACGCGGCCACCGCCGCCGGGTCGAAGCGTTCGTGGATCATCGGTTCTGTTCCGCCGAGCAGTGCTCTGAGCAGCACCTGCAACCCTGCCACGTGCGAGGTGGGCAGGCAGCAGAGCCAGCGGTCCCCGGCGCTCGCGCCGATCCGCTTGAGCGAGGCGGTGGCCGAGGCGATCAGGGCCGCCGCGCCCAGCCTGACCCCTTTGGGGGTGCCGGTGGAGCCCGAGGTCGCGATGATCACCGCCACCTCGCCGTCCACGCCTACGCCGTCGGGCAGACGCCGTACGCCGTCCGGAGTGACCAGGTGGGTGGGGCGCAGGTCCGCATACGACCCGCCGGGGGCCAGTGGCAGGATCGCGGGCCCGTCCTCGAACACGGCGGCCCGCAGCGCCTCCAGCAGCTGGGGACCCGGCGGGAGCAGCAGGGCGTGAACGGCACGATCAGGCACGGCCCTCAGCCTAACCGTGAAATTGGGCCCGCCTCCGGCAGGTCGGCCCGGCCGCTTCGGGCAAACCCCACATACGACTACGGAAGCCGGTTGCCGGGGTGAGGCCGATGTCCATGGCGGACCACGTGGGGATCGGCGCGGCGGCTCGGTGGGGTCGTCGGGGGAGTGCCAGGCTGGTCCTCGATGACCGCGCCCCCGGGAGGACAGCCCTGAACGACACGAACGTGGAGACGATCCCCCGGGTTTTCAGCATCCCGATGCGCCTGCGGTTCCGTGGCCAGACCGTAAGGGAAGGGATGCTGCTGCGCGGACCGGCCGGGTGGGGGGAGTTCTCGCCCTTCCCCGAGTACGGTCCCGCCGAGTGCGCCCGCTGGCTGGCCTGTGCCAGGGAGGCCGCGTTCGACGGCTGGCCGGAGCCGCTGCGTACCGAGATACCGGTCAACTCGACCATTCCGGCGGTGCCGCCTGAGCAGGCCTTCGAGCTGGTCAAGGCGGCCGGGGCGGGCACCGCGAAGGTGAAGGTGGCCGAGCGCGGGCAGTCCCTCGCCGACGACCTGGCCAGGGTGGAGGCGGTCCGGGACGCGCTCGGCCCCGGCGGCGCGCTCCGGGTGGACGCCAACGGCGCCTGGACGGTGGAGGAGGCGGTCCGCGCCATCGCCGAGCTGGACCGGTTCGGCCTGGAGTACGTCGAGCAGCCCTGCGCCACCCTCGACGAGCTGGCCAGGGTCCGGCGCCGGGCCGGAGTGCCGATCGCGGCCGACGAGTCCATCCGCCGCGCCGAGGACCCGCTCCGGGTGCGCGCCGCCGAGGCCGCCGACATCGCGGTGGTCAAGGTGCAGCCGCTTGGCGGGGTGCGCGCCGCGCTGCGCGTGGTGGAGGCGTGCGGGCTGCCCGCGGTGGTCTCCAGCGCGGTGGAGACCTCGGTGGGACTCGCCGCCGGCCTCGCCCTGGCGGCCGCATTGCCGGAATTGCCGTACGCTTGCGGCCTCGGGACCATGTCCCTCCTGACCGGGGACGTCGTCGCGGACCCACTGATCCCGGTGGACGGTGTGCTCACCGTACGGCGCCCGGAGGTGGACGAGGCCGCGCTGGCGGCAGTCGAGATCGAGTCGCCGCCGTGGTTTCGGCGGATGGAGGAAGCCGCCGCATGCCTGGCGCGCTGAAGGACGGAGGGGGCGCGTGAATCCCGCCACCGCGCTGGCGCAGGTGCTCGTGGACGAGTTGGTCCGCTGTGGGCTCACCGAGGTGGTGCTGGCGCCCGGGTCCCGGTCGGCGCCGCTGGCGCTGGCCGCGCACGCCGAGTCGCGGCTGCGGCTGCACGTGCGGATCGACGAGCGTTCCGCCGCCTTCCTGGCGCTCGGCCTGGCCAAACGCGCGGAGAAGCCGGTGGCGCTGATCTGCACCTCCGGGACGGCGGCGGTCAACTTCCACCCGGCCGTGGTGGAGGCGAGCGAGTCGGGGGTGCCGCTGCTGCTGCTCACCGCCGACCGGCCGCCGGAGCTGCGCGGCACCGGCGCCAACCAGACCATCGACCAGGTCAAGCTCTACGGCTCCGCAGTGCGCTGGTTCGCCGAGGTGGGGGTGCCCGAGGACCGGCCCGGCCAGGTGGCCTACTGGCGGTCGCTGGCCTGCCGGGCCTACCAGCGGTCGGCCGGGCCGATGGACCCGGGCCCGGTGCACCTGAACCTGGCCTTCCGCGAGCCGCTCATCCCCGACGGCGACGCCACCTGGTGCGAGTCGCTGGACGGCGACGTCACCGGGCCGTGGATCCGCGCCCGGGTGGCCCCGCCCTCGTCCGCCCTGCACATCCCGCCGACCCGGCGCGGCGTGCTGGTGGTCGGCGACGGCGCGGTCAACGTGCGCAGATACGTGGCGGCGGCGGGCATGGCCGGCTGGCCGGTGCTCTCCGAGCCCAGCGGCAACGGCCGGTACGGCGACCACGCCATCGCCGCCTACCACCACCTGCTGGGCGACCCGGGCTTCGCCGAGGCGCACCGGCCGGACGTGGTGGTCACCCTCGGCCGCCCGGGGTTGTCCCGGCCGCTGCTGTCCTGGCTGCGGCGGGCGCCGGAGCACATCGTGGTGGCCCAGGACCTGACCCGCTGGCCGGACCCGACCCGCTCGGCCACCCAGGTCGCCCAGGCCGTGGAGATCACCGGTACGGCGGGCGACGACGAGTGGCTGAGCTCCTGGCGGCACGCCGACCACCTCGCCCAGGGCGCCATCGACCGGGTGCTGGACGACGCGGCGCTGAGTGAGGGCCTGAGCGAGCCCCGGCTGGCCCGCGACCTGGCGGCGGCGCTGCCCAACGGCGCCCAGCTGTTCTGCGGCTCCTCACTGCCCATCCGGGACCTGGACCAGGCCATGCGGGCCCGCCGCGGCCTGCGGCTGCTGGCCTGCCGGGGGGCCTCCGGCATCGACGGCACGGTGTCGGCGGCGATCGGGGCGGCGCTGGCGCACAACGGCCCCTCCTACGCGCTGCTCGGCGACCTGACGTTCCTGCACGACCAGAACGGCCTGATCATGGGACCCCGCGAGCCCCGGCCGGATCTCTGCCTGGTGGTGGTGAACAACGACGGCGGCGGGATCTTCTCGATGCTGCCGCAGGCGTCGCTCGGGGTGCCCTTCGAGCGGATCTTCGGGACCCCGCACGGGGTGGACCTGGGGTACCTGGCGGCGGCCACGGGCACGCCGTACACACTGGTGGGGGAGGCCGACGAGCTGGCGCGGGCGATCAAGGGCGACGGGCTGCGGCTGGTGGAGGTGCGGACCGACCGGGCCGCCTCGGTGCGGGTGCGGGTGGCGATGCGGGAGGCCGTGCGCGAGGCCCTGGGGTATTGATACCGGTCTGCTGACAGTAGTCTGCAAGTCGGTTCTGACACGGTGTCCCTCGACGGCCGAGTCCCTTGACGTCCGACGCGATTACTGGGGTGAGTGATGCACGTAGACGAGTGGCTGCAGACGATTCCGTCTGTCTGGGTCTACGTGCTGGTGGGCGGGATCATCGGGCTGGAGAGCCTGGGCATTCCGCTGCCGGGAGAGATCGTGCTGGTGAGCTCGGCGCTGCTGGCGGCCAAGGGGGTGGTCAGCCCGCTGATGGTGGGGATCTGCGCCAGCGTGGGGGCCATCGTCGGCGACTCGATCGGCTATGCGATCGGGAGGAAGGGCGGCAAACCGCTCTTCGACCGGCTGGGGCGGCGCTTCCCCAAACACTTCGGCGAGGAGCACATCGACAAGGCCGTGGGCCTGTTCGCGCGGTGGGGCATGTGGGCGGTGTTTTTCGGGCGGTTCGTCGCGCTGCTGCGCATCCTGGCGGGGCCGCTGGCGGGGGCGCTGCGCATGTCGTACTGGCGGTTCCTGGTGGCCAACGTGCTGGGCGGCATCGTCTGGGCCGGGGGGACCACGGCGGCGGTCTACTACCTGGGGGTGGTGGCCGAGCGGTGGCTGAAGGGCTTCTCCTGGGTCGGCCTGGTGGCGGCCCTGCTGTTCGGCCTGGGCACCACCATTTTGGTGAAGCGGCGGATGAAGCGGGCGGTTAGCGTTCAATCAGGGTGACTTCCAGGGAGTAGTGCGAGGCGCGGTAGGAGTGCGAGCCGTGCTCGACCGCGCGGCCCTGGTCGTCGTAGGTGGTGCGGACCATGGTGAGCAGGGGGGCGCCGCGCCGTTCGCTGAGCAGCCGGGCCTCGGCCGGGGCGGCCGCGCGGGCGCCGATGCGCTGGTTGGCCACCCGCATCCGTACTCCGGCGGCGCGTAGCAGCTCGTACAGGCCGCGTTCGGTGAGGTCGTCGGCGGTCAGCGGGGCCAGGCCGAGGGGCAGCCAGTTGCGTAGCAGGGCCAGCGGCTCGCCGGCGGCGAACCGGAGGCGCTCCACGTGCAGCACCTCGGCGCCCACGGGCACGGCCAGTACGGCGGAGACCGTCTCGTCGGCGGCGACGGTGCCGATGGACAGCACCCGGGTGGCCGGGTTCTGGCCGGCGCGGCGCAGGTCGTCGTAGAGGCTGGTGAGCTCGACGGAGCGTTTGACCTGGCCGTGCACGACCTGGGTGCCGACGCCGCGCTTGCGGACCAGCAGGCCTTTGTCCACCAGGTACTGGATGGCCTGCCGGATCGTCGGCCGGGACAGGCCGAGGCGGTCGGCGAGCAGGATCTCGTTGTCCAGCCGGGATCCGGGGGCCAGTTCGCCGTTCCGGATCGCCTCCGAGATCTGCTCGGCCACCTGGAAGTAGAGGGGTACCGGGCTCGACCGGTCAAGGTCGATCTCCAGCCGAGTCGCGTTCACAGCGGCAGGTTAGCGGGGGCCAGAATGTCAAGACAAACTGCGCCCAGAAATATCGCGACTCGGCCAGATCCGCCGTTGCGCGGGCTCAGGTCAGGTTTCTGGCGAACTCCGCCAGCCGGGTCCGCCACACCGCCGCCTCCTCCTCGTCGGCGTCCTTGATGACGACGACCAGGCGGGCGCCGTGCCCGGTTCCGGATGACAGCTCCCATTCGATGGGCCAGCCGGTGGCCTCCAGGGCGGCCTGGACCTTCTCGATCGGCTTGGTCATCTGGCGTTCGAAGCGGACCCCGCCGGGCACGGACACGCCCTCGTCGAGGCCGAAGCGGGCCACGTAGTCCTCGTGCAGTTCGGCGAAGTTGCCCTCGATGACGGGGGCGGGGCGGCCGTCCAGCTGGGCGATCATCTTGTCCAGGCAGACCTGCCAGCCGGAGGCGTAGCTGGCGGCGCCGTACCGGTCGTCGAAGGTGTGGGTGAAGATGAGGCGGCAGCCGTCGTCCTCGGGGCGCAGCTCGAAGCGGACCAGGTCGTCGCTCTCCCGGTGGACCGAGGGCGGGGCGTGCTCACTGAAGGCGAAGACCCGGGGCGGGTCGAGCTCGGTGATCTCGGCCTTCAGGGTGGTGCCCGCGCCGTCGTCGAAGACGATCGTCCCGCCGGGGCGCAGGTCGAGTTCGACGGCGGTGAACGGGTACCAGCGGCTGAGGTGCTCGGGTTCGGTGATCGCGCGCCACACCTTGTCCACCGGGTGCGCCAGCAGGCGTTCCATCCTGAGCACGCTCCGCCCGTCCACCGTGTGCAGGGACTCGTTCATGGATCCTCCATCGTGTCGAGGTGCTTGGTGAGAGCGTCGAGGCTGCCCGCCCACAGTCGGCGGTAGGGAGAGAGCCAGGCGTCGATCTCGGCCAAGGGTTCTGGGCGCAGTTCGTACCAGCGGCGCTGGGCGTCGATGCGCACCCTGACCAGGCCGGCTTCGCGGAGCACGCGCAGGTGTTTGGAAGTGCCGGGCTGGGTCAGGCCGAGCCGGCGGGTCAGCTCGCCGACCGGGTGGGGGCGCTCCAGCAGCAGATCGAGGATCCGCCGCCGGGTTGGTTCGGCGAGTACGTCGAAGGTCACGTTCCTGAATATATCGAGGCAGGAATATTCCCTCAACCGGATATAAGACATACTTTGTAAAGGCGGTAGCCTGGACGGATGCCGTACAAGACCATCGACGAGGTCGTCGAGCACGAGACCGAAGTACGGCGCTCCCGGTTCATCTGCGCGCTGGCCCCCGCCCCCGACGAGGCGGCGGCCCGCGCGTTCATCGCCGAACGGCGCCGGCTGTACGGCGACGCCACCCACAACTGCACGGCGTACGTGCTGGGCACCCGAGCCCAGAAGGCCGACGACGACGGCGAACCGGGGGGTACGGCGGGCACCCCGATGCTGGAGGTGCTGACCCGGCGCGGGTACGCCGACATCGTGGCGGTGGTGACCCGCTACTTCGGCGGGATCCTGCTGGGCGCCGGGGGACTGGCGCGGGCCTACGGCGGGGCGGTCGGGGAGACCCTGGACCGGGTCTCGCCGATCACCATGGTGGAGGCGCGGCTGGTCACGGTCACCATCTCGCACGCGCACGCGGGCCGCCTGGAGAACGACCTGCGCGCGGCCGGGCACGCTCCCCGCGATGTCTCCTACGCCGCGGAGGTGGCGTTCCGGGTGGCGGTGGCCGATCTGCCGTCCTTCACCGAGTGGCTGGCCACGGCGACCGCCGGGCGGGCCGCGGCGTTCTCGGGCGAGGAGGTGTTCGTGCCGGTCAGCCCTCCAGCGCGTACCGCATGACCCGGAACTTGGCCTGGGCCTCGGCGAGCTCGCTCGCCGGGTCGGATTCGGCCATGATGCCGCAGCCGGCGAACAGGCGGGCGCGGTTGCCGCGGACCTGGGCGCAGCGCAGGGCGATGCCCCACTCGCCGTCGCCGCGCGCGTCGATCCAGCCGACCGGGCCGGCGTAGCGGCCGCGGTCCATCTCTTCCAGCTCCTTGATGACCTCCAGCGCGGTGGCGGTCGGGGTGCCGCCGACGGCGGCCGTGGGGTGCAGGGCGGCCACCACGTCCAGCACCGAGGCCCCGTCGGAGAGCTTTCCGGTGACGCGGGTGGCCAGGTGCTGCACGTTCGGCAGGACCAGGAGTTCGGGGCGCTCGGGCACGTCCAGGGTCTCGCAGAGCGGGGTGAGCGCGTCCCGCACCGAGGCGACGGCGCAGACGTGCTCATACTGGTTCTTCTCGGTTTCGAGGGCCTTGGGATCGCTGTCGGCGGGCGTCGTCCCGGCCAGGACGAGCGACTCGATGGCGCGCCCGGTGTGCCGGACCAGGAGTTCCGGCGTGGAGCCGATCAGGGCGTCGGTGTTCGGTCCGCTGATGGAGAAGGTGTAGCAGTCGGGGTAGCGGGTGCTGAGGCGGCCGAGTAACGCCCGGGGATCGATGCGGTGCGGGGCGGTGGCCATGAGATCGCGGGCGAGCACCACCTTGTCCAGCCGGCCGCTCCCGATCTCCTTCACGGCGGTGCCCACCGCGTGCTCCCACTCCATCGCACTGAGCGCGCCGTCGTTGTAGCGGATGGGCCCGGGCAGGCGCACCGGAGTGACCAGATCCAGCGTGTCGTCACCGATCGTGGTCAGCCACGCCTTGCCGTCGCGCCGCGCGAGCACGGTCCTCGGCACGACCAACGTCGAACCGGCGGCGCCGGGATCGAAGGTGAACGCCCCGAACGCGACCGGCCCCGACCCGGGCAGATCGACCGGGTCGTCAATGTCGGCGGCACCGAAAAGCGCACTCAGCCAGGCCCTCGCCCACTCGAAACGCCCAGGTCCTGGGGGAATGATCGCGCGGGCCGCCTCCCCCCAGCCGACCAGTCCGTCGCCCTGGCGTATCCAGGCGAAGGGGGCGGTGTCGGGAAGCCGGGCGACGAGGTTGCCGGGGTCGTTCACCGGGGTAGTGCGAACGACTAAAGGACGATGCAGTCCGAGGGCGACACTCACCCGACCCACTTTACGCAGAAACTGAACGTGTTCGACATTCGGGTCGTCGGTTGCGCCGGGACTCCAGGACGCCCGGACGTCCCGCGTCGTGTCAAGGCCCGGTCAGGGCAGGGCGTGCCTACCAGGGCAAATGCGGGCCCGCGGCTAGCTTGAGTGTCCATGATCAAAAAGGTCGTTCCGGCCCTGGCGCTTGCCCTGACATTTCCTGGTACGGCGTTCGCCGATACCCCTGAACGGGGCGAGACGCCCCCACGGGTGGTGCTGGCGGCGTTGGGTGATTCGATCAGTGTGGGGTTCAACGCGTGTGGGTTGTATCTGGCCTGCCGGTCCCGGTCCTGGTCGATCGGGGACGACAAGGACGTCAACAGTCATTTCCTGCGGCTGCGAGCGGATGGCGGGAAGGTCGGCCGGCGCGCGCTCGCGGTGCCGGGGGCGACGAGTGCCGATCTGCTCCGGCAGGTCCGGCGGGCGGTGCGGGCCAAGGCGACCTACGTGACGCTGCTGGTCGGAGCGCAGGACGCCTGCACCCCGACCGAGCAGCGGATGACCCCGGTGGAGACCTACCGGGAGCGCCTGGACATGGCACTGGCCGAGCTCTCTCCGACCGGCGCGCGGCTGGTGGTGGCCAGCATTCCAGATGTGTACCGGCTCTGGCAGGTCGCCAAGGACAAGATCACGGCCAGGGTGTTCTGGACAGCGGGCCGGGTCTGTCAGTCGATGCTGGCCCGCCCAGGCTCACTCGCGGCCCCCGACGAGGCCCGCCGGCAGCGGGTACGGGAGCGGGTGCAGGCCTACAACGCCGAGCTCGCGGCGGCCTGCCAGGCGTACGGCCCGGACTGCCGCTATGACGGCGGCGCGGTGTTCGACTACCCGTTCACGCTGGCCGAGGTGAGTCCCTGGGACTACTTCCACCCGAACACCAAGGGCCAGCGAGCCCTGGCGGAGGTCACGTTCCGGTCCTTGGACGTTCCGGTGAAGGTGTGACGGCCTAGAGCCAGCCGTTGTGGCGGGCCAGGCGGGCGGCCTCGATGCGGTTGCGGGTGCCGGTTTTGGCGATGGCGGCGGACAGGTAGTTGCGTACCGTGCTCTCCGAGAGATGGAGGCGGGTGGCGACGTCGGCGATGGTGGCGCCGTCGGCGGAGGCGGCCAGGACCTGGCGTTCCCGGTCGGTCAGCGGGTTGGGGCCGGTGCTGAGCGCGGTGGCGGCCAGGGCCGGGTCGACCACGCGTTCCCCGGCCAGCACCCGCCGGATCGCGGCGGCCAGTTCCTCGACCGGCCCGTCCTTGACCAGGAAGCCGTACGCCCCGGCCTCCATGGCGCGGCGCAGGTAGCCGGGCCGGCCGAAGGTGGTGAGGATCAGCACCCGGCAGGCGGGCAGCCGGTCGCGCAGGTCGGCGGCGGCGTCCAGGCCGCTGCGGCCGGGCAGTTCGATGTCCAGCAGCGCCACGTCCGGCCGGGCCGCCAGCGCGGCGGGCAGCACCTGGTCCCCGGCGCCGACCTGCGCGACGACCTCGATGTCCGGTTCCAGGCCGAGCAGCAGGGCCAGCGCGCCGCGCATCATGCCCTGGTCCTCGGCCAGCAACACCCTGATCATGCCGGTACGGTCACCACCAGCCGGAACCCGTCGGCGCCTCCGGCGGTCAGGCTGCCCCCGGCGGCCTCGACGCGTTCCCGCAACCCGCCGAGACCGTTGCCCTCCCGGGCGCAGGAGGCTCCCCGGCCGTCGTCGGCGATCTCCAGGGTGATCGGGTCGGCCGTGGTGAGGGTGATCCGGCAGGTGCGGGCGCCGCTGTGGCGGAGCACGTTGGTGACCCCTTCGCGGACCGCCCAGCCGAGCAGGGCGTCGGTCTCCGGCGTCAGCCGTACGGGCTTGTCGGGGGCGGTGAGGGCGACGCCGGCGTCGGTGAGGGTGTCGAGGGCGGCGGCGAGTTCGGCCGCCAGACCCCGGCCGCGGTAGCCGGTGACGGCGGCGCGGACCTCGGCGAGGGCCTCGCGGCCGATGCGTTCGATGTCGGCGGCCTGCTGGGCGGCGGCCTCGCCGTCGGCGGGGGCCAGGCGGCGCACCACCTCGGCCTTGACGACCATCACCGAGAGGGTGTGGCCGAGCAGGTCGTGCAGGTCGCGGGAGAAGCGCAGCCGTTCCTCCGAGACCGCCACCCGGGCCAGTTCGGCGCGGGTGGCGGTGAGCTCGGCGATGGTGTCCCACAGCTGGACGATGATCCACGGGATGAACCCGGCCAGGAAGACGCCCCATCCGGCGATCATCAGGCCGACCGCGTCCAGGTCCTGCTGGATCGCGACCAGCAGGGCCAGCCCGGTGAGGGCCAGCAGCACCATCATGCCCCCGGCCCCGCGCACGGTGGCTCCGGCGGCGACGGCGGTCATGGTCAGCAGGAACGACCAGGCCCCCTGGAAGGTGAAGGCGAGGGCGACCGAGGTGATGGCCAGGGCGGGCAGGGCCAGGCGGACGGCCTTGCCGCGGTCGGTGAAGGCCAGGGTGGTGGTGCGCAGGTAGAGGGCGGCCGTGACGACGATGCCCGGCCAGGCCAGCCAGAGCGGGTGGTCCCGGCCGGAGAGGATGTCCAGGATGGGGAAGGCGACGAGCAGCACCCACACGTGGATACCGGCCCGGTCGCTGCGCACGGCGTCCATCAGACCACATCTCGCATGTCAGGTCAGGCGGCCGGCGCGGCGGAAGGCGTACCCGGCGTAGAGGGCGAACAGGGTGGACCAGGCGAGCAGGACGGCGGCCGAGCGGAGGTTGACGGTGTGGTCGAAGGCCAGGCTCCAGGAGAGGTTGGCGTAGCCGTTGACCGGGCTCCACTCGGAGATCGTGCGCAGCCAGCCGGGGAAGGTGGCGCTGGGCACCCACAGGCCGCCCACGACGGACATGGCCAGGTAGCCGGCCAGGTTGGCGGCGGCGGCGTTCTGCGGGGTGAGCAGGTAGCCGTTGCCGAGGGCGAACAGGCTGAACGGGATGGTGCCGATCCAGAGCATGACGGCGATGGCCAGCCACTGGCCGGGGTTGAGGCGCACGTGGTGGACCAGGGCGCCGGCGGCCAGCACCAGGGCGAGGGCGGGGACGACGATGATCGCGGCGGTGGCGGTCTTGCCGGCCGGGACGCGCCAGGGGGCGATCGGGATGAGGCGGAGTTGCCGGAGCCAGCCGGTCTGCTTGTCCTCGGCGGTGCCGGTGCCGTTGCTGAAGACGCCGCCGAGCGCGCCGTAGGCGGCCATGGCGATCATGGAGTACAGGGCGCCGTCGGCGCGGACCTCGGCGGGGATGGTCAGGGTGCTGAAGATCAGGTAGAGGGTGACGGGGATGACCAGGCCCATCACCACGTATCCGGTGTCGCGGACGGTCTTGGCGGCTTCCAGGCGGATGTAGGCGATCATCGGTACCCCTCCGGGTCGGTCAGGGCGAGGAAGGCGTCCTCCAGCGGGCTGCCGGGGGTCAGGTGGGCAGCCTCGCGCAGGTCGGCGGCGGTGCCGTCGGCGACCACGCGGCCGTGGGCGAGGAGCACGATGCGGTCGGCGTGCCGGTCGGCCTCCTCCAGGTAGTGGGTGGCGAACACGATGGTCCTGCCGTCCTCGGCGAGGTGGCGCATGGCGGTCCAGAACTCGCGGCGGGCGGCCACGTCCAGGGCGGCGGTGGGTTCGTCCAGGATGAGCAGACGGGGGTCGCCGGCCAGGGCCATGGCCAGGCGCACGCGCTGGCGCTGGCCGCCGGAGAGGCGTTCCAGGCGTTTGCGTTCCAGGCCGCCGATCTGGGCGGTGGTGATCAGCTCAGGGAGGGGGAGGGGGGTGGGGTAGGTCGCGCGGGTGAAGGTGAGGAGCTCGCGGACGGTGACCCGGTTGGGGGTGCCTCCTTCCTGCTGCATCGCCCCGACCAGCCCGTTCCGTACGGCGTTCGCCGCCGTTTGCCCATAAACCGTGATCTGGCCTTGGTCCGGGGGGAGGAGGCCGAGCATCAGGGCGATGGTGGTGGACTTGCCGGCGCCGTTGGGGCCGAGGAGGGCGATGGTCTGGCCCTGGGGGATGGCGAGGGAGACGCCGGCTACGGCTCTCACGTCCTGATAGGACTTGTGCACACCGGTGAGGGTGACTGCGTCTGTCATGGTCAGGACGGTATTTCGGGGGGTGGTGGCCGGGGCAGGCCGTGGTCTCCCGAATCTCCTGGGACAAATGTCCCAAGCGAATCTGGGCGCTCGGCTGGCGTCGTTTAGAAACCCCTCAGCAAGGTGGCCAGCTCGATCGGGCGGGAGAACATCGGCCAGTGGCTGGTGGGCAGTTCCCTGATGTCCCACTCCGGGCCGTTGATTCCGGTGAAGAAGGGGTGTCCCTGGGCCATCAGCTCCTGGATCTGGGGGAGCGGGAACGTGCAGCTCACCAGGGTTTTGGGGAGTTTGTCGACGGCGCCGGTGAGCGTGCAGGGCTGGTTGAGCGGGCCGAGCGGGTGGTCGGTGGCGCGGGCGGTGATCAGGGCTCTGGCCTCGGGGGTGAGGCCGTCGAGGCGGGTGCCGGCACGTTCGTGGGTTTCCAGGGGGACGAAGGGGACGCGGTAGCCGTCCACGACGGCGACGTTCTCCCGGCCCATGAGGTCGATCTGGGCCAGGCCGTTGGGTACGGGGCCGCTGTCGACGTACACCAGGCGGGCGATCCGGCCGGGGATGCGGTCGGCGGCGGCGGTGACCAGGCCGCCGTTGCCGCTGTGGCCGACCAGGACGACGTCGTGCAGGTCCTCGTAGGTGATGAGGTTGACCAGGTCGGCGATGTGATCGTCGAGGGTGAGGGCGGGGGAGTTGAGGTGCTCACGGTCGGCGACGCCGGTCAGGGTGACCGGGTAGGCGGTGTGGCCGTGGCGGCGGAGTTCGTGGGTGACCTGCTGCCAGGCCCAGGCGCCGAGCCAGAGGCCGGGGACGAGGACGTAGGTGCTCATTCGCTGCTCCTTTGCTGGATGGTGGCTCGACTGTAGGGATATATCCGGACAGAATCGGTCCTGATATGTCGACGAATCGGGTTCTCGCGTTGCTGGAGTTGCTCCAGGCCCGGCCTGGACTGACCGGGCCGGAACTGGCCGCGCGGCTGGCGGTGGACGAGCGGACGGTACGGCGGTACGCGGCGCGGCTGACCGACCTGGGCGTGCCGGTCGAGGCGGATCGGGGGCGCTATGGGGGTTACCGGTTGTCGCCGGGCTACCGGCTGCCGCCGTTGATGCTGACGGAGGACGAGGCGGCGGCGGTGGTGCTGGGGTTGCTGGTGGGGCGGCACAGCGGGGTGGCCGCGGGGACGGAGAGCGCGCTGGCGAAGATCGAACGGGTGTTGCCGCGGGGGCTGCGGGAGCGGGTCCGGGCGGTGGAGGAGACGGTGGGGCTGACCTCCCGGCGTTTCGAGGGAAGGGCGTCCGGGTCGGTGTTGCTGTCGCTGGCGGAGGCGGTGCGCGGGTCACGGCGGGTGCGGGTGGCGTACCGGTCGTTCGGGGGGCGGGTGAGTGAGCGGGAGGTGGATCCGTACGGGCTGGTGTTCCATTCGGGGCGCTGGTACGTGACGGGGTTCGACCATGCGCGGGGCGAGGTGCGGACGTTCCGGGTTGATCGGGTGGGTGCGCTGGAGGTGCTGGGGGAGGGATTCGAGGCCCCGGAGGAGTTCGACCCGGTGGCCGCGGTGATGGACGGGCTGGCCAGGGTGCCGTACCGGTATGAGGTGGAGGTGGTGGTGCATGCGGAGCCGGCGGAGGTGCGGCGGCGGCTTCCGGCGTCGCTGGCGGTGCTGACGGAGGTGGAGTCGGGGGTGCGGCTGGTGGCCCGGGTGGAGCGCCTGGAGGGGATGGCGCAGGCGCTGGCGGGTTTGGGCTGGCCTTTCACGGTGGTACGACCGGCGGAGTTGCGGGTGGCGGTCGCGGAGCTGGCGGAGCGGTTGCGGTCGTGGGCGGGCGAGCCTGATCCCGACAAATAGGATGTCCTTGACGAAAAGACTTGTCGGTGTCAGGCTGCCTGATATGGAAGAAGTGGCGGTCATTGAGGATCCGGCGGCGGCGGAGGCCTCACTGGACCCCATCCGCGCCCGGCTCCTCGCGGAGCTGGCGGTTCCCGGTTCGGCCACGATGCTGGCGGCGAAGACCGGTCTGCCCCGGCAGAAGGTGAACTATCACCTGAAGACGCTGGAGCGGCATGGGCTGGTCGAGTTGCTGGAGGAGCGGCGGAAGGGGAACGTCAACGAGCGGGTGATGCGGGCGACGGCCGCCGCGTACGTGATCTCTCCGGCGGCACTGCCGACCGTCCAGCCGGACCCGGCGCGGTCTCCGGATCGCCTGTCGGCGCGCTGGCTGCTGGCCGTGGCCGCGCAGCTGGTCCGCGACGTGGGGGCCCTGATCACGGGCGCCACCGCGGCTCGCAAGCGCCTGGCCACCTTCGCCATCGACGGCACGGTCCGTTTCGCCTCGGCGGCCGATCGCGCGGCGTTCGCCGACGAGCTCGCCACCGCGGTCGCCGCGCTGGTCAGTAAGTACCACGACGAGTCCGCCGAGAACGGCCGTGACCATCGCATCGTGGTCGCGGTGCACCCCAGCGTCCCGCCCGAGAGCAGACCGGGCTAGGCGTCGGCCGCCTGTGGTTCAAGCGTCCTGGACAAGCTAGAGCGGGAAGGGGGCCGCGACGGGGAAGGCAGCTGCCGCATCGTGGCGAAAGGCCATGATCAGCAGCGTGGCGATCAGGGTGGCGATCAACAACCAGCTGACGGCGATGACCACTGTCGACCGGCGGGGGCGCCGCCGCCGGCGGCGGTCGCCACGGCGCCGTCCGTGTTCTCCGCGCGCCACGCGCTCGTTGAATGACTCCAGGCGCGCGGCGAGCCGTGGATCCTCATCGCTGAGGTGCCGCTCGATCATCGCCAGCATTCGCTCTTCATCCTGCGACCAGGCCATGGCGCACCTCCCCGGGATGCAAGGTGTGTGCCGACGTTCTGCCCAATCGGGAAGATCGTTAGCCGTTTGTCGGGCGGGTATTTACCGCGTGTTGACACCACCGGGCAGCTCGGCCCGTAAAGCCGGTCTGCCGCTGAACCGCCCTGGCATACAGCAAAAACTCGGTGTGATCATGCCGACGCGGAACGCGGTTGAGCCCGGGGGCGGGTTGTCGCGATCAGAGGGCGTTGAGGAAGCGGGCGGCGATCGGGGCGGCGACCTTGCCGCCTCCGCCGCCTCCTTCCACCACCACGGCGAAGGCGAGGTCGCCGCGGAAGCCGTGGAACCAGGCGTGGGACTCCAGGACGTCGCCGGTGCCGAATTCGGCGGTGCCGGTCTTGCCGTGGGTGCCGGAGGGCAGGCCGGCGGCTTTGGCGGTGCCCTTGGTGACGACGGCGCGCATCATGGTGCGGAGCTGGTCGGCGACGCCGTCGGGGAGGGGCTGTTCGGTGGCCTTCTGCTTGAGGCCGGGGACGAGGGTGGGCGGGCGCCAGGTGCCGTCGGCGACGGCGGCGGCGACCGTGGCCATGATCAGGGGGCTGGTGGTGATCTTGGCCTGGCCGAAGGATTCTGCGGCGAGTTCGGCGTCGCTGGTGGCGCGGGGCATGCTGGCCGTGGTGGCGGGGACGCCGATGTTGAGGGGCTGGTTGAAGCCGAGCGCGGTGGCGGTGGCCTGCAGCTTGGCGGCGCTGAGGTGGTCCTTGGTCAGGGGGGCGAAGGTGGTGTTGCAGGAGTGGGCGTAGGAGTCGAGGAAGGTGAGGTTGCCGTAGGCGGCGTGGTCGCTGTTGCGGATCTTGAGGCCGCCGACGTTGGCGTCCTTGGGGCAGGTGACCTGCTCACCGGAGGTGAGGCCGTTGGCGAGCAGGCCGACGGCGGTGACGGTCTTGAAGGTGGAGCCGGGGGCGTAGTTGCCGTCCAGGGCGCGGTTGAAGCCGCCGACGTTGTTGACGACGGCGAGGATCTCGCCGGTGGAGGGGCGCACGGCCACCAGGGAGGTGGGCTTCTCCACGGCGGTTACGGCGTTGGCGGCGGCCTGCTGGATGGTCAGGTCGAGGCTGGTTTTCAGGGGTTTGCCGTCGGTGCCGTCGATGGTGGCCAGGGTTTGCTCGCCGGCCAGGATGTGGGTGGTGGGGGTGCCGGCGAGGCGGCGCTGGAAGGTCTCCTGGAGTCCGCCGCGGCCGACGGCCTGCCCGCGCCGGTAGGCGGGCCCGAGCTTCTTGACGTCCTTGTCGTCGGCCTTGTCGAGGAAGCCGACGAGTTGCTGCACGGATCCGCCGACGTTGCCGCCGTCGATGCGGGCGCCTGCGGCGTCGGTGACGGCGGCGCGGGTGGGCCAGGTGGTCTTGAGTTTGAGGTGGGTGTTGCCGTCCAGGGCGGGGTGGACGGCTTTGGGGGTCCAGTCGACCTTCCAGTGGCGGTCGGCGACGGTGAGGTCGAAGGTGCCGTCGTAGGTCCACTCGCCGATGTTCTTGAGGGTGGCGGTGGCGGTGTACGCGGCGCTGGCGCGGTCGTCCTGGCCGGGGGTGACCTGGCCGAGGGTGATCTTGACGCCGGTGGCGTTGAGGTTCTTGGTGAGTTCGGCGTAGGCGGCGTCGAAGCCGGTGGTGGCCGGGGTGGCCAGTTCGGCCTTCATGGCGGTGAGGTCGCCGCGGGACCAGGCGGCGGTGAAGCGCTGGGCGGTTTCCTGGGGGGTGCCACGCGTGTGCAACAGGTACCAGGCGCCGCCGGCGGCCCCTCCTGCGACGAGTACGGCTGCCGTCGTGATGATGGCGATGGTGCGTCCGCGCATTAAGGCCCCCCTGTTATGTCGGTGGAGAGCCTACCTTGCCCGTTTCGTTATCTTGGCTATTTGTCAGGCATTGGGGCGTTTCGCGTACGTGGGGACGTATTCCTGGCCGGAGAGGCGCTGGATGGCGGCCATCACCTCGTCGGTGACCTGGCGGCGGTCCCGGGCGCGCCCGGGGTCGCCGGTGAAGGCCAGCGGTTCACCGATGCGTACGGCGATGCGGTGGAGCCGGGGGAGGCTGGAGCCGGGCGGGAGGACCTTCTCGGTGCCGATCATGGCGACGGGGAGGACGGGGGCGCCGGTGGTTAGGGCCAGCCAGGCGACGCCGATCTTGCCCTTGTAGAGGCGGCCGTCGGGGGAGCGGGTGCCCTCGGGGTAGATGCCGAAGAGCTCGCCGGCCTTGAGCACGCCGGCCGCGGCGTCCAGCATGTCCTGGGCGGCGGTGGCGCTGTCCCGGTCGATGGCGAGGTTGCCCTGCATGATCATCTTGGTGATGGGGTTGCCCGAGGTGAAGTACTCGTTCTTGGCCACGAACGTCACCCGGCGGGGGAGCAGCGCGGGCAGGAAGAAGGAGTCCAGCACCGACAGGTGGTTGGAGGCCAGAATGGCCGGCCCCTGTGCCGGAACGTGCTGCCGCCCGTCGATCCTCGCCCGCCACAGCACATGCACGGCCGGGGTGCTGAGAAATTTGGCGACAGTGTAGAACACGGGCACTCCTCCGAAAGACGACCAGGTCAAGCGTAGTTCCCCACACCGCCCACCACCCGCCGCGCCTATCCCGGCGCGCCGAATGCCGCGCCAGACGCCGAATGCCTCCGCGCACCTGGTGCGCGGAGGCATTCACGAAGTTCAGGCCGGTGTGGTGGTCGCCTCCTCGGCGAGATGCACAACACGGCTCCAGCCGAACGGTATTCCGTGAAGGCGGTAAATGCGGCCCGGGGGACACATCCACACCGGCACATGTAGTTAACCACACAGCCAAAGTCCTTGTTCCCAGCAACATCCCGTCCGGCGCGCCGCGCCCGGATCAGTTCACCCGGGCCCAGAGGCCGTACGGGTCCCGTCCGGGGCGGAACCCGCAGGCCTCCGCCAGGTCCGCCGCCTCCCGGAAACCGTGCGCCACGGCCGAGGGGACATGGGCGTCGCTTCCGAAGCTGACCGCTTCGCCGCCTTCTTCGTGCCACCAGGTCACGAGAACCGGGTGCAGGGGCACCCTTGTGTTGATCTCAAGAGCTCTGCCCGACTGCGCGGTCATCCGCAGCGCGTACCGAAACTCCTCCTCGAACGCCGTGGGGTCGAACGGGCCGACCTCCCGGCTCGGCCAGTGGCGGACGGGATAGTCGATGTGGGTCAGCACGGAGAACACCTCGCTTCCGGCCACAAGCTTGGCGATCTCCGCCAGGTACTCCCGGACGACCTCGGCCGCGGGCCGCTGCCCGTACAGGTGCGACGGCTCGGCGAACCCGCCCCCGTCCGGAAGGCAGTGCAGGGAGCCGAGCACGCGATCGAACCGCCCGGCGGCGAGCAGCTTCGCGGTGGCCGCCGCGTGCCAATGAGGCTCCCCCAGCTCCAGGCCGCTGAGGATCCGAAGGTCCGGAAACCGTTCGCGGCACCTTTCGATCGCCTCCAGGTACCCACCCGCGTCGAACGCCGGCGGAGTCAGCAGCCCGTCCGGCGTGCTCAAAGCCAGGAGATGGTCGTTTTCCTCCAGAACATCGGGCGTGACCCTCAAGACCGTGTAGTCGACGTGCTCGGTGAAGGCGATCGCGGGCAGCCCGAGCTCCACCGCCCGCGCGCAGGATCGCTCCATCGAGGCCAGTGGAGCGTCCCAGGACCATTCGCTGTGCACGTGGCTGTCCGCAGGCAACATCATCGGAATCTACCGTTCTCGGCATATCAACCGTCCAGCGTTGCTTCGCCCCCCATGCGGTGATCCGCGTTAGGCCGTCCACAGTGCGTGAGCATTGGATGCTTTCCCGGTGAGTAATCCGATAATCTCGCGAGACCGACAGGGCCGGGAGCGGCTGGGCGAGGCGTAGGGGATGATGCGGGAGGACGGGCAGTTCACGCCGAGGGAGGCGAACGCGCTCTGCCGGAGCGCCGAGGAGCTTCTCGCCAAGGCCGGAACTCTCCTACGGGACCACGAGGTCGTACGCGGGCTCGCCGCCAGGACGCTGGGGGCGCTGCGCGTCGAGCGTGCCAGGGCGGAACTGGCGACGGTGCCGGTGGCGCGCATCAAGGATGTCACCGAGGGTCGACTGCGGATCAGTGCCCTGGAAGAAGCCGGATACGCGACGGTTCTCGATGTCTGCGACGCCTCGGTGTACCGGCTTCATCAGGTTCCCGGTATCGGGGTGCGCAGCGCGAGGCAGATTCTGGCGGCGGCCAACCAGATCGCCCAGGCCGCCGTCGACGCCGTGAGCATCCGCGTCGACGCCGACCGCCGTGATACCCCGACCACCGATCTGCTGATCGCGTTACAGACGCTGGTGCAGGCCGGCCCTGATCTGAACCGCACGGTGCGGGTCGCCCGCCAGTTCAGCGACCGGCTGGGGCCGCTGCTGGCCGTCACCCGCCCCGCCCGCAGTCGGCTGCGCGGCTGGATCGCCGGCTCGCGTCGCCGGGAGCGCGCTCAGGCGGCGCTGTCGGAGATCGCCGAGGTGCTGGCCGGAGCGCCCTCCGACATCGGGCTCCTGCTTGCCCAGGTCACCGCGGATCTGCTGATCCCGCCGGTGCCTGACGTGGTGGCGTGGGCGGACTTCGCGTACCGTCCAGCCGAGTATTACGCGCTGCTCACCGAACTGGCCGGTGAGCCTGTCACCGCCGGCCTCGGCCTGCTCCCCGACGATCTTGTCGCGCGTGTGATCGCGCAGGAACTCGACGATACGCATCGGCGGGTGTCCCTGCGCGGCTACCAGGCGTTCGGTGCACGCTTCGCGCTCGCCCAGGGGCGGGTGATTCTCGGAGACCAGATGGGTCTGGGAAAGACGATCGAGGCCATCGCCGCACTGGCGCATCTGAGAAGCGAGAACGCGACCCATTTCCTGGTCATCTGCCCGACCAGCGTGCTGATCAACTGGGTGCGGGAAATCGAGAACAGAAGCGCCTTGCCCGCCTACGGGCTGCACGGCCCGTTCGCGTCGGAGGCGCAGGCGGAGTGGGTACGGCGGGGCGGGGTGGCCGTGGTGACGCTGGGAAGCGTACACCGGCTGGAGATCCCCACCGAGGTCGCCGTCGGCATGCTCGTCGTGGACGAGGCGCATCTGGTGAAGAACCGGCAGGCCCGGCGGTCCAAGGCGGTCGAACGGTGGTGCGGCCGGGTCGAACGGGTGCTTTTCCTCACTGGTACGCCGATGGAGAACCGCGTCGAGGAGTTCCGCACGCTCATCTCCTACCTGCGGCCCACCCTCGCCGAGAACTTACGGGCCTCGGACGTCGTCGCGGGCGCTCAGGCGTTCCGGAAGGCGGTCGCCCCGGCCTATCTGCGGCGTAACCAGGAGGACGTGCTCGCGGAACTACCCATGCGTGTGGACTCCGAGGACTGGATCGAGCTCAGTGACGCGGATGTGGCCGCCTACCGGGCGGCGGTGGTCCGGCGGAACTTCATGGCGATGCGACGCGCGGCCTACGCGGTGCCGGCCACGTCGGCGAAACTCAGGCGGCTGCTGGAGTTGGTGGAGGACGCGCGTGACAACAGTTTGAAGGTGCTGGTCTTCTCCTATTTTCGCGACGTGCTGGCCACAGTGGCCGAAGCGTTGGGCGGCGCCGTGCACGGCCCGATCTCCGGCGCTGTGACGCCCGCGCGCCGTCAGCAGATCGTCGATGCCTTCTCCGCCGCGGCCGGGCATGCGGTTCTGCTGAGCCAGATCGAGGCCGGTGGCACCGGTCTCAACATCCAGGCCGCCTCAGTGGTGATCCTTTGTGAGCCGCAACTCAAACCGAGCGTGGAAAGCCAGGCCGTGGCCCGGGTGCATCGGATGGGACAGATCCGCACGGTCCAGGTTCACCGGCTCCTGGCGGTGGACTCGGTGGATCAACGGCTGCTGGAACTGCTCGACGCGAAGGAGAGGCTTTTCCAGGAGTACGCCCACCGTAGCGACCTCGCCGAACGTACGCCCGACGCCTTGGACATCTCCGATCAGTCGCTCGCCCAGCAGATTATCGAGGAGGAGCAGCGCCGCCTCATGATCACTTCGGATGATCTTAGGAACGCTGAGGCGCAGGACGCCGGGTCGGCGTAGGCCGGCCGGTTTTTGTCGGGGGCGGCTCGTAGGGTTCGAGCGTGGATGTGTTGGGTGAGCGGGCGTTGAACCGGGCCCTGCTGGCGCGTCAGGGGCTGCTGGAGCCGTTGGCCGGTGGGGTCGGCGAGGTGGTGGGCGCTGTCGGGGCGCTGCAGATGCAGTACTGGCCCGCGCTGGGTCCGGCGTTGTGGAGCCGGATGGCCGGGGTGGAGCCGGATGCGGGGTTCCGGGCGCATGCCGATGGGGCTGTGCTGACCGGGACCTTGTTGCGGGGGACGATTCACACGGTGGCGGCCGGGCAGTACGGGGCGTACGCGGCGGTGGCGGCGGCCTCGCGGGTGGCGCAGTGGCGTGCCGGAGGCGACCCTGGGCCGGGGGTCGGGGAGTTGCTGGCGGTGCTGCGCGAGCGGGGGACCTCGGCGCGGCCGGTCGCCGAGTTGGTGGAGATCGTCGAGAAGTGGGTGGCCGATCATCCCGGGGCGGTGAGTGAGGCCGAGGCGGCGGCGCAGCGGCAGTACAAGTGGTTCGGGCTGATGATCAGGGCTGGTTTCGTTCGGGTCCCCGCCGACGGGGTCTGGAGTCCCAAGACGCCCGCGCATTTCCTGCTGTCACCGGTCGTCGACCGGCCCGTCCTCGATGAGGCGCTGAAGTCGGTCATCCGCCTGCATCTGGCGGCCTTCGGCCCGGCCGCCGCCGAAGACGTCGCCCACTGGATCGGCTGGAACATCACGCCCGTGCGTGCCGCCCTCCGTCAGATGACCGAGTTGCTCCAATTCTCCGACGAGTCCGGCCGCACCCTGTACGACCACCCCGACTCCCCACGCCCCGGCCCCGACACCCCCGCCCCGGTCCGCCTCCTGCCGTGGTTCGACAGCACCCTGCTCGCCTACGCCCCCGGACACCGCACCCGCCTGCTCCCCGAGCCCTACCGCGACTCCGTCTACGTCAAGGTCAACGGCCAGATCCGCCCCACCTTCCTGGTCGACGGCATGGTCGCCGGAACCTGGTCGCTGGCCGCGACCCGGCGCACCGCCACCCTGACGCTGACTCCCTTACAGCCCATCCCGCCCGCCACGCGCAGGAAATTGACCACCGAAGCGGAAAGGCTGACCGCGTTCTGCCATCCCGAAGCCGGTGACCATCAGGTCATTCTGGAATCCCAATAAAACCTGACGTGGCTGAAACGAAGGCAGAGAATTCGGCGAATCTCTGCTGATGCCTGATTTCGGGCATCGCCGGCTTCGGCAGCGGTCGGCCAGGTCAATCACGAAGCACCAGGAGTGGGTGTGATGTGGGCAGTCGTCCGGGTGATTGCTCTGGGATTGTTGACCGGAGGCATGGCGCTCGCCGCCAATCAAGTCCTCAACAACGGGCAACTGAGCTGGGCCTGGGTGGCTGTCGCCTTGTCGCTCGCACTTCTCACTGCCCTGTTCGCCGAGACGTTCACTCCGGCTCGAACGCCCGCTTCAGCAGCACAGGCTGAGCGGGATCTGGCCAGGGCCGTTCAGCGGCAGTGGCAGGAAGCGGCGACGAGGTCGGGCCTGATCGGGTCAGGGGAACTGCCCATCAGATGGGTGGTCGACGGGGAAGCCGGTGGGTCTACCGTCGCCGACCTCGAGGCGAGGTTCTGGTCATCGCCCGGCAAACGAATGGTGATTACCGGCGGGCCGGGTTCAGGGAAGACGAGCCTGGCCATCCTGCTGTTGCTGCACATGCTGGAACGGCAGGAGAATGCCGGCCAGCCGGTACCTTTCCTGCTCGGGCTTGCCGATTGGAACCCGGACAGGGAGCCGTTTCATGATTGGCTGGCGGGCCGGATCATCGCCGAGCACCCCTGGCTGGCCAGTGCGACATTCGGCACCGACATGGCCAAGGTGTTGGTGGGTGCTCGCCGGATTCTGCCGATTCTTGATGGATTCGACGAGGTTCCTCCATCCAGGCAGCGGTTGGTGGTCAGCGCGATTGAGGGGGCCTTGACGCCGGCCGATGCGTTGATCATCGTCAGCCGGTCCAGGAATGGCCGGCAAGCTGAGCGTTTTCTCCGGAACCTGCGGCGCAGCGATCGCCTGGTGGTCAGGACGGTGCCGCTTCCGCCGCAGGAGGTGGCCAGGTATCTGCGGGAGACGCGTCCTGCGTCCGCCGGGTCCGAGGCGGGGTGGTCCGAGGTCCTGCGGGTTCTCTCCTCCCTCGAGATCGGCCCGCTGTCCCGGGCGCTGGCCAGGCCGCTCACGCTCCAGTGGTTCCGCGACGTCTACGGATCCGGCGAGGACTCTCCTGGCGAACTGCTCGATCCTGGCCGTTTCCCCCATGCCAGGGACATCGAGCGGTATCTGCTGAGCCGCTACTTCGCCGTGCGGTCCAGCGTGTCCTTCAAGCGGCGGTACGAGCCGGAAGCCGTCCAACGCTGGCTGCAGTTTCTTGCCGGTCACATGAGCGCCGGTCAGACGAGGGAACTGGAGTGGTGGCGGCTGCCCCAGGCGGTCTCCCGCTACGCCTACCTCGCCACCGGGTGGATCTCCGCCACGACCTGCCTGGTGCTGATTGGGACCTGGCTGGGCGCCTGGATTGATGCGCTGTCCATCCTGCCTTTGGCCGCGGCGGGCGGGTATCAGATCGCGTTCATGGCCGGGCGCCGGGCGACCCTCTTGGGCCATCGCCCCCGCAGTCTGCGGGGGACGGGCGGTCCGCGGTCCGAGGTGCGCAGGAGCCTGGGGGAGAGCGCGGCGTGGCTGTTCGGCGCCGGTGGTGCCGCAGCCGCTGTCATCGGCGCCCTCCAGTGGTCGATCCCCGATTTCGGCTACGGCTGGAACGTGGGGCTAATGGTGGGCTTGGCCGCCGGTTTGGCCGCCGCGATGGGAACGCCCGGCTTGCAGTACCTGCTGGCGGTCGGCCTGCTCGCGGCCAGGGGAAAGATCCCCTGGCGGTTGATGGTGTTCCTCGAACAGGCCGAACGGCAGGGTCTGCTTCAGCGAGTCGGATCGGTCTACCGATTCCGCTACCTGGAGCTTCAAGACCTGCTGGCCTACCGGCATGTCGACGCGGCCGACGTTGATCCCCTACTGGATCCGCGCGGGGAACGGAGTGAGCGCGACGCTGGGGAGCCGGCCGAGGTGAGCGCCGGGGAACCCGGCTCGCTGACCGCCCGACCGCCGGTTGACACTCCGGATGCGGGCGAGCCCGCCGTTGCGACGGAACCGAGCGACATTCCGGGCCTTGTACCGCTTCCCGAGGTGGCTTTCCCCCGCACGAGCAAGATCGATCATGTCGTACGGGAGAAGGTCCGCGACGAGATCATGGTCCTGCCGGAGGTACGGCTGAAGATCGTCGAATCCGGGCGGGGATGGCGCCGCGAGGCGATGGACGGCCTGGTCCGGCGGTTGCTGGCGGCCAACGCCGAGGCGATCGAACTGGCCGCGCAGTTCCACTACCAGCGGTACGCGAAGGCACGCGATGGCCTGGTCGAGGCGGCCCGCCTGCCGGCCTGGAGCCGTCCCGCCCACCTCTACCGGTGGCTGGCCTGGTGCGCGGGCGCGTCCGCGGCCTGGCTGGCAGGCATGATCTGGTTGCCGCTCCCGACCTTCCGGCTGCTGCTGGGAATCGCCTTGGCCGGGTACGCCGTCTTGGCCCTGATCATGTTCCTCTGGCGGAGTCTCCTCGCGGTATGGTCCTCGCGCGTCCGCAGGCCGGTTGAATCGGGTGGCGACCCGGAACAGGTTCGGGAACCCCGCCCGAGTTCCCTGCGGGACGGTCTGCGGGATGGTGCCCGGGCCACGGCCAGGATGCTGGCGCAGCCCCTGCCGCCGTTGCTGGCTGTGGGCCTGATCGTCACCTTCCCGTTTTCGGCGCCCGGGCCCGGGGCGGTGTGGTTCTGGGCGGCGCTGGCCGTCGCCGTGCTGGCCATCCTGATGTGGTGGGTGAGCGCCCCTTCCGCGCGGGTGCGGGTGATCCTGGCCGACCCCGACCCCGCCTCGTGGTTGCAGTTACCGCCCGGTCTGGTGCGGTTCCGGGTGGCCGCCCAGCAGGCCCACCAGGACTGGGTCCGAGCCCTGGTACGGGAGGGCCTGCTGCCCCTGATCCGGGCCGAACTCGGCGAAGAACGCGACGCGATGTCCACCACCCTGCCCGACATCGACCCCGGCCGGCTCGGCCGGTGGAGCAGGATCGACGAGTTCGTCCGCACGGCGGGCAGTGACTTCCTGGACGAGGTGATCGCCAGGCACGGCAGCGCCAGCATCGGCCTGAGCGGCGCGCGGGGGGCGGGCAAGAGCACCGCGCTGCGCCGGCTGTGCTCCCCGGACCGGCCGCAGACCGGCGGCCACCTCTGCGTGCTGGTGCACGCCCCGACCGCCTACGATCCCAAGGAGTTCATCACCCACCTGTTCCTGCGGGTGTGTGAGCAGGTCACCGGCGAGACCGGGGAGCGGGAACCCCGCTCTGCCCTGCGCGCCCGGCTGGTACGGGCGGCGCCGCTGGTGGCCGCCTTCGCCGGCACGCTGCTGCTGGCCGGCGCGTTGCAGTGGCAGCGCCTCCAGGCCGTGCTGGCCGGGGCGACGCGCGATCCGCTGGTGCTGGTCGGCGCGGCGGGGGTGGCGCTGATCCTGGCCGGGCTGGCCGTGGCGTGGCGCAGGGCCCGCCGGTCGCCCCAGGCGCTCGGGTCCAGCGCCTCGGAGGTGGCGGCCCGCGCCCAGCTGCGGTCGCTGCGCTACCTGGAGGCGGTCACCCAGAGCAGCGGCGGGGAAATGGGCCTGCCGGGCGGTTCGAAGGTGGCCAGGCAGGCGGCCGTGCAGCGTACCGAGCACACGCGCGGCTACCCGCAACTGGTGGCCGACCTGCGGGAACTGCTCGGCCAGATCGCCCTGGACCGGCAGGACCGCAAGGGCAAGGTGATCATCGGCATCGACGAGCTGGACAAGATCGGCAACGCCGAGGAGACCGAACGTTTCCTCAACGACCTGAAGGTCATCTTCGGCGTGTACGGGTGCTTCTTCCTGGTCGCGCTCTCCGAGGACGCCATCGCCGGGTACGAGCGGCGCAGCCTCGGCGTCCGCAACACCTTCGACAGCGCCTTCGACCGGATCATCCGCATTCCCGCGCTGAGCAGCGGCGAGTCCCACGCCCTCCTGGCCCGCCGGAACGTTCCCCTGCCGCTGCCGTTCGTCTGGCTGTGCCACGCCCTGACCGGCGGGGTGCCGCGCGACTTCCTGCGTACCGTGCTGGACCTGACCACGATCGCCGCGGCCGAGGACGAGACCGGGCTGGACTCGCTGGCGATCCGGCTGATCCGCCAGGACCGCGCGACCGTGCTGGCCGCCCAGCTGCGGGTGGCGGCGCGGCTGAGCGGCGGGCAGGCCGCCGAGGTCACCGGCTGGCTGGCGGAGTGCGCGGACGCCCCGCTCACCTCCGCCGCCTTGGACGACCTCGCGGAACGGCGTCTGCCGGGCGGGGAGCCGGGCGAGGCCGTGGTGGTTCAGTCCCGCGCCTACCTGTCGATTCTGGCCATGCTGATCCGGATCTTCATCGAAGCCCCGTGGTACGCGCTGGAGGAGTTGCGCACCGATCCCCGGCCGATCGACGACGTCGCCGAGACCCGCCTGCTGCTGGCGACCGATCCGCACCTGGCCTGGCACACCATCCAGCGGATCCGCAGGCAGGTGCGGTACGCCGCACCTGCGCCCCCGGCTGAGCCCGCGGAAGCGCCGGCCGGGTCGGAGCGGTCGGAGTGACCGGTCAGGGTCAGATGCCGCGGCGCATCGCGCGGGTGCCGAGGGTGAGGCCGAGGGCGGCCACGGCGGTGGCGGCGAGGGTTCCGTACAGGACGGCCGGGGTGGTGAAGGCGCCGGTGAACAGGGCGCGTTCGGCTTCGACGATGTAGGTGACGGGGTTGAGGGCGGCGGCGGTCTGGAGCCAGGCGGGCCCGGCGTCGACGGGCAGGAGGACGCCGGACAGCAGCAGGAGGGGGAAGACGGTCAGCTGGGTGACGGCGTAGAAGAGTTCCCCGCCGGGGGCGGAGACGATGGCCAGGACGAAGGAGAGGGCGCCCAGGCCGACGCCGAAGACGATCAGCAGGGCCAGGCCGGTCAGCACGCCGGGCAGGTGCAGGTCCAGGCCGAGCGGGATGGCCAGGCCGATGAGGAGGCCGCCCTGGGCCAGCAGGACGACGAATTCCTTGAGCGTGCGGCCGACCAGCATCGCGGTACGGCTGAGCGGGGTGACCAGCATGCGTTCCATCGAGCCGCCGATCAGCTCCACCAGCAGCGTGTATCCGGCCATCATCGGGCCCGACAGGCACATCATGATCAGAATGCCGGGGACGAACCATTCCCAAGGGGCGCCGCCCAGGTCGGTGCTTCCGGACAGGACCGGGCCGAACAGGTAGAGGAAGAGCAGCGGCTGCACCATCGTGAACAGCAGCCCGAACGGGTTGCGCCACGTGGGCGCCATCTCCCGCTCGAAGACCGTCACCGTGTCGCGGACAAATGACATGATCTATCCCTTTCGCGGGTGTTCAGGGGGTCGGCTCGGGTACCTGGGTGCCGGTTTCGCGGAGGCTGCGGCCGGTCAGGGCCAGGAAGACGTCGTCGAGGGTGGGGCGGGTGGTCTCGGCGGCGGCCACCTTGATCCCGGCCGTGTCCAGGGCCCGCAGGTACTCCGGCAGCGCGGTGTCGGCGCGCGTCACCCGGATGCGCAGCACGGGCGAGGTCGCGGAATGCGACCTGGTTGGGGGATCCGGGGTGGTCGCGGGGTCCGGGGTGGTCACGGTGCCGTTGAGGCGTTCGGCGATGGTGGCGGCGGGGGCCAGGTCGGCTTCGGTGGACAGGGTGAGGGTGAGGTGGTCGCCGGCGAGGTCGGATTTGAGTTGGGTGGCGGTGCCGTCGGCGATGATGCGGCCGTGGTCGATGATGATGACGCGTTCGGCCATGGCGTCGGCTTCCTCCAGGTAGTGCGTGGTGAGGAAGAGGGTGGTGCCGTGCTCGGCGCGCAGGCGCAGGATGTGCTCCCAGATGTTGGCGCGGCTCTGCGGGTCCAGGCCGGTGGAGGGTTCGTCGAGGAAGAGCAGGGCCGGCCGGTGCACCAGGCCGAGCGCGATGTCCAGGCGCCGGCGTTGCCCGCCGGAGAGGGTGCCGGGTTTGCGGGTGGCCAGCGGTTCCAGGTCCAGCTGGGTGAGCACCTCGTCGGCGCGGGTTCTGGCCTGGGCGCGGGTCAGGCCGTAGCAGCGGCCCTGGGTGATGAGTTCGTCGCGGACGCGGAAGTTCTCTCCGGCGCCGTTCTTCTGGCCGATGTAGCCGATTCGGGCGCGTACGCCTGCCGGGTCCTTGACGATGTCGCGGCCGGCCACGGTGGCGGTGCCGGAGGTCGGGGGCAGCAGGGAGGTGAGCATCCGCAGGCTGGTGGATTTGCCGGCGCCGTTGGGCCCGAGGAAGGCGACCAGCTGGCCGGCCGCCACGTCCAGGTCCAGGCCGCGTACGGCGTCGACGGCACCTCCTCTGACCTTGAACCGGCGGGTCAGTCCGCGGGCATGGATCATCGCCCCTCCTCGGGTCGGTTACGTGGGCATGCGGAAGAAAGCCCTGGTCGGGCTGTTGTGGTGGAGTGGATTCAGTCTTGAACAGCCGAATGCGCTTTGGCAAACGTGTAACGTACATTCACGTTTGGCGTGACCTGCGAAAACGTCCCCATGGCGCGAGTGCCGTCACGCGACAGCCTCACGTCGAAACCCCCTTCGACCTGCGAACTCACGAAATATCGAAGAATTTTCGGAAATTTCCGTGAGGAGCGGCGGGAGGCCCCAAGGAGAGCGACGGGCACCGGGCAAACAAGGTGACGGTTAAGCGGGTCCGGCAAGGCAGGCCGGGCAAGGCAGGTCCGGCAAGGCAGGTCCGGCAAGGCAGGTCCGGCAAGGCAGGTCCGGCAAGGCAGGCCCGGCAAGGCAGGCCCGGCAAGGCAGGCCCGGCAAGGCAGGCCCGGCAAGGCAGGTCCGACAAAGCAGGTCCGACAAAGCAGGCCCGACAAAGCAGGCCCGACAAAGCGGGTCCGGACGCACATGCGATATGCCGGATTGGACTGCTGAGGCCGGGTTTGGGTGGTGGCGCTGGGAGGTTAGCCAGGTGAAGAAGTACCGTCGGCGGTGAGGGTGGCGTGGGGTCGCCCGATGCTGGGGGTCCGGTGCTGGAGTTCGATACCGACATGCTGTGCGGCCGCTCGCGCGGCACATCGACGCTGGGGGTGCTGGAGTTCGATGCCGGATTGCAGGGCCGGAATCCAGGGCTGGAGCCAGGGCTGGAGTCGGGCCGGAGCCGGGGCTGGAGGAGAGCCGCGCATGACTGAGATGCGCCTCACGCACATCGGCGGGCCGACGGTTCTGATCGAGATGGGCGAGTGGCGGCTGCTCACCGACCCGACCTTCGACCCGCCGGGGCGGCGCTACTTCTTCGGCCTGGGCACCAGCTCGTACAAGGTGGCCGGCCCGGCCATGCCGGCCAACGAGCTGCCGCCCATCGACGCGGTCCTGCTCAGCCACGACCACCACGGCGACAACCTCGACGACACCGGCCGCGCCCTGCTGCCCTCGGCCCGTACGGTGATCACCACGGTGTCGGGGGCGCGGCGCCTGGGCGGGCGGGCACGCGGCCTGAAGCCGTGGGCGGCCACCCGCCTGGAGGCCCCCGGCCAGCCCACGATCGAGATCACCGCCACCCCCGCCCGGCACGGCCCGCCGTTCACCCGGGCGATCACCGGGGACGTGATCGGTTTCGCGCTGACCTGGAAGGGCCAGCGCCACGGCGCGCTGTGGATCTCCGGCGACACCGTCCTGTACGACGACGTGCGCCGGATCCCGGACAGGCTCCAGGTGGGCACGGCCCTGCTCCACCTGGGCGGCGTGCGTTTCCCCGTCACCGGCCCGATCCGGTACACCATGACCGCCGCCGACGCCGTCGAACTGTGCGGCCTGATCCGCCCGCACACGGCGATCCCGATCCACTACGAGGGCTGGCACCACTTCCGGCAGAGCCGCGAGTCGATGGAACGCGACTTCGCCGCCGCCCCGCCCGACATCCGCGACCGCATCCGCCGGCTCCCGATCGGCGTCACCACCGACGTCACCGCCTGATCACCGGAGGTGGGGCGCGGCGGGTTCCGCCGGCGCGGCGCCGCCCGCGGCGGCGTGGCAGGCGCCCCGGCCTTCGGCGAGGAGCACGAGGCGGCCGGATTCCACGCGGAGGGCCACTTCGGTGTCGTCACCGGCGTCGGGCAGCCCGGTGGCCGCGGCGAAGGACGGGTCGAGGATCACCTGGAGGCGGGGCAGGCAAGTGTGGGGAACGGCCTGGCGCAGGCAGGCGCACAGGTCGGCGATGGTGAGGCGGGCCAGGGGGGCCAGCTCGTCGGGGTCACCGGTGACCAGCACGGCGGTGACTTCCCGGACGCCTTCCCCGCGGACGGCCTCCTCCAGGGCCTCCAGGCGGTTGACGCCGAGCACCGCGACCACCCCGTCCCGCACCGGCCGCGCGGCCCCGCCCGTCACCACGTCCCGCCCGTACGGCAGGCTCCACGCCTGGTCGAGCGGGGTGATCCGGGGAATCCACGGCAGCACCGGCCACCAGTCGTCCAGTTCGAGGCCGGCCAGGTGCCGGCAGGCGGCGACGACGTTGAAGGGTTCCACGAAGCCGGGCGCGGTGGCGGCCAGCTGGGCGGCGCCGTACAGGATGGTGAGGGTGGACTCGGCGAGCCGGACGCGGCGGCCGGGGGCGGGGGAGAGGTTCTCCAGGGTCAGGCCGAGCAGCAGGGCGTTGAGTTTCATCAGCTGGGCGTAGGCGCGCCGGGTGGGCTCCTCGGCGAGGATCTCCGGCAGCAGGTCCTGCCCGAGGCGGGCGGCGCCCTCCGACAGGGGCAGGCGGCCCAGCCAGGCGCGGGCCAGCCCGCCGAGCGCGTCGGCGGGGCCGGATAACCCGGCGGGGGGCGGCTCCGGGGCGGTCTGCTCGGCGAGGTCGGCCAGGACGGAGAAGTAGAGGGCGCGTTTGCCGGGGAAGTTGGAGTAGACGGCGCCCCGGGTGAAGCCGGCCCGTTCGGCGATGCCGTCGATTTTCGCGCCGCGGAAACCGCGTTCGGTGAATTCGTCCCTGGCGGCGGCCAGCACTTTCGCCCGGTTGCGCTCCTGGAGCTGCGCCCTGCTGAGCCGGCCCAATCGTCCTCCTCATCGTGCCGCTATCCGGGAGTCGCTTTGCCGTACCCGGAACTTCAGGATACCGTGGCCATCTGGATGATGAGATCATTTGGGGAGTGGTGTGGCGCGCATCGGTGACGGCGGCGAACTGCTGAAGTGCACGTTCTGCGGGAAAAACCAGAAGCAGGTCAAGAAGCTCATCGCGGGCCCCGGCCGGATCTGCATCTGCGACGAGTGCGTGGAGCTGTGCAACGAGCTGATCGAGGAGGAGCGCCAGGAGGCCTCCCAGCACGAGCGGCCGGAGCTGCCCAAGCCCCGGGAGATCTTCGAGTTCCTCGAGCAGTACGTGGTGGGCCAGGAGCAGGCCAAGATGGCCCTGTCGGTGGCCGTCTACAACCACTACAAGCGCGTCAACGGGGGCAAGGCGGCGGCCGGTGAGGAGCCGGTGGAGCTGGGCAAGTCCAACATCCTGCTGATCGGTCCGACCGGCAGCGGCAAGACCTACCTGGCGCAGACGCTGGCCCGGATGCTGAACGTGCCGTTCGCGATCGCCGACGCCACCGCGCTCACCGAGGCCGGTTACGTCGGGGAGGATGTCGAGAACATCCTGCTGAAGCTGCTGATGGCGGCCGATTTCGACGTCAAGCGCGCCGAGCGGGGCATCGTCTACATCGACGAGATCGACAAGATCTCCCGCAAGAGCGAGAACCCGTCGATCACCCGGGACGTCTCGGGGGAGGGCGTGCAGCAGGCGCTGCTGAAGGTGCTGGAGGGCACCGTGGCCAGCGTGCCGCCGCAGGGCGGGCGCAAGCACCCGCACCAGGAGTTCATCCAGATCGACACCAGCAACGTGCTGTTCATCGTGGGCGGCGCGTTCGCCGGCCTGGAGAAGATCATCGAGCAGCGCACCGACCGGAAGGGTGCCGGGTTCGGAGCGGTGCTGCGGCCGAAGGACCGCAAGGACGCGCTGGTCGGGGTGATGCCGCAGGACCTGGTCAAGTTCGGGCTGATCCCGGAGTTCGTGGGCCGCCTGCCGGTGGTGGCGACCTTCCAGGCGCTGGACGTGACGGCGCTGTCGCGCATCCTGACCGAGCCGCGCAACGCGCTGGTCCGGCAGTACCAGCGGCTGTTCGAGCTGGACGGGGTGGAGCTGGAGTTCGAGGAGGAGGCGGTGGCGGCCATCGCCGAGCAGGCGCTGCTGCGCCGCACCGGCGCCCGCGCCACCCGCGCCATCCTCGAGGAGGTCCTGCTCAACGTCATGTACGAGGTGCCGAGCCGGACCGACGTCGCCCGGGTGGTGGTGACCCGCGACACGGTGCTCAACAACGTCAACCCGACCCTGATCCCGCGCGGCCACCAGGAGGACTCGCCCCACGAGAAGACCGCCTGATCCGCCTAGGATCGGTGGGGTGGAATCCGACTCCCCGCCGGCCGCCCTCGATGGGTTCGATCCGGCCCTGGTGGCGCTGTTGCGGGAGCTGACCCCCCAGGTGCTGGGGGTGCTGGTCCACCGTAACGGCCGTTTCGACGCCTGCGAGGACGCCGTCCAGGAGGCCCTGCTGGCGGCCGCCGTGCAGTGGCCAAAGGAGGGCGTCCCGGACAGCCCCAAAGGGTGGCTGATCACGGTGGCCTCCCGCCGCCTGGCCGATCAGTGGCGCAGCGAGCAGGCCCGGGCCCGCCGGGAGGCGGCCGTGGCGGCCATGGAACCCCCGGCCGCCGAGGAGCGGGGGCCGGACCGGGACGACACGCTGACGCTGCTGCTGCTCTGCTGCCACCCCGCCCTGTCGCCGCCCTCCCAGCTGGCGCTGACCCTGCGCGCGGTCGGCGGCCTGACCACCGCCGAGATCGCCCGCGCGTTCCTGGTGCCGGAGGCGACGATGGCCCAGCGCATCAGCCGCGCCAAGCAGCGCGTCAAGGCGAGCGGCGCGGAGTTCCACCTGCCCCCGCCGGAGGAGTTCGGCGAGCGCCTGCGGGTGATGCTGCACGTGCTCTACCTGATCTTCAACGAGGGTTACACCGCCAGCTCCGGCCCCGACCTGCACCGCGCCGAGCTGACCGGGGAGGCGATCCGGCTGGCCCGCGCGGTCCACCGGCTGCTGCTCGAGGACGGGGAGGTCGCGGGGCTGCTGGCGCTGATGCTGCTCACCGACGCCCGCCGCGCGGCCCGTGCCGACGCCACCGGCGGCCTGGTCCCGCTGGCCGAGCAGGACCGGGCCCGCTGGGACCAGGAGATGATCAAGGAGGGGGTGGCGCTGGTCTCGGCCACGCTGCGCCGCGCCCCGCTGGGGCCCTACCAGCTGCAGGCGGCCATCGCCGCCGTGCACGACGAGGCCCCCCGCGCCGACGACACCGACTGGCCGCAGATCCTGGGCCTGTACGAGCTGCTGGCGCGGATCGCCCCCGGCCCGATGGTGACCCTCAACCAGGCGGTCGCGGTGGCCATGGTGCGCGGCCCGGCGGCGGGCCTGGAACTGCTGGCCACCCTGGACGGCGATACGCGGGTGGCCGACCACCACCGGCTGCACGCCGTCCGCGCCCACCTGCTGGAGATGGCGGGGGAGGGGGCCGCCGCCCGCGAGCACTACCGGCGGGCGGCCCGCCGCACCACCAGCCTGCCCGAGCGGCGGTATCTGGAGTCGCAGGCGGCGCGCGGGTAGTCCCGGGTCAGTCGGTCCCCTCTCCAGGCAGGTCAGCCAATCATGACCGGCCCGTGCCCGCCAGCTGACCCGTGCCCGACAAATCTGAAGATATGGGGACAAGTCAGAATCAACTGGTTGAGTGTTTGCGGGCGGTGGACAACGAGCTGATCGCCCGGCTGGGCGCCGAGGTGGAACGCGAATGGCGGCTGAAGCTGCAGACGGCCCAGGAAGTGGTGGAAATCCTGTTGGCCGAAATGGGTTGAGTCTCCAGTAGGTGGAGGGTTGAGGCTGTCGTGGTGAGCGATCGGGAGGAACTTGTCACCATCGGGCAGCTCGCGCGGGGCACCGGCCTTTCGGTGCGCACCATCCGCTTCTGGTCCGACCAGGGCGTGCTGCCACCGGCCCGCCGTACCACGGGGGGCTACCGGCTCTACGACGTGGCGGCGTACGGGCGGCTGGAGCTGGTGCGCACGCTGCGCGAGCTCGGCCTGGACCTGGACACGGTGCTGGCGGTGGTGGCGGGCAAGGAGAGCGTGGCGGAGATCGCCGCCGTACACGCCGACGCGCTGGACGCCGAGATCCGCACCCTGCGGCTGCGGCGTGCGGTGCTGCGCTCGATCGCCCGGCGAGGAAGCGACACCGAGGAGCTGAGTCTGATGCACCGTCTGGCCCGGCTGTCCGCGCGGGAGCGGCAGCACATGATCGACGAATTCGTGGCCCGTACCTTCGCGGGCCTGGATCCTGACGCGCCCGGCGCGCACATCGCCGACGCGATGCGGCGGCTGCCGCCCGAACTGCCCGACGACCCGAGCGACGCCCAGGTGGACGCCTGGGTGGAGCTGGCCGAACTGGTCGGCGACGCGGATTTCCAGGCGCGGGTACGGCAGATGGCCGAAGCCGGGGCGCGTCCCGCCGAGCCGGAGTTCGAGGCCGGCGACCCGGCGGTGATCACCGCACGGGCCGGCGCCGCGCTGGCCGCCGGCATCACCCCGGACTCGCCGGAGGGTCAGGACATCGTCGGCCAGATCGTCGGAGCGGACCGGTCGCGCGAGTGGCGGCTGGAGGTGGCCGACCGGCTGGAGACCTTCACCGACCAGCGGGTCGAGCGGTATTGGGCGTTGCTGGGCGTGCTCAACGGTCTGGACCCGTTCCCGCCCGCCGCGGCGGCCTTCGAGTGGTTCATCGCCGCCCTGCGCGCCGGATGATCCGGCCGGTCAGGTGAACTCAGGTGACCGGGTGCGGCTGCGCTTCAGCTCGTAGAAGCCGTCCGTCCCGGCCACCAGCAGCACCCCGTCCCACAGCCGCCCGGCCGCCTCGCCGCGCGGGATCGGGGTGACCACCGGCCCGAAGAAGGCGATCAGGTTCCCGTCGGCGCCGGGGATGTGGATGACCGGCGTGCCGACCTCGTACCCGACCGGCTCCATGCCGGCGTGGTGGGAGGCGCGCAGGTCCTCGTCGAGGTCGTCGCGGTCGGCGGCCTCGGCCAGTTCGGCCGGCAGCCCGGTCTCGGCCAGCACCGCCGCGTACAGGTCGGGGCCGACGGGGACCTTGTCGTGGTGGATGCGGGTGCCGAAGGCGGTGTAGAGGTCGCGCAGCACGGCGTTGCCGTACTTGCGCTCGGCGGCGATGGCCACCCGGACCGGCCCCCACGCCTTGCTCATGAACTCGAGGTACTGCTCCGGCAGGTCGCGGCCCTCGTTGAGCACCGACAGGCTCATCACGTGGAAGTCGATGTGGACGTCGCGGACCTTCTCCACCTCGAGCAGCCAACGGGAGGTGATCCACGCCCACGGACACGCCGGGTCGAACCACATGTCCGCCGTCGTCGTCATCTGTCCCCCTCACCTGCGCCAATGATCCCGAATCACCCTATGAAAGGACATTGGCTGAGTGTAAGGTCCAATAATGGCAAATCCGATTGGGCCAATCGAGCTGCACGTGCACCCGGGCGGGGACCTGGCCGGGCAGATCTACCGGCAGCTGTTGGAGGCCATCCTGGACGGGCGGCTGCGCCCGGGTGAGCGGCTGCCCCCCACTCGCGACCTGGCCGACCAGGTCGGCGTCTCGCGGAACACGGTGACCGTGGCCTACGACCGGCTCTCCGCCGAGGGCTTCCTGACCGCCCGCACCGGCGCCGGCACCTTCGTCTGCCCCCGGCACCTGATCCACGAGCGCCCGCGCGCCGCCCCGCCGGGACCGGGCCTGCGCCCCCGCCCGCTGTGGGAGTCCCTGGCGGCGGAGTACGCGCCGGACCCGCCGGAGGAGGTCAGGTACGACTTCCGCCCCGGCCTGCCCGACCCCGAACTGTTCCCGCTGGCCACCTGGCGGCGCCTGATCGCCCGCGAGCTCCGCCACTCCGCCATGCGCGCACCCGGCTACGCCGACCCCGCCGGGCACCCCGCGCTGCGCGAGGCCATCGCCCGCTACGTCGGGATGTCCCGCTCGGTACGCGCCGGAGCCGGCGACGTGCTGGTCACCCAGGGCGCCCAGCAGGCCATCGACCTGGTGGGCAGGGTGCTGGTGGAACCAGGCGACCGGGTGGTGGTGGAGGAGCCCGGCTACCCGCCCGCCAGGGCGCTGTTCCAGTCGCTGGGCGCCGAGGTGGTGGGCGTGCCCGTGGACGCCGAGGGCCTGGACGTGTCGGCACTGCCCGAACGGGCCCGGGTGGCCTACGTCACCCCCTCCCACCAGTTCCCGTCCGGCGCGCCGCTCTCGCTGGCCCGCCGGGCCGCCCTGCTGGCCTGGGCCCAGCGGGCGGACGCGGTGATCGTCGAGGACGACTACGACAGCGAGTACCGGTTCGAGGGCCGCGCCCTGGAGCCCCTGCAGAGCCTGGACCGCTGCGGCCGGGTCGTCTACGTGGCCTCCTTCGCCAAGAGCCTGCTGCCGGTGCTGCGGCTCGGCTTCCTGATCGCGCCCGCCTCGCTGCAACCCGCCCTGCGCGCGGCCAAGCGGCTCACCGACTGGCACGGCGACCCCGCCTCCCAGGGCGCGCTGGCCGCCTTCATCGACGAGGGCCTGCTGGCCCGGCACATCCGCCGCACCACCCAGGAGTACGGGCTGCGCCGCGAGGCCGTACGGGCCGCGCTGGCCGAGCACCTGGGCGGCGTGCTGGAGGTGATGCCCTCGGCGGCCGGGCTGCACCTGTGCACCCGCCCGGCCCCGGGAGCCCGCGTCGACATGGCCAAAGGGGTGGTCCGGGCCCGCCAGGCCGGGCTGCTGATCGACAGCGTGGCCCGGTTCTGCCTGCGCGAACCGGACCGGCCCGGCCTGATCATCGGGTACGGGCTGATCCGCCGGGAGGACATCGGCGACGGCGTGCGCCTACTGGCCGAGTGCCTCCGGTGAGGCCGCCGTCTTTGGTGAAGCCCCGTCCACCCATTCGGCGGCCTGGGCCTGCTCGGCCTCGGTGAGGGAAGCGGCCGCGATCTTCTCCCGCGCCTCGGCCAGATCCTCCTCGGTGGGGGCGTCGTCCTGGGTCAGGCGGGCCCGCCAGTAGCCGGTGAACTCGATCGAGCGCCGGTCCAGGCCACGGTCCCCGATCAGGTGGCGGCGCAGCGTCCGTACCGTACCGGCCTCCCCGGCCAGCCAGGCGAAGGCCGAGCCAGGCGGGAAGCCGGCGGCGCGCACGGCGGTGGCCAGGTCGCCGCCGGCCGAGCGGTGCACCCAGGTGACGGCGGCGTGCCCGGGCAGGGGCTGCTCCTCGGCGGGGTCGGCGACCTCGGCGAACACCAGCGCCCTGGCCGTCTCCGGAAGGGCCGCCAGATGGGTGGCGATGGCCGGCAGGGCGGTCTCGTCCCCGGCCAGCAGGTACCAGTCGGCTGCGCCGAGGGCGCGTGAGTAGATGGCCTGCGGGCCGACCATGCCGAGGGTGTCGCCCACCTGGGCCGCCGCCCCCCAGCGGCCGGCCGGGCCCTCCTCGCCGTGGAGGACGAAGTCGATGTCGACGGTGCGGTCGCGCGGGTGGTGGGCGCGGATGGTGAAACTGCGCATCCAGGGGCGTTCCGGTTCGGGGATCGCCAGGAAGGACTGGTACCAGCGCATGCTGTCGGGATCGGGCTCCGGCAGCCTCGGCACCTGCTGCCCCGGCCTCGGGAAGCAGAGTTTGACCTGCTGATCGGGCGCCTCGAAGCCGAGATCGCCCAGGGTTTCCCCGGTGAAGGTGATCCGGGCCACGCGCGGCGTGACGCTGCGTACCCCCACCACGTGAATGAGCGCCACCGGCAGATCCATCGTCTTTCCCCTCTCTGTTCGGCTGTCCGGCGGAGAGGTTTACCAGGTGAGGCCGCGAAAATGTCAATAGGGTGCCGCGATTTTTCGCGGTGATTTTTCGGGTGTGCGCGGCTGCGGCGGGTTCGGTGGCCCGGCCGGTACGATGCCGGCGTGACCCAGGTTCCGGAGCCGGTGGCCGTCGCGGAGGTGGCGCTGCCCGGCGATCTGCCGCCGCTGCTCGACCGGCTGAAGAAGGCCTGGCTGGTCTCCTTCACCTCACCGCACACCAGAGCCGCCTACGGCGCCGACCTGGACCAGTGGCTGGCCTTCTGCGCGGCGGCGGGCCTGGATCCGCTGCGCGCGGCCCGGGTGCACGGCGACGCCTTCGCCCGCTGGCTGGACGCCGGGCCCGCCCCCCTGGCCCCCCGCACCCTCGCCCGCAAGCTGTCGGCGATCTCCAGCTGGTACGGCTACGCCACCGAGGAGGGTGTGATCCCCGCCAACCCGTTCGCCCGGGTGCGCCGCCCGAAGGTGGAGCGCTTCCAGTCCGAGACGGCCGGGCTGACCGAGGAGGAGGCCCGGGCCATGGTGGCCGCCGCCGACGCCGCCCCCGGCCTGACGGGGCTGCGCACCGCCGCGTTCATCCGGTTGATGATCGAGCTGGGGCCGCGGGTGTCGGAGGCGCTGGCGGCCACCCTCGCCGACCTGGGCCACCAGCGCGGGCACCGCACGCTGCGCATCGTCGGCAAGGGGCAGAAGACCCGGGTGCGGAACCTGCCGCCCGCCACGGCCGCCGCACTAGACGCCTACCTGGCCGCGCGGGCCGACGCCGCCGGGATCACGGTCGCCGAGTTGTCGGGGCCGCTGTTCGCCACCGCCTCCGGGCGGCCGTTGGACCGGGCCGACGCGTACCGGCTGGTGGTGAAGGTCGCGAAATCCGCCGGGCTGGCCGCCAAAGTCACCCCGCACGCGCTGCGGCATACTTTCGCCACCGTGGCCAGTGATCGGGGCGCCTCGGTGAAACAACTCCAGCATGCGCTCGGCCATGCCAGCTCTTCCACCACCGACATCTACATCCACAGCCGTGACCAGGTGGAACGTGATCCCTCCCAGCTGGTCGCCGCCGTCATCGGCTGACGCTCAGCGGGACGCGGCCACCAGGGCGTCTCCGGCCGGGTGCCGGTAGTACAGGACCGAGCGGCCGGATCTGCGGCGGCCGATCAGGCCCGCTTCGGAGAGAATCCTCAGGTGGCGGCCCACCGAGCCGAGGCCCTGGCCGGTGAGGGCGACCAGCTGGGTGGTGGTCTTAGGGGTGGCGAGCAGTACCAGGACGGCGGCCCTGGCCGGGCCCAGCAACCGGCCCAGGGCGTCCGGCACCGGGGGCCGGTCCGTGGCGGCCAGGGAGCCGGCGCACGGGTAGACCACCGAGAAGCGGCGGTCGGCGTCCCAGGACACCCAGCCCTGCCGGGGCGTCACCGGTACGAACATCAGCCGCGCGCCGGTCACGTCCCGGGGCGGATAGTCGTGGGTGTTGATCTGGAGCCGTTCCCCGCCCAGCCAGCGCATGCCCGGCCGCATGTCCGCCAGCGCCGCCGCCCAGCCGCCCTGCCCCAGCCGCCCGGTCCGCGCGACCACGTCGGCTTCGAGTACCCGTCGGCGCCGCGCCCAGTAGGGGGCGACCGTCTCCGTCCACACCCAGGTGATCAGCTCTGCCGCCCGGTGGGCCACATCCTCCCGGCGTAGCCCTTCCGGCACCGGGCCGCGCAGTGTCACTTCCAGATCCGCCTGGACGACCTCCGGTGGCGTGTCCCGTACCCGCGCGATCTCCTCAGGGAAGTCCGGGTTGCCGTCGCCCGGCGGGGTCGGCGTGAGGAAGTCCGGAATCCAGTTGCCGGAGCGGGCGACCCGTACCAGCAGGTCGGTGACCGGGTCGGCGGCCAGCCGGGCCCGGTAGGCGGGCAGGTGCGCCGCCAGCCAGGCCCGTTCCCCGGGATGGGCCGGACTCGCCTGGTCCAGCGCGAACAGGCACGCGGTCGCCTCCGCCGCAGCCGAGATCACAAACCGGCTCCCGGCCAGGGTGTCCGCGTCGACCTGCCACAATCCCATGCCATCCCTCCCCGGGGAGGATAGGCGTTCCGGCAGCCGGGTCCGTCTCTTTCGCCGACCCGCGAAACCACGCGGGCGGTTTCGCCGTGGCGCGTAACGTTGGCGAGTCTCGGTGGGAAGGCCGGAAACTTCGCCGCATGCGTACCTATCAGGAGCTTTTCCGGACCCGGGAGTTCGCGCCGTTCTTCGCGGTGGTGTCGGTGCAGATCGCGGCGTCCACGGTGAGCGGGCTGGCCCTGGGAACGTTGGTGTACGCGGCGACGGGTTCGCCGTTGTTGTCGGCGTTGAGCATGTTCGGGCCCTCGCTGGCCCAGCTGGCGGGGGCGGTGGCGCTGTTGTCGGCGGCCGACCGGCTGCCCCCGCGGGGGGCGATGGCCGCGCTGGCGTTGACGTTCGCGGCCGGTACGGCCGTGCTCGCCGTGGACGGGCTGCCGGTCTGGGCCATCTTCTTGATCATTTTCGGTCACGGGCTGGCGGCCTCGGTGGGCGGCGGCGTGCGGCTGGGGCTGCTCAACGAGATCCTGCCCGCGAACGGGTACCTGCTGGGGCGTTCGACCGTGAACATGGCGGTGGGCGTGCAGCAGATCGCCGGATACGCCGTCGGCGGCCTGCTGGTGACGGCGTTCTCCCCTCGGGGCACCCTGCTCACCGGCGCCGCACTGTACGCGCTGGCCGCTCTGATCGCCCGGTTCGGGCTGACCGCCCGCGCCCCCCGGGCCACCGGCCGCCCGTCCATCCGGCAGACCTGGCGCACCAACCGGCAGCTGTGGTCCTCCCGGCAGCGGCGCGTGCTCTACCTGGCCCTGTGGGTGCCCAACGGGCTGATCGTCGGCTGCGAGTCGCTGTTCGTCGCGTACGCGCCGGACCGGGCCGGGCTGCTGTTCGCCGGGGCCGCCGCCGGGATGCTCGCCGGCGACCTGGCGGCGGGCCGGTTGCTGCCGCCGCGCTGGCGGGGCCGGTTGGGCGCGCCGCTGCGGCTGCTGCTGGCCGCGCCCTACCTGCTGTTCGCGGTCGGCCCGGCCTTCCCGGTCGCGCTGGCGGCCGTGACCCTGGCCTCGGTGGGGTTCGCCGCGAGCCTGCTGCTCCAGGAGCAACTGCTGGCGCTCACCCCGCAGTCCATGACCGGGCAGGCGCTGGGCCTGCAGTCCTCGGGCCTGCTGGCCATGCAGGGCGTCGGCGCCGCGCTGGCCGGCGGTATCGCCCAGCTCGGGTCACCGGCGACGGCCATGACCGTGATGGCCGTCGCCTCGCTGCTGGTCACCCTGGCCCTGGCGCCAGGGCTCAGTGGTGGAACCCGATCCGGCTGACGCGCGGGCCCCCGGTCAGCTCGCTGACGCTCTACCGGATGTCGTCGGCCAGCAGGGCGGCGGTGTCCCGGCTGACCCCGTGCCGGATCAGCACCCGCTGCACCACCGTCTCCTCCCGGTCGGCTGGCAGCGGGTAGGACGGCACCTGCCAGCCCTTGATGCGCAGGTGGGTGGACAGGTCGTACAGGGAGAAACCGGCGTCCTCGGCGGCGGTGTAGCAGATCGCGGGCAGCGCGCCCCGCCCCTCGTACAGCGGCTCGAAACAGCCCATCCGGGCCAGCTCTCCGGCCAGGTAGGCCGCAGTGTCGGCGCAGGTCTGGTGGATGGCGCGGTAGCCCTCGCGGCCCAGCCGGAGCAGGTTGTAGTACTGGGCGACAATCTCGCCGGCCGGGCGGCTGAAGTTGAGGGCGAAGGTGGGCATCTCGCCGCCCAGGTAGTTGACCTTGAACACCAGCCCGACAGGCTGGGGCCGGGCGAGCAGGCGCCTCTGCGGCGCGGCCGGACGTCAGCTTCGTGTTTCTGCGGCCGGTGCGGGGATCCCGTCGGGTAATCTGGTCGCACCAACGCGTCCGAGGAGGTGAGACCGATTCCCGACAGGTCAAGGCCGGGTGCTCTCATCTCATTGGCTGCCGTCATCGGCGCGGTGAGTGCCTGAGCGCCCTTCGGCTTCGAAAGGCACTCATGTCACTCGACATCTCTTCACTGGATCATTCCGCCGTCGCCGGGCGGTTACGTGCCGCCGGGTGCGTCTTCGCCGAGGACGAGGCGGGGCTGCTCATCGCCACCGCGACCGGCCCTGAGGAACTGGCCGTCATGGTCGGACGCCGGGTCGCCGGCGAGCCGCTGGAACACGTTCTGGGCTGGGCGGAGTTCTGCGGTTTGCGTATTTCCGTCGGCCCCGGCGTTTTCGTACCGCGCCGCCGTACCGAGTTTCTTGTCGAACAGGCCGTGTCCCTCGCCCACGACGGCGCCGTGGTGGTGGACCTGTGCTGCGGATCCGGCGCGGTCGGCGCCGCGGTACTGGCCCACCGCCCCTCGATCGAGCTGCACGCCGTCGACATCGACCCCGAGGCCATCCAGTACGCCCGCCGCAACCTTCCCCACGGCCACGTCTACCGGGGCGACCTCTACACCCCGCTGCCGGAGGGACTACGGGGACGAGTGGACGTGCTGGTGGCCAGCACACCGTACGTTCCCACCGGCGCGATCGGCCTGCTTCCCCCGGAGGCGCGACTACACGAACCGCACCTGGCCCTGGACGGCGGCGCCGACGGTCTCGACATCGTCCGCCGGGTGACCGCCGCCGCCCCGGACTGGCTGGCCCCCGGTGCCCACCTCCTCCTGGAAACCAGCGCGGGCCAGGCGGCGGCCGCGGTGACGGCGGTGACCCGCAGCGGCCTGATCCCCCACGTGGCCGGCTGCGACGAACTGGACGCCACCGTGGTGACCGGAGCCGTCGCTACCGCCCGCCCGGTGTGACCAGCCCGGACTCGTAGGCGTGGACGACCAGCTGGGCGCGGTCCCGAGCGCCCAGCTTGGCCATCGTCCGGCTGACGTGGGTCTTGACCGTGGCGTGGCTGATCGTCAGGTGCCGGGCGATCTCCTCGTTGGACATCCCGGTCGCGACCAGCGAGAGGACCTCCCGTTCCCGGTCCGTCAGCCGGTCCAGGCCAGGCCCGGACGTGGGCCTGGGCGGGGTGGCGACGTACTCCTCGATCAGTCGTCTGGTGACCGAGGGCGACAGCAGCGCCTCGCCCTTGGCCGCCACCCGTACCGACTGCAGCAGGTCGGCCGGTTCGATGTCCTTGACCAGGAATCCGCTGGCCCCGGCGCGCAGCGCGGCGAAGACGTACTCGTCGAGGGCGTAGTTGGTGAGGATGACCACCCGCACCGAGTCGAGTCCGGCTTCGGCGCCGATTCTCCTGGTCGCCTGGATGCCGTCCAGCAGCGGCATGCGCACGTCCAGCAGAGCCACGTCGGGCAGCAGAGCGCGGCACAGCTCGACGGCCTCGCCGCCGTCGCCGGCCTCCGCGACGACGGTGATGTCGTCGGCCATCTCCAGCAGCGCCCGGAAACCGGCCCGGATCAGTGGCTGGTCGTCGGCCAGCAGCACCCGGATCACGGCGCGGCCACGGTCGGCAGTACGGCCCGTACGGCGAAGCCGCCACCGGTCCGCGCTCCGGCGGTGAGCGAGCCGCCGAGGGCGACCGCGCGCTCGCGCATCCCGATCAAGCCCATGCCGTGCTCCGCCGTACCCGCATCGGTCGCTCCGTCGTCCTCGACAGTCAGCGTGATCATCTCAGGACCGTATTCGATCGTCATCGTGACGGAGGCGGCCCCGGCGTGGCGCAGCACGTTGGTGAACGCCTCCTGCACGATGCGGTAGGCGGCCCTGTCGACGTCCGCGGGCAGGTCCCTGCGTGTGCCGACCGTGACCGTCCGCACCGGCAGCCCCGCCGCCGCGGCCCGGTCCACCAGCCGGGGCAGCGTGGACAGCCCCACCTCCGAGCCGTCGGGATCGGCCTGGCGCAGGACGCCCAACGTGGCGCGGAGTTCGCGCATCGCCTCATGGCCCGACTCCTTGACCGCGAGCAGAGCCTGGCGGGTCAGCGCCGGATCACGCTCCAGCGACTGCAGGGCGACCGAGGTCTGCACGTTGATGACGGAGATGGTGTGCGTCAGCGTGTCGTGCAGCTCCTGGGCGATCCACAGGCGTTCCTCCCCGGCCCTGCGCAGCGCGGCCTCCTCCCTGGTCCGCTCGGCCTCGACCGCTCGCCGTTCCACCTCGCCCAGGTAGGCGCGCCGGTTCTTCGTCACCTCGCCGAACACCACCATCGCCACCAGCCAGCCGCTGAGCAGGCTGAGGCCACCGGGTTCCGGGTCGGGCTCGGCCAGCGCGACCAGGATCCCGATGCCGGCGACCAGCGTCACGGCGAGGCCGATCGCCAGGCGGCGCCGCCCCAGGGTGGCCGCCGTATAGATCGCGACCAGGGCGGGAACGAGGGCGAAGATTCCCGGATAACGCCAGCCGTAGTAGGCGGTGGCGCAGCCGACCGCGACCGCTCCCACCGGCACCGGAGCGCTTCGCCGCCAGGTGAGCGCCAGCGACGACACGACGATCAGCGTCAGGCCGAGCGAGTCCAGCGGGCGTTCCGTCAGACCGGAGCTGGACAACCTCCCGTAGGTGCCGGCCACTCCGAGCGTGAGCACGGCCGCCGTGAGCAGCGCGTCGGTGTTCCAGGGCTTCACGCTGTCACGCTAGGCCACCGAGTCCGCGCTGCCGACCCGCGGACGGATGAGGCCGCGCCTACATCCCTGGTCGTACTGGCGCTCCGTAGCGCCATGCCGTACGCCCCGGGAGGTACGGCGAAGCGCCGACCCCGGGCTGACGATCTTCCGGTCGTGGCGCGGCAGCATCAGGTCCATGAGCGTTTCACCTGGTCTGGCCCAGGCCGACCGTACTCGTGCGCCCGGCTGGATTGTCTGGCCGCTGCGGTCGGCCGCCGTGCTGCACCTGCTCGGCGTGCTCGCCCAGGCCGCCCTCGCCGGACTGTTCGTGACCGGCGACGTCGACATGCTCGCCTGGCATCGCACCAACGCCGGACTCACCCACGGCATGCTCTACCTCCAGCTGGTGGCCTCGATCCTGCTGTGGCGACCGGCACGGGGACCGGCGTGGCCCGCCCTGGCGGCGGCCGCGCTGGTGGCCGCCGAGACATTCCAGGTCATGGTCGGGCAGGACCGCGTCCTGGCGGTCCACTTCCCCCTCGGCATGGCCGTCTTCGGTGCCACGGCCGTGCTCACCCTCCTGGTCTGGCGGGTGACCCGGTGATCTCCCGCCGGGGCTTTCTCTGGATGGTGGGCGGGGCCGGGTTCGCGGCCACCGGATGCGGTGTCCTCACCGGCGAGGTCGCCGGGGAGAGCCTGACGAGCGCGTTGCCGTTGCCCGCCAGGTTCACCGTGCCGCTCCCCATCCCGGAAACCGCCGTTCCGGTACGGCCCGGGCAGTACGAGATCGTTCAGCGGGCCGCCAAGATGGAGATCATTCCCGGGACCACGACCGAGATCTGGGGGTACGGCGGCACGTTCCCCGGACCGACCTTCGACCTGCGCCGCGGCAGCCGTACCGTCATCCGGGTCCGCAACGAACTGCCCGTGCCCACCTCGACGCACCTGCACGGCGGCGTCACCCCCGCGCACTCCGACGGCTACCCCACCGACCTGGTGGTCGCCGAGGGCCGGGGATTCCGCCCGCACGGCGGCGACCACGCCCAGCACGACCTGTCGCAGTGGACCTTCCACCACGGGGCCAGGGACTATGTGTACCCACTGGAGCAGCGGGCCGCGACGCTCTGGTACCACGATCACCGGATGGACTTCACCGCGCCGCAGGTGTGGCGTGGCCTGGCCGGTTTCCTGCTGGTCAGGGACGAGGAGGATGACGCGCTGCCGTTGCCGAGGGGAGAGCGGGACATCCCCTTGATGATCTGCGACCGGGCCTTCGAGGAGGACGGCTCGTTCCGCTACCCGTCACTGGATCCGACGCTGCTGGTCCGCCCCGGCGTGCGGGACGCCTTCATGGCGGGAGTCGAGGGCGACGTCATCCTGGTCAACGGCGCCCCCTGGCCCTTCCTCGACGTCGACGCGGTCCGGTACCGGCTGCGGCTGCTCAACGCCTCCAACGCCCGCCGCCTCCGGCTGCGGCTGACCCCCGGCGGCCGGTTCGTCCAGATCGGGAGTGATCAGGGGTTACTGGCCACGCCTCTCGCGCACGACGAGATCACGATCTCCCCGGGGGAACGCTGCGACGTGATCGCGGACTTCTCCGGCTACTCTGCCGGCACCGAGGTGACCATGGTCAACACCCTGGGCGTGGGTGCGGCACGCGACATCATGCGGTTCCGCGTGCGGCGCGGCGCCCCGGACGACAGCAGGATTCCGGAACGACTTTCCCCGGTGGAGCCGGCCGGGGCGGCGGTCGCCGTACGCGCCTTCGACTTCCGCCGCACCGGCCAGGGCGGAGCCGGTGCCTGGACGATCAACGGGCGGCGCTTCCGGCCGGGGGAGCCGCTTGCCACCCCCCGGCTGAACACCAGCGAGATCTGGAGGTTCACCAGCGACTTCCACCATCCGGTACACGTCCATCTGGCGCGATTCCAGGTGCTCTCCAGGAACGGCCGGCCGCCCGCGCCGGCCGACGCGGGCTGGAAGGACACCGTGGACGTCCGACCCTACGAGGTTGTCGACGTCCTGGTCCGCTTCGAGGGCTACCGGGGGCGCTACATGATGCACTGCCACAACCTTGAGCACGAGGACATGGCGATGATGGCCGACTTCGAAGTGATCTGAACGTCCCCGCGCCTGTGCCCGAGGTACTCGATCGTGGTGGTGTCGAGGTCAGCCGACCACCTTTTCCACGAACGCGGTCACCCGGACCTGGGTGCGCTCGATCAGTTCCTCCAGGGTCCACGATTCCTCGAAGCGGCCGCCCACCTCGGGGACCTTCTTGCCGCGGACGTACAGGGAGCAGGCCAGGTCGGTGCACATGTAGACGCCGACCGAGTGGTGTTCCCTCGTGGCGGGACCGGCCTTGCGGGCGGTCAGCAGGGAGACGCCGTTGCCGGGGTGGGTGGTCTGGCAGAGCGAGCACATGGTGTTCTGCAGGATGCTGCGGCGCTGCGCGGAGGAGCGCAGCGTGATTCCGACCAGCCGGCCCTGGTGCTCGGTGACCAGATAGCTGCGGTCGGGGGCGGAGCCGTCCGACCAGCCGAGGAAGTCCAGATCCGGCCAGGGCTGCCCGGCCAGGTCGCGCGGCATCGGCAGCCGGTTGGCCTCACCTTTGGAGCAGTTGACGAAGGATGTGCGGATCTCCCGCTCGGTTACCGGTTTCACCCGGCGCACGTTACGTCACGGCCCCGACCGGGGCCAACTGTTTTTCCCCTGGTCAGCCGTCCAGGCCGGCCCGTGCGGGCCGACCTGGACGTCGTGATCAGACCAGGTCGAACCGGTCGAGGTCCATCACCTTGGCCCACGCCGCGACGAAGTCGTTCACGAACTTCTCCTTCGCGTCGTCGCTCGCGTAGACCTCCGCGAGCGCGCGCAGCTCGGAGTTGGACCCGAAGACCAGGTCGGCGCGGCTGCCGGTCCACTTGACCTCGCCCGTGGCGGCGTCGACACCCTCGAAGGTGTTGGCGTCCGCGGACGTCGCCTTCCACGTCGTGCCCAGGTCGAGCAGGTTGACGAAGAAGTCGTTGGTCAGCGACCCGGGGGTCGCGGTGAAGACGCCCAGCGAGGACTGCTGGTGGTTGGCGCCCAGCACGCGCAGGCCACCGACGAGGACCGTCAGCTCGGGGGCGCTCAGGGTCAGCAGGTTCGCCCGGTCGATCAGCAGGTACTCGGCCGGCAGCCGGTTACCCTTCCCGAGGTAGTTGCGGAACCCGTCGGCGATCGGTTCGAGCGCGGCGAACGACTCCACGTCGGTCTGCTCCTGGGAGGCGTCCGCGCGGCCCGCCGTGAAGGGAACCTCGACGTCGAAGCCGGCGTTCTTGGCGGCCTGCTCGACGGCCGCACCGCCGGCGAGCACGATCAGGTCCGCCAGCGAGACCTGCTTGCCACCGGTCTGGGCGGCGTTGAAGGTCTCCTGGATCCCCTCCAGGGTGCGCAGCACCGTCGCCAGCTGGTCGGGGTCGTTGACCTCCCACCCGCTCTGCGGCTCCAGGCGGACGCGCGCGCCGTTGGCGCCGCCACGCTTGTCGCTGCCGCGGAAGGAGGAGGCCGACGCCCACGCGGCGGACACCAGCTGGGACACCGACAGGCCCGAGGCGAGGACCTGGCCCTTGAGCGCGGCGACGTCCGCGGCGTCGACGAGCTCGTGCGTCACCGCGGGGATCGGGTCCTGCCACAGCAGCGTCTCGGCCGGGACCTCCGGGCCGAGGTAGCGCACGACCGGGCCCATGTCGCGGTGGGTCAGCTTGTACCACGCGCGGGCGAAGGCGTCGGCGAACTCCTCGGGGTTCTCCAGGAAGCGCCGCGAGATCTGCTCGTAGACCGGGTCCACGCGGAGCGCGAGGTCGGTCGTCAGCATCGTCGGAGCGTGGGTCTTCGACGGGTCGTGGGCGTCGGGGACGGTGCCCGCCCCGGCACCGTCCTTCGGCTTCCACTGGTGCGCGCCGGCGGGGCTCTTGCTCAGCTCCCACTCGTAGCCGTACAGGATCTCAAGGAAGCTGTTGTCCCAGGTCGTGGGAGTGTTCGTCCACGCACCCTCGAGACCGCTGGTGATCGTGTCGCCGCCCTTGCCGGTGCCGAAGCTGTTCTGCCAGCCCAGGCCCTGCGCCTCGATCGGGGCGGCCTCGGGGTCGGCGCCGACGTTGTCGGCCGGGCCCGCACCGTGGGTCTTGCCGAAGGTGTGACCGCCCGCGATCAGGGCGACCGTCTCCTCGTCGTTCATCGCCATCCGGCGGAAGGTCTCGCGGATGTCGCGGGCCGCGGCGAGCGGGTCCGGGTTGCCGTTCGGGCCCTCCGGGTTGACGTAGATGAGGCCCATCTGGACCGCGGCGAGCGGGTTCTCCAGCTCCCGGTCGCCGGTGTAGCGGCCGTCGCCGAGCCAGGTGGACTCGGGGCCCCAGTAGACGTCCTCGTCGGGCTCCCAGACGTCCGCGCGGCCGCCGCCGAAGCCGAAGGTCTTGAAGCCCATGGACTCCAGGGCGACGTTGCCGGCGAGGATCATGAGGTCGGCCCAGGAGAGCTTCTGGCCGTACTTCTTCTTGACCGGCCAGAGCAGGCGGCGGGCCTTGTCCAGGTTCCCGTTGTCCGGCCAGCTGTTGAGGGGGGCGAAGCGCTGCTGCCCGGCCCCGCCGCCGCCACGGCCGTCACTGATCCGGTACGTGCCCGCGCTGTGCCAGGCCATCCGGATGATGAACGGGCCGTAGTTGCCGTAGTCGGCCGGCCACCAGTCCTGCGAGGTCGACAGCACCTCCGCGATGTCCCGCTTCACGGCCGGGAGGTCCAGGCTCTTGAACGCCTCGGCGTAGTCGAACTCCTCGCCGAGGGGGTTGGCCACGACGGGGTTCTTGGCGAGGATCTTCAGGTTCAGCCGCTCCGGCCACCACTGCCGGTTGCCGCCGCCCTGAGTCGGGTGCGGGGCCCGCTCGTGCGCGACCGGGCAGCCACCCGCGCCCTCCGTCTTCGCGTCTACCACGATTGCATCATGATTCTCAGACATGGGAATCCTTCCAGACTAGATATCACGGTGTTCAGGAACTGCGGGCGCTGGAACAGCCGGGACACAGGCCCCAGTAGACGACCTCGGCCTCGTCGATCGAGAAGCCGTGGTCGTTGGAGGCGGCCAGGCAGGGCGCGTGACCCACCGCACAGTCGACGTCCGCGACGACACCGCACGACCGGCACACCAGGTGGTGGTGGTTGTCCCCGATACGTCCCTCGAACCTGGCCGGGTGGCCGGCCGGTTCGATGCGGCGTATGAGTCCCGCCGCGGTGAGCGTGTGGAGGGCCTCGTATACGGCTTGCAGGGAGATGTGGCCCACGCGGTCGCGCACGCCGGAGGCGATCTCCTCGACGTCCAGGTGGTCGCCGTTGCGGACGGTCTCCATCAGCGCGACACGGGCGGCCGTCACCCGCAGGCCGGCCCCGCGCAGCTCCTCGGCGGTGGTCGGAGTGTTGGGCGCGGTCATAGCCTCAACCTACCGCCATAAACACGAACTCTTCAAGACAATGAATAGTCCAAGTCTGGACTGTGGGGTTACCTTTGCTCCGTGGTGGTGTGATGTGCCCGGCGTGTACGACTGTGGGCGTTACCTTTGCCTTGTTGCGGCGCCGGCGCCGCCCGCACCCTGCTTGAGGGGATCACTCAACCGGGCCCAGGTGGACCTGGCCGCTCTCGTCGACGCGCCAGCCGGGGTTGTGGCAGATCTCCCAGACGACGCCGTTGGGGTCGGCGACGTGCCCGTGATAGCCGCCGAAGTCGGCACGCTGCGGGCTCTTGATCAAGGTGCCGCCCGCGTCGACGGCTTGCTGCACGACGGCATCGACCTCGGCCCGGGTGGCCACATTGTGGGACAGGGTGAGCCCGCCGAGTTTGCCGTCGGCCGGGGTGCCGTGCATGTCGGCCACGAAATGAGCGGTGTCGTAGAGCCCGAGCACCAGTCCGGGGGCCACCTGGAAGAAGATGATCTCGCCCGGCACGTCGAGCAGCGGCGTCCAGCCCAGGCCGCCGCGGTAGAACGCGCGAGCGGCGTCCAGGTCGGCCGCCGACAGGGTGATGAAGTGAACTCGCTGGTCCATGGTCAACATGCCTTTCCGGGTGAACGGGTTCGCTTACCGCCGGTCGCGCAACCGTCCGGCCGTCCTGATGCGCAGGGCAATGCCTGTGACCGGCAGCTCTGGTCGTGACGGCCGACAGTGTGGATCAAGCCGCCGCCGCCCGCGCGAGAAGCTCGGCGGCCAGTTCGCGCTGTTGTTCGGGATCCAGACGCATATGCACGGTGCCGACCGGCACCAGGATGATGTCCCCGGTGACCGGACAGGGCAGCAGATTGAGCGGGAGGGCCATGACATGCGATCCTGCCAGGCCCCACTGACAATTCCGCCCTGCCGCCGGGCCCGTGCCGCGGCAAAGTCGCCGGTCGGGTCGGCGTGGGACGGCGAGTCGTCCGCTGGCGGCGAATTCGGCCCGTGGCAGCCTTGGGTTTGTTCCAGAATCAGGGTCACTTGGGTGATGGCGTCATCTGCGAGCAGTTCCAGACCTCCGCGGGGCGTCGCCGCCGATCGCGTCGGAGGGAGGGTCAGTGGGGACGCCGTCCGAGCATCAAGCGTTCTGGATGGATGGCCGGGGAGACCGGGAGCGGGCGCACGCGGGGATCAGCCGCTATTCGGAGCTGGTCCAGGAGTACGTCGGGGCGTTCGCGGGTGTCTGGGGGGACGTCGCGCCGGTCGCGTTCGCCTGTGCGGCCTGGATGGTGGCCACGCCACCGCTCGCCGATCCGGGATTCGTCCGCTGGCATCGGCGGATTCTCTCCGCCGAGTGCGTACGCAACAGCTGGGACGGCACGCTGATCGCCCGGATCTCCATGGTCTCGCCGGCTCCGGCCGCCCTCACGGCTTCGCGGGCCTGGTGGCAGGACCGGGGATGGCACGGCTGGCCGGAGATCTTCGGCCAGTACGTGGAGCCCGCCGAGCGCGAACTGAGCAAGATCCCGTACCTACGCCCGGTCCTGCTGGTGGACGCGCCCCTTCCCCTCGACGACCTTCCCCCGGCCCCGGACGGCCCCGACGAGGGCCTGACCGAATCGGCACACCGGGCGCTGCTGGTCCTGGTACGAGAACTGAACGCCCTCGTCGAGCCGATCATCACCCAACTCGACCAGATTCCCTGATATGTCGGGAAGCCTTCCTGCCCGGCTGCTTCTGGCGCCGATGGTCGCTGATCGCGAGATCCCCGCCTCTCGGCTGCCGCGAAGACGCGCTGACCCTGAACAACGGCTGGCGGTCGCCCGCCCAGACCCGGGCGGGCGACCGTGGCGTCGGGCGCGAGGCCGCCACGCCGTCCGGCAGGGAGCCGTCACCGCGTTCGCCCGGGTCAGCCGGTCCCGCCGCCCGGCAAGAGCTGCAGGTCGGTGGTGACCGTGGCCAGCGAGGTGGCCACCGCGCGCAGGCGTTCGTGGACCTCCCGCTCGATGGCCTCGGCCCGGGCCCGAGCCTCGGCGATGATCACGTCTGCCTCGGCGCGGGCGGCGGCCACCAGCTCGGCGGCCTGTTCGGGGGAGGCCGCCCGGTGCCGCTCGTTCTCCCGGTGCAGTCGGGCGAGGGTGGCCTCCACCTGCCCGAGGAAGACGTCGACCTCCGCCAGGTCGTAGCCCTCGCGGAGGCGCACGGTGGTGAAGACCATGTTCCGCACGTCGTCGGCAGACAGCAGCTTGTGTCCGGTCATGGGATGGCCTTTCCGGTGTCGGAGATCGCGTCGAGCAGGGTGCGCCGCTGGCGGCGGGTCAGCTCGCCGAGGGTGTGGCGGGGGCCGATGCCGGTGGCCTTCAGCAGCGCGCTGACGTCGGCCTCCTCGTAACCGGGGAGGGCGCCGAGCAGCCAGGCGATGTAGGTGCCCCTGGTCACCAGGTCGGTGCGGTCCATCAGCTGGCTGAGGGACAGACGGCCGGAGGCGAGCGCCGCCCGCAGGTACCACCGGTCGACCGGGGAAGGGCTGGGGGTCGGCGTCGGCGTCGGGGCCGGTCTGGGGGTGGGCGACTGCACGGGGGTGCGGGCCATCGCGCCGCCGCCGGGGTGCGCGGCACCGGGCATCAAGTGCAGCAGACCCGTGACGGCGACCATCGCCCCCGCGGCGCCGCTCGCGATCCACAGGTACCGCCGGGGCAGCCGCCCGTTCTTCTGGCGGCTGGACAGCATCTGCAGCCCCACCACCGCCGTACGCAACAGGACACCGGTCACCATGCCGAGCAGGATCGGCACCAGGCGGCCGGGCAACGGGCGGATGGTGGCGATCACCACGCCCACCGCGGGGCTGGCGCAGGACAGGGCCAGCCAGGGCCCCAGCGGCTGGCGGGCCATGTCGAGCAGCGCGGCCAGCGCGAGCCCTTCACTGGCCGAGTGCACCATCAGGGCGATCACGATGACGGCCGAGGCGGAGACGGCCAGCGTCGCCCCCTCGATGGCGCGGTGCACGGCGAGCGCGGCGGCCGTGCCCATGCCGCCGAACAGCGCGGCGCTGACCACCTCCTTGACTCGGCGGTGCGCACCGGGGGAGTGCAGCCCGCGCCGGGCGGGGGTGAAGCCGCCTTGCCCGTGGCCGTGGCCGCCCCGGGTGAAATAGGTGACCACCACGAAGCCCATGGCGGTGGCCAGACCCACCCACCAGAGCGGCACGCCGTTGTCGGTGGCGTGATGCCAGGCGTCAGGAAGCAGGTCGGCCAGCGCGGTCACCAGCATCAAGGCGGAGGCGACGGCCAGCCAACCGCTCAGCCGCCGATGTTCGAGCCTGGCCAGCCAGGCGCCGCCGAGGGTGGACAGTGAGACCAGACCGACGGCCAGCCAGGCCGTGGTTCCGGAGGATAGGTCGTCCATAAGGCACCACCTCTACCAGCAATGATTACCCAGAGTTGATATCCAGTTACTCTGAGCTTACACGCGCTTGGCTATTCCGAGCGCAACTGGGTGGCGAGGGGGAACCGCGCGGCCCGCCGGGCGGCGGGGGCGGCCAGCAGGTTGTTGACGGCCAGCGCGACCGGTGCCGCCAGCAGTACGGCGAACAGGGCCAGCGGCGGGACGTACAGCAGCGGGGTGAGGTCGGCCACCACCCGCCAGAGCGAGCGGCCCAGCGCGATTCCGAGCGGCATCCCGACCAGCAGGCCGATCACGGCCAGCGTGGTGGCCTGGGTGACCACGGCCAGTCGGCACTGCGCACGGGTGAACCCGAGCGCCCGCAGTACGGCCACGTCCTGGCGGCGCCGCCGGATCGCGGTGGCCAGCGCGTGGCCGTTGGCGGCGATGGCCAGCAGCGCCAGGAACCCGCCGAGGGCCAGGGGCGGGACGAGAATGTTGCCGATCTGCTTGACCTGCATCGGCACCGCGGCCGGCTCCAGCCCGGCCGCCGTCCATTTGGCAAGGTCGGCCCCTGGACGCAGGGCGAACAGGCTGAAATGGAACTTGAAGTAGCCGTCCGGGAACAGACGCTGGAATCCGTCGCCGGTCAGCCAGCCGCCCACGGCGTACCCGTTGTGCGGGCCCTCGGGCACGAAGGCGATCCCGGTCACCTGGAGCGAACCGGTCGCCCGGCCCTTGACCGGCAGCAGGTCGCCGATCTTGGCTCCGATCTGCCGGGCCGAGTCCGGGGCCAGCGCGATCTCCCCGGGCGCGCCCGGCATCCGACCGCTGAGCACGACCACCGGGAACGGCTGCTCGTGGGTGAACACCGGAACCGAGGCCGAGCGGGTGGAGATCACCCCGACCCGGGTGTCGTTGATCGCACGTACGTCCGGGTCGCGGGACCACTCCGCCGGCGGCCGCGGGTTGAAGTCCTCCCCGCCCGCGCCGATCCAGCCCATCAACTGGAAGGTCTGCCCGAAACGGGCCGGATCCCCGGCCGCGTCCACGGCGCCCGCCCGGAACGTGAACGCGGCCAGCACCCCCAGCACGCCCACGATCGCCCCCGCCAGCGCCGGCCGTACCGGCACGGCGGTGCCGCCCCGCCCAGGCTCCAGTGCCAGCCGGATGCCGAGCACCACCGGCGTCGGCAGTCCGAGCCGATCCGCGGCCTTGGCGACGGCGGACGCCCGCCCCCGTCCCGCCCGCCGGGCGACCACGGCCAGCCCCGCCGACAGCGTGACCAGCACCACCATCAGCACGGCCACCGCCGCGAGCACCACCCCGTCCACCGACACCCCGGGGTACGGTTCCACCTCCTGCGCGCTGCCGATCGGAAACAGCGGCGAGACGGCCACGGCGGCCCCCGCGCCCAGCGCCACCCCGGCGATCGCCGCCAGCGCCGGACCGGTCACCGTGGCTGTCAGCGCCTGTCTGGGAGTCAGCCCGAGCACCCGCAACACCGCCAGATCCTCGGTGGAGGCCGCCGCGTACCGGACCACCGCCTGGCTGATCAGCACCATCGAGGCGGCCAGCGCGGCCAGCGCCATGCCGAGCAGCACGGTGCCCTCGAAGTCGCCCGCCTTCGCGTGCTTGGCGTTCATCGCGGCCATGTTGTTGATCTCGATGTCGTCCTGTCCGGTGAGCCTGGCGAAATCCCGCTGGAAGGCGGGTAGCCCGGCCTCGCCGTCGCTCAGCCTTACGACGGCGTTGTTCACCCCGCCCGAGTTCTGCATCAGCGCCGCATGATGTTTGACGGCGAACGCCCGAGTGGTGATCAGTTCTGTGAAGTTCAACATGATCGGCGTGCGGACGACCCCCACGATCCGCAACGGTTGCCGGGCCCCGTCCGGCAACTTGGCGACGACCTGATCCCCCAGCGCCAGCCCGGTCTCCGCCAGGAAAGGCTCCGGCGCCGTCGCCTCGTCCGGGCGCGTCTCGTCGGGTAGTCGTCCCGCCAGCACCACCGCGGTCTCGAGCGAGGACATGAACTCCACATCCGTCGACGGAAGCGTGACCGCAGCCTCCGGGTACCCCTCCAGCGTGATGTCGGCCAACAGGAAGGAACCGACCGCCGCCACCCCCGGCAGCCGCCGAACCGCGTCCCAGTCGAAGTTCTGCTGATTGGGCTGCACCATCGCCGTCACCGGCTGCGTGACCGCCAGCAGCCGATCCATCGCCGACATCCCCCGCCGCGCCCCCGCCGTGGTCGCCATCACCGCCCCCGCCCCCAGGGCCACCAGCACCCCAAGCGCGACCAACGACCGAACCCGCCGCCGCAGGTCCACCCTCAGCCACTCCCAGACAGCCGACACAGGACCTATTCACCCGCAGACCTGCTCACCTCGCCCAGGGGGTTAACCCCCAGGACCCACTACAGAGATCGCGACAAGTCGAACAGACCTGCACATCATGATCCGTACGGTAGGAAGACATCGTGACTGACGATCAGCGACAGCACGGTCGACCGCAGGGCCGCTCGCGTGTGACCCGCGCCGTGGGAATCCTGGTTGCCGCCCTGGCAGTCGGCGCGGGATTCGGCGCGGCAACCTCCCTCGTGAACGCCCTCTCCCACAGCTACGCCGATCTTGAAAGCCGCGCCTACACCACCAGCGGGTGGTCAATCGCGGAAATCATCAGCGTGCTACTCGACTCCGGCTGGGCCTGGGCGGGCTTGGCCGTCGCAGTGGGCTGGCTGGTCACACGCACCGAGGAGAACCGCCCCGCAGGACTGTTGCGGGGCGCTGCCGCCGGCGCTCTGGCCCTGCTTGCGGCCACGGCCGCCTACAGCGTCGTGGACACCATCCGCAACGGCATGGACTTCCCCTGGTACCAATCCGAACCACTCGTGTGGTGGTTCGCCAGCGTCATCTTCGGAGCGCCCTTGGGCGCCATCGGTGCATGCGTCAAACGACCAGGAGTGATCGGTCTGCTCGCCAGATTGACCGTCCCGATCGGCGCCACCGTACAAATGATTCTGCTGCCGCCCGGCAGAAACGAGGTGATCGAGACCATAGGAAAAACGATCGTATGGACGTTGGCCGCCACCAGTATCGGCTTCGCCGTCATCCGCTTCCTCCGCCTGGGTTGGACTCGCGGTTCTACGCGACGTGCTTCGTAGCCCCAGAACACCCTCGGTACCTTCACAAGGCCGACGATCCGCTGCGGGTCGTATCCACCTATCAGCGGGGGCGGTCGACTCGTGCCTCATTCCACACCGGTTCGGGGGTCTCATAGACGGTTCCGTCTGTTCCGAAGATGAGGAAGCGGTCGAAGTCGGCGGCGAACCAGCGGTCGTGGGTGACGGCCAGGACGGTGCCGGCGAAGGAGGTCAGGCCCTGCTGCAGGGCCTCGGCGCTGGCCAGGTCGAGGTTGTCGGTCGGTTCGTCGAGCAGCAGGAGGGTCGCACCGGACAGTTCCAGCAGGAGGATCTGCAGCCGGGCCTGCTGGCCGCCGGACAGGGTCTCGAAGCGTTGGTCCCGGGCCGGCGCGAGTTCGTAGCGGGCGAGCGCGGCCATGGTTTCGTCCAAGGCGCGGGCGTACCCGGTCATCACCAGTTCGGCGGGGGTGCGGCCGTACAGGTCGGGTCGTGTGTGGGTCTGCGCGAAGTGGCCGGGCACCACCCGGGCTCCCAGCCGTGCCGAACCGGTGTGCCGCACGGAGGGTGCAGTGCCCTCCGTCGCTTCGGCCAGCAGTCGGAGGAACTGAGATTTGCCCGAGCCGTTCGAGCCGAGGACAGCCACGCGTTCGCCGTACCAGATCTCGATGTCGAAGGGCCGCATCAGTCCGGTGAGTTCCAGGCCTGCGCAGATGACGGCGCGACTGACCATGCGGCGGCTGGCCGAGCGCCTCGGCACCGGCTCCACCACGCTTTACTGGCACGTGAAGACCAAGGACGACGTTCTCGATCTCGCCCTCGACGCGATCTTCGCGGCGGTCGAGATCCCGCGCTCGGGTGGTCGGGACTGGCGCGCCGACATCACCGCGCTGATCACCGGATGGCATGCCGCCCTGCTGGAACATCCCTGGTCGGCGGCGCTGCTCGGCCGTCCGATGCTGGGGCCCAACGTGCTTGCCCGCAGCGAGTTCCTGTACGCCACCCTGCTGGGGGCCGGGGTCACCGAGCCGCAGCTGACCGCCGCCGCCTACGGCCTGTCCAACTACGTCATCGGTTCGGCGCTCATGCAGGCGACGTGGACGACCCGCGAGGGCCAGGCCGTGCCGCAAAGCGCCCGTGATCACCTCTACGCCTACCGCGACCGCTATCCGGTCCTGGCCACTCACGGCCCCCTCGTCGTGGACAGCGACTGGGATACCACCTTCTCCGTCGGTCTTGCCTGGCTTCTCGACGGCATCCAGGCAGGCGCGGTCGATACGCGGTCGTCGGATACATAGTCGCGGGTGTGACTATGTCGGTGTGGCCCATGGGACGGGGCGGTGGGGCGGCCTAGATTTTTCGAGCATGAGGAGTGTGGAGAGGGATCTCGCTGGGCGTACGGCGCTGGTCACGGGGGCCGGGAGTGGGATCGGGCGGGCCTGTGCGCGGCGGCTGGCCGAGGCGGGGGCGCACGTGATCGTGGCCGATCTGAGGGGGGACGCGGCCGAGAAGGTGGCGGCGGAGGTCGGGGGGATCGCGGTGGCGGTGGATCTGGCCGAGCCGGGGTTTCTGGAGGGGATCCGGGATCAGGTGCCGGGGACGCCCGCCGGTGAGGATGTCCGGCTTTCGGTGGACATCATCGTCAACAATGCTGGATTTCAGCATGTGGCGCCTATCGAGGAGTTCCCACCTGAGGTTTTCGCGAAGATACTCAGGGTGATGGTGGAGGCGCCGTTCAAGCTGGTCAGGGCCGCCATGCCGTACATGAAGGAAGGCGGCTGGGGACGGGTGGTGAACATCTCCTCGGTGCACGGGATGCGGGCCTCGCCGTACAAGGCGGCGTACGTGACGGCCAAGCACGCGCTGGAGGGGCTGTCGAAGGTGATCGCGCTGGAGGGCGGCGCGTACGGGGTGACCTCGACGTGCGTCTGCCCGGCCTATGTACGGACGCCGCTGGTGGAGAACCAGATCGTGGCGCAGGCGGAGACCCACGGGATCGAGCCGGACGAGGTGGTGGAGCGGATCATGCTCCAGCCCGCGGCCATCAAGCGGCTGATCGAACCCGACGAAGTGGCCGAGATGGTCGCTTATCTTTGTGCCCCGCAGGGATCGTTCATCACCGGTGTGTCGATCCCGATCGACGGTGGATGGAGCGCGCGCTGACATGAACGTTTTCCTCGAACTGCTCGCCCGGGAGGCTTCGGCGGTGGAGTTCGAGGGGCCCGTGCTGGCGGCCAGGGCGGCGGGGGCGGACGCGGCCACCCTGGAGGCGCTGGACCAGGACAAGATCGCGGCGCTCCGGGTGCGGGCGCTGCTGCGGCACCGGGCGCGCCGGGAGACCGAGCTGTCGGCCCTGTTCGACACGGCGGGCGACCTGGCGGGGCTGCGCGATCTGGACGCCGTGCTCGAGGCGATCGTGCACCGGGCGCGGCAGTTGCTGGGGGCCGACATCGCGTACCTGACCTTGAACGACCCGGAGCGCGGGGACACGTACATGCGGGTCACCGACGGGTCGATCTCCGCGCGGTTCCGGCAGCTACGGCTGGCGATGGGCGCCGGGCTCGGCGGACTGGTGGCGCAGTCGGGAACCCCGTACACGACGCCGGACTACTTCGCCGACGAGCGGTTCCGGCACACGACCACCATCGACGAGGCGGTCCAGGAAGAGGGCCTGGTCGCCATCCTGGGGGTGCCGCTCCGGCTGGGAACCCAGGTCATCGGGGTGCTGTTCGCCGCCAACCGGACCGCGCGGCCGTTCGTGCGGGAGGAGGTCGCGCTGCTGTGCTCGCTGGCCGCGCACGCCGCCGTGGCCATCGACACGGCCAGGCTGCTGGGGGAGACCCGGGCCGCGCTGACCGAGCTGAGCGAGGCCAACACGCTGATCAGGGAGCACAGCGACCTGATCGAGCGGGCCGCGGGGGCGCACGACCGGATGACCGGTCTGGTACTGCGCGGGGGCGGGATCGAGGACGTCGCGGCCGTGGTCACCGAGGTGCTCGGCGGGCGGCTGACCGTGCTGGACGGGGAGGGGCTGCCGCTGGTCGGGCCGGCCGAACTGGACGACGGGGTGGCCGAGGCGGCTCGCTCCTCGCGCGCGCTCGGGCGTACCGTGCGGCGCGGGGATGCCTTCGTGGCCTCGGTGGACGTGGCGGCGGCGCCGCTCTGCACGCTGGTGCTCCGCACCGATCACCCGGTCGCCTCCGCCGACCAGCGCATCCTGGAGCGGGCCGCGCTGGTCACCGCGCTGCTGTTGCTGTTCCGGCGGAGTGTGGCCGACGCCGAAGGCCGGGTACGCGGCGAGCTGCTTGACGATCTCATCGCCCGCCCGGAACTGGACGGACTCTCCGACCGGGCCCGGCGGCTGGGCGTGCACCTGGAGCAGCCGCACGTGCTGGTGGTGGCCAGGCACGAGGGCGGCAGGGAACGGGCCGCGTTCTGGGCGTCCTCGCAGGCCGCGCTGACCGGGGGGCTGGCCACCGCGCGCGGCGACGAGGTGGTGCTGCTGTTGCCGGGGGACAAACCGGGTCTGCTGGCGCGGCGGGTCGCGGCCGAGCTCAGCCAGTCGCTCGGCTCCCCGGCCACCGCGGGAGGCGCGCTGGCGGGGGCGGTGCCGGAGGCGTACCAGGAGGCCGGAAGGTGCGCGGACGCGCTGCGCGCGCTCGGCCGGAGCGGCGACGGGGCGGGCGCGGCCGAGCTCGGATTCGTCGGGCTGCTCATCGGCGGCGGGCGGGACGTGGGGGCGTTCCTGACCGACGCGATCGGGCCGGTGGCCGACTACGACGAACGGCGCGGCACCCAGCTGATCCGGACCTTGGGCGCCTACTTCGGCACCGGATGTTCCCTGTCCCGTACGGCCGAAGCGTTGCACATCCACGTCAACACCGTCACCCAGCGGCTGGACCGGGTGGGGAGGCTGCTCGGGGAGGGCTGGCAGGAGCCGGAGCGGGCCCTGGAGATCCAGCTCGCACTGCGCGTGCACCGGCTGCGGCACCCGTGAGACTTCGCGTGTCCGCACGCCATCACGCCGAGTTCAGCTATGTGGACCGCCGCCATAGGAGTGGGACGCATTCGCCCATAAGTTAGCCCGAGGACGGCCGACGACGAAGGAGACGGCGGTATGCGAAACGAGCGGATCACCACTTCCCGCCTCGCCCAGAATGTACTCAGTGTCGAGGGCGCGGCCGGGGAAGCCGTGTTGTTCGTGCACGGGAACGTATCCTCGGCGGCGTTCTGGCGGGATCCGATGCTCGCGCTGGCCGACGGCTATCGGCCGCTCGCGGTGGATCTGCGCGGGTTCGGGGAGAGCGACCCGGCGCCGGTGGACGCCACCCGAGGGGTGCGGGACTACTCCGACGACGTGCTGGATCTGGTCGACACGCTGGGGCTCGACCGGGTGCACGTGGTCGGGTGGAGCCTGGGCGGCGGTGTGGTGCTGCAGGCCTTGCTGGACCGGCCGGAGGTGTTCGCGAGCGTGACCCTGGTCAACCCCGTCTCGCCGTACGGGTTCGGGGGGACCGAGGGGGAGGACGGAAAGCTGACCCATCCGGACGGGACCGGGTCGGGGGCCGGGGGCGCCAACCCGGACTTCGTGAAGCTGCTCGTCGAGGGGGATCGGGGGGACTCCTCGCCGCTGTCGCCGCGAAACGTGTTCCGGACCGCGTATGTCAAGCCGGGGGCGGTCATCGCGGACGAGGACTACTACGTGGAGTCCATGCTGACCACCCGGGTGGGGGAGGACCACTACCCGGGGGAGGCGGCGACCTCGGAGAACTGGCCGGGGGTGGCGCCCGGCACCAAGGGGGTCCTCAACACGATCGCCCCCACCCACTTCCGGCTGGATCTGGCGGCGGCTGCGGCCAAGCCGCCGATCCTGTGGATCCGGGGGGCCGATGACGTGATCGTCTCCGACACCTCGCTGTTCGACCTGGCCTACCTGGGGGTCCTGGGCGTGGTGCCCGGGTCGCCCGGGACGCCCGCGCAGCCGATGGTGAGTCAGACCCGGGCGGCGCTCACCGCGTACGGGCCGTTCACCGAGGTGGTGCTGGCCGACTGCGGGCACAGCCCGCACCTGGAGAAGCCGGAGGAGTTCCTGTCCGCGCTCCGCGCCCACCTCGCCGGAGCGGCGGCGTGATCCTGGCGCGGGCCGGGTGTGGTCCTCTGCCACCCGGCCTGCGCCGACTACTCGTCACGGGATGCGGGCGAGGTCGATGATCACGTACTCGTCGCCGAGCGGGTAGGAGAGCAGGCGGCCGTCGCCCATTCCCGGTTCCACGGCGACCGACTCGCCCTTGGCGTCGGACCGGATGCCGAGGTCGGCGGAGCGGCCGGTGCGCAGGTCGTACAGGTCCTGGCCGGAGGAGCGGGAGCGGCGCACGGTCATGAAGCGGTCGGCGGCCAGGCCGCCGTAGGAGGGGCCGGGCAGATCGCGGTCCTGGGTTCCGTCGCGGAGGCGGGCGAAGCCGGTGGAGCCGCCGGGGCGGATTCCGCTGCACATCGTGATCCCGCAGCGCACCATGATCTCGCCCGGGTTGGCCGCCGCCAGGGCGCTCTCGCCGGTCTCCACGTTGGTCAGGCGCTGGAAGGCGATCTCCCCGTTCGGGGTGCGGTGGCCTGGGGTGCCGGCCCATGGCCAGCGCAGCAGGTGCAGGCCCGCGCCGTTGGGGAGCGCCGTCGCCGTGCCGCCGTCGAGGGGGAGCGTGTAGACGCCGCCGTCGGCCATGGAGAACACGATCCGGTCGCCGACGATGGCGAGGTGGTCGCTGATGCCGCGGATCGGGGGGTCGGTGTGGATCTCGCTGGGCGCACCGCCTTCGACGGGAACCGACCAGAGCCGCATATTTCCTGACTCGTACGTCATCCAGATGATCCGGCCGCTCCCCGGGGTGAACCCGGAGGCGAACACCCCCTTCGGCGTGCTGATCGAGGCGATCTTGCGGCTGGTCCCGTCCACCAGGTCGTAGGCGTAGATCGCGTCGACCTTCTCGTGGCTCTCCCAGGTCTCCAGCAAGAGCGTCCGGTCGTCCAGGAAGACCCGGGGGCGGGCCTCGACATCCCCGGCGAGCTTGCGGGGCATGCGCCAGACCGCGTCAGGCCAGACCTGCTCGACGGTCTCCGTCGCCGGGGTCCAGGGCTTCGGCTCCGTGGCAGGGGAGGCCACCGCCTCCGACGGGCTCGCCGGTTCCACCGTGACGGGGCCCGGGCCGCGGATCACCACCCCCACCCCGATCGCCACCACCGCCACCGCGACCGCCGAGGTCAGCGCCTGCGCCCTGAGCCGGCGCCGCCGCGATCGGGACACGACCACCGTGGCGAGTCCACCGGGCGCGCGGGGGGCGCGGGTGGCGGCGTGGCCGAGCGTACTGCGAATGCGGTCTTCCAGATTCCCGTTCATCGGGCACCCCTCCTGCTGTCCGCCGGATCGGCGATGGTGGTACGGAGCCGGTTGAGGCCGTGCGAGGCGTGGCTGCGCACGGTGCCCCGGGAGATGCCGAGCACCCCGGCGATCTCGATGTCGGTGAGTTCCTCGTAGTAGCGCAGCACCAGGACGGCACGCTGCTTGGGCGGCAGCCCCGCCAGCGCCCGCCACAGCCCCTGCTCGCCGTCGGAGGGAAAGTCGGCGTGGTGCGTCTGCTCCGGCGGATCCCAGGCCAGGCGTTCCCTGCGCCGGAAACGCCAGGCGTTGACGTGCAGCCGCGCCATGATGACCCGGGTGTAGCGCTCCGGGTCCTGTTTGCGCCGCACCCGGGACCACGCCCGGTGCAGGCGGATCAGCGCCTCCTGGGTCAGGTCGGCCGCGTCGTGCGGGTTGCCGCTGAGCACGTACCCGTACCGGAGCAGCGCGTCCGCCCGCTCAGCGACGAAGTCCGCGAAGCGCGAGTCGTCATCCAATGTGTGCCTTTCGCCATCCGACACCATTGAGACGGCTTCACGGCCCGAACTGTTGAATCGCGGTCACAGGATCAGCTGCGTGGATGAGGAGTCGCTTGAGGTGGGTTTCTAGTAGCGGTAGTAGCCCAGGAGGTCGTCGACGGTGGTGATGTTGTCGATGCGGATTCGGGTGCCGGTGGCGTAGGCGTTGATCATTTTGGTGTGGCCGATGTAGATGCCGACGTGGTGGGTGCGTTTGGGGGTGCCGTAGAAGACCAGGTCGCCGGGGCGGGGGGTGGTGACGCGGTAGAGGCGTTTTAAGTGGGCGTCGGTGTTGCCGGGGCCGAGGACGTCGCGGCCGTGGGCGATGTGGTAGACCCAGCGGGCCAGGCCGGAGCAGTCCAGGCCGCGGGTTTTGCGTGCGGGGCAGGGTTTGATGTCGCCGCGGTAGCCCTTGCAGGTGCCGCGGGAGGGGCCGGGGGTTTCGGCGTGGCCGCCGCCCCAGGAGTACGGGAACCTGCCGAGCAGGGCGTAGGCGGCGGCGAGCACCCGGGATTCCGTGTTGTCCAGGATTGTTGAGCCGGGGACGACGAGCAGTCCTGCCGTGCCCAGTGCCAGCCACCACCGTTTCACGCCCCGGACGCTAGCCAGTTTTCCGGACAAGTGATCAAATTTCAGGCCACTTCTATTTCGAACTCGTACATGGAGGAGGTGCTACTGGCGAAGTCCTGGTCGTTGACCGTGGCGCCGTAGGTGGCGCCGCTGCTCCAGGCGCCGGCCACGTGGAGGCCGGAGTCGAGCAGGACCAGGGTGCCGGTGAGGGACGTGAACGAGGTGCCGCCCGGGTTGACGTTGGAGGCGCTGGCCTCGAAGTGGAGGGTGGTGGCGTCTTCCCTGGTGTACGAGCCGGTGAGCGGGAAAAGGTTGGCGTCGGCGTAGACGGTGAAGTTGCCGGAGCTGTTGAACTTCCATCGGGAACCGGCCAGCCGGGCCTGGCTGCCGGAAGTCCATTGGGGCTTGCCCTTCAGTTGGTCGAACTGGATCACGCTGCGCACGGCCAGTTCCACGGGCAGCGTGAGTTCTGCCGGTTTGCTGGGCTTCTTGGTGGGCTTGCGGACGGGCTTTTTGGTGGGAGCGGCGGCGGGCTTCTCGGTGGATCGCCCGGTTGGTTTCCGGGTCGGGGTCGGGTCCGCGTCGTCGCCTCCCCGGTTGTCGATCCGGTTGTCGGCCCGTTTGTCGACCGCTTGGACCTGGGTCGCTGTCGGGGCCGGGGACGGGACTTCGACAGGGGGCGGGGTGGTGGCCTCCGGGGTTACCACCGAAGGGGATTGGGAGAATATCGCGATCGTTTCTTCGGGGGGAGAACCACAGGCCGTGGCCAACGTGGCCAGCGCAATGACGATGCCGGTCCGGACGGTACTCGCCCGCCTGATTCCGCTCAACATGGCTACTCGAATCCGCCGCAGGACTTATACCGTTCCAATTTTTGGTTGGAGCGTGCCGCGCGCCGGTTAGCAATAACTACTGGCTATTGATCGCGCCCAAATGGTTACCCGTTGCTGCCAATAGGAGGATCAGCGCGGGGGACGGCGTAGCGGAGGTAGGCCATGCCGCCGATGGGGGCGGTGACGAAGCAGATGATCACGGCCCACAGCCAGCGGGGAAAGACCTGGACGTCCTCCTCCGGGGTGTCGCGGAGGTCGGTCAGGCAGTAAAGGCGACGGTCAGCGTCAGGAGTGCCAGGATTTCCGGACTCATCGGCTATCACCCCTTTATGTCCATTCTCACTATTAAGAACGTTAGCACGATTGAGAGTGTGTAACTAGAGTGGTAGAGGTGACCAGCGCTGATCTGCTCCTGCACCCGGTCCGGTTGCGGATTGTGCAGGCGTTTCTCGGAAACCGGGCGCTCACCACCGGCGACCTGATCGCCGAACTGCCGGACATCCCCCCGGCCAGCCTCTACCGGCACGTGTCCCGGCTGGTCCAGGCCGGTGTGCTCCAGGTGGTCGCCGAGCACAGGGTCCGCGGCGCGCTGGAGCGCACCTACGTGCTCCGGGTGGCCGCCGCGATCATCACCCCCGAGGAGGCCGAGACCATGACCACCGACGACCACCGCCAGGCGTTCATGGCCTTCGTCGCGGGGCTGCTCGCCGACTTCGACCGGTACGTGGAACGCGACGACGTGGACCCGATCCGCGACGGGGCCACCTACCGCATGGCGGGCATGTGGCTCGACGACGCCGAGTACGCCGACATGCTCCGCGACCTGCTCAAAGTGCTCCAGCCCCGCCTGGCCAACGCCCCCAAGAAGGGCCGCCGCCTGCGCATCCTCACCACCGTGCTGCTCCCCGGGGACAAGGCTGTATAGGGATAAGGCCGTATAGAACTATCCGGCGAAAACCGGAGCGGGCAGGCCGCGTGCGTCCGGATCGGTGAGCAGGACGTGGCCCGACAGCGGGGCCTCGGCGAGAGCTCCGGGGGTGAGGCCGATCCGGGCGGTGGTGATGGCGAGGGTGGTGTGGTCGGGGCCGATGAAGGCGCAGCGGGTGGGGCGGGGGACGGGGACCGGGAGTTCACGGTCGATGGTGCCGTCGGGGGCGTAGCGGGTGACGCGGGCGCCGTCCCACTTGCAGTTCCAGAGGAAGCCTTCGGCGTCGATGGTGAGACCGTCCGGGAACCAGGGGTGACCCTCGTCGGAGGCGAAGAGGCGGCGGGGGCCGAGGGTGCCGGTGGCGGGGTCGTGGTCGTAGGCGTGGATGACGCGGCGGAGGGAGTCGACGTGGTAGAGGGTGCGGCCGTCGGGACTCCAGGCGGGGCCGTTGGAGCAGATCACGCCGGTGAAGGCGCGGGTGACGGTGAGGTCGGGGTCCAGGCGGTAGAAGGAGCCGGTGGGGTCGGTTTCCGCCAGGTCCATGGAGCCGAACCAGAAGCGGCCGGCCGGGTCGGCGGCGCCGTCGTTGAGGCGGGTGCCGGGTAGGTCGGTCTCGACTTCGCGGACGACGTCCACGGTGCCGCGGTCCAGGTCGCAGAAGGCGATGGCGTGGCGGAGCGCGGCGACCAGGCCGCCCCCGGCGCGCAGGGCCACGCTGCCGACCGGTTCCGGCAGGTCGAGGGTGCGGATCTCGCCGTCCGGCCACTCCCTGGCGTACAGGCGGTGGCCGGGGATGTCCACCCAGTACAGGCGCCTGCCGTCCCACAGGGCGCTCTCGCCGAGCCGGCAGGGGGTCTCGCTGAAGACCTCGATCATGGGGCACGCTCCCGGTCGTAGCGAACACGACGATTATCCGGCTATCGGTGCGAGGTGATCCTTGGTGACGTGATGCAATGGATAGTCACGGAGAGTCACCAATCGGGGGAGGCGGCAGCATGGCGGACATGATGCGGGTGGTCGGGTTCCGGGAGAACGTGGCGGTGGACGCGGAGATGCCGATCCCGTCGCCGGAGGGCCACGACCTGTTGGTCCGGATCGAGGCGGTTTCGGTGAACCCGCTGGACGTCATTGAACGGGCCCGCCGCTCGGCCAAACCCGAACTGGGCATCCTCGGCTACGACGCGGCCGGTGTGGTGGAGGCCGTCGGCGGCCAGGCGGCCCTGTTCCAGCCCGGCGACGAGGTCTACTACGCCGGGTCGATCGCCCGCCCGGGCACCAACACCGAATACCACCTGGTGGACGAGCGCGTCGTCGGCCGCAAACCGGCCGGGCTGGACTTCGCGGCGGCGGCCGCCCTGCCGCTCACCACGATCACCGCCTGGGAGACCCTGCACGATCGGTTCCGGCTGGCCAGGGAGGCCACGGGCACCATGGTCGTGGTGGGCGCGGCCGGCGGGGTCGGCTCGATGCTGCTCCAGCTGGCCCGGCAGCAGTTCCCCGACCTGACCCTGATCGGCACGGCCTCCCGGCCGGAGTCCCGGGCCTGGGCCGAGGAGATGGGCGCCCATCACGTCGTCGACCACCACGGCGACCTCGCCGCGGCCGTCCTGGAGATCGCGCCGCAGGGGGTCGAGTACGTGTTCAGCCCGTACTCGGCCGGGAAACTCACCGCGTACGCGACGATGCTCAAACCGTTCGGCCAGGTCACGGCCCTCGACCAGGTGGACGCCCGGGCGTCGGAGTTGTTCGCCAAGAGCCTCACCTGGCACTGGGAGATGATGTTCTCCCGGCCCCTGTACGCGCCCGGCGACACCACCCACCACGACCTGCTCAACGTCGTCGCCGAACTGGTGGACGCCGGTCAGCTGCGCGGCACCATGACCAAACGCCTGGGGCCGATCGGCGCGGCCACCCTCGCCGAGGCACACCAGCTGATGGAGAGCGCGAGAAGCATCGGCAAGGTGGTGGTGGCGGGCTGGTGAGCGCCGTCACCCCTTGAAAGGTCACGTGTCAACTGATCTGACCATGCGTACCCACTGATCGTTAACTGGGCAGCCATGCCCGGGACAGGTCGCGTCACTAGCGTGCCCGCGAGTTCGTACTGAAAGGAAACGTCATGGTGATAAACCGAGTGCTGGCCGGCGCGCTGGCCGTGCTCGCGGGCGGAGCGCTGATCTCTGTCCTGGCTCCGGGCGACGCGACCGCCAACCGGTTCGGCGGGGAGCGGCCCCTCATCATCGGCCACCGGGGCGCGCCCGCCTTCCGGCCGGAGCACACCCTCCTGTCGTACGAGGCGGCGGCCAAGATGGGCGCCGACTACATCGAGCCTGACCTGGTCTCCACCAAGGACCACATCCTGGTGGCCCGGCACGAGAACGAGATCTCCGGCACCACGGACGTGGAGAACCACCCCGAGTTCGCCGACCGCAGGACCACCAAGGTGATCGACGGGTCGTCCGTCACCGGCTGGTTCACCGAGGATTTCACCCTCGACGAGCTGCGCACCCTGCGGGCCGAGGAGCGCATCCCCGACCTGCGCCCGGACAACACCGCCTACAACGGGCTGGCCGTGATCCCGACCTTCGACGAGGTCGTCCAGCTGGCCAAGAAGTACGGCGTGGGCGTCTACCCGGAGACCAAGCACCCCACCTACTTCGACTCCATCGGACTGTCCCTGGAGGAGCCGTTGCTTGAGGTGCTCAACCGGCACGGCTGGCGGGACAAGCGCTCCCCGGTCTTCCTCCAGTCCTTCGAGACCACCAACCTCAAGGAGCTGCGGACCAAGACCAAGCTGCCGATCATCCAGCTCATCAACGGCAGCGGCGCGCCGTACGACCTGGTGGCGGCCGGTGACCCCCGCACCTACGACAGCCTGATCACCCCGGACGGACTGAAGGAGATCGCCAAGTACGCCGACGGCATCGGCCCCGCCACCACCCGCATCATCCCCGTGGACGCCACCGGCAAGCTGGGCCGGCCCACCTCCCTGATCCGCGACGCCCACCGCCGCGGCCTGAAGGTCCACCCCTTCACCATCCGCGACGAGAACGCCCAGCTCCCGCTGGACTACCGCCTCGGCACCCCTGGCACCCCCGCCTACCCCCGGGCCACCGGCGACGTCATGGGCTGGCTGGAGCGCCTCTTCGAACTCGGCGTGGACGGCGTCTTCGCCGACGACCCCGGCCTGGCCCGCGCCACCCGCGACCGCCTGTTCGACCGCACCACCTGAGCCGGTTGTGAAGCGTGCGGGGGAATCCACCCCCGCACGTTCGCTACGTAGTTCTCCCCATATCGAGGAATTCGCGGGGAGTAGTCAATGATGCGGATTCGCAGGTTAACGCGGTGTTGCCTCGAGCTCCTCGTTCGGAGGCAGCGTGATGAAGAACTCCCGGCCGTTGCTGTAGCCGGTCACCGGGCGGCCGAGGCGGGTGGCGGCCTGGCTGGTCACCTCGCTGAACAGGTGTGCCACGTGCGGGTAGACGCTGACGCGGAAGCTCTCGCCGTTGGCGAGCTTCTCGGCGACGTGGGCGGCCATCGCGTGGACGAACCGGTGTTCCTCGTCGGGGGTGAGCGGTGTCGGCATGGCTGGGACCCTACCGCGCCACCGCGACGGGAGTGGGGCGGTGGCCCCAGGTCGCCCAGCGCCAGAGCCATTCGAGCGGGCCCTGGCGGTGATGGCGGAGCCAGAGGGTGGACAGGGCCCACTGGGTGGCGAGGATGGCGGCGATGGTGAGGTTGATCTTGACCGGCGGCCAGGCGGCCACCGGGCCCAGGGTGTGGGCGATGGCCAGGACGACGAGGCTGGCGGAGAGGTAGTTGGTCAGGGCCATGCGGCCCAGGGGGGCGAAGACGGCACGCAGGAACCGGCGCAGGGGGGTGTGCAGCAGGGTCAGCAGGGCGCAGACGTAGGCGGCGGCGACCAGCAGGCCGCCGAGGGCCAGGGCGTTGTGGGCGCCGGGGGCGTCGCTCGTCTGCCACCAGAGGACCGGGACGCTCAGCGCGGTGAAGATCAGGGCCAGGATGGCCGGTACCCGGGCCGAGGTCTCGATTCGGTCGATCACGCCGTACCGGGTCAGGGCCGAGCCGAGCAGGAGCAGGCCGGGGACCAGGGTGAAGCCGCCGCCGGCGGAGAAGATCAGGGAGGCCGCGAGGAGGACGGCGGCGAGGGCGGCCACGGCCTGCCGGGGGAGCCAGGTCGAGGGGAACAGGATCACCAGGCCGATGACGGCGTAGATCGTCAGGATGTCGCCCGGCCAGATCAGGAACATGTGGACCAGGCCGATCGCGAGCAGGGTGAGCAGGCGGCGGAGCAGGATCAGGCGGGGCCGTGGGGCGCGCTCCGCGGCCGATCTCAGCAGGAGTGAGAAGCCGACGCCGAAGAGCAGGGAGAAGATCGGGAAGAAGCGCCCGCCGATGAGAAGCGCCTCCCACCCGCCCGATTGGACGTCGGTACGGACAACGGAGTGGTCCAGGTTGGCTATGGGCAGGATGTTGGCGACCAAAATGCCGCAGAGGGCGAATCCGCGGATGACGTCGAGGGCGGCGATACGGGGGCGTCCGGGGGAGGCCGTGGTGTCGCGGGGTTTCAGGGCCGCGGTGTGATCTTCGGTGGACATGGGCTCATCCTGCGGAAATCACCCGGTTCCCGGCATAAGCCGAAAGCACAATCCTGAACCGTACTTTCGACCGGTAGCCGGAAGTGCATGCCTACGTGAAGCCCCTCAAAACGCCGTGACCCCGCCGTTGGCGGGGTCACCTGGGCCTCAAGGGTCTGGGTGGGTTACCACCAGTTGCTGTTGTCCGGGCCGAGCAGCCACATGCGGTCGTAGGTCGGGTAGGCGTAGTCCAGCGTGATCTGGTTGGAGTCCGGGCCGACCGACCCGACGGACATGGCGAGCTGCAGGTTGGTGACCGGGCGCCAGATCCACCAGCGGTGGGTGTTGCCGCCCTTGGTCTCCAGGCGCAGACTCCACTTCTGGAGGTCGGAGCCGTCGCAGGTGCGGACCACGACCGCCTCGCCCCGGGCCGGGGTGTCGTCGGCCGGCTGGAGGCACTTGTCGGCGGCGCGGTTGCGCAGGGTCATGGTCCACGTCCGCTTGCGGTGGCTCCAGGTTCCCTCCGCGTCCCACGCCTCGCTGAGGAAGGCGTCGCGGGTGATGCCGCGCGTGGTCATCACGGCGGTTCCGTCCGCGGTGGCGTCGCTGACGAGCAGCAGGCGGCTGCCGTCCATCCGGTTGACCAGGTCCTGGTTGACGAAGGTCATGGGTTTGATGGTGGTGTCGGCGCTCGCCGGCGTGGCGGTGGCCGTCAGGGCGGCCAGCACCGCGGCGAAAGCCGGGACGAATATGTGTCGCATGGCAGGGCGCTCCCTTCCAGGTTGTGAACACAATCAGTGATCACTAACGTACATGGAGTGACCATGATGGTGTGGGAGCGAGCGGCTACGGCCCTCCGAGTCTCCCGCAAACCCCGAAATGTCGCCCCTGCGCGATTTAAATTCGGGCTGTATCGATAAAAGCTCGTAAAACCGGTTTCTTGTGCTGATTGGAGCTTCACCCATGCCGTTGCGCTCGTACGGTGTGCTCGCCGGCCGCCCTGTGGACCGGCGCCGGGAGGGAAAGACCGACACCCCGCACTACCAGATCCACCTGCGCGACAACGCGGGCACCGACTACCGGATCGCCGTCAACGTGCTCTCCCAGGAGGCGCCCTCCGAACTGCTCTACCTCGCCGACGAGAACTTCACCCACCCGCTCACCGCGCTGCTGCCCGCCCCGGGCAGCGGCTGGACGCCGCTGGCCTCCCGCCCCGGCCAGGCGAGCCTGGACTACATCCGCGGCAACCTGTTCGACCCCGCCGGCATGCGCCCGCTCCCGCCCGACCTCCCCGGCGTCGACAACGACCTGGCCGACAAGCTCGACCACTACGTCGAGCGCGCCACCAACGACCCCGCGTCCGCCCTGTACGTCTTCGGCGAGCGCTGGGGCCCGGAGGCCACCACCCGCGACAAGATCTTCGGCTTCCTGCCCGGCAACGGGGTGCACGACGTGCACATGAATCAGGGCAACAGCGACCGGTTCCGCCGGGACGACGGGGTCTGGCAGGACGGCGGCCTGCTCCTGCACTTTCCCGGCGAGAACCGGTGGATCGCCATCTTCCTGGCCTTCCAGTCCCAGGCCTGGCACACCGACGACACCACCGGCCACGCCCTCGTGACCGCCCCGTCCCGGCCGGTCCCCGGCGACCTGCCGCTCCGCATCGCCGCCGCGCTGGTCAACCCCGTCGGCCCCGCCCCCGAGCGGGAGACCGTCACCCTGCTCAACGCCTCGCCCGACACGCTCACCCTGGACGGCTGGCGCCTCGCCGACCAGGCCAAACGCACCCTGCCGCTGACCGGCGCCATCGCCGCGGGGGAGACCCTGCGCCTGTCGGTCGCCGACGCCCTGCAGTTGGGCAACAGCGGCGGTGCCATCACCCTGCTCGACCCGGCGGGTCTCAAGGTGCACGGCGTCTCGTACACCAAGGACCAGGCCAGGCGCGAAGGGTGGACCGTCACGTTCTGACCGAGTCCAGGACCTCCAGGTAGTGCCGGTTGTACATGACACCGAGCACGTTGCCGAAGGGGTCGACCACCGCCGCGGTCACGAACCCCTCCCCCCGTGCGGTCAGCGGCAGGTACGGCTTGGCCCCCATCGTCAGCAGCCGGTCCAAGGCCCCTTGCACATCGTCCACGTGCCAGTGCAGGACGATGCCGCCACCGGGCTCGCCGGGCGGCGCGTAACGCCGGTCGACGAGCCCGAGTTCGGCCTGGTAGTCGCCGATCCGGAACTCGTAGTACGCGGCGGGCTCGCCGTTCCCCGGCCGTTCGAAGTACGGCTGCACGCCCAGCAGTTCCGCGTACCACTCCTTGGCGGCCTCCAGGTCCTCGGCCCAGAAGTTGACGGTGGCCGGTCCTCGCAACATGGTGTGCTCCTCTCTGTGGTACTGGCACGCTAGGAGCCATTGCGGAACCTCCGATTCCGCAATGAAGGGGGAACGCGGAAATGCTGGAAACCTCGGTGCGCCTGCTCCGCCTGCTCGCCCTGCTCCAGTCCCGCCCCGACTGGCCGGGCCCCGAACTGGCCGGACGCCTGGAGGTCACCACCAGGACCGTGCGCAACGACGTCGAGCGCCTCCGCCTGCTCGGCTACCAGGTCCACTCCACTCCGGGTGCGGCGGGCGGTTACCGGCTGGGCGCGGGCCGGGCGCTGCCGCCGCTGGTTCTGGACGACGAGGAGGCGGTGGCGGTGGCGGTCAGCCTGCACGCGGCGGCCTCCGGCACGGTGACCGGCATCGAGGAGACCTCGCTGCGCGCCCTGGCCAAGCTCCAGCAGCTGCTGCCGTCCCGGCTCCGCCACCGCATCGACGCCGTACGGGCGGCCACCGTGTCGGTGGCGGGCCGTGGCCCCACCGTGGACGCCGGCACGCTGGCCCTGATCGCCGCCGCCGTCCGCGACCACGAGCAACTTCGCTTCGACTACCGTGACCGGGACGGCACCGCCGGGCCGCGCACCGCCGAACCGCACCGCCTCGTCTACACCGGACGCCGCTGGTACCTGCTGGCCTGGGACACCGCCCGCGCCGACTGGCGCACCTTCCGCGCCGACCGCATCCAGCCCCGCACCCCGAACGGCCCCCGCTTCACCCCCCGCCAACCCCCGGAGGACGCCGCCACCCACGTCCTCCGCGGCGTCGGCTCCACCGCCTGGCGTCACCAGGCCCGGGTCCGCCTGCACGCCCCGCTCGACCGGCTCGCCGAGGTGCTCCCGCCCACCGCCGGGCTGCTGCACGAGGACGGCGTCCTGGAAACCGGCGGCGACTCCCTGGCCAACCTCGCCGCCTTCCTGGGCACCCTGAACGTGCCCTTCACCGTGCTGGATCCGCCCGAACTCCGCGAACTGCTGCACAGCCTGGCGGTGCGGTACGCCTGCGCCTAGCCGGATCTGAGCTGCTGAGGCACGGGCGCGTCGAGGAATTCCAGCAGGTCGGCGACCTTGTGGTCCAGTTCCACGCCCACGGCGGCGATGGCCGGGTCGTCGAAGCCGCCGAACTGGCGGCTCGGCTGGTCGATGGCGAAGCGGGTCACGCCGCCGGCGTCCTCGTAGAGGGTGGTGCGGAGGGGCGCGTACTCCATGACGGCCGGGTTGTGGTGGAACATGCGCTGGGCGATCGTGTGGTTGCCCATCAGGTACTGCACGCTCCGCCAGCGGTCCCCGGACAGGCGCAGCAGCGCGGTGTTGTCGAAGGACCAGTAGATGATGAAGCCGTGCGGGGCGTTCCGCTCGGTGGCCCTGAGCACGGCGGGCCAGTCGGCGTCCTCCCGGATGAGCCGCTCGAACACCGGCTGGTCCAGGGCCGGGACCGCCGCTTCGTACCGCTGCCGGAACTCCTCGAACGGTACGCCGGTGTCCACGGTCAGCCGATGGGCCTCGTAAGCGACATCTGTCACGTTGTTTGACGGCATGGACATAACTCCCCCTTTTACTCCATAAACGCCCACGCCTCGGCGACATGTTTCACCGGAATCTCCCCCATAAGCGGTAGAGGGATATGATCTCAGCGGATTTCGTGCGACGTGTTCGACGTCGGCCGCATTGGTGCTTTCGTGCCGAGGCCGGCAGCCCTGCCCAAGGTGACGAAGCGAGGGAGCACCCCCGTGGCTGATGAGAACGTGGCCGACAGGAACACCGCGCGGCCGGGGCAGGTGACGATCGACACCTCGCGGCCCCACTCGGCCCGGGTCTGGAACTACCTGCTGGGCGGCAAGGACAACTACCCGATCGACCGCACCGCCGGCGACCGGGTGCTCGGCGTGTTCCCCGGCATGGTCGACATCGCCCGGCAGTCGCGGTACATGCTCACCCGGGTGGTGCGCCACCTGGCCGAGGACGCGGGCATCCGGCAGTTCCTGGACATCGGCACCGGCCTGCCCACCGTGGACAACACCCACGAGGTGGCCCAGCGCATCGCCCCCGGCTCCCGGATCGTGTACGTCGACAACGACCCCCTGGTGCTGGTGCACGCCGAGGCCCTGCTCACCAGCACCCCCGAGGGCGCCACCGCCTACATCCAGGCCGACGTGCGCGACCCCGGCTACATCCTGGAGCAGGCGGCCAAGACCCTGGACTTCGAGCGGCCGACCGCGCTCATGCTGATGGGCATCATGGGCCTGGTCGCCGACGACGCGGAGATCCGCGACATCATCGCCCGCCTGCTCGACGCGCTGCCCTCCGGCAGCTACCTGGCCCTGTACGACGGCACCGACACCGACCCCGCGTACGTCAAGGCGCTGACCGGATACAACGGCGGCAGCGGCGCGGTCCCCTACAAGCCCCGCAGCCCCGAAGTGATCCGCCACTTCTTCGACGGCCTGGAACTGCTCGAACCGGGCGTCGTCTCGGTGGTCAACTGGCGCCCGGACCCGGACCCGTGGGGCGCCGCACCGGAGGTGGCCTGCTGGGGCGGCCTCGCCCGCAAGCCCTAGTCTCCGGCGCCCGGCCGCCCTCATCGCCGCTCTCGGCACCCCTAGGAAGCCCGCTCCGGCCGATCCCACCGCCACCGTCGCCAGTCCGACTGCCGGTCAGGACCAAGGCGGGCCCCATCGGTGCGGCAGGGTGGCTGTTGCTGCGCCGCCGCGGCGTTCAGTCCTCCGCTCGGGACAGCCTGTCGGCCAGGCGGATCGGCTCGGGCTGGCGGTAGGCGGGGGTGACGCGGAGCACGTTGGCGGTGGCGTTTTCCAGGCTGATGCGGTGGCCCTGGGAGACGTAGACGGGCTTCACGCCGGTCTGGGTGCGGAGCGCGCGGCCCACCGTCGTGCCGTCCAGGAGGAGAGGGGTCCAGCTGCCGCGTTCGAGATCGGGCGGCTGGTGGGTGCCCACGAAGCTGGTCTTGGCCACGCCGACGGTGGGGAGCCCGGTCAGCACGCCCAGGTGGCAGGCGAGGCCGAAGCGGCGGGGGTGGGCCAGGCCGTACCCGTCGCAGATCAGCAGGTCGGGCTGGACGGTGAGGTGGTCGAGGGCGGCGAGCAGCGGGGGCAGCTCGCGGAACGCGAACAGGCCGGGAATGTACGGGAATCGCGCCTTCTGGCGGGCCGTGGCCTGGTCGACGACCCGCAGGTCCGAGTCGAGCACCACGATCGCACCGGTGACCTCGTCCGAGTGGGCCGCGTACCCGACGTCCAGCCCCGCCACCAGCTCGGCCGACTCCGGTCCGGGGGTGGTCAGGTCGACGAGGGGGCGCAGGCGTTCCTGGACGGCCTCGGCCTGGGAGGCGGTGGTCGGCCAGTCGCCGCTGAGCTGCCCGATAGAAAGATCGCCCACCGCAGCAGAAAACCGCAGCCATCAGGAAGCGTCAAACCGGGCGTCGTCACGTGCCCCCGTAGTAGGCGGCGGCCTGGGCGCGGCTTTGCAGCCCGAGTTTGGTGAGGACGCGGCTTACGTGGGTTTTGGCTGTTGGTTCCGCGATGTCTAGTTCGCGGGCTATTTCGGCGTTGGAGAGGCCGCGACCGAGGCAGGTGAGGACCTGGCGTTCGCGGGTGGTGAGGACGGCGGGGTCGGGGCGGTCGGCGGGGCGGGTCCGGGCGAAGGCGGTGATCAGGCGGCGGGTGACCGAGGGGGCGATGAGGCCGTCGCCGCGGGCGACCACGCGGATGGCCTCCAGCAGGGCGGGGGCGTCGGTGTTCTTGAGCAGGAAGCCGGCGGCGCCGGCGCGGAGCGCGCCGAAGACGTATTCGTCCTGGTCGAAGGTGGTGAGGATGAGGACGTCCGTGATGCCGTTGAGGGCGGCGGTGGCGGCGATGCCGTCCAGGCGGGGCATGCGGATGTCCATGAGGACGACGTCGGGGCGGGTCTGGGTGGCCAGCTCGACGGCGGCGCGTCCGTCGGCCGCCTCGCCGACCACCTCGATGTCGGGGGCACCGCCGAGGATGAGCAGCAGGCCCGCCCGGACGGCCGCGTGGTCGTCCGCGACCAGCACCCGGATCATGAGATCTCCTCCCTGGCGGGCAACTGGGCGCGGGTGCGCCAGCCGCCCTGGTGCGGCCCCGCCTCGAAGCTGCCGCCGATGAGTTCGGCGCGTTCGCGCATCCCGACCAGGCCCGCGCCCGCGCCCGGCAGGCGGTATTCGTGCTCGCCGACCTGGTTGTCCACGGTCAGGGTGACACCGGCCGGGTGGTAGTCGATGGTGACACCGGCGGGAGTCCTGCCGTGTTTGAGGGCGTTGGTGAGGGATTCCTGGAGGATCCGGTACCCGGCGAGGTCGACGGCGGCGGGGAGTTCGCGGGTTTCGCCGGTGATGGTGAGGGTCGCCGGGAGGCCGGAACGTTCGACCAGTTCGGGGGCGTCGGCGAGGCGGCGCCGGGTCGGTTCCCCGTCGTCGGCCGGGTCGGCCCGGAGCAGGCCGATCATGGTACGCATTTCCGCCATGCCCTGGACACTGTTCTCCCTGATCGACTCCAGGACCGCTTGCACGGCCTGGGGTTCCAGATCCGGGCGGGAGAGCACGCCCGCGGACTGGATCGCGATCGCGCTGAAGTGGTTGGCGACCAGGTCGTGGAGTTCCCGGGCCATACGGGTCCGCTCCTCGGTGATCGCGATCCGGCGGTCGAGCTCCGCCAGGCGGGCGATCTGCTCGGCCCTGGTCCGCTCGGCCTCGGCCTGGTCGCGGTGCTGGCGCACGATGATGCCCGTGACGACGGCCAGGGGTCCGACCAGGGCGGCCTGGACCCCGATGATCGCGCTTGCCCGCCAGTCGTGGGCGACATATCCGGCGACGGCGGCGATGACCAGGGTGAGCACCGAGGTGACGCGCAGGAGCGCGCGGGACAGTCTGGCTGGGCCGTACAGGACGGCGGCGTAGATGTTGTCGGTGAATATCAGGATCGTGCCGAGGGACGGGCCGAGCGCGATGTCACCCACCAGGGCGATCACCCCGAGGACGAGCACCAGGACCGGCGCGCGGCGCCGGAGCGCGACTCCCGTGCAGGCGATCGCGAGGGGTACGGCGAGCAGGCTGGGCGGCGCCCCGCCCGGCATGACCACCCCGGCCGCGAGCAGCACCAGGCCGCCCGCGAAAAGCGCGACGGCCACCCCGATGTCCTGCCTGACGAAGGCCACGTCCCCTATCTCACCATCTGACGTACATCGAAGGATGTATCGCGATTCGTTCCCGCCGACGAGGAGGACGGCCCGGCGGCCCCCGAGCATGGACAGCAAGCCAACGACAGGAGGGGCTGGCGTGCTTGCTCTGATCATCGCGTGTGAGATCGGTTTCTGGGTGGTCCTCGGGCTCGGCCTGCTGGCCAGGTACGGCCTGCGCATGCCCCGGCTGAGCGCGTTCCTGCTGCTCTGCGTCCCGCTGATCGACCTGGTGCTGCTGGTCGCCGGGGTGATCGACATGCGGTCCGGAGCGGTGGCCACCTGGCAGCACGGGCTGGCCGCGACCTACCTCGCGTACTCGGTGGTCTTCGGCCACCGGACGATCCGCTGGGTGGACGCCCACGTGGCCCACCGGTTCGCCGGCGGCCCGCCCCCGTGGAAGCCCCCGCCCGGCGGCCCCGCCCGGGTCCGCTACGAGTGGGGTTTCTGGCTGCGCATCGTCCTCGCGTACGGCCTCGCCTGCCTGCTCCTCTTCCTCGCCATCTGGATGGTCGGCGACGCCTCCCGCACCGAGGCCCTGTCCGCCTTCATGCTCGGCGCCCTGAAGGTCCCCCTGATCGCCGCCCTCTGGCCGCTCAGCTACACCCTCTTCCCCAAGAAGGTCACGTCCGAGATTCAGTGAGCTCCTTGAGCTCATGGCCGCGATGATTCCTCCGCGATGATTCCTGGGTCGCTCCGGCTGGGTTCGCCGTTCTCCACGTGGCCGGCGAGACGGCGGGTGGCGGTGGGGGAGGTGACCGTGAGGTCGTACCAGCCGGTGAGGGGGACGGGGTGGGTGACGGAGGTGTCCGGCGTCAGGTGGTAGGTGGCCGGGGGTGTGGTGCCGTACCCGTCGGTGATGGTGATCTCGCAGGGGGCGCCGGTGATTACAAGGGTGCCGGAGCCGAGGGTGGTTTCGAGGTCGCCGGGCTGGCCGGTGAAGGTGCGGAGGAAGCCGTTGGGGCCGTGGACCGTCAGGTCGTACGGGCCTGCGGGCCAGGTGGCCGTGAGGGATTTGCCGGATTCGACGGTGTAGGTCCAGGGGCCGCCGTCCGGGGAGGTCACGTAGAAGACGGCGCCTGCCGGGCCGCGGCTCTCGAACTCGATCGTGAAGGCGCCGTCCGGCGTGGTCCGGCCGTCGGCCCGCAGGTCGTACGGGAGGGCGCGGGCGGGCCGCAAGCCCGGCTCCTGCCTGGGCAGGGCGGGGTCGGCGGGCAGCGGGGAGACATGGTCGGGGTGGCGCTCGCGGTCCCGTGGGGCCATGGCGGTGGTGTCGGGCAGGGGAAGCGGCCCGAGATCGGCGCGGGTGAAGTCGAAGGCCGAGGTGAGGTCGCCGCAGACGGCCCGCCGCCAGGGCGAGATGCCCGGCTCGTACACCCCGAAGCGCGCCTCCATGAACCGGATGATCGAGGTGAGGTCGAACACCTCGGAACACACCCAGCCGCCCCGGCTCCACGGCGACACCACGATCATCGGAACCCGGACCCCCAGCCCGTACGGCCCGTTCAGGAAGTCCCCGCCACCCGTGTAGATCTCGCCGGTCACCGGCACCGTGGACGCCCCGCGCTCCGGCGAGGCGGCCGGATAGGGCGGCACCACGTGGTCGAAGAACCCGTCGTTCTCGTCGTAGGTGACCAGCAGCACGGTCCGGCTCCAGACCTCGGGGTTGGCGGTCAGCGCGTCCAGGGTCTGCGCGATGTACCAGGCGCCGTAGTCGGCGGGCCAGTTCGGATGCTCGCTGTAGGCCTCCGGCGGGGCCAGCCACGACACCTGCGGTAACCGCCCGTTCAGCACGTCGGCCCGGAAGTGGTCGAACAATCCCTCCCCGGCCTTGGCGTTGGTCCCCGTCCTGGCCTTCTCGTAGAGCGGGTCGCCGGGCCCGGCCTCCCGGTAGGAGGTGAAGAACAGCAGCGAGTTGCTGCCGTAGTTGCCGATGTAGGGCGCGTGATGGGTCCAGCCCCAGTTGCCCGCCGCGTCCAGCCCGTCGCCGACGTCCTGGTAGATCTTCCAGGAGATCCCGGCCCGCTCCAGCCGCTCCGGATAGGTCGTCCAGCCGTACCCGAGCTGGTCGTTCTGGAGCACGGGCCCGCCGCCGTTCCCGTCGTTTCCGGTGTGACCGGTCCACATGTAGAAACGGTTGGGGTCGGTGGGCCCGAGCACCGAGCAGTGGAAGGCGTCGCAGACGGTGAAGGCGTCGGCCAGCGCGTAGTGGAAGGGCAGGTCCTCCCGGGTCAGATAGGCCATGGTCCCCGGGGTCTTCGCCGGAATCCACCGGTCGTACCTGCCCTCGTTGAAAGCGACGTGACCGCTGTTCCACTCGTGGTCCAGTTCCTCCAGGAACTTCCCGCCGAGCGGCCCGCCGTCCGGCCGGAACGGCAGCACCTCCCGGGCGCCGTCCGACTGGTACCAGACCGGTTTCCCGCTCGGCAGCACCACCGGCCGGGGATCCCCGAACCCCCGCACCCCTCCAAGCGTCCCGAAATACTGGTCGAAGGACCGGTTCTCCTGCATCAGCACGACGATGTGCTCGACATCGTCGATGGTGCCGGTACGGACGTCAGGACCGATCGCCGCCGCATTGGCGACACTGTCGGAAAGTTCCATGATTCCCTCTCTGTCGGGATGATCCTGACATCAAGGGCGCGCGACTACCGGCTGAAGCCCGCGGTCAGGCCGCTGAGCAACTGGCGGCGGCCCACCGCGTACAGGACCAGGATCGGCAGGGTGGTGAGCACGACGGAGGCGAGTACGGCCGGGACGTTCACGCTGTACTGGCCCTGGAAGGCCCACAGGGCGAGGGGGAGGGTGCGCTTGTCGGGGCTCTGGGTGAGGATCAGCGGGAGCAGGAAGCCGTTCCAGATGGTCAGCGCGTTGTAGATGGACACCGTGACCACGGCGGGGCGGGTCAGCGGGAAGGCCAGCCGCCAGAGGATGGCCCACTCGGTGGCGCCGTCCATGCGCATCGACTCGAACAGTTCCTTCGGGACGTCGCGGATGAAGTTGGTCAGGACCAGCACCGACAGCGGGATGGCGAAGGCGATCGACGGGAGGATCATCCCGAGCAGGCTGTCGTACAGGTGCAGCCGGATGATGATCAGGTAGACCGGGATGATCGTCGCCTGGAGCGGGATCGCCAGGCCCATCAGGAACAGGCCGTTGACCAGGCGCAGGAACCGGCCGGTGCCGTTGCGCACGATCGCGTACGCCGCCATGAAGGACGCCAGCACCGCGGGGATCACCGCGCCCAGCGTGACGATCAGGCTGTTGACGAAGTACCCGATGAACCCCGCCTCGATGACCAGCTGGTAGTTGTGCAGGGTCGGCTCGGCGGGCGGCGCCAGCGGGTTGGAGGCGTAGTAGCCGCTCTGCTCCTTGAAGCTGGTGATGACGATCCAGTAGATGGGGATGATCACGATCGCCAGCCAGAGCCAGCCGGCCAGGCCGGCCGGCCAGTTCCGGTGGCCGCCGACCACACCGGCGCGGCGGGCGGCCCTCCGGCGGCCCCCGCCGGCCTCGGCCTGCTCGCGGGTCAGGGTCGTGGCCATCTCAGACGCCCTCCTGCTGACTGTGCGCGGCGTCCCGGCCGCCGATCCGGCGCAGCACCAGCGCCAGGGTGAGCCCGACCAGGACGAGGATGACGGCGATCGCGCTGGCCGGCCCCATCAGGTTGGCCTGCCAGCCCCGCTTGTACATGTCCAGCGCGAGCACCCGGGTGGCGTCCCCCGGCCCGCCCGCCGTCAGCACGAAGATCAGGTCGAAGAAGGTCAGCGAGCCGACCACCATGAGGGTGGACGAGGTGATGATCGTGTACTTCAGCTGCGGCAGCGTGATGCTGAAGAACCGGCGCACCCGCCCGGCCCCGTCCAACTCGGCGGCCTCGTACATGGAGCGGGGGATCTGCCGCACCCCGGCCTGGTAGATCAGCGAGTGGAACGGGATGAACTGCCAGGACACCACGAAGATCACCACACCGAAGGCCAGCTCGGGCACCCCCAGCCAGTCCTGGACCAGCAGGTCGATGCCCAGCCCGGCGCCCAGCCCGAAGTTGGGGTCCAGCAGCGCCTTGTACGCGATGGCGATCGCCGCCGAGCTGAGCAGCAGCGGGATGAAGTACACCACCGCCAGCACCGCCCGGTACCGCTGGGCCCCGGCCAGGAACACCCCGAGCAGGATGCTGGCCGGGGTCTGCACCGCCCAGGACAGGGCCATCACCAGGAACGTCACCCAGAGCGCGTGCGGCAGCCCCGGATCGCTCAGCACCGCCTGCCAGCTGCTGAACCCGGCGAACAGGATCTCCCCGCCGATCCCGTCCCAGGAGGTGAAGCTGAGCGCGAGCACCCCGATCAGCGGGATCACCGCGAAGCCGACGAAGAACACCAGGGCCGGCACGGCCAGCCACGCGAGGCCGCCAGGGCGGCGGCCCCCCGTGGCCGGGCGCGTGGCCGCTGCGGTGGAGGTGCTCACTTGCCGATGACCGCGTTCATGTTGGACGCGAACTGCTCGGGCGTGATGGACAGCTGGAACAGCTGGGCGATGTTGTCCAGCAGGGTCTCGGCGGCGGTCGGGCTGAGCGCCTGGTCCCAGGACTGGCCGAACGCCTTGGCGTTGCTGGCGATGCCGTACTGGAACTGGAGCCACTCGGGGTCCTTGGCGGCGGCCAGGGCGCTCTCGGTGCCCTTGACGATCGGCACCGAGCCGGTGTCGATCCACTGCTTGACCTCTTCGTCGGAGAGCACCGCGGTGGCGAAGAACTTCTTGGCGGTCTCCTTCTGCTCCGGCGTGGCCTTGGAGTAGATGGACAGGTACTGGCCGGGGTTGCCGACGGTGTTGCTGGGGTCGCCCTTGCCGCCCGTCACCGGCGGGAAGTTCATGTAGCCGAGGTGGCCGCCGGAGACGAAGTCACCGCCGTCCAGCGACATGCTGCCGTAGGTCCAGGTGCCGTGCAGCATCATCGCCGCCTTGCCGGTGTACAGCAGCGCCTGGTCGGCGTTGGAGTCGGCGGTGATGGAGGAGAAGCCCTTGATGAAGCCGTCGGCCTTGATCAGGTCCTGCACCATGGTGAGGGCCTTGATGGAGTCGGGGTTGGACCAGGCGTCCTTCTGGGCGTCGAAGACGGCCTGGAAGACCTCGGGGCCGCCGACCCGGTCGAACAGGAACTCCAGCCACATCATGTTGGTCCAGCGGGACTGGCCGCCTAACGAGAAGGGCGCGATGCCCGCCTTGTTGAACTTGGGCACCAGGGCCATGATGTCGTCCCAGGACTGCGGGGGCGCCGCGCCGATCTGGTCGAAGACCTTCTTATTGTAGAAGAGCACGATCGGCTGCACCGCCTCGGCGGGCATCGCGTAGATCTTGCCGTCGATGGTGGCGGCGCCGAACGAGGACGGGAAGAGCCGGTCCTTCACGGCCGGGTTCTGGTCGAACCACGGGGTGAGGTCGTCGACCTGGCCGGCCTGCACATAGCTGCGGAGCGTGCCGCCGCCCCAGCCCCAGATGACGGTGGGCGCCTGCCCGGCCCCGAGCGCGGTCTTGATCTTCGTCTTGTACGCGTCGTTCTGGAACGTGGTGCCGGTGATCGGGGTGTTCGGGTTGGCCTTGTTGAACCGTTCGACGGAGCCGGTCCGGATGCCTTCCTGCGGCTGGGTGCTCAGGTACCAGTAGGTGGCCCCGGCGGCTTTCGCGCCACCGCTCGCGCCGCCGCCCGAGGGGGCGGGGCCCGCGGTTCCGCACGAGGCCAGCGCGGCTCCGACGGGAACGCCCAAGGCGAGGCTGAGGAAGGTGCGGCGAGATGGTGTTCTGGGCTCCACGCTGATCTCCGTACTCCAGTGCCGCGACCGCGACCGCGGCGAGTTGATCACGGATGCGATGGTCAGCCGTCGTGGATCAGCATCCTCCTTGCCGTCGTGCCAAGAGCCGGTCCACCGAAACATTGCGACATGACCGCGCGTGATGGAATCTAAGTTTCGGTGGAAGTGGTGTCAATAGGCCACCTCACAGCATTCGGGGTGGTCCAGATAGAACGGGATTGAACTGGTGTTTTGTGACGGATAAGGTCGGGCGCGCAGGTCACTGCAGGGTCTCGAAATATTTCGAAAACCTCCGACACAACATCATGAGGAGAGCTGGATGATCACTCCAGACCGCAGGTGGCAGGACCCGACCCTTCCGGTGGCCGACCGGGTCGAGGCGCTTCTCGACGAGATGACGCTGGCGGAGAAGATCGCCCAGCTCGGCAGCCGGTGGGTCGGCAACGAGACGCCGGCCACCGAGCAGCCCGACCCGGACCCCGCCGGCACCCACAACGTCGCCCCCCTGCAGGACGTGCTCGCCACCGCCGGCAAGCTCACCTTCGAGGAGGCCGTCCGGCACGGCCTCGGCCACCTCACCCGCGTCTTCGGCACCAGGCCGGTCACCCCCGCGGAAGGCGTCGCCGAGCTGGCCAGGCTCCAGCGCGTCATCGTCGGCAACTCCCGGCTCGGCATCCCGGCCCTGGCCCACGAGGAGTGCCTGACCGGGTTCACCACCTACGGCGCCACCGTCTACCCGACCGCCATCGCCTGGGGCGCCACCTTCGACCCCGAGCTCGTCGAGCGCATGGCCGCCGCGATCGGGCGGGACATGCGCGCGGTGGGCGTGCACCAGGGGCTCTCCCCGGTGCTGGACGTGGTGCGTGACTACCGGTGGGGCCGGGTCGAGGAGACCATCGGGGAGGATCCGTACCTGGTCGCCCTGCTCGGCACCGCGTACGTGCGGGGGCTGGAGAGCGCGGGGATCATCGCCACCCTCAAGCACTTCGCCGGCTACTCGGCCTCCCGCGCCGCCCGCAACCACGGGCCGGTCCCGATGGGGCGCCGCGAGCTGCTGGACATGATCCTGCCGCCCTTCGAGATGGCCGTCACGCTCGGCGGGGCCCGCTCGGTGATGAACTCCTACTCCGACGTGGACGGCCTGCCGGCCGCCGTCGACCACTGGCTGATGACCGAATTGCTGCGCGAGGAGTGGGGCTTCACCGGCACCGTCGTGTCCGACTACTGGGCCATCCCGTTCCTGGAGACCATGCACCAGGTCGCCGCCGACAGCGGCGACGCGGGCCTGCAGGCGCTGCGGGCCGGCATCGACGTGGAGCTGCCGGAAACCATCGGCTACGGGCCGCACCTGGCCGAGCGGGTCGCCGGCGGCGAGCTGCCGGAGTGGGTGATCGACCGGGCCGCGCGCCGCCTGCTCACCCAGAAGGCGCAGCTCGGCCTGCTGGACGGGGACTGGACGCCGGAGGGCGACGGCACGGTGGAGCTGGACTCGGCCGCCAACCGCGCGCTCGCCCGCGAGCTGGCCGAGCGCTCGGTCATCCTGCTCGACGCCGGTACGGCGCTGCCCCTGATCAGCCCCGAGCGGCCGATGCCGAAGAAGATCGCCGTGGTCGGCCCGGGCGCCGACGACCCCCGGATCTTCATGGGCTGCTACTCCTTCCCCAACCACGTGCTGCCCCGCCACCCCGAGCTCGGGCTCGGCTTCGAGGTGCCCAGCCTGCTGGCCGGGCTGCGGGCCGAGCTGCCGGAGACCGAGATCACGCACGCGCCCGGCTGCGAGGTGCGCGGCCTGGACAGGTCCGGCTTCGCCGCGGCGGTCGCCGCCGCCCGGGCCGCCGAGCTGTGCGTCGCCGTGGTCGGCGACCGGGCCGGCATGTTCGGGCAGGGCACCTCCGGGGAGGGCTGCGACGCCGAGGACCTGCGGCTCCCCGGCGTGCAGGAGGACCTGCTGATCGAGCTGGCCGCCACCGGCACGCCGCTCGTCGTGGTGGTGGTCTCCGGCCGCCCGTACGCGCTGGGCGAGGTGCACCCCCGGGCCGCCGGGCTCGTCCAGGCGTTCATGCCTGGAGAGGAGGGCGCCGGGGCGATCTCCCGTATAATTTCGGGACGTGTCCAGCCGGGAGGCAAGTTGCCGGTACAGATTCCGCGTAAGGCGGGCGGGCAGCCGGGCACGTACCTGCAGCCGCCGCTGGGAACCGACAGCCAGGGCATCAGCAACCTCGACCCGACGCCGCTGTTCCCGTTCGGCTACGGCTCCGCGTACACCACCTTCGAGGTCGGCGAGCTGCGGATCAGTGATCTGGAGGTCGCCACCGACGGCGAGTTCGCGGTGACGGCGCGGGTGCGCAACACCGGCCCGCGGGCGGGCTCCGAGGTCGTCCAGCTCTACCTGCACGACGTGCTCGCCCAGGTCACTCGTCCGGTGCGGCAGCTGACGGGGTTCGCGCGGGTGTGGCTGGAGCCCGGGGAGAGCAAGGACGTGCGCTTCCTGGTGCACGCCGACCGCACCGCCTTCACCGGGCGCGATCTGCGCCGCATCGTCGAGCCCGGCGACCTGGAGGTGCTGGTCGGCACCTCCGCCGACGACCTGCCGTGCCGGGGGCTGGTCCGGTTGACCGGGCCGGTGCGGGAGGTCGGCGCCGGGCGGCGGCTGGTGACGCCGGTGGAGGTGAGCCCGGTGCCAGACGCGGCCGTGCTCGATGACACCGTGCTCGGCGCGGTCCTGCTTGATCCAGCCGGGTGACGGAGGGAGACAGATGCCGGTCAGTTCTGGGCGGGCCACCTTGGCCACGGTCGCCGCCTCGGCGGGCGTGTCCGTCGCGACCGTCTCCAAGGTGCTCAACGGACGCAGCGACGTGGCGCCGGAGACGCGGTCCCGGGTGCAGTCGCTGCTGGCGCAGCACGACTACGTGGTGTCGGCGTCCCGCCGGGCGGAGGGGGCGGGGCAGGACACCGTGGAAGTGCAGTTCGACAAGGAACTCAACGCGTACTCGACCGAGATCATCCAGGGCGCGGCCGAGGCGGGGGCCGAACTCGGCGTGGGCGTCGTGGTCAGCATCCGGCGGCAGGCCGACCGGCCCGCCGCCTGGGCGCGTGACCTGGCCGGCGCCGGGCGGCGGGCCCTGATCGCGGTGACCAGCGAGCTGACCGCCGGGCACCTGACCGCGCTGTCCCGGGCCCGGCTGCCGCTGGTCATGATCGATCCGCTGAACCTGCTCCGGGCGCGGGTCACCAGCATCGGCTCGACCAACTTCGCCGGCGGGCTGGCCGCCACCCAGCACCTGCTCTCCCTGGGACACCGGCGCATCGCCTACATCGGCGGCCACGCCACCGCGGCCTGCCACCAGGCCCGCATGCACGGCTACCGGGCCGCGATGGAGGCCGAGGGCGCGCCGGTGCCGCCGGAGTACGTGCAGACCGGGCACTTCCAGTACGAGGACGGGGTGGTGGGCGGCGCCACCCTGCTCGGCCTGCCGGAGCCGCCCACCGCCGTCTTCGCGGGCAACGACGCGACCGCGCTCGGCGTCGTGGAGGCGGCCAGGTCGCGGGGGCTGCGCGTCCCCCGCGACCTGAGCGTGGTCGGCTTCGACGACACCCAGATCGCCCCGACGGCCTCGCCGCCGCTGACCACCGTCCGCCAGCCACTGCGCGAGATGGCGGGGGTCGCGCTCCGCACGGCGCTGCGGCTGGCGGCGGGCGAGAAGATCGAGTCCCACCACGTGGAACTGGCCACCACGCTGGTGGTGCGCGGGTCCACGGCCCCGCCCGTCGGCCCGGCGCCCTCCCGATAGGCACGCCGGTCAGGGCACCACCTCGACGTTGGCCATCATGCCCCGGTCCTTGTGGCCGAGGACGGAGGAGTGGAGGGGGTACTTGCCGAGGTAGTCGCTGAAGCGCAGCCGGAGGACCACCTCGCCCCGGACGGGCAGCCGCACCGTGTCCTGCCAGTTGCGGGCCCGATACTCCCGGCCGTTCACGCTCATCACCTGGAAGTCGTTGACGTGGGCGTGCAGGGTCTGCTCCTGGTCGGACCGGTTGACCACCCGCCACTCCTGGACGGTGTTCAGCCGGGCCTGGACGTCGATCCGATGCCGGTCGAACTCCTTGCCGTTGATGAGGAACCGGTTGGTCCTCCCGTCCCGCGACAACGTGATCGTGCGCTGCTCGGCGAGCGTCGCGTCGCGCAGATCCTCGAAGGTCGCAAACTTCTCCGGAATGGCCGCCCTCGGGACGGGATGACCGGCGGACACCAGGGTCGCCAGCGTGCGCTCCGGCTGGGCGTCCCCGTCCCCGTCCCCGTCCACGTCCTCGCCGGTCCGGTACGGCAGCGCGACCAGTTCGGTGGCTCCGGCGGGCGGTCCCTGGACGAGCACGTCGAACCTGCTGCCCGGCGGAATCTGCAGCGTGTCGGCGCTCCAGACCTCGGTGACCGGGTTGGCGTCCTGGGCCAGCACGTGGAAGCGCACCCCCCGCAGCCGCACCCGGTAGTCGGTGTTGGCGCTGATGTTGGCCAGCCGCCACAGCTGGGTCTCGCCGGGCCGGATCGGGATGGCCGGGTTGACCAGGCCGTTCACCGTGCGGGTGGCGTCACCGATGGCCGGGACGGCGTTCCCGCGCACCTGGAAGTCCTTCAGCGCGATCAGGCGTTCGGTGACGTTCCGCAGGCCGAGCGGCAGGTACTGGTCAAGACCGTCGATAACGATCATGCCGGACAGCCCCGCGAGCACCTGCGTCTCCGAGTACGGGTGGGCGTGCGAGCGGTACCAGTACGTGCCCGGGGTCAGGTTCTTCGGCAGCCGGTAGATATAGGTGAAGGTCTCCCCGGGCTTGACCCGCAGGTACACGTTGTCGGAGTTCCCGGACGGCGAGACGTGCCACCCGTGGGTGTGCAGGTTGGTGTACTGGTCCAGCCGGTTCTCCAGGGTCAGGTGCAGCCGGTCGCCCGGGCGCAGCCGCAGCGTCGGCGGCATGTAGGCACCGTTGTAGGTCATCGCCCGCACGTCCCGCCCGCCCAGCCGCACCACCCGGGCCTCCACCACCAGCCGCGCCTTCAGCTCACCGTTCCGGCTGACCAGCTCGACGGGCTCCCGGAAGGCGGGCTGCGCGGGCGCGCCCCCGGGGCGGCCCGGCGTGGCCCGCCCACACCCGGCCGCCACGACCAGTGCCGCGACGACGATCGTCACCCTCCGTGACTGACGCATGCCGCGTGCATGCCCGTCCGCCGCGCCCTCCAGACCGCCTTTTCACGAGATTTGACCTTTCCTCCGGGCAGCCGTTGTCGGGTCTCAGGATGGCGGCAGGTGTTCCTGGGCCCAGTGGGAGATCTGTTCGAGGGCGGGCATGAGGGCCTGGCCGTTGGGGGTCAGGGCGTAGGAGACCGTCACCGGGGGGCCCTCGTCGACGGTGCGGGTGATGAGGCCCGCTGCGGCGAGTTCGCAGAGGCGGTCGGAGAGGACCGAGTCGCTCACGCCGGGGATGGCGCGGGAGAGTTCGCGGAATCCGGCGGGGCCGGTGCGCAGGCTGCCGAGCATGACGGCGTTCCAGCGTTTGCCGAGCAGGGCGAAGGCGCGCGTCAGCGCGGCGTCGCTGCGGACGCACTCGGCGGAGCTGGAAGGGGTCAGGCGCACGGTGCCGATTCTAGTTCGTTGGCTAGCACTCGGGTTGTGGCTAGTTTTTTCCTAGTGACTAGTATGCTCACTGCTGCATCTCGATTGCGAGTGAGGACAGAGACAATGAGCGACAAGATCTCCGCGGCCCGTCCGAGCGTCGTCGTGCTCGGCGGGGGATATGCCGGGTTCAACGTGGCCAAGGCGCTCGACGACATCGCCGACGTCATCCTGGTCGACCCCTCCGACGTGTTCATGCACAACGTCGCGTCATGGCGCGCCCTGGTCGAGCCGGACTGGCTGGACCGGATCTTCTGGCCGTTCGACCGGCTGCTGGCGCACGGGCGCTTCCTCCGTGACCAGGCCGTGGCCGTGGACGGGCGGCAGGTCACGCTCGCCTCGGGAGAGCGGCTGGAACCCGACTACCTGGTCCTGGCGACCGGCTCGTCCTACCCGTTCCCGGCCAAGGCCGAGGTGCCGGACGCTGAGCGCACCCGGGCCAGGCTCAGGGACGCTCACCAGGCCCTGCGCGACGCCGAGCGGGTGCTCGTGGTCGGGGCGGGGCCCGCCGGTCTGGAACTCGCCGGAGAGATCAAGGCGTACTTCCCCGGCAAGCACGTGACCATCGCCGACCTGGGCGCCGACATCCTGCCCGGCCCGTTCGACCAGGAGCTCCGCGAGGAGCTGAAGGCCCAGCTGGACCGGCTGGGCGTGGAGCTCAAACTCGGCAGCCCGCTGACCGAACTGCCGAGCGCGGAGCCCGCCACCGCCGCCCCGATCGCGGTCAGCACGGTGGCCGGTGACAAGCTCACCGCCGACATCTGGTTCCGCTGCTTCGGCGTGGTTCCCCGTACCGGCTACCTGACCGGGGCGCTGGCCGAGGCCCGGGACGAGCGCGGTTATGTGCGGGTGGACGAGTACCTGGGCGTGAGCGGCCTGGACCGCGTCTACGCCGTCGGCGACATCGCCGCGGTCGACCGGGACACCGCCGGCGCGGCGGGCGCGCAGGCCGAGTTGGTGGCCGCCAACATTCGCGCCGAGATCACCGCCACCGGCGAGCCGGCTGCCTACCAGCCGAGGCCGCCCGCGGTGATCGTGCCGCTCGGTCCTGAGGGCGGTGCCGGCCAGTTCCCCGGCCAGGGCGTGTTCGGCGCCGAGCAGGCGTCCGCCATCAAGGGCCAGGCGCTGTTCGTGGACCGGTACGCGGCGGCGTTCGACCAGTCCTAGAGCAGCAGCTTGGCCGGGGTGATGGGCAGGTCGCGGATGCGGCGGCCGGTCGCGTGGTAGACGGCGTTGGCGACCGCGGCGGCGGTGCCGACGATGCCGATCTCGCCGATGCCCTTGGCGCCCATCGGGTTCAGCTCGTCGTCCTCCTCGTCGAGCCAGACGGCGTCGATGCGCTCGATGTCGGCGTTCACCGGCACGTGGTACTGGGCCAGGTCGCGGTTGGTGAAGCCGCCGAACTCCAGGTCGGTGACGGTCTGCTCCATCAGCGCCATGCCGATGCCCATGATCATGCCGCCGATGAACTGGGACCTGGCCAGCGTGGCGTCCACGATGTGCCCGGCGGCGAACACGCCGAGCATCCGGGAGATCCGCACCTCGCCGGTGTCGGCGTCCACCCGGACCTCCGCGAACTGCGCGCCGAAGGCGTGCCGGGCCAGGTTAGGGAGGGTGCGCAGGATCTCGGTGGTGTCGGCGAAGCCGTGCTTGCCGTCCCGGAGCAGGTCCTGGCAGGCCAGGGTGACGGCGGTGCCCCAGGAGGCGGTGCCCATGGAGCCCCCGGCCAGCGAGGCGTGCGGCAGGTCGCTGTCGCCCAGCTCGATCCGTACCAGGTCCGGGTCGACGTCGAGGGCGGTGGCGGCGATGCGGGTGAGCGCGGTGCGCGCGCCGGTGCCGATGTCGGCGGCGGCGATGCGCACCACGTACCCGCCGTTCTCGATGGAGGCGCTGGCCTGGGACGGCAGCCGCCGGGCCGGGTAGGTGGAGGAGGCCACCCCGGTGCCGACCAGCCGGCGTCCGTCGCGGCGGGCGCCCGGCGCCGGGTCCCGGTCCTGCCAGCCGAACCGGCGCGCGCCCTCGCGCAGGCAGGCGACCAGGTTGCGGGAGCTGAACGGCAGGCCGCTGGCGGGCTCGGCGTCCGGGTCGTTGCGCACGCGCAGTTCGACCGGGTCCAGGCCGGCGGCGACGGCCAGTTCGTCCATGGCCGACTCCAGGGCGAACATGCCGGGGCACTCGCCGGGGGCGCGCATCCACGACGGGGTGGCCACGTCCAGCCGTACCAGGCGGTGGGCGGTGCGCAGGGACGGCGTGGCGTACATGATCCTGGTCGGGGAGGCGGTCTGCTCGGCGAACTCCACCAGCGTGGAGCTCTGCTCGGCCACCTCGTGCTCCAGCGCGGTGATCCGGCCCTCGGCGTCGGCGCCGAGCCGGATGCGCTGGATGGTCGGGGTGCGGTAGCCGGTGACGTCGTACATCTGGTGGCGGGTCAGCGCGACCTTGACCGGCCGGCCCGCCGCCCGCGCCGCCAGGGCGGCCAGCACGGCGTTCGGCCGGGGCGTGCCCTTGGACCCGAAGCCGCCGCCCACGTGCCGGGACACCACCCGGACCCGTTCCGGCCGCAGGCCCAGCGCCTGGGCGACGATGTTCCTGGCGTAGGTGACGCCCTGGGAGGCGTCGAAGAGGGTCAGGTCGCCCGCGCCGCTCCACAGCGCCACCGTGGCGTGCGGCTCCATCGGGTTGTTGTGCGTGGCCGGGGTCGTGTAGGTCGCCTCCACGGTGACCTCCGCCGCCGCGAGCCCGGCCGCCACCTGGCCCTTCTCGGTGTCGGTCGGCAGGTCGGGGTTGACCTTCTCCGGCTTGTACAGGCCGGGGTGGTCGGCGCGGAGCCGTACGTCGTGGGAGGCGGGCTCGTAGGCCACCCGGACCGCGCCCGCCGCGGCGCGGGCGTTGTCGTAACTGTCGGCGACCACGGCGGCCACGAACTGTCCCCGGTAGGCGACCTCCCGCCGCTGGAACAGCGCCAGCTCGGGATCGGCCTCCGGGCTCAGCTCCGGCGGCTCCATGCAGGACAGCACGGTCAGCACGCCCGGCATGGCCAGGGCCGTCGTGGTGTCGATGCCGGCGACCCGGCCGTGGGCGATCTCGGCCTGCACCGGATAGCAGTAGGCGAGGCGCTTGACCGGGTACTCGGCGGCGTAGGTGGCGCGGCCGGTGACCTTGTCGCGGCCCTCGATGCGGATCACGGCGTCAGCTCCAGCAGGGTGCGGACGATGAGGTTGCGGGCCAGCGGCACCTTGTAGGCGTTGCGCGGCAGCGGCTCCGCCCCCTCCAGCTCGGCCTCGGCGGCGCGCAGGAACGCCTCCTCCCCGGCGGGGGCGCCGCGCAGCACGCGCTCGGCCCGCTCGGCCCGCCACGGCACGTGCGCGACGCCGCCGAGCGCGATCCGGCAACCTGCCACGGTCCCGCCCGGGGCGACGTCCAGTACGGCGGCGATGGAGACCAGGGCGAACGCGAACGAGGCGCGCTCGCGCACCTTGCGGTAGAGGGAGGCGCCGGGCGGTGGGGCGGGCAGCGTCACGGCGGTGACCAGCTCGCCGGGCTCCAGCACGGTGTCGCGCTGCGGCTCGTCGCCGGGCAGCCGGTGCAGCCCCGGCATCGGCACCACCCGGGTGCCGCCGGGCCCGGTGACGTGCACCCTGGCCTCCAGCGCGACCAGGGCCACGGCCAGGTCGGACGGGTGGGTGGCCACGCAGGCGGGGGAGTGGCCGAGCACGGCCAGGTTGGCGTGGTCGCCGGCGATGGCCGGGCAGCCGGAGCCGGGACGCCGCTTGTTGCACGGCTTGGACACGTCCTGGAAATACGGGCAGCGGGTGCGCTGCAGCAGGTTCCCCGCGACGGTGGCCATGTTGCGGACCTGCCCGGACGCCCCGGCCAGTACGGCCCTGGCCAGCATCGGGTAACGCTCGCGCACCAGCGGATGGGTGGCCAGGTCGCTGTTGCGGACCGCCGCGCCGACGCGCAGCCCGTCGCCCTCTGGTTCGATGCCGGACAGCGGCAACCGGCTCACGTCCACCAGGGCCTCGGGCTCGGCGACGCCCAGCCGCATCAGGTCCACCAGGTTGGTGCCGCCGCCCAGGTACATCGTGCCCGGCCGGAAACGCGCCACGGCGTCGGCCGGGTCGGCGGCCCGGGCGTACCCGAACGCCTTCACCGGGCCACCGCCGCGATCGCGGTCACGATGTTCGGATAGGCGCCGCACCGGCACAGGTTGCCGCTCATGCGCTCGCGGATCTCCGCCGCCGTCAGCTCCGGCTCGCCGGTGAGCTCCTCGGTGACCGCGCTCGGGCCGCGTTCGGCCAGCATGCCGACGGCCGAGCAGAGCTGGCCGGGGGTGCAGTACCCGCACTGGAGGGCGTCGTGCTCCAGGAAGGCCGCCTGGAGCGGGTGCAGTTGCCCGTCCCCGGCCAGGCCCTCCACGGTGGTGATCTCCGACCCCTCCTGCGCGACCGCCAAGGCCAGGCAGGACAGCGCCCGCCGCCCGTCGATCAGCACCGTGCAGGCGCCGCACTGGCCGTGGTCGCAGCCCTTCTTCGAGCCGGTCAGCTCCAGCCGCTCGCGCAGCAGGTCGAGCAGCGAAATGCGCGGGTCCACGACCACCGTGTGCGGTACGCCGTTCACCTCCAGGGTGATCTCCATGAGGGCACGCGTACCCGGGCTCTGCACCCCCAATCCCGCGCACCGGCCCCTGTGCCAACCCTTTCCTCCTCGCCTACCTGCGCATTTATCAGGGCACTTTGGGGCAATCATCGACCGGTGATTGCCCTCACCCGCCGATCCTGAAGAGGTCAGGACAACCCCGAGCGGAGTGGACGACATGTCGCACCATCTCGACTCACTTCTCGCCCGTCAGGACCCTCGTTGTCCGGACGCGGGGATTTGACCACCTCGAAGCCCTTGGAGGCCTTTCCTTATGTCGCCGCCGCGCCCTGACCCGGCCGCCTGAAAAGCCGGTGCGGTATTCGCGGGCTGTTGCGAATGGCGCGTTGTAGGAAATCTTCACCCTCTTGTAGGTTTCTGGAAGGTATCTGCATGGGGGGACCGTGACTAGTTTGATCATTGGAGTGGACGGCGGGGGCACCAGTACCCGGTGTATGGTCGTCGACGAGACCGGAGAGGTGGCGGGGCGCGGGCGTGCGGGGGGCACGAACGTGGTCTCCGTGGCCGATCCTGCCGCCAATGTGGTGGCCGCGTTGCGGGCCGCGATGGCTGGGCTTGATCCGTCCCGTGTGGTCGGAGGTGTACTCGGTCTGGCGGGTTCCGGGGCTGATCGGGCCCGGCGGATGGCGGGGGAGTCCTGGCGGTCGGCCGGGCTGCCGGGCGTGCCCGAGGTGGTGGCGGATGTGCTGGTCGCCTTCGCCAGCGCGACCGCGGAGCCGGATGGGGCGGTCCTGCTGTCCGGCACGGGCGCGGTGGCGGCCCGGATCGCGGGCTGGCAGGTGGTGCGGGTCGCCGATGGTCGTGGTTGGTTGCTCGGTGACGAGGGTTCGGGTGTGTGGATCGGCAGGAGGGCTGTCAAGGCGGCGTTGAAGGCGCTGGACGGCCGTGGCGGGCCGACCGTGCTGGGCGAGCGGCTCGCCGAGCTCGGGACCTCGGCCGATGCGCTGGTCTCCACCGTGTATGCCCGGGTGGCCGAGTCCGGTCCCGCCTGGCTGGCCGGGTTCGCTCCGCTGGTGGACGAGGCCGCCCGCGAGGGTGACGCGGTGGCCTGCGCCATTCTCGACGAGGCCGCGCGCCGCCTGATCGCCACCGCTGGGGCGCTGGGCCCGTCCGAGGGGCCGCTGGTGCTGGCGGGTTCCCTGCTCACCCAGCCCACCGAGCTGGCCCGGCGGGTGCGCGCCGAACTGGGCGCCGCCTGCCCCCTGTCGGCCGGGGACGGCGCCGCGGGGGCTGCCGCGCTCGCCTTGCGAACCGTGTATCCCTCGGCTGAGCTGCATCGACGGGTGATCGGGGCAGCCGGGTGAGCCTTGAGCGCATGGCGATGAGCGTGCTCCAGCCGGGCTTCGACGGGACCGAGCCACCGGACTGGCTGCGGCGGGCGCTCGGGGACGGGCTGGGCGGGGTCGTGCTGTTCGCCCGCAATCTTCTCGACCAGGAGCAGACGGCGCAGGTGGTGGCCGCGCTGCGCGGCGAGAGCCCGGACGTGGTCGTGGCGGTGGACGAGGAGGGCGGCGCGGTCACCCGCCTGGAGGCCAGGACCGGGAGCTCGTGGCCGGGCAACCGGGCGCTGGGCGTCGTCGACGATCCGGTCACGACCGGGCGGGTGGCCCGCCAGATCGCCCGCCTGCTCGCCGTCGCCGGGATCACGCTGAACTACGCGCCCGTGGCGGACGTCAACTCCAATCCGGCCAATCCCGTCATCGGCGTACGGTCCTTCGGGCCGGATCCCGAGCTGGTGGCGCGGCACACCGTGGCGTGGATCGAGGGGCTCCAGGGGGCGGGGGTGGCGGCCTGCGCCAAGCACTTCCCCGGGCACGGCGACACGGTGACCGACTCGCATCTGGCGCTGCCGACCGTGCACGCCTCGCGGGAGGTCGTCGAGCACCGGGATCTGCCGCCGTTCCGGGCGGCCATCGCGGCGGGCGTACAGGCGGTCATGTGCGGGCATCTGCTGGTGCCCGCGCTGGACGACCAGCCGGCCACGCTGAGCCGTGCCGTGATGACCGGGCTGCTCAGAGAGGAACTCGGTTTCGGGGGCCTGGTGGTGACCGACGCCATCGAGATGCGCGCCGTGGCCGCCTTCCACGAGCCCGGCGAGATCGCGGTCCGCGCGCTGGTCGCGGGCGCGGACGCCGTCTGCGCGGGCATCTCCTCGCCGGACGGATCCAGCGTGTACGCCCTGCGGGACGCCATCGTGGCGGCCGTACGCGGGGGACGCCTGCCGGAGGAGCGGCTGGCGGAGGCGGCGGCCCGCGTACGCGCCCTGGTGGCCTGGCACGCGGAACGGGCCAGGCAGCGGGCCGAGGTCGCCAGGGACCCCGACGAGGACCTGGGCCTGCGGGCCGCCGAGGCCGCGCTGCGCGTGGTGGTCGGCGAGCACGCGCGTCCGGTGCTGGCGAGGGCTCCGCTGGTGGTGGAGATGGCGGCGCGGTCCAGCCAGGCGGTCGACGGCATCGGCCCGCCGGGGGTGGCGCGGGCGCTGGCCGAGCTGCTGCCGGGCACGGTCGAGGTGTCGGTGGACGCCGGGGGAGCGCTCCCCGACCTCAGCGACCGGGACCGGCCTGTGGTGCTGGCGGTACGGGACGCCGCCCGGCACGCCTGGATAAAAGAGCTGCTGGGAGAGGCGCTGCGGCAGCGGCCGGACGCGGTGGTGGTGGAGACGGGCCTGCCGGGGCCGCCCGCCGGGGCGGTGCATGTCGCCACCCATGGGAGTTCCCGCGCCTCGGCCCGTGCCGCGGCGCGCTGGCTCACCAACTGAGAAACCCCCTGATAAGAGAGAAGTTGAACCCCCGTGAGCGGACCTACGGCCGCGAATCTGGTGGCGAGCGTGCGCGCGGTGCTGCCTTCGCTGACCCCCTCGGCGCGGGCGATCGCCCGCCTGATCCTGGATGATCCCGCGATGGTGGCCAGGAGCACGATCACCGAGCTGAGCGTGGTCTCCGGCACCAGTCAGGCCACCATCGTGCGTACCGCGCGTGCCCTCGGCTTTTCCGGATACTCCGAGCTGCGGCTGGCGCTGGCGGCGGCTTCGGCGCGCGGCGAGCCGGACCGGCTGGTGCCCGGGGACCTGGCCCCCGGTGACCCGCTGGCCGACGTGATCGCCAAGGTGACGCGGGCGGAGTCCGACGCCTTGGCGGACACGGCGGCGCAGCTGGCGCCGGAGATGCTCGGCGCGGTCGTGCAGGCCCTGACGGACGCCCGGCGGGTGAACGTGCTGGGGGTGGGCGCGTCCGGCCTGGTGGCGGCGGACATGGCGCAGAAGCTGATGCGGATCGGCCTCGCCGGTCACGCGTTCACCGACGTGCATCTGGCCCTGACGGCGGCGGCGCTGGCCCAGCCGGGGGACGTCTGGGTGGCGGTGAGCTGCACGGGCGAGACGGCGGATGTGGTGGAGCCGGTCAGGACCGCAGGGGAGGCGGGCGCCACGACGGTGGCCATCACCAACAACCCCCGTTCCTCGCTGGCCGGTCTGGCCGACCACGTGCTGGTCTCGGCGGGCCGGGAGACCGCTTTCCGGCCGGGCGCGCTGGCGAGCCGGATCAGTCAGCTGTTGATCGTGGACTGCATTTTCGTGGGGGTCGCGCAGGGCACATTCGCGATCTCCGACGCCGCGCTGAAGGCGACGAAGGGTGCGCTCGACAGGTACGGTGGAAGGCGTATCCGCAGCTAAAGGGGCATTGGTAAAAATAACCTTCGCGGATGCCATGGCGAGGGAAACAAATTGACACTGCCTGTCGCCCCACGTAAGGTCCTGGCAATCGGCAACCAGGAGTAGTTCATGAGACGACTCGCGGTGATCACGGCCCTGGCGGTGATCGCGACCGCCACCGCGTGCCGCGGGGTGGGGGACTCCGGCGATCTTGGGGTTTACACCACGGTCGACGGCGCCAAGCAGATCGACGCCACCGCGCCGATCAATCCCTTCAATCCGCAGGGCAACACGTTCCTGGGCTATGACGCGATGTCGCTGGCCTGGCCCAAGAACGATCCGGTCGATCCCAACAGGTTCTATCCGGGCTTGGCGGCGAGCTGGACGGTGACCCCCGATCAGGGTGAGGTCGTCGTCCACCTCCAGCCGAAGGCCCGGTGGTCCGACGGCAAACCGGTCACCAGCGAGGACGTGCGCACCTCGATCGGCCTGGCCTACACCCAGGGCGGCACGGCGTACGCGGTGGATCCCAAGGCGGCGGGCGCGGCGGCGGATGTGAAGGTGGTGGACGCCAAGACCATCAAGGTCACCCAGGGCGCCAACAAGAGCAACACCTTCCTGCGCAACGTGCTGTCCACCGTGATCGTGCCCGCGCACGTCTTCGGCGGCCTGCTGCCCGCGAACTTCTGGAACACGCTCGCGGCGGCCAGGGGCACCGGGACGGCGGCCGAGCAGGCCAAGGCGCAGATCACCGGGCTGGCGCAGAAGGTCATCTCCTTCGCCCCCCGTGAGGACGTCTCGGCCGGTCCTTTCGTGCTGAAGCGGGTGAACCCGGGTGAGGCGCTGCTGGTCAGGAACAAGTACTTCTACGCCCCCGAGAACATCGCCCCCGACCGGGTCAAGGTGCTCAACTACACCGGCAACCAGCAGATCTGGAACTACCTGATCTCCGGCACGCTGGACAGCGCGCCCTTCACGGCCGTGCCGTCCGCGGTGCTCAAGCGCATCCGGCAGACCCAGGGCAACGAGGTGCTCAAGGGCTTCTCGCCGGTCGCGGTCTCGCTGGCCTTCAACCAGAGCCAGAAGCCGTACGACAACGTGCACGTGCGCCGGGCGCTGGCGTACCTGATCGATCGCGCCCAGGTCACCCGGGTGGCCTCGCCGGAGGCGGGCATCCCCGCGCAGACCACCACCGGCATCCACGAGACCTCGGCCAAGTCCTGGCTGGGCGACGGGATCACCGACCTGGACGCCTACCGGGTGGACCCGGCCAAGGCCGTCCAGGAGTTGGAGGCCGCCGGGATGACCAGGCAGGGCGGGCGCTGGGCGATGCCGGACGGCGCGCCGTGGAAGGTGGAGATCCACGTCCCGGCCTCGTTCTCCGACTGGGTCGCCGCCGCCAAGTCCATCACCAGCCAGCTGAACGACCACGGCATCGACGCGACCGTGATCACGGCCGCGGACTACCCGCTCTACCTGGACGAGCTGGCGGCGGGCAAGTACGGCATCGGCTTCTGGCTGATGGCGCTCGGCCCCTCGCCGTACAACATCTACCAGCGCGTCTTCGGCCCGGCCAACGGCTGGCAGATGCTGGCGGGGCAGCTCACACACGCGGCGCCCGGCACCCAGGGCAACTGGATGGGCAGCCCCGAGACCGTCGACGGGGTGAACCCGGGCGTGCTCACCGGCGAGCTGAACGTGGCGGGCCCGGACCGGCAGCGGGAGATCGTCGGCACCCTGGCGAAGGTCACCAACCGGGACCTGCCCATCATCCAGCTCTACGACTACGTCAACACCCAGTTCGTCAACAGCAACCGCTACACGGGCTGGCCGGCCACCGACAGCGACGTGCTGCGGCTCTCGGCGGGCGTGTGGATGCAGCTCGGAATGATCAAGAAGAAGGTGGACCGATGAAGACCGTCGTACGGCGGCTGGCGGGCCACCTGGCCCGTGGAGCCGCGATGATCTGGGTGGTCACCACGATCAGCTTCGTGATCATCCGCACCATCCCGGGCGACCCCGTCCGAGCGCAGTACGAGAAGCTCATCGAGCAGGGCATGGCGCCCGACCAGGCCGAGCGGGCCACCGCCGCGCTCTACGGCTTCCTGCCCAAGGGCAGTCTCTGGGACCAGTACGTCGGCTACCTGAACGGCCTGATCCACCTGGACCTGGGCCAGTCGCTCAGCACCCCGGGCACCCCCGTCGCCACCCTCATCGGGTCGGCGGCCAAGTGGACGATCCTGCCCGTGCTCGGCGGCACGCTGCTGAGCTTCCTGCTGGGCGTCACCCTGGGCGTCTACGCGGCGATCAAGCGCTCCGGCCGGCTCGGCGACGCGCTGGCGATCTCCGGCTCCCTGCTGCACGGCGTGCCGCAGTACGTCATCGGCCTGCTGGTCATGGCGGTCTTCACCACGCTGTGGCCGATCCTGCCCGCGGGCGGCCCGGTGGACATCATGTACGACCCGGGCTTCAACGCCCCGTACATCGTCTCGCTGGTCGAGCACGCCACGCTGCCGGTGCTGACGTACGCGCTGGCCGGTTACGGCGGCTGGATCCTGGCGATGAAGTCGAGCGTGGCCACCGTGCTCGGCGACGACTTCATCCTGGCCGCGGAACTGCGGGGGCTGCGGCGCGGCATCCTGTTCCGCTATCTGGCGCGCAACGCGATCCTGCCGCTGTTCACCATCCTGGCGCTGTCGCTCGGCATGCTCTTCGGCGGCGCCATCTTCATCGAGACGATCTTCAACTATCCGGGTCTCGGCCTGCTGCTGGTCAACAGCATCGGCGCCCGTGACTACGCGCTGATGGGCGGCACCTTCCTGGTGATCACCGTGGCGGTGGTGGTCGCCAACATCGCGGCCGACCTGCTGTACGCCGTGATCGACCCCCGGGTGCGCACCGGAGGTGCGGCATGACGGCCACCCAGACGGCCACTGTCCTGCCCGCCCCGGCCAGCACCCCGCGCCGCAACTTCTGGCGGGGCGTGGTGCGCGTGCTGCGGCGCAAACCCAGCCGGATGGCGGGCGTGGTCATCCTGGTGCTGTTCGCGTTCCTGGGCGTGTTCGGGCCGATGCTGTACCCGAGCCCGCTGCCCCGCGACGACAACGCGCTGTACGCGCCGCCCAGCCTGGCCCACCCGTTCGGCACCGACTTCGAGGGCACCGACGTGCTCGCCCTGGTCGTCACCGGCACCCGGTACGTGCTGCTGGCCGGCCTGGCCACGGCCGTCATCACGGTGGCGCTCGGCACCGCGATCGGGCTGCTGGCCGGGTTCCACCGGGGCCGCTGGGACACCGTGCTGATGCGCCTGACCGACCTGCAGCTGACCATTCCGGGGCTGCCCCTGCTGCTGGTGCTGTCCACGGTGTGGAAGTTCACCAGCCCGCTCGAGATGGGCGTGGTGCTGGGCGTGCTCGGCTGGGGCGGCATCGCCAGGGCCGTCCGGTCCCAGACCCTGTCCCTGCGGGAACGCGGCTTCATCGAGGCCGCGCGGGGCCTGGGCCTGTCCACCCGGCACATCGTCGGGCGCGAACTGCTGCCCAGCATGGCCCCCTACATCGCGATGAACATGCTGATCGCCGTCACCGGCGCCATCTACGCGCAGGTGGGGTTGTTCTTCCTGGGCGTGCTGCCGTTCGACGCCAACAACTGGGGCGTGATGCTCAACCTGGCGGTCTTCGGCGGCGGGGCGCTGACCAGCGCGGCGGCGCTGCCGTACCTGCTGGCGCCGCTGCTGGCCATCCTGCTGCTGACGCTGGGCATCGTGCTGGTCGTCGACGCGATGGACGAGATCTTCAACCCACGGCTGCGTGAGGAGTAGGCCCCGCTATGACCGAATCTTCTTCTGCGCCCGGGGTGCGCGTCCGGGATCTCACCGTCGTCTACAAGACGCCCGCCGGTGAGCTGCCCGCCCTGGCGGGCGTCAGCCTCACCCTGGCGCCCGGCACCATCACCGGGCTGGTCGGGGAGTCCGGATCGGGCAAGTCCACGCTCGCGTTCTCCCTGCTCAACGCCGTGCAGCCGCCGGGCAGGCGGAGCGCGGGCAGCGTCGAGATCGACGGCATCGGGGATGTGTCCCAGCTCGCCGGCGACGACCTGCGCCGCGTCCGGGGCCGGCAGGTGGGGTACGTCTTCCAGGCCGCGCAGAACTCCCTCAACCCGCTCAAGACCATCGGCAAGCAGCTGCTCGACCTCGGGCGCTCCCACGAGGTGGCGGACCTGCCCGCCCTGGTGCGCGACGCCCGGGCGCTGCTCGGCCGGATGGGCCTGGACGGCGGCCGGGTGCTGGACTCCTACCAGCACGAGCTGTCCGGCGGCATGCGGCAGCGGGTCGGGATCATGCTGGCGCTGGTGCTCAACGCCCACCTGGTCGTGCTCGATGAGCCCACCACCGCCCTGGACATGATCACCCAGGCGACCATCCTGCGCATCGTGCAGGAGGTGCACCGCGAACGCGGGCTCACCACGCTGATCGTGACCCACGACATGGGCGTGGCCGCGGAGGTCACCGACAGCATCGCCGTCATGTACGGCGGGCGGGTGGTCGAGCACGGGCCCACCACGGCGGTGCTCGGCTCGCCCCGCCATCCCTACACGCAGGGCCTGATCCGGGCGATCCCCCGCCTGTCCGGGGACATCGCCGAGGCCAGGGCGCTGCCGGGCCGGCCGCCCACGCTGGGCACCATGCCCGCCCAGGGCTGCGTGTTCCGGGAGCGCTGCCCGGAGCGCCGGGAGATCTGCGACAGCGTGGATCCGGCCCCGGTCGCCGTCGGCGACCGCAGGGTCGCCTGTCACGCGGTGGAGCCCGCCCCGGCCTCCGCTCGGGTACGGAAGGAATGCGCTTGATCATCGCTACCGGCATCACCAAGAGCTACCGGCAGCGGGGCAACCTGCTCGGCGGGCGGGACGTGCGCGCGCTGCGCGGCGTCGACTTCGCCATCGGCAAGGGCGGGGCCGTCACGTTCATCGGCGAGTCCGGCTGCGGCAAGACCACGCTCGGGCGGATCGCGGCCGGTCTGGAGACCTACGACTCGGGCGAGATCGTCATCGACGGCGTGCGGATGTCCTCGCTGCGGCACCGGCAGCGGCAGGCGCACTTCCGCCGGATCCAGCTCATCCACCAGGACCCGTACTCGGCGCTCAACCCCACCCGCACCATCCAGCAGACCCTGGACGCGCCGCTGGCCCTGCGCGCCCGGCAGACCGGCCGGTCCAAGGCGTGGGCCGACAACCGGGCGGCCGAACTGCTCACCCTGGTCGGCATCGACCCCGGGTACGTGCTGCCCCGCTACCCCCACCAGCTGTCGGGCGGTATGCGGCAGCGCGTGGTCATCGCGCGGGCCCTCACCGTCGACCCCGAGGTGCTGGTCGCCGACGAGTCGGTCTCCATGATCGACGTCTCGCTGCGGCTCGGCATCCTGGCCCTGCTCAAGGACCTGCGCGAACGGCTCGGCGTCAGCGTGCTGTTCATCACCCACGACATCGCCACCGCCCGTTACCTCGGCGACGACGGCGAGCTGTACGTGATCTACCGCGGGCAGGTGGTGGAGCGCGGCGCGACCGAGACCGTCATCTCGGCGCCGGTGCACCCGTACACGCAGTCCCTGCTGTCGGCCATCCCCGTCCTGCGCGGGGTCGAGCGGCCGGGGCCCGAGCGGGTCGAGCCCACCGAGGCCCTCGACGAGAGTCACGCCGACACCGGCTGCCTGTTCGCCCGCAGGTGCCCGTTCCGAACCGAACGCTGCGAGTCCGAACTCCCGCTGCTCGGGCGCGATGGGGACACCACGCAGGAGCACGCCTGCTTCCATCCCCGGCGCCGCAGCGTCATCCCCGTGGAGGTGACCGCGTGATCGACATCCTGCCCGACCCGCTGGACGCGCGCGACCTGGCCCGTGACGCCCTCACCTTCGACACCGCCAGCGCACGCGCGGTCGTGGCCCGCCTGGCCGCGCCGCCGGACGGCCGCCGCTGGACCGCGCTGGCCACGCCCGACCTGGACGGCGTGGTGTTCGCCTCGATCTCCCAGCACCTGTCCACCGTCGGCCACGTGGACCTGCTGGCGGTCGACCCCCGGGCGCGCCGCCGGGGCCTGGGCCGCGCCCTGGTCGGCGCCGCCGAGGAGTGGCTGCGCGCGGCGGGCGCCGAGGAGGTCCAGTTCGCGGGGAACCCGCCCTGCTACGCCTGGCCCGGCATCGACGTGCGCTACACCCCCGCCCACTGCCTGGCGGAGAGCCTCGGCTACGAGCAGTTCCGCACCGCCTGGAACATGACCGCGCCGCTGACCGGGGGCCTGGCCTCGGCCGCCGACCTGGCCCGCCTGGCCGAGGAGGGGGTCACCGTGCACGCCGCGCCCGAGGGGGAGCGGACCGAGGTGGCCGAGTTCATCAGGAAAGAATGGAACGACTCCTGGGCCTGGGAGGCCGAGCACGCCGGCGGCTGCCACTACGCCCGGCGCGACGGCGAGATCCTCGGCTTCGCCGCCTGGGGCGCGCGGCCCTCGTGGTTCGGCCCCATGGGCACCGCCGAGGCGGCGCGCGGGCTCGGCGTCGGCCGGGTCCTGCTGCGCCGGTGCCTGGCCGACCTGGCCGCCACCGGCCTGCGCAGCGCGCAGATCGGCTGGGTCGGCCCGGTCCACTTCTACTCCAGGGCGGTCGGCGCGCGGGTCGAACGGGTCTTCTGGCTCTACCGCCGCCGGCTGGGCGCGCAACCGAAGGAGACGCCATGACGCGGTCACTGGGCGGGCTGGTCACCGAGCAGAGCGATCCCCGGCACCGCCGGATCGACCTGCTCCCGACCGAGGAGATCGCCCGCCGCATGAACGCCGCCGACGCCACCGTGCCCGGCGCGGTGGCCACGGCCATCCCCGCCATCTCCGCCGCGATCGACGCGATCGTGGCGCGGCTGGCGGACGGCGGGCGGCTGCTCTACGTGGGCGCGGGCACCTCGGGCCGGCTCGCCGTGCTGGACGCCTCGGAGTGCCCGCCCACCTACGGCACCGACCCCGGGCTGGTCGTGGGCGTCATCGCCGGCGGCGCCGCGGCGCTCACCCACGCCGTGGAGGGCGCGGAGGACGACGCCGAGGCGGGCGTGGCCGCCGTGCGCGCCGAGGCCGTCGGCCCCAGGGACGCCGTGGTCGGCATCTCGGCCAGCGGCCAGGCCCCCTTCGTGGTCGCCGCCGTGACCGAGGCCCGCCGCCTGGGCGCGCTCACGGCCGGGCTGTCCTGCAACACCGGCACGCCCCTGTCGGCCGCCGCCGAGCACGCCATCGAGGTCGTCGTCGGCCCGGAGATCGTCACCGGTTCCACCCGCCTCAAGGCGGGCACCGCGCAGAAGCTGGTGCTCAACATGATCTCCACGATCGCGATGATCAGATCCGGCCGCACCTACGGCAACCACATGATCGAGATGGCCACGACCAACAGCAAGCTCGCCGACCGCGCCGCCCGGATGGTCAGCGACATCACCGGCACCGACCTCCGCACCGCCAGGGACACCCTGGAAGCGGCCGGGCTGGAACTCAAGACCGCCGTCGTCATGATCGAACGCGAGCTCCCCGCCGACCGCGCCCGTGCCCTCCTGGCCGCCGCGAGCGGCCGCCTGGCCACCGCACTGGACGCGTAACAGCATGGGGACGTCGCTTGACGACGTGATCGTGGCAGCGGTGCCGGAGGTGGCCTCCGCCGCCGTGGCCGTGATCGCGGTGGACGGGGTTCCGGTGGCGAGCGCGGCGGCCGGTGAGCTGGTCCGGTTCGCGGACGCGGCCGGGACGCTCGCGCCCGACCGGCCCGCCGCCGGGCCCGACACCGTCTTCGACCTCGCGTCGCTCACCAAGCTTTTCACCACGGTCGTGGTGCTGTCGCTGGCCGAGGAGGGTCGCCTCGGTCTCGACGACCCGGTCGCGACCTGGCTGCCGGGCCATTACGGCGACCGGCCGGCGATCACGGTCAGGCACCTGCTCACCCACACTGCGGGCCTGCCTTCCGGCCGGCGCGTCGAGGCGGAACCACCCGGGCAGGCCCGCTGGGACCTGATCCTCTCCACTCCCGCCACCGCGCCCCCGGGCGCGGCGCACGTCTACTCCGACGTCGGCATGATCACCCTGGGCCGGGTCGCCGAGATCGCGGCCGGGGCGTCCCTGGACACCCTCGTCCGCGACCGGATCACCGCGCCGCTGGGCCTTGACGACACCGCCTACCGGCCGGACCCCGCCCTCCTGCCGAGAATCGCCGCCACCGAGTACAAGGCCGAACGCGGCGGGTGCGTGCGCGGCCAGGTCCACGACGAGACCGCCCACGCGCTCGGCGGCGTCTCCGGCCACGCGGGCCTGTTCTCCACCGCCCGCGACCTGCTCCGCTTCGCCGAGATCCTGCGTACCGGCGGCGCGGGAATCCTCACCCCCGCGTCAACCGCGGAAATGCTGCGCGACCACCAGGTGAGCGGCGCCGTCTTCCGCCAGGGCCTCGGCGTCCGCATCGGCGACCCGGCGATCGTCGGCCCGCTGTCGGACGCCTACGGCCACTCCGGCTTCACCGGCACCTCGCTGGTGGTCGACCTCACCCATGGCCTGACCATCATCCTGCTCACCAACAACGTCCATCCGCTACGGGACAGAGCCGGCATCCGCGACCTGCGAACCGCCGTCGCCGCCACCGCCCTCCGGCTGCGGCGAGAGGGCGGCCTGGGGTAACGACGCTTCGGGCACCGCGACCGACGGCACGAAGGCGGAGTCGATCAGGCTGGTCAGTCGCCGGAGTTCTTCGAGGTGGGTGGCGCTGAGTTGGGTCAGTTTCCGTTTGCCCGCCTCGGTGAGGGTGAGGTGGACCCGGCGGCGGTCGGCGCCCACGCCCACGCCGCGGTTGCGGGTGACCAGGCCGAGTTGTTCGGCGCGGTCGATCAGCTGGACGACGCTGTGGTGGCGGGTGCAGAGGTATCCGGCCAGTTCGCTGATGGTGGGGCCGAGCGCGCCGAGATGGCCGCGGATCGCGAGCAGCAGCTGGTGCTGGGCAGCGGTGAGCCCCACCTCGGCCGCACGCTCCTCGCTCCAGCGCAGGAAGCGGCGGACGCCGACGCGGAAGGCGAGCAGCTTGGCGTACTCGCGGTCGGTGATGTCTTCGGACGGCGGGGCCATTCCCTAAATCTCCTGGTGTGATAGTATCACATCATGATATATGGGCCGGGCGTCAGCGGAAGAGAATTCCATCCGCGCCGCGGCTGATCGCGGGGCGTCCCGCGCCACGAGCCTTACGCACGCATCCTGCGTTCGCAGAAGGTGGTGAAAGACATGTCAGAGCATGCCATGAGGCTGCACCCCGACATCGCGGAGTTGCGCGACAAGTACGAACTCGCCTCGGAGTCACAGCCCGCCAAGGTGGTCGCCGGCTTGACCTTCCTGACCGGGCTCTATCTCGCGATCTCTCCGTGGGTCGTCGGGTTCCAGCGGTTCCCGACCCTGGCCGTGAACAACCTGATCGTCGGGATCGCCGTGGCGACGCTGGCGCTCGGGTTCGCCTCCGCCTACGGTCGCACCCACGGCCTCGTCTGGGTCGTGCCGCTGCTCGGCATCTGGACGATCATCGCCCCGTGGGTGGTCAGCGGTCACAACGCCACCGCGGGGACCATCTGGAGCAACGTGGTGACCGGGGTGATCACGTTGCTGCTCGGGCTGGCCACCATGTTCGGGATCGGCCGGGCTCGGTTCGGTGAAGCTCGGACTCGGCCGCCGGACACGATGCACACCCGGTGACATCGATTCCCGAGGCGGGGCCGGCCCGATCGCCGGCCCCGCCCATGGGAAGCTCACTCCCTGTCGGGCCGACCACACGTGCGCTTCAGGCGTTCTCCTCCAGGAGGTGCGCCAGCACCTTCGCGTGACTGTGGTCGAGGTCGCGGGTGGCGGTCACCAGGGTCGTGGGACGCTCGCCGGCCAGCTCGGTCAGCCTGGCCAGGGCCGCCGCGCCCTCGGCGGTGTCCAGCTCGCGCTCGTACCGGCGGGTGAACTCCTCGAAGCGTTCCGGCTGGTGGCCGTACCAGCGGCGCAGTTCGGTGGACGGGGCGACCTCGGGAACCCATTCGTCGACGCGCGGGTCGTCCTTCCGCACGCCGCGCGGCCACAGCCGATCGACCAGGATGTGCGCGGTCGCGTCCCTTGATTCGTCGTACACGCGTTCTACCTGCATAAATCCATTATCGCGCCGCGCTGGGCCCATGGGACTTTCGGCCCTACAGCCCTCGGGCCGTAGGGGTCGATGGTGAAGGTTGGGGTCTGTTTTCAGGAAAGGTGGTGGGGACGTTGTCAGCCACTGGAGTTCACAGTCTTGAGCGCACCATCCAGACCACCAACCGCTGGTTGGCCGATCTCGCCGAGTCCATCGGGACCGAGGACCGGGAGTTCGCCTATCACGTGCTGAGGATGTGGTTGCATGCCGTCAGAGACGGCATGACCATCGACAACGCCGCACATTTCGCCGCACAGTTGCCCGATCTGCTGCGCGGCGTCTACTTCAACGGCTGGAATCCGCGAGCGGTGCCGATCCGCCGCAACCGGAAGGAGTTCATCGACAATTTCGCCCACCCCGGCCGCATCGCCCGGGCGGACGTCATCAAGCTGGCGCCGATCGTGACGGCCGTCCTGTGCGACCAGATGTCGGAGCGGCCGATCCAGCACGCGCTCGCCCTGCTGCCGCAGGACGTACGCGAACTCCTGCTACCTGCGGAGAAGCCCAAGAGCGAGTGAATCAGGCGGGTATCGCGCGGACCCAGCGCCGGTCGGGGGTGAGGAAGCCCGCGATGGTCAGGCCCGCCGCGTTCAGCGCGTCCTCCAGGAAGTCGTCGTCCAGGCGTTTGCTGAGGTAGTAGTGGGTCCAGGTGCGCTCGCCCAGGGTGTAGCGCATGGTCGCGCCGAGCAGGCCGGGACCCGGGCGCTGGAGGTCGGTCATCTCGATCCTGAGGCCCTGGCCGTTGACCCGCACGCTGGGGGCCACTGCGTCGTACCACTCCGGCGGCTGGCGTTGCAGGATCACGCACCCGTCCTCGGCCACGTGCCGTCGGCAGCTGCGCAGGAACGCCGCGCGCAGTTCGTCGTCGGCGACGTCGATCACGTACGACATCAGCAGCACGACGTCGAAGACTTCCGGCAGGGCCAGGTCCTGGATCGGGGAGACGACCGTTCTGGCGCCCTTGACGTGCCGGAGCATCTCGGGGGAGTCGTCCACCGCGACCACCTCGTGCCCGAGCGCCAGCAGCGCGTGGGTGATCCGGCCGGCCCCGGCGCCGAGTTCCAGGACGCGCGCCCCGGCGGGCACCGCGCCGTGGATCAGCTCGGGTTCGCCGTCCGGCTTGAGCATCGCGTAGACGTCCACGGCGGACCCGTCCGGCGCGATGCTTCCCGGGCCGGTGCCGTGGTAGGGCGGCTCTTTGGTCATTTCATGATTTTACCGAGCCGGGTAACGGACCCCTGGCGCTCGCCGAATATCCATCGATGAACGAGCGGGCCTCGATCGCGGGGAATCTGGCCGAGCTGGCGGAGATCGTCCGGGACGCGCCGGGGCGGGCCGCCGGGCGCGGGGCGGTGGACGTGCTGACGGCCGCGGCGGGCCACGGGGACGAGCGGGCAGTGCGGGCGCTGGGGCTGGTGGTCGCCGGTGCGCTCGGGCGAGAGGATCACCCGCTGGCGCGGATCCTGGAGATGGGCTACCTGTCGCGGCCGTTCCTGACCGAACTGGACGCCGTCCGGGAGCTGGCCGACCAGGTGGAGGAGGAGCTGCCCGTCCTGCGCGAGCTGGTACGCCGGGACGCCACCGAACAACACCTCGTGCTGGCCGCGTTCGTGCTGGCCGTGTTCGCCGACTTCGCGGCCTACACCGGGGAGGTCCTGGCGCGGCACACCCTGCCCGGCATGCGGCTGCGGATCATCCGGGAGATCGTCACGACGGCCCGGGTGGTGCCCGGCGACAGCGTGGACGCCACCTTCGAGGTCGGACGTGCCTTCATCCTGGGCCTGACCTCGATGGACGGGTTCCGCGGCACGATGAACCACGAGTTCGGCCACCATCTCGGCAACGACCTGATGGGGCGGCGCTCCGAGACGCTCGACGCGGATCGCGGGCGCGAGCTGGGGCGGGGGCTGGCCGCGGTGGTGGCCGCCGCCCGCCGGTTGCGGGGCCAAGGTCTGAGCGCGGGGGACCCTCGGCAGGTGGCGCTGCCGTCCGGACTGTCCATCATGAGCACGGCCGAAGACGGATACACCCACCTGTCCTTCCGGCAGAGCGGCGGGGCCATCGACCTCGACTACGCCATCGACTGCGCCCACCTGGCCGTACGGTTGCTGGGGGCGGCGCCGTACCAGGTGGCGGTGGCCTACTCGGCGTCCGGCATGTTCCACCTGGCCGTCCCCGGCCACCCGAACGCGACGTGGGTGCGGCTGCGCGCCGCCGCGCGGATGCCGGTGCCGGAGCGGGAGGCGGCCGAGTGGTTCGCGGAGCTGAGCCGTACCGGGCGGGTGGCCGACGACGAGTGGGGCATGATCGCCGTGCTCACCCGCGGTGAGCGGCCGCGAATGGTGTACGTCTCCGCGGGCGAGCAGAGCATGCGGGACATGACGATCTGCGCCCAGTTGCGGAAGGGCGACCCGATCACCGAAATCCCCCAGGAGGAGCGGGTACGGGCGGCCGTCGCGTGCGGCGACCCGGTGGCGCTGCGCGCCGCCCTCGACGGCGGGTACGCCGGGCCGCTCGGCCTGGACCGGCTGGGGGAGAGCCGGACCCTCATGGAGGGCGAGCACCTGGGCTCGACCGCCGCCGACATCCGGGAGGTGGTCGCCGCCCTGCACGCCGCCGGGCTCGACGTGAACGGACCCGCCGACGAGGCGGGCGGCACGCTGCTTGTCGACGCCGCGGCCCGCGGTCCCGGCCTGACCGGCTTCCTGCTCGCCCACGGCGCCGACCCCCGGCGGCGCGGCGCCGACGGGACGACCCCGCTGGCCCGGGCCCGGGACCCGCGTACCGTCGAACTGCTCGTGGCGGCCGGCGCGGACCCCGACATACCCGACGAGCAGGGCAGAACCGCGCTGCACCTGGCCGCCGCCGAGGGCGACGCCGAGACCGTCGCGCTGCTGCTGGCCAGTGGAGCCAGGCAGGACGCCGCCGACGCCGACGGCGACACGCCGCTGGCCTACGCGGCGAGCCCGGCGGTGGCCGAGGCCCTGTGCGCGGCGGGCGCCGACCCGGACGCGGCCGGGCCGTCGGGGCGTACCCCGCTGATGAACGCCGCCGCCGACGGCCGGGCCGAGGTGGCCGAGGCGCTGCTGCGGCTCGGCGCCGACCCCCGCGCGGTCACCGACACCGGCGTGTCGGCGCTGCACTTCGCCGCCGGGTATCCCCTCGCCCGGCAGGCGGTCGCCCTGGTCACGCTGTTGCTGGACGCGGGGGCCGTGATCGACGAGGAGAACAACCAGGGCACCACGCCGCTGATGGTCGCCACGATGGACATGCTGGTGGAAACCGTCGAACTGCTCGTGTCACGCGGCGCCGACGTCAACGCCCGTACGGTCGAGGGGTTCACCCCGCTCATGCACGCCTCGGACGGGCGCACCGAATGGTCGCGCGATCTCTCGCATAATGACCGCATGACGCGGTGCATGCGCCTGCTCGCCGCCGCCGGGGCCGATCTGGACGCCGCCGGGGACCAGGGCTGGACGGCCCTGCACTTCGCGCTGCTCGGCTTCGACGCCGGTCCGGTGGCCTGCCTGCTGGAGCTGGGCGCCGATCCCAACCTCGCCACCGATGACGGGATGACGCCGCTCCGCCGGGCCAGGGAGAAGGGCCACGAGAAGATGGTCGAGGACCTGATCCGGGCGGGCGCCCGGTGAACCCCGTGCTCGCCGCCATCGACGCGGGGGCCGCCGGCGGTGTGGTGGACCTGCGCGGCCTGCGCCTGCGCGAACTGCCCGACGAGTTTCCCGCCGACCCGGCGATCCGCCGCGTCGACCTCAGCGGCAACCGGCTGGCCGTGCTGCCGCCCTCGCTGCTGCGCCTGCCGGGGCTGCGCGAGCTCGATCTGGCCAACAACCGGCTCGCCACCCTGCCGGACGCCTGGTCGGCGCTGCCGGAGCTGGTACGGCTGGACGCCTCGGAGAACCGGCTGACCACGCTGCCGCCCGCGCCGCCGGGGCTGCGCGACCTGCTGGTCTGCGGCAACGCCCTGACGGACGTCCCGGCCGGCGCCTTCACCACCCTGGACATCTCCGGCAACCGCCTGGGCGGGCTGGCGAACCTGCCGGCGACGCTGGAGAGCCTGGACGCCTCCGGCAACCGCATCACCGCGCTGCCCGACCTCCTCGACCTGCCGGCGCTGCGCCGCCTGGACCTGTCTGGCAACCGGCTGACCTCGGTGGACGTGCTGCGCGCCCTCACCCTGGACGAGCTCCACCTCGACGGCAACCTGCTGGCGGCCCGCCCCGGCGTCACCGCCCGGTTCTTCACCGACCTGGGCAATCCCTACGGCGACAGCCCGGAGAGCAGCCGCGTCCGCGAAGCCGTACGGGCGCACACGACGGGGCACGCCGACCCGGGCAAGCAGTACTTCGACACCGCCACCCTCGTCTTCGCCTTCACGCTGGCGATCAGCGGCACGGTCGCCGTGCGCACGTTCGTCGACCACTACTACAAGCGCTTCAAGGGCGTCGGCGTCACCGTCACCCTGGCCGACGGCACGCGGATCGAGCTGACCGACCTGAGCCGCAGCACCGCGCTCAAGCTCGTGGACGACCTGCGCGAACCCCGGGTGACGGCAGGGTTCCCGCCGGTCAAGGCCGGGCCGGGCGCCGCCGCCACGGCCGAGTTCGTGACCCAGTCCATCGCCAGGCTCGGCGAGGCCGACCTGGTTCCGGCGGCGGGCCCGGTCATCCACTTCCGGCAGGTCATCTTCAACGGCGAGGTCACCATGGGCGATCAGATCAACATCGGCAGCATCTCCGGCTCCAACGTCAACATCAAGTCGCGGCTCACCCGCGTCACCCAGACCGTGGGCGCGGCGGCCACGCTCGACGACACCGTCAGGGCCGAGCTGAACCAGCTGGTGGAGAAGCTGGCCGCCGCACTGGACCAGCTGCCCGCCGAACAGGCGCGGGACGGCGAGGCCGTCGCCGAGACGGCCGCCGACCTGGTCGAGAAGGCCACCCAGGAGAAGCCGAACAAGAGACTCGTGGACACCATCGCCGGCGGGCTGAAGTCACTGGCCGAGGGGCTGGGCCCGGTGGTGCCCGTGGTGGCGGCCATCGTCGAACTGGTCACGAAGATCACCGCTTAGCCGGCCGGGAGGCGGACGCGGAACACGGCGTGACCGGGGCGGCTCTCCAGGTCGACGGTGCCGCCGTGGGCGGTGGTGACGGCGCGGACGATGGCCAGGCCGAGGCCCGAGCCGCCCGAAGCGCGGGAGCGGCTCTGGTCGCCGCGGGTGAAGCGGCCGAAGACCTCCTCGTGGCGGTCGGGCGGGATGCCGGGGCCGTCGTCGGCGACGGCCAGTTCGGCGTGGCCGTCCCGTTCCCTGAGGGTGACGGTCACCGTGCTGCCGGGCGGGGTGTGGATGCGGGCGTTGGCCAGCAGGTTGGCGATCACCTGGTGCAGGCGGAGGGCGTCGCCGCCGACGACGACCGGCTCCTCGGGCAGGTCGAGCACCCAGCGGTGGCCGGGGCCCGCCGCGCGGGCGTCGGAGGTGGCCTCGATGGCCAGGAGGGTCAGGTCGACCTCCTCGCGGACCAGCGGGCGGCCGGCGTCGAGACGGGCCAGCAGCAGCAACTCGTCGACGAGTTCCGACATCCGGCCCGACTCGGCCTGGATGCGGGTGAGCGCGTGCCTGGTCTGCTCGGCTGAGCCGTCGCGCAGGGCCAGCTCGACGTGGCCGCGGATCACCGCCAGCGGGGTGCGGAGCTCGTGGCTGGCGTCGGCGGCGAACGCGCGCAGCCGCTGCTCGGCCTCGTGCCTGCTGCGCAGCGCCTGGGCGACGTGCCCGAGCATGCGGTTGAAGGCGGCGGCGACCTGGCCGGTCTCCGAGCGCGGGTCGCCCTCGGCCACCCGTTCCGCCAGGGTCACCTCGCCGGTGTCCAGGCGCTGGGCCGAGACCTGGCGGGCGGTGGCGGCGATCCGGTCCAGGGGGCGCAGCGAGAGCCGTACCCAGAGGGTGCCGGCGACGCCGGTCACGGCCAGCACGCCGGCGAAGAGCGCCAGTTCCAGGAGTTGCAGCCGGTGGACGGTCTCCTCGACGCCGCGCAGCGGCAGGCCGGTGATCAGGATGTCGCCGTCCCGGCCGGAGACGGCGAGCACGCGGTAGTCGTCCAGCGCGGACAGTTCGACCGTACGGGGCGTGCCGTCGCCGGGCAGGGCGGCCAGGGCGGCGCGGTCGTCGGACGACAGGACCGGAGGCGAGCCGGCCGTGCGGTCGGTGACCATGGCGGCGTGCGTGACCGCACCGGCGTAGACCCGCGCGCCGAGGGTGCCGACGGTCTGCCCGCGGGTGTCGCCGCCGCCCTCGAACTGGTCCTCGTGCTCCAGGCTGGCGGCGAACCTGGCCGGGTTGGCGGCCAGCTGCTGGTCGACCCGGTCCACCAGGAAGCGCTGCAGCCCGACGGTGGTGGCCAGGCCGACGACGGCGCAGGCCAGCGCGAGCAGGGCGACCACGCCGGCCACCAGCCGGCCACGGACGGTGTGCAGGATCATGTCGCCCTGAGCACGTAGCCGACGCCGCGCACGGTGTGGATGAGCGGCGCGCGGCCCGCGTCGATCTTCTTGCGCAGGTAGCTGATGTAGAGCTCGACCACGTGCGCCTGCCCGCCGAAGTCGTAGGACCACACCTGGTCGAGCAGCTGGGCCTTGCTCAGCACCCGCCGCTCGTTGACCATCAGCACCCGGAGCAGCTCGAACTCGGTGGGGGTCAGGTCGATCGGCGTCCCGGCGCGGCTCACCTCGCGGGCCTCCTCGTCCATCACCAGGTCGGCCACGACCAGGCGGTCGCCGGTGTCCTGGCGGGCCATCCCGGCCCGGCGGAGCAGCCCGCGCAGCCGGGCCACGACCTCCTCCAGGCTGAACGGCTTGGTCACGTAGTCGTCGCCGCCCGCCGTGATGCCGGCGATCCTGTCCTCCACGGCGTCCCGCGCGGTCAGGAAGAGCACGCAGGTCTCGGGGGAGCGTTCGCGCAGGCGGCGCAGGACGGTCAGGCCGTCCATGTCGGGCAGCATCACGTCGAGGACGACCGCGTCGGGCGCGAACTCGGCGGCCTCGCGCAGCGCGGCGCCGCCGCTGCCCGCCGTACGGACCTGCCAGTGCTCCTGGCGCAGCACGGCGTCGAGCACCTCGACGAGGTCCGGCTCGTCGTCCACCACGAGTACCCGGATCGGCGTGCCGTCCGGGCGTAGCAAGTCCGCCATCATTGTCCTCCCTCCCCCAGTGAACAGCCGGTTTATCTGAGAATCCTATGAATAGCGGCAGTGGCGGCTTTCAGAGGGAAAACAGAACTTCGCCTGGCACGGTGAGGGACATGACGTTGATCGAAGCGCCGGTCCGGCACCGGGCCGCTCCCTCGCTCCCGCGCCTGCGGCCACGTCCACTCCTGGCGGCGATCGGCGCCGGCGGGATCGCGGTGCCGGCCCTGTGGTGGTGGAACACCACCTCGGTCGCCGGGCTCGGCGGGTGGCTCACCGCCGCGGGCCGGATCTGCGGGCTGCTGGGCGGGTACGGCATCGCCGTGCTGCTCGCCCTCATGGCCCGGGTTCCCGCCCTCGAACGCGGCGTCGGCACCGACCGGCTCACCCGCTGGCACGCCCGGGGCGGCCGGTACACGGTCTGGCTGCTGATCGCGCACACGCTGCTGATCATCTGGGGGTACGCGGTCACCGAGAACACCGGCGTGGTCGACGAGACCGTGACCATGGTGCTCACCTTCCCTGACGTGCTGAAGGCCACCGTCGCCCTGTTCCTGCTGGTCGGCGTCGGCCTCATCTCGATCCGGGCGGCCCGTCGCAGGCTCCGCTACGAGACCTGGTTCCACCTGCACTTCTACACCTATCTGGCCGCCTGGCTGGCCTTCGGGCACCAGATCGCCACGGGGGCCGAGTTCGTCGGCCGGCGCTGGGTGCAGGCCCTCTGGCTGGCGCTGTATCTGGGGGTGGCCGGGCTGCTGGTCTGGTATCGGTTCCTGGGGCCCGTGATCTTCTCGGTACGGCACCGCCTCCGGGTCGAGCGGGTGGTGCCCGAGGCGCCCGGGGTGGTGTCCGTGCACGTCTCCGGGCGCGGTCTCCACCGGATGCGCGACGAACCGGGGCAGTTCTTCCGGTGGCGGTTCCTCACCAGGGAGCTGTGGTGGTCGGCCAACCCGTACTCCCTGTCGGCGCCCGCCCAGCCGGACATGCTGCGCATCACGGTCAAGGCGCTCGGCGACCACAGCGCGGCCCTGGCCTCCCTCCGGCCGGGGACCCGGGTCATCGCCGAGGGTCCGTACGGGGCGTTCACGGCGGGGCTGCGGCGGCGGGGGAGGACCCTGCTGATCGCGGGCGGGGTGGGGATCACGCCGCTGCGCACCCTGTTCGAGACCCTGTCCGGCGAGGTGACGCTGCTCTACCGGGCGCGCACGCCGCAGGATCTGGTGTTCCGCGAGGAACTGGAGGAGATCGCCGCCCGGCGCGGCGCCCAGCTGCGGTACTCGGTCGGCTCGCGCGCCGAGGTCGGGCAGCCGTTCACCGCCGCGACCCTGCGCGACCTGGTCCCCGAACTGGCGGAACACGACGTCTACCTGTGCGGGCCGCCGGAGATGACCGCCGCGGCGAGGTCGGCCCTGCGCGAGGCGGGAGTGCCCGCCCGCCAGATCCACCACGAGTCGTTCGAGTTCTGAGGAGGTCGTCATGCGCCGAGCCCTGCTCGCCGTCGTCGTCACCGTGCTGGGGCTGGTTCTGCTGCTGTCCTTCAAACCGCACGAGGTGTCACCGGCCGCGCTCAGACCCGCCGCCACCAGCGGAACCGACCAGGCGGTCGATGCCCAGAGAGCCCAGGGGAGTGTCACGGGGGCCAGCGTGGACACCCGCTGGGGCCCGGTCCAGGTCGCCATCACCGTCAGCGGCGGCCGGATCAGCGCGGTCGACGTGATCCAGGCCCCCGACGGTAACCACCGGGACATCGAGATCAACCAGCGCGCCCTGCCGATCCTCATCCAGGAGACGCTGGACGCGCAGAGCGCCCAGATCGACATGGTCTCGGGGGCGACCTACACCAGCGAGGGCTACCTCGGCTCGCTGCAGAGCGCGATCGACCAGGCGGGCCTGTGATGCGGCACGCCGAACCCGTGATGGGCACGGTCTTCTCCTTCGACGTCCGCCACGGCGAGCAGGCCCGCCCCGCGGTGGCCTCGGCGGTGGCGCTGCTGCACCGGATCGACGCCGTCTTCTCCACCTACCGGCCGGACAGCGCCATCAGCAGGCTGGACCGGGGCGAGATCACCCTGCGGGACTGCCCGCCCGAGGTGACCGAGGTGCTCGACCTGTGCGCCCGCGTGGAATCGGCCACCGACGGCTACTTCAGCGTCGTGCCGTCCCACCACCTCGACCCGTCCGCCCTGGTCAAGGGGTGGGCCGTGGACCGCGCGTGCGACCTGCTGCGCAACGCGGGCTGCGTACGGCACTGCGTCAACGGCGGCGGCGACGTCCGCCTCGGCGAGCCCCCGGAACCCGGCCGGCCCTGGCGGATCGGCATCGCCCACCCCCTCCGGCGCGGCGAACTCCTCTGCGTGGTCGAGGGCACCGAGCTGGCGGTCGCCACCTCGGGCACCGCGGAACGCGGCGACCACATCCTCGACCCGCACACCGGCCTGCCCGCCCGCGGCCTGGCCGCCATCACCCTGCTCGGCGCCGACCTGACCACCGTGGACGCCTACGCCACCGCCGCCTTCGCGATGGGCGCCGGCGCCCACGCCTGGGCGGAGCGGACCGGCGGCATCGAGGCCCTGGCCGTCACCGACACCGGCACGACCTGGCGGACCAGCGGCTTCGCCCATCACCTCAGGTGACGTCCAGCGTCTTGGTCACGATTTCGCGCTTGTCACCGCGCCCGGTCTGTCCCAGCGAATCCCCGATCAGGTAGGCCGAGCCGCCACAGCGACGCCCACTGATGCGCGGTCAGATCCTTGGGCAGCGTTCCGGGGGTTATCCGGTTGGCGCGCAGCCAGCGGCGCAGTTCCGGGCGGGCGATGTGGTTCGTGCGCGCCAGGATTTCGGGGAGGCCGTGTCCCCTGCCGGTGAAGACCCGTCTGACGAAGTGCTGGTACCGGTCGCGTTCCTCGACCAGCGGACTTGTGCGGCGGCTCATGGTGAGCAGGCCGCCGTCGACGGAGGGGAGCGGTCGGAACGACCGGGCCGGTACTCGTGCGTGCAACGTGAACTCGTACCACGGCCACCAGCTGGCGGTGAGCATGCTCGCGCCGCCGACGCCCGCCCGGCGGCGGGCGACCTCCCACTGCACCAGGAGGATCGCGGTGTGCCAGTGGTCGGCGGCCAGCAGACGCCGGAGCACCGACGTGGTCAGGTGGAAGGGGATGTTCCCGACGACCACGTGCGGCTGCCGGGGGTAGCGGTACCGCAGGATGTCCGTACGCAGGACGGTGACGTTGCCCGGGGCGCGACCGCTGAGGCGACTGGCCCGTTTCGGGTCGATCTCGATGGCGGTCAGCTCCCTGCCCTGACGGCTCAGCGGCAGGGTCAGGGCGCCGTCACCGGCCCCGATCTCCACGATCGGCCCGGCGGTCCGGGCGACGAGCGCGTTGATGTCGTCGATCACCGAGCGGTCGACGAGGAAATTCTGGCCGAGTTCATGACGGCCGCCCACAGAGGAATAGGACATGTGTGTGCTCCGCGAAAAACGGTTCGGAGCCGGGGCAGCACACAGCGCCGCGCCGGCGATGACCGGAGAGCGGCGGAGCCGATCAGCTGAGGAGAAACAGCTCGCCGCTACGCGCGGCGCAGCCTCATGAAGCACACACAGATCACCTCACGCATCATAGGCGGCCACCGTCGCCGTGCGCGAACAGGTTTCGGCCCAGAGCCTTCCGCTGCGGATCGCAAGATATGAAGGAGTTCTTACGTCCGCCCGCCAATTGGTGACCTTGGTGACATAGCGCTGTGTACTGGCCTTCGCGGGCCTCCTCGATCAGCTCGCGAATGGAGACACACGTCAATGCACCAGATGAAACATCACGCCATCCCGTCCAGGCGACCGAGGCCGGTCCGGCAGGGCAGGCTCGCGGTCGTGCTGGCCCTGGTGAGCGGAGTGGTCCTCGCACCGGCGGTGGCCCTCGGGGACGCCGGTCAACTGACCACGTCCCGCACCGCACAGGGATCCAGCCAGGCGAACCAGCCGACGGCCAAGGGAGCCAAACCGCCATCCCGCAAGCCCACGCCGACTCCCACTCCCACGGCGTCGGCGCCCCACCCGCCGACCAGCCTGTACGTGGCGTCCTCTCCCGAACTGCCGCCACAGTTCTGCGGTACGACCACGCCGCTCTCGCGCACCACCCAGCCGGTTTTCGGCGTCAGCAGCGGCGCCCCGGCCTACAACACCGATCGGCCGAACCTGCGGGCGGTTTTCGAGGTGTCACGCCCGACAGGGGAGCCGGTGCTCACCCAGAGCGTGCCCTTCGTCGGTTCGGTGGCGCGTTTCCAGGCGCCCGCCGGCGTGTTCACCGACGGCGCCTATCGGGTGCGGGCGCGCGCCGAGGACGGTGCGGCGGTGTCGGGATGGCTGACCTGGTGTGCCTTCACCGTCGACACCTCGAACGCGTCGTCCGGCCCCGGCGTTCCCGGCTCGCTGCGCATCTCCAGCGGCCCCTACGCCGGTTACCAGCACTGTGGCGCGGGCGGCGATCGGGTGGTGGGAACCGGTGACATGGTGAGCTTCGCCGCCTCCCCGACCCCCTCGGTGGTCGGCGTCACCTATCCGAACCTGAGCGCAACCTTCGAGATCGGCCATCCCGGCCAGGAGCCACTGATCCGGAAGACCGAACCCATCTGGCCCAGCGGCCTGGTGTTCAGCACCGCCGTCGTACCGGGAACGCTGACCCCGGGTTCCTACCAGTTCCGCGTCCGCGCCGAGGACGGAAACCTGACCTCGGCCTGGTCTCCCTGGTGCGCCTTCACCGTCACCGCCTAGCAGAGCGAGGCCGCCGGGGAACGCCCGGCGGCCCTGATGCAGGCGAACCGCGTCGCCGTTCAGGTCATTGCGGTGGCAGGACGCCGGCAATGTGCGGGGCCACGCCGGTGGCCACCACGACGAGCGCGGCCAACACGATCAGCACCGTGTTGCGTCGGCTCGTCTGCTTGCCGTTCGGCCGGTACGGGGTGGGATCCGAAGGTGGATTCACGGTCTCTCCTGTTGGGTGTCAGCGTGGGACGGCGATCGCCGCGGCGGTGGCGGTGAGGATCTGTTCGAGTTCGGCGCGGGTGGGCTGTGGCCAGGCATCGCCGGCGATCAGCAGGTTGTGCAGGGCGCCGGCGATGAGGAAGCCGATGGCGTTCTCGTCGACGTCCGGTGCGACGCGTCCCGACCGCTTCTCGGCGGCGAGGTAGCGGGACAGGACGCGGGGGAAGTCGCGCGGACCCAGGCCGGCGTCGTGGGCGGTGGCGGCGACCGACTCCTGTAGTGCCGCGTCGGTGAGCAGTTCCTGGGTGAGCGCGACCGCGGGCGAGTCCAGGAACACCCCGGCGAACCAGGTGAGATTGTCGCCCACGGTGGCGGTGCCGGCCCGCCCGACCAACTCCTCGCAGGCCGCCAGCAGCCGGCCGAGCTCGGTGCGGACGATCGCGGCCACCAGCTCGCGCCGGTCCGCGAAGATCTTGTACGGGAGGCCGACCGCGCACCCGGCCTCGGCGGCCAGCGCCCGCATGGTCAGCGCGGCCGCTCCCTCACGGGCGATCAACCGGCAGGCGTGCTCGATGAGCGTGGACCGCAGCTGCTGCGTGGTCTCCGCGCTGCGCTTAGCCGGTGACATCATCGCGCTCGACCAGACGTACTCCGGCGGCCAGGGCGACCGCGATGACCCCGAGCAGCACCGCGGCGGCGCCCGCGGGCAGCAGATGTTCGGCCGGTTGCCCGCGCAGGCTCAGCGACGCGATCCCCGGCAGCCGCCGGAAGACGTCCGGCGCCGCGGCGAACAGGGCGGGTTCCACCAGGACGGTCCAGGCCAGGGCGCCGACGAGGGCCGGCACCGGCTTGCGTACCACGGCCCCGATCGCCACGCCGAGAACCCCGAACAGCGCTGCCACCGCGACACAGCCCACCACGGTCAGCCATACCGCGGACCGGTCGAACGGCAGGGTGAGGCCCTTCGCCCGGTACCAGCCCCAGGCGGTCGCGGTCGCCGTCGCGGCGGCGGCCACCCCGTAGACCGCGCCGACGCCCAGGTAGATGATCGTCTTGACGGTGACCACCTGCCACCGGCGCGGGGCGCTCAGGAACACCTGGTTGACCTGCCCGAACCGCCACTCTCCCGCCATCCCGATGATCCCGGCCACCAGCACCAGGACCGAACCGGCGGCCGCGCCGTGCAGGGCAGTCCGCCGGCCAGCGCCATGATGGTCAGGTGGGTCCTGGCCGACTGGGCGGGGTGCGCGCCGGGCCCGTCGAGGACCGCGCCGACCTCGCGGCGGGGGTGCGTCAGCTCCCGGTACGGCCGCCCGTTGATCCACGCGGTGCCCGCCGAGGGCGTGACCAGCCCAAGCAGCATCCGCATCGTCGTCGTCTTTCCCGCTCCGTTGGCGCCGACGAAGCCGGTGATGGTGCCCGCCGGCACCTCGAACGTGACGTCATTGACGACCGTGCGCCGATCGAATGTCTTGGACAGGGAGCGGCAGGAGATGGCCCCCGGTCGTGAACTCATGTTCACGACGGTATCGTGAACGCGCGTTCACGACAAGGCGGTATGTTTCACGGCTGGTGGGGAGCCTCCAGATGCTGAAGCAGGGTCTCGGAGATGGCGCCGAGCGCGTCGATCTGCTCAGGGGTGAGCGAGTCCATCACGTACTGCCGTACAGCCAGCTCATAGTGGTGTTTGGCCTCGCAGGCCAGCTTGCGGCCGAGCGGGGTGAGGCGGATGACCGAGCCCCGGCTGTCCTCGGAGCAAGCCTCCCGTACGACTAGCCCACGCTGTTCCATCCGGCGGAGATGGTGTGACAGGCGGCTCTTCTCCCACTCCAGGCCGCAGCGCAGGGCCAGCGCCCGGACCGGCTCGCCCGGCCGCTCGTTGATCGCGACCAGTACCTCGAAGTCGGCCTCTGACAGGCCGGTGGCGCGGGCGAGTTCCCGGCCGAGTACGCCGTTCAGCCGGGCGCGCATGCGCTGGTAGCTCGCCCAGGCGGCGGCCTGGCGCTCGGTGAGGTCGGATGCGTACATGGATCCAGGCTAGTTGATACGTCAACCTTGATGGGTATAGTGGTTGACGTGTCAACCAACAACCCTCTGATGAACCGTCCGGTACGGCGCCCCGAGGTGCTCGCGAAGCGCCGGCCGGGCATCGACTACGACGGCCTTCCCAGCTCCCTCGCCGAGACGGCGATCGAGCCGGGCGATCCCGGTTACCCCCGCGTCCGATCGAACTACCTGCGCGGCGGCGCTCCCGGCCTGGTGCTGCTGCCGCGCGACGTCCCCGAGGTCGTGGACGCGCTGTCCTTCGCGCGCCGCCACCCCCACCTGCCCCTCGGCATCAGAAGCGGCGGCCACGGCGTCAGCGGCCGTTCCACCAACGACGGCGGGCTCGTCATCGACCTGCGCCGCCTGAACACCGTCGAGGTGCTCGACCGGGAGACCCGGCTGGTCCGGATCGGCCCCGGCGCACGCTGGAAGGAGGTGGCCGCCGCCCTGCGGCCGTACGGATGGGCATTGGGCTCCGGAGACTACGGCGGCGTCGGGGTCGGCGGGCTCGCCACCGCGGGCGGGATCGGGTTCCTGTCCCGCAGGCACGGCCTGACCATCGACCACCTCCGGGCCGTGGAACTGGTGCTGGCCGACGGCTCGATCGTCCGGGCCGGCCAGGACGAGCACCCCGACCTGTTCTGGGCGGTACGCGGCGCGGGCGCCAACTTCGGGATCGTCACCTCGTTCGAGTTCCAGGTGGACGAGGTGACCGACGTCGGCTGGGCGCAGCTCGCGCTCGACGCCGCCGACCCCGCAGGGTTCCTGCTGCGCTTCGGCGAGGCCGCCGCGAACGCCCCGCGCGAGACCACCGCGTTCCTCCTCATGGGCCCGCCACGGCGCGGCCGCCCGGCCGTGGCGCAGGTGATGGCGATGGTCGCCTCCGCCGACCCCGACGTGGTGGTCGAGCAGTTGCGGCCGTTCGCCGCCATTTCCGCCCTCTACCAGCAGCAGGTGGTCATCGCCCCGTACGCCGACGTGATCGACAACGCGCCGGACGACGACCACCACGGCCAGGGCGAGCCGGTCTCACGGTCGGCGTTCGTCCGCGAGATCACGCCCGCCTTCGCGGCGGCGGCCGAGCGGCTGCTGCGCAGCGGCGTCGTCTACTTCTTCCAGCTCCGCTCGGTCGGTGGCGCCGTCGCCGACGTGGCCCCCGACGCCACCGCCTACCCCCACCGCGAGGCCGGTTTCCAGCTCACCGCGATGGGCATCGATGCCAAGCGGATGGATCGGCTGTGGGACGAGGTCCGCGAGCACTTCGACGGGCTCTACCTCAGCTTCGAGACCGATACGCGGCCGCAGCGGCTCGCCGACGCCTTCCCGCCGCCGACGCTCGACCGGCTGCGCGAGCTCAAGCGCCGTTACGACCCGGACAACGTCTTCCGCGACAACTTCAACATCGATCCACGAACCGATACATCTTTCAGGGACATCGCATGAGTGACTACGGACACGACCTGCTGTTCGGCACGTTCGTCACGCCCACCGCCCAGCCCGTCCGGCACGCCGTCGACCAGGCGAAGGCGGCCGAGCGCGCGGGGCTGGACCTGGTGACCTTCCAGGACCATCCCTACCAGCCGTCCTTCCACGACACCTGGACCCTGATGTCGTACGTCGCCGCGCAGACCGAACGCATCCACCTCAGCGGCAACGTGCTCAACCTGCCGCTGCGGCAGCCCGCCGTGCTGGCCCGCAGCGCCGCGAGCCTCGACCTGCTCAGCGGGGGCCGGATCGAGCTCGGCATCGGCGCCGGCGGCTTCTGGGACGCCATCGAGGCCATGGGCGGCCGCCGCCTCAGCCCCGGACAGGCTGTGGGCGCGCTGGAGGAGGCCATCACGATCATGCGCGAGATCTGGGCCGCCGACGCTCGTGGCGGCGTCCGGGTGGACGGCGAGTTCTACAAGGTCAGGGGCGCCAAGCGCGGTCCGGCGCCCGCGCACGACATCGGCATCTGGGTCGGCGCCTACAAGCCGAAGATGCTGGGGCTCACCGGCCGCGCCGCCGACGGGTGGCTCCCGTCGTTGCCGTACCTGCCCGGCGGGCCGGCCGACCTGACCGAGATGAACAAGCACATCGACGAGGCCGCCGCCTCCGCCGGACGCGACCCGAGGGCGGTCCGCCGGCTCCTCAACATCAACGGGGAGTTCACCCGCGCCAGCCGGGGGATGCTCCAGGGCCCGCCGGAACAGTGGGCCGAGGAACTCGCCGGGCTGACCCTCGACTACGGCACCAGCGGTTTCCTCCTCATGTCCGACCACCCGGCCACCACCGAGATCTTCGCCGCCGAGGTCGCCCCCGCCACCCGCGAACTGGTCGCCGAGGCCCGCGGCTAGCCGGTCCGGCGCGGTCGCCCGCGCCGGACCCTGGGTCGGTCAGGCCGTCAGCGCGCAGGTGTTCTCCAGGTCGCCCGTCGCGGGACGGGGGAGTGTCGCGTTCGGCGGCGGCGGGGTGCCCGTGCTCAGCCACGACTCCAGGGCGGTGAAGGCGCTGCGGAAGCAGGGCAGCAGTGGGCGGATGCGGTCGGGGTAGGCCGGGTAGAGGCCGTCGACGTGGTTGCCGCCCTCGAAGCGGTAGTAGCGGAACAGGCGGTCGCGGTGCCTGTCGCCGATCATCGCGGCGTAGGCGTCGGAGACCACGCCGATCGGCAGCAGGGTGTCCAGGGTGCCGTGGACCGTGATCAGCGGGCGTTTGATCTTTCCGGTGAGGCCGATCCTGGCGACGGCCTGCCGTACGGCGGCGGGACGGGAGGCGTAGTCGTAGTCGGTGTCGCAGGCGGGGGTGCCGGAGGCGCAGAACGGCGTGCCGGCCTCCAGGTCGCCGTCGTAGGTGGGGTCGAACTCCTCACGGTAGACGCGCTGGGTGAGGTCCCAGTAGTAGCTGTAGTGGAACGGCCACAGGAAGGACGTCTCGGCCGAGAAACCGGCCGCGGCCATCCCCGCGGTGTCGCCCGCCGGGTACGCGCGGAGCGCGCGCGGCAGGAACGTCAGCAGGTTGGGCCCGTCGGCCGTCCAGAGCACGCCCTCCCAGTCGACGCCGCCGTCGAACAGGTCGGGACGGTTCTCCAGCTGCCAGCGGACCAGGTAGCCGCCGTTGGACTGCCCGGCGGCGATCGTGGTGCGGGCCGGCTTGCCGTACCGCTGCCGGACGACCGCCTTGGCGGCCACGGCGAGCTGGCTGACCCGGTGGTTCCACTCGGCGACCGCGTCGCCGGGGCGGGTGCCGTCGCGGTAGAAGGTCACGCCGGTGTTGCCCTTGTCGGTCGCGGCGTAGGCGTAGCCGCGGGCCAGCGCCCAGTCGGAGATGGTGAAGTCGTTGGCGTAGGTCTCCCGGTTGCCGGGGGACCCGGCCACGACCAGGCCGCCGTTCCACTGCCGGGGCAGCCGGATGACGAACTGGGAGTCGTGGTTCCAGCCGTGGTTGGTGTTGCCCGTCGAGGTGTCGGGGAAGTAGCCGTCGATCTGGATCCCAGGCACGCCGGACGGGTTGACCGCCCCGGCGGAGTTCAGCCCGGACCAGTCGCTCTGGTCGGTGTGGCCGGTGACCAGGGTGCCCGCGGTGGTGAGGTCGTCCAGGCAGGCGATCACCTGCCGTTCCGCGCCGGGCACGGTCACCGAAGGGCACGGGGACGCATCGGCGGAGGCCGGGGCGGCGATCGTGACGGCGGCCAGGGCGACCGCCGTGAGGGCACGCGGGAAACGGGTCATCAGGCCTCCTTCGGAGCGGACAGGACGGCCTCGGCGTCGCCCGACGTGGGGGCGACCGCGGCCAGGTCGCGCTGGCGGGTCTCCTTGGCGGCGAACACCGCCACCATCGTGAGCAGCGCGGCCGCGGCCACGTAGAGGGAGATCGGCAGGCTGCCGCCGTACGCGTCGAGCAGCGCCACCGCGATGAGCGGGGCCAGCGCGCCCGCCACGATCGAGGCGAGCTGGTAGCCGACGGACACGCCGGAGTAGCGCATCCGGGTGCCGAACAGTTCGGAGAAGAACGCCGCCTGCGGGCCGTACATGGCGCCGTGGAAGAGCAATCCGACGGTCACCGCCAGCGTGGTCAGCGCGAACGAGGTGGTGTCGATCAGCGGGAAGAAGGCGAACGCCCAGACGCCGATTCCGGCCGCGCCGATCAGGTACACGGGGCGGCGACCGAGCCGGTCGGAGAGGGCGCCCCACAGCGGGATCGTGACGAAGTGCACGGCGGAGCCGATGAGCACCGCGTTGAGCACGGTGCCCCTGGGCAGCCCCACCGTGGTCGTCCCGTACACCAGGACGAACGCGGTGATCACGTAGTAGGAGATGTTCTCGGCGAGGCGGGCGCCGATCGCGACCAGCACGTCGCGCCAGTGGTGGCGGAACACGTCGAGGATGGGGGCCTTCGGCGCGGTCTCCACGTTGGCCACCGCCTGCTGGAACAGCGGCGACTCGGCCACGCTGAGCCGCACCCACAGGCCGATCAGCACGAGCACGCCGGACAGCAGGAAGGCGATCCGCCAGCCCCAGGCGAGGAAGGCGTCCTCCGGCTGGACCGCGGCCAGCAGCGCCAGCACACCGGTGGCCAGCAGGTTGCCGCCGGGGGCGCCGGCCTGCGGCCAGGAGGCCCAGAAGCCGCGGCGGCGCGGGTCCCCGTGCTCGGAGACCAGCAGCACCGCGCCGCCCCACTCGCCGCCCAACGCGAAGCCCTGCACCAGGCGTAACAGCGTGAGCAGCAGCGGCGCGGCGGCGCCGAGCACCGCGTACGACGGCAGCAGGCCGATCAGGAAGGTGGCGCCGCCCATCATGAGCAGGCTGATCACCAGCAGGCGCTTGCGGCCGAGCCGGTCGCCGTAGTGACCGAACACCAGGCCGCCCAGGGGCCGGGCGACGAAGCCGATCGCATAGGTGAGGAAGGCGAGCAGGGTGCCGGTGAGCTCGTCCTCGGTGGGGAAGAACAACTTGTTGAAGACCAGGGCGGCCGCGGAGCCGTAAAGGAAGAAGTCGTACCACTCGATCGTGGTGCCGACCAGGCTGGCCGCGATGACCTTCCTGATCCGGCTGGGTGAGGCTGTGGCCATGGGAACTCCTCACATGGGGGGGTTCCGCAACGTTATGCGTGTGCCTTCGTGACTCCTATGTGTCAACTCAACACACCTCGGGATTGCGACGTGTGAGCTGGTGAACCCCGGCGTTGAAGATCACCTGGATGGCCGTCTGATCGCCAGGATGGGCGGTACGCGGGCGGGGGTGAATCCCGGTTGTCGTCAGGATTTCCCGCTCCCTTGTTCGGGGCGTGAAGCGTTTGCGAGCCTGCCGGTGTCGGGCCAACGGAAACGCTCCGAGAAAGGGTCGTCCATGGGTGTTCAGCTATTCTCGCGCCTCGGTGCCGAGCGCCGCGGGCATCGGTTCGTGATCGTAATTCTGATCATCGTGATGATCGTTGAAGCCGTCCTGCTCAGCCTGTTCATCACGCGCGGAACCGATCCCATTGTGCTGGTCGAGGCGACGCTGGCGGTGTTCGTGGCCGTGCTCGACCGGCTCTCTCCCGCCAGGCATTTCCCGCTCGAATAGTCCAACGGGGATGCGGGGGCCGCGGCCGCCGTGGAAACACGGCGGCCGCGCACCATCGTCGATATAGTCGCGGTGTGCTCACGATGGGGGTGGAGGAGGAGTTCTTCATCGTCGATCCGGCGACCGGAAATCTCGCCGCCGACGGGCTCCCGAATATGGCGGAACTGCTCGCCGGGAACGGGCAGAGTTTCGCCGCCGAATTCCAGGTGGCCACCGTCGAGAGCCGGACCGGGGTGTGCGGCTCCCTCGGCCAGGTCCGCGCCGAACTCCTGGCGCTGCGGGGCACGCTGGTCCGGGCCGCCGCCGACGCCGGGCTCGCGGTGGCCGCCGCGGGCCTGCTGCCGACCGCTGACTGGCGGACCGCCAGGATCGTCCGCAAACCCCGCTACGACCAGTGCCTCGACCAGTACCGGGACGTGGTCCGGCGGCGGATCACCTGCGGCTGCCACGTGCACGTCGGCGTGCCGGACCGGGAACTGGCCGTTCAGGTGCTCAACCGCGTCCAGCCGTGGCTGCCGGTGTTCCTGGCCCTGTCCGCCAGTTCCCCGTTCTACGAGGGCGCCGACACCGGCTACCACGCGTTCCGGAGCATGCTCTGGGGCGGCTTCCCCGCGGCCGGCCCGCCGCCGGTCTGCGCCTCCCACCGGGAGTACCGGGAGCAGATCCGGCTGCTGCTGGACAGCGGCGCGATCGTGGACGAGGGCAACCTCTACTGGGACGCCCGGCTGGGCCTGCGCCACGACACCGTCGAGTTCCGCGTCGCGGACGCGTGCAGCACCGTCGACGAGACCGTGCTGCAGGCCGGGCTGGCCCGCGCCCTGGTGCTGACCTGCGTGAACGACATCCAGAGCGAGCGGCGGCCGCCCTCGGTGCCGCCCGCACTGCTGCGGGCGGCGATGTGGCGGGCCGGCCGTTCCGGGCTGGACGGCGACCTCATCGACGCCGTCACCGGCGAGCGCCTGCCCGCCGCGCGCCTGCTGCGCCGGCTGGTCGACCACGTCCGGGAGGCGCTGAAGGACCTCGGCGACTGGGCGGAGGTGACCGACCTGCTCGACCTCGCGCAGCGGGCCGGGACCTCTTCGCGGCGGCAGTTGGAGACCTTCGCCGCGACCGGCCGGATGACCGACGTGGTGGACGTGACGATTCTCGGCCGCTCTTGAGACAAGCCGCTTCCGCGGCGGCTGCAAACCGGCATTGGGGCCGGTCATAATCGCGTGTGCTTTTCGGCCCAGGCATTGAATGTTATGTTTCGTGCACGTCTGCCGGGAGTCCGAGGCCGTGGTCGGAAAAAGCGCGCAGTCCTGCCTGCTCTGTCCATCAGAAGGCCCCTCCTGTCCCCGATGTGATGCGTTTCACCGGCTGCCCAAGAACCGTTTGTTACAGGCGTTCCTCACATTCGTCATCGGCGTGCCACACCCCGGCCAGCGGCCCATTGTCCGTAAAACTCCGCTGTTCTGCCTGACCGGCAGCGCGGCGCTCCTTTTCGGTTCGGTCGCGGTCACCGCCACCACGGTGCTGTATTTTCCGTTCGGTACGGCTGTCGCCGCCATTTCGATGATCGTCACCGCGGGCACGTTGCGGGCGTTCCATAATTTCCTGCTCCACCACGCCAGCCACGGCGATTTCGGCGCCCGGAGCGCGCTCGTCGGCGCACTGGCCGGAATCGTCGCGCTGACCCAGCCGTACCAGGCGTACCGGCGGGACCACCTGGTCCACCACGCCGGCCTCACCTCCGACGACGATCCGGACCAGCAGGCCCTGCTCGCCCTCGGGTTCCGCCCGGGGCTGCCCCGGGCGGCGTACCCGGGGGTGCTGCGGCGGGCGCTGCTGTCGCCCCCGG
>NZ_JAHCST010000010.1 GCF_018476525.1 Acrocarpospora catenulata
CCGGGCGTCCGGCGCCCGGGCCCCCCCCCCCCACCTCTCAGCAAATCGGGGCCGGACGGCCCCGCCCCCCATACATGGAGTACACGCATGAGAAGAACCACCCAGATACTGGCCGTATCGGTGCTGAGCCTGGCGCTGGCCGGTATGGCCGCTCCCGCGATGGCGGCCGACGACCCGCCCAGCGACGGCATCGACATCTCGGTCAACATCGCGCCCATCCGTGTTCCGGGTGAGGTGTCGATGACCGTGGCCGACAACAACGGGGTGACCCTGACGGAGAACGGTTCGGACGCCGCCGCCCGCCAGTTCACCGGCACCTTGCCGACGGTCACCGTGACCGACACCCGCCTCCCGGACGAGATCCCCGCCGGTGACTTCTGGGCGGTCGTCGGCCAGTCCAGCCAGTTCACCGCGACCGGCGACCCGGCCAAGACCATCGGCCCGGAGTACCTGGGCTGGGCTCCGCACCTGCTGTCCGGTTCCTCCACCGGCGCGGTGGCGGCCGGTGAGCCGGTCTCCAGCGTCGTCTCCGACGGCACCGGTGCCCCCGCCGTCGGTCTGCAGGGCCAGGAACTGCTGATCTCCACCGCCAACTCGGCTGACGAGATCGGCACCCACCAGGTCAACGCCGACCTCGCCCTGCGGACCCCGGTCGACGTGGCCGCGGGTGAGTACCACTCGACCCTGACGCTCTCGCTGTTCAACCAGTCCTGACCCGGGAGGGGCGGGACGCCACCGGCTGTCCGGGACGTGTCTGGTACACGTCCCGGACGCCCGATGACGAGACAGAAGACACCTTCTGCTGACTGGGCACTGCCGTGGCCCGAAGGGAATGACGATTCATGAACAAGGCACTGAGATATGCCGTCACCTTCGTGCTGGCCGGGCTCGTGCTGCTGCTCGGCGCGCCGGCGGCCTCCGCCGACGAGAAGCCGATCAAGCTGGAGGTGGTCGGCGACGGCGACCACAACGTCAACGTGCTGGTCACCTGGAAGAAGGACGGCAACCCGGTTACAGACGTCGTCGCGGCGACGCTGGTCGCGACCGCCACCGACGGCCGCACCTTCGGCCCCGTCCAGCTGATGTCCGCACCCGAGGGCCAGAACCTCTACAACGCCGCCGAGCCGCTGCCGACCGGCGAGTGGAAGGTCACCGTGACCGCCACCAAGCCCGCCAAGGCGACCAAAACGGCGAACGTCGTCGCACAGGACGTCGCCACCGCGCCCGAGGCGGCGCCCGGCCCGTCGGGGGACACGACCGGGAGCACCTCCGGACTGGACAGGGCGGCGGCGACCGACGCCACAGTGGAGAGTGAGAGCCCGATCGATCTGCTGTTCGTGGCCGGTGGCATCGCCTTCGCGGTGGGGATCGTCCTGGTGGCCTGGGTCGGCCTCGTCAGCCGCAACCGCCGGGAGGCCGGCCGCTGAGACGTCCGAATGTTCCACCAGTGCGGCAGGCCCGGTTCATCCCACGGTGGTCGTGAACATGCCGGTCCGCTGGATCTTATGGCGTAGCTTCAGGCCGGCGTCCAGCAGGGCGCCCAGGATGATCAGCACGATGGCGGCCTTGGCCCTCTCGTCGGCCGGGCGTTCCTCCCCGCCCTTCAGCAGAAGATCCATGGTGTCATTCAGACCACGCCAGGCCCCGGTGAGCCGCTCGTACAGCTCCCGGCCGCCCTCGCTGAGCACGTAGTAACGGCGCGGCGCACCCCCGTCGGTGCGCCACTCGTTGGTCAGCACGCCCTGTGCCTCCAGCCGCCGCAGCAGGGGATAGAGGGTGCCCTCCTCGATCGGCATGCCGCTCTCCGACAGCGACTGGCGCAGCTCGTACCCGTACCGCGAGGTGTGCAGCTGCGACAGCGCGGCCGGCACGACGACCCCACTTTGCCTGGGGACAGCTCGGCATTACTCCACCGCGCGATATTTAGGGATATCCCGGTGTTGGGTGGTGCCATTTGTCAATTAGCTAGGAATGTAGCTTGTGGCGGGCGATGGTGGGCTGATTGCATTGTCTGGGGATTTGCGGAGATCAAGCCAAGGGGTAGGCATGGGCCAGAAGGTCCGGCGGCGCCGCAGTGGGCTTTTCCTCACCATCTTCGTTCTCGTGTGGGGAGCCGTCCTTATTCTCTCCGTCCTGATCTTCTTTGTGAACAAAGATCAGTCGGGAACGTGGGCGGCCATCCTGGGGGTGCTGACCGCCGTCGGTGGGGTGCTCGCCGGGCAGGTGGAGCGTTTCACCGCGCGGGCGGCCGGCAAACGGGGGAGGAGCACGCGGCGGAACCGCGAGTCCGGCTGGCTGGGGAACGTGGCCGAGCAGCTCGCCGAGGCGGTGCGGGAACAGTGGGAGACGGAGGCGGGGCTCCGGCGGCTGGACGATCCCTGGCCGCTGAACGTCAGCTGGCTGAAGGAAGAGGAGCTGACCGACCCGACGTACGCGCTGCCCCGCCCCCGCGGCAGGGGAACGTCGATCGAGCGGCTGGAGGTGCCGCTTGAGGGCGACCTGACGCGGGTGGCGGACTTCTTCGAGAGCCTCCCGAGCAGGCGACTGGTGATTCTCGGGCCGCTGGGTTCGGGAAAGTCGGTTCTCGCGCTCACGCTCCTGCTGGATCTGCTGGAACGCTGGGAACCAGGCCAGCCGGTGCCGGTTCTCTTCCCGCTGAATACCTGGAATCCCGACACCGCCACCTTCCCCGAGTGGCTGGTCAAGCAACTCGCGGAGGGCTATCAGCTGGTATCGCCGTTGCAGCGGGACGCCCGGGAGATCGCGCGCGGGCTCCTCCGCGACAACATGATCCTTCCCGTTCTGGACGGCCTGGACGAACTCGCCGAGCCCGCTCGGCCACGGGCGATCATCGACATCAACGACTGGCTGGGGCGGGACCGTCCGGTCATTGTGACCAGCCGGCTGAACGAGTACTACACCACCGTCACCAGAGGCGATGTCGTCACCGGCGGGGCGGCGGTCATGCTTCAGCCGCTGACCGGGGACATGGTGGAGGAGTATCTCAGGGCGGCCACGGCGGGGCCGCGCATACGACGCTGGACTCCGGTTTTCGACGAGATGCGCGCCAACCCGAACGGTCCGGTGGCGACGACACTGCGGTCACCGCTCATGGTCGCGCTGGCCCGCACCATCTACAGCGATCAGCCGGGTGACGCGGCGGTGCTGCTGAGTTCGCGGTTCGATTCGGTGGAACGGGTGGAGGAGCACCTGCTGAGTGAGCTGATCCGGGCCACCTATCCGGACGAACGACGCGATCCACCGGCGGAGGACGTCCAGGACTGGCTGACGTTCCTGGCCCGTGAACTCAGCGGGCGAGGCCGTCTGGGGATCGCGTGGTGGCAGTTGGAGACGGCGGCTCCGCCGGTCGCCGTGCACGCGCTGGCCGCCGCGGGCGGGGCGTGTGTCGTCGGCTTCATCTTCGGCCCGATCGCGGCCCTGGTCTTCGCCGCCGTCGTGCTCGTGCTGGGCGGCAATCCGCAGCTGGAACGGTGGAGCGTCGAAGGGCTGCTGCGGAAACCGGTCGCCGCGCTGTTCCGGTCCGATTCGGGGGCACCGCGCGGCGGATTCCTCGCGGCTCTGATGGGGATCGACGAACGGGCGTCCCTGGAGCATCGGCTGGGGCTGGCCGTGGGCCGGTTGGTGGCGTTGGCCGCGGGCCTGACCCAGGGATTCCTCAGTTATCAGACAGGCGGGCTGTATGTCGCGGTGGCCGAGGGCGTCGGTCTTGGCTTGGCGGTCGGCCTCGCTGACGGATATTTCACGATTACGACGCGGGCGGTGCCCAGCGAGGTCAAGTTCGCCTCCCGGCGGGGTGTGGCGGCGTTCCTGCGCCACGTCGCCATCGGCTTCACCATCGGAGCCGGGATCGGGGTGACGGCCTGGGCGATCTCGTCCTCCTGGTTCGGCGTGCTGGTCGGCGTCATCGTCGGGCTCGCGTTCGGGCTCATCGACGGACTGAACATGTGGCTGGACGTGTCGACCGATGTCACCCGCGCGCTGAGCCCGCGCTCGACCCGGCGCGCCGAACGGCTCGCGGCCCTGGCGCGCAGCCTGACCCTCGGCACCACGCTGGCCGTTACCACCGGCATCGCCTACACCTTCGCGTACGGCCTCGAGGCCGCCGTCGTCCCCGCCCTGATTTTCGGAGTCGGGTACGCGCTGGCCGACCACCACATGGGAATCGCCACCTCGGTATGGGGGCGATTCGTGATGGCGAAAGTCTGGCTGGCGCTCCGCGGCCGGCTGCCGTGGCGATTCATGGACTTCCTCGACGACACACACCGGCGTGGGCTGCTGCGGCGCGCCGGAGCGGTTTACCAGTTCCGCCATGTACGGTTCCAGGAACATCTGGCCAGGCGAAACGATCAGCGACTGGTGGAGGCGACGGGGGTGCCAGGTGGACCGCACGCGAAATGACTGGCGGCGGAAAACCGCCGACGAAGTAATCCGGGCCTATGCGGATATTCCCCGTCTGCCCACCTCGCCAGGCGAACACCAGGTCGCTGAAGCGCTCGCCGAACGACTCGGGGGCCTCGGCTGCGATTCCGCCGTCGAACGTGAACGCGCGACGGCATCGTACGCGCTGCCGATCGGCGCGCTCTGCGTGGCCGGTCTGGCGGCCGGTGTCGTGTCCGGGCGTTGGGGGAGACGCCCGGCCGTGCGCTGGGTAGCCGGAGCCGCCGCGGCGGCCGTGGCCGCGATGATCGCGGACGATGTCGCCGGTGGCGCCCGGTGGTTCCGGCGGGCGGTGATTCCCCATCGGCGCGCCCACAACGTGGTCGCCTCCGGTGGCGACCGATCGGCGGCACGTACTGTGGTCGTGCTCGCCCACCACGACGCGGCCCCCTCGGGGGTGATCTTCGACCAACGTGTGATGCGCTGGATCATCCGTCGTTTTCCCCGGCTCATCGCGGCGGTGCACACCAACCCGCCCATCTGGTGGCCGGTCATTCTGGGCCCAGCGCTGATCGCGGCCGGTGCCCTGCGCGACAGCCGGGGCCTGCGGCGGGCGGGCTTGGTCCTGACCGCGACCAACCTGGCGGTGCTGATCGATATCGCCCGCCGCCCGGCCGTCCCCGGAGCCAACGACAACCTCTCCGGCGTAGCGGCCCTGGTCTGCGTCGCCGAGTCCCTGCACCGAACCCCGATCACCGGGCTCCGGGTCGTCTTCGTCTCCGCCGGAGCGGAGGAGGCCCTCCAGGAGGGTATCCGCGCCTTCGCTCGGCGGCATTTCGCCACCCTGGACCCCGACACGTGCTTCATCAATCTCGAAAGCCTCGGATCAGGGCACCTGGCTCTCCTGGAAGGCGAAGGTCCTGTCAGGATGCGCGATTACGCGGAGCCTTTCCGGAGTTTCGTCGCCAAGTGCGCACAGGACATCGACGTATCACTCACCCGCGGATTACGGTCCCGAAACAGCACCGACAGTGAAGTCCCCCGCCGGCACGGATTCCCTGTCGCCACCATCGTCTCGCTGGACCCTAATCGACTTATCACCCATTATCACCTCGAATCCGACATTCCAGACAATGTCGATCTGGCCAGCGTGGTCGCAGCCGCCGAACTGGCAGAACACGTCATCCGCGAACTAGCCCAAGAACACAAACAACCCCCCACTCGCCATTAGGGCGCTGTCCCGGCACACGCTGGCGCACACGGCTCGCTCCCAGGATTGCCGCTGAACACGTTTCGCGCGTCAGGGGGAAGAATGCGCAACGCTCAACGGCTGTCCGTGCCGATCGAACTGGAACGATCATCGTCCAGATCGCTTCATGAGCAGCTCGCGGAACAGCTCCGCAAGGCGATCGACATCGGCCAGTTCGCTCCCGGTATGCGGATGCCGTCCACCCGCACGATGGCCGACGTGCTGCAGGTCTCCCGCGGTGTCGTGGTCACCGCCTACGAGCTCCTGCTCGCCGAGGGACACATCACCGGCCGGAAGGGCTCCGGCACCTACGTCTCCGCCCAGGCCCGCGCAACCCTCCCTCCGGTCGCCAGGGCCGAACCCGACGAGGACCACGTCCGGATCGACATGACACCCGGACGGGCCGGCACCCAGGGCTTCCCGCTCACCGAATGGCGTTCGGCCTGGCGTCGGGCCAGCCACAGCGTGCCGTACGCGGAGGAAGCGCCCCCGCTCGGCCGGCCGGAGCTGCGCCAGGCCATCGCCCTGCACCTGCGCGACTCCCGCGGCCTGGTCCTGGACCGGCACGAGGTGATCGTCGCCAACGGCTACCCGGACGCGGTCCGCCTGCTGGTCCAGGCGATGGGCGAAAAGACGGTCATCGGCCTGGAGGACCCGGCCGCGCCCCGGACCAGGGCCGCGCTGTCCCAGCAGGGCCCGGTGCTCCCGGTGCCGGTGGACGAGGAGGGCGTCCACCCCGGCCTGATCCCGGACGACTGCGACCTGCTGGTCGTGACGCCCGAGCGCAACGACCCCCTCGGCGTACGGCTCGCGCCGGAGCGCCGCAGGGAGGTGGCGGCCTGGGCGGCCGAGCATGACCGGATCGTGGTGGAACCGGCGTTCGACGGGGTGTTCGGCAGCGGCGGGAGCCCGCTGCCCAGCATCATGGCCATCGGCGACCCTGCCTCCACCGTGATGATCGGCACCTTCGATGAGGTGTTCACCCCGGCCCTGCGCCTGGCCTACGTGGTGGCCCCCCGCGACCTGGCGTACGCCATGGCCGACCGCGTCGTGGCGGGGCACGAGCAGCCGTCGGCCATCGCCCAGCAGGCCGCCGCCGAACTGCTCCGGTCGGGAACGCTGAACCGGCGGCTGAACCGGCTGTCCACCCTGTACGCGCCCAAGCGGCAGCTGGTCCGGGCCACCCTGGGAGGCTTCGCGGAGATCACCCTGCTGGGCGCGGACAACGGCGCGCCGGCCACCCTCCTGCTCCCACCGGATGTGCGGGCCCGGGAGATCGTGCACACTCTGCGCGCCCGCGACCTGCTGGCCACCGAACTGGCCGAGTACGGCCACCCGGACGGCCCGCGCCGCAACGGCGTGGTCCTCGGGTACGGCCACCTGGGCGACATGCCCCTGCGCCGGGCGCTCCGCGTGATCATCCGCACCCTGGACGAGCACGGCCTGGCCCGCCGCACCTCCCGCTACCAGAGGACGGTCGCCTGAAAGGAATCCGATAGCCGACGGCAACGCCGTTCGCCCACCATGGTCCGGTGACTGACGAACGACGAACGGTACGAATCTCGAAGTACCTCTCCAAACACCTGCGCCACCAGCCGGACCGGATCGGCATCACGCTCGACCCGCAGGGCTGGGTGGCGGTGCCGGTCCTGCTGGCCGCCGCCAAGGCGCACGGCTTCCCCATCACCCCGGACGAACTCACCGAGGTGGTGGCGACCAACGACAAGCAGCGGTTCGTCCTCCAGGACGGGCGGATCCGCGCCAACCAGGGGCACACCGTACAGGTCGACCTGGGGTTGGAGCCGGTGGAACCGCCCGCGGAGCTCTTCCACGGCACGGTGGCCGCCGCGCTGCCCGCCATCCGGACGGAGGGGCTGCGGCCGATGCGCCGCCACCACGTGCACCTGTCCCCGGACCTGGAGACCGCCACCCGGGTCGGCGCGCGGCGCGGCAAGCCGATCGTCCTGGTGGTGGACACCGCCGCGATGCACGCCGCCGGGCACGTTTTCACCCGCAGCGCCAACGGCGTCTGGCTGACCGACGCCGTTCCGCCGCCCTACATCCGGTTCCCCGGCTGACCCAGGCGGGCCACCACGCCCAGCAGCCCGGGCTTGCCGAAGTCGGGCGTGACGGAGGTCTGCCACGACTCCACCGGCACCAACCCGGGGTCGACGGGGTCGAACCCCTCCATCAGGGCGTCGATCTGCTCGGGGGAGCGGGTGGTGATCCCGCCGGTGGTGGTCCTGGCGTAGACCGCGCTGCCGGCGACGGCCGACGCGGCGTCGGACGGGCTGGCGTACCCGTGGGACAGGGCCAGCATGCTCCCCGGCGCCAGCGGTTCCCGGAGGGCGGCCATGATCGAGCGGGCCTCCCGGTCGCCGGGGACGAAGTGCAGGATGGCCAGCAGCAGCAGCCCGACCGGCCGATCGAAGTCGATCGCGGCCCGCACCTCGGGGTTGTCGATGATTTTGGCCGGTTCCCGCAGGTCGGCCTGGACCACGGTGGCGCGCTGGTCGTCCACCAGCAGGGCGCGGGCGTGCAGCAGCACGATGGGGTCGTTGTCGACGTACACGACCCGGGAGTCCGGGGCCGCGTCCAGGGCCACCTCGTGCACGTTCTCCCGGGTGGGCAGGCCGGCCCCGATGTCGAGGAACTGCCGGACGCCGTGGGCGACCATGAAACGTACAGCCCGGCCGAGGAAGGCGCGGTTGGCGCGGGCGGCCTCACGGGCGGCGGGCATCAGGGCGATGATCTTCTCCGCGGCCTCCCGGTCGACCGCGAAGTTGTCGTTGCCGCCCAGATAGTAGTCGTACATGCGGGCCACGCTGGGCACCCCGGTGTCGATGCCGTCCGGCGCCTGTTCGCTCTCCCGCATGGTGCCTCACCTTCGGCTCGGTTGTCCGAGCATCGTAGAGGTAGCGAGATCGTTTGTACGGGAATCGGCTAGCGAACTCCGCGCGGCCGGAACTGGATGCTGATCCTCGGCCCGATCACCCTCGCCGACTTGGGCACCGCGTGCTCCCAGGTCCGCTGGCAGCTCCCGCCCATCACCAGCAGGTCCCCGTGGCCCAGGGTGTGCCGCAGCGCGTGACCGCCTTCGCGCGGGCGCAGCAGCAGGGCGCGCGGGGCGCCGATGGAGATGATCGCCACCATGGTGTCCTCCGTGTTGCCCCGCCCGATCCGGTCGCCGTGCCAGGCCACGCTGTCCCGCCCGTCCCGGTAGAGGCAGAGCCCCGCGGTACGGAACGGCTCGCCGAGTTCGTCCGCGTAATGGGCGTTGAGCAGGGCCTTCGCCTCCTCCAGGACGGGGTCGGGCAGCTCCTGGTCCTCGTCGTAGAAGCAGAGCAGGCGCGGCACGTCCACCATCTGGTCGTACATGTGGCGGCGTTCGGCCCGCCACGGCACGGTGTCGTGGAGGCGTTCGAAGAGGGCGTCGGCGCCGCTGATCCAGCCGGGCCGCAGGTCGATCCAGGCCTCCTGCGCGAGCCGCGTGCGCCGCACGGTGTCGCCCAGCCGGCCGGGGCCCGGCTCGTCCCCCCAGTCGAGCAGCGAACCCTGAAACATGGTCTCCATACTCGCCACCGTATCAAACACATGTTCGATCAAGGTGCCGGGAACCTGCCCGGGCTCGGCGGTGTACGGAGGGCAGGAGGTATGCAGATGAGGCGAGTATTAGTCGCTGTCCTGGTTGTGGTGGCCCTGCTGGCCGGGGCGGTCCCCGCGAACGCCGGGGGGTGGGCGGCCACCGAGCTCGATCCGCTGCCCGGGCGGATCGAGGCGGGCCACGCGTACACGGTGGGGTACTGGTTACTCCAGCACGGCAACCACCCGTACGGCGGGACTGAGGAGGAACTGGGCAAGACCGGGCTGCGGTTCAACAACGGGAACGGCACGATGCTGGAGTTCACCGGGTCGCGGCTGGCCGAGCCCGCGCACTACGCGGTCGCGGTCAAGCTCCCGGCGGGAATCTGGCGGGTGGAGGCCATCCAGGGGTGGTTCTCGCCGTACGAGATCGGGACGCTGACCGTGCCGGGCGGCCTGGTGCTCTCGGAACGCGACGACACGATGCGCGGCGGGCCCGAGGTCAAGGACTACTGGGGCGAGATCAAGCCGCCGGGCTACCCGTGGGACAGCACGGCCGCCGCTCAGGTGAATGTGCCCGCGAGTTCGGCGGAGCCCGTGACGGCCCCGGCGCAGCCCGCGTCCGGCGTTCCGGCGTACCTGCTGGTGGTGGTGGCCCTGGGCGCCGGCGCGGTGACCTTCGTGGCGCAGCGCCTGCTCACCCGCCGCCGTCCCGAGCCCGAAAAGCCTTCGGAGGAGATCGGAGAGCCGGGAGAGCCGGAGACCGAGCAGGATGTGCTGGTCATCGGGGGTCGGTGACGTCGTTGAGGGGAAGGAACACGCGGAACCGGGTGTCACCTGGCACGGATTCGACGCGGATATCGCCATGATGCTTCTTGACGATGATCTGGTAGGAGATGTCCAGCCCGAGCCCGGTTCCTTCCCCCACCGGCTTGGTGGTGAAGAAGGGTTCGAAGATCCGCGGCCGGACCTCCTCGGGGATGCCCGTGCCGGTGTCGGCGATCTCCACCATCAGCCGGTCGCCCGCCCCCTCGGTACGGACCGTCAGGGTGCCCGTCTCGCCCATCGCCCCGATCGCGTTGTCGATGAGGTTGGTCCACACCTGGTTGAGCCCGGCGGCGTAGGCGGGAATCGGCGGCAACCCCCGGTCGTACTCCTTCACCACCCGGACCCCCTTGGGGATCTTGGCCCGCATCATGGTGAGCGTCGCGTCCAGCAGCTCGTGCACGTCCACCGTCCGGTACGGCGCCCGGTCCAGCTGCGAGTACTGCTTGGCCGCCGCCACCAGCTCCGAGATCCGGGTGACCGCGTCCTCGATCTCCCCCATCAACATCTCGGTGTCGATGGTGTACCCCATCCAGCGCACCGCGGGCTCCAGGTTGTCCGGCCCGATGGCCTCCGACACCTGCTCCAGCCAGTCCGCGTCGATCCCCCCGGCCACCAGCGTGGGCGCGATGTCCCAGCCGCCCGTGACGTCGCGCTCGTCCAGCCAGTCGGCGAGCTCGTCCTCGGCGTCCGAGACGGCCAGCGGGGACAGCTCCGGCGCCGACGCCGCCCGCTTCACCGCCGCCTCCTGCAGCTCCACCAGTTTGTGCAGGCGCGTCCCGTCCAGCCGCCCGTCGGCGATCATCGCCAGCTTGGACCGCATCCCGGCCACCCGCTCCCGCAGCACCGCGGCCGCCCGCACCGCCGCCGCGGCCGGATTGTTCAGCTCGTGGGTGAGCCCGGCCGACAGTGACCCGAGCGCGATCAGCCGCTCCCGCTCCCCGACGATGCGCTGGCTGTTGCGCATCCCGAAGAACAGGCCCTCCAGCAGGTGCATGGCCATCGGGAACCATTCCCTGATCCAGACGGCGAACAGGTCGGCGGGCACCTCGAACACCTCGACGTCGCTGATCGCGGCCATCGTGTTCATGTACACCTGCTCGACCTGGTCGCCCAGGTACGCCTGGGTGGCCCCGCCGTAGGCGCCGCGCTGCTCGGTGCGGGACACCTCCACGTCGTCGCCGTGGATACGCCGCCGCAGCGCCACCGTCCCGTGCAGCACGACCACGAAACAGGTGGCCGGCTCGCCCTCCCCGTACACCTGGGACCCGCCGGGATACCCGACCACCCGACCGTGCTCGGCCAGCAGCGCCAGCTGGTCGTCCCGCAGCGCCTCGAACAGGAAGAGGGTCCGCAGCTCCTCCGGAGTCAGCCTGCCGCTCATCACGCCTCCAGATACCGGTGAATCAACGACACCGCCATCGCACCCTCACCCACCGCCGAGGCGACCCGCTTGACCGACTCGGCCCGTACGTCCCCGGCCGCGAACACGCCGGGCATGCTGCTCTCCAGATGGTACGGATCGCGCGGCAACGTCCACCCGGGGGGTCGCCGCCCCTCGGTGAGCAGGTCGGGCCCGGTGACCACGAACCCCAGCCGGTCCCGGACGACCGCGTCGTCCAGCCACGCCGTCCGCGGCTCGGCCCCGATGAAGATGAACAGCCACGAGGTCTGCACCTCCCGGTACGCCCCGGTCCGCGCGTCCCGCAGGGTGAGCTGCCGCAGATGGTCGTCCCCGTCCGCCGCGCACACCTCGGTGTACGGGCAGACGTCGATGTTGCCGATCTGGCTGATCTGCTCGATCAGGTACTGCGACATGGACCTGCGCAGATCGGACCCGCGCACCAGCATGCACACCCGCCGGGCGTACCTGGAGAAGTGCACCGCCGCCTGTCCCGCCGAGTTGGCCCCGCCCACGATGTAGACGTCCTGGTCGGTGCAGCTCGGGGCCTCGGTGGTGGCCGAGCCGTAGAACACGCCGCGCCCGGTCAGCCCGGCCAGGCCGGGCGCCTCCAGCATGCGGTAGGAGACGCCGGTGGCCAGCACCACGGTGTGTGCGGCGATGGTGGAGCCGTCCGCGAACCGGAGCACCCGGCTGGTGCCTCCGGCCTCCAGGCCGACCGCCTCCCGGGTGGTCAGCAGTTCGGCGCCGAACCGGAGCGCCTGCCGCCGCGCCCGCTCGGTCAGCTGGGCGCCGGAGACGCCGTCGGGGAAGCCGAGGTAGTTCTCGATCCTGCTGCTCTGTCCCGCCTGGCCGCCGGTGGCCCGCTGCTCGACCAGCACGGTGCGCAGGCCCTCGGAGGCCCCGTACACGGCCGCGCCGAGGCCGGCAGGGCCGGCGCCGACCACCACCAGGTCGTAGAAGTCGGCGGTGGGCGTGGTGCTCATGCCGATGTTGACGGCCAGGTCGGTCTCGGTCGGGCAGGCCAGCGACTTGCCGTCGGCGGTGACCACCAGCGGCACGTCGTCGGCGGTTAGCCCCGCCGCCGACAGCAGCCGCTGCCCCTCCGGGTCGTCGGCCAGCAGCCACCGGTACGGCACCAGGTTGCGGGCCAGGAAGTCGCGGACCGCGAAGGACGGCGCCGACCAGCGGTGCCCGACCACCCGGATCTCGGTGACCGGCGCCACCGGGACCGACAGCCAGGACTCCAGCAGCGAGTCCACCACCGGGTAGAGCTTCTCCTCCGGCGGGTTCCACGGCTTGAGCAGGTAGTGGTCGAGGTCCACCACGTTGATCGCGTCGATCGCCGCGTCGGTGTCCGCGTACGCGGTGAGCAGCACCCGGCGGGCCAGCGGGAACAGGTCCATCGCGGCTTCCAGGAACTGGATGCCGTTCATCTGCGGCATGCGGTAGTCGGCGAGCAGGATTGCCACCTGCTCGCCGCGGAGCTTGATCTCGCGGAGCGCGTCCAGCGCGTTGTCCCCCGAATCAGCCCGGACCACCCGGTACCGGTCGCCGTACCTGCGCCGCAGGTCCCGGGAGACCGCACGGGAGACCGCCGGATCATCATCAACGGTGAGGATCGCGGGATTCGCCATAAGACCCATATAACACGCTGGTGTTAGGTGCCGGAAAACGGCGGGTTCAGGGCGCCTCGCCGGCCTCCGCGGCCAGCGCGGCCGGGTCGGAGATGAGGGTGTGCTTGTAGCCGGTGACCACGATGCCCCGCTGGCGCAGCCCGGTCAGCGCGCGGTGCACGCTGGGCTCGGCCGCGCCGACCAGGGCGGCCAGTTCGACCTGGCTCAACGGCACCTCGATGCGGATGCCCGACGGCGTGGCCCGGCCGTGCGAGCGCCCCAGCCGGTCCAGCACCCGCGCCAGCCGTACCCGTACGGACGCGCCGCCCACGTCGATCCGGTGCCTGGTCGCCATCCGGAACTTCCTGGTCACGTACCGCTGGACGGCCTGACCCAGCGGCGGATGCTGTCTCAGCAGCGCGTGGAACGTCTCCGCGGTGTACCACCGGGTCTCCACCGGCGTGGCCGCGGTCACCGTGGCCGACCGGGGTTCCCCGTCCAGCGCGGCCAGCTCGCCGATCAGGTCCCCGGCGGTCCTGATCGACAGCAGGACCTCGCGCCCGTCGTAACTGTTCCCGAAGATCTTCGCGAAACCGCTGGTCAGGAGATAGACCTCGTCCCGCTGATCCCCTTCCTGCACCAGATGCTCTCCCGCCAGAAACGACTTCGTCGCACCGGTGGTCAGAAGCGCGTTCTGTTCAGAGCCGCCGAGCATGCCCATAAGACTCAGGGCAGGCCACCGATCGCGCTGCGCAGATGAGTGGCTCATAACGGTCGAATCGAATCACATTTCCCGTCACCCCCGCACGCCCCGTTATCACACTGCTACCGGGAACGTTCCTAAAGATGATCTAGTACCGCGTTTCCCGTGGTCCATGTCCTGGGAGTCATCCGGCATGGGGGAATTTTGGGGAGCTGACGGGGGGCGGATTCTCCGGTTTCCGGAGAAAGGGCTTCCTGGGGTTGTTCGGTATGTGAACGCCGAGGGGGAAATGGGGGAGATCGACGCCCTTGGGGACCTCGGCGTGACGCAGTGGACCGAAGTGACATATGTGGCCGACAGTCCGGAACGGTTCGCGGAACTGCCGGAAATGGACGGGCTGGAACTCCAGGGCGTATAGGACAGGGACCTTGAGTTCGTCGCGCGACAGCAGGCGGGCCTGCGAGATCTCAGCCTGACCGGGGATTTCACCGACCAGGGCCTGTACGCGCTGCGCGACATGCGCGGGCTGGAAACCCTGGAGCTGCGGTCGGACCGGATGACGGGAGACTTCCCGTTCCCGGATTCGCCGCTGATCAAGGTGAAACTGGGCGGTCAGCGGCTCGGCGACCGGGTGTTCGGGCGGCTGGCCGAACTGCCGCTGGGGGTGCTGTCCATTGAGGGGGACGCGATAGACGGAATCGGCCTCGACGCCCTGGCCATCCCGCCCGACCTGGGCTACCTGCGGCTCGCCGGGGGCCGCCTGGATCCCAGGGAACTGCGGCGGCTGGTCCGCTGCCGGAAGCTGACCGTGCTGTCGCTGGCGGGGGAGGCGGACGCGGAGACCCTGCTCGGCCTGCCGTCCCTGCGCGAGGTCGACTTCGACCGGGTGCCCAGGGCGGTCGCCGCCCGCCTGCTCTTCGCCGGGTTCGCGGTCAACGGCCTGAGCTCCCCGGCGGACCGGGCCGACGCCTACGCCCGCATGCTGGCACCGGGCGACCGGCGGCCCCGCTCCACCCGGCCGAGGATCGCCGACCCGGCCGCCCTGCACACGCTGCTCAGGGGTGAGGCCCCGGTGATGATCGACTTCACCGAGCCGGACTCGGTGGCCTGCGAGTGGCTCGACCCCGTGCTGGACCGGGTGCTGGCCGAACACGCCGAGGAGCTGACCGGCGCCACCATCGACGTGACCCGCGCGCCCGGCGCCGCCGAGCACTTCCAGATCACCACCGTCCCGGCCGTGCTGCTGCTCCGGGGCGGCCACGAACTCCTCCGGCTGACCGGGGCCACGATCTCTCCGGCCGCCCTCATCCGCGAGGTGGACCGGGTGGTGGGTGAGCCGTACGTGCTCTTGCCGTGACCACAAACAGAATGGAATTCTCCTTTCCATGCGTACCACGGTGAACGGCATCGAGATCGAGTACGAGGTCTTCGGAACCGGCCGCCCGCTGCTGCTGATCATGGGGCTCGGCATGCAGATGGTGGCCTGGGACGAGGAGTTCATCGAACTCCTGGTGGCCGAGGGCCATCAGGTCGTGCGGTTCGACAACCGGGACATGGGGCTTTCGACCCATATCGGCGGGCCCGCCGACCTGCTGGCGGCCCTGTCCGGGGATCCGGCGGCGGTGCCGTACACGCTCTCGGACATGGCCGCCGACACGGCCGGGCTGCTGGACACGCTCGGCTGGGAGAGCGCGCATGTGGTCGGCGTCTCGATGGGCGGCATGATCGCGCAGACCCTGGCCATCGAGTACCCGGGCAGGGTCCGCACCCTCACCTCGATGATGTCCACCCCGAGCGTCGCGCTGGCCCCGGCCACCGAGGCGGGCACGGCCGCCCTGCTGGGCCCGCCCGCCCGCAACCGCGAGGAGGCGATCGCCAACGCCGCAGCCGTCTGGCAGGTGCTCGGCTCACCCGGCTATGACCCCGACCCCGAGCGCGTCGCCCGGGTGGCGGGCCTCAGCTACGACCGCGGGTACGACCCGGCGGGCTCCACCCGGCAGCTCATCGCGATCATGACCGCCCCCGACCGCACCGAGGGCCTGCGCGAGCTGACCGTGCCCGCGCTGGTCATCCACGGCGACGAGGACCCGCTGATCACGCCACCCGGGGGCGTCGCGACGGCCGACGCCATCCCGGGCGCCAAACTGCTCACCTTCCCCGGCATGGGCCACGACCTGCCCCGGGAGCTCTGGCCGGTGTTCGTGACGGCGATCACCGAGCTGACCGGGCGGGAGCCCTGACCCCTGGATCAGATGTCGAGCCTGTCCTCGATGCCGCGCAGCTGGTGGCGGGCCATCGCCAGGTTGGCCCGCCCCCGGTCCAGGGCGAGGTAGAGGAACAGGCCCTTGCCGCCGCGCCCCGAGATCGGCCGGATCAGGTGGTACTGACCGGTCAGCGAGATGAGGATGTCCTCGATGGCCTCCTGGATGCCGAGCGCGTCCATGGTCCGCAGCTTGGCCTTGACCACCTCGGTGTTGCCCGCCGCCGCGACCTGGAGATCCAGGTCCTTGGACCCGCCGAGTACGCCGAGCGCCATGCCGCTGTTGTAGTCGACCACGGCGGCGCCGGCCGCGCCGTCGATGGCCATCATTTCCTTGAGCGAGACGTCCATGTTCGCCATGGCATGCTCCTTCTCTGGTGTCTTCTTCTTCGGTGTCATTGGCTGGGAACCATGGCGGCGATCTTCGCCGCCGTCTTCCGGCCCTCGATCCGCAGCAGGCCGAGGTTGGCGCCCTCGACGGCCAGCACGGTGAGGACCAGCTTTGGGCCCGCGGCGTAACAGGCCGTGTAGCCGCGGGTGCCGGAGATCAGCGTCTCCACCAGGTCGCCGGCCTTGGTGAGGTCGGCCATCCTGCGGCTCATGGAGAGCACCGCCGAGGTAAGCGCCGCCGTCTGGTCGATGGAGCCGGACAGGTCGGTCGCGACGAGCATGCCGTCGATCGTGCAGGCCAGCACCCCGGTGATCTCCGGGGTCCGGTCACGCAGGAGCCGCATCTCCTCGTAGATTTCGCGGCGCACATCCATCGAGAAAGCCTTTCCGGCCCGTCTGAGCCACGGCCGTGTGATCACTGGAGCGCCTCCAGCGCGTCCCGCAGCCTGATGAGCAGATTCACGTCCGTCGGATCTCCACTGGTCGCCGGCACACCCGCCGACATGACCAGGCCCCCGTTCCCCGGCCGGTTGGTACGGCGAGGCAGCACGGCCGGGCCGCTGTCCCCGGATCCGGGAGGCTCGGCGGGTTCGCGGGGCGCGGCGGGTACGGCCGGCTGGGCGGGGTCGGCTGGCTTCGGGGGGTCGTTTGGTTTCGGGACTTCGTTTGACTTCGGAGGTTCGTTCGGCTTCCCGGCTTCGTTGGGCTTCGGGGGTTCGTTGGGCTTCGGGGCTTCGCTCGGCTTCGCGGGTTCGGGGGGTTCCAGCAGCTCCGCCGCCGCCAGTTCCCGTACGGCCAGCAGCGTCGAGTAAGCCGACCGGCCGATCCGGCGGGCCAGCTCGGCCGGCGGGGTGACGCCGTCGGAGGCCAGCACGATCTCCCACTGGAGCGCCGAGAGCACCACGTGCCGGGCGCGGACGTGGCGGCGCGGCGTGATCGGGTGGTTGTCCAGCTCGGCCGACGCCCAGGCGCGGTCCAACCTGGCACTCCTCCGGCGGCACTCCCGGAACAGGCCGGACACGTCGAAGAACCAGTGCGGGCCCAGCCAGTGCCGGTCGCCGTCCCGGAACCTCAGCTTGGGCGCACCGGAGCCGCCGAACAGGAAGAACGAGGCGTCCAGGGTGGCCCCGAGCACACAGAACTGGAGCTCCCCCCGGGTCAGCACACCACGCCTCACCAGCGTGTCCCCGCCGTCCCCCGTCGCCCCCTGCCGGGTGCTCTTCACCCCGCCCGCGCTGATCCTCCCCGAGGCGGCCAGCAGTTCCTCCACCCCCGGCGTCCCCGCGCACTCCACGTAGCAGACCCGCCCCCGGTCCAGGAAAACCGTCCCCGCCCGCCCCGCGCGCAGCGCCCCCGTCGCCCCGTCGGCGGCCAGGGTGGTGAGCGTGGCCTCCAGGCTCGCGTCCGCCATGGCTCACGGCGCGATCAGCTGGTGGGAGATGCTCCGCAGGCGCAACCGGGCCAGGGCCAGGTTCGCCCGCCCCCGGTCCAGCCGCAGGCACATCAGCAGCGGCCCGTCGAACGGCGTCTCCATCGGCAGGATGAGCTGGTAGCCGTGGTCGGTAGTGACGATCACGTCCTCGATCCGGACCGTTCCATCGGGGGAGGACATCGCCAGTCCGCCCTGCGTGGCCCGATAACACTCACGCAACCCCGCCGCCGAGCCCTCCAGATCGGCCGCGCCCTGACCGGCGATCGCCGTACCGCTGGCGTGGTCAACGAGCATCGCGCAAAGCGCCCCGGGGATGGCCATCGCCTCCGCCAGACACTCCTCGATCCCAATCATCCGCACCCCCTTGCCGGGTCTCGACGGCCCGTCACAAGAACGAACCCGGCCAAGAGTAGAGAAAGGCCGAAATATCAACCAGCCGAATCTCTGAGTGGGGCGGGAATCGGCGGAATGATTAATCCTCCCGGGTAAGGATTTATCACCTTGGTAGAAGGTGTGAGGAAATCGTGAGGATTGTTCATTTCGGTCGGCGGGTGCGGGAGAATGGGATGATGGATCGCATACTGGTCAGCGCATGCCTGCTCGGCAGCCGGGTGCGGTACGACGGCAGGGCCAAGACCAGCGACGACGCCCAACTGGCAGCCTGGCGGGCGGAGGGCCGCCTGGTCTCGTTCTGCCCCGAGGTTTCGGGTGGCCTACCCATTCCCCGCCCTCCAGCCGAAATCGAACCCGGCGCCGACGGCTTGGCCGTGCTCGACGGCAAAGCTCGAGTCCTCACCCCCACCGGCGACAACGTGTCCCAATATTTCATTATTGGTGCCTATCGCGCACTGGACGCGGCCCGTGCCGCAAATGCCGTACTCGCCATCCTCAAAGAATCCAGCCCCTCCTGCGGCTCCCTCCACCACTACGACGGCACCTTCACCGGCCACACCACCCCCGGCGAAGGCGTCACCACCGCCCTACTCACCCGCGAGGGCATCCCAGTCTTCTCAGAGGACCACATCCCCGACGCCGCCACCTACCTGGCCACACTGCACAGCTAGCGCGGGACTGCCGCCACCAAGGCCGCGGGCGGGCAGCGCGTCGAAAGGCGGGCATGTCGCGACCACTCCTCACTCCCCGGCCCAAGCCGAACGGGCCGGCCAGCCACCTGGACTACAGTCGCCGGACGGGCCGGGCAGCCACCTGGACCACTGCTCGTTCTCCGGCCCGAGCCGAACGGGTCGGCCAGCCAGGCGCCGAGGGAGCCGAAGCGGGCGTCTGATACCGCCACGTCACGAATGGGTGATGGGCTCAGGACTTCCGGAAACCGCCTCGCTCAGCGAACAGACGGAAGCTGTAATGAACCGCCTGGCCGGCACCTGGGATCGGATAGGAGAGCTGACCGCTCAAGGCGAGGTGGCCACGTTGGTCATGCTCCGTTCGTTCGAACAGGGGCCATGCTCCGTCTCTCTCGGGCTCGTCCTTGATGGAGAAGTCATCGGGTTCCTCCACAGAGCGGGAGCCCACGTATGGATTGATGAGTACGACTGCAGCGAGGACTAGACAGAAGACAGCCATCAGCTCTCTTGGCGGTTGAGCTGCGGAAACGCCGATCTGCGGGGGAGTGGTTCAGCTGCCCCTGATTTCCTGTAGTCCCCTTGATCACCCTCCTGACGGGCACGCCGTCTGAGCTGGCAGCGCGGATGGCCGACGTGATCCGCATGCAGAACATCGACTGGTGATCCTGCCACGTCTCCCCCGCATTGAGCCGTTGCCGGGCCTGGTGGCTGTGCGGACGGTTCTGGCCGAGTATGTCCAGCACTACGACCGTCACCGGCCGCACCATCCCTGCACCAATGCCCGCCAGACTCGACCTCTGACGCTCGGCGGCCCCGGGAGTCGGTTACTCCGGCAGCTCGTAGGCGCCGGCGGCGATGTCCTCGAAGAGTGTCGGGCCCGTCGGCGTCCAGGCGAGCAGTTCCTGGGTGCGGCTGCTCGACGCGGTGAGGTCCATGCCGAAGAAGCGTGCGATCCAGCCGAAGTGAGCCTCGGCGTCCTCCGGCGCGACCGATACCGTCGGGAGGCCCAGGTAGTCGCCGATGGCGGCGGCGATGTCGCGGGAGAGGAGGCCGCCTTCGGCCACCGCGTGCGTCCGCGAACCCGCCGGGGCATTCTCCAGCGCGAGCCGCACCATCTGCCCGGCGTCGGAGCGGTGCACGGCCGCCCAGCGGGCCGAGCCCTCGCCGATGTAGCCGGCCGCTCCGCGTTCCTTCGCGATCTTCGTCAGTGCCGCGGTGAAGCCGTGGTCGCCCCTTCCGTGCACGGTCGGGGCGAAGCGCAGCGCCACCGGACGGACTCCGCGGCCGGCGTACTCCAGGGCCAGGTTCTCGCTGCCGCCGCGCATCGAGTCGGCACCGCTGTGCGGTGACGGGTCGTCCTCGGTCAACGGTCGCCCGGTGACGCCCGATGCCAGCCCGGAGGCGAGCAGAAATGGCCGGTCGCTGCCTTCGAGCGTGTCGAGCATGCGCTGGACGGCGGCTCGCTCGCTGCGGCCGGCGCCGGCCTGGTCGGAGAAGTCGTGTTTGAAGGCGAGATGGATGACGCCGTCGGCGGTCGCGGCTGCCGAGGCCAGGCTGTCGAGGTCGTCGAGGCCGCCGCGGTGGGCGATGGCGCCCTTCGCCTCGAGGGCGGTGGCCGCCTCGTCGGAGCGGGCCAGTCCGACGACCTTGTGGCCGTGGGCGAGGAGTTCGTCGGTGACGGCCGAGCCGATCCAGCCGGTGGCACCGGTGACAAAGACACGCATGGCAGCGTTCCCTTCCAAAGCCATGTCAGTAACTGACATCAACCTAGCATTCGATGTCAGCAACTGTCATCACTACACTTCTGGGCATGGGTCGCTGGGAGCCGGACGCGCGGGGGCGGCTGATCCGCGCCGCGATGGAGCTCTTCGCCGAGCGTGGGTTCGAGGAGACCACCGCCGACGACATCGCCGAGCGCGCCCGCGTGACGGAGCGCACCTTCTTCCGGCACTTCGCCGACAAGCGCGAGGTCCTCTTCGACGGTTCCAGGACCATGGAGCAGACGGCATATGACGCGATCCTGATCGCGCCGGCCGACCACTCGCCGCTCGAGGCGGCGCTGGCCGGGATGGTCGCGAGCGCCGGTCTCCTGGCGGACCGTCGCGACCACGCCGTGCGCCGCTCCCGGATCATCGCGGCCAACCCGAGCCTGCGGGAGCGCGAGCTGCTCAAGCTCGCGGCGCTGACCGGCACGACGGCCGAGGCATTGCGCGCCCGCGGGGTCACCGACCTCACCGCCGACCTTGCCGCCCACAGCGCGGTGACGGTCTTCCACGTCGCGTTCGCGCGCTGGGTCTCGACGGAGGAGCCGCCTGACTTTGCCGCCTGCATCGCGGAGGCCGCGGCGGCGCTACGTGCCCTGAAATGACAACCAGGACGCTGTCGTCAGGTATCTGGTCGCCTGACGGGCACCGACCTGAAGGTCGTGACCCCCGCTTTTCGACGCCCGGCCCTCCCGGCCGCGCCGTCCCGCCTGACCCGCTGGGAAACGCTTCTCGTCGCCCGGTCCAAGTACGGGTGTAAGGCGAACGACGAAGGGAGCGAGGCCAGTGCGCCTCAACGAAGACCCTGCGGCCTTTGAGGCCTTCTATCGCCGCCATGTCGATGCCGTCACCCGATTCGTGGTCCGGCGGGTGAGTGACCCGCACCTGGCCGCCGACCTGACGGCGGACATCTTCCTGGCGGTCCTGGACTCGGCGCACACCTACGTGCCCGGCCGGGGCAGCGAGATCGCATGGCTGTACGGCGTCGCGCGCAACGTCGTGTCGGCCCAGCATCGCAAGGCGGCCCGGGAGTCGCGGGCGGCCGGTCGGGTCGCGGGCCGGCGGCTGATGGACGACGACGATCTCGTCAGGATGGAGGAGAAGATCGACGCCGAGCGCCGCATGCGCAGCGCTCTGGAGGCCATGGCCGGGCTTCCGGAGGGCGAACGCGCGGTGCTGGAGCTGGTGGCGATCGATCAGCTCACCGTCACCGAGGCCGCCGCGGCCCTGGGCATCCGCCAGGTCACCGCACGAGTCCGACTGCACCGGGCCAGACGTGCCCTTGAAGACGTCGCTTCGCCATCGGCTGTGTACGTGGAAGGACAGGCATGAGCAATTTCGAAGAGCGCCTTCTCAGTGCACTCAAGGAAGAGATCACGACGAGAACGGCGAAGGACGACATGACCACTGTTACACCGATCCGGCGCGGCTCCAGGCGGCGCGTCGCGGGGCTGTCCGCCGCGGTCGCGGGCGTCGCGGCGGCCGCGACCACGGTGACGCTGCTGACCGGGATCACCGAGAGCCCGGCGTACGCAGTGACCAAGGGCTCCGACGGGGCCGTCAGCGTACGGATCAACGAGTTCAACGATCCGGAAGGGCTGGAGTCCGAACTGGCCGCCGCGGGGGTTGATGCGGTGGTCGACTACCTGCCGTTCGGCCAGACCTGCAAGGGCCCGCGCGGCGCGCACGGGTCCACGCAGGGCCAGTTCGCGGTGAGCATCGGCAGCGAAGGCGACGGAATCTCGTTCAAGATCGAGAAAGGCCAGGTCCCCGCGGGCGAGACACTCGTACTGGCCGTCACCAAGGCCGAGAACGGCGCGGACAAGCCCCCGCTCGCAACCTCCCTGGAGATCGTCAAGGGCGCCGTCGCCCCCTGCGAGGCGATCTCGATGCCCATCCCGCCGGCGGGCGGCGACGGAAAGACGGACAACGCCCCCGGCGTCCAGTCCAGGATCGACGGCGAGGACCGGGCTCCGAGCCTGAACTCCGTGACCGAGTGACACACCATCCCGCGTAGCCCGGCGGTCGCCGGATGCGCAGGCCCGGCGGCCCTCCCGAGCAGAACGGGGCCGCCGGGCCTTCGTCGTCTCCGGGGTCCAAGTCGCCGGGCAGCCCCTTGCGCATTTCGGGCGAAGCGGTCTAAGGTCGGCGACGGAATGAAAACGGTTTTCATTTCAGAAGGAGGAGTTGTGGAAGTCAGGTTCCAGGAGCTGACCCCGCAGGCCGTGCTGCCGGCCCTGCAGGGTCCGGGTACCAACGCGCTCGTGCACAACCCGTTCAAGTTCGAGGAACTGGCCGCTGAGCCGGTGCTCCCCGCGCTGCAGGGCCCGGGGACGAACGCGCTGGTGCACAACCCGTTCAGCTGGAGCGCCTGAGCTCCGAGCGGGCGGTCCGTCTTCCCGGCGGGCCGCCCGCGCCCCTCCCGAGGTCCCGAGCCGTTGAGACGCAGAGCGTGAGAGAAGGACATGGAGAGCATCGCCCCAGGCCATCACCTGTACGTCGGCCCTGACGGAACCTGGCGGTCATGTGACGAGCAGGAGCGGTTCGCGCGGATCAGCGGGCCGCCGGAGCTGCTGGCCCGGATGCGGGCGCAGGCGTACCAGGGTGGCGCCGACCCGGAGTTGGAGCCGCTTACCGAGGTGCTGCGGGCGCGTGGTGTGGTGCGCGAGATGACCATGCCAGACCGGACGATCACGGTGTCGGTGCGGGGTGGCACGCCGGTGGCGGCGGCGGTGGCGGAGCTGCTGGCCGGGTGCGAGCGGGTGACGGTGGCGCCGCCGGAAGCGGACGCCGATGTGCTGGTGGTGTGCGCGGGCTGGCTGCCGGACAGCGAGTGGTTGCGGCTGGACGCCACCGGTGTGGTGTGGCATCGCTGCCACGTCGAGGGCACGCGGCTGGTGCTGGGGCCGATGACCGTGCCGGGGGAGACCGCGTCCTACCGGGACCTGCGAGGTCGCAGACTGGCCGCCGCCGCGCTGCCGGACGAGCTGGCCGCGTACTGGGCCTACCTGGAGTCCGGGGAACCGCTGCCGCCGGTGACGTGGCCCAACCAGGGGGCGGTCGCGCTGGCCGCCGGGCTGCTGGTCAACGACGTGCTGACCTGGCGGGACACCGGCCGTCCCGCCGCCGCTGATCGGCAGCTGGTGGTGGATCCGGCGACCGGCGAGGTCACCCGCCACCCGGTGCTGCCGCTGCCCCTCGTGAGCGGGTCGAAGTGAGCGAGTTCAACCTGCGGATCCCCGGCTGGGACGGCACCGCGCTCGCCGCCGACGCCCACCTCCCCGACCCCGCACACTGGCCGGTCCCCACCGTCGTCACCCGCACCCCGTACGGCCGGACCGGCCATCTGGCCGAAGGACGTGGCTGGACGGCGCGCGGCTTCGCCTACGTGGTGCAGGACGTGCGGGGACGGTACGACTCCGACGGCGTCTGGGAGTGCTACCGCAACGAGCGCGGCGACGGCGCGGCGCTCGCCGACTGGATCGCCGCCCAGCCGTGGAGCGACGGCCATCTGATCGGCTACGGCGGCTCCTACAGTGGCTACACCGCGTGGGCGCTGGCGGCGGAGCGTCCTGAGCGAGTCCCGGCGCTGGTGAGCCTGGGCCCGTCGATGGCCATGCACCGGACCAAGTTCGAGGGCGGGGTGCTCCGGCTGGCCGAGCACGCCGCCTGGTGGCTGGCCAGGGCCGACGGCCGTACCAGCAGGGACGACTTGGTCGGCGCGGTCTTCCACAACCGGCCTGAACTGCTCGCCCACCTGCCGGTGGTGGAGCTGCCCGAGGCCATGGGGGTCCGGTTACCGGGCTTCCGCGAAGTGATCGAAGCGGGGCCGTACGCCCGGCCGGACCAGGAGATCACCGAACGAGAACTGGCCGCGCTGCCGGTCGCGGGCCTGCACGTCGGCGGCTGGTACGACCTGCTGGCCGAGGAGACCTTCCGGCTCTGGCGACAGGTCGGCACCGCGCTGCCCCAGCGGCCACCGCAACAACTGGTGGTCGGCCCATGGGGACATGACCTGGCCTTCGCCGGCCGTACCGCCGTGGGGGACAGGGAGCATGGCCCCGAATCGCTGCTGGACCTGGGCGGCCTGGCCGTGACCTGGATCCGGGACGTCCTGGCGGGCCGCGCCACGAGCGGCACCCGGGTGTTCCACCTCGCCGCCGACGTCTGGGAGGCGTGGCCGGAGCAGACCACCACAGACACCCTGCACGCCCACCGTGACGGAACCCTCCAGCCCGTCACCGCCATGCTCGGCGCCTTCTTCACCCACGACCCGGAGGATCCGTACCCCACGCTTCCGCCCGGAGCCGACCGCCGCACACTCGACGCGAGGCCGGACGCCCTCCGCTTCGTCACCGACCGGCAGGACGGCAGGACGGTGATCGGGGCATCGGTGGAGTTGGACGGGTCCGCGCCGGTCGCCGACGTGGACTGGGTCGTCCGGCTGGTCGAAGTCACCGCCGACGGCCGCGCCTTCGATCTGGGGCGTGGCTGCGCGCGCGGCACCGGCCCGCACCGGATCCCGTTGAGCCCGTTCGCCGTTACCCCGGGGCCGGGCTCCCGGCTGAGGCTGGAGATCAGCGGTGCTGACTTCCCCCGGCTGGCCCGCTCCCTCGGCACCGGCGCCGACCGCTACACCACCACCCGGACGGCTCCCGTCCGCCAGACCGTGCACACCGCCGCCCTGCACCTGGAGCTCTCGTGACATCTCCGGAAGACCTGCTCGTCGACCCGCGTACCGGCGTCCTGACCGCGCTGGCCCGCCAGCGGCGCAGACCCGGCCTGCCCCGGTTCTGGCTCGGGTACGGCTCCGCGGTCGCCGACACCCGCAGGCACTCGGCCTGGACCGCGGACCGGTTCGGGTTCGGCGCGGCGGCCGGAGACGCCGAGCGGGCCCGGCTGGCGGCGCTCGGCGAGGCGGTCGAACGGTACTGCGGCAACGCCGTACCGGACGGCCTGGTCACCGCGTCCTGGCGGCGGCTCGGCGGACGCGCGCTGGACCCGGAGACGATCCCGCTCTACTCGGCGGCCCAGTACGCGACACCCGGCTTCCCGTTCAGGAAGTTCACCCGTGACCTGGAGGTGGCGTGGACGCCCGCGACCGACCTGGCCACCGGGGCGGAGGTCCTGGTTCCCGCGTCGATGGTGTGGCTGGACTACTTCCACGGCCCGCGCGAACCCGAACCGGCCACCCACGCGCTCGCCTACTCCGGGATCGCGGCGGGCCACACCAGAGCGCAGGCGGAACGCTTCGCCCTGGAGGAGTTGTTCGAACGGGACGCCACCACCATCTGGTGGGCGAGCGGTGCGACCGTCCCCACGCTGGCCGACCCTGAGCGGATCACCGCCCGGCTCGGCGAACCCGCCGACGGTGAGGGACCGCGGGTCCGGCTGCTGCCGGTGCCGTCGGAGTTCGGCGTGCCCGTGCTGGCCGCGTTCCTGGAGGACACCCGGGAACGGATCGTCGCGTTCGGCAGCGCCTGCCGCGCCGACCCGGCCGAGGCGGCGGTCAAAGCCCTGGTCGAGGCGTACGGGCTGTACGCGCTGGCCCTCCAGCTCGCCGACCCGTCCGGCGAGGTCTGGCAGGCGATGGCCGGGGGCACCCTGGAGGGGCACGTGTTCCGGCCGTACCGGGCAGACCGCCGTTACCGGGACGCCTTCCGGGCCGACTACCGCGATCTGACCGACCTTCCGGCCATCGCCCAGCTCTACCTGGACCCGGACATGCAGGGCGCACCCCTCGATCGGCTGCGCGCCGGCCCCGGCCCGCGCCTGGCCGACCTGTCCGCCGCCGACCCCGGCTCCTACCTGGACCGGCTGGCCGCCGCCGGGCTCACCGCGTACAGCGTGGACCTCACCACCTCGGATGTGCGGGCCGCGGGCCTGTGCGTGGTGCGGATGCTGGCCCCGGGACTGGTCGGCAACGCCCCGCCCGCCTTCCCGCTGCGCGGCGGCGCACGCCTCTACCGGACCCCGCGCCTGCTCGGCCTGACCGACCGGGACCTGACCGAAGACGACCTGTTCCCCCACCCCTTACCGCTGGCCTGACATGCATCAGAACCTGATCGACTCCCGCACCGGCATCGTGCGCCGCCTGGAGACCGCCCCGATCCCTCCGCAACTGCCCGCCTCGTTCTCTCTGGTCACTGCCGTCCTGGCCGACACGACCAGGTTCGGCCCGTGGCCGTCCGACTCGGCCGGGGCCGGGTACGCCTTCGCCGACCCGGACGCTGCCCGCGCGGCGGCGCTCGGCGAGGCGGCCGAACGGTACTGCGGCAACCTCGTCCCGCCCGGCCTGCGCACAGCCGCCTTCGCCGAACTGGACCGTCCCGCCCTCGACCCCGCCGACCTGGCCCTTTACTCGGCTGAGCAGTACGAGCGCATCCCCCTCCACCCGTTCACCCGGGACCTGCCCGTGGAGTGGACGGAGGCCACCGATCTGGTGACCGGCCAAGCTGTGCTGGTGCCTGCCGGGCTGGTATGGGTGTCGTATTTCTCAGCCGATGTCACGCCGCCGTCGCCGCGTACCAATCCGGTCATCCAGGCGGGTCTGGCCGCCGGGCCCGATCTTGCTTATGCGGCGTGGGGAGCGCTCTGCGAGATCGTCGAACGGGACGCGATGACGCTCGCCTGGCACGGCCGGGCCGGGTTGCGCGCGGTGGAACCGCCGCCCTGGCTGGCCGCCTTCGCCCGAGGCCCGCTCGACCGGCTGGATACCCGGTTCCTGTCCTTTCCCACGACGACCGGCCTTCAGGTGATCGGGGCGCTGGTCCGCGACCTCGGGACCGGCTACCTCACGCTGGGCATGGGGGTACGGGCCGAGCAGGTGGGCGCGATGCTCAAGGCATACGGGGAGGCGTTGCAGCTCCAGTTGTTCGTCGCCGGGCTGGACGATCCGGACGGTCCGTACTGCCGGGCGGCGGCCGACCCGCGCAGCCCGCTCAAGCCGTGGCGGCCTGGCCGCGACTACGGCTCGGCGTACCGGGACGATCTGGCCGACGTCGTCGATTACGGCTGCCACCTGCAACTCTTCCTGGACCCCGCCGTGCAGGAGCGGTTCGAGGCCGAGCTTGCCGAGGCGCTCACCGAAGGCGGCGATCCGCCGCGCGTCCCGCCGCCCCGGGATCTGGCGGAGCTGGCCTCACGGGTCGCGCGGCCGGCTCAATCACCCGGGCCGCAGGTCCTGCTGGCCGACCTGACCACCCCTGACGTGGCCTCGGCCGGGCTGCGCGTGGTCCGCCTGATCGCGCCGGGCACCTACGCCAACACAGCGGCCGGGCTGCCGTTCCTCGGCGGCACCCGGCTCGCCGCCAGCCTGGCAGGACGGCCCCGCCGCGCCCTGCCCCTCCCGCACTGAATGAGCACCCCGTTGACCCATCTCCTTTCCGGGCGCCGCTACCCGCTCGCCCTCGCCGCCGTGGCCGTCGCCCTGCCGCTGGGGCTGGTCGCCGCCGTCGCGCTCGGCGCGGTCGACCTGCCCGCCGCCGACGTCTGGCAGGTGATCGCCGCCCATCTGACCAACCGGGAATCCGGCGTCGACGCCATCGACGACGAGATCATCTGGGGCTCCCGGGCGCCGCGCGCCGTGCTCGCGATCGTCGCCGGGGCCGGCCTGGCCGTCGCGGGCGCGGTGCTCCAGGCGGTCGTCCGCAACCCGCTGGCCGACCCCTACGTGCTCGGCGTGACCTCCGGCGCCTCGCTCGCCGCCGTCGCCGCGATCACGCTCGGCGGGCTGGCCGGGATCGGGGTCGCCGGGGCCGCCTTCGCCGGGGCGTGCGCCTCGCTGGCCTTGGTGCTCCTGCTCGGCCGCAGGCACGGCACGCTCACCGCGACCCGCCTCGTGCTCGCCGGAGTCGCCCTGTCCTACCTGCTCCAGGGCGCGACCAGCTTCCTCCAGTTGCGCGCTCGCCCGGACGAGCTGTCGGGGCTGCTGTTCTGGCTGCTCGGCTCGGTGTCCGGGGTCGGCTGGGGTGACCTGGCCGTGCCCTGCGCGGTGGTGGCCTGCGGTACCGCCTGGCTGCTGGCGCGCGGACGGCGGCTCAACGCGCTGCTGCTTGGCGACGAGACCGCGCTGACCCTCGGGGTGCCGGTGCACCGGTTCCGGCTGGAACTGCTGGCCGTCACGGCGCTGCTGACCGGCGCGGTGATCGCGGTGGCGGGCGGGGTGGGGTTCGTCGGGCTCGTCGTGCCGCATGCCGTACGGCTGCTGACCGGGCCTGACCACCGGCGCACGCTGCCCCTGGTTGCGCTGACCGGTGGGCTCTTCCTGCTGCTTGCCGACCTGGCCGCGCGCACGCTGATGCCGCCGCTGGAACTGCCGCTTGGCGTGCTCACCGCGGCCATCGGCGCCCCCTTCTTCCTGTGGCTGCTGCGGCGCGAGTCGGCGGTGCTCTGATGCGGATCGTCCTGGACGGCGTCACCGTCACCGTGGACGAGACGCCGATCGTGTCCGGAGTGGACATAGAGGTGCCGCCCGGGTTGCTGGTCGGCCTGGTGGGGCCCAACGGCAGCGGCAAGTCCACCCTGCTGCGCGCGGTCTACCGGGCACTCCGGCCCACTGCGGGGGCCGTCCGGCTGGACGGGGCCGACCTGCGGACCCTGTCGGTCCGGGAGTCCGCGCGGCGTACGGCCGTCGTCGCCCAGCACTCGGGTGACGGCTTCGACTTCACCGCGTTGGAGATCGTCGCCACCGGGCGCACCCCCCACCGCGCCGCCCCCGCCGAGGACCGGCGGATCGTCGCCGAGGCCCTGGAGCGTGTCGGGATGACCGCCCAGGCCGGACGTCTGTTCAGCACGCTCTCCGGCGGGGAGCGGCAGCGGGTCCTGCTCGCCCGCGCCCTCGCCCAGCAGGGCCGGGTGCTGGTGCTGGACGAGCCGACCAACCATCTCGACATCGGTGCTCAGCTCGACCTGCTCGAACTCGTCCGCGACCTGCGGGTGACCACGCTGGCCGCGCTGCACGACCTCAACCTGGCCGCCGCCTACTGCGACCTGCTGCACGTCGTCCACCAGGGCCGGATCGCCGCCTCGGGGCCGCCCGCCGACGTGCTCCAGCCTGACTTCCTCGCCGAGGTGTTCGGCGTACGCGCCCACCTCGGCAGTCACCCGCTCACCGGGCGGTCCCACCTCAGCTTCGCCCCGCTCAAGAACACCGGAGAGACCCTCACATGATCAACAGACTCACCCTCGCTGTGCTGGCCACCCTGACCCTCGGCGTCACCGCCTGCGCCCCGAACCCCGCTTCCGTCGTGGACTCGGCCTCCGCCCCGGCCGTCCCCGCCGCCAGCGCCTTCCCCGCGCAGGTCACCAACTGCGGGCGGACCGTCCGGGTCACCGCGCCCCCGCAGCGGATCGTGTCCTTCTTCCCCTCCAACACCGAACTGCTGCTCGCACTCGGCCTGAAGGACCGGATCGCCGGGCACGTCTGGGCCAACCAGTCACCGCCCAAGCCCGCCTACGCAGCCGACTACAACCGCCTGACCGTGCTGGCCGACGGCCAGATCTCCCGGGAGAGCCTGTTCGCCGCCCGGCCCGACTTCGTCCTGGCCGACGGCGAGTACAACTTCGACGGCAAACAACTCCCCACCATCGCCGAACTGGAGAAACTCGGCGTCCCCGTGTACGTCGGCGCCGCGTTCTGCCCCGCCACCACCGGCACCGCCACCCTCGCCGACGCCACCGCCGACCTGGACGCCCTCGGCGCCCTCCTCGGCGTTCCGGACGCCGCGGCCAAGGCCCGCGCCGACGTGGACAGGACCCTCGCCGACCTGCGGCAGCGTCTTTCCGGACGTCCCGCCGTCCCCGCCGCCATGGTCCAGATCTTCGACAAGCAGCTGTACGCGCTGGCCGGCGGCCTGTACTCCGACATCCTCCGCACCTCCGGCGCGACCGACGTACTGGCCGGCATGATCCCCGAGGGCCGGAACTTCGACGCCATCTCCGCCGAGGCCGTCGCCAAGGCCGACCCCGAAGTGATCATCTACCACCACACGTCCGAGGACGACCGCGCCGCCGGCGAACAGTGGCTCCGCACCCACCTCGCCCAGACCCGCGCCGTACGGAACAACCGCCTGGTTGCCACGCCCGCCGCCGACTACGCCGAACTACGGGCAATCGACGGCGTACGCACTCTTGCCCGGGCCCTCCACCCTGAAGCGTTCTGAGGTTCTGATGCGGACTCTCGCTCGGGCCTTTTGCCGTTGCCCGGGGCTCTGAGGTTCGGCCTCGCTCGGGCCGCCACCCCGAAACGTTCTGATAGGACCCTCCTGAAGGCTTGATATGGCAGAGTCTCCTCGCCCACGGGCTTCCATGCGTCTGTTCCTGCTCGCCCGCGCCGTCTCCTGGGGCGGATCCGCCGTCACCCTGGTCGCGTTGCCCGTCCTGATCTACCAGCGCACGGGCAGCGCCGCCCTCACCGGCCTGCTCAGCGCCCTGGAGGCGGTGCCGTACCTGCTGCTGGGCCTGCCCGCCGGGGCGCTCGCCGACCGGTGGGACCGGCGGCGGACCCTGGCCGTGACCAGCTGGGCCGGGGCACTGCTGGTCGGCAGCGTGCCGCTCGCCGCGATTCTCGACCTTCTCACCACAGGCCAACTCCTGCTGGTCGCGGCGGGCACCGCGAGCGCCTTCGTCTTCTTCGACGCCGCCGCGTTCGGCGCGCTCCCCGCCCTCGCCGGACGGGACGGCGTCGCCCGCGCCACCCGCGACCTGATGACCGTCAGCACCCTGATCGGCCTGGCAGGACCCCCGGCCGCCGGGCTGCTCATCGCCACCATCGGCGCCCCGGAGGCGCTGCTACTGGACGCGCTCAGCTTCGCCGCCGCCGCCCTCCTGCTCGCCCGCCTCACCCTGCCCGCCATCCCGCGTACGGCCCACCGCGACCTCCCGGGCGAGATCCGCGCCGGGTTCCGCTTCATCACCGGCCACCCCACCGTCGGCCCGCTGACCTGGCTGGGCATCGGCAACAGCCTGACCGAGGGCGCCGTACTCGGCCTCATCGTCGTGGTCGCGGTCCAGCGGGTGGGCCTGGACCCCCACGACACCCGACTCGGCCTCTTCTACGGCGCCGCCGCGGTCGGCACCCTGCTCGCCTCCACCGCACTCCCCGCCCTACGCCGCCGCCTCCCGCCCTCCCTCATCACCCTGCCCGCCCTGGCCGCCAACGGGGTCTTCCTCGCCCTCTGGGCCATCACCCCGAACCTGGTCCTCTCCCTGGCCATCCTGCTGATCTGGCAGGCCGCCAACACCCTGGCCAGCCTCAACGGCATCATCGAACGCCAGGAACTGACCCCCGACGACCTCCAGGGCCGGGTCAACACCACCGCCCGCATGATCGCCTGGGGCGGCTTCCCCGCCGGCGCCGCCCTCGCAGGCCTGCTCGCCCAGCTCACCGGCCCCACCACCGCACTGCTCACCGCCGCTGTCGCGGTGCTGCTCACCCTCGCCACCCCGGCAGCCCGTGATCTCGCGGGAACCGGGAGATCACGCTGACCCTGCTCAATCTCCAGGCTGCTGTGGCCAGTTTTCGGGTTCGGAGACGTACGTGCCCCTTCGGCCGACGGTGTAGACCCAGCCCTGTTCCCGGAGGAGCTTCACGGCTTCGCGTACCGTCCCTTTGACGGCCTTAAAACGCAGGGTGAGGTCGCTCTCGCTCGGTATGGGCCGGGTAGGGCGGTAGGCGCCCTCCTTGATTTCTTCCGCCAGCTTGGCCGCGATTTCGCGGAACTTGGAGTCGGGTTTGATGACCTGGCGAGGCGCGTCAGGCGGGCCGACGAACGTGCCCACGCCTCGAAGGGTGTAGATGAGCCCGTCCCTGCGCAGCGCTTTCAGTACGTTCCGTGCGGTATCCCGGGAGATACCGAGATCGGCCTTCAAGGCATTCTCACTCGGTACCAAAGAACCAGGCGGCAGCTCTCCGGAAGTGATCCGCTCTCGGATCTCATTCGCTATCAGTTGATATCTATGCGAAGTTCCCTGTCGGTCCGGCACGTCGGCACCGTAGGAGAGGGCCTCCGCGCCCTCCCGATGCCATACATCCAGGTGGATGAGCGGGTAGCGGCACGGGTCTACGCAGGTGATGGCTGGTCGGTTACTGCTCCTGCGGCCAGTCTTCAGGTGGGGAGACGAAGGTGCCCTCGTGGGCGACGGTGTAGACCCAGCCCTGTTCCCGTAGCAGTTCCATCGCCTCGCGTACCGTGCCTGTTGCGACTTCGAAACGCTGGACGAGGTGGATCTCGCTCGGCAGGGGATTCGCCGGGCGGAAGACGCCGTCCTTGATTTCTTTCGCCAGGTCGGCCGCGATTTTGCGGAACTTGGAGTCGAGCTTGATGACCTGGCGTGGCGCGTCAGGTGGGCCGACGAATGTGCCTACGCCTCGAAGGGTGTAGATGAGCTCTTCTTCGAGCAGCAGGTTCAGTACGTTCCGAGCCGTATCCCGGGAGATGCTGAAATTGTCCGTGAGTGCATTCTCACTCGGCACCAAGGATCCGGGCGGCAGCTCTCCGGAGGCGATTTGCCCTCGGATGATCTCTGCTATCTGCTCATACAGATATGGATTTCCATGTCGGTCCGGCACGTCGGCAAAATAGGAGAGGCCCTCCACGCCCCTGTCATGCCATACATCCATATGGATGAGGGTTCCCCCGCCGACGTGGTTAGCCGCTGCCGTGGCCAGTCATCGGGCGGGGGCGCGCGGCAGGTGCGGGTGAACCCGGCGGTGCAAGTGCCGTGCAAGTACATGCCGGTAAAGCTGGGATCGAACGCTCTACTGTCATATGTGACTTGAGCCGAGGAGCCCCCATGATCTCCGCCATCGTCCTCACCTTCATCGCTTTCGCAGTACTCGTCGCAGTCCTGTTCGTCGCGACGTACAACGGCCTGGTCCGCAAGCGCAACGGCGTCGACAACGCCTGGGCGCAGGTGGACGTCCAGCTGAAACGGCGCCACGACCTCGTCCCCAACCTGGTGGAGACCGTCAAGGGATATGCCGCGCACGAGCGGGGAGCGCTGGAGGCCGTGGTCGCGGCCCGAGCCCGTGCCGTCGGCGCGAGCACCCCGCAGGAGCACGCGGCGGCGGAGAACCTGCTGACCGGCGCCCTCAAGAACCTGTTCGCGCTGGCCGAGGCGTACCCGGATCTGAAGGCCAGCCGGAACTTCAGTGAACTCGCCGAGGAACTGGCGGTGACCGAGAACCGGATCGCCTATGCCCGGCAGTACTACAACGACGCCGTCCTGACGTACAACAACGCGGTCGAGACCATTCCGGCCAACCTCGTCGCGGGGATCGCCGGGTTCAGCCGGCGCGAGTACTTCCAGGCTCCGGACGAGGAGCGCGGACCGGTACAGGTCCGGTTCTGACATGGTTCCGTGGCTTGCCACGGCCGTCGCCATCGGCCTGTGGCTCCTGCTTCTGCTCGCGCTGGCCCACGCCACCCGCAACCCGGACGTCGCCCCCGGACCGGCCACCGCCGAACTGGCCGATGAGCCTCCCGCGGTCGTCGACCTCATCACCGGAGGATGGCGGCTGTGTGACGAGGCGTCCTCCGCCACCCTGCTCGATCTCGCCGCCAGAGGTGTGGTCGGAATCGAGGAGGTCGGCCCCGAACTGTCCCTGGTACGGCTCCGCCGGGATCCCGGCAACCTGCGGCCGTACGAGAAACTCGTCTACGACCACGTACGTGCCCTGGCGGTCGACGGCGTGGTGGCGACCGGGGCCCTCGCCGAGGGAACCCGCGACCTCCGCCGCTGGTGGCGGAGCTTCCGGCGGAAGGTGATCGCCGATGCGCGGTCGCGGGGCCTGTCACAGGCCCGCTGGAGCCGGGCGCAGGCCATGCTGCTCACCGCGGCGGCCGTGGTGCCCGCGGCGGCGGCCGGTATCGCTACCGCGGTCTCCGACCCTGAATCAGACGCGGGGATGGGCGCGGCCATCGTGGTGTTCTTCCTGCTCGTCGCCCTGATGGGCCGCTTGAACGGCGAGCGCGGCACCGCGCTGGGCGCCCAACGCGCCGGGCACTGGCTGGGGGTCCGCGAACACTTCTCCGGTGGCCGCTTCGCCGAGCAGTCGGCCGCCTCGGTGACAATCTGGGGCCGCCATCTGGCGTACGCGGCCGTGCTGGGCCTGGCGCCACGCGCGGTGGCCGGACTGCCCGTCAGCACCCCGGCCGACGATCGCCGCGCCTGGTCCGACTACGGCGGCATGTGGCACGTCGTGAACGTCCGCTACCCGTCGCGACTCCTGTGGGGCCGTCCGGTAGGGGCCACAATCCTGCGCGGACTGGCCGCAGGCGCGTTCACCGGGTTCTGGACATGGATAGCGCTCCTTGTCGCCTCGGCCTTCGACGTCTGGCCCTCGGGGCTGGTATCGCCCGGTGCATGGACCGTCGGCCTCGCGGTGGCCGCGCTTCCCGTGACCTACGCCCTCATCGACCTTGCCACCGGGGAACGAACCGAGGGCCAGGTGGTACGGCTCCGTCAAGTCCAGACCGGTTCAGCGGGCGAAGGCAACGCCAAGTACATCCACTGGTGCGCGATCGACGAGGGCCGCGACCGGAACATCAAAGCCTTCGGAATCCGCGAACAGGACTGGCAACAACTCACCGAAGGCGACCAAATCCGCGTCCGCCTCGGCCGCAGACTCGGCTGGATTCACGAGATCGTGAACCGCATCCCGTCCCGTCCCCGTAACACCGGTTACGACGACACCGGCGAGTACAGGGCACAGGCCCCGATGAACCTGGGAGAAGTACCCCTCTTCGACCAGCCGAACAGGCACGATCGGTGGCCCGGGAACAGCTGGGACAACCCTGGGCGCGGTCCGGCTCACCCAGCTTGAACCAACCAGACGATGCAGACCACCCGAACTACCCGGCAAGGAGATCCCGTCGTCCTAGTGAGCAGCAGCCATCATGACGATTCCCACCGTGCAGGCACGTTGCGACCCCTCGTAGGGGCGATGAGGACCGCGGCCTCCACCGCGCACGCCGGACACCCCGGAGGTTGCGACCCCTCGTAGGGGCGATGAGGACTGTGGAAGCAGAAGCAGCCCGGGATGATGTACCTGTTGCGACCCCTCGTAGGGGCGATGAGGACCTGTGCGCACCGAGGCGACCCGGCCCCGGACCGTGGCGTTGCGACCCCTCGTAGGGGCGATGAGGACCGGAGGGCACGCCGGAGTACGCGCACATTGCCGCGTTGCGACCCCTCGTAGGGGCGATGAGGACGAGCACCCGGGGCTGCTGCGCCCGGGTCAACATCTGGTAGTTGCGACCCCTCGTAGGGGCGATGAGGACGCGGCACCTCACCGAGTGCCCCGTCTACGGCAGCCGGTTGCGACCCCTCGTAGGGGCGATGAGGACTGCAAGAGCAGGCGGCCGTCTGGACTCGACCGCCAACGTTGCGACCCCTCGTAGGGGCGATGAGGACAGGGCACCGGCGTCCTGCTCGGCGCCTCCGACTGCGAGGCGTTGCGACCCCTCGTAGGGGCGATGAGGACCCCCGCCACCCCGGGCAGCAGCGAGGAAGCCGTGTTGCGACCCCTCGTAGGGGCGATGAGGACCCCCACCATCCCGAGGAACTCCCCGACATGCGCAAGGTTGCGACCCCTCGTAGGGGCGATGAGGACCCGGGATCGACGACTGGATGGTGCTGTTAGCCAGGTTGCGACCCCTCGTAGGGGCGATGAGGACAGGGGCTGCGCGACCGGATCAACGCGGTGCTCACGTACGTGTTGCGACCCCTCGTAGGGGCGATGAGGACCTGAAGGAGCAGGAGCGGGAGGCGAAGAAGCACGCGTTGCGACCCCTCGTAGGGGCGATGAGGACCCCAATGTAAAGACACAGGTCAGAGCAGGTCTTGTCGGCGGTTTGGGGCCAGGTTTTGCAGTGAACCTCCGGTTGTGCAGAAGACCCGGGAGGTTTGCTGCAAAATCATGATCAAAACGGGATGGGCTGGGTCACAGGATATCGGTGAGGCTGACACGTCGGCATCGGAAGAGAGGTACTCCGTCGCCCACGCCGTACATCCATATAGACGATCCATGACTAGGTGGCGTTCTCACCGCTGTGGCCGCTCGGGGTCTCGCAGGAACTGGTCAACCTCGGTGAGGAAGCGCGGCCAGGCCGGGTCCTGGGCGGGTAGAAGGTGATTGGCGGTGTCCAGGGGGACCAGGCGGCTGCCGGGGATCAAGGTCGCGAGCAGCCGGGACTGGTCGAAGAGGTTGTCGGGTTCGCGGCGGCCGCAGAGGATCAAGGTTGGGCAGGTGACCTTCGGGGCCAGGGCGGTGACGTCGATGTCGGCGAACTCGTTGACGAAGCGCCAGGCGTTCTGGGGGGATGTGGAACGTTGTTGTAGTTCGTCGAAGTCGCGCCACTGTTCCTGGGTGCCCTCGGGGAGGAAGCGGGACACGAACACCTGGCGGTAGGCGGGGTCGAGACGGCCCCAGCCGAGGCGGACCAGGTCGATGCGGGCTTCGGTGAGTTCCTGGTCCTCGGGTGTGGCGGCGCGTTTGCGGCGGCCCTGGGCGTACGTGCCGAGCAGGATCAGGTGGCTGACCCTTTCCGGATGCCGTACGGCGTAGGCGATGGCCACCGGGCCGCCCTGGGAGATGCCGAGTAGGGGGAAACGGTCGAGCCCAGCCGCGTCAACCACCGTCGACAGGTCTTCGACCCAGTCCTGGAAGGCGAACCTGTCGATGTTCCAGTCGGACAGGCCGCAGCCGCGCTCGTCGTAGCGGAGGAGGCGGAAGCGCTGTGACAGCTCGACCAGCCAGTGCCGCCAGACCGGGCTTTCCCAGTCGTAGTCGAGGTGGCTGAGCCAGTTGGCGGCTTTGACCAGGGGCGGGCCGGAGCCGATTGTGGCGTAGGCGAGGCGGGTGCCGTCGGTGGCGGCGCAGAACCTGATCTGCTGAGCAGGGGGCCTGGCGGATTCGGCCGAAACCACCGAATCTCCCGAAACGACCGAGCGTGCCTGGACTGCTGGATCGGCCGGGACCTTCGGTAGTTCAGTGACGTCGCCGACGAACTGGTAGCCGCGGCCGTGCACCGTACGGATGAGCCGCTGGTCGCGGCCGTTGTCGCCGATCGCCTGCCGGGCGGTCTTGACCCGGCTGGTCAGCGCCGACTCGGAGACGAAACGGCTGCCCCAGACCGTGTCCAGGAGCTCATCCTTGAGCACCACCCGGTCACGATGCCTGATGAGGGTGACGAGCAGGTCGAACACCTGCCGTTCCACCGGCTGGGCCACCCCGGCCACGCGGAGCTCGTACCTGTCGAGATCCAGCTCCCGGTCGCCGAAGCTGAAGATCAAACGTGCTCCTCTTCCGGGCCGCCGACCACCATCCAGGTGCTCCAGGTTTTCTCCATTGTTCCTCCAAGTCCGAACCGGCCGCCACCGGCACCGTGGTGATCCGATGCAGACCCGACAGGAGCACGACGGAGGACACCATGATCAGCCTGACCGCCCAGCGTCGCGACATCGTCGCCGGCGCCCGGGCCATGGGACCGTGGCTGTTCAGCATCGCGCCCTTCGGCTTCGCGATCGGCGTCGCCGGCGCGGGAGCCGACCTACCGGTTCCGGCGGCCCTCCTCGCCGGAGTGCTGATCTTCGCCGGCAGCGCCCAGCTGGCCACGATCGACCTGTTGAGCCAAGGCGCTGCCCCGCTTGTCGTCATCGGCACCGCGCTGTTCATCAACATCCGGCTGGTGTTCTACTCCGCCGCCGTGGCGCCGCACTGGCGAGGCACCCCTTGGTGGTGGCGGCTGATCGCCGCGTACGCGCTGGTCGACCCAACCTTCGCGGTGGGCGCCGACCGGTACGAGCACCCCGGCGACCGTCGCTCCGCACACGCCCACTACCTGGGCGGCGCGGCCCTGCTCTGGATCGCCTGGTGCGCCGCCATCGCCACCGGCGCGTTCGCCGCCGCCCGCCTGCCGGGCTGGCTGCACCTGGAGTTCATCGGCCCGCTCTACCTCATCGGCGCGGTAGTGCCGAGGCTGCGATCACGCCCGGCACGCGCCGCCGCGCTCTGCGCCGCGTCGGTGGCCGCGACCACCACGGGCCTTCCCCTCCACCTCGGGGTGTCCATGGCGATCGCCGCCGGGATCGCCATGGCGTACGCAAATGACTCAAAGGAGAAATGAGATGACCGCACCCTGGCTTGTCATACTCGCCGTGGGGCTGGGCAGCTACGCCTTCCGGATCAGCTTCGTCATGCTCGCCGACCAGGTCATCCTGCCCGACCGCCTGGAACGGGCGACCGGCTTCGTCGCCCCAGCGGCATTCACTGCACTGGCCACCACCAGCGTGATCGCCACCTGCGCCCAGAGCCCCCTCACCTCGGCCATACCACCCCTACTCGCCGTGACGGCGGCCGTGGCCGCCGTCACCCGCACCGGATCGCCCCGCACCGCCCTACTGGCCGGAATGCCCGTCCTCTGGCTGGCCTCCTACCTGCTCACTGTCTGAGCCTTCGAGGGGCGAGGCGCCGCCTACCCCGCCGCGAAGTGCGCGTTGCGGCCCCTCGCAGGGGCGATGAGGACCACGCCTGACGCCTTTCTCGCGGCACCGATGGCGTGCGGTTGCGACCCCTCGTAGGGGTGATGAGGACAGGGTCACCGTGCCCTTGCCCCAAAAACCTCATCAGGTTGCGACCCCTCGTAGGGACGATGAGGACCGGCGTAGCCACCTGCAAAGACACCTGGTCGTCACTGAGGTTGCGACCCCTCGTAGGGACGATGAGGACCCGTCCGTTCCGCGCGATCGGCCATCCGCCGTAGTTGCGACCCCTCGTAGGGGCGATGAGGACGGGCGTGAGCGCTCAGGGCATGTGGCAGTTCGCCGGGTTGCGACCCCTCTCAGGGGCGATGAGGACGGGCGTGAGCGCTCAGGGCATGTGGCAGTTCGCCGGGTTGCGACCCCTCTCAGGGGCGATGAGGACCACCCCAATGGCATTCGCCCGAGCGGCAGTCTCCGCAGTGTTGCGACCCCTCTCAGGGGCGATGAGGACCGCTGGACGCGTCGGATGACGCCATGCGTCACGGTTGCGACCCCTCTCAGGGGCGATGAGGACGCGGGGAGTCCGGCCCCGGCGCGCGGCCGATGCACCGTTGCGACCCCTCTCAGGGGCGATGAGGACCTCAGAACAGGACGTGGAAGGAGACCGTCCAACAGCGTTGCGACCCCTCTCAGGGGCGATGAGGACCTGCGCTCGCCGCGCTTCGGGTAGTCCTCGATGACGTTGCGACCCCTCTCAGGGGCGATGAGGACCCAAAGGTAAAGCCGCAGGTGAACTCAAGCAAGGTTCACGCTTTGGGCTGCCTTTTTGCAGTGAACCTCCGGTTGTGCAGAAAACCCGGGAGGTCTGCTGCAAAAAGCATGATCATCAGCTACTCCTTGCCTCCTTGGGAGGAGCGTAGCTCGATTGTCTGCGCATGATCTCCCTCATTGAGGATCTGTGGCTACTCACCAGCCCTGACCTGCGCGAGGAGCAATCCGTTCGGGTCGTGCTTGCCGTCGTCCATCTGTATTGGGTGAAGCACGAGCACGGGAGGAAGCGTGAGGTTACGGATAGAGGTCACCACGGGGGCCAGTGAGCTTGCATGGGCGAAGGTGTTGGCGCCCGGCCGTGCTCTGGCGTACGACCTGCTTGCGCGGGAGGCGCCGGAATTGGGGCAGCGGCTGCACGCCCAGGGGGCGGGGCCGTACGGCATGGTTCCGCTGGGGTATGGGGCTCCGGTGTTTCCGCAGGCCGTGCGGCGGCGTGGCGCGTACGCGGTGGGTGGGAGGGGTTGGGTTGAGCTGGGGAGCCCTCTCTTCGAGGTGATGGCCGCTTTTACACAGGGGATCAAGCAGCGGGAACTGCTCGATTGGGGCGGCGCCGCGTTCCGCGTTCTGCAGGTCAGAGTCGTCGAACCCCCGGCGTACGCATCCGGGCGAGGGCGCTTCCGTACCAGCACTCCGGTGGTTATGAAGGGGGCCGGTCAGGACCAGTCGGGCCAGCGGACCACGCGGCAAGCGTGGCTGCTGCCGACTGACCGGGAGTTCCCCGTGTTCTTTCAGCGGAATCTTCGGCGTAAGGCGGAGAGTCTGGGGCTGGATCCGGATGTGTCGCTCACGGAGATCTCCTGGGTGGGGGCCAAGCGTTCCTTCGCTGTAGCGCAGGGGGCGAAGCCGGGAGCGCCCATCGAGGTCGAGTTGGCGGGTCCTCCGGAGACCCTTCAGGCCATCTGGAGCTGGGGGCTCGGGCAGGCCAACGCCGCCGGCTTCGGCTGGGTCACGGCGTGAGCGAGGACGATCAGGATGAGGGGTTGCTCGTCGCGTTGAGCGCGCACCCGTTGCAGCGGGTCGGTGCGTACGCGCTGGCGGCTCTTGCCAGGACAACCACGCCGGAAGGTCTGTCCGCCGAAGGGTTCCGAGACGCCGTCGGCACAATCACGGAGCATGCGATAACGGCGGCCCTGGTCCGCGACACCAAGAGTGAGCGCGGTTTCTGGCTCAAGGCCAGCCTGTCGTTCTTCCCAAACTCAAAGATGAATCATCACACCAATGCAAGAAGGGAGGACGAGGAGATTCGCGCCGCCGTACGGCTGTGGCGTCGCGAGCCGGAGTACGGCGCCAGGCCAGGAGTGGCGTGTGTGCTGTGCGGACGGGCAGCCGTCGGCTTCTTCGGCAAGGTCGACGTGCCGCTGGCCGAAAGCGACCTCTATCGGAACAACACCCCACGGGGACACCTGGGGATGGCGTTGTGCTGGCCGTGTTTGTGCAGCTTCTACGCCCTCCCGTACGGCTGCCGCCTCACGGGAGGCCCGTCGATCGCCCTGCACAGCTGGGACGAGCGTTTCATGGCACGGACCGTGTCACGCCGGGTGGAGCGCAACCGCCAACTGATCGCCCTCGGCCTCCCAGACTCCCGCGCCATCCGCGCGAAGGAGGTCGTGGCCCTACAGGCGCTCCGCGACCACGAGGACCGGCTGACGGCGGGCGTGGAACTGCTCGTCTTCAGCAACAACAACCGGGGCCAGACGCTGGAGATCCAGTCCATGGACCAGCCACTCGCCGAGTGGCTGCGCCGCTCGGCACGGCAGCCGTCGCGGCGGCGTGGTTTCCCCGCGTTGCTGCGCGCTCATTCGACGCCGGACCGGCCCGGCGTCGTGAATCTCGCCCGGAACGCGTTCCGATCCCCGGAGCTGATCGCTGGGGCCTGCGCCCGCTACCTGGCCAAGCGGCTCGATCAAGGGGTGGTCGGCGCCGACGCAGCCGACCTGGCCGAGCTGTCCTTCTCCCTAGTGACCGAGGTGATGCGGATGAACCAGAACGAGGTCGACGAGATCAGGTCGGCCGGGGCGCAGGTGGCGGCCTGGTTGGCGGCGGAGAACTCCGCGGGGAAGCTCCGCGAGTTCAACGCCACGCTCAAGGAGCAGAAGCGCATGCGGCACTGGCTGATGCGCCGCAACATCGACACCCTGCTCGCTCCGGTCCCTGGGGTGGACGGCCCGCTGATCACGGACGACCAGTTCCGGCTGCTCTTCGATCCCGAGGTCGAGCAGGCGTGGTTTCACCGGCAGTTGCTGGTCGTGTCGGTCGTACGGCGGCTGCACGAACTGGGCTTCACACCCGCCGACCGGGCGCAGGTGGCCGCCGATCTGGCAGCCGAGGACAACGACGAGGACGTCGCGTTCATGAAAGGCGAGGAGTCGTAGATGAGCTACCTGGTGGGAAAGATCGTCCTGGATGTGGTGGCCGGGGCGCCCAACAACGGGCTGGGCGAGGACAACGTCGCCCGGGTGAAGCAGCTTCGGATCGGCCGGGACGTCCACCCCTACGTCTCCGCCCAGGCGTTCCGCCGCTGGCTACGCGAATCGCTGCCCGCCTCCGAGCCGATGTCGCCGGTCATCCGGTCCGGTAGCGGCCAGAAGCAGCAGGCGTACACGAAGGGCCGGCCGGATCTCTACCTCGACGACGACCTGTTCGGGTACATGGTGGCCGTCAAGGGTGACAAGGCGAAGACCTGCCAAAGGGACACGGTGCTCGCCACAGGAACCTTCGTGTCGGTCGCGCCGCGTCCGCCCGTACGGGATTTCGGCACGATGAGCCGGGGTTTCGCGGCCGGTGAGAATCCGGTCCTGCACGGGCACGAGTTCTACAGCGCGGAGCTGGCCGGGGACGTGCTGCTGGACCTGCCCCGGATCGGCGTCTTCGAGATCGACGGCAGCGGCCTGAAGGTGGCGCTGCCCGAGCCCGCCGCCAAGGAGGCACGAGACGGCGGTGCCGAGCAGGTCACCTTCCGAGGCTGTACGGCGCTGCGTCTGGGCCTCGGGGAACGGCGACGTCGCGCCGCGCTGCTGCTGCGCACGCTCGCGGCGGTACGCGGTGGCGCCAAGCAGTCGATGCACTACGGCGACCGCACCCCCGCGCTGGTCCTGCTCGCTCCCCTCAAAGGCGGTGTCAACCCGTTCACCCGGGTGCTCGGGGTCCGGAGCGACCAGGTGCGATTCGATCCCACGGTCCTGCGTACCGAGATGGCCGCCTGGGCGGACGAACTGGACGGGCCGGTGCTGCTCGGCTGGGCGCCCGGTTTCCTCGGAGACCAGCGGGACCGTACCCGTTCCGAGCTGGCCGACCTGATCGAGTCCGGCAGCCTGGTCATCGATCATCCGCGGATTCTGCTCGGCGGTCTGGCGGACCAGATAGAGCGTGGTGAGCGGGACGCGTGGTTCGAGGACCCGAAGGCATGACGACAGTCCGAGCCGCGGTGGAGGCGCTTGAAGTCACGGTCACCGCGCCGGTCGTCTCCTTTCGCAACCCCCTCTACGCCGGGGTGCAGGTGGCGCTGCCCTGCCCGCCGCCCTCCACCGTGGGCGGCATGCTGGCCGCTGCGGCCGGGGGCTGGGACAGAGTCTCTCCCGAGACGCGATTCGCCATGGCGTTCCACGCTTCCGGCGTCGGCGTCGACCTGGAGACCTACCATCCGCTGGACGCCACCGGTAAGAAGGCGGATCCCACCCCTCGGGAACGCGAATTCCTGGCTCACGTCACGCTGACGGTGTGGCTCACCCAGGACGTGGAGCTGTGGGAGCGAAGGCTACGCAGGCCCGTCTGGCCGCTGCGCCTGGGCCGAAGCCAGGACCTGGTATGGGTCACCACCCGACGGGTGACGGTACGGCCTGGCCCCGGACGGCAGGGCGCGGCCGTACTTCCCGAGGAGACCGAAGTCCGGCCTTCAGGGGTTCTGCTGCGGTTGCCGACCGCGGTTTCGCTGGACCGGCAGCGCACCCGGTGGGACGGCTACTACTTCGACGCCTCAGGACGGAGCGACACCATCGTGGAGGCCTGCTGGGTGAACGACCAAGGCCAAGTGGTCGCCCAGTTGCCGCCGACCCATCCAGCGCGGCTGGCGGAGGGCTGATATGGCGCTCCGGGACACGCTCGCCAAGAGCGATCCGGTGGAGGCGCTGACAGCTCACCTGGCTGCCACGCTGGCCGGGGCGCTCGCGTTGCGGCGACGGGTGGGAACGATCACCGTGGCGGACCAGGTCACCGATGGGCTGTTCTGGTCCGCAGCCTGCCTGGCCGCGCTCTGCCATGACGCCGGAAAGATCCCTGACGGGTTCCAGGCCATGCTCAGAGGACATCTTCGAGCCTGGGGTGAGCGGCACGAGGTAGTCTCCCTGGGCTTCCTGCCCAACCTCATCACCGACGAGGATCTTCTCGCCTGGACCGCGACCGGCGTCGCCACTCACCACCGCTGCCTGGAGGGCGGCAGCAGGCCGCTCGTTCGGAAGTATGGCGGGGCGTCCGTACCGGAATGGCGAGCCAGACTCGCCCCGGTTCCCGATGACGTGGCCGCCGAACTAGCCGAATGGCTGGCCGACACGGCGAGGCGGGCGGGACTGCCGGCCGTTCATGACGTACGGGCTGACCTGGACGTGATCGGCACCGCCCGCGAGGTTTTCGACCTCTTGCTGGACCGGTGGGAGATGCCGGTGTCTCCGGACGAAGGGCTGACGGCGGTGCTCCTGCAGGGAGCGGTGACACTGGCCGACCACGTCTCCTCCGCGCACAGCGCGCTGCACGGGCACCAGCCGCTCGGGCCGGAATTCCGGCCCTTGCTGGAGGAGGCGTTCGCGAGCCGGGGCCGAGAACTGCGTCCGCATCAGATCGAGGCGGGCGAGGTCGACGGCCATCTGCTGCTGCGCGCGCCGACCGGCTCGGGCAAGACCGAGGCAGGCCTGCTCTGGGCAGCCGCGCAGACCGTGGCGATCGGCCGAGCGACCGGAGGTGTGCCGCGGGTCTTCTTCACCCTGCCCTACCTCGCCTCCATCAACGCGATGGCCGTACGCCTCGGTGGTCTGCTTGGGGACGAGGAACTGGTGGGTGTCATGCACTCCAGGGCCGCCTCCTACCACTTGGCCGCCGCGATCTGCCCGGAGGACGAGGAGGCAGATAATGGAAACAAGGCGCGGAAAGCCGTCTCCCGGGCCGCCGCGACCCGGCTGTTCCGGGAGACCGTACGTGTGGGCACGCCGTACCAGATCCTGCGCGGGGTGCTGGCCGGACCGTCCCACGCGGGAACGCTGATCGACGCGGCGAACTCCGTGTTCGTGCTCGACGAGTTGCACGCCTACGACACTCAACGGCTCGGCTACATCCTTGCCATGGGACGGCTGTGGGAGCGGCTTGGCGGGCGGATCGCCGTGCTCTCGGCCACGCTCCCGGATGCACTGGTGCGGCTCTTCCGGGAGACGCTGCGACGGGATGTCCACATTGCCGAGGGGAAGGCGGAGGGCCGACCGCGGCACCGGCTGTCCCTGCGCGAGCGACACCTGACCGACCCGGCCTCGGTGAGCGAGATCAGGGACAGGCTCGTGACCTCGCCCGACAGGTCGGTGCTGGTCGTGGCCAACAACGTCGCCGATGCTCAGCACCTGTTCGCCGAGCTGGCTCCGTACGCCGCATCGGCCTTCCTGCTGCATTCACGGTTCCGGCGGATGGACCGGGCAGCCCTGGAATCGTCGATCATTGATCGATTCGGCACAGGTCAGCCCAGGCAAGGCGGATTGGTGGTGGCCACCCAGGTCGTCGAAGTGAGCCTGGACGTCGACTTCGACTGCCTGTTCACCTCCGCGGCACCCCTGGAGGCGCTGTTGCAGCGGTTCGGCCGGGTGAATCGGGTCGCCTCGCGCCCGCCTGCCGACGTCGTCGTTCATCTGCCCTCATATGTATCCCGGCGGAGGGGCGGCGGAGACCACGCCGATGGCGTCTACCCGCGGGTGCCTGTCGAACTCGGCTGGACGATCCTCACCCGGAACGACGGGACGGAGGTGGACGAGGCGCAGGCGAGGTTGTGGCTGGACGAGGTGTACGGCACGCCGTGGGGTCAGGACTGGTTCGACGAGGTACAGAAACATCGGGAAGAGTTCGCGGACGCCTTTCTCGGGTTCGCCCATCCGTTCGCCAGCCGTGATGATCTCGCCGAGCGATTCGACGAACTCTTCGACGGCACCGAAGCCGTGCTCGCCCAGGATCAGGACGACTACGAGGCGAGCCTCAACCAGGTGCCCGGAAGCCGGGCCGCCGGGCGGCTGCTCGCCGAGCGCTATCTGATTCCGATGCCGTACTGGGCCGCGCCGCTGTCGACGTGGGAGAAGCGTCTCGGCGTACGGGTCATCGAGGCCGACTACGACAAGCAGTTCGGACTCGGTGCGATCCGCGGACGGGCCGCCCAGGTCTACCAACCGGGAGAAGTGCTGTGATCAGCGCCGACGATGTGGGCGGTGTGCATATCAAGTACCTCTACCACTGCCGCCGGCAACTCTGGCTGTACGCCCGGGGGATACGTCCCGAGCAGCTCAGCGTCAGCGTCCAGTTGGGTGAGGCCGTTCACGAGACCTCCTACACCCGCAGCTCACCGATCGACCTCGGCGCCGCGCGGCTCGACCATCTCGACGGCGCGGCCTGGGTGCACGAGGTCAAGTCGTCCTCCCGACCGAGCCGGGCGGACGAGGCCCAGGCGATGCACTACTGCTATCGGCTCATCAATGTGGGGGTCGCCGCGCAGGGCGGCATCCTGCACTATCCCAAGACCCGTCGCACCAGACGCCTGCCGTACACGGAGCAGGCGGCCGAGCAGGCGCGGGCCGATATCGCCGAGGTCCTGGCGGTGCTGGCCGCGCCCGACTCCCCACCCCGGCTCGCTCGATCGGCCTGCCGTGGCTGCTCCTACGCCGACTACTGCTGGAACGAATAGATGCCCACCGCGTCCCGTACCTACTGGTTGACAGCGCCCTGCCGGATCCGTCGCAAAGATCAATCACTGCGCATCGAACGGGCTGAAGGCGCTCCTGTGCACATCCCGATCACTGACGTGCGGGACATCGTCGCCTGCGAGGCCGTCGACATCAACACGTCCGTGATCAGCTTGCTCAACCAGCACCGCATCAACGTCCACTTCCTGAGCCATTACGGGGACTATGCGGGATCTCTGCTGACCTCGGAGACCAGTGTCTCGGGGCAGACCGTCATCGCTCAGGTCAGACTGGCCGAAGATCCCGGCGCCTCGCTTGGGGTCGCAAGGGCCATCGTGGCCAGTGCCGCCGCGAACATCCGTCGCGTGGTCGACCGCAAGCTCCTGGCCCGGCCGATGGCCGTTCTCGAAGCTTCGCTCGCGGATGCCTCCACCAAGGAGGAGTTGATGGGCGCCGAAGGCACCTTCCGCCGGTCGGCGTGGGCGGTGCTGGACACTCGCCTGCCCGAGTGGCTGCGCCTGGAGGGGCGGAGCCGCCGGCCTCCGCTCAACGCCGGAAACGCCTTCATCAGCTATGTCAACGGGATCGTCTACGCGCGCGTACTGTCGGCAGTCCGGCTCACCCCACTGCACTCAGGCGTCGCCTTCCTGCACAGCTCGATGGAACGCCAGCGCCACTCACTCGTCCTGGACCTCGCCGAGGTCTTCAAGCCACTGTTCGCGGAACGGCTCCTGCTCCGGCTCGCGGGCCGGGGGCAGCTCAAACCCGGCCACTTCGACGTGGACGTCAACCAGGCGATGCTCAGCGAATCCGGCCGCAAGCTGGTGATCCAGACCGTACGGGACGAACTGGCCGTGACGATCCAGCACCGGGGGCTGAGCCGGAACGTGGCCTACGAAGAACTGCTGTACCTGGAGGCTTTACAACTCACCCGCACCTGCCTGGAGGGCACACCGTACAAGCCGTTCCGGATCTGGTGGTGACCCCGCATGTACGTCGTGGTCGTCTACGACACCCTGGCCAAACGCAACGCCGCCATCCTGCGCCTCTGCCGCCAATATTTGCATCACGTACAACGAAGCGTCTTCGAAGGCGCACTGACCCCAGCCCAACTCCGCCGCTTCCGCCACCGCGTAGAAGAGGTAATCGACCAGTCCTACGACAGCGTCCTGGTCTTCACCTTCCCCCCAGGCACCAACCCACAACGCCAAGAATGGGGCATCCCCCAGCCGGCCCCCACCGATATCCTCTAACCCAGCCCATCCCGTTTCGATCTTGATTTTGCAGCAAACCTCCCGGGTCTCCTGCACAACCGGAGGTTCACTGCAAAACCCGGCCCCAAACCACCGACAAGACCTACCCTGACCTGCGTCTTTACACTGGGGTCCTCATCACCCCTACGAGGGGTCGCAACCGCAACCCGGGTGGTGAGCCCGCGCACGATCGGGTCCTCATCACCCCTACGAGGGGTCGCAACTAGTGGTCTCGGCCCGGGGAGTCGTCCCAAGCGGCGGTCCTCATCACCCCTACGAGGGGTCGCAACAACCAGCGGACCCCTTCGAGGCAGCTCGCGGTGAGTCCTCATCACCCCTACGAGGGGTCGCAACGGCAGCGGGTGCGGGGTGCACACGTCGGCGAACGGGTCCTCATCACCCCTACGAGGGGTCGCAACCCGGCGAGGCGACCGGCCACCGGCTCGCCCAGTAGTCCTCATCACCCCTACGAGGGGTCGCAACTCGAGCCGGTGTGGATCACGACGACGGTGACCTTCCGGTCCTCATCACCCCTACGAGGGGTCGCAACGTATGTCTTGTCACCAACCAGGACGCGGACAACCCCAGTCCTCATCACCCCTACGAGGGGTCGCAACCCGTTCATCACCTTGAGTATGGACCCAACGACTGGGAGTCCTCATCGCCCCTACGAGGGGTCGCAACGACGGGAGGCGATCGCCCGGCTGGAGCTTGCCGCTGGCGAGGTCCTCATCGCCCCTACGAGGGGTCGCAACTGGTCCTGCGTGACCTGGAGTGTGCGGCGTGCGGGAGGTCCTCATTGCCCCTACAAGGGGTCGCAACCAGATGCCGCCGATGGTGGTCTCCGGGCACTCCTCGGGTCCTCATCGTCCCTACGAGGGGTCGCAACTCGAGGTAGTCGTCGGGGTGTCCGGTCCATCCCGGCGAGCCAGTCCTCATTGCCCCTACGAGGGGTCGCAACGGTGCCACCACCATGTGGGGAGATCCGGTTGCCCTGGTCCTCATCGCCCCTACAAGCAGTCGCAACATCGTGGTCAGGAGCAGGTGAACCGTCTCCCAGGTCCTCATCGCCCCTACGACAGGTCGCAGCGCTGCATTTCGCATTTCCGATGCGCCGCGATAGGAGCCCGACTTCAATTTCCGCGAAATCGCGGCAGAACTGGGGCAGTTCAGCCCTAAGTGACAACGACGCGGACGAGGAGTTCAGGTCGACGGAGTTGAGGTCCATCTCGAATCGGGCCGGGTTGTCGATGCGCCGATCTTGTTTATAGATCATCACGACCAGCACGGCGGCGTTCGCCTATCGTCCACAGCCGAACATGTCGTCGACGAGTTTGGGAAACGCTCACATCGAGCATCTTCGCGTCAGCCGATTACAAGGCGTTCGCCGCCGAAGTCAGCGATGATCTCCATTCGTCCGCCGAGGGCTTTGATGTAGGCGGCAAGGGTTCTCAGTTCACTGGTATCGACTTTGGCGCGTTCGATGGCGGAGACGCGTTCCTGGCGCACGTGCATTCGCGCTGCGACCTCAGCCTGCGTCAATCCCAAACGCTTGCGCATCTCGGCCAGCCGATGGGCCCTGCTGACGCTGACGAGAGCCTGCGCGCCAGCCTCGACCTCGAGCCGATCATCAGCGTCAGGGAAGAATTCGGAAAGGAAGCTTTCGCGGTCGTATCCGTGGGTGCTGCTCATGATTCCTCCTTTTCTTTCAAATAGATCGCATATCGAGCCTCGGCGACAGGGATCGACTCTCGATACCACGTGGTCCATTGTCCGGCCTTGTCGCCCGCCACGAGGAGGACCGCATTACGAGCCGGATCGAAGATAAACAAAATCCTTATCTCCGTCGTCCCAGTGGAGCCAGGACGTAGTTCTTTCAGGTTGTGCAGCTTCGAGTCCTTGATCCGATCAACTAAGGGTCTGCCGAGACTGGGTCCTTCCTCAAGTAGTGCGGTGATCGCCTGACCCACCAGGATGGCGCTGGCACGATCGGTATGGCGAAGCTGATGGAGCCACTCCCGTACCTCTGTAACGATCTCCAGATGATAGATCACGAACCCATTATATCGAGTGTAGTACCTCTACATACTATGCACCTTGCGGCTCGCGCGACTACCGCCATGAGGCGAGACTATGGCTGGCGGCGTAACGTGTCGGAGCGAGGACTTGACCAGTCCGGCTGCTCGCCACCTTCATCCCTGGCAGTCGCCGTCCTCATTGCCCCTGAGAGGGATCGCAACCGCGCCTCCTGAAGGCACAGCACGTCCACGGCCGGGTCCTCATCGCCCCTACGAGGGGTCGCAACAGGTAGAAGTGCCATTCGTCGCCGAACTCGGCCGTCCTCATTGCCCCTGAGAGGGGTCGCAACCGCGCCTCCTGAAGGCACAGCACGTCCACGGCCGGGTCCTCATCGCCCCTACGAGGGGTCGCAACAGGTAGAAGTGCCATTCGTCGCCGAACTCGGCCGTCCTCATTGCCCCTGCGAGGGGTCGCAACTCTTCCAGGTGGGTGGTCTCGGTGTCCAGGTACACGGTCCTCATCGCCCCTACAAGGGGTCGCAACCGCACCTTCCACTGTGCGATCAAGGGCTCGGCTGTCCTGTCCTCATCGGCCCCTACGGGGGGTCGCAACCACCCCACGCGAGCGCGGCAGGCTTGACGGACGCCTCGTCCTCATCGCCCCTACGAGGGGTGGCAACAAGTCGACCGGCGAGACTGGCAGCTGATCTGTGGCGTCCTCATCACCACTCATCGGTCTGTCTTCTTTCGTCCATCTGTAGAGGGTGAGAGCGGAAACGTGGTGAAGGGGGCCAAGGTGACCAGGATCTCCCGGGAGCGGGCCGGGGTGGGCAGGGTGAGGTCGCTGTTGGATGTCGTGTCGGGATGGGGGGTCGTGGCCGTTGCCGGTATTGCCGGTGCTGTGGCTGCGGGGACTCTGCCTGACGTGATCAAGGGGTGGCTGGGCGATCAGCGAGTTCTCCTGACGGGGTTGTGCCTCGTGTCGGCGCTGATGTTCGCGGGGGTCAACCTGTGGCAGCAGCGCACCAAGGGTGTGGGAATCGTGATCTCCCTGCCGCAGAGCACCTGGCGGGGGCCGTGGAGTAGTCAGTGGACGGCAGCCGCGGCTGACCATGCTCGCCGTAGCCACGACTCCTGCTTCGTCGTACGACGAACGGTTCCGGCGCCGAGGCCGGGTGACGACCTGGCTGGTCTGGCGAAGGTCCGCGAAAGGCGTAGGGATTCGCTGGAGTTGGCGTACGAGCTGGCCACAGCGCGGCTGACCGAGTTGTCCGAGGCGGATCCGTCTACGCCGGTGTCGCTGTACATCAATGCCTCCCTGCCTGACGCTTTTGAGCTGGGCGCGATGTTCAAGTTCAACGTGCAGCGGAAGTTGCGCGCCACCGGCGGGGGCCTTCCCGTAGTTCGCCGTGGCACGGGGGCGGCGATTGGGGATCAGGCTGCTTCTCCGGTTGAGCCGGAGAAGCGGGAAGAGGATCAGGCTGGGGAGCCAGTTGACGCGTTGGTCGAGTTGTCTCACCAGGTGGTGCTGCCGCAGCGGTCGGAGCTAGGCCGGTCGGACTTCTTTCCCTCGATCCGGATCACCAGCCACCTGAAGGAGCCGCTGAGCCCGGCCGAGACGTCACGAGCTGCGGGATTGGCGAAGGTGATCGAGGAGCCGGACTTCGAGGGGGCGCCCGATGGCACGGCGGTGGCCATTGTCGTGCACCTGGCGCACCTTCCGTTGATGGTCGACCAGGCGCTGCGGGCCGCACGTGATGGCTGCGCCGACACCGATGGACGTTGGGAGCGGTGCCGGGCGGCGCTGGTCATCGATGGCGAGCCGGCCAACCTTCCGGAGACGACGGCCGACTTCGAACTGGCCGTGCGGCATGTCCACGCAGCGTGGCGCAGCTGGATCGGGGCGCGGCCGCAGTACGCGAACCTGCGTCCTCGGCTGTTCATCGCAGCCCCGGCGAGTGTCGCCTTCGCGCTGGGCTGGCTGATCGGCCAGTCGGTGAAGGCCGTCCCCCATCCGTACCAGACATCTACTGAAAAGGCAGGCGAGCCATGTATCTCGTCGTGATCAATACGGCGGGCAAGCAGCGTTACATCTTCTCCTCGCGGAAGCGGAAGGAGATCGTCGGAGCCTCCGATCTGATTGTGCGAGTCAACGGCTCCTGGGCGGAGGATGCGCTGGCGACGACGTTTCCGGGGTTTCACGAGGAGTGGCGGCTGAAGGACGGCCACGCCGTCGAACTCATCACGGCAAGCGCGGGGATGGTCACCGCCCTGGTGAGAGAGGCGGATGCGGGACGGCGCCTCGTCACGGAGCTGACCAGGCGGGCCCTGCGCGAAGCCCCCGGGTTGGACGTCTGCGGGGTCGTCCAGGAGGTGATCGAGGGCGAGTCGCTACCCGCGAGCCGGGAGAGGGCGGGCAAGGCGCTGGCCGCCCTGCAGGAGGGCAGGCCGGGACCGCAGGCAAGGTTTCTCCGGCTGCCGCTGGTGGCGGACTGCCAGTCGACGGGCCTGCCGGCTTCCGGGCTGCGCCGGGAGGCGCCCGATGAGCCGCTGGTCACGAGGTCAGCGGCTTCGGTGGCGAAGCTGGCCCATTTCCCGGCCGCGCTGAAACGGCTGGCAGAGGTCGCGCTGACAACACCCCAGACCATGTCGAAGATCGTCGATTCCCTGGGGTTGAGGGCCGACTGGGTGGCTGTGGTGCACGCGGACGGGAACGGCTTCGGTCAGCTTTTCCGCGAGATCGGTAAGGGCGGCCTCGATGGGGCCGTCTCTCCGCGTGGAGAGGTAGATGCCACCTATTTGGAGGAGTTGCGCGCACTGTCGCGCGGCGTGGACAGGTGCGCGCTGAAGGCGTTCCATCTGGCACTCGACCGGCTGGCCGCTGAACAGAGCCGCTGGAATGTCGAAGGCAGGCCGCTGGTGCTCCCGCTCGTGCTCGGCGGCGACGATCTGACCGTGCTTTGCCACGGTGAGGTTGCGTTGTCGTTCACCCGTCATTATCTGGAGGAGTTCGAGCGGGAGACCGAGCATGACTCCACGTTGCGTCCCGCGTTGGACAGAGCGGGCCTGCCGAGGCTGACAGCGGCTGCGGGAGTGGCGATCGTCAAGCGGAACTATCCGTTCCGGTTCGCTTACGACCTGGCCGAGGAGCTGATCACGTCTGAGGCCAAACAGGTCAAGGAGTGGACATCCGCTATGGCGTTCGCCGTATTGATGGAAAGCTCCGCTCCCGACCTGACCCGGTTCCGGAAATCGATCATGGCGTCAGGAGGAGCGGCTGCCAGTGCCTCGCCGTACATCGTGGGAGCGGGGAGTGAAGATCCGCGAGCGAAGGGGAGACGGTGGAGCGACCTGGAGGGGCGTGTCGCCGCGCTTGGGCGTAAGGACGCCCGCTCAGGCGAGCCGCTCGTGCCGAGCGGTGCCGCGCACGACCTGCGGGAGGGCCTGTGTCTCGGGGTGGATGTCGCAAACGCCCGGCTGGGCTTGCTCCGGACCCGGTTCGCGGGGGATCTGAATCGTCTGCGCGCACTGGACGAACTGGGCGACGACTCCGGGCGACTTGTGTGGGATCACGAGGGGACGTTGGTGACCGGCCTGGTCGACGCCATGGCCGCCGCGCCTTTCATCACCGGTGGGGGAGTCAGGTGAACATCGAACTGAACCTGCTCATGCTGAGCGATTGGCGGATCGGAACGGGCACCGGAATCAGGGGGTACGCCGACCGCCTCGTGCAGCGTGACGCGGCTCGTGAGCCGACCGCGCCGGACGCGCCGATCGTTCCGGCCAAGACGCTCATCGGGGTCTGGCGGGACTCCTGCGAGGTGGTGGCGCACGCGCTGGACGCCGGTCCTTCTGGGGCGTGGCACGACTGGCTGGAATTCCTGTTCGGCGGGCAGTACAGAGCGGGCGAGGAGCCGGTGCGGCCGGCCGCGCTTGCCCTCGACGGTCCGCTTCGGCTGCCCCAGCGTCTCACAGACCTGCTGCGCGGACAGCCCCGTGTGGCGTGGGCGGCGACATTCCGCAAGCCGGGCGTGGCGATCGACCCCGTCACGGGGACCGCGGAAACCGAGAAGCTGCGATTCGAGGAGATGGCCAGGGCGGGTGTCACGCTCACCGGCAACGCCTCTCTGCGGGGCTTCGACGAGATGGAACCCGCGCAACAGGAGGTCGCGCTCGCGTTCCTCACAGCCGGGGCGCGGCTGCTGGAGCGGATCGGCGGCAAGCGGCGCAGAGGGGCGGGCAGATGCCGGCTGGAACTTCGCGCTGTCGTCCCGGACTTCGCCGTGCTGGTCCAGAGGCCGATTCCTGTGCCGCCGGGCGGTTCGCCGTACGCGGTGGAGGACCGGCCCACGCCGGTGACGGCGGCAGGCGGGCGTGGATGGGAGCGGGTCGAACTCGTTTTCACCGTCCAGGAACCGGTTCTGGCCGGAGCCGTCGTCCAGGGGAACCTGACGCAGGGACAGGGGCATCTGCCCGGGTGGTGTCTCATGCCGGAGGTCGCCCGACGGCTGGGCGGCCCGGCGCACGCTCTCGTCCGTACCGGCGACCTGGTGGTCACGGCCGCCACGCCGCTGTCGCCGGGTAAGGCGCGTACGTCGCCGGTGCCGAGGGTTCTCGTGCACAAGAAGAACGACAAGAAGGCCGTCATCGGCAATCGAATGGCCGGAGACCAGGCGGAGGGCAAGCCCTACCGGGACGGTTACGTGGTGGTGGATGGCGAGGAGTTGGGCGCCGTGGTGGCTCCCGCCTTCACACTGCGCATGCACAACACGGTCGGAGACGGCGAGCAGCGACCGACTCAGGAGGTCGGCGGGGTCTACACCTACAAGGCGCTGGCCGCCGGGACGATGCTCCGCGCGGAGGTGCGGGTGCGGACTGGAGCGCTGCCGCCGGACTGGGAGAAGGGGTTATGCGGGACTTGGCGGATCGGCCGTTCCGCCAAGGACGACTATGGGCGGGTGCGGGTCGAGGCACGGCCGGTCGTCCCGGCCGTGGCCGCCGGCCAGCGGACACCCGGTCTGCTCCGGGTGTGGCTGCTCTCCGACCTACTGGTGCGCGACCGCCGGCTGCGTCCGAGCACCGACCCCGCCGACGTCGCCCGCGCCTTGGCGCAGGCGCTCACGCGAGCGGGCGCACCGCACCTGCGCCTCACCCAAGTAGTGGGCAATCCGGACGACGTGGCGGCTACCGTCACCGCGATGGGCACCGGCCGCACCGAGAGCTGGCATCGCGGCTGGGGCCTGCCCCGCCCAACCCTGTACGGCCTGGCCGCCGGAACCTGCCTGACCTTCACCGTCGAGGGCGGCCAGGTGACCGCCGAAGTCCTGGACGAGTTGCGCGCCGCCGGAATAGGGGAACGCCGGGCAGAAGGATTCGGGCAAATCGAGATCGACCATGAGCTCCTCTTTCGAAGCTTCGAGGGGCGAACGCCGACCCTCGCGGATTCCCAGGATCGAGACGCCGCGCGGGTTGAGCCGCTCGCACCGGGAGAGAGGGGCCACACTGAGGGCAGGATCTTCGAGCGGGCGGCCTGGCGCGCCGAAGTGCACCGCGTTTGCGAGCTCATCATGGCCGATCCGGTCAGGCGGGGCCGTTTCCTGCCGGAGGAGGTGACCTCGTCACAGCTCAACGGGCTCCGGGATGTGGTCAGGGAACCCTCGATGGATCTGGCCAGAAACCGGCTGACCTGGCTCACCAAATCCAACGCCGGGCGTCGTTCGTGGCCGGAGGAGAAGGTGGCACTGCTCTTCCGGCTTCTCGAAGACCCCGACGAGGTCTGGACGCAATTCAGCCTGAACGAGGACGAACTCACCGTGACACTCGATGGGGCGGCCATTCTCCGGACCGAGCTCCACGACGAGGCCGTACGCGTGCTCATCACGGCATGCGTGGCCGCGCAGGTCCGCCACACGGCGACGCGGACGGGCGATGTGGAGACGGCGCGGACGCCCGTGCCTGCGGAGGGGAGGACACGATGATCGCCAGAGTGGGCCGCCGCGTGACGAGCAGAATCCGCGCCCGAGGCTGGCTGCGCACGGAGTCGCCGCTGCACGTCGGCGGGCTCGGTGGCGATCCCGCCGAACCGCTGCCAATCGCCGTCGACGGCCTCGGCAGAGTGTACGTGCCCGGCACGACGCTCGCCGGGGTCCTGCGGAACTGGTGCCGGGGCAGAGAACAGGAACCGAAGAGCCTCAGCGACCTGTGGGGCTACACACCGGACCAGGGGGACGGGGGCAGGGCGAGCCGGGTCTTCGTCGCGGATGCCCTGGCCGCCACCACCTGCCGCCTGGACGAGCACGGCCTGCCGGCCACACCGCTTGACCCCGCGCTGCTGGAGTTCCGGCCCTTCGTCGGCATCGACCGGTCGACCGGAACCGCGGCTCCCGAGTTCCTGTACGGCCGGGCCGTGGTACCTGCGGGCTGCTACCTGCGACTGGAGATCGACATCGAATCAACCGAGGCGGGAGAACTGGGGGCGGACCTGGACCAGGCGCGCATGGTCGCTATTCTGGCCGCACTCGGCCGAGGCGAGATCAGGCTCGGGGCCGCCACCAGCCGTGGGTTCGGTTCGGTCCGGCTGCTCGACGACCCCCTGGATGTGGTGGTGGACCGGCTCGACACGCCTGAGGGCCTGCTCGCGGTGCTTCGCGACGACCCGATGCGACGCCGCTCGGTAACGTCCCTCCGATCCAAGGACACCGGGCTGCCGGAGCGGCGTGAAGTCCTGGAGGTGTCGATCGACTGGCGACCGCTGTCGCCGGTGATGGTCCGTGGCACGTCGAGTGGGCTGATCGTCGACACGCTGCCCCTCACCACCCGGGTGGACCGTCGCCACCTCACCCTTGTCCTACCGGGGTCGTCCCTCAAGGGAGCCCTGCGCGGCCATGCCGAATTCGTGGAACTCACCGCCCGTGGGCTCCCCGCCGGTGTGCCGTCGGACGCCACCCAGGGCGGATGCGCGGCCGAAGGGCTCCCAGATGAGCGGACCGGAACCGCGGTCGGTTCCCCGGCTGCGTACAGTGCCGCGTTCCGGGCGCAGTTGGACCGGCTGCCCGCCGTACGGGCACTGTTCGGCGCGGTCCGCGACGACGACGCCGAACGGCGCGCCGGTGCGCTGCGCGTCGAGGAGTGCCAGGCCGAGGTCACGATCCCCGAAACGTTGTGGCGGTCGGTGACCGGTGCCGACACCCCTCCCGTCGGTGACGAGGACGGCGAGCGGAAAGGGCTGTCAGAGGGGCTGCTGGACCGGCTGGAGGGACTTGGCCTGTCCCAGGCCGACCACGTCGCCCTCGACAGGTGGACCGGTGGCGCCGCAGACGGCAGGTTGTTCCACGTGCTCGAACCGCATGCGGTCGACTGGGCGCCGATCCGGCTCAGCGTTGATCTCACCCGGCTCGGCGACGACCGCGATCACGCCCTCGCGTTGCTGTTTCTCACACTGCGCGATCTGTCCGCCGGACGCATCCCGCTTGGCGCGCTCGTCAACCGTGGCTTCGGCGACATCGAGGTCAAGGAAATCACTCTGACCGGCGGGGGCTGGACGGAACCGATCAGCTTGCCCGAGGTGCTGGCGAGCCGGGAGATCGAACCCATCGCTCAGGCGTGGACCGACTACGTGACTCGGGAGGCGTGATGACGAACCCACAGGAAACCACGCCGAGAACGCTGTACGGCGCCGCGATCTCCGGCATCACCCTGGCGGAGGCGCTCGACCGGCTGGACGGCGGATGCGCCCTGCTCACCGCCCCCTCGGCATACAAGGTGGCCACGGTCAGCGGACGCGACTGCCTCACCAAGGCCGGGCCCGTGGACCTTTCGGCCGTCTACGAAGCCCGAGCGTTCACCCCCGACGCGGAACTGCGCTGGGTCGAAGCCGGATACGCGGTGCTGCTCACCGAGAACAAGAACCTGCTACCGGGCTCCTCCTGGGAACCGCTGGAGCCGATCGAGGCGATCGACACGATCGACACCCGCTACCTGGTCTGGGGCAAGGTCAAGGAGGCAGACGCCGCCTGGGCCACACTCGCCTCCAGCCGGGTCGGCACGCTCAACGTGCCCCGGTCGGCCCCTCCTGCCGTTCCGCAAGACCGAGTACGCCTCATCACCCGCGAATACGTCACCGTGGATCGAGACCACGGCAACGCCAACGTCGCCGAAGAGCGGCTACTCAGATTCGAGCCGTACCGTCTGGAGGGTGCCGCCTGATGGCCGAGGAGTTCCTGAACCCCTACACCTTCGTTCCCGCCTTCCCTCGGGAGGACCTGCCAGCAGAGCTCGGCGACAGGAGACCGCCGGACCGGGACCGGTTGAGCGCGGGATGCTGGACGGGACGCATCGCCGTCCGGCTCACGGTGGAGACGCCGCTGCTCCTTCTCGACACCGCGCGAGGGACGCCGCCACTGAAAGGGGAGAGCGGCCATCTCGTATACCCGGTCCGGATCCGGAACGGTCGGCCTCACCTGGCTGCCACTTCTGTCAAGGGCATGCTCCGCGCCGCGTACGAGACAATCACCAATTCCCGGTTCGGCGTCTTCGACAAGCATGACGCGCCCTTCGGATTCCGCCGTGACGCCGGATTCGCCCTGGGCATGGTGCCCGTGTACGTCGCTGGGCCAGGAACTCTGTACCGATTCCAGATGGCGACCCTCCGGATGTACGAGAAGTCGGGGGCAGCCCTCTACCCGGGGGAGACCGCGCCGGTCCACATGCAGCGCCTGCGGGCGCTGATCAGCGGCGATGGCCGTAACGGCACGAGAGTCGACGACTTCGTCCGCTCCGGCTCCCCGCAACGACTCGTTCCCCAGCGAGGGCAGCGGGAGGTGGAGGGCATCGCGTACGTCACCGGACCGAACATCGAGGGGAAGACCCGCGAGCGGTTCTTCTACCTCCAGCCTCCGGGGCCGGGGCGCAAGCCGGAGCCGCTCCCGCTGGCGCGCGAGTGGAGCGCCCTGGTCGAGGACTGGAACCGGCTCATGAACAACTACCGGGCCTCGCATGACGACCAGGAGTTGTTTGAACGGTCGCATCCGGACGGTGGCGCCGCCACACCTGGTGAACGTATCGGCAGCGGACCGGGCCAACTCGCCTGGAGCCCACACATCTACGATCAGGAACGCACAGCGCTGAAGCCGGGAACCGTCTGCTACGCCCGGCAGGAGAACGGCCGGGTGGTCGGCCTCTATCCGGTCATGGTGCCCAGAGACGTCTATCCCGTGACCCCGGCGCAGTTGCTGCCCGCCTCGCTGGCCCCGGCGTCGTGCTACGACGAGCTTTCCCCTGCGGATCGGGTGTTCGGTTGGGTGGCTCCGAACGGCTCGGGAGTTCGGCAGGCGGCGTACCGCGGGCGGCTGCGCATCGGGCCGGTCGAGTGTGACCAGGAGACCGGCGAGGCGGTCGAGAGTTTCGACGGCGACGGGGTGCCGCTCGCGATCCTCAGTAAGCCGAAGCCGCAGCAGGGCAGGTTCTACGTCGCCGAATCCGCCGACAGACCGGATGCCGCACTCCCTGACCGTACGCCCAAGGAGAAGCTCTACCAGGAGGGGCGTGGCCTGCGTGGCCGTAAGGCGTACTGGCATCACGCGGGGCTGGACCGCACCCAGCACTGGAGCGAGGGTCAGGGGCGGGTCGACCCCACCCAGGCACGTGTCGGCAAGTTCTACCGGGAGTTCCGGCGGCCCTGGATGCCTTTCGACGAGAACGGCAGCCTGACCCAGGATCGGAAGCGGTACCAGACCGTGAACGGTGCCGAGCAGCGCGACTCGCAGAACCGGTCGGTCAAGGGCTGGGTCCGGCCTGGGACGACGTTCCGGTTCACGATCGACGTCCGGGACCTCGAGGTGTCCGAACTCGGTGCGCTGGCCTGGCTGCTCACTCTGCCGCCGGGTCACTTCCAGCGGCTGGGGTATGGCCGGCCGCTCGGTTTCGGCAGCGTACGGCTGGATGTCGACGTCGAGCACACCGAACTGCACTCCGGGGAGCAGTACACCGACTACTACCGTTCGCTGTCGGCGACCCTTCCCCGGAGCGATGCCAAGTCGATCCTCGATCAGGCATGGCAGGAGTTCGAGCGGCTGGTGAGCGGCTCCCCGCAGCTCGTCACCGTCAGGGACGCCATGCTGGCCGTGGCGCGCGGCAACCCCGAGTTTCCGGTGCATGATCCGCGAGTCCGCCCGGACCGGCTGCTGGACAATATCCCGGCGCCACCGGATCCGCGCGGGCAGAACTACGAATGGTTCACCGCGAACGAGCAGTTGAGCCGTGGCGATATCGCCCCTGGTCGCGGGCGCTCGCTGCCCTTTCCGGCGAATCCGCCCGCGCAGCTCCCGGTCTACCCGGCAAAAGACGCCGAAGGTGGCGAGGGGGTGAAAAGAAACAAATATCAGGATAAATCGGCTGGGGCTTCGGGTTCGCGGCCACAGAAGCGTCGAATCAGATAGTTGCCACTTTCCCGGCGATCAATGGCAAAGAAGGATACCGTCGGCGCGGTTGATTTCATGCGCTCGCCGTAGGGAGGCATCGGGGGTGGAGAAGGCCGAAGGCGTGCTGCTCGTGCATGCCGTGGGCGGGGGCGATCTGGGCTGCCCGGGGGCTTGGAACTTCGCCGACGTCGTCCCGGACCTGGACGGAGACCCCGGCGCGACAGGCAAGGATCGCCGTCCGCTGCGCAAGGTGTTCGAGGGGCTCGCCGCAGCCGATATCCCGGTTTCGCTGGTCGCGCTCCTCGGCACCACCGCGCCCGGCGCACCCGCCGGTCGGACCTTCGCTGACTGGGCCGACGAGATGCGGGCTCGGTTGACCTCGGAGCCAGGGTTGTGCGGTGCGCGCTTCGAACGCGACGCGGTCGCCGTCGTCCGGGTCGACAGCCCCAGGCTGAAGGACACGTCCGCGGCCCTGACCGAGTGGCTCGCCGGCCACCGGCCCGAGGAGATCCTGATCAGCTGCGGTTCGGGGGCCTTCGCACTGAGCGCGGGGGCCCTCTGCGCGGCTCTCACCACCCGGGTGCCCGCGCGCATCCTCCACATCGACAACCCGCGAGAGCCGTACGCGCTGGACCCGGCCGGGCAGGCGGACACCTACCTTTGGCCGTGGCTGCTGCGTTACCGCTTCTGGGATGCCCTCGCGGAGCTGGACCCCGGCAACCAGACGGTCTGGCGGCTGCTCGCGGCGCGGCAGGCGGGCGACACGAGTCTGGCCGCCCTGGAGTCCATGACCGGCGACGTGCTGCCTGCAGGTCAGCTCGCCAAGTTCACCGAGCTCTGGCAGACCGCGCAGGCCGCCCTGTTCGAACGCCTCGGACGAGGCGAGGCCGCCGACTACGGCCTGGTCCGCGCCTGGTTCGCCGAGTCGCTCCGGAGACGATTCGACAAAGAGAAGGAGAGCTTGCCGCGTCCTGCTCGGGATCGGCTGACACACCTGATCGACGACCTGTCCGACCGGGCCGGGGGTGAGGGCAGGCTGGCGGGACGGCTCCGTACGGTCGGTCGTGAGCTGTGGGGTCTGAACGGCAGCCGGTGCGCAGCCTTGATCAACGATGAGGCGCTGGTCGCGCTCTACGCGGTCGCGTCCAGTCATCAAGCACATCTGTTGCCGAACCGGCTTGAACCGGGGCCGCTGCCGCCGACTCTGATCGCCGCTGCGGACCAGTGGGAGGGCGGGGATCAGGGAGTGGGGCTCGTCGCGGCCACCGGAAGCGTCGGCTGGCCGGTTCTGGGCAGCGGGGACGTGCTCGGGCTGCTGGGTGTGGGGCTCGATCGGGAGGGGAGGGCCACCGAGGATCACGAGGCCGTACAGGCCGTTCTCACCGAGATGCGTCGGCGGCGCGACCAACTGCTGCGCTGGGGCTTCCTGCGGTTGCGGCTGCTGGCCAGCCCTGAGACCACCGAACGGGCACACCTGCTCGCCCGGTCGGCGATGAACGTGGCACCCGATGCTGACGTGCGGGTCATCGAAGGCGTCGAAGGAAGCCTCGAAGAGATCCAGAAGCGGATCGTCTCGGCGCTGGAGTCAGAGGCGGCACCTACCGGACGCAGAGCGCGCTCCGGCAGCCTTCGGGATGTCGACGAAGTCGTTCTCGTGCTGAATCCAGGGCCGCCGCTGACCAACTACGGCATGATCGTGGCGGCCGTGGAGTGGTCGCTGACCGCGGCTTGCCCGCTCTGGTTGACCGAACTGGTGCGTTCCCCGCGGGCGCCCTCGGGAGAGGTTCGAGATGGCCAGCGCATCCTTGCGCGAATGGGCGCCGACCGTGTGCTTGCCCGGCTCGCCATCAGCGCTCTCCAGCGCCTGGACCTCCGCACGGCGCGTCGGCTGGTGAGACGCGGTTCGGACGTACTCCGAGCGGCGGACGCCGTACTCAACCGGTTGGAGTCGGAGGTCTTCGGGCCTGCCTCCGCAGAGGCTTCTCCAATCGATCGCCGTGCAGCCGCCAGGAGACGGCTGGCGCTGATCGCCGAACTCACCGTCGTCGGGCATCGGATACCGACGGCCTATCTCGCGGTCGTGGCGTTACGGCCAGCGTTGTTCAGGTGGGATCAGTGGGAGGTGCTGCGCGAGGGAATGCCTGCGCTGGATGAGCTGGGGAAGCTCGCAAACAATTCCCTGCAAGGACACAAACTTGATCGACTGGCTCAAGCCAAAGGCCAGCGCAAGGGGACAAATCGCGGTAAGAATCACCTTGCTCAGCACGCCACCCAAAGTGCCACTCAGGCTGATCTGCAGGGTCTGCTGTCGCGGACCATCCAGGAACTGGGTGGGCCGACGGATGGAGACGATCTGCTGATTAAGCAGTACAAAGGGGCCGTTGATGCACTGCGGGTGATCTATCGGGAAAGTGGTTGACGTCGGGTACTGCCTTTGGCAACCTGGCCACGTTCAACAGCTGACGCTGGCGAGCTTCGAGCGATTCCATCGCTCCCCTCTGAGGGCCTCGAACATCGAGGCCGATTGTCGCGAGACCGCGCGCTCAGGCGCGTTCTCCTGTTATGCCTCTCGGAGGGGCCTCACATGTACCTCGCCGCTGTCGCGTCACCCCGTCAGCAGGTTGCCTTTCCGGCGTACTTCGCGCTCACCTCACCCGCGTTGCGAGACGCGGCCCGAGGCCCGCTGCGCCGGGCCCTGCACAACGGCAGGTACTGCAGCGGCGTCCAGGGTTCATGCCCATGCCACACATGCGAGCAGTGGATCGCCGATCTCGCTCAGGCCGGTTACGACAGGCTGCGCACGAGCCTCGCCGGCAACGTGCCCCAAGTCCGGAACGGAGAGCCCGTACGCGAGATGCAGACCATCGTCGAGTGGGTAACCTCGCTGGAGGCGACCACCCAAGATATCGACACGATGGCACGCCTGCTGCGGGGACGCCCGAGCGATGAAGAACCCTCAGGACTCCGCGCGGCCCGCGCCCAACTAATCCGCTACCAACTCATCAGTCTCGAAGCCCGTATAAGCCGCAAACTCGCGCAGTCCCGCGGCGCCTCGGCACGCCCCGACCGAGATCTCATGACCTCCGCCTGGGCCGCCCCCCTCCGCGAGAACCGCGTCGCGTTCAACCTGCTCGTGGACGCGATCCTGCGCCTCCGGCACGGAAGCCGCGACCTCTACGGCTTCTCACCCGAACACATCGAGCAACTCAACCTCGACCACCCCACCGCACGCCGCCTCCTCCGCCAAACCCTCGACCACCTGCACGCGCTCCGCCCCGAGTTCTACCTGGCAAACGTGTTCCAGTACCTCAGCGAGGGCGACCCCCTCCCCTGGACGGCCAACACCCCCACGAACCCAGAGGAACTCCTCATCCAAACCGAGGAAACACAGACCATACGACGCAGACTCACCCCCCTGCTCACCACGACAGGCTCCCCCGAACATCGAGTCCTGGAACGCATCTGCGCGGCCGCCACCAACCCCGATCCGAACTTGATCGAATGGGCCGCCACAGAACTCAACCTCAAGCCGACCCAGGCCGAGGCCCAGGTACGCGAATGGGTCAACCAGATCACCCAGGCCGACCTGGACTGGGCCACCGAGCAATGCCACCCATAGAACGTCCGGCACTCTCACTCGACCCAAGCGCCCAGCCTGATCTGCCCACCACGCGATAGGCCAGTTCACCGATGACCTGGCCTATCGCGCAATGGGACTTCCGCCACCGCAAGTGGATCGTTGCGATCCCTCATAGGGGCGATGAGGACCAAGGCTGGCCAGACCTCCAACGATGGCGAAACCACGTTGCGACCCCTCGTAGGGGCGATGAGGACGCCCGCACTGCGGGCGCGAGTTCGAGCAAGGAGGGTTGCGACCCCTCGTTGGGGCGATGAGGACCAAAAGCGATCATGCTGGATCTGGGCGGCGTCATCAGGTTGCGACCCCTCGTAGGGGCGATGAGGACCCCCACGGACGCGGTGCTGGTGTCGTCTTCGAGATCCAGTTGCGACCCCTCGTAGGGGCGATGAGGACCCGGGGGGAATAGTCCTGTGAGCTACATCCCGGGGGTGGAAGTTGCGACCCCTCGTAGGGGCGATGAGGACCTGGGACTGGACGTGGGCGTCAGCGAGCACACACCGTTGCGACCCCTCGTAGGGGTGATGAGGACCGGCGAGCTGCTGCTCGCGTCCACGAAACTGGACGGTTGCGACCCCTCGTAGGGGTGATGAGGACCGCCTCCACGCACGCAGCAGGCTCCTACTTCACCATGTTGCGACCCCTCGTAGGGGTGATGAGGACAGGGTCCACCGCCCTCGATTGGTCACAGGTGAACCCGTTGCGACCCCTCGTAGGGGTGATGAGGACCCGTCCTTCGGCCTGTGCATCTCGTCTGGGATCGTTGCGACCCCTCGTAGGGGTGATGAGGACCCCAATGTAAAGACGCAGGTCAGGGTAGGTCTTCTCGGTGGCTTGGGGGCGGGTTTTGCAGTGAACCTCCGGTTGTGCAGGAGACCCGGGAGGTTTGCTGCAAATGCCGACATCAAGAATAGGCTCTCTTCACATCTGCGGCGGCTTCTTGGGGTCACTTTGGCAGTTTGCAGCTGCCAGGGATGGCTTGTCTCTGGGGGTCCAGGTCGAGGGCAGTTTCAAGGGGAGATGCCGTCTGCTGAGGCGATGATGGCCTTCTCGTCGGGTTTGTGGACTAGGACGTTCTTGATGTACGAGTCGACGGCGGGTTTGAGGCCGACGTCCTTTCCGGCGGCTTCGGACATGTACCAGCGGTGGTCGAGGACTTCGTGGAAGAGCTGGGCCTGCTCGAGTTTGCCGCGGAGGGGGGCGGGGATCGCGGTGACGACCGGGCGGAAGATTTCGGCTAGCCAGCGGTGGGCGACTATGGCTTCGTCCTCGTGGCGGAGGCCCTCGGCGACGCGGAAGGAGTCGAGGTCGTTGAGGAGGCGGCGGGCCTGGTTCTCCTCGGCATCCAGGCCGGTGAGGCGGAGGAGGCGGCGCTGGTGGTGGCCGGCGTCGACGACCTTGGGGCGGACGATGAGGCGGCCGGTGCCGGCTTTGCGGCGGACCATCATTTCGGCGACGTCGAAGCCGAGGTTGTTGAGGCGGCGGATGCGCTGTTCCACGATGTGCCAGTCCACCTCCTCGATGATCTCGTCGGAGTTGAGCTCGTTCCAGAGCCGGTGGTAGCGCTCGACGATCTGTTCGGCGAAGACCAGCGGGTCGATGGAGGAGTGCAGCAGGCCGCCGGCCTCCAGGTCGAGGAGTTCGCCGTAGATGTTGATGTGGGCGACGTCGATGTCGTGGGCGCGCTGGCCTTCGCTGATCATCGGGTGTAGCTCGCCGGTCTCGGCGTCCACCAGGTACGCGGCGAAGGCGCCTGCGTCGCGGCGGAAGAGGGTGTTGGACAGGGAGCAGTCGCCCCAGTAGAAGCCGGTGAGGTGGAGCCGGACGAGCAGGACGGTGAGCGCGTCCAGCAGGCGGGTGAGGGTGTCGGGACGGACGGTGCCGCAGAGCACCGCTCGGTAGGGGAGCGAGAACTGGAGGTGGCGGGTGATCAGCGCGGAGTCCAGGGGCTGGCCGTCGGGGGTGGTCCGGCCGGTGACCACGGCCACCGGCTCCACGGCGGGGGTGTCCAGGCGGGCCAGGTCCCAGAGGAGTTTGTACTCGCGCTTGGCGTACCGCTCGCTGATCTCCTTGATGGCGTAGACGCGGCCGGAGAGCCGGGCGAAGCGCACCACGTGCCGGGAGATGCCGCGGGGGAGGGCGACCAGGTGATGGTCGGGCCACTCCTCCAGCGGGAGGTCCCAGGGCAACCGGATCAGGTCGGGGTCGCTGGGGGCGCCGGTCATCTGCAGGGGCACCGAATGCTCCTCAAAGCGGGGGTTGAGCACAACTGGTCGTGGGGACCCGGGGGCTGACAGCGAACCCGGGGGCTGGCCACAACCAGTGTGACGGATTTCGCCACTGCCCGGGGATGCCGGGGCACGGGTAGGGTCACCGCATGACGCTGCTGGACGAGTTCGTCGACTGGTATCTGGAGCACCATCCCGTCCGCGCCGACCTGCTCGGGGCCGAAGGGTTCGACCGTACGCTCGGGGACCTCACCGGGGACGGGTTCGTTCGGCGGGAGCGGGCCACCGAGCTCTGGCTGGACCGGCTTTCCGCGCCGGTGGACGGTGATCTGGATGATCAGATCGATGTGGAACTGGTCCGGTCGTACCTGCGTGGTGCGGTGGCGGGTGCGGCCTGGCCGGACTGGCGGCGTGACCCGGCGGTCTACCTGAGCACGATCTTCGCTGCGCTGTTCAATCCGTTCCAGCAGCGGCTGCGGCCGGAGGCCGAACTGGTTGAGGGGGCCATCGCGCGGCTGGGGGAGGTGCCGGGGGCGCTGGCGGCCTGCCGGGTCAACCTGGATCCCGCGCTCGCCGCCGATCTGCTCGTCTCCCGTGGCCTGGACCAGGCCCGTACGGGCCGGCGGTTCCTCACCGTGACCCTGCCCGGCCTGGTGGGGGATCCCGGTCTGCGGGCCAGGCTGGCGGCGGCGGCCGGGCCGGCGGCGGACGCCTTCGACGAGCTGGCCTCCTTCCTGGAGGGGTTCAAGGCGCACGGCACCTGGCGGATGGGGGAGAAGCTCTACTCCACGATGCTCCGCGAGCGCGAGATGCTCGGGTACGGCGCGGCCGAGTTGCACGAGAAGGGCAAGGCCGAGTGGGCCGGACTGGACCGGGACATGCGCGAGCTGGCGGTGCGGCTCGGCCACGAGGACTGGCGGCCGGCGATGGAAGCCCTGATGGACGATCATCCGCCGACCCTGGAGGCGATGCGCGAGGAGTACGAGGCCGAGACTCGGCGGGTGCGTGACTTCGTCCGGGAACGCGGTCTGGTCACCTTCCCGGAGGGGGAGGAGTGCCTGGTGGTGCCATCGCCGGACTTTCAGCGTCCGATCCTGGCGGTGGCCAGCTACCTGCCTCCGCCGCCGCTCAGCTCTTCCCGTACGGGGGTCTTCTTCGTGCCCTACACCCCGGACGGCTTCACCGATGAGCAGGTACGGCAACGCCTGCGCACCAACTGCCGGGCCCAGCGGCCCACCATCACCGCCCACGAGACCTACCCGGGCCACCACTGGCAGCTGGCCTGGAGCGCGGGCAACCCCCGGCAGGTGCGCAAGATCTTCCGCACGCCGTACTTTGTGGAGGGCTGGGGGTTGTACGTCGAGCGGCTGATGCACGAGCAGGGGTATTTCACCACTCCGCAGACCGAGTTGGCCTATCTGGACTGCCGGATCTGGCGGGCGGCCCGGATCGTGGTGGACACCGCGCTGCACTGCGGGGACATGTCCGTCGAGGAGGCCGAGACCTACATGTCCACCAAGGCGTCGTTGTCGCCGGGCACCGCGAAGGGCGAGGTCAGCCGGTACTGCGCGTGGCCGACCCAGGCGCCGTCCTACCTGACCGGGGCCATCGAGATCGAGGACATCCGCGCCCAGTACGAGGGCGATCTACGGACATTTCATGACCTGATCGCGGGCAGCGGCGGGCTCCCGCTCGGCCTCACCCGCAAAGTCGCCCTGGAGAGCAAGAGCTAGCGAAATCGGTCGCCTACCAGCCTCCTGGTTATCCCACCCGCCCACCCACTTGCCGTGGTAGTCCCACCCGCCCACCCGTGTTTGACCTTCGGTCGGATCCGGCTCCGCCGGGCGGGGATGCCTGGCGGGGATGCCTGGCGGGGATGCCTGGCGGGGATGCCTGGCGGGGATGCCTGGCGGGGATGCCTGGTGGGGCCTCCCTAGTCCGCTGCTCAAAATAATGTCAGCCGGTCTATACCAGTTGCCGCCCAGGAGTGCATAATCCTGCGACAGGTCAGTACTCCATCACCTACTAATCACCCAGTCATCCCACCAATAAAAGTGGACATATCGTGATTAAGAGGCGGTTCTGTGAAGGTGTATCGCGCGGACATGTCGCAGTCGGGTTACGGGTTGGTCTAGACCGATCCGGAAGTCTTGACGGGTTCGTGAGCTAGCCGTACGTTCCTCAAACGTTTAGGAAACTTTCCTAATTGATCCCCGCCAGGAGAGTTGCATGACCAACACGCCCCGCGAGATCACGCGACGCCAGCTGCTGCGCCGCGTCGGCCTCACCGCCCTCGTGGCCGGCCCCGCGGCCGGTTTCCTGAGCTCCTGCGCCACCTCGGGTGGCGGCTCCGAGGCGGCTCCTTCCGCCGCCGCGACCACCGCCGCCACCTCGCCCACCAACCCGTTCGGGGTGAAGGCCGACGCGCCGCTCGAGGTTGTGATCTTCAAGGGTGGATACAGCGACGAGTACGCCACCCAGTCCCACGAGCCCCTCTACAAGAAGGCGTTCCCGGGTGCGACGATCAAGCACCAGGGCATCCAGACCATCGGCCAGACGCTGACCCCGCGCTTCGCCTCCGGCGACGTGCCCGACGTGGTGAACAACTCCGGGACCGACGCGCTGGACGGTGGCGCCCTGATCGGCGCAGGCCAGCTGCTGGACCTGACGCCGCTGTTCGAGGCGCCCTCGGTGGACGACCCGAACAAGAAGGTCAAGGACACCATCGTCCAGGGCACCATCGAGTCCGGCCTGGGCGGCGACCCCGCCAAGCCGTACACGCTGAACTACGTCTACACCGCCTACGGCCTCTGGTACGACTCCGCCCTCTTCGCGAAGGAGGGCTGGACCCCGCCGAAGACCTTCGACGAGTTCAAGACCTTCGCCGAGGCGGCCAAGGCCAAGGGCATCGTGCCGTTCGCGTACGCCGGCAAGAACGCCTCCTACTACGCGTACTGGATGATCCTCATCTCGGCCGCCAAGATCGGTGGCAACGAGATCCTGATCAACATCGACAACCTGGCCGACAACGCCTGGAACAACGACTCGGTCAAGCAGGCCGCCGCCGCCTGGGCCGAGATCGGCAAGTACATGGACAAGTCCTACGAGGGCCTGATCCACACCGAGGTGCAGACCCAGCAGAACCAGGGCAAGATCGCCCTCTACCCGTCCGGCTCCTGGCTGGAGGCCGAGCAGGCCAAGGACACCCCGGCGGAGTTCAAGTACGCGGTGGCCCCCACCCCCAGCGTCACCGCCGCCGACAAGATGCCCTACGAGGCGGTCCGGGCCGCCGCGGCCGAGGGCTTCGTGGTGCCGTCCAAGGGCAAGAACGCGCAGGGCGGCCTGGAGTACCTGCGGCAGATGCTCTCCAAGCAGGCCGCCAAGGACTTCACCGAGAAGACCAAGAGCCTCACCGTGGTGATCGGCGCCACCGAGGGCCTGACCCTCTCACCGGGCCTGCAGAGCGTGGCCGACATGCAGACCGCGGCCGGCACCAACGTGGTCACCTTCTCCAGCTTCGAGGGCTGGTACAAGGAGCTGGAGACCGAGCTGCGCAAGCAGACCAACGCGCTGATGTTCGGCCGGATCTCGGCTGAGGAGTTCGCGACCAAGATGCAGGAGGCCGCGGACAAGACCAAGAACGACTCCTCGATCACCAAGCAGACCCGGAACGTGTGATCCGATGCGGCATGGCAAGCTGACCCCCCCGGTGCTGCGCAGGTACGGATTCATCCTCGCTTTCCTGATCCTGCCCGTGGCCCTCTACATCGTCTTCTTCGTCAGCCCGAACCTTCAGGCTGTCCAGCTGGCGTTCACGAACTCGCGCGGTATCTCACCGACGTTCGACTATGTCGGATTCGAGAACTTCACCAAGCTGTTCGAGGACGGGGTGTTCTGGGCCGCGGTCCGGCACCACGGCGTGATCCTGCTTGCCATGCCGCTCATCGCCCTGTTCATCGCGCTCTTCTTCTCCTTCCTGCTCAACCTGGGCGGCGGGCAGAGTAACGGGCGGATGACCGGGGTCTGGGGCTCCCCCTTCTACAAGGTCGTCTTCTTCTTCCCCCAGGTGCTCGCGGTCGCCATCGTGGGCGTGCTGTTCCAGGCGGTGCTCCGGCCCGACAAGGACGGCATTCTCAACAGTGCGCTCGGCCTGGTCGGCATCGACCCGATCGGGTGGCTGATCGACCCGAACCTGGCGCTGTGGACCATCATCGGCGTGGCCGTCTGGCAGGCCGTCGGCTTCTACGTGGTGCTCTTCTCGGCGGGCATGGCCTCGGTGCCGAAGGAGATCTTCGAGGCCGCCGCGCTGGACGGCGCGGGGCGGTTCACCCTGTTCTTCCGGGTCACCATCCCGCTGATCTGGAACACCGTCCAGGTCGGCTGGGTCTACCTGTGCATCGCGGCGTTCGACTGCTTCGCCCTGGTCCAGGTGCTCTCGGTGGACCGGGGCGGGCCCGACAACTCCACCACCGTGCTGCCGCTGGAGATCTGGCGGCAGGCCTTCACGTACTACAAGTTCGGCTATTCGTCCGCGATGGGCGTCGCGCTGGTCTTCATGGTGCTGACGTTCGCGGCGCTCACCCTCCGGGTGACCCGGCGCGAGAGGATCGAGTTCTAGACCATGGCGACCCAGACCGTGCCCCTCAAGACCGCGCGCGCCGGGGCCAGGCGCAGGCCTCCGGCCCGTGGCGGCGGCCCCGGCGTCTTCGGCGGCCTGGCCCACGCCGCTCTGTTCATCTGGACGATCCTCACCATCGCGCCGATCGTCTACACCTTCCTCAGCTCCTTCAAGACCAACGCCGAGCTGTTCGGCGGGAAGTCGCTGGCGCTGCCGGAGAACTTCCACTGGGACGCCTGGGGACGGGCCTGGGAGAAGTCGCACATCGGGCAGTACATGCTCAACACGGTGATCGTCGTGGCCCTGTCCACGTTCTTCACCATGATGCTCGGTTCGATGGCCGCCTACGTGCTGGCCCGCTACCGGTTCCCCGGCAACCGCCTGATCTACGTGCTGTTCGTCGCCGGCCTGTCCATCCCGCCCTTCCTGGCCCTGTCCTCCCTCTACAAGGTGGTCGACAACCTGGGCCTGCTCGGCACCCACACCGGCGTGGTCCTGGTGTACGTGGCCTACTCGCTGCCGTTCACGGTCTTCTTCCTGGCGGCGTTCTTCAAGGCGCTGCCGGACACGGTGGCCGAGGCCGCGGTGATGGACGGCGCCTCGCACACCCGCACGTTCTTCCAGATCATGATGCCGATGGCCAGGCCGGGGCTGATCAGCATCACCATCTTCAACGTGATCGGGCAGTGGAACCAGTACCTGCTGCCGATCGTGCTGCTGCCCGGCGACAAGCAGGACAAGTGGCTGATCACCCAGGGCATCGCCAACATCTCCACCAGCGCCGGCTACGAGGCCGACTGGGCCGCCCTGTTCGCCGCGCTGAGCATGGCCATCATCCCCATCATGATCGTCTACGTGATCTTCCAGCGGCAGATCCAGTCCGGCCTCACGGCGGGTGTCGGGAAATAGGTCACAGCACGTTGGCCAGCGCCGTACGGGAGGAGACCCCGAGCTTGCGGTAGACGTGCGCCAGGTGGTCGTCCACCGTGCGGCTGCTCAGCATCAGCTTGGTGGCGATCTCCTTGCTGGTCATGCCGGTCTTGGCCAGCTCGGCGATCTGCCGCTCCCGCTTGGTCAGCAGCTCGCCCCGGCGCGGCCCTTTGGCGGCCAGGCGGCGCTGCTCCCGCTCGGCCTCCTCGGCCATCACGGTGGCGCCGATCTCCTGCGCGATGCCCTTGGCGGTGGCCAGCGCCCGGTGCGTGTCGGACCGGCACGCGGCGGTCATGATCAGCGTACGGGCGGCGTGTGGCCGCATGCCGGACTCGGTGAACAGGGCCACCGCCTGCTCCGCCAGCGTCTCCGCGGTGGCCTGGTCCCCTTCCGCGGCCCGTACGCAGGACTGCGCCCGCAGGGCGAACGCGCGCTGCGCGGGCAGCCCGAGTTGCTCGGCGGCGGCCAGCGCGTCCCGGGCGGCGGCCCCGGCCCAGGCCACCTCGTCGCAGCCCAGCGCGGCCTGGGTGAGCGCCTCCAGCCACATCGGCCGGTAGCCGGGCTGGCAGTGCGGCATGCCCACCCCGCCGCCGATGCCGAGCAGCATCCACCGGGCCCGGTCCGGCTCCCCGGCCAGCAGCATCACCTGGGCCGACAGGCAGACCGTGGACGCCGACCACCAGCCCTCCACCCCGGCCACCGACGCGGCGGCCCGGGTCGCCAGGTGCGTGGCCCTGGGCAGGTCCACGTGGGCCAGCGACTCGGCGTAGATGGCCCGGATCAGTGCCAGCAGGGTGGGGCTGCCGGAGTGGTGCGCCACGTCCTCGGCCTCCTCGCCGAACGCGATGGCCTCGGCCAGCCGCCCGGTCCGCCCGCAGATCTGCGCGGCGGCGGTGAGCACGTCGGCCAGGATGCCGCTGCGGCCCAGCGGCCGGGCCAGCGTCAGCGCCCGGCGCGCGTGCCGCTCGGCGTCGGCGTGCCGCTCCATGAACAGCTCGGCCCAGGCCAGCCGGCTCAGGCAGGTCAGCTCGCGCATGGCGGCGGTGTCGGTGAGGCCGTCCACCAGCGTGCGGGCCTCGTCGATGGCCTGTCCCGTGGGCTGCGGGCGGCCCTCGTACCCGGCGGCGAAGGCCAGCAGCGAGTGGCCCGCCGCCTCCTCCTCGGGGGTGGCGGCCGCCTCGATCGCCACGGCCACCTCGGCGAGCGCGCCGCCCACGTCGCCCATCTGGAGCCGCAGGGTGGCCAGCTCCCGGTGCAGCCAGGCGCCCTGGCCGCCCTTGGCCACCTCGGCGGCCAGCAGCGAGGCCGACTCCTGGTAGCGGCCGAGCAGCCGTTCCACCACGGCGCAGGCGGCCACCACCTCGCTCCGCGAGCCCACCGGCAGGTGCGGCAGCAGCTCGTGCATGGCCGCCCTGGCGTCCTCAAGCCGCCCGTCGAAGGTGAGGGCCCGGGCCAGCAGCACCCGCAGCCGCACCGAGGCCGGGTCGGTCAGGTCGCCGACCAGCGGCAGCGCCGCGGTCAGCCACTCCACCGCCGCCGCGGGGGCCAGCATGACCGCCTCGGCCGAGGCCTCCATCAGCACCGCCAGGTCGGACGGCTCGTGCCGGCTGGCGGTGCGGGCCACGTGGTGGGCGATCTCACGTACGGGGACGTTGAGCCTGGCCAGCTCCCTGGCGGCCACCCGGTGCGCCGACATCCGCCAGGCGGGGTCGGCCCGTTCGTAGACCAGCCGCCGCAGCAGCGGGTGCCGGAACCGGAAGCGGCCGTTGCCCGCCGGGCGGATCAGGTCCCTGGCGGCCAGCCGGCCCAGCGGTCCGGTGCCCGCCTCGGAGAGGATCATGGCCACGTCGTCGGGGGTGAACTCGTCCCCGAGCACCGCTGCCGACTGCGCGGTCAGCAGGTCCTGCGGCGAAAGCAGCGCGAGCTCGCCCAGCAGCAGGCCGTTCAGGTCGCTCTGGCGCTCGCCGCCGCGGTGGGCGGCCAGCGCCTCCAGGTAGAGCGGGTTGCCGCCGCTCTCGGCGTACAGCGCGTGCAGTCCCGGGAGGTCGCCGATCAGGCGCTCGGCCTCGGCCAGGTGGAGCGGCCCCAGGCGCACCCGGGTGTGCGGCACGGCGGCCGGGCCGGCCTCGGCCAGCGCCGCCAGCAGCCGCGCGTCCGCCTGCCGGTCCCGGTAGGCGCAGACCAGCAGCACCGGGCCGGTGGCGGGCGGTCGCCGGATCAGGTAGGCCAGCAGCTCCGCCGAGCCGGGGTCGGCCCAGTGCAGGTCGTCCAGGACCAGCGCCACCGGGGCCGCGACGGCCAGCCTGGCCCGCACCTCGCGGGCCAGCACCAGCCGGTCGCCCCCGCCGAGCGGCCCGAGCGCCTCCTCGAAGGGCCGGTAGGGCATCTCCCGCTCGAACTCGGTGGCCCGCCCGCGCAGCACGGCCACCCCGCCCGCGGCGCAGCGCCGGGCGAACTCGGCGAGCAACCGGGTCTTGCCGATGCCCGGCTCCCCGGACACCTCGGCCAGGCCGCCCCTTACGGTCGCCTCGACCAGGTTTGTCAACTCCGTCATGCGTCCGACGAACACGGACCCAGTAAAGTCCCGTAATACTACGGATGCTAGGAGTTCGGGACAGGTGACACGGTGTCTTAACCGATCACTGCTACCCCTGTGATCTGCGTTTCAGTTGTTCATCAGGGTTTACTACCGTTCGTGTCCGTTCCCGTACATGCGTCCCGCCCTACCGGGAGACCAGAATGAGTGAATTCCCCTTCCCCTTCTTCGGGGCAGGCGAGGCCAAGTACTACATGTGGGCCGAGGTCCACGTGCGTTTCGAGCGGGAGCCGACCAGCTACCAGCGGACCGCCATCGAGTCGAGTTGCCCTGGACCGCTCCAGGACACCATCGACTGGTCCGACGGCCGCCAGCTGGTGGTGGCCAGCGGCCTGTTTCTGCACGGTGCGCTGGCCAGGGCCTACCCGGCACGGGCCGATGACGAGGACTACCTGGGGGAGGACGGATGGTTCTACGCGGCCGTCTCCCGTGTGGAGCGTTTCAATTCGGCCATCGAATCCTGGCTCGGGTACGCCAACGACCAGTGCCCGATCATGATGGCCTACCGTGGCGAGGACAGTGAGAGCGGCGGCACCGAGTTCTCCCGGTGGCACGAGTGGAGCGTCACGCAGCTACCCCGGCTGATGCCGGAGCTGGAACCGATCCTGGCCGAGTCCATCGCCACCAGGCAGCAGACCCACGCCACCCACATGGTGCGCGGCGTCATGTCGATGGCCCGCAGGTCCCGGGCCAAGAGCTCCCCCGCGAGCTCGCCGGCGCCGGGGGGAGGCGCCCCGGCGTTCTGAGGCCAGGGTGACTAGGCTCGGGCGTATGGGAACCGACAAGCCCGAGCCTGCCGCCTGGACCCGGGAGGGCGAGACGCTCCGCCGCACCCTGACCGCGCCGGACTTCAGGACCGGGATCGCGATCGTGGACGCGGTGGCCGAGGAGGCCGAGCGCATGAACCACCATCCGGACATCGACATCCGGTGGTGCACCCTGCACTTCCTGCTCACCACGCACGACACCGGGACGCTCACCGACAGCGACTACACGCTGGCCAAGCACATCGACCGCATCGCCGATGAGCACGGCGCGAAGTAGCCACTAGGTAGCCACTAGCCGAACAGGTCCTCCGGCGGCACCGGGGCGAGCACGCCGTCGCCGTCGTGGATGGGCGCGGCCCCGGCCACGAAGTTCACCAGGTCCTGCCCGTACACGCAGCGGGCCTGGGTGAGGCCGCCGGCCGCGCGCCGGAGCATCCGGTCCAGCGGCAGCTCCCGGGGCGAGCCGACCAGGATCAGGTTGCCGAACCGCCGCCCGCGCAGCACGCCGGGCTCGGCCAGCAGCGCCACCTGCCGGAACGTGCCGCGCAGGGTGGCCACCAGCCGCCGGGCGAAGGCCAGGCCCTTGCCGTCGGCCGCGTTGACCAGCAGGGTGCCGTGCGGGCGCAGGACGCGGGCCAGGTCGCCGAGGAACTCCGTGCTGGCCAGTTCCACCGGCATGGTCGCGCCGACGAAGGCGTCCAGCACCACCAGGTCGGCGAAGGCGTCGGCGATCCCGGCCACGCCGGACCGCCCGTCGGTGATCCGCACCTTCAGCCGCGGTACGGACCGCAGGTCGAGCTGCTTCCTGATCAGCTCGACCAGGCCGCCGTCCGGTTCCAGGACGATCTGCCGGGAGCCGGGGCGGGTGGCCGCCACGTACCGGGGGAGGGTGCAGGCGCCGCCGCCCACGTGCACGACGTCCAGCGGGCCCGCCGGGAGCAGGTCGATCACTTCGCCCATCAGCTGGACGTACTCGAACTCCAGATGGGTGGGGTCGGACAGGTCCACATAGGACTGGGGCACGCCGCCGGAGCTGAGCATCCAGCCGTCCGGCCGGTCCAGGTCGCGGAGCAGCTCGACCTCGCCGAACGTCACCGGGTACCGTCCCGGTACGGGCTCCTTGGCAACCTTCACCATTCTGTCTCCTATGCGTGCTATATCCAGGAGTGAACCCTCCACCTCCCAGGAGACCTCCCGGGACGGCGCCCAGGAGAACCCAGGAGAAAAGGTATGCGCAGGCGCCCGCTGCTCATCCTGATATCGGTATGTCTGACCATTTTCGTGGCAGGCATCACCGGCTTGATACTGAGCGGCCGGTCCGAGCCCGAGACCGTCGCCGTTCCCACCCCCTCGTCCGAGCCGAAGGCCACCCTCACCTTCGACGACGACCTGGTGGACGAGGTCAAGGGCGACCCGGCCGAGACCGGCACCGCGTACCTGCGCGCCTGGGAGCGCGGCGACCTGGCCGGCATGGCCGCCCTGGTGTACGAGCTGCCCGGCGACTTCGCCGCGCTCCACCAGGAGTTCGACGCCGCCCTGGCGGTGGAGTCGGTACGGCTCACGCCCGGCAACCTGCGCCGCACCGGCGACACCACCGCGTTACTGGCTTTCACCGGCGTGCGGAAGCTCAAGGGCGGCGAGGAACTGCCCTTCTCCTCGGTGCTGCGGCTGCTGGTCGCCGAGCTCACCTGGCGGGTGGACTGGCTGCCCGACACCATCCATCCGCAGCTCCAGTTCGGCGGCCACGTGGTCCGGCGGTCCATCCCCGGCCAGGCGCCCCTGCTGGCCACCCGGGAGGGCGAGCCGCTCCCGGCCAACAGCGGCGCGGAGCCGTACGTGTCGGACCTGATGGCCGGCGCGCACCGGGGCGCGGCGGGCTGGTCGGCGGTGATCGAGAACCCGGGGCAGCAGCCGATCACCCTGGTCAAGCACGAGGGGGAGGGCCCGCCGCCCCGGGTCACCACCACCATCGACCGGTACGTGCAGATGGCCGCGGCCCGGGCGCTGGACGGCGTGTCCCGCCCGGCCACCATGGTGGTGGTCCGGCCGTCCACCGGTGAGGTGCTGGCGGTGGCCGACCGGCTCGGCGGCAAGGGCGCCTTCCTGCAGAAGTTCCCGCCGGGCAGCACCTTCAAGATCGTCACAGCGGCGGCGCTGCTGCAGGCCGGGCTGACCGTCGACGCCACGGTGTCCTGCCCGGCCACCTACCAGATCCCGCAGGGCCGCGCGATCAACAACTACCAGGGCCGCGACCACGGCACGCTCACCCTGCGCCAGGCGTTCGCGCAGTCCTGCAACACCACCTTCGCCCAGCAGGCCGTGGAGCGGCTCTCCGCCGACACGCTCACCGCCGCGGCGGGGCTCTTCGGCTTCGGCGGCAGCCTGGCCACCGGCGCGGGCGGCACCTGCGGCTCGGTCAGCCCGCCGCAGAACGACGACGCGCTGGCCGAGGACTCCTTCGGGCAGGGCACCGTGGAGGCCAGCCCGCTCTGCATGGCGGCGATGGCGGCGGCCGTGCAGAACGGGACCTGGCGGGCGCCCCGGCTGGTGCCGGCCGACCGGCTCGGGGCCGAGCAGCAGACCCGGCAGCTGGACCCGGGGGTGGTGGAGGGCCTGCGCTCGATGATGGCGGCCGTGGTCACCGAGGGCACCGCGGCCGGAGGCGGGCTGCCCGACGGGACCGCGGGGAAGACCGGCACGGCCGAGGTGGGCCAGGGCAGGGCCGACCACGCCTGGTTCGTCGGCTACCGCGGCGACCTGGCCTTCGCCGTCTTCGTGGAGAACGGCGGCACCGGCAGCGGCGCCGCCGTGCCCATCGTGGCCCGCCTGCTTAGTGCCGTTTAATACGATAAATACCTGATTAACAATATTTGGGCGGTTTGTGGGATGACAGAGGCCTCTGTCCGGACAAAGTCTGGGGAAGGAGGTGGCGTCAAATGGCCAACATGAATTCCGACATCTACCGTCCTGGAGGCGAGGGCACGATGCAGGCCGACCGCTGGCGGTCGCTCGGCCTGCGCGGTGCGCTGGCCATCATCTTCGGCCTGATCGCCCTCATCTGGCCGGGCATCACCGTCAGGGCGTTGGTGATCGTCTTCGGTATCTACGCCCTCATCAACGGTCTGGCCGCACTCTGGGGCGCGTTCCGGGACCGGGAGACCGAGGAACGTGGCTGGCTGATCTTCTCCGGCCTCATCAGCCTGGCCGCCGGTATCGCCGCCCTGGTCTGGCCGCGCATCACCGCGCTCGCGCTGATCTGGCTGATCGGCGCCTGGTTCCTGATCACCGGCGTGTTCGAGCTGGTCGGCGCCGTCATGCGGCGGGGCGGGGTCGGCGGGCAGGGGCTGATGGGGCTCAGCGGCGCCCTATCGGTGATCTTCGGTCTGGTCCTGGTGATCTGGCCGGGCGCCGGCGCCGCCGCCCTGTCCTGGCTGATCGGGATCTTCGCGATCGTGGTCGGTCTCACCATGCTCTACCTGGCCTTCCGGGCCCGGCAGATGCACCCGACCCCCAGCCGGGCCAGAGCCGAGCACGGCATGGACGAGGGGCACCGCCGCGCCGCCTGAGAAGATCTCAACCTCCCGGAAAACATCCATCTAGCCTCCAGTGGGGCGGGAAAGTCTTCACTTTTCCCGCCCCATGTGAGGCAATCGTGTTGTCTGACCCCATCGACTCAGCGTGGAGGCGACATGGACGATGTACGCGGGAGGCTGGCCAGGCATCTGCTGGTGGACGGATACCAGCTGGTCCTGGACCTGGAGCGGAGCAAGGGCTCGTGGCTGGTCGACGCCCGTGACGGCAGGAAATATCTGGACTTCTATACCTCGTTTGCCTCGGCACCCCTGGGCATGAACCCGTTCGACGACGAACCGGCGTTCCTCGACCGCCTCGCCCGGGTGGCCGCCAACAAACCCGCCAACTCCGACCTGTGCACCGCCGAGCAGGCCGAATTCGTGGAGACCTTCGTCCGCGTGCTGGGCGACCCAGAACTGCCCCACCTGTTCTTCGTGGAGGGCGGCGCGCTCGCCGTGGAGAACGCGCTCAAATGCGCCTTCGACTGGAAGAGCCGGTGGAACGAGGCGCACGGCCGGCACCCCGGCCTCGGCACCCAGGTGCTCCACCTGACCCGCGCCTTCCACGGCCGCAGCGGCTACACCATGTCGCTGACCAACACCGAGCCGGTCAAGACCGACCGCTACCCCAAGTTCGGCTGGCCCCGCATCACCGTGCCCGCCATCCACCTAGGGGACGTCGAACGGGCCGAGGAACGCGCCCTGGCCCAGGCTGAGGAGGCGTTCCTGCGCCACCCTCACGACATCGCCTGCTTCATCGCCGAGCCGATCCAGGGCGAGGGCGGGGACAACCACATGCGGCCCGAGTTCCTCCAGGCCATGCAGGAGCTCTGCCACCGCCACGAGGCCCTCTTCGTGCTGGACGAGGTGCAGACGGGGGTGGGGATGACCGGCACCCCGTGGGCGTACCAGCAGCTGGGGCTGGCCCCTGACATCGTGGCCTTCGCCAAGAAGGCGCAGCTGGGCGGGATCATGGCCGGGCGGCGGGTGGACCTGGTGCCGGAGAACGTGTTCCGGGTGAGCGGGCGGATCAACTCCACCTGGGGCGGCGGGCTGGTGGACATGGTGCGCAGCCGGCGCCTGCTGGAGATCATCGAGGCGGACGGGCTGATTCCCAGGGCCGCCGTGCTCGGCGAGAAACTCCTCGGCATGCTCCGCGAGCTGGAGGCCGAGGGGCTGGTGGGCAACGCCCGGGGACGGGGGCTGATGTGCGCCTTCGACGTGCCGGACCGGGACCGGGTGGTGACCACGCTGCGCGAGCGGTGCGGCGTCCTGATGCTGCCCTGCGGCGAGCGCTCGATCCGGCTGCGCCCGGCCCTCAACGTCACCCCGGAAGAGCTGGAGTACGGCCTGAGCCGCCTCCGGGACCTCCTGCTGACCGAACGCGAGACCGGAGACCCGGCTCTTCAGTCCGGTCCTCAGTCCGACGGTGAGTCCGCCAGCCACAGATCGATGGCCGTCACCCGGGAGTCCACACCGAGCTTGGAATAGATCCGGTTCACGTGGTTCTTCACGGTCTTCTCGCTCAGGAACAGCCGTTGCGCGATCTCGCCGTTCGAGTGCCCGGTGGCGATGAGGTCCATGACCTCGACCTCGCGTTTGCTCAGGCTCGTTCCGGTGCGGTCGTCGACTCTCATCCGGCCTCCGTGGCAGAAGTCAAGGCGCCGAGCCCCCGCAGCGTCCGGCGTAGCGGTTGAAGGCGAGCATAACCCGCGATATCGACCTTTGGGGCCGATGTCGGCGGACTACTCGGGTCCAGCTCGCAATTGCGTCGGCCGGGTCAGCGGCGGGGGCGCCCGCCGACCACGTCAGCCGTACCGGCCGGGGAAGCCGCACCGGCCGGGAAAAGCGAGAGGGCCGGTCCCTGAGGACCGGCCCTACTTCGCTGGGGTGAGTGATGGGACTTGAACCCACGACATCCAGGACCACAACCTGGCGCTCTGCCAGCTGAGCTACACCCACCATGTTCGCCGCTGTTGTTTTCACCGGCTCACGTTGTAGAGCATAGCGCTTCGCGGCGTGACTACGAACCAGATATCGCTTCCGCCACGTCGCGTGCCGTCGCGGAGTCGGGACCGGGTTGCGGCACGAACACCGCGGCCCGGTAGTAGCGCAATTCCCTTATGGATTCGGTGATGTCGGCCAGCGCGCGGTGCCCGCCCTGCTTCTCCGGGGAGGCAAAGTAAACCCGGGGATACCAGCGCCGGGCCAACTCTTTGATCGAGGAGACATCGATCATCCGGTAGTGCAGGTAGGTGTCCACGAGGGGCATGTCCCGGGACAGGAAGGCCCGGTCGGTGGCGATCGAGTTCCCGCACAGGGGCGCCCGCTTCGGCTCGGGCACGTGCCCCCTGATGTACTCCAGCACGATGCCCTCGGCCTCGGCCAGCGTCACGCCCTCGCCCAGCGCCTCCAGCAGGCCGGAGGCGGTGTGCATGGCGCGCACGACCTCCGACATCTGCCCGAGCGACTCCGGGGGCGGCTTGATCACCACGTCCACCCCGGTGTCCAGCTGGTTCAGCTCGCCATCGGTGACCACGCAGGCCACCTCGACGAGCGCGTCCCGGCCGAGGTCGAGCCCGGTCATCTCACAGTCGATCCAGACCAGCAGGTCGTTCATGACCCAAGACTAGTGCGCCTTGTCAGCCCGCTTGGAGGGAGTCCAGCAGCTGGTCAAGGAGCGACACGTTGAGGTTGTCGGGAATCGAGGCGTAGAACAGCGACGGCGCCTGCCCAGGCCCCTGATCCACCAGCACGAACGCGCCGCGTTCCGTCTTCCACTTCCAGTTGTTGGCCTTGGACTGCGCGCTGAAGTCCATGACATATTCCACAACCCAGGCGTCCTTGCCGCTCACCTTGATCGCCTCGTTCCGGGCGATCTTCCGGGTGTGCTGCGGCGAGTAGAACAACGGCTCGTAGGTCACCAGCAGCGCGCTGGTCACGTTCCGCAGATCCTGGGGGCCGTTGTACGGGAAGACCTCGGGCAGCCGGGAGGCGTACACCGAGCCCACCCAGTCGTGGCCCTCCTGGCCGTCGAAGCCCTTCTGCGAGACCGCCTGGAAGCCGCTGGTGAACCGGGGGTAGGCCGGGTTGTTCGGCGAGTTGATGTCGGCCGCGTTCGGCACCGTCCACGGGTCGCCGGGGAACAGGTACGACAGCCCGGCCGCCGGGTCCTGGATCCTGCCCCCGGCGGGTTGCGGCAGCTCGGTCAGCGGCGCCTCGCTCGGCGGCTGCTCGGAGGGCGGCAGGTTCGGTTCCTGGCTCTGCGTCTCCGGCGGCAGCACGGGCTCGCTTGTGGATGGCTGGGCGACGGGGTCGGCTGTACGGTTCATCAACACGAACGCGCCACCGACGATCAGCGCCAGCGCCACGACCACCGCGATGCCGCCGAGGATCCACGGCATGGGGGAGGGCGGCTTGGGCGGCTGCATGGTGAAATCGGGCGCCGGCATCATCGCCGTCGGATTGGGCTGACCCCACGGCTGGCCCTGCCCGTACGGCCCGCCCTGAGGCCCAGGACCAACCTGCGGCCCGCCCTGTGGGCCACCCAGTGGCCCGCCCTGCGGGCCGACCGGCGGCGCGCCGAACTGGGGGCCGGTCGGCGGCGCGCCGAACTGGGGAGCGGTCGGCGGCACGGGTGGCGGGGCAGGCTGCGTGGACGGCGGCTGACCAGGCTGGACGCCGCTCGGCTGGACCCACGGCTCGGCCGGGCCGCCGGAGGCACCGGCCACCGCGGGCTGCACGGCCGTGGGTGCCGTCGCCGCGGCGGGCTGCTGCTGCTCGATCGGGTGCGTGGCGTCGGTCCACTGCGATCCGTCCCACCAGCGGAGCTGTGGTGAGCCATACGGGTCGGGGTACCAACCGGCGGGGGTCGTCGTCATGCGAGGAAGCCTAGTGAAGTCAACATTTGTACGAGAAGCTCGCCTTGTCCTGGATCGGCTTTCCCGTCGCCGTATGATCCAGGATCCGCAGGGTCGCGGTGCCCTTCAGGCTACCCGGCCCGGTGACCTTCCAGAGCAGGGGAAGTTCCAGTGAGGTGGTCTCCTCCTCCACCCGCTGGGTCTCCCTGATCTTCCGGCCGTCGCTCTGCTCCCAGACGTAGGAGAACGTGCCACTGCCCCCGTTGGTGGTGACCTCCGCCACGATCCGCGCGGTCGAGTCGCAGCCCTGGGTCTTCTTCGGAGTCCGCACCTCGACCTTCTCCACCGCCAGGGCCAGCCCGGGCGCCTGCCGCAGCCAGAGCACCACCGCCGCCACCAGGATGGCCAGCAGCACGGTCCCGGCCCAGGCCGTACGGCGGCGGGAAGGGCGGGCCGGGGCGGCGGTGGGGGCGAGCCGGCCGCGCAGGTCGGGGGTGTGCTGGGTGCTGTGGTCGCGGCCCTGCCGCCAGATCTGGGCGGCCGAGGTCTCCACCGGCACCCCCGGCCCGAACCGCAGGGCCGCGTCCCCGCCCGAGCCGCCCGGCCGGGTCGGATCCGGGGTCTGCGCCGTGCGGAGCGCCGAAGGGTCGAGCAGGGTGACCATCTCCCCGGCGTCCGGCGCCGCCACCGGGGGCGGCGGGGCGACCGCCGGGGTGGCGGACCAGGCGTGCAGGGTGCGCACCAGGCGATCCCGGGTGGTGAACCCCGTGGGCAGCACCTCACGCCCGGCCAGCAGGGTGTCCCTGGCCGCGCTCAGGCCCCGGGTGGCCGCCACCGAGGCGGCCCGGTCCAGCAACTGCGAGGCGGGGCCGACGGCCCAGCTGGCGGCCAGCACCCGGGCCAGCGCGGACCAGGCGGTCACGTCCCGCTCCACCGAGGCGGGCTCGCCGCGCAGCGCCTCGAGCAGGCCGCGCTCGGCCAGCAGGGCCGAGCCGTCCTCGCCGATCACGATGGTCCCCGGGTGCAGCGCGCCGTGGGTGAGCCCCGCCGCGTGCACGGTGATCAGCGTCTGCGCGGTCTCCACCAGGATGGTCGCGGCGCTGCCCGAATCCGGCTCCCGGCCCCCGTCGGCCAGCAGTTCGGCCACCGTGGGCATGGCCCGGCGCCCGGTGATCAGCCAGACGTCGCCGCGCGCGGTCACCAGGTCGGCGACGGGGAGCAGGCCGGTGGTGCCGCCCTGCTGGAGCCGCCGGTCCGCGGTGACCGCGGCCACCAGCCGGTCCCGGGCGGCGGGCACGGCCAGCAGCCGCTGGTCGAAGCGGAGCAGCCCGGACGGCGAGCCGTCCGGCGCCGTCGAGTCATGCCACAGGCCCACTTCGCTGACCCGGGTCCTCCCGCTCAGCCAGTGCCCGGCGACGCTCCCCCCGTCGTGCAGCATTTACCTCCGCCTCCGATGCCTTCCCGTGAAACGCCTCATGGCCAGTGTGGCGGGAATCAGCCCAGACGTCATCAGACCGGCGGCGAAGACGCCCATCGCGGTCGTGGCCACCGGGGTGTCCTCCGGTACGGAGGACGGCGACAGCCCGATGGTCGGCTGGTCACTGGGCGTGGTCGGCGGTGGGGAGGACGGCTCCGGGGTGGTCGGCGGCGGGGACGACGGGGTGGGCGTCGTCCGGGTGGGCGTGGGGGAGGGCGACGGCGGCCTGGTGGTGGGCGGGTTGGACTGGCCCGGGTCCACGGTGGCCGTCGGGTCGCCCGGCTTCGGGCTCGGCTTGGGGGTCGGCTTCTTGGACGGCTTGGGGGTGGGCTTCCTGGTGGGGGTGGGCGAGGGCGAGGGCCGCGGCTGGGTCGGCCTGGTGGAGGGCCCGGTGGTGGGAGCGGTCGTCGGCGGGGTGGCCGGTTGGGTGGCCGGCGCGGTGCCCTCGTCCTCGATCGTGATCTCCGGCTCGGGCAGGTCCTCCGGCGGGGTCTCGTCGGTGAGCGGGGGCGGCGTGGGGGAGGAGACCGAGGTGGTCCCGGCCTGCAGGGTGGTGCTGCCGCTGCTGAGCGAGCTCACCGCGACCGCGGTGCCGCCCGCGATGACCGCCATGCCGACCACGGTCAGGCCGATCTTGACCACGGTCTTGCTGAACAGGCCGCCGCCCAGCCGGGTCTCGTTCAGCGCGGTGCCGACCTCCGGGGCCTCCTCGGTGAGCGGGAAGAACGGCAGCAGCAGCCCGGCCAGCGCGGCCAGGCGGCGGCGGCCGCGATCCTCCCAGTTGGGGCCGTACGCCTCGACGGCGATCGACTCCAGCTCGCGCATGAACGCCTCGGCCGAGGACGGTCGCTCGGTCGGGTGCTTGGCCATGCCGCGCTCGATCAGGCCCTGCAGCTGGGCCGGCACCTCCTCCACCGGGGGCGCCGCGGACTGGTGCTGGCGGGCCAGCGCGGCCAGGTTGGTGGCCCGGAACGGGCGGGTGCCGGTGAGGCACTCGAAGAACACCACGGTGGCCGCGTAGACGTCGGTGCTCGGCCCCGCCGGGGCCCCCGACCACTGCTCGGGGGCCATGTACGCCGGGGTGCCGGACACGTTGGTGCCCTCGCCGGCCCGGGCGGCGATGCCGAAGTCGACCAGCTTGCTCTGGCCGTCCGCCTCCACCATGACGTTCTCTGGCTTGAAGTCCCGGTGCACGATGCCCATGTCATGGGCGATGGCCAGGCCGGTGAGCGAGCCCTTCAGCACCACCAGCGCGGCCTCGGGACCGGTCGGGCCCTCGGAGCGGAGCATGGCGCGCAGCGAGACGCCGTCCACCAACTCCATCACGATGGCCGCGCCGTGCGGGTGCTCGACGTACTCGTAGAACCTGGCGGCGTGCGGGTTGCGCTCCATCAGAGCGAGCAGGCGTGCCTCGTGCCGGAACCTGGCCACGAAACCGAGGTCCTGGCGGAGCTCGGCGGACAGGTACTTGATCGCGACTAACGTGCCGTCGGCGTCATGCCGGGCGAGTATCACCTGCCCCGCGCCACCGGTGCCCAGCTCGCGCACCTCGGTATAACCAGGAACGCGCCAGGCGGCCGGTCTGCCGTTCATAACGATCTCCCTACGATCCCCGGGCCCCCGCCACGACGGACACGTATCTTAGTGATTCGCAAGGGAATGAAGTGAAGAGTCACGACAAAGTCGTGGTTGATGTCAAAAGTTACCTGTGTGAGCTTACAGGGCAAGATTTCCATGTGATCACGTTTGTGTGGTCACGTGGGGGTCAGCCGATGCAGGCCACGGCGTTCTTGGTCTGGGTGGCGGCGCCCTGGGACCAGGCCGGGTCGGTGTAGGCCCGCAGGCCGTACGTGGTGCCGCAGAGCTGCCCGTAGTTGTAGCGGACCGTGATGGTGTAGCTGGTCTGGCCCTCCAGCTTGAAGGTCTGCGGGGAGCCGGTCTGGGATCCGCCGAGCAGGTACACGGCGGTCAGCGTGAGCGGCTCCGGTCCGGTGGTCCGGATCGTGACGGTGGAGCTGATCGAGGCGCTGCCGCGCACCTGGTCGCCCAGGTTCACCGCGATGGCGGAGACGGTCGCCGCGCACGCGGCCTTCTGCTCCTGCTTCACGGCGCCGGACGGGCCCTGCGGGTCGGTGGAGGCGGTGAAGCTCACCGCGCCGGTGCAGACCGGGCGCGGGAAGGTGTAGGTGAAGGTCTGGACGTAGGACTTCTTGCCGGCCAGGTGGGCGATCTGCTGGTTGCCCTGGCTGCCGGTCGCGGCGAAGTCGCCGGTCAGGTCCACCTTGCCGGTGCCGTCGGTGAGCACCTTGACCCGGGCGGTGGCGACCTTGCCCGCGCGGTCCAGCTCGATCGACTCCACGGTCAGGTCGGTGACCTTGGTCGGGCAGGCGGCGACCTTGGCGGTGGCGGTCTGGGCGCCGTTGCCTGACGCCGGGGTGGTGGTGGCGATCACGCCCCAGGTGCCGCCGCAGGGGCGTTTGCCGAGGTCCCTGCTGAAGTTCCTGGTGTACTTCTTGGCGCCGGTGAGCGGGATGGACTGGGTGCCGACGACCTTGCCGTTGACGGTGTACTTCAGGGTCAGGGTGATTTTCGCGGTGCCGTCGGTGATCACGGTGACCGTGCCCTTGGCGATCGGCAGAGCCGCCGTCGCGCGGCCGGTGTAGGAGGCCGCGACCGCCTGGCCGCCGGGGCCGAGTGAGAGGCCGCTGAGCGCGACGCTGACCACCTTGGTCGGTGGGGTGACCGTGGGGGTGGGGGTCGGGGTCGGCGTTGGGGGCTTCGGGGTCGGGGTCGGGCTGGGCTCGGGCTCCGGGGTTTCTTCCGGCGTCTCCGACGGGGTTGGCGTCGGAGTGGGCGTGGGAGTCGGCGTCGGGGTCGCCTCCTCCGGCGTCGCTGAGGGTGTGGGGGTGCCGTCGGCGACCACCGGGATCACGTCGGCCGGCTTCTTGTCGGCGTTCAGCGCGTACGCGACGAGGCCGCTGCCCGCCACGACCAGGACGGCGGCGCCGATGACGACCTTGCCCAGGTGCCGGGAGACGCCGCCCAGCATCGTGCGGAACAGTGAGGTGCCCACCTGCGGCGTCTGTGCCGCGCCGCCCAGCGGGAAGAGCCCGGCGGCCAGCGCGGCCAGCGCCGCCAGCTTGCGCCGCCCGCGCTCCTCCCAGTCGGGGCCGTACGCGCCGACGGCCACCCGCTCCAGTTCGGCCACGAACATGGCGGCGCTGGCGGGGCGGCTTAGCGGGTCCTTGGCCAGGCCGCGTTCGATCAGGCCGCGGACCGGGACCGGCGCGTCCCCGGCGGGGATCGGGGCGGTCTGGTGCATGTGCATCAGCACCACGTGCTCGGTCGCCTGGTACGGCCGGCGTCCGGTCAGGCACTCGAAGAAGACGGCGGTCGCGGCGTAGACGTCGGTGGCGGGGCTTGCCGGGTGTCCGGCCCACTGTTCCGGGGCCATGTAGGCCGGGGTTCCGGCCGGGGCGATGCCGGCCCCCGAGCGGACCGCGATGCCGAAGTCGACCAGCTTGCTGCTGCCGTCCGCCTGGACGATGACGTTCTCCGGCTTGTAGTCGCGGTGGACCAAGCCCCTCTGGTGGGCGGCGGACAGGCCGAGGAGGGAACCCTTGAGTACCGCCAGGGCGGCCTCGGGGCCGGTTCCGCCCTCGGCCCGGAGCAGTGCGCGCAGTGGAGCTCCGTTGATGAGCTCCATCACGATGGCGGCGCCGTCCGCCGACTGGACGTACTCGTAGAGCCTGACCACATTGGGGTCGTCGACCTCGACGAGCAGGCGGGCCTCGTGGCGGAATTTGTCGAGGAAGCCCGGCTGCCCACGCAAGTCCTCGGAGAGGTACTTGATGGCCACATGGGCGCCGGACGCCTCGTGCACCGCCAGCACGACTCGGCCTCCGCCACCCGTACCGAGAGTGCGTACCTCGGAGTAACCGGGTACACGCCAGTCGCCGGGGGCAACCATCGAGGCCTCCTTGTTGTGGTGCACGTAGTAGACGCGCTGTCCGGCGGACAGGTTGCCCAAATCGTGCCCAACGCCCCTTGAAAGCTGCTTACGCCCGACTATCCGGCCAACCCAACGCCCCGGAAGCCCCTCTCAACTCCCAGACCCCAGAAGCTACGCCGCCCCCACCACGCACATCAGGAAATGTCCACTTTTGTAAGACCAGAGAGCCACTCAGGCCACTCTGTTCGTCCAGCCCGGAAAGGACATGCCGGAGGGCCGGGCCAGCGGCTGGCCCGGCCCTGGACGGCGGAGGTCAGATGACGCGTTCCAGAAGGCGGAGTTCCTCGCGTTGGCGCGGGACCTCCACCGTTGGCGGGGGATGCTGGCGGAGGAGGCGGGTGACGTCGATGGCGCCGGGGTCGCCTTCGACGGCGCCGGGGACCTGGGAGTGGCCGAAGTGGCCGCCTCGGGACCAGAGCCGGGTCGTCCCCCGGGAGGTCAGAGAATGCGGGAAGGGGAGGGGTGGGCCGGCCGGCCAGTGCCGGGGTACCTCCCAGGAGTCGAGCCAGGAGAGGATCTCGTCGAGTCCGTCCAGTTTGGTGTCGGTGAAAGGTTCTTCGACCGAGCCGAGCACCCGGATCTGGATGCAGGCCCGGCCCTGCCGGTTCAGGTCGCCGCGCAGGCCGCAGGCCGCCCGGCTGGGCGGGAGCTGCTGGACGATCTCCCCGCGCACCGGGTTCCATACCAGGTGGGCGGGTCGGTCGAGCTGGACGAGGCGCTGTGCGACGGACTTGGCCGAAATCCCTTGTGGGTTGGTCGGCCAAATGAACCAGACGACCCTGGGCGCTCCGCCGTTCATGGGGCCGGCGTCCTGGGGAGCGGGAATTCGACTGGCAGCTGGTAGCCATGCCTGGGCCACTGTGCCCCCTTGTGTCTAGGTCGCCTGGTTTCTCCCCTTGTGATCTTTGCGCGAAACTTGTGATCTCACGACGGATTTGCGGCTTCACCGCCCTGACCTGGGGCGTTGGAGTCCGGTGGGCTCGGTGAGGCAGGTGGGGTGGGCGTCGGCGTACGGACGGGCGGCGTCGGTTCCGGGACCCCGTTCGGCGGCGATCCGGGGTCCTCCCCACGCCAGGAGACCCGGCACACGGGGTTCCCGCCCGCCGACCGGAACGCGATGGTGGCGCTCCCCGACGACTTGGGATCCTCGACGTTCACCGTCACCCGCCCGGTCGCACCCGCCTTCAACCGGCCCTTGGTGCTGGACACGCTCACCCCGCCGGTGACGGTCGCGGTCCAGTTGATCGCGGCGTTCCTGGCGCTCACCCAGATCACGTCACCCCCGGTGTCCCCCATGTCCCCGGGACAGCTCAGCGACAGCGCGGGCGCGCCGGGCCGGGGTGCCCGGGTCTTGGTGGCCGTGGGCCGCGGCTGGGACACCGTGGACGTCGGCCGCGCGCTCAGCTGGGGCCGTGCGGTCGGCTCCGGATCGGACTCAGGGGTCTCGGCGACCGTGTCCGGCTCTTCGGGCGTCTCCTCCGCCGGATCCTGGAGCGGTCCATCCGTAGGGTTGAGCAGCGGCTGCGTGGAAGGCGGCCGCATCGCCTCGATCTTGATTTTCCCCGGCTCCTCGCTCCCGGCGGCCCAGGCCAGCGTGCCCGCCGCCGCCACCGCGCAGGCCAGCGCCGCCACGACGGGCAGCGCCCGCCGGGACCGCCGGGGAGCCGCCCGCCGCCCGCGCTTCTCCTGCGCCGGGAACGCCGCCGTGACCGGGAAACCCTCTCCGTCGAACTTCTCGCTCCGCCCCGCGATCAGCACCCGGGTCTCGCCCCGATCGGGGTTGACGCAGGTGTCCACCACCCGGCGCCGCAGCGAGAGCGGCGGAAACATGATCGGCACCAGATCCAGCAGCCGCCCCGCCGAGACGTGCCGCTGCTTGCCCTCGACGCACACCTCGCAGCCGCTGATGTGCTTGCTCAGCCGCCGCCGCAACGCCACCCCGACGGGCCCCTCGTACGAGTCGAGCATGGCCGACACCGCGGGACAGTGCGCCCGTCCCACCCGGGCCAGCACGACCGCGGCCCCGGCGTTCTCCAGATGGTCGCGGGCCCGGTTCAGCCGCGCCCCGACCTGCCGCGTGGTCAGCCCCAGCACCACGCTCACCTCGCCGCCGGACAGCCCGTGGCGCACGCTCAGCTCCAGCACCTCACGCTCGGGCCGGCTCAGCTCGCCCAGCGCGTCCACCACCACCGCCGCCAGCTCCGGGTCCTCGGCGTCCTCCAGCCCGGGCTGCGGCCCGGTCAACCCCGTCGCCGTACGGCCTGCGGCCCGGGCCACGCACTGGTACCGGGTCAGCGCGTACAGCCAGGCGCGCAGCCGTCCCGGTTCGCTGAGCCGGTTCGCCGACGCCTGGGCGGTCACCATCGCGTCGTGGACGGCGTCCGCCGCCGCGTCCAGGTCGCGCAGTTGCCCGTAGGCGTAGTCGGTCAGCCGGTCGGCGTACGCGTCGTAGAGACTGGCCGGCGCGTGCGCGTCCCCCTGGCGCAGCGCTTCCAGCAAACGGTTTTCGTCGGCGCGGCCGACGTTCGGCCATCCGGGCAACGGCGTCCTCCCCCAAGCGACGGGCCCGGTTTCACGATCCGCCGGGACCTTACCTGTGGAAGACGCCCCCTCGAACAAGGGCGTTTACTGTCTCCCAAGCCATGCTTAACTAGCATGACCTGGGAAAACAGCGACTCTTGTGACTACTGTTGCGCAGTGGGACAGTTCGGGGCGCAGAGTCGACGCGCGATCCCCTTCAGGAAGATGTTCCGGATCTCCAGCACCGTCTGCGGGAAGTACGCGGCCCCGCCGGTGGCCCGGGCCAGCGCGGTCATCTGGGCCCGGTTCTCATCGGCCGTCGTGTTGAACGAGATGATCAGAATGCTGACCGGCTTCTCGGGGTCGTAGGTCTGCTTGAGCCGCCGCAGCACGGTGGCGTCGGAGATCCCGCCGTTCGGGTCGTCGTTGCCCACCCCGTCGGTGAACAGCAGGATCGTGTTGACCTTGTCGGCCGCGTACTCCTTGGTCATCTTCTGGTACGCCGCCCAGAGGGTGTCGTTCAGCCCGGTGTTGCCGGTCGGGATGGCCTTCAGCGACTGCAGGTCCTTGGCCACCAGCTCGCGCCGGGTGACCCCGTCGATCCGCTGCGCCAGCGGGCCGATCGGGATCATCTCCTTCCAGTCCACGCCCTGCCCGTTCAGGTTGTCGGAGAACACCCAGGTGCCGATCTCGGTCTTGTCCGGGAACAGTTTCAGGCCCTCCAGGCCGACCTGGCCGATGGCCTGCATGCGGGTCACCCCGGTGCTGTCGGCGGGCAGTGCCATGGTGCCGGAGATGTCGATGATGGACAGCAGCCGGGTGCCCAGGTTGATGAGCTTCCAGGACTGGGCCAGGGTGTTGATGGTCTTGGCGTCCGGCAGCGGGATGGCCTGGGGCGCCTTCGGGTTGAGGCCGCGTTCTGCGGTGAGCGCGCTGCCCTGGCCGGTGGGGGTGCGGAAGCCGTGCTCCTGGATGGTCTTCTTGGCGGCGGCGGAGACCAGCTCGGTGGCGAACTCCTTGGCGGCCTTGGCGGTGACGCCCTCCCCGCCGGTGGTGACGATCGGGTAGTCCAGGTTGACGGTGCCCTCGGCCGGGTAGAGCGCCACGGCCGCGTTGTCGTTCTTGGTGTTGAAGGACCAGACCGACTGCTCGGAGGTGACCCCGATGGGCACCCGGGTGGCCTGCTTGGAGAGCGTGGCGAACAGGCTGTCGGTGGAGCCGACCTTGGACCCCGACAACTGGCGGAGCACACCGGCCAGCAACTCCTCGGTGTTCTCACCGCCGCCGGCGCGCAGCACCCCGGCCGCCGCGAGCAGCGCGCCCATGCCGGCCGCGTTCAGGCCGGGGTCGAGCACCAGCACCCGGACCTTCTTGGCCAGGCCGTCGGGGTTGGCGGCGTTGGCGGCGTTGACCATCCCGGCCCAGCTCGGCTGGAAGGCCGAGGCCAGCTGCTCGGCCGCCGCCTTGGGCGCGGTGAGCACCACGGGGCTGTGGGCCGCGTTCCCGGTGACCTCGGCCGGGCCGTCCTTGGGCAGCCCGGCCAGCCAGAGGCTGGAGTCGGGGATCCAGATGTCAGGGTTGACGGTGTTCTCGCCGCTGATCTTGCCGGACAGCGCCGCCGCCACCCCGGCGGAGTCGGCGCCCTTGACGGTGATCGCCACGCACTTGCCGTCCACGGTCGTGCCGGACTTGGCGAACCGGCCGGCGATCTCGGTGATCGCGGGCTCGACGTCCTTGGCCGTGATCACCTGGAGGGCCACCTTGTCGGGGCCGCAACCGGGGTCCTTGTGGACCACCACGTACGCGGCGACGCCGAGCAGCACCGCGAGCGCGACCGCGCCGGCCAACGGCACCAGCACCTTGCCGGCCCCGCCCCGCCGCCGCTGCGGCGGGGGCTCCGGGAGGTAGCCTTCGAGGTCCTCGGTCCGATGGCGTCCCACTTTTGGCCCCTTTGGTGTCGTTTGACTCCCGAAGGTACGCGTCTCCGCGACGGCATATAGGGAGATTGTCCGTAATGTTTACGGAACGATAGCGGCAAGCTCAAGAACCCGGCAAAACTGGTCTTTTAACACTTCAGTGGTGGCAGACGTGCCCGGACCAGGCCCGCCGCCCCTCGTGCACGGCCACCCCGGCCAGCACCAGCGCCACCGCCGGATCCACCCACCACCAGCCGATAGCCGTGAACGCCAGGCCCGCGAGCACCCCGGCCGCGGTGACCGCGCAGAGCAGGTTCTGCACGCCCTCGCCCGCGGTGGCCGGCGACCCAAGCCGTGCCGCCACCCGCAACTTCGCCACCCCCAGGGCCGGCATGGTCACCAGGCTGACCGCGGCCACCACGACGCCGACCAGGCTGGTGCCTGACCGGTAGCCCTGGCTCAGGTCGTGCGCCACGTGCAGCACCAGGTAGGGGGCGAGCAGCCAGAAGCTGACCGCCACCGCGCGGGCGGCGGTGCGCTCGGCGTGCGCCGAGCCCAGCCGGGCGCCGGTGAACCGCCAGATCACGATCAGGCTGGCCAGCGCCTCCACCAGCGAGCAGAGCGCCCACCCGAGCAGCGCCACCGAGTGCGCGGCCAGCCCCGACCAGATCCCGATCGCGCTCTCCGCGCCGAGCCAGCCGAGGGTCACCGCGGACAGCCCACGCGCCCGCCGCGCGTCGCCCAGCCAGTCCTGCCAGTTCTCGCGCCGGTCCTCATGGTGGACGGCCGGATGCGCGTACGCCCGCTGGTCAGGCACCTTGACCTCCGATCGCCGCCCATCCGGCCACATGCAGCGGTGAGTACTGTAGCGACTACGCACCGCGATGGAAGATCGGCATCGCAAAAGACCGGCAACGGTACGCTGGCCTGATGGTCATCGAGGTCGACGCCGCCACCGACCCCCGGATCGCCGACTACACCCGGCTGCGCGACACCGAACTGCGCAAGAGCCTGGAGGCCGAGCACGGCCTGTTCCTGGCCGAGGGTGAGAAGGTCATCCGCCGCGCCCTGGCCACCGGCTACCCGGCCAGGTCCCTGCTGACCACCCGCAAGTGGCTGCCCCGCTTCGCCGACCTGGCCGACGTGCCCATCTACGTGGCCTCCGACGAGGTACTCCAGTCCATCACCGGCTTCCCCGTGCACCGGGGCGCCCTGGCCTCGATGGCCCGCAAACCCCTGCCGGGCGTGCCGGAACTGCTCACCGGCCGGACCAGGGTGCTGGTCCTGGAGGACCTGGTCGACCACACCAACGTCGGCGCCATCTTCCGCTCCGCCGCCGCCCTCGGCATGCACGCCGTGCTGCTCTCCCCACGCTGCGCCGACCCGCTCTACCGCCGCGCGGTCAAGGTCTCCATGGGAGCCGTCTTCGCCATCCCGTACGCCCGGATGACCGACTGGTACGGCGGCCTGGCCGACCTGCGCCAGGCCGGCTTCCGGACCCTGGCCCTCACCCCCGACCCGGCCGCCCTGCCCATTGGCACGGTCCCGCACGCCGAGAAGGTGGCCCTCATGCTCGGCGCCGAGGGCGACGGCCTGTCCTCGCACTGGCTGGCCGAGGCCGACCTGGCCGTGCGCATCCCGATGAGCCCCGAGGCCCTCGACCTCGGCGTCGACTCACTGAACGTGGTGGCCGCCGCCGCCATCGCCTGCCACGCCCTCACTGCAGGCGCTCCTCCGCCCAGTCCAGCATCCTGAGGGCGCTGGCGTACCGCCGGTTCTCGGTGGTCTCGCCGAGCACCACGCCGATGAGCAGGTGTCCGCGAACCTCGGCCACGAAGCTCAGGCAGTACCCGGCCGCGGTGGTGAACCCGGTCTTCAGGCCGATCACGCCGTCGCCGAGCAGCTTGTTGCTGTTGTGCCAGGTGTGCCGCCCGATGGTCTTGACCTTGGTACGCGCGATGGTGGCGATGACCCGGTCCCGCATCGCCACCCTGGCCAGGACGGCCTGGTCCCGCGCGGTGGAGTAGGCGCCCTGGGCGGGCAGGCCGTCCGGGTTGGCGAACCGGGTGTCGCGCAGCTTCAGGGCACGGGCGGCGGCGTTCATCTTGGCCACGAACCTGCGGGTGCCGGGGCCGTACCGCTCGGCCAGCGCGTGTGAGGCGTCGGCGCCGGAGTTGAGCAGCAGTGCGTGCAGCAGCGCCCGCACGGTGAGCCGCTCACCGGCCCGCAGGCCGCCCGTGGTGGCCCCGTGCGCGGCCGCGTACCGCACGTCCGCCGGGGTGATCCGCACCACGTCGTCCAGGTCGGCCTCCTCGCGGATCACGTAGGCGGTCATCACCTTGGTGAGGCTGGCCACCGGGACCCGGCGGGTCTGCCGCTTGGCGTAGTGGATCGTTCCCGTCTCGGCGTCGATCAGGAACGCCTCCGACGCGGTGACGCTCGGCGCCCGGAGAGTCTGGGCGGCAGCAGTGCCCGTGAAAAGGGCAAACGTGAGGAAAAAGGCGAGAACCCCGGCGCGCATGCTCGCCATGATCGCATGATCAGTGAACGGGGTAGGGGAGGAGCAGCGAGTTTCGTTTCGGGGGGAAACAGATGCCGGCGCGGTTTGTGATCAGCAAGGACAAGGCCGGAGCGTTCCGGTTCAAGCTAGTCGCGGGGAACGGGCAGACCATCGCGGTCAGCGAGGGATACAGCACGAAGGCCGGCTGCGTGAACGGGATCGAGGCGGTCCGCCGCCACGCGCCGGAGGCCAGGCTGGACGACTCGGCGCTGGAGCCGGTTCAGCTCTGAACGCGCTCCGGCTCGGCCGCCGCCGGGGCCACGGCGTTCCGGCGGCGCCGCCAGACCACGAAGGCGACGATCAACGCGATCACGGCCACCGCCGCCAGGGCCGCGTACCAGGGGGAACTCGCGGCCAGGCGGAGCCACGCCCAGATCCCGGCGTACAGCCCGAACGCGGTCACCGGCACCCAGGTCAGGCAGCCGAGCGCGCTGGCCACCAGGTACCACCGGTAGTCCACCCGCAGCGCCCCCGCCACCCAGGGCAGCGTGTGCCGCAACCCGCCGGGCACCCAGAAGCACCCGAACACCGACAGCGCTCCCCAGCGCCGGACCACGTTCTCCAGTTTGGCGATGCGCTCCCGGCCGATCCTGCGCCCGACCCGGGTCTCGTACAGCCGCTCACCCAGTCGCAGCCCCAGCCAGTAGTAGGCCTGGAACGCGCCGAACAGGGCGATCCCGCCGACCAGCACCAGCAGCCAGTACGGAACGCTGTCCACGATGTCGGAGAAGAGTTGCACCGCGCGCCTCCCCCCGAAACCTGCTCCTAAGGACAGGCTTACCTTAATTCATGACCGCTAGCGGACGCCATGGCCGAGCGCCTGCTCCGCCTCAGTCACCCAGCGTGTCACACCCACCCGCCGGGCCACCGCCAGGGCCTTCTCATAATGCGCGGCGGCCTCCGGCAGCCCGAGCCGCGCGGCCAGGTCGCCCAGCGTCCTGGCCACCGGCCAGAGCGCCACCACGCCGGTGCCCGCGCCCGCGATCCGGTCGTTGAACGGCTTCAACGCCGTGTACGCCTCCCGCACCCGGTCCCCGTCGTCCAGCAGCAGCCCCGCCAGCGCCCGCCAGGTCATGGCCAGCTCGTACAGGAAGTCGCCGCGCACGGGTTCCCGGGTGGCGGCCACCGCCCTGGCGTCCCGCAGGTGGCCGCCGGCGGCCAAGGTCACCGCGTACGCGTCCAGAGTCCACTTGGCGCCACGCTGGTGGGCCTCGCCCAGCGTGTCCGCCATCTCCGCCGCCCGGCCCTGGACCAGGTGCAGGCAGAAGGTGGCGATGAGCGGCAGGTCCTGGCGGCCCTCCAGCATGCCCGCGCGGGCGGTCAGCCGGGCCGCGTTCCGGTAGGCGCGCTCGGCGCCCTCGTAGTCTCCGGCGATCATCAGCCGCTGCCCGGCGTACCAGGCCCCGACCGCGGCGGGCGCGGGCAGGTCGTACTGCCGGCCGAGCCGTTCGGCGAAGGCCAGCTGCCGGTCCGCCTCGGCGAAGTCCCCGCGAGCCGCCGCGCACTCCAGCAGCACCAGGTGGGCCAGGGTCTGCACGGCGATCTGCCCGGACTCGGCGCCCACCCGCAGCAGCTCCCTGCCGATGTCCTCCCGCTCGTCCACCTGCGCCATCGTGTACGACTGCCGCAGCCGCCCGCTCAACGCCATGGCCAGCAGCCCCGGGTCCCCGCTGGCGCGAGCCAGTTCCTCGGCCTCCAGCGAGGCCTGCTCGCCGCGCGGGGTGGCCGAGCCCTCCAGCTCCAGCGCCAGGGTGGCCAGCAGGCTGGCGCGCAGCTCCTGCTCCCCGGCCGGGAGCTCCAGCAGCGCCTTCTCGGTGACGTCCACGATCTCCCAGGCGGTCCTGGTGAAGTCGCGGGCGATGCCCTTGTGCGGCACGGCCAGGGCCGCGGCCACCCGGGCCGTCAGCTCCAGGTCGCCCAGCGGCAGCGCCACGTCCATGGCGTCCCGCCGGTGCGCGCGGGCGGCGGCCATGTCGCCGCTGAGGGCCAGCGCCCGGATCATCCGCAGCTGTAGCTCCAGCCGGTCCTTGCCCGGGCGGCCGCCGGCCCGGTCGAAGGCGGCGATGGCCCGCTCCCACTGCGAGGCGGCCTCCCGGTGGGCGAACCGCGAGGAGGCCTGCTCGGCCGCCAGGCCCGCGTACCGGACCGCCTTGGCCGCCGTCTCCGCGGTGCCGGCCAGGTCGTAGTGGTGGGCCAGGGCGGCCACGTCGCCCGGGTTCCGTATCTCGATCACCGAGCCCACCGCGGCGTGCAGCCGGGAGCGGCGCAGCCGGGAGGCGTCGGAGTAGAGCGTGTCCCTGACCAGGCCGTGGTCGAACCGGAGCCGCCCAGGACCCGGCTCGGTGACCAGACCGGCCAGCAGCGCGGCCTCCACCGCGTCCACCACCAGGTCCTCGTCCCCGGAGATGTCCACCAGCACGTCCACGTCCACGTCCCGGCCGATCACCGCCGCCTGGAGCAGGATCTGCTGGGCCTTCTCCGGCAGCCGGGCGATCCGGCGGCGCAGCACGTCCCGCACCCCGGAGGGCACCTCGGAGATATCCGCCTCGGCCTCCCAGAGCCGCACGGTCTCCTTGACGAAGAACGGGTTGCCGCCGGTGCGCTCCACGATGGCGGCGACCACCTCGTCATCCACGTCCCGGTGGCAGATGGCGCGGGCCAGCTCGGCGGTGTTCGCCGGGGACAGACCGTCCAGCTCCACCCGGACCGGGCCGAGGCGGGCCAGCGCGGCCAGCACGTCCCGCTGCGGGTCGTTGAGCTCGTTGTCCCGGCACGTCACCACCAGCAGCACCCGGCTGGCGGCCAGCAGGCTGGGCAGCGCGCGCAGCAGGGCCAGCGTCTGGTCGTCGGCCCAGTGCAGGTCCTCCAGGCTGAGCAGCAGCGGCGCCTCGCGGGCCACCCCGGACAGGTAGCCGCCGACCGCCCGGTGCAGCCGGAAGCTTCCGGAGGTCTCGTCGTCGCCGGTGTCGGGGGCGTGGTCGTCGAGTAACGGGGCCAGCAGCGCGCCGTACTCCCCGGCGCCGCGCCGGGCGATCAGCGTGCGCAGCACCTCCACCCAGGCCCAGCCTGGCGGGGTGGCCGGGCTGTCCGGGCAGGCGCCACCGGCCGCCAGCCAGCCGTGGCTCTCCAGCTGCGCGGCGAGCTGCCGGAGCAGCGTGCTCTTGCCGGCCCCGGCGTCGCCGCCGATGACCGCGATGGTGAGGCGGCCCGACTTGGCCCGCGGCGCGGCGCCGGCCAGCGTGGTCAGCTCGGTGTCCCGGCCGACGAACGGCTCGGCCTCCAGCGGCGGCAGCGAGCCGACCTCCACCGGCCGGGGCGGCCAGGTGGCGGTGGTCTCCGGGCGGCGCGGGGCGGCGGCCAGGTCCAGACCCGGATCCTGGGCCAGGATGTCGGACTCCATCTTCCGCAGCGCCGGGCCGGGGTCGATGCCCAGCTCGTCGGCGAGGGTGTTGCGGGCCTTGCGGAGCGCGGCCAGCGCGTCGCCCTGCCGCCCGCACCGGTAAAGGCCCAGCGCCAGCAGCCGCCAGCCCTCCTCGCGGAGCGGGTGCTCGGTGGTCAGCGCCTCCAGGTCGGGCACGGTCTCGGCGTGCAGGCCGAGCCGGAGCCCGGCGTCGGCGTGCCGTTCCCTGGCCACCAGGCGCATCTCGCTCAGCCGGGTCACCTCGGCCTCGGCCCACGGCTGGTCGGCGAAGTCGGAGTACGGCGTGCCCCGCCACAGCCCCAGCGCGGTCTCCAGCCGGGCCCTGGCGGTCTGCGGGTTCTCGTCCAGGCGTTCTCCGGCGGCCCGCACGGTGGCCTCGAAGCGGAGCGCGTCCACCTGCTCGGGGGCGGCGCGCAGCGCGTAGCCGGAGGCGACGGTGACCAGCAGGCGGTTGGGGCCGCCGCGCGGGCGGTTGGGTTCCAGCACCCGGCGCAGCCGCGAGATGTAGACCTGCAACCCGGACTGGGCGCCCTTGGCGGCGTCGTCGGCCCACAGGTCGAAGATCAGGGTGTCGACCGGCACGACCTGGCCCCGGGCGACCAGAAGCCGGGCCAGCACGGCCCGTTGCCGCAACCCGCCGAGGTCGAGTTCACGCTCGCCTCCGGCGTCATGGTCGGCGTCGTACGCTTCGACCGGTCCCAGAACCCGGAAGACCACCTTGCTCATGTCAGGCGCCACGCTATGCGTGCCGCCGAACTGTGCACAAGCTTCTAGACATGGCCGACATCCTCACCTATCCACCGCCGTGATCGTCCATTGTCTCTCAAGATCACGGTGTTGGCGCATGCTCCCGTGCTCTGGGCACCGGGGCCTGTCTGCGCTTGCGGAGCAGCGTCCAGCCCCCCAGCGCCAGCCCGCCCCACGGGATCTCGATCGTGTACGTCCAGAAGCCGAACAGCAGCGCGGCGGTGGTGGCCCCGCCGGCGGGCTGGCCGAAGGCGATGAGCAGCGCGGCCACCCCGCCCTCCATGATCCCGGCGCCGGACGGGGTGATCAGCGCCGAGGTGAGCACCCGGCTCAGCGCGAACACCGCCACGGAGGCGGCCAGGCCGGGGTAGGCGCCGGTGGCCTGCAGGCAGAGCACCATGATCAGCCATTGCAGGCCGAGAAAGAGCACCATGCCGATGGACAGCCCGGGCCACCGGGTGTGCAGCACGTCCGCGGTGTCGGCGCGCAGCCGGTGCAGGGCCTCGGAGACCGCGTGCCTGGCCGGGCGGAACCGGTGGGGGAGGGCCAGCGCCAGGGCGTCCAGCACCCGGCCGAGCACGGCCGCCGCGCGGTCCCAGTACAGGGCCGCCGCGACCACCGCGACCAGCACCAGGATGGAGACGCCGCCGACCCAGCCGGCCTTGGCCACGGTCGGGCTGAGCACCTGGCCGGACATCACCAGCGCCAGGATGCCCACCGCCGGCAGCAGAAACCGGAACAGGGTGTTCCAGATCCCGCTGACCAGTGTGGAGACCACCACCGCGCGGAGCGGGAAACCCCAGCCCTTGGTCATCGCGATGGTCATCGCCACCCCGGCGGCGCCGCCGAACGGCAGCAGGTTGCTGACCGCGCTCCCGGCGGCGTTCAGCGTCAGCCCCTGGGGGATGGTCAGCCCGGGCAGCGAACTGGTCAGCACCACGCTGTAGGCGACCAGGCTGCCCAGCCAGACGGCGGCCATCAGCGCCACCATGCCCCAGTTCAGCTGGCCGAACTGGTGCCCGATCTCGGTCCACGACACATGCTTGCCGGTGAGCCCGCCGACGATCTCCGGCAGGAACACGATCATCAGCACGGCCAGCGCGAGTGACGCGCCTGACAGGATCACCCGCAGCCATTTGTTCACCCCACCAGTCTGCCCGGTGTCAGCCGGGGTGGGCGAAGGGGTGTTTCAGCCGGGTGCCCGGCGGGAGGTCGCGGCGCACGTACCATTCCGTGCCGAAGACGTAGCGGAACAGCGGGGGCGGGATCTTGAGCAGCGCGCCCAGGGTGCGGTCGCCGTCGCCGCCGGTGGCCTGGGTGGCGTGCGCGGCCATGGCGGCCCGCTTGGCGGCGGTGTGGCGGCGCACGTTGACGCGGTGGGTGATGTCGGCGCCCGCCGTGTAGGCGCTCTCGAAGGCCCTGATGTCCAGCTTGGGGTAGAACCGGGAGGCCAGCCTGATGGCCTTGAGCAGTGGGTCCCGGTTGACCGTGGCCTCCAGCAGGATGGGGGTTCCGGCGATCTCGGCCGCCCTGGCGCCCACCCGGTGCACCATCACGTGGTCGGGGTGGCCGTAGCCGCCCGCCGGGTCGTAGCTGGTGAGCAGCTCGGCGGTCTCCTCCTTCAGGATGGCGGCCAGCCGCTGCGCGGCCTCCTCGGTGTCGGCGTCGATGAAGGCGTTCTCCGGCCGGTCCTGCGCCACCCCGCCGTCGGCGGCCAGGCCGGAGTCGGCGTACCCGAGCCGGACCACCCTGGCGCAGCCGAGCCGCGCGGCGGAGGCGTAGAGCTCGTTCATCCTGGCCGCGCCCAGCTCGTCCCCGTGCGGGATCTCGGCCAGGCCGCGCTCGCCCGCCGTCGCCACCACCAGCACCACCCGGTGGCCCTCGGCCGCCAGCATGGCCATCGTCCCGGCGGTCAGCAGCGCCTCGTCGTCGGGGTGGGCGTGAAAGAACACCGCTGTCTTCACACCTACATGATCCCATGCTCGGATTGGCCGGGCGCGGCCGAGCCCGCCAATCCGGAGGAGGGAAGACACAGGCTTCCCGGCGGCCAAGCCCGCCGATCCGGAGGATCGGCCAATGTCACAGTCCCGTTTGATGGGTGTGGTCGGCTCTGTCAGGCTTGCTCGAGTGCGGATCCTTCATGTGAGCGACTGTTACCTGCCCCGGCTCGGCGGTATCGAGGTACAGGTGGCTGACCTGGTCCGAAGCCAGCGGGAGGCCGGGCACGAGGTGGCGGTGGCGACCGCGACGCCGGGGGAGCCGCTGCCGGGGGTGCGCCGTCTGATCGCCCCCATGCCGTTCGACCTGCCGGTCCACCCGTTCGGCACCGGGCATCTGATCCGGGTGATGACCTCCGCGCGGCCGGACGTGGTGCACGTGCACACCGGTGCGGTCTCCCCGTTCGCCTGGATGGGGGTGCGCGCCGCGCAACGGGCCGGGATGCCGGCCGTGGTCACCGTGCACAGCATGTGGGACCCGGTCACCCGTGGCCTCTACCAGGGCCTGCGCGCGCTGGCCGACTGGCGTCGCTGGGGCCTGGTGGCCACCGCCGTGAGCGAGGCCGCCGCCCGCCCGATCCGGGCCGTCGCCGGTCCGGGCGTCCCGGTGCACGTGGTCTCCAACGGCCTGGACGTCTCCGGCTGGCGCCCCTCCGGCCCCGTACGGCGCACGCCCGGTGATCCCGTCCACGTCGTCGCCGTCGGCCGCCTGGCCCCACGCAAACAGCCCGTCCGGCTGCTCAAGCTGCTGGCGGCGGCCAGGGCCAGAACCCCACCCGGCATTGCGATGCGCGCCACCATCGTGGGCGACGGCCCCGCCCGGGCCTCGATGGAACGCCACCTGCGGGCCCACCGCATGGACTGGGTCACGATGCCAGGCCGCTACACCCGGGAGCAGATTCGCGACCTGCTGGCCGAAGCCGACGTGTTCGTGGCCCCCGCGCCACGCGAGTCCTTCGGCCTGGCCGCGCTGGAGGCCAGGGCGGCGGGGGTCCCGGTGGTGGCCCGGGCCCAGAGCGGCGTGGCCGACTTCGTCCGCCCCGGCAAGGAGGGCCTGCTCGGACGGAGCTTCGAGGAACTGGCCGGATCGATCGCCCGCCTGGCCAAGGACGAGGAACTACGCACCGCCATCGCCGAACACAACCGGGAAACGACACCGGTGCACTGCTCGTGGCCGGCGGTGCTGGAGGGGTTCGACCGGTGTTATGCGCTGGCCAGAGGGCTGAGAGTCGGGTAGTCGGAAGAACGCATGGGAAAGGCTGTCAGGGCCGTGCCGAACCTAGAAAGGGAGGATTCGGCCGGAGGGAGTGCGCAGGTCTAGGGGGACGGGGCGGCGGGGCGGCCGGGGCCGCTGGATGATCTGGACCCTTTTCACGGATGCGCTCCTCTCATCGTTTGGTCTCAGCTTTCCCACATTCTTGGCAAGATCACGCCAGGCGGGTCACTTCTACCTTGACTACTTGTCTTCCCGCAGGTGGTCCCTGGTAAATACCTTTCAAAGGGGGGACGTCAGAGTAATCTCTCCCCCGAGCTACCACGACGTGTGATTCACCCACTTTTGAGCGGTTGGTCGGGTCGAGGGCGACCCACTCCCCGGCCCAGTACTCCACCCAGGCGTGGCTCTGCCCGACCACCGGCTCGCCGATCGGCGCGTCCCGGCTGGGGTGCAGGTAACCGGAGACGTACCTGGCGGGAAGCCCGGCCGCGCGGAGCAGGCCCACGGCCACGTGGGCGAGGTCCTGGCAGACGCCCTTGCCCAGTTCCCAGGCCTCCCGCGCGCTGGTGAGCACCCCGGTCGAGCCTGGTACGTACGCCACCCGCTCGTGCACCGCCCAGGTGATGGCCTCGGCCGCCTCGTGCGGATCCCGGCCGTGCACCTGGGCCTGCGCCACGTCCGGGGCCATGGTGGTGCGCTCGGTGGGCCGGAGCATCTCCGCGATCGGCCCGTCGATCTGCCGCAGCGCGCCCCAGCTCAGCGGCTTGGACAGCGGCCGGGGTCCGTACGTCTCCACCCGGCTCACCGCCTCGATGGACAGCGAACGGTGCGCCTTGGGCAGGTCGAAGACGCTGACCTGGGTGCCCCAGTAGTCGCGGTAGGTCCAGACCGGGGTGGCCGGCCGGATGGTCAGCCGCTGGGCCAGGGTGGTCTGACCGTGGTCGTCCACTGGGGTCATCCGGACCTCGTTGTAGGAGGACTCCGCCTCCCCGTCGTACTCCACCTGGGTCAGGTGGCGGATCCTCACACGCCAGCCGGCTTCCACTCCGCACCTCCCATTCCCGGGGCCATCCCCCACGCCTGCACGCCAAGCTCCCAGCGAACCGTGGACACATGCTGGAAGAACCGGTCGGTGATGGCCTCCGAGGCGATCACGCAGACCGCCTGGAGGGCCGCGAGCAGCTCGGGCAGCTGCTCGTCCAGGTCGGCCACGTCCGCGTACTCCAGGCTCATCCGGACCCGGCCGATGGCGGCGCGGGCCGCGTCCGACATGCCGGCCCGGTCGTGGTCGGGGGTGAGCTCGGCCAGGCACTGCTCCGCGGTGGCCAGCGCGTGCATCACCGAGCGCGGGAAGAGCCGGTCCAGCAGCAGGAACTCCAGCACCCGGCGGGCGTCGCCCCGGTGGGTCCGGGTGAACGACTCGTCGGCCCCGCACGCCTCCAGCAGCAGCCGCCAGTTGGGGGAGCTCGGGTTGGCCACCGCCTCGTAGTGCACCGAGAGCAGCCGGGAGATCATGTCCACCCGCTCCAGGCTCCGGCCGAGCACGATGAACCGCCAGCCGTCGTCCCGGCTCATGGTGGCGTCGGCCAGGCCGAAGAACAGGGCGGCCCGCTCCCGCACGTACCGCAGGTAGCCGTGCGGGCCCAGGCGTTCCGCGCCGATCTGGCGGAGCGGCAGCTCGTTCCAGGTGACGTTGAGGCACTCCCAGACCTCGCTGGAGACGATCTCGCGGACGCCGCGCGCGTTCTCCCTGGCGGCCCGTACGCAGCCGGCGATGGAGCCCGGGGTCTCGGAGTCGTAGGCCAGCCGCTGGACCATCGTCTCGGTGGTCGGGGCCTCCGCTCCGCCGTGGCCCAGGGTGGCCAGGACGGTGCTCCAGTCCTCCTCGCCGACGAGGGTGCGGTGCAGGGAGACGTCCAGCAGGCGGGCGATGTCGTCGGAGCGTTCGACGTACCTGCCGATCCAGTAGAGGGTCTCGGCGATGCGGCTGAGCAGTTCCCTGGTCACTGCTGGGCCCCCTCTTCGTCCCAGGCGGCGCTTCTGGTGGGCTCCCAGTGCACGGGCGCGGCGATGTGCGGGTCCGGTGGGGCCGTACGAGGGCCTGGTTCGGAGAGCACCCAGGTGTCCTTGGAGCCGCCGCCCTGGCTGGAGTTGACCACCAGTTCCCCTTCCGGGAGGGCCACCCGGGTGAGGCCCCCGGGCAGCAGCCAGACGTCGTCGCCGTCGTTGACGGCGAACGGCCGCAGGTCGATGTGGCGGGGGCGGGGCAGGTCGCCGATGAGCGCGGGCGAGGTGGACAGCGCCACCGGCCGCTGCGCGATCCAGTGCCGGGGGTCGCTGCGCACCGTCGCCGCCAGCCGGGTCAGCGTCTCCTCCGACGCCTTCGGGCCGATCACGATGCCCTTGCCGCCCGCGCCGTCCACCGGCTTGAGCACCAGGGTGTCCAGGTTGGCCAGGACCCACTCCAGGGTGTCGGCGTCCTCCAGCCGGTAGGACTCCACGTTGGAGATCAGCGGCTGCTCGCCTAGGTAGTACTTCATCAGGTCAGGCACGTAGGTGTAGAGCAGCTTGTCGTCGGCCACCCCGTTGCCCACCGCGTTGGCGATGGTCACCGTGTTGGCCCTGGCCGCGTTGAGCAGCCCCGGGCAGCCCAGCGTGGAGTCGGCGCGGAAGTGCAGCGGGTCGAGGAAGTCGTCGTCCACCCGGCGGTAGATCACGTGCACCGGGCGCTTGCCGTGCGTGGTGATCATGTAGACCCGGTTGTTCTCGCAGACCAGGTCACGGCCCTCGACCAGCTCCACGCCCATCAGCCGGGCCAGCAGCGCGTGCTCGAAGTAGGCGGCGTTGTAGACCCCCGGGGTGAGCACCACCACGGTCGGGTCGGTGACGTTGCTGGGGGCGGCCTTGCGCAGTGCCGCCAGCAGGCGCGGCGGATACTCGTCCACCGGCCGCACCCGCTGTTCGGCTCCCACGCCGTCCCGCCCGGGCCCCGCGAACAGGGCGGGCAGCGTGCGCATCATGGCCAGCCGGTTCTCCAGCACGTAGCTCACCCCGGACGGGGTGCGGACGTTGTCCTCAAGTACGCAGAAGTTGCCGGACTCATCGCGGATGATGTCGATGCCGGCGATGTGCACCCGTACGCCGTTGGCCGGCCTGATCCCGTCGGCCATGCGGTGGAAGTGGGGGGAGGAGTGGAGCAGGCGCCACGGCACCACCCCGTCGTGGAAGACCTGGCGTCCGCCGTACACGTCGGCCAGGTACGCCTCCAGGGTGCGCACCCGCTGCCGTACCGCCCGGGCGATCAGGTCCCATTCGGCGGCGTCGATCACCCGGGGGATCAGGTCCAGGGGGAAGGGCCTTTCCTCGCCCGCGTAGTCGAAGGTCACACCACGATCCGTGAACACCCGTGCCAGCTGGTCGGCCCGGTAGCGGAGCTCGTCGGCTCCCAGGGGTTGCAGGGCCGCGAACAGCCCTTGGTAGGGCGGGCGGGGCACTCCCGGCCGCTCGAACATCTCGTCCCATGCATTGGCCAGGGCGTATGAGTCGAATATGTCCGCCATGTCCGGAGCGTAGGAAACCGATGTTTCGCGTGAAGTCCACGATTGTTTCGTGTATTGGTCGGGACTTCACGGGTATTGCGGCACATCCTCACCGTCGGCGCAAGATGAAGTGCGCCTCCCTGTCGCCGCCACCTGCGGCGACAACCGCCCAGATGCCCTGGGCGGTACCGGGGATGCGAGCAATTGAGACCTCGGTCACCGTCTGGGGGTCGTAGTCACGCTGGTCGGGGATGGGGAGTTTGGGGCCGTAGGAGACCGAACCCGAGGGGAGTTTGACGAACATCGCGCGGTCGCCGAGGTTGAGGTTCACGCCACTGGCCCACACCTGGCCGGTGCCGTCGCTGGTCAGGCCGGTCAGGCGGCCCTTGGCGATGTGGAGGGGGAACTGCCGCCAGGTCTTCCCGTTGTAGCGCAGGGCGATGGGGCTGGTGCCCGCGTAGCCGACCGCCCAGACGTCGTTCTTGGCCACCTGCCAGACGCGGGTGAGCACGCCATTCGGGATGGAGGGCAGCTGCTCGGCCTGCCAGGCGTAGCGGCTGCCGTGGATGATCAGCGGCTGGGTGCCGGTGGAGCCGACCGCCCAGACGTCGCCGGTGGCGCGGCGGGCGGTGATCGCGTTCAGTTTCCCCGCGGCGGAGTACGCCGGGTAGAAGCCCCTCGTCTTGGTCCAGCCGAGCACCACGGCGGAACCGTCAGGCGTGGTGCCGGCGAACCACGGTTGCCCGGACACCGCGACGTCGTTGACCCGGTGGTACTCGGCGGCGCCGAACGGCTGGTAGGTCGTCCACTTGACGCCGTTCCAGTGTGCGGCCCCGGCCGTCGTGCCGTTGCCGACCACCCAGACGTTCCGGGCAGAGTCGGCGCTGACCCCGTCCGCGTGGTCGGTGCCCAGCCGCACGTCGAGCTTGCGCCAGCGGGTGCCGTTCCAGCGTTCCACCACCGGGCAGCCCTCGCTGTCCTCGGCGCTGCAGCCGTACCCGACCGCCCAGGCGTCGCTGCGGCCGGTGGCGGCGACGTCGAGCAGGGCGCTGGCCCGGTCGAGAGCGGGGCCCTTGACGATCCGCCAGTCGGCGGGGGCCGCCTGGTGGGGGACGAGCAGGGACAGGACCAGCAGAAGCTTCATGCGGGTTTAGATGCTTGCTCGTCACTTTTTGTTCAAATATTCCGGCCAGCTGCCGTACGCGGTGATCTCGGTGGCCGCCGGGATCGCGTACGGCTCGCAGAGGAAGCCCTGCACCCGGCGGCCGTCGGACAGTTCGACCGTGCCGAGGCCGAGCGGGGGCGCGATCGTCACCAGCAGCCGCCCGAGCGCCTCCGGGGTGACCCGGTGCAGCTCCACCTCGATCGTGTCGCCGCCGGGGTCCCGTACCAGGCCGGGACGGTCCCCGAGGTCGTACATGCGGTAGACCGGCGCGGTCCGCGCCACCCCCGCGCTGACCGCGCCCCGCGCGGCCAGCTCCGGGTGGAGCGGCTGCCCCGTGCGGTGCGCCCCCACCACGGCCAGCAGCAGCCCGCGCTCCAGCCGGTACGGCGTGGCCCCCGCGTCGCCCCCCACCGACTCGTGGAAGGCGGTGGCCAAGCCCGCGAGCAGACCGTCGGAACCCGCGGGGGCCAGCAGGGTCACGCCGTGCGGTCTGCCCGCGGACGTCAGGCCGGCCGGGACCGCCACTCCGGCCAGGTCGAGCAGGTTGGCGAAGGTGGTGTACCGGCCGAGCGCGCTGTTGCGGCCGATCGGGTCCGCGGCCATCTCGGCCAGCGTGAACGTGGTGGGCACGGTCGGCACCAGCAGCGCGTCCATGGCCTGCCAGGCGGCCCGCGTCTCCATCCGCAGCCGTTGCAGCGCGTGCAGGCCCTGGAAGGTCGCCGCGCCGGTCACCCCGTCGGCGGTGGCCAGCACCTGGGCGGTCACCGGGTGCAGCGCCTCCGGATGGGCGTCGGTGAAGACCCCGAGCGCCGCCCTGCGCTCGGCCACCCACGGCCCTTCGTAGAGCAGCCGCCCGGCCGCCAGGAAGGGCTCCAGGTCCACCGGCACCAACTCGTGGCCCAACCCCGCCAGTCGCGCCACGGCCTTGGCGAACCCGGTTTTCGCCGGTTCGTCGCCCAGGAAGTCCGCGAGTTCAAGGTCGGGTACGCCCACCCGCAGGCGTTCCCGGTAGGCCGAGGTGGGGAGCTCACGGGACCACGGATCGTCTGGCTGGAAACCGGCGATTGTCGACAGGATCAGGGAAGCGTCGGGCACGTTCAGCGCGAACACGCTCGGGCAGTCGAGTGAGGCACAGGCGGGCACCACGCCCAGCGTGCTCACCAGGCCCCGGGACGGTTTCAGGCCCACCGTCCCGGTCAGCACCGCGGGCACCCTTCCTGACCCGGCCGTGTCCGTGCCGATCGAGAAGCTGACCAGGCCGGCGCTCACCGCCGCTCCCGACCCCGACGACGAACCCCCTGCCACCAGGCCCGGCACCAGCGGTGAGGCCACCGCGCCGTACGGGCTGCGGGAGCCGGAAAGACCGGTGGCGAACTGGTCCAGGTTGTTCTTGCCGATCAGCACCGCGCCCGCGCGCAGCAGCCGGTCCACCAAGGGGGCGCTCACCGGCGGCTGGTAGGCGAAGGCCGGGCAGGCGGCCGTGGTCGCCATGCCGGCCACGTCGATGTTGTCCTTCACCGAGAACGGGATGCCGTACAGGGGGAGGCTGGGATCCCCTTCGCCGATCGAGGCGAGCGTTTCGGCTTCCGGGCGGAGGCTGATCCAGATCCCGTCGTCGCCGCGTTCCTTGATCCGGCGGTAGACCTCGGTGATCACGTCGTACGGGGTGAAGTGGCCGGCTCGGTAACCGGCGGCCAGTGCGGCGATCTGAAGGGTTCCGACGGGTTTCTTGGGGGTGGGGGCGCTGGGGTGCGGCTGGTCAGGCAAGAGACTCCTTAGGGCCGTGGGCTGGTCTTGGGGGAGGGTTCCTCGTCAATAGGCTCCCAGGGCCTTGAGCAGGGCTTCGCTGGGGGCTATGGCGCCGAACACGCCGCCCTGCATGGTCACCATCTTCAAGGCGGCCAGGTGGTTGCCGTGGTCGGTGGCGCCGGTGCAGTCGGTGAGCAGCAGGCACTCGTAGCCGCGGTCGTTGGCGTCGCGCATCGTGGTGTGTACGCAGACGTCGGTGGTGATGCCGGTCAGGATCAGGTGGGTGATGCCGCGGGTGCGTAGCAGCAGGTCCAGGTCGGTGGCGTAGAAGGAGCCCTTGCCCGGCTTATCGATGATCAGTTCGCCGTCCAGGGGTGCTACTTCCGGGACGATCTGCCAGCCGGGTTCGCCGCGGACCAGGATGCGGCCCTGGGGGCCCGGGTCGCCGATGCCGGCGCCGATCTTCTTGGAGCGCCAGAGTTTGTTGGGCGGGCAGTCGGCGAGGTCCGGGCGGTGGCCTTCGCGGGTGTGGATGATCGTGAAGCCGCGGTCGCGCATGGCGGTCAGGACTCGGGCGGTGGGTTCCAGGCCGGCCCTGGTGAGGGCGAGGTCATAGCCCATCGTGTCCACGTAACCACCCGGGCCGCAGAAATCCACCTGCCAGTCAACGCAGATCAGGGCCGTCCGTGCGGGGTCGATCTCCCCGTCGTACGGCCAGTCGTAAGGCTCAGCCCCAACAACCGGAAATTTCACGACACGCTCCCTGGATGGGCGATGACCCTCATTTTCGGTCCTCCGTCGATTGTCGACAAAACCCGGATAAAAGAAAACCGGGGTTCCGGGACCGACCGGCTCCGGAACCCCGACCGACCCCGGAACCCCGCCTCGGAACCCCGACTGCGCCCGGAATCCCGCTCCGGAACCCCGACTGCGCCCGGAATCCCGTGGCTGTGCTCCGGCGTCGGCACCCGTCGCCGGAGCACACACCGCATCCGCCGTACGTGCCCGCGTGTCGGCAGACGTGGGAATCTGCGGGGACTCCCACAGGAGCCCCATCTGGTCGGCCAGGGGCATGACATCACCTCATCCGAGGCCGTTCCCTGGACCCGCACAGTAGAGTCGCCGCATTTCCCCTCACTCCAGACAGAGTTAATTCCGTGTGGCCAACCCCTCACCACTGACCCTCGCCCCGGCCGAGCAGCCCCTTCCTCAGACGCTCAGGCTTGATTGCCGTGGTCATCCCACCAACTCGGCTACCGGTAGGTCCCACCCACCCCATCTGACCCTCTCGGGTCCGGGCCCGGCTCCGCCGGGCCGGATGGTTGCCGTGAAACTCCCACCCACCCAGCCCGTTATAACCTTCGGTCGGGCCCGGCTCCGCCGGGTGGTCGGTTGCCCGTGGAACCCCCACCCTTCGGTCGCGGACCAGGCCCCGCCAGGACGGTCGACCACCACGTGCCCCGCGGCTGCGGGGTTCTGGCTCATTGGGCTTTGGTTGGGGGCGGTTGTCGTTGGGAGGGTGGGGTTGGCTGGAAACTTTGGTGGGGTTGTGATCGTTTGATCGAGTCATTGAAGGCCGCAGACCCCGTCCTTCAGGGCGGAGATAGGCCGGAACAGCGCATACATAACACGATCGTTCCGTATCGTGTTAAGCATGTCCCAGATCGTGAAGCGGGCCTACAAGTACCGCTTCCACCCGACCCCCGAGCAGGCCGACTTGCTGAGTCGGACCTTCGGGTGTGTCCGGCTGGTCTGGAACAAAGCACTCGCCGAGCGGAACCGCCGCCACAAGGACGACGGCGTCTCGACCTCGTACGTGGACACCGCGAAGTGGCTCACGGTGTGGAAACAGGACCCCGAGCTGGAGTTCCTGTCCGAGGTGTCGAACGTCCCGTTGCAGCAGACGCTCCGAGCACAGCAGGTGGCGTTCAACAACTTCTTCGCCAAACGGGCGCGGTATCCCCGGTTCAAGTCCAAGCACAAGTCGCGGGCGTCGGCGACGTTCCAGAACAATGCCTTCTCCTTCCGGAATGGCGTGTTGAAGCTGGCGAAGATGGACGCGCCGCTGAACATCGTGTGGTCGCGACCTCTGCCCGAGGGCGCGGAGCCGTCCACGGTCACGGTGAGCAAGGACGCGGCGGGACGTTGGTTCGTCTCGATCCTGGTGGAAGAGAAGATCACGCCGTTGTCTCCGGCCGAGCGGTCGGCGGGGATCGATGCGGGCCTGGATCACCTCCTGACCCTCTCGACCGGGGAGAAGATCACCAACCCGCGTCACGAGCGGGCCGACCGCAAGCGCCTGGCCAAAGCGCAACGGGAGTTGTCCCGCAAGGCCAAGGGCTCGGTCAACCGGGCCAAGGCCAGGGTCAAGGTCGCCCGCGCGCACGCGCGGATCACCGACCGGAGAAGGGACTTCCTGCACAAGGTCACCACTCGATTGGTGCGCGAGAACCAAACGCTCGCGATCGAGGACCTGACCGTGCGGAACCTGGTCAAGAACCACTCGCTTGCCCGAGCCGTCTCCGACGCGAGCTGGCGGGAACTCCGCTCGATGCTGGAGTACAAGACCGCCTGGTACGGGCGGGAACTTCTGGTCGTGGACCGCTGGTTCCCCTCCAGCAAGCTGTGTTCGGCACGAGGGTGCGGACATGTCAGCGAGTCGATGCCCCTGCGTGTGCGGGCCTGGACCTGCCCGGTCTGCGGAGCGTCCCACGATCGAGACGTGAACGCCGCGAGGAACATCCTGGCCGCCGGGCTGGCGGACAGGTAAAACGCCTGCGGAGGGCTGGTAAGACCGGCCCCGGAGTCTTCCGGGCAGGCACGGCCCGATGAAACAGGAACCCCCAGGGGTGACCCGGGAATCCCCTCCCTTCAGGGAGGGGAGGAGGTCAACGATAATCGTCGCTGACGTCGCGAGCCGGGCTGGTGGGCATGTGGGCAGTGGTGTGGCGGATTGTTCAGGTTGTGGCGGGGGCCGCGATCACGCTGGTTCTTGTGCCGATCGCGGTCAATGCGGGGACCGGCGGGGAGCTGCCTGATTTGCTCAAGCCGGTCGAGCCGTACCTGTGGCAGCTGGTCGGTGGTTCGGTGCTCGTTTTCGTCGCGCCTGCCGTTGTCAACGAGATCCGGGAGCATCGACGTCGTATTCGGCCCCGGCTCCTTGGCGCGCGGATCACCGAGAGTGACCGTTCCCGGGCGATCGCCATCATTTCCGGATATGTCCGGGAAAGGTTGGATCAGTCGTTGGGGCATCTCGCCCGGGTGCAGCTCGAACTGAGCACGGCGTCTGGGCTGGTCAACCCGCCGAGGTCGTACTACGTCACCCAGGATGCCATCACCTGGCAACCCGCCCCGGACGCCACCGTCGCCGAAATCTACGACGAACTCGACGAATCCGTCCTGATCCTCGGCGCGCCCGGCGCAGGCAAAACGACCATGCTGCTGGAACTGGCTGAGGCCCTGCTGACCAAGGCGGCGGACCCGGCCCAGCCCATCCCGGTCCTGATCGAGCTGGCCACCTGGTCCCAGTCGGGCAAACGTCAGGGGTTCCTGCGGCTCGGCCCCCGTGCCGCCCCCGAGGCCATCCACGACTGGCTGCTCGCCCAGATCGACCGCACCTACGGCATCGGCACAGCGGTAGGCGCCACCTGGCTGGCCGAGGACAAGCTGGTGCTCCTCCTGGACGGCTTCGACGAGGTCAACCCCGACCTGCGCCGCCAGTGCGCCCGCCTGATCAACGAGCTCCAGCGGAAGCACCCCCGCCTCCGGCTGGTGGTCGGCAGCCGCTTCGCCGAGTACGAAGACCTGCCGGGCGACCTCCGCCTCCAGCTCCGCGGCGCGGTGGAGATCCGCCCACTCACCCGGGACGGGGTGCTCGACTACCTCGCCCAGGCGGGCCACGGACTGACCGGCCTGCGGACGGCCGTCACCGAGGATCCGGAACTGCTCGAACTGATCACCGCCCCCTTCTGGCTGCACGTGGCCGGCGTGGCCTTCCGCGACACCGGCCAACGCCGCGGGTCTGACCAGGACGAGACGGTGGAACGCCGCCGCCTGCTGGACACCTTCGTGGACCAGCTGCTGACACGGAAACGCGGCCTCGGCCGGACCTACCCCCGCCGGGCGGTCCTGGCCTGGCTGGGCCTGCTGGCTCGGACGATTCTTCGCGGGCGCGACACCGTGTTACCCGGCCGCCGTGCCATCCCCATCGTGACCTGGACCGGCGAGCTGTCGCGCGCCAGGTCCCGAGCCCTGCTGACCTGGGCCGTGCCGATCGGCGCCCTGCTGATGGTGGCAGGTGCCACGCTGTCCGCCGGCAGGCACGTCGACGCGTACGCGGTGGCGAACCTGGTCCTCTGGCCGATGATCCCGCTGGTGGCCTTCCTGTACATCGCCGGCCGTGACGTGGGGTCCGCCGGGCTGTGCCGCCGGGACCGGATCGTGGTCCTGGCGTGGGGAATCGCCATGGGGTCGATCTGCTGTCTGGCCGTGCTCCTGGTCAGAGCGCCCCTGGCCGAAGGTCTGCCGGGACTGGCCCCCTACCTGGTCCTCGCGCTGCCCTGGGTGCTGATGGCTGCACTCATCGCCCGGATCTACAGCGGGGACGCGGTCGTCCTGGCTCTCGTCGCCGGAATGGCGATCTTCGTCACCGGACTTGTCTGGTTCTTCGGCCCCTACTCCACCCGGGACGTCACGGTCGTGACAGGGAGCGCGCTCATCGCGGTGGTAGTGACCATGGTGCTGGTGGGGTTGCTCATGGTGCTGTTGGAGCAGACGGCCGAGTCGGAGCTCGACCTGGACCCGCAGGCTCCCCGGCTGGTCTGGCTCTGGGTGGCGGTCAGCGCCGGGCTCACCCTGACCGGCTGTCTGCTGGTGACCGCACTCGACCGGCTCCCGGCCGTGTTCGACGTCAGAGCCGTGGTCCTGGCCCTCGCGGGGACCTTCCATGGTTTCCTGCTCGGCTTCACGGCCGTGCTCGTGGTGACGACCTGGTGGCTCAACCGGTGGCTGATGGCGTCCTTCCGCCAGCTGCCCTGGCGCCTGACCGCCTTCCTGGAGTACGCCGCCGACCAGGGCCTGCTCCAGCGGGTGGGCCGTGACTACCGCTTCCCCCACCTGATCATCACCCAGTATTTCGCCACCTTCACCGACAGCGACCCTCAGAGCGACGCGGCCACCCGCCCGTAGGCGTCCATCGCCAGGTCCCAGAAGCGCTCGACGTCGATGGCTGTCCCGACCTTGGCGTTGGGCGTACGCCCCTGGAGCTCGAAGTCGACCACCGTCATGCCCGACGTGAACCGCCCGGCCGTCTCGACGTCCACCCAGGCGGGCCGGAACTCGATCAGCGACGGATCCGCCAGGTAGGCCAGCGCACAGGCGTCGTGGATGGCAGGCCCCTCGCTGGCGGTCACCATGCCATAGAAGGTGGCGCAGGGGATCAGCAACTCGCTGCCCAACCGCCCCAGGGCGCGCATGCGTTCCACTATCGGTCCGGTCGCCTGGGCGGTGGTGCTCACGTCCAGGCCGATCTGGGTGACCGTCCACCCGGCGCCGAAGACGACGGCCGCGGCCTCCGGGTCGGCGGCGATGTTGAACTCGGCGGCCGGGGTGCGGTTGCCCCGGGTGAACGTGCCGCCCAGGATGGTGAACTCCGCCACCCAGTCCACGATCCGGGGTTCCTTCAGGACCGCCAGCGCGATGTTGGTCAGCGGCCCGATCGCCACCAGGGACACCTCGCCAGGCTGAGCCCGCAGGGTGTCGATGATGAAGTCGCAGGCGTGGCCGTCCGCGAGGGGCAGCGTGGGCTCCGGCAGCACCGCCTCGCCCAGCCCGGTCTCCCCGTGCACGTGGGCCGCCTCGATCGCGCTGCGCACCATCGCCCCGGCCGCCCCGGCGGTCACCGGAACGCCGGGAAAGCCCAGGAACTCCCGTAGCCGCAGCGCGTTGGCGGTGGTGTGGGCCAGCGAGACGTTCCCGCCCACGGTGGTGATGCCCAGGATGTCCAGGGCGGGGCTGCCGTGCGCGAGCGTGATCGCCAGCGCGTCGTCAATGCCGGGATCACAGTCGATGACGATCTTTTTCGGTGCCACGCATCGGAGCTTAGCGCCTGGTTATCTGACCGTTAGCGGATGATTCATCCGGCGGACCGTCAGCGCGCTGTCGATCTGCCGGTGCATCGCGTGCGCGAGATCAACCTGACCCTGCGCCGCGCTCTCGTCGGCGAGATTTCTGACCACGTGCAGCACGGCCCCCGCCACTTCCTCCAGGTGGGTTTCTCTGGCCCAGTTGGGAGCCAGCGGATCAAGACCCAGGATTTCCAGCATCGCGCGTACGTCCCGGCATTTCTCGGCGGCCAGTTTCGGATCGCCGGAATCGAGCGCGGCGTTTCCCTCGCCGACCGCCGTGTGAATGTGGGACAGCGCCTGCGGCACGTTGAGATCGTTCTCCATCGCCTCGCTGAACTGCGGCGGAACGGTCTGGCCCGGCCGTTCGGCGACCCGCTGCACGAACCGCTCGATACGCCGGAAGGCGGTCGCGCTCTCCTCCACGGCGGCCACCGAGAACTCCATCGGGGAACGGTAGTGCGCGGCCGCCAGGTAGTACCGGAGTTCGACCGGCCGAATGCGCCGGAGCAGGGTGTGCACGGCCAGCGGGTTCTTCACCACCTTGCGAATCTTCTCGCCCCGGTGGGTGACCGGCCCGTTGTGAATCCAGAAACGCGCGAATTCGTCCCCCGCGGCCCGTGACTGGGCGATCTCGTTTTCGTGGTGCGGAAATATCAGATTGGCCCCGCCGCCGTGGATGTCGAATTCGTGGCCGAGATACTTCCGGGCCATCGCGGAACATTCCAGATGCCAGCCTGGCCGCCCTTCGCCCCACGGCGCGTGCCAGATGGGCTCGCCCGGCCGGGCCCTTTTCCATAATGCGAAGTCGCGGGGATCGCGTTTTCCGTGACCATGTTCCTCGGTGCCCCGCATCTGGTCCGGACGTTGCCTGGAGAGCGCCCCGTACGAGGGAAAGGAACGCACCGAGAAATACACGTCGCCGTCGGTCTGGTACGCGTTGCCGGACTGCAGCAGTTGCTCGATGAGCTCGATCATCTCGGGGATGTGCCCGGTGGCCCGGGGCTCCACGCTGGGCGGAAGGCACCCGAGGTCCTCGTACGTCCGCCGGAACGAGCGGTAGACCGGGTCGGTGATGCGCCACCAGTGCACGCCCTCGCTGAGCGAGCGGCCGATTATCTTGTCCTCGATGTCGGTGACGTTTCGGCAGAATATGACCTGATAATTCAGGTGTCTCAGCCAGCGGTGCAGGATATCGAAATTCACCTGGGAGCGGATCTGCCCGACATGGGGTGGGACGACCACGGTGGGACCGCAAAGATAAATCGAGACTATTCCCGGAATTCGGGGAGAAAAATCGCGCAGCGAGCGACTGAAAGTATCGTAAAGGCGGAGACCCACCTAGCCGAGGGTAAGCGACTAATCCGCTCGCTGTCGATAGGATTCGACCAGCCGACGGCCGCACATCACGAATGCCGGATTGTGAGACACGTCAAACGGCAATTAATAGGCCGGAACCACTCGGTGACCCCGCCAACCCGTGCTAGACATCCTGCCCTTCATCGGGTACCGCCGGAAAGACCCAAAGTACAGCTCGCGCCCCCGGTGTGGGTGTGGGTGGGGTCGACTGCCTTGGTCCCGGGCCAGCCCTGCCGGGGACAAGTCCGTCGCTGGGGCGCGAGCCGTACCGGCTCAAGGGCGGCGGCTAGCGCCGGATCACGTGGAGCACGCTCGCGATGCGCTCGGCCGCGGTCACCACGTCGGAGGCGTGGCCGATGCGGCCGGCCCAGGACAGCCAGTACCACCACTCGCCGTCGTTGGCATTGGACGCGAGCACGTCCTCGGCGACCGTGGGGGCCATCGGGTTGACCACCCGCAGTCGCGGATACAGCCCGGCGGGCGCCGTCAGGCGCACCTGGAAGGAGTGGGCCTCCAGCTGAGCCGCCAGACGCTCCAAGTGGTCCATCGCCTCACTGCGATCTGCCTTCATCGCCATGGTGGTCTCCCGGGGACGTTGGGACCTATCACCTGGAAAGGGTGAACCCGGGATGACGTACCGGCAATCCGGTCTATTCGACGTATACGTGCAATATCCAGGGAACTCTGCGGTATTCCGTGGAAGACCCACGGGTCTCGGGGCACGAACGCATAACGACGGTGGTGGTTGGGTGCGTGCCGGTTAACCTGTGGGAAATATCCGTAATAGGCGAACAGGATGGTTCCCGGGCAGACTGGGGTACCAGCCAGACTCCAGCGGCGGAAGGGCAGAGATCTATGGCCCGAGGAGAACACTCCCCAGCATGCGCACGACGCTGGCGCGAGCAGGCGGAGGCGCGGCAGTGGACGCTGTGGCAGACCGTCCAGGCCATCCACGGCTGTTGCGGTGTCAGCCTCCTCAAGGCACACCGCCTGGGACGGGGCTGGTCGGCCCGCCAGGCGATCGAGGAACTGGAGTTCCTCTGTGAACAGCAGGCGCTCGGCCTGCCCCGGGCCAGCATCGACCTGCTGAACGCCTGGGAGAACAACCGGGCCAGGCCGCGGCCGCAGACCATCGACCTGCTGGCCCGCCTCTACAAGGCCAACGCGGTACGGCTGGGCCTCGCCGCCGACTACTGCGAGGACCCCGGCGGCACCGCGCAGAAGGTGGTCGTGGTGGCCAACTCCGGCGACGGGGACGGCGTGCACGTGGAGGACCTGGCCGACGACGACACCGACCGGCGGGCCCTGTTCCACCAGGCGATGCTGGCCGGCACCCCGAACGGGCGTTTCTTCGCCGAGGTGGAGGGCACCCGCCACGATGTGGACCGCTCCCTTGCCACCGGCAGCGTGACCGAGGACCAGCTCGACCGGCTCGACGAGCAGGTGCTCAGGTACCGCCGCGAGTACATGACCACCCCGCCGATGCCGATGCTCTGCCGGGTGATGCTGGAGATCGCCGATGTGCGCAAGCTCACCGGCGCCCGGCAGCCCGCGGCCGTGCAGCGCCGCCTGCTCACCGCCGCCACCATGCTCGCCCTGCTCACCGCCGACGCGCTGATGAAGCTCGGCGACACCCGCCAGGCCCACGCCTGGTACGGCACCGCCCGCACCGCCTCCGACGACATCGGCGACCTGCGGCTGCGCGCCCTCGTCCGGGCCAACCAGACCATGCTCCCGTACTACTACGGGGACCTCACCGAGACCGTACGGCTGGCCAGGGAGGCCCGCATGCTGGCCGGTTCGGCTCCCAGTTCTCCGGCAGCGCTGGCCGCCGCCGCCGAGGCCAGGGCGCTGGCCCGGATGGGCGACCGCAAGGCGGCCAGGATCGCGCTGGCCGAGGCGGAGCAGATCTTCGCCCGGATGCGCGGCATGAGCCAGGACGACCTGGCCTTCGTCTTCACCGAGAAGCGCATGAGCTTCTACCGCACCGGGACCCTGCTGGAACTCGGCGACGAGTCCCAGGTTCAGGGCCTGGAGATGGGCAACGGCTTCCAGACCATCGACCCCGCCCTGATCCTGCTGGACCAGGCCACCCACCTGGCCAGGCACGGCGACCACGAGGAGGCGTGCCGGCTGGCCGCCCAGGCGCTCAGCCAGGTGCCCGCCGAGCACCGCACCTCCATCGTGGTGACCAGAGCGCGGGCCTTACTCGCCGACGCCGATCCACGCCTGCCGTCGGTGCGGCACCTCAACCAGGTGCTGTCGGAGTCCTCGCTCCGGCTCGCCATATGAAAATGAACAGGACACGGGACAACCCGGCACGGACGTTCGTGGGCAAGCCACTGGCCGAAGAGGCCTTCATCGTGCTGCGCGCCGTCTGCGACCGGATGGGCGTCGACGCCGACGGCGCCCGGCTGATGCGGCTGCGCAGCAACGCGGTCTTCAAGCTCCGCGGCGAGATGGTGGTGCGGATCGCCACCGCCCCCGACGCGCTCACCCGCCTGCCGGTGGTGCTGGCCGTCGCCCGCTGGCTCGCCGACCGGGGCTTCCCGACGGTACGCCCGGTGGACGAGATCCCCGGCCAGCCGATCGTGCACGGCGGCCGGGCGGTCACCTTCTGGCGGTACGTGCGCTCCAACGGGCGGCCGACCACGATGCAGCTGGGCCGGGTGCTCCGCAACCTGCACCGCGAACCGGTTCCGCCGGTCGGCCTGCGCCGCCTCACCGACCCCCTGGCCGAGGTACGGCATGCGGTGGAGCACCGGTCGGAGGTGCTCACGCCGTACCAGCGGGCCTGGCTGGGGGACCGGATCGCCGACCTGACCGAGCGCTGGCAGCGGCTGGACTCCGGGCCGCCCGTGCTGCTGCACGGCGACGCCTGGATCGACAACCTGCTCCGCTGCCGGGACGGGCACGCCGTGCTCTGCGACTGGGACGGGGTGGCGGTGGGGCCGCGCGAATGGGACCTGGTGCACACCTACCACGGCCAGCGCCGGTTCGGGCTGACGTCCGCCGAGGTGGACGCCTTCGCCCACGCCTACGGCTCGGACCTGCGGCACTGGCCGGACTTCGGGACCCTGATGGAGATCAGGGACATGTACGCGGTGGGGATCCACATCAGGAACGCTCCCGGGGACCCCTTCTCGCGGCAGGAACTGCCCCGGCGTCTTGACTCCTTGACAAGGGGGGACGGCCAGGCACGCTGGTACATGGCGGCGCCGATGCTCAGCTGAGCCGCAGGTGCGGACCCCTGTTTGGACATCGGGGCCGGGGCGGGTAGGCTGCTGGTGTTGCAGTGGTGTTTGTAAAAAGCGCCTCGGGGGTTCCGCGTGGATCGAGTTTTCTCGTGGATCTTCCGAACAGCGGGCGTGCTTGCTTCTCCAGCGTATGACGCGGATGCAGGGTAAGGTCCGCTAAGCAGCCCCATGTCCCCGACCTGGTGGCATGGTGAGGCTCCATAAAAGGAGAAGCAGTTGTCTGAAGGCACCGTCAAGTGGTTCAACGCCGAAAAGGGCTTCGGTTTCATCGCTCCGGACGACGGTACCCCTGACGTGTTCGTGCACTACTCTGCGATCACTTCCAGTGGTTACCGCAGTCTCGACGAGAACCAGCGCGTCAGCTTCCAGACCGTCCAGGGCCAGAAGGGCCCTCAGGCGGAGAACGTGACGCCGCTCTAGTCGACCCAGACCTAGTCTGACGTAACACCGGCCCGCCTCACCTACCAAGGTGACGCGGGCCGCTTTACGTTTCCCGCCCTGATCGCCGTCGAACTCCATCTCACCCTATGGACCGCAGTCGCTCCCTTGAGGAGCTCGATCGTGACCGCTGGCCGGTTCCGCCGGCTGACGCCACCCGGCTTGTCGCGGCCGTGTACGCCCTGCGACGCCGACCGATCGGCGCGCTGACCGTCGAGGACCTGCGCCTACTGATCGGGCAGGACGTGGGGCTGCCCCATCTCCTGCCGCTGGCGCTGGAGGTACTGCGGGACAACCCGATGGCAGAAGGCGACATGTACGAAGGTGATCTGCTGTCCGCGGTCGTCACCAGAGCCCCGGCGGCCTGGAGCGAATCTTTAGAACTCAAGCAGGAACTCCGCGTGATCTTGCTGGAACTGGCCGACCTGCCACTCGACCTGCAGCAGAAGGTCGATCGGTTCCTCGGCGCCACGCCTCGTCCTTGACGTCTCAAAAGCGTTCTGAGTGATAGGGAGGCGGGTTCTGGGGTAGGGGCGCGAGTCATGCGGTTGAGTCAGGCGTCTGAGTTGTGGTGGAAGAACGCGGTTGTTTATTGTCTCGATATTGAGACTTATGTGGATGGGGATGGGGACGGGGTAGGGGACTTTCGGGGGGCTATTCAGAGGATCGATCATTTGGATCGGCTTGGGGTTACCTGTGTTTGGTTGATGCCGTTTTTTCCCACGCCTGATCGTGATGATGGGTATGACATCGTCGATTTTTATGGCGTTGATCCTCGGCTGGGTACGCTGGGGGACTTCGTGGAGTTCGTGCGGACCGCGCGGGACCGGGGGATCAGGGTGATCGCGGATCTGGTGGTCAACCATACGTCCGACCAGCATCCGTGGTTCCGGGAGTCGAGGTCCAGCCGGGATGCCCGGCGCCGGGACTGGTACATCTGGTCTGACCGGCCGGAGCCGGATGATCCGGAGGGGATGGTTTTTCCTGACCAGGAGAACAGTCTCTGGGAGTTGGATGAGCAGACCGGTCAGTATTATTTTCACCGGTTCTACCGGTTCCAGCCGGATCTGAACACCGCCAACCCCGAGGTGCGCGATGAGATCGCGAAGATTCTCGGTTTCTGGATGGAACTCGGGTTATCCGGCTTCCGGGTAGACGCGGTGCCTTTTGTAGTAGAACGAGTCCAAGGTGACGAGAAACTTCCCGATCCGCACGAGTTCTTCGGCGAACTTCGGGCTTTTATGAACCGCAGGGACGGCACGGCGATGCTGCTGGGCGAGGTCAACCTTCCGTACGACGACCTGCTCACCTATTTCGGCAGCACACCGCTCGGCAACGAGCTGACCATGTGCTTCGACTTCATCGGCATGCAGCGCATGTACCTGTCCCTGGCCAGAGCCGACGCCCAGCCCCTGGCATCGGCCCTACGCTCCCGCCCCAAGCCCCCCAAAGACGCCCAATGGGCAACCTTCATCCGCAACCACGACGAGCTGACTTTGGACAAGCTCACCGAGGCGGAACGCGAGGAGGTCTTCGAGGCGTTCGCCCCCGACCCCGGCATGCGCCTGTACAACCGGGGCATCCGCCGCCGCCTCCCACCCATGCTGGACGGCGACCCACGCCGCCTCCGCCTGGTCTACAGCCTGCTCTTCTCCCTCCCCGGCACCCCCGTGCTCTTCTACGGCGAGGAGATCGGCATGGGCGAGAACCTCGACCTGGAAGGCCGCCAGGCGGTCCGCACCCCGATGCAGTGGACCCCCAACCTGCACGGCGGCTTCTCCACCGCCACCCCGGCCATCCCCCTCACCTCGGGAAGGTATGGCCCCGAGAACGTCAACGTCACCGCCCAACGCCGCGACCCGGGCTCCCTGCTCAGCTGGATGGCCCGCCTGATCGAGCAGTACCGCGAATGCCCCGAACTCGCCCACGGCACGTACCAGGTCCTGGACACCCCCGACCCCGCCGTCCTCGCCCACCGCGCCGACCTGGACGGCGAGACCGTGCTCGCCGTCCACAACTTCGCCGACACCCCCGCCAAGGTGGACCTCACCCTGGACGGCCTGGACTCCGGCAAGGTCCTCACCGACCTGCTCCTGGACGGCACCGTCCAGATCTCCGACGACGGCCGCGCCGGCTTCGACCTGGAACCCTACGGCTGCCGCTGGTTCCGCGCCTCCACCCCGGAAACCGCCCCCGCCGACGCACCCCAGGGCTCCCCCTAACCCCGCCTAGGGGTCGGTTCAGGGCCGTACCGGGACCATCTCCGATGGGTCCGCCGCCCGCCCGGCGGGACAGTCGGAAGCATGGGGATCTTCCTTACCGCCCTGGGCGTGGCCGCCATGATCCTGCTGCACGTGGGCTCCGGCCTGGACCCGCTGACCGTCATGATCAGCGAGTACGCCTTCGGCCCGCACGCCTGGCTGCTGCCGGTCGCGCTCACCCTGATCGCGACCGGCTCGGCCCTGCTCGCGCTCCGCCTGTCCAAGGTGGACCGCATGGCGGCCCTGCTGGTCGGGGTGTGGGCCGGCGGCCTGCTGCTGGTCGGGGCGTTCCCCACCGACCGTCCGGGCGTGGCCCTGTCCCTCTCCGGCGGCATCCACCGCTACGCGGCCCTGGCGGCCTTCCTGGCCATGCCGATCGCCGGCCTCCTGATGGCTCGGCGCACCCGTTCCACCGCGGTCCGGGTGCTCAGCCTGGTGGCGATCGGCTCCCTGGCGCTGGTGCTCCTGCCGTACCTGATCGGCATGCTGGGACTGGACCCCGGCCTGGTGCCCGCCGGGCTCACCCAGCGGGTCACCGTGGCCTGTGAGGTGGCCGCCCTGCTGGTCGCGGGCGGCGGCATCCGGCTAGACCAGCCCGAGCGCCTGTACGGCGTCGCGCTCCTCGATGAGCTCGGCCACCGACCGGTCGATGCGCTCCCGGGAGAACGGGTCCAGGTCGAGCCCCTGCACGATCTCCCAGGCCCCGCCGCTGGAGGTCACCGGGAAGGAGCAGACCAGGCCCTCGGGCACCCCGTACGAGCCGTCGGAGGGCAGGGCGGCGGAGGTCCAGTCGCCGGGGGCGGTGCCGTGCACCCAGGTGTGCACGTGGTCGATCGCGGCGTTGGCCGCGGAGGCCGCGCTGGAGGCGCCGCGGGCCTCGATGATCGCCGCACCGCGCTTGCCCACGGTCGGGATGAAGGTGTCGCGGAGCCACTCCCCGTCCACCAGCTCGGCGGCGATCTTCCCGCCGACCTCGGTGTGGAAGAGGTCCGGGTACATGGTCGGCGAGTGGTTACCCCAGATCGCCATCCTCCGGATCTCGGTGACCGGCACCGCCAGCTTGGCGGCCAGCTGGGACAGGGCCCGGTTGTGGTCCAGCCGGGTCATCGCGGTGAACCGGTCGGCGGGCACGTCCGGCGCCGCGCTGCGGGCGATGAGCGCGTTGGTGTTGGCCGGGTTGCCGACCACCAGGACCCGGACGTCGTCGGCGGCGTGCTCGTTGATGGCCCGCCCCTGCGGGCCGAAGATGCCGCCGTTGGCCGCGAGCAGGTCGCCGCGCTCCATGCCGGCGGTGCGGGGACGGGCGCCGACCAGTAGCGCCACGTTCACCCCGTCGAACGCCACGTTCGGGTCGTCGGTGATCTCGATGCCGTCCAGCAGCGGGAAGGCGCAGTCGTCGAGCTCCATCGCGGTGCCCTCGGCCGCCTTCAGGGCCGGCGTGATCTCCAGCAGGCTCAGCTTGACCGGCGTGTCCGGCCCCAGCAGCTGGCCGGAGGCGATCCTGAAGAGCAGCGCGTAACCGATCTGGCCCGCAGCCCCGGTAACGGTCACCTTGAGGGTCATCTCAACGATCCCCTTAATGATGTGTGAACTTGGTTGGGCGCAAGCCTACTTTGTCACCGGTACGCGGCCGGTTGGGCCCCGGGGGTTGGGGACAAGCTGAAACTTTCAGCTAACGCATGGGGTGTTTTTCCCGTAATGTGAGGGTGGATGGCCTGCTCGTGAGGGTTGGGTGGGCCAATGGTGGGGCTGGGACGCCCGGGACGGTCCTGTACGCGTCGATCACGCGAACCCTATCTTCCGTGGGAGCGCTCCCAAGTGCGCGATGGAAACACCCAGGAGGACCCCCCCAATGAGTTCCATCCCCCGATCCGGAGCCGCGCGCTCCCGTCTCCGTCGCGGCCTGGCCGCGATGGCGGTGGCCGCGCTCGGATCCACGCTCGCCGTGGCCAACGCCACGGCGGCCAACGCGGCGGTCGCGTGTGACGTGACCTACGCCGTCAACGAGTGGACGTCGAGCCCGGGCACCGGTGGGTTCACGGCCAACGTCACGATCAAGAACACGGGCGACGCGCTGAGCGACTGGACGCTGCGCTTCGCGTTCCCCAACGCCGGGCAGCAGGTCAGCCAGGGCTGGTCGGCCACCTGGTCGCAGTCCGGGGCCAACGTGACCGCGGTCGCCATGGACTGGAACCGCTCCCTGGCCACCAACGCCACCGTCAGCATCGGCTTCAACGGCACCTGGTCCGGGAGCAACCCCCGGCCGACGGCGTTCTCCGTCAACGGCGTGACCTGCGGCGGCACCCCGTCGCCGTCCCCTTCGCCGAGCCCGAGCCCCAGCCCGTCGCCGTCACCGAGCCCCTCGCCCAGCCCTTCCCCCAGCCCGAGCCCGTCGCCGTCGCCCAGCCCCTCGCCGAGCCCGTCGCCGAGCCCGTCGCCGAGCCCGAGCCCCAGCCCGTCCCCGTCGCCCTCGCCGAGCATCCCGCCGGAGCCCCCGGGCCCGCGGGTGGACAACCCCTACGCCGGGGCGACCGGCTACGTGAACCCGGACTGGGCCGCGTCGGCCCGCTCCGAGCCCGGCGGCGCCGCGGTCGCCAACACCTCCACCGCCATCTGGCTGGACCGGATCGCGGCGATCAGCTCCGGCTCGGCCGGCAACAACAGCAAGGGTCTCCGTGACCACCTGGACCTGGCCGTGGAGCAGGACGCCGCCAACGGCTCCCAGGCGCTGACCATCCAGGTCGTCGTCTACAACCTGCCCAACCGCGACTGCTCGGCGCTGGCCTCCAACGGCGAGCTGCTCATCTCGCAGAACGGCCTCAACCGCTACAAGACCGAGTACATCGACGTCATCGCCGGCATCATGGCGGACCCGAAGTACCGGAACCTGCGCATCGTGGCGATCATCGAGATCGACTCGCTGCCCAACCTGGTCACCAACCTCAACCTGGCGAAGTGCCAGGAGGCCAAGACCTCCGGCGCCTACGAGCAGGGTGTGGCCTACGCCCTGGGCAAGCTCTACGCGATCCCGAACGTCTACAACTACGTCGACGCCGGTCACCACGGCTGGCTGGGCTGGGACACCAACTTCGGTCCGTCCTCGCAGCTGTTCGCCTCCACGGCCGCCATGGCCACCGGCGGCCGGAACACGGTGCACGGCTTCATCACCAACACCGCCAACTACTCCGCGCTGGTCGAGCCGTACTTCACCATCAACTCGACGGTGAACGGCCAGACCATTCGGCAGTCCCGCTGGGTCGACTGGAACTTCTACGTGGACGAGCTCAGCTACGCCCAGGCGTTCCGGAACCGGCTGATCCAGGACGGCTTCCCGTCCAACATCGGCATGCTGATCGACACCTCGCGCAACGGCTGGGGCGGCCCGAACCGGCCCACCGGCCCCAGCACGTCGACCGATATGAACACCTTCGTCAACCAGTCCAAGATCGACCGGCGCATCCACGCCGGCAACTGGTGCAACCAGAGCGGCGCCGGCCTCGGTGAGCGGCCGCGGGCCAACCCCGCCCCGGGCATCGACGCCTACGTCTGGGTCAAGCCTCCGGGCGAGTCGGACGGCTCCAGCTCGGCCATCCCGAACGACGAGGGCAAGGGCTTCGACCGGATGTGTGACCCGACCTACGGCGGCAACGAGCGCAACGGCAACAGCGCCACCGGCGCGCTGCCGAACGCCCCGGTCTCCGGTCACTGGTTCTCGGCTCAGTTCCGCGAGCTGCTGGCCAACGCGTACCCGCCCCTGTAACGACCGGGCGACAACCGAATAGATCTACGGCACGGGCCCGTCCGCTTTGTGGACGGGCCCGTGTGGTGCGTGGCAGTGGGCGTCGTCGTCGCCGATGCGGAGCAACTCGGGAGCGGCGTGGTCCACCTGGAGCGTGGTGTGCTCGATGCCGTACGTGTCGAGAACCAGGCGCTCGGTGGCCAGCCGTACCGCGTGGCAGTCCGCGCCCGGGTCCACCAGGATGTGCGCGGAGAGCGCGGCGTACCCCGAGGTGACCTCCCAGACGTGCAGGTCGTGCACCTCCACGACGGAGCCGAGAGCCGCCATGCGGCCGCCGATCTCGTTCGGGCTCATGCCCGCGGGGGCGGCCTCCATGAAGACCCGCCCCGAGTCCCGGACCAGCCGCCAGCCGGCCTTGGCCATCAGCCCCGCCACCACCAGCGCGGCCAGCGCGTCGGCCCGCCCCCAGCCGGTCAGCCAGATGACCACACCGGCCAGCGTGGTGGCGATGAACGCGTACAGGTCGTTGAGTACGTGCTGGAAGGCGCCCTCGATGTTCAGGCTGGTCCGGTTGGCGCGGCTGATCAGCCAGGTGGCGGCCAGGTTCACCACGATCCCGGCCAGGCCGGTGGCCACCACCAGGCCGCCCGCCACCGTCGGCGGCGTGATGAGGCGCCGGACCGCCTCGACCACGAAGTACGCGGTGAGCAGGAGCAGTGTGATGCCGTTGAGCTGAGCGCTGATGATCTCGGCACGGCGCAGGCCGTAGGTGAATCCGCCCTGCGGCGGGCGGGCGGCGATCCTCATCGCGACCAGCGCGAGCACGATGGCCGCCGCGTCGGTGAGCATGTGACCGGCGTCGGAGATCAACGCCAGGGAACGGGCGATCAGGCCGACGACCACCTCGCCGGCCATGAACAGGACGATCAGCAGGAGCGCGCCGCCCAGGTAACGGCGGTCGGCTTCGGTGGTGAGAGCGTGCCCATGACCGTGCCCGTGTGCGTCACCGCTCATGCGGTCAGGATACGAAACCTAGTGGTAGTCGTCCCGGCCGGAGCTGCCGGAGCGTAGCAGCCGCATCACGGCCATGGCCACGAACGCGAGGATGGCGACGACCAGAATCCACTTGATGGCGCTGAAGACGAAGCCGATCAGCCAGCCGATGACGAAGAACCCCACCACGACCAGCGCGGCGATCATAAGAATGCGTCCCATGCCTTCACGGTACGACCGGGGGCGGCCGTTGTGGCGAGACGGGACGGAACATCAGGGACAACTCAGGGTGCTCTCAGGGGCGGGCGTTGACCCTGACACCGTGTGAGGGCCTACACCAGGAGGGGTCATGTTCACTATCGGAGACTTCGCCAGGATCGGCCGGGTGTCGATCCGCATGCTGCGCCACTACGACTCGGTGGGCCTGCTCCGGCCCGCCCGGGTCGATCCGGTCACCGGGTACCGCTACTACCAGGCGGCCCAGCTGTCCCGGCTCAACCGGCTGATCGCGCTCAAGGATCTCGGCTTCACCCTGCACCAGGTGGCGGCCGTGCTCGACGACAAGGTCAGCGTCGAGGAGCTGCACGGCATGCTCCGGCTCCGGCAGGCCGAGCTGGAGGCCCAGGTAAACCGGGACCGGGCCCGGCTGGTCGGGGTCGAGGCGAGGATCCGGCTCATCGAAAAGGAGGGCGTCATGCCCGCAGACGTCGTCGTGAAGAGCGTGCCCGCGGTCCGGGTGGCCGAGCTCACCGGGGTCGCGGAAAGCTACGAAGCCGAGCACATCAGCCCCGTCATCCAGCCCCTCTACCCCGAACTCATCAAACGTCTGGAAAAGGCCGGGGTCACCATGGTCGGCCCCGGCATCGCCTACTACGAGACCGTCCCCGAGGGCATCAAGATCCACGCCGCCTTCCCGGTCGCCGTCGAGCCCAGCGACCAGTACGACTTCGCCGTCGTCGACCTCCCCGCCGTGGAGAACGTCGCCACCCTCCTGCACCACGGCCCGATGGACACCGTGGACGCCTCGGTTCAGCAACTGGCCCGCTGGGTGGAGGAGAACGGCTACCGCAGCCTCGGCTACATGCGCGAGGTCTACCTCGAGTACGGCATGGGCGACCCGTCCACCTGGGTGACCGAGCTCCAGGAGGCCATCTCCCCCTCCTGACCCGGGCGGGAACGCCGCGATGACCTGGGCGTGGCGCCCGCCCAGGTCGCGCGGTGGGTCAGTCGTTGGCGTGCAGGGCCGCGTTCAGCTCGATGCCGGTTCCGGTACGGGGGACCGCCTCGACGGTGCCCGTGGTGGAGTTGCGCCGCAGCAGCAGGCCGTTGCTGCCGCTCAGGTCGCGGGCCTTGACGGCGGTGCCGTCGGGGAGGGTGACCTTGGTGCCGGCGGTGACGTACAGACCGGCCTCGACCACGCAGTCGTCGCCGAGGGAGATGCCGATTCCGGCGTTGGCGCCGACCAGGCAGCGCTCGCCGATCGAGATGACCTGCTTGCCGCCGCCGGAGAGGGTGCCCATGATCGACGCGCCGCCGCCCACGTCCGAGCCGTTCCCGACCACCACTCCGGCCGAGATCCTGCCCTCCACCATGGAGGCGCCCAGCGTGCCCGCGTTGAAGTTGACGAAGCCCTCATGCATGACGGTGGTTCCCGAGGCCAGGTGGGCGCCCAGGCGCACCCGGTCGGCGTCCGCCACCCGGACGCCCGAGGGGAGCACGTAGTCCACCATGCGGGGGAACTTGTCCACCCCGTACACGGTGACCGGGCCGCGGGCGCGCAGGCGGAGCCGTACCGACTCGAAGTCCTCCACCCGGCAGGGGCCGTGGTTGGTCCACACGACGTTGGCCAGCAGGCCGAAGATCCCGTCCAGGTTCAGGCCGTGTGGCTGGACCAGACGCGAGGAGAGCAGGTGCAGCCGCAGGTAGACGTCGTGCGCGTCCACCGGCGCCTCATCGAGCTTGCCGATCCCCGTTCGCACGGCGACCACCCGTACGCCCCGCTCGGGGTCCTCCCCGATCAGGGGGGCCAGCTCGCCCGCCTCGTCGGGGGAGAGCACCTGCGTCCCGATGGCCGGGGGTTCCCCCAGCGCCGGGTTCGGATACCAGGTGTCCAGGACGGTCCCGTTGTCCGCGATGGTCGCCAACCCTGTGCCGTACGCGCCGGCGTCAATAGCAGTCACGGCCAACAAGGTACCGCCGCCCGCCCCGGACTCCGTACGGCCGGGTCTCAGGGGAGGGGCGGGGTGGTGGGGGTGAGGGTTGTCCAGAGGATGTGGGCTTCGGCCGTGTTGCCGCCCTTTGTGCCGGTGACCCAGTGGGTGAGGGCGGGGGCCTCGCCGGAGTCCTGGATGATCCAGGTGGTGCCGGTGTCGGCGCCGTTGCGGTAGAGGCGGGCCACGCCGGCGCTGTCGGTGGTGACCTTCCAGGTGGTCTCGTCGAGGGGGGACGCGACCGGGTGGACGCGTTCCCAGGTGGTGGAGCCCTTGCGCATGGTCCAGACGCCGCCGCGCTGGATGGTGAGCATGAGGCGGCGGGCGCCGTTGCAGACCTTGGTGCCCAGGCTGACGCCGCTGCCGGTCTGCGGGTCCAGGGCGCTGTCGTCCAGGACGCGGCCGCGGAACTCGACGGTGAAGTCGCAGCCGGCGGCCAGGGGAGTGGTGGCACGGACCGGGGTGGCGTTGGTGCTGCGGAGGTGGATCCCGGTGGCGTCCCGGCGGGCGCCGGGGTCGAGGGTCCACGGGCCTGGGGCCAGGTTCTGGGGGAGGTCGTCGTGGTCGAGGTCGAGGACGGCTACCTTGATGTTGATCTGGTTGTGCTCCCAGACGACGGCGTACCTGCCGGGGGCGAACTCGTCGCCGCTGGGGTAGACGTCCCAGCCTCGGGCGGCCTTCTTGGTCAGGCGGGGGCCGTCGGCGAAGAGGCGGCCGGGTTGCCAGGGTTCTCCGGGGCGTCTGGTCTTGTAGTGGAGGACCTCGCGGTAGCGGTCGGGGCGGGATTCCGACGGGCCGGCGAACGGGCCGGCGAGCGTGTTGTAGATGGCGAGTTCCCGGCCGTCGGCGGCCCGGCTGTAGAAGGTTTTGACGTAGTAGTTGGGTAACTCGGGGTCGAGTGTCATCGGGGACCAGGTCAGGCCGCCGTCGGTGCTGGTGGCGGTGGCGGAGTAGGCGGCGTTCCTGCGGTAGTACGCGTCACGGTCCTCGGGGCGGGCGGTGCGGACCAGGGCGCGGGTGACCATCACGAGCGTGTCGCCACGGGAGACGACCTGCGGTTCCTCGATGCCGATGCCTGCCGGGGGCACCGCCAGGGCACCTGACTCCCAGAGGCGGAGATCTGTGGAGCGGAGTACTCCGGCCTGGGAGACCCCTGAGCCCTGCCGCCAGTAGGGGATCACCCAGACGCCGTCGTGGAGAACCGGCTTTCCGGCGACGACCACCCCTCGGGTGTTGTCCGGAACCCGTACCTCGATCGGGAAATCCGACCAGGTCACTCCCGCGTCCAGGCTCCGCTTCATCGTCATCCGGACCGGAAACCCGTCGACCTCCGTTCCCTCCCGGTCCTCCGCGACCGAAATCCGCCCCACCACCGCGTACAAAACGGATTTATCGCGAAAAAATATGACGTAGTGGTAGCGGTGGGTGGAGGTGGCCGTGGCCAGTGTGCCCTTCGTCCAGGTACGGCCGCCGTCGGTGGTTCGCGCGTACCGGATGGAGCCCTGGTCGGTGGGGGTCGCGTCGAGGGGGTCGCTGGTGCCCGCCCGCCAGCCCACCACCCAGCGGAGTGGGTCCAGGGTCACGATGTCCGGGACCCGGTTCCCCTCGTGCACGAGTTCCCCGGCGGCATCACGTACCGCACGCGAGTCAACGATGATCGCCTGGCTCACACCCATGCCGCCACACCGAAGCGGCACCACGGCAAACTCCGCAACCCACCAAAATGAACTTTCAGAGCCCGTACGCCTCCAGCAGCCGCAGCCACACCTCGCTGACGGTCGGGAACGACGGCACGGCGTGCCACAGATCGTCCAGCGTCACGCCGGCCGTGACCGCGATCGTGGCGGAGTGCAGCAGATCAGCCACCCCCGGCCCCACGAAGGTCACCCCGAGCAGCACCCGCCGGTCCTCGTCCACGACCGCCTTGGCCCGGCCCTTGTACCCCTCCCCCTGGAGGTACGCCCCGGACACCTGCGCGATGTCGTATTCGACGACCCGCACGTTCTTTCCGGCCTTCCTGGCGGCCTCTTCGGTGATCCCGACGGCGCAGACCTGGGGATCGGTGAAGATCACCTGGGGCGCCCCGGCGGCACCGGCCCGATCCCGCATCGACGGGAGATCGTCGGCGGTCCCGGTCGCCCGAGCCACGATCACGTCCCCGCAGATCCTGGCCTGATATTTCCCCATGTGGGTGAGGAGGTCGCGCCCGTTGACGTCCCCGACCGCGTACAGCCAGCCGTCCTCGACGCCGGTCGCCCGCATGCTGTCGTCGACCGTCACCGGACGGCCCCCCGTCAGCCCGACCGAGTCCATGCCGATGTCGACGGTGGACACCTGTCGCCCCGCCGCCACCAGGATCTCGTCGGCCGTCAGCGACGTGCCGTCCGACAGTTCGACCGTCACCTCGCCCCCGGCCACCGGCCGATCCACCTTCTGGATCGTGGTCCCGAACCGCACGTCGATCCCGTGCGCCCGCAGGGACTCGGCCACCATCTCCCCGGCGAACGGCTCGGCCCGCTCCAGCAGCCGCCGTCCCCGGACGACCAGCGTCACCTCCGCAGCCCCGAGGCTCCGCAACGCCTGCGACATCTCGGAGGCGACCACGCCACCCCCGAGCACCACCAGCCGCCGGGGGACGTTCCGTACCCCGGTGGCCTCCCGGTTGGTCCACGGCCGGGCGTCGGCCAGCCCCGGGACGGGCGGGATCGTCGCCCTGCTTCCTGTCGCCAGCACCACCGCCTGCCGGGCGGTGAGCTGCCGCTTGTCTCCGTCACTGCCGGTCACCTCGACCTGCCGGGGCCCGGCCAGCCGTCCCAGGCCTCGGAAGAACACGCCGTGCACCGACTCCACCCAGCGGACCTGACCCGCGTCGTCGTACCCCGACACCGTCTCGTCCCGCCTGGCCACCACTTTGGCCGGGTCGATCGGCCCCGCCGGCAGCCCTGGCACCCGCTTGGTCTCGGCCAGCAGCTCCATCGGCCGCAGCAGCGCCTTGCTGGGGATGCAGGCCCAGTAGGCGCACTCGCCGCCCGCCAGCTCGCTCTCCACCAGGGCCGCGGTCAGCCCGCCGCGGGTCACCCGGTCCACCACGTTCTCCCCAGCAGGGCCGGCGCCGATCACGATCACGTCGAAGACGTCCGCCATAGCTCCTCCAATGCTCGCCTCCGACCGTACCCAACAAGTGATCTCCTGCCCCGCTAGATCCGATCTAGCGACCTTCTCGCGCCCTACGGGTGAAGAGAGAGGGAAGCAGCAATGAGCGCACAAGACGTTCCGGCGATCGAGACGTCCGGACTGGTGAAAGTATTCGGCACCACCCGCGCGGTCGACGGCCTCGACCTCACCGTCCCGCCCGGCACCGTGTACGGCGTGCTCGGCCCCAACGGGGCAGGAAAGACCACGGCCGTGCGCATGCTGGCCACCCTGCTGCGGCCCGACGGCGGCCAGGCCCGGGTCTTCGGCCACGACGTGCTCCACGAGGCCGACACCGTCCGCGGCCTGGTCAGTCTGACCGGTCAGTACGCCTCCGTGGACGAGGAGATGACCGGCACCGAGAACCTCGTCCTCCTGGGCCGCCTGCTCGGCTACCGCAAGGCCGCCGCCCGGGACCGCTCCGAGCAGCTGATGGTCGCCTTCGGCCTGACCGAGGCGGCCGGTCGCCTGGTCAAGACCTACTCGGGCGGCATGCGGCGGCGGCTGGACATCGCCGCCAGCATCCTCAGCACCCCCCGCCTGCTCTTCCTGGACGAGCCCACCACCGGCCTCGACCCGCGCAGCCGCAACCAGGTCTGGGACATCGTCCGCGCCGTGGTCGCGCAGGGCACCACCGTGCTGCTCACCACGCAGTACCTGGACGAGGCCGACCACCTGGCCGCCCGCATCGCCGTCATCGACGCGGGCCGGGTCATCGCCGAGGGCACGCCCGGCGAGCTGAAGGCGTCCATCGGGGCGGGCACCGTGCACGTGCGGCTGCGCGACGCCGCCCAGCGTCCGGCGGCCGAAGACGTGCTGGCGCGGGCGCTGCGGACGCCCGTGCAGCAGGAGGCCGACCCCGTCGCGCTCAGCGCCCGGGTGGACGACGCGGAGATCGCCGCCGCCGCGCTGGCCGAACTGGCCGCCGCCGGGATCGTCGTGGACGAGTTCGCTCTCGGCCAGCCCAGCCTCGACGAGGTCTTCCTCGCCCTCACCGACCGCGCCGCCGCCTGACTTCTGGTCGCCTGACTTTTGGGAGAAACCATGACCACCACCACCTCTGAGACCACCACCGTCCCGTACGTCCCGGCCGCCGAGACCATAGGCGCGGTCATGGCGCCGGGGGCACGGCCACCCCGGCCGAGCGCCCTGTCTGCGTCGATCACGTTCGGCTGGCGCGCCATGTTGAAGATCAAGCACGTGCCGGAGCAGCTGTTCGACGTGACCGCGTTTCCGATCATGATGACGCTGATGTTCACGTACCTGTTCGGCGGCGCCCTGGCCGGGTCCACCGGGGAGTACCTGCAGTACCTTTTGCCCGGCATCATGGTGATGAGCGTGGTGATGATCACTATGTACACCGGCGTGGCGGTCAACAACGACATCGCCAAGGGGGTCTTCGACCGTTTCCGCACGCTGCCCGTCTGGCGCCCGGCCGCCCTGGTCGGCAACCTGCTCGGCGACGTGCTCCGCTACCTGCTGGCCTCCACGACGATCGTCGTGGTCGGCCTGATCATGGGCTTCCGCCCGCCCGGCGGGATCGTGGGCGTGCTGTCCGGGGTCGCCCTCCTGGTGATCTTCTCGTTCGCCTTCTCCTGGATCTGGACCATGTTCGGCCTCTTCCTGCGGAGCGAGAAGTCGGTGATGGGCATCAGCATGCTGGTGCTGTTCCCGCTCACCTTCCTCAGCAACGTCTTCGTCGACCCCGCCACCATGCCCGGCTGGCTCCAGGCCTTCGTGGACGTCAACCCGATCGCCCACCTGGTCGCCGCGGTCCGCTCGATGATGAACGGCGCCTGGGACACCGGTGAAGTGACCTGGGTGCTGGTCTCCGCGGCCGTGCTCACCGTCGTGTTCGGCACGATCACCATGCGGCTCTACAACCGCAAGTAGTTGCTGTCCACGGGACGGGTTTCTCGTCAGTGCAGCCGCCAGTCGATCTCCCGGTCCGGCTGGTAGCGGCAGGTGGCTCCCGTGGAAATGGTGGAACGCAGATGGGAGGCGAGGGCGGGGTGGCGGTCGTCGAGTTTGCGCAGGGTGTCGCGGATGCGGGCGGTGACCGTCTTGCGGGCCCGCTCCGCCTCGTCGCCCAGCCGCCGGTCCCGGCCCGCCAGACCGGCGGCGGCCCGCAACTCGGCCAGCAGCGCCTGCCGCTCCCGGTCGAACTCGGCGGCCCGCCCCTCCTGGCCGAGCGCCGCCGCCTGGTCGATCTCCTCGTCCAGCAGGGTCAGCCGGTGCCGGAAGGCGGCCTTGGCCGCGTCGTCCAGCACCGGATCCCCGCCCATCCGGCGCGCGGCCACCACGACCTCGCCGCCCTCGGGGTCGAGCAGCCGCACGGCCGGCACGTCCCCGCCGGGGGTGCTCAGCAGGTAGTGCAGGTCGCGCAGGCCCTTGGCGTCCGGCATGTGCACGGTGCGCTCCCCGAAACCCAGCGACCAGACGCCGTTCTCCAGCCGGAACACCCCGCCGGGCACCGGGGCGGCGGACGGGCCCGTCTGACGGCGGAGCGCGTGGACCCGGTCCACGATGTGCCGCATGCCGATGCGAGCCGCTTCCCGCTCCACCGCGTCCAGCAGGGTCACGGCCGCCCGCAGGTCGCCGTCCGCCCCTCTGGCGAGGCGGGCCGCCGCCAGGCCGGTCCGCGCCTCGATCGACCAGGGCGCGGCCTTCAACCGGTCGGCGGATCGGTAGGCGGCGGTGAACCCGGCGATCGCGTCCGCCCAGCGTCCCTCCCCGGCGTCCAGCACCGCCAGCCAGTGGTCCACGGGGCCGCTGATGTCGCAGCCCCACAGGGAGAGCAGCCAGTCACCGCGGTGCGGCTCCAGCGCCGCCCGGGTCCGGGCGGTCAGCCCGGGGTCACCCGCCACGGCCGCCGCCTGCGCCATCAACCGCAACCCCAGCGACGCGAAACTCCGCGGGTACGGGTCCGCCCCCGGGCCCGGCAGCAGGCGCAGACCGCCCGCCACGTCGCCCTTGCTCAGGGCGGTGATGCCCGCCAGCAGCTCCGGATGCGGGTGGCGGTCGGCCACCAGGCGTTTGTGCAGTTCCTCCAGCTCGTCGAACCTGCCCTGCAGGAGCAGGAAGGCCCAGCGCAGGTGGTTGGCCATGAACGCGGGCGCCGACGCGCTGTCGTCGCCGACGGAGGAGAGCGCCTGCTCCAGGTAGTTTTCCGCCTCCTCGAACCGGCCCATCAAGGTGGTGATGATGCTCTGGTCGATGAAACCGGCGAAGTTGAGACGGAGCATGCCCTCCTGCTCGGCGACCTTGGTGGACAGGTCGTACTGGTCGAGGTAGGCGGGGTCCCCCTGCTCCAGCAGCGTCACCCAGCGCAGCGACGCCCCGAAGTGCATCGTGTCGTGGTCACCGGTGCGCCGGGCGACCTCCATCAGCTCCGCGGTCAACGCGGCCCGCTGCTTCGCGGTGCCCGGACGCCAGAGCAGGTCGAACAGCGTTAGCAGGCTGAAGGAGAGCGTTTCGTCGTCCTGCTCCCGCCGGGCCAGGTCCGCCAGCCAGGCGGCCAGCTCTGCCGCGATCACTTCGTTCGGGACCGGCCCCGCGCGTCCCGGGTGTTCCGCATGGACGTGGTGATCCTGGTCCCGGTTCGGGTGTTTTGTGTGATCCCTGGTCGCGGTCATCCGGGCGTGGGCCTCGTGGAGGAAGTCGATGGCGACCGGCCAAGTGTGGCCGTAGTTCCAGACCGGGCCCTCCGAGCGGAAGAGGCTGAGGGCGACCCTGGCCAGCAGGTCCGGCCTGTCCAGTTTCCTGGCCAGGTCGATGGCGATGCGGAAGCTGGTGCGGGCCTCTTCGACGGCGCCCCGGTGGTCGAGGGACTCGCCCAGGCGGAGGGCGATCACCAGCCTGCTCCGCGGGTCGAGGGCGGCGGCCACCTCGTACGCCTTGCGGAGGTGGCCCAGCGCCTCCTCGGTGGCCATGCGCTGGCCCGCGTCCCATTCGGCGTGACGCAGGGATTTCACCACGCGGGCGGGGTCCAGTTCGTCGCCTGCCAGGTAGGCGTGGTGGGCCTGGTCGGCAGGGAAGATCCATTCGGCGAGGGCGGGGGAGCGGTCGAGGGCACGGATCACCGTCGCGTGGCGGCGGCGTATCTCGGCCGCGCCCGGCGTGGCGTAGAGCGTCTCCCGTACCAGATCGTGGGCGAACACGAACTTCCCGGTGTCCCGCGCGACCACCAGGCGGGCGTTCACCGCCTGCTCCAGCAGGCCGTCCACCTCGGGCGGCGCCAGCCCGGACACCGCCGCCAGGACCTCACGGTGGAACTCCCGCCCGAGCACCGCGGCGTCCGTCAGCAACTCCACCAGGGCCGGGGGCAGCAGCGACAACCGGCGCTGCAAGGCGTCCCGCACCCCTGGCGCGATCGCGCTCACCGAGCCACTGCTCCGCCACAACCGGGCGGTCTGCTCGACGAAGAACGGGTTCCCCCCGGTACGCCGGTGCACCTCGTCGACCAGCCCCGGCGTCGGCTTCCGACCGGCGGTCCGGGCCATCAACGTGCCCACCTCGTCCCGAACCAGCCCGGTCAGCGTCACCGTGGTCGCCTTCGCCAGCAGCGGCGTGATCAACGGCTCCAGCGGGTGCCCGCCCGACTCCACCTCCACATCCCGGTACGTCCCGACCAGCAGTACCCGCTCGAACCAGGTGTGCTGAACCGCGAACTCCAGCAACCGCAACGACGCCGTGTCCGCCCAGTGCAGGTCATCCAGCACCACCATCACCGGCCGATGCTGCGACACCGAAACCAGCGCCACCGTCACCGCGTCATACAACCGGAACGCCTCGGCCGACCCGGGCGCCGGCGCCTCCCCCAGCAACACCAGTAGATTGCTCCCCGCCGCCGCGGCCGCCTCCGCCCACTCCTCCTCCGTGGCCCCCCGCTTCAACGCCCGCACAACCTGCACCCACGGCCAGTACCCCGGCGCCCCCTCCGAATGCCAGCACGACCCGCTGACCACCAGCGCCCCCCGCCGCCTGGCCTCCTCAACGGCCCCCGTCACCAGCGAGGTCTTCCCAATCCCCGCCTCCCCGGTGACCAGCACCAGCCCCCCATGACTCTCCGCGGCCCGCTCAATCTCCCCACGCAGAACCCCCGCCGGCCCTTCCCGCCCGATGAGCCCCACCACCATCCCACCCAGCCACCTCAGCTCCGCCAACACCTACCCCGCCACGCTACCGACCGCTTCCGACAAAACCAGGAGCCCTGGTCTGGACTCTGCTGGCAGGCACGTTCGGTGATTGCATTTATTGCGTTCGCTGCACATAATGCGATGGAGAGGAGGGTAGTAAATGACCGTGCGAACTCCGAAGTCCCTGGAGCCCGGCCGGGTGGACGCGCAGGACGCGGCCCGTGCCATGCGACGGATCAAGGACTACCTGGCCACCCACCCCGGCGCTGAAGACATCCGCGTTACCGGGGAGTTGGCCGGCGACGAGGCCCTCGTCCTGCCCCGCGATGTCGTGACGATGCTCGCCTACATGCTCACGCAGCTCGCCGAGGGGCGGGGCGTGACAGCGATGCCCAATCATGCCGAGCTGACTACACGGCAGGCGGCGGACCTGCTCAACGTCTCCAGGCCCTACCTCATCGGGCTGCTCGACACGGGAAGGATTCCGCATCGCCTCGTCGGGCGGCACCGGCGTGTCCGGTTCGAGGATCTCATGGCTTACAAGCGGCAGAGCGATACTGACAGGCGCAAGGCCGCCGACGACCTCATAGCCCTCAGCGAGGAACTGGACCTGTACTGATGGCGTTCGCCGCGTCGGGCTGGCCTTGATTAGGTGGAGCGGTTAGTTGACCTGGGCCTACTCTTGCTCGCCTTCCGCCAGGAGCGTTGCGGCGGCTTGAGGGTCCATGAGATTGGACCAGACCACCTCACCGGACTCCGCCGGTGTGTGTGCGAGCTGTTGTACGCCTTACGCGCCTGCCGGGCTCGTTCGGCGAGCGCCGCGTAGAAGTCGTCTGGGCTGCCGTCCTCCCGACGACCGGCTGCCACCAGCCAGGGGCAGCGGTTGTCTTGCCATACCGCTCCCCTCCAACGCTGGATCTTGACCTTGAGCAGGACGTTGTCATCCACCGAGGCGATCCGCTCCCGGGCGCTGCCTCCGGCGAACTGGGCAGACGCCTTGTGGATCAGTGGATGGTCGATCTCGTCCAGAGCTATGTGGGCTGGCGGCAGCTTGGCGATGCCGAGGTCTTCACGCAGGCAGCGGATGGTCGGACGGGTAGGATTCACCCTTCCTCCACTCCGCCGAGTTCCTCGATCTGCTCCTTGGTGAGTCCGGAGACGAGGGCCACTCGGGCGGTGTGCGTGCCGTCCAGCTGGGCCATCGCCTCCTGCATTGCGGCATGCAGTTCGGCCTGGCGGACCTTGAGGTACACCCGTACGGCCTGTGCCACGAACTCCTTCTTCGTCACGTGGAGAAAGTGAGCCCCGTGAGAGATCAAGCGATCGGTTTCCGAGTCCACCTTCAGCGGCGCCACATTCGAACCAGCCACGATAACCTCCAGTACCCAAAGGTACCTGGTGCCTTTGCCTGAATGAAAGCGTACGCCTCCGACCTGCGGGGACAACGCGCTACCGCAGGTCGGTGGGGAGGCTTCGAATGCTCGCCTAGGTATGGGGCTGTTTGCCAGGGGAGGAAGTCAACGGCACCCTCTGACGGTCCAGACGCGGGAGCGGAAAGTCGCGCTGGGCGTGACTTTCCGCTCGGGTAGGGGATTGTTAGCTGGTCCAGACGAGGTGCCAGCGGCGGGAGGGGTGGCGGTCGCAGGTGTACTGGAGGGCTTCGACGTTGTTGGCGGTGCTGAGGCCGCCGGCGATGGTTACGCACTTGCCGGTCTGTACGTTTTTGATCCAGTAGTTGCCGGTGTCGCCGTCCTCGGAGAAGGTCCATGACCGGGAGGGGTGGCGGTCGCAGTTGTATTGCAGAGCCGTGACGTTGTTGGCCGTGCTGAGGCCGCCCGCGATCGTCAGGCACTTGCCCGTCTGGGCGTTTCTGATGCGCTTTCCACCGCCCCTGCCCGACTCCAGCGTCCAGCGCCGGGACAGGTCGGTGTCGCAGGTGTACTGCACGGCGTGGACGTTGTTGTCGGTGCTGACGCCGCCCGCGATGGTCAGGCACTTGCCGGTCTCCACGTTGACGAGCATCAGCTGCCTCGCGCTTGCGGTGGCCTGGGTCGGGACGGCGAGGGTGGCCAGCACAAGGCTCAAGGCTGTGGCGACGGCGAGCTTGACGGCGGCGGAACGTTCCACGGAGACCTCCTGAAGGTGGGTCGGACTTCCTTCAGGATCCGGAGAGCGGCCCAATTGGGTCGTGAGTAGGGACCTACTCAAGTGGGACTCCAACTACCGGGATTCCGGGGGGTCAGCGTCTGGCCGGGGCTCTGTGCTGGGCTGGTCGGGTGATGACCGTTGTGCCGGTCTCGTCCTCCAGTGTTGGGGTGTAGCCGGCGTTGCGGAGGGCGGTCAGGGTTTCCTGATCGTCCGCTGAGCTGATCAGGACGGTCGGGGCGATCTTGCGGAGGCCGAGTTTGGCCAGGGCTCGGGTGCGGGCCAGTTCGTCGATGAGGGTTTCGTCGTCGGAGCGGATGCAGCAGCCGGAGCGGACCACGCGCATCCGGCCGTGGGTGCGGCCCATGTCCTTGATCAGGTATTCGAGAGGCTGTGGGAGGGGGGCTTCGGCGACGGCGGTGAGTTGGGTGAGCAGCTTGTCGGCCTCGTGACCGGTGTCGAGGGCGCGGCGTACGGTCGCGGGAGTGAAGCGCCAGACCACCGCGTGGCCCTCCGACTCCCGGTCGGCGGTCGTGTCGAGCAGGGCGGCGAGTGACGCGATGGGGATCCCCCGGACGACCGCGGTCAGGTCGGCCTGGAAGAAGGCCGACGACTGAGGCGGCGGCAGCATCGCGGTCAGCGCGGAGGCCAGCGCGGGCTCCGGCGACGACCACGCCTCGCCCGTGCGGAGCAGATCGAGGACGGCGCGGCCGACCTGGGTGAGCCCGCCGTCGGCGACGACTCCGAGCAGTTCGGCCTCCCGGAGGATGGCGGTGATCTGTTCGGGCGTGTCGGTGACCCCGTGCGGGCAGTGCCAGTTCGCCCTGGCGATCAGGTAGGGCAGCGCGGTGACGCCCTTGCCCGGCGGCAGCGCGTCCAGCGCCTCAAGCAGCGCGTACCGGGTGCCGACCGCGTACGGGTCGTCCGGCTCGGTGAGGGCGACGGGCGTCTCCCCGGTGAAAGGCCAGTACGTATAGGTCGCCGGGATCGTGGCCCAGGTGGCGATGACCGGGGTCAGCCGTTCGGCCGGTGGCCGTTTCAGCCACCTGTCGTACGCCTTGGTGGGAAGCAGGTTGGCCACGGGGTCCGGCAGCCGGCCACGGTACCCCTTGGGGCGTTCGACCGGTTCCGCGTGCGGGCGGAGCAACTGGGCCTGGGTGGCGAGGTCGAGCCAGAATCTGGCGACCTCCTCGGCCACGCTCGCGGCCTTCGCGACGCGTTTGGTGTCCCGTACCGAGAGGCCGCCGGTCTTGCGCAGGGCGGGAGGCTGCTGCGCGCAGGCGGCGAGGAGCCGTTCGATCTGGGAGGCCGCGCCGGTGACCGCGGCCTGGGCGGAGCCGTCGGCCCGAGTGGTGGCGATCAGATCGTCGGGCGGCTGTGGCGGGCGGGGGTGGAAGGGGACCCGTAGTTCGCCGAGGACGGCCGTGGCGACCTCGATCGGCACCTCGGCCAGGTCCTCCGCCCCCGCAGGTAGCAGCAGGCCCCGGGCGGTCAGCCAGTCGGTGTCGGGATCGCCGGAGCCGCTGTCCCGGAAGCGGACCTTGGGGTTCGGGGGATAGCCGAGGGAGCCTTCGTAGGCGTGGGTGAGGACCTGCGAACCGTGCTTGATGATGCCGTCCAGATGGTCCCTGACCGACGCGGGCGCGTCGTCCAGCAGAGCACGCACCCGGTCGGCGTCGGTCAGCAGGGCGACCACTCCGCGTTGGGCGTCGTCGCGGGTTCTCGCCTTCGGCAGGCCCAGCGTGTCGGCCAGCCGGTGGACCTCCGGGGCGTTGAAGAAGGCGGTGAGGAGTTCGGCGGCCGGGCGGCCCAGGCCCACCGTGTCGGCGAGGCTCACATGGACGCCGACCGGAACCGTCACGTGCGCGCCATGCGGCGGGAGCACCAGCGTCAGTTCGGCCAGGTCGTCCAGGACCGCCTCGGCGTCGGCCCGTAGTCCCTGGTCCGCTCCGGCGAGTAAGTCGATCACTTCGGCGCGAGGCACGGAACGGGTGGCCGGGTCCACGCCGTGCCAGTAGCCGCTCAGCCGACCGTGCCGGCGTGCCGCCACCCAGGCCGTGGCCGCCAGGGCCTGGGTCTGGGGAAGTGTGCAGAACCCGATGAGCGCGAGCGTCACCTCATGGCGAAGCAGCAGCCGCGCGAGGTCCGCCGGTGAAATGCCGTTCCTGCTGGTGAATCCGGCCCGCGCCAGAATCTGGCGAAGCTCCTCCGGACTCTTGGTTTTCAGCCAGGACACGAGATGCCGCTCCGTGCTCATCCCCGGAGTTTAGATGCGATGAAGGGCACGTGTACCGACATCACCCGGAGCTGGGGCCCATCAGGTCGACAGTGACCTGAGGGGGCTGTCGCAGGGAGTTGTGTACGGTGCAGTGTTCGGCGACGGCGCGCAACGCGGCGCGGCGGGACTCGGGAAGCTCTTCGGGGACGGTGACCCGCAGGCGTACCGCGCTGACGCGGGCGGGTCTGTCGGCCGCCATGTCGAACTCGGCGGTGACGCGCAACCCTCGGCGGGGGACGCCGTGCCGATCGAGGAACCGGCCGGCGTAGAAGGCGACGCAGGACGCCAGCGAGGCCACGAACAGTTCCGTCGGCATGGTGCCCCGGTCGGTGCCGCCGCTGTCGGCGGGCTGGTCGGTGAGGAGTGCATGCCCGCGCACCTCGACCGTGTACGCGTCGCCTCCCGCGTGGCGTACGTCGATCGTGTGCCGTGCCTCGGCCCCCGCTTCGGGCGCGGGTCGTGGCGCTTCCTCAAGGGCGGCCGCCTGGGCGAGCAGGCAGGCGGCCAGGGCCCGGGCAACCTGCGGGCTCAGGCTGATCCATGCCTCATCGTGATCGTAGGAACGTAGACCGACATCGAGCGTCACCCGCCCATGCGTGTGTGGGAGCTCCAGATGACCCACGACCAGTTCCCGGCCACATTCTGTTCTTACGATGTCCTGTCCTTCGCGAAGCTTCATCACTGCCTCCTGATCCCGGTGTAGTCCCGTTGCGGCGGGCGGAGAAAGGGTCCAAGGACCTCTGGGTCGGGCGCACCGTCACGTCGGGTTGAGCCGCAGGTCGCGGCTCCTCCGGCAGGCGATCAGGTACGCGATCGCGGCCACGGCGACGACCGGGAGCGCCGCGAGCCCCCACCCGGTGTGGAACAGGGCGGGCGGTGCCTGTTGGACCAGCACGAGGCCGCCCATCGCGAAGACGAACCAGCCGAAGGCCGTACGAAGGCGGTCCGCGCGGACCCGCCCGGCGAGCCATCCGCCGACCAGGCCGCCGGTCACCGCGGCGGCGGTGACCGGAAGGGCGATCGACCAGTCGACCTGGACGGTCTGCAGGGCGACGGCGCCTTCGAGGACGACATGGCCGATCGGCAGGTCGGTGTGGACCGGCGCACCCTCAGGTGTCCCGCGCCCGCAGATCATCGCCGCGGCGGTGGCCAGCATCATCAGCGCCAAGGGCTAGGACGGTTCGTGGGCGTTGGCGAAGCCGGCGGCGATTTCGGCGAGGACGGGTTCGTTGTTTCGGGAGGAGGGTGAGGGCGTCCCAGCGTTCCCAGATGGTAGGAACCTTCGGAGGTCAACGATCGAGGTGCGCCTCCTGCTTCGGGCGCGGCACCGCGTTCAGCAGTGCCTGGGTGTACGGATGCCGCGCGTTCTCCAGAATCGCCTCGGCGGGTCCCGCCTCCACGATCCGCCCGCCCCGCATGACCGCCACCTCGTCGCAGAACTGCCGGACCACGGCCAGGTTGTGCGAGATGAACACGTACGTGAGCGCGTGCTCCTCCTGGAGCCGGGCCAGCAGCCGGAGCACCTGGTCCTGCACCGACACGTCCAGCGCGGACACCGGTTCGTCCAGCACCACGATCTCCGGCCCGACCGCCAGCGCCCGGGCGATGGCCACCCGCTGCCGCTGGCCGCCGGACAGCTCGCCCGGCCTGCGGTCCACCACGTCTGCGGGCAGCGCCACGTCGGCGACCAGGTCGGCGACCCGGGCCCGCCGCTCGGCCCGGGTGCCGATGCCGAAGGCGTCCAGCGCGGTCGCGATGTTCGCGCCGACCGTCCGGCGCGGGTCCAGCGAGGAGTACGGATCCTGCTGGACCAGCTGGATCCGCCGCCGCGCCTGGCGGAGCGCCTCGCCGCGCAGCCGCAGCAGGTCCTGCCCGGCCAGCTCGACCGACCCGGAGTCCGGCCGTTCCAGCCGGAGCAGCATCCGCGCCGTCGTCGACTTGCCGGACCCGGACTCCCCGACGATCCCCAGCGTGGTCCCGCGCGCCACGCTCAGCGACACCCCGTCCACCGCCCGGCGCCTGCTCCCGCGGCGGCCGAACGTCTTCACCAGGTCCTCGGCTCCGATCACCGGGTCCCCGCCCGCGCGGGCCGGGCGGAGCCGCTCGCCCTCCAGGGTCTGCGCGACCCTGACCAGTTCGGCGGTGTAGGGATGGCCGGGCGCATCGAAGACCTGCGCCGCCGCGCCGGTCTCCACGATCTCGCCCTGCCGCACGACCACCACCCGGTCGGCGCGTTCCGCCGCCAGCGCCAGATCGTGCGTGATGAGCAGCACCGAACTGCCCTCCCGGCCGGCCACCTCGACCAGCAGGTCCATGATCGTCCGCTGGGTGGTCACGTCCAGCGCGCTGGTCGGCTCGTCGGCGATGATCAGCCGGGGCCGGGCGGCGATCGCGATGCCGATCAGCACCCGCTGCCGCTGCCCGCCGGACAGCTGGTGCGGGTACTGGCGAGCCCGCCCCTGCGGATCGTCGATGCCGACGCTCGCCAGCACCTCCACCGCGCGCCGCCGCGCGGTCCGCCGGTCGGCCAGCCCGTGCACGGTGAGCACCTCGGCGATCTGGTCGCCGATCCGGCGCACCGGGTCCAGCGACACCCCGGGGTCCTGGGGCACCCAGCCGATGTCCCGGCCGCGCCGCGCGCGCAGCTCCCCGTCGGTGAGGCCGGTCAGCTCGACCGTCTCCCCGTCCGGGGTGAAGGCCACCGACCGGGCGGTCATCGCCGCGTTGCCGCTGAGCATCCGGAGCACGGCCCGGGCCAGCGTCGACTTGCCCGACCCCGACTCGCCGACCACCGCGACGATCTCACCGGGCCGCACGTCCAGATCGACGCCGCGCAGCGCCGCCACCGTGCCGCCGCCGGCCAACCGGTACTCGACCGCCAGGCCGCGTACGGCCAGCAGGGTTCCGCTCACCCGTGCACCTCGCTCCGATCCTTGAAGGTCCGGCTGATCACATTGGCCGCGGTCACGGCCAGCGCGATGACCAGCCCGGGAATGGTGGTGAGCCACCAGGCACTGGCCAGGAAGGTCCGCCCGTCGGCGACCAGCAGCCCCCACTCGGGATTGGGCGGCACCGCCCCGAACCCGAGGAAGGAGAGCGCCGAGACGGCCAGGATCGCCGTGCCGAACTCCAGCGCGGCCAGCACCAGGACCGAGCCGATCGCGTGTGGCAGCACGGTGCGCAGCGCGATGGTCCGCCGCCGGACCCCGCAGGCCAGGGCGGCCTCGACGAACGCCGAGGTGCGCACCCGGAGCACCTCCGCCCGCATCACCCGGGCGAACCCGGCGATGGCCGCCACCCCGACGGCCAGCGCCACCTTCACCACGCCGAACCCGAGCGCGGTCACGATGGTCAGCGAGATGAGCAGCGCGGGGATCGCCAGCAGCACGTCCACCACGCGCATCAGCACCGCGTCCAGCCAGCCGCCGACGAAGCCGGAGACCAGCCCGATCAGGGTTCCGGCCGTCATGCCGACGAGTACGGCGACCACGGTGGCCCGGATCGAGGCCCCCGCCCCGTACACCACCCGGGCGTAGAGGTCCCGGCCGAGTTGGTCGGTGCCGAACGGGTGGGCGGCGCCGGGCGCCTGCAGCCGCTGGGCCGGGGCGCTGGCGATCGGGTCGTGTCCGGTGAACAGGGCGGGGAAGAGCGCCCAGCTCAGGAAGAGGGCGATCAGGGCGACCGAGATCCAGAACCCGGCGCCGAGCGTGCCCCGGCGGGTCCTGGGCACGGCCGCTACGGCGGGAAGCGTGTCGGTTGTCACAGGGGGCCCTTCAGCTCGCGGCCGTCGCGCGGTGGCTGATCCGCGGGTCGACGAGGGGATAGAGCAGGTCGACGACGAGGTTGACCAGGACGAAGACGGCCGCGCTCACCACCACCACGCCCTGCACGAGCGGGATGTCCTGCTCGCTGACCGCCGCCTCGGTGAGCCGCCCCAGGCCGGAGCGGCCGAACACGGTCTCGATCACGATGGCCCCGGCCAGCATGGCCGCGATGTTCATGCCGACCAGGGTGAGCGCAGGGAGCACGGCCACCCGGAGCGCGTGGCCGAGCAGGATGCGCCGCTCGCTCAGCCCTTTGGCGCGCAGCACCTCCACGAAGGCCTGGCGGAGCGCGCCGCTCAGGTTGTTGTACAGCACCTGGGCCACCACGGCGCCGGTCGGCACCGCGAGCGTGACGGCGGGCAGGACCAGGGTGGCGAAGCCGCCGTTGCCGAGCGCGGGGAACAGGTGCAGCCGGAAGGAGAAGAGCTGGATGAGGACCATGCCCACCCAGAAGGACGGCAGGGACACCGCCACCGACGGCAGGTTGGTCAGCACCCGCCGCAGCGTCCGCGAGCGGGTCGCGCTCGCGGCCACCGCCAGGCCGACCCCGCCCGCCACCGCGATGACGGCGGTCACCGCGGTGAGCAGGACGGTTTGCGGCAGGGCTTGGAGGATGTGCCCGATGACCGCGCCACCGAGGGTGATCGAGTCGCCGAAGTCCCCGTGCAGGGCACGCCACAGCGCCGTGGCGTACTGGACGAGGACCGGCTGGTCGAGGCCGAACTCGGCGCGCAGCCGGGACTCGGCCTCCTCGCTCACCCCGGTGCTGTCGCCACCCTGGCTCAGCATGATCGAGACCGGGTCGGATGGCAGCAGGTAGAGGATGACGAAGGTGACCGTGAAGGCGGCCCAGATCACCACGGCGCCCTGGGCCAGCCGTCCGGCGACGTACCGTGCGGGGGCTCCCATCCTCGGCTACCGGTCGAGCCAGGTGTCGTAGAGGACGGGGAGCGCGTAAGCGTCCAGCCGGAAGCCCTGCAAGCCGGAGGAGGCGCCGACGACCTTGGAGAGCTCCTTGATCGGGATCCAGTAGCCGTCGCTGACCAGCAGCCGCTGCAGGTCGGCGGCGGAGCTCGCGCGCTCCTGCTCGGTGGTGGCGGCGGCCAGCTTGTCCGCCGCGGCCTCCAGTTCCGGCTGCTCGGCCCCGCCGAGCGCGGGGTTGCTGTTGCGGAACAGGCCGACCAGGAAGGACGGGTCCTTGCTCGGGCCGCTGCCGGACAGGAAGTCGTACTGGGCGTCGGTGCCGCGCTCCTTGATAGCCAGGATGGCCTCGGTGAACTCGGCGGCGGTGGCGGGGACCAGGGTGACCCCGATGCCGACCCGCTTGAGCTGGTCCTGGAGGAGTTCGAGGTCCGACTTGGTGGCGACCAGGGAGTTCAGGGTGTAGATGAGCTTCAGGTCCAGCCGGACGCCGTCCTTTTCTCTGATGCCGTCGGCGCCGGCCTTCCACCCGGCGTCCTCCAGGATCTTCTTGGCGCCCTCGGGGTCGTACGCGAGATCGGCCGACAGGTCCGTCCAGAGCGGGGTGGTGGCCCCGATGGCGCTGGTCACCGGCTGGGAGCTCGCCTCGGACTGCAGCGTGGTGCGCACCTCGGCGCGGTCGATGGACTTGGTGACCGCCTGCCGGATCGCCTTGTCGCCGCCGAACACGCTGTAGGGGTTCTGCCGCAGGCCGCCGACCAGGCCGGGGGTGCCCGCGAAGGCGATGGAGCCGCCCGCGGAGGTGACCGTCGCCTCGTCGTCCTTGGCCACGTCGTCGACCAGTTCGGCCTGCTGACTGGCGAGCAGCCCGGCGCGCACGCCCGACTCCGGCACCACCTTGAAGGTCACCGAGTCGAGGTAGGCGCGGCCCTGGTGGGCGCTGGTGCTCTCCGGCGCCCAGTTGTAGTCCTTGCGGGCGAGCAGTTCGATCGACTCGTTCCGCTTGATCGTGCCGAGCACGAACGGGCCGGTGCCGACGAGCTTGCCCGCCGCGCGCTCCTCCGGTGTCGCCTTCAGTGTGGCGGAGGAGAGCAGGCCCAGGTAGGGGTCGCTGAGGTTGCGCAGGAAGCCGAGTTCCGGGGAGTTGAACTCGACCTCCACGGTGTTCGCGTCGATGACGGTGGAGCCCTTGTAGCTGGCGAGCGCGCTGCGCACCAGGGTGTCGGTCTTGGCGGCGGCGTTGAGCTGGACCAGGGTGTCGAGATTGTCCTTGACATTCTGGGCGTCGAACTTCGTGCCGTCGCTGAAGGTCACGTCGTCGCGCAGGGTGAAGGTGAACTTCTTGGCGTCCGGGCTGACCGTCCAGCTCTTGGCCAGCCGCGGCTTGATCTCGTTGGTCTTCGGGACGCTCTCGGTGAGCGTGTCGACGATCTGCACGCCCGCCAGGGTGCCTCGGCCGCCCTGCAGCGAGATGTCGATCGAGACGGGGTAACCGGCGATGGCGTAGGTCACGGCGCCGCCGGTCCGCGGCGTGCCGCCGCCGGTGCCGGTCGGCGCGGACTCACCGCACCCGGTGAGCGCCGTGGCCGCGGTGAGGATGGCCAGGCTCGCGAGTGCGAGGCGTCGGGGGAGGGATGGCACGCTGGTCCTGCTTTCCTGGGTAGAGCGTGGTGCGGTGATCTAGAAGAAGCCGTTGCCGGGCAGGCGGGCGCCGTTGACCAGGTGGTCGCCGACGGCCCTGGTCTTGAAGACGGTGGGGTTGTGCGAGGCCACCGTGCGCGCGTTGCGCCAGTGCCGGTCGAGGTTCTGCCTGACGGTCGCGGTGGAGGCGCCCCCGGCCTCGAAGAGCAGGGTCGCGGCGCGCAGCGCCAGGTCCTCCACCACCGGTTTGGTACGTGCGACGTCGAGCGCGGCGGCGTGCAGCAGCTCGGGGTCGGACTGCCCGTCGACGCCGGTGCTCGCCGCGGCGGCGTCGAGCGTTTCCGCGGCGACGAGCACGGCGGCCCTGGCGGTGAAGGCGAAGCCGTCGATCTGGCCGGCGATGTGCTGGACCAGCGGGTCGTCGGCCGCGGTGGCCGCCGAAGCGTGCGAGAAGGTGCGGCGGCGGCCCCTGATCACCTCGGCCGCCGAGTCGGCGCTGGCGGCGGCGATCCCGGCGAGCACCGCCTGCAGGTAGAGCTGGGCGAAGGTGCCCCGGTAGGTGCGCGGGTCCGAACTTCCCGGCAGACCGAGTTCGGCCTTGAGCACGTGGTCGTCGGGGACGGCGACGGAGCGGAAGATCGTGGTGCCGCTGGCGGTGAGACGCTGCCCGATGCCGTCCCAGTCGTCGCGGTGGTCGACGCCGGCCGCGTCGTGGTGGACGAAGGCGAACCTGACCGTGCCGTCCTCGCCGACGGCGGGCACCTGGATCCAGTCGGCGAAGAGCGATCCGGTGGAGTAGATCTTCTCGCCGTCCAGCAGCCAGCCGTCGCCGTGGCGGCGGAGCGTGGTGGTGTAGTCGCGGGAGTCGATGCGGGCGGTCGCCGCCTCGGCGACGGCGATGCCGAACAGCTCGCCGCGGGCGGCGGCCCGCAGCCACGGGTCGGCCGGGAGGTGCAGGCGGCTCTCGGTGACCAGGTAGTGGGAGCGCAGCGCGTGCGCGATGTTGGCGTCGGCGCGGGCGATCCGGATGACCACGTCGAGCAGCCGCCGGAGGGTGACGCCCGGCCCGCCGTACGCGCCGGTCAGCCGCAGGCTGCCGACCCCGGCCTCCTTCAGCCAGCCGATCTGCTCGTGCGGGTTGACCCGATGGCGTTCGCGGTCGCTCGCGCCCGCGGCGATGCGGGCGAGCAGCGCGGCGAACTCGGGGGAGTCGGGGTGGTGGGCGATCAGGGGTGGTGATGTTTCAACCCTCGAGCTGGTCACAGGCAGATACTATACTATTCCTGTAGGAATTACATAGAACAGGCGCTCAACCGCACCGAAGAAGGACGAACATGCCTTCCAGTGATCACCCTCCGCTCCGGTATCCGGCCCGGCTGCCGTATCGCAGCTACCTCTACGTCAGCCCAAGCACCCCGGACGTCGTACGGGAGGCGGACCGGTCGCCCGCCGACGCGGTCGTCCTGGACCTGGAGGACCTGACTCCGGAGGCCGGCAAGGACCAGGCGCGGGCCGTCGCCGCGGAGTTCCTGTCGGGCACGCCGGAGCGGCCCACCCTGGTCCGGGTCAACGCGGCCCGCGACGACGGCACCCTGGAGCGGGACCTGGCGGCCGTGGTCGCCCCCGGGCTGACCGCGATCCGGCTGCCCAAGTCCGAGGACGCCGCGCGGATCCGCTGGATCGCCGGGCTGGTGGAGGACCTGCGGGCGCGGCGGAACCTGGCCGGGACCATCGGGCTGCAGGTCATGGCGGAGACCGCGCGCGGCGTCGAGTCGCTGGCCGCGCTGGCCACCGCCACCCACACCGTCTGGTCGGTCGGCCTCGGCGAGGGCGACCTGCGGGCCGAGCTCGGCACCGCCACCGACGAGGGCCTGGCGTACGCGCGCACCCGCCTGGTCTACGCCGCCGCGGCCGCGCACCTGCCGCCGCCCGTCCAGGTCGCCTTCCCGCCCGGCGGGGACGAGGCGGACCTGCGCCGCAGCACCGAACTCGGTCGCTCGCTCGGCTTCGGCGGCCGGTCGATCCTCAACCCCGCGCACGCCGCGACGGTCCACGCGATCTACCCCCTCCCCGCCGCGGCGGACCCGGTCGCCGGCGGTTCCGTCGGCGGCGCGGGCGACGATGCGCATGCCGCCGCGGCGGCGGGCGCGGACGGCGTGCGGGCGTCCTTCGCGGAGGTGGTGGCGTGACCACGCGGCTCAACGTCACCCTCGCCCCCTCCGTCTGGGCCGCGTTGCCGCCTCACGAGCTGTTCGCCCTGGTCGGGCGGCTGGAGGAGAGCGGCGCCGGATCCGTCGTGCTGACCGATCCCGCCACGACCGGCGAAGCGGGGCCCTGGCGCTGGGACCCGCCCACCGCGGCCGCCGCGCTGGCCGGGTTCACCTCCCGCATCGGCCTGGTCACCCCCGTCGCGACCGGGTTCACCGAACCGCTCAGCGCGTCCCGGCAGATCGGCTCGATCGACCACTTCGCCCGTGGGCGCGCGGGTTGGCTGCTGGACATCGAGGAGGATCCCATCAGGGCCGCCAGGACCCGGGCGGTCTCGCCGGTCCTGGCCACCGGCGAGCCCGTCGCCCGCGCCGTCGAACTGGTCACGGCGGCCCGCTCGCTCTGGGACGGCTGGGCGGAGGGCGCCTTCTCCGTCGACATCGCGAACGGCACGATCATCGACCGGTCGCGGATCCACCCCTCGGACTTCGCAGGACGCCACTTCCGGGTGGCCGGTCCCAGCACGCTGCGGCGACCGCCGAACGGCAACCCCGCGGTCTTCGTCCGGGTCGCCGACGACGCGGGAGCGGAACTGGCCGGCGCGGTCGCCGACGTCGCCCTCGTGCCCGTGGCCGAGCTGGCCGGTCGAGCGCCCGCGCTCGCCGCCGCCGCCGCCGAACGCGCGAGCCGGGACCACGGGCCCGCGGTGCTCGCCTCGATCACCCTGCACGACCTCACCGCCGACATCTCCGCCACGGCCGGCGCCGACCTGCTGGTCGACGGGCCGACCGACCTTGACGTGCTCGCCGGCGCCGTGGCGACACTCGCCGCCCGGGTGCCCGCCGCCGAGGGCGCCGGGCTGCGCGGCACCTACGCCCTGCCCACGCTGAGAGGCTGACCATGACCGAGCGGCGCCACATGCGCATCAACCTGAACCTGCGCGGCATCGGCTTCCACCCCGCCGCCTGGCGGCACCCCGACAGCACCCCGCACCGCATCCACGACCTCGACTACTACGTCGAGATCGTCCGGACCGCCGAGCGCGGCCTGTTCGACTCGGTGTTCCTCGCCGACATGGTGGCCTTCGTGCCCGCCGGGATCGGGCAGAACGAGCAGGCGTGGCCACTGGACCCGTTCGTCATGCTGGCCGGGGTCGCCCCGCACACCCGGCACATCGGGCTGATCGGCACGCTGTCCACCACCTACAACGACCCGTACGCGGTGGCCCGCAAGGTCGCCGCGCTCGACCAGCTGAGCGGCGGCCGGGCGGCGGTCAACCTGGTCACCTCCGCCGGTGACGCGGTGGCCAGGCAGTTCGGCTGGGACCGGCACGCCGAGCACGCCCGCAGGTACGAGCGGGCCGGGGAGTTCATCGCCGTGCTCAACGCCCTGTGGGACGGCGGGCACGTCGAGCACCAGGGGGAGCACTTCCAGGTCTCCGGATCCCTCGACGTCGCCGGCAGCCCCCAGGGCCGTCCGGTGATCGTGCAGGCCGGGGCGTCGGAGGCCGGGCGGGCGCTCGCCGGGCGCTTCGCGGAGGCCGTGTTCGCCGGCTCCAGCGACATCCCGACCGGCGTGGCGCTCTACGACGACCTCAAGGCCAGGGTGCTGGCGGGCGGCCGCCCGGCCACCGACCTCGCCGTGCTCCCCGGCGTCGTCCCGTACGTGGGCTCCACCGAGGCCGAGGCGCGCCGGATCCACGGCGAGTTCGAGGACCTGATCCTGGACGACGGCGGGAACATCGCCCGGCTCGGCCAGGAACTGGGCCTCGACCTGAGCGCGGCCGACCCGGACGGGCCCGTGCCGGTCGACGACTTCCCCGCGGTCGAGGGCTACCAGGGCGCGGTCACCCGGCTGGTACGGCTCCGCGCCTGGGCCCTGGAGGAGAACACCAGCCTGCGGCGGTTCGCCAACACGGTCTACCGGAACCTGGGGGTCATCCACTGGACCCCGGTGGGCACCCCGGAGCAGATCGCCGACGAGCTGGCGGCGTGGTTCCTGGGCGGCGCGGCGGACGGCTTCAACGTGCTCACCCCCCAGCACCCGCAGCAGCTCGACGCCTTCGTGGACCACGTCATCCCGGAGCTCCAGCGGCGCGGCCTGTTCCGGGAGGAGTACACGACCACCACCCTCCGCGACCATCTCGGCATCACCAGACCGGACCTGTCGCCGGTCCGCTGACCGTCGGTCGTCTCCCCCGTCCAGCCAGGCGGGGGAGACGACGGCCGTTTCAGGCGAGGATGCGCACCGGGTTCTCGATCAGGGCCAGGAACTCGGCCATCCAGCGGGCGGCGACCGTGCCGTCGATCGGGCGGTGGTCGACCGAGAGCACGAAGCGGATCGTGGTGCCCGCGACGACGGTTCCGTTCTCGACGACGGGCTCGGTACGGGCGGCGCCGACCGACAGGATGGAGGAGTGCGGTGGGTTGATGATCGCGGTGAACTCCTCGGTGCCGTACATGCCCAGGTTGGTGACGGAGACGGTGCCGCCTTCCAGGTCGTTCTGGCGTAGGCGGCCGGTGCGGGCGCTCTCCGCGTGGCGGCGGGTGGTCTCGGCCACGGCGGTGATCGGCATGGTGTCCACCGCGCGGAGCACCGGGGTCACCAGGCCGGTGTCGGTGGCCACGGCGACCGCGACGTCCACGTGGGTGAAGCGGCGGACGGCGTCCGGGGTCCAGATCGTGTTCATCTCGGGGACGAGCCGGTGGGCGCGGGCGACCGCCTTGACCACCAGGTCGTTGACCGAGATCTTGGGCGAGCCCGGCTGGTTGAGCTGCGCCCGGACGGCCAGGAGCTGTTCGGCGCGGGCGGTTCCCCGGACGTAGAAGTGCGGGGTGGTCTGCTTGCTCGCCACCAGGCGGGTGGCGATGGCGCGGCGGATCCTGCTGTGCGGGATGTCCTCGTATTCGCCGGATGGTGTGGCCGTGACGGGTGCGGGGGTGGGCGTAGGGGCGGGACGGCTCGCGCGGGCCAGTGCCTCCTCGACGTCCCGCCGGAGGATACGGCCGCCGGGGCCGGTCCCGGCGATCTGGTCGATCGCCAGGCCACCCTGGCGGGCCAGACGGCGGGCCAGCGGGCTGGCGAAGACCCGCGCGGACGTGGACTCGGCGGGCGGTTCCTCCGTCACCGGCGCGGCCTGCCCGTTCAGAGCGGCGGCGGGCTGCGCAGGGGAGGCGGCGGCGGACGGGGCCGGGGGTGCGGCTGGCTGCGCGGAGGAGGTGGCGGGCGGGGCCGGGGGTGCGGTGGCGCCGAGTTCGGCGAGGAGGGCTTCCACGTTCTCCGGTCGTTCCCCGGGCGCGCCGAGCAGCGCGATGGGGGCGCCGACGTCCACCTCGGTGCCGGCGGCGACCAGCCGCTTGAGGAGGACGCCGTCGCTCTCCGCCTCGATCTCGATGGACGCCTTTTCGGTCTCGATGACGACGATGGCGGCGTTGACGGAGTAGGGGGAGTTCTCGGCGATCGGCCATTCCGACACGACGGCGCTGGTGGCACCGGCCGCCGGTTCTGGCATGCGAAGAAGAGTGGCCATGGTCCTGGTCCCTGGTAGTCCGGTTGAGGGCTCAGCGCCGGGGCGCGAGCGTGCCGTCGGTGGTCATGCGGCGGAAGGCGTCGGCGACCTCCTCGGTGCGGGCGATGGCCGCCCGTTCGAGGACCTTGCTGATGCTCGGCGACGCCTCCCCGCCGGTCACCCGCCGTACCGGGTGGTCGAGCCAGTCGAAGTACCGGCGCTGGATCTCGTCGGCCAGCCACCCGCCGTACGAGGTGCCGATCGCCCCCTGCTCCACGATGAGCACGTTGCCGGTCTTCAGCACGCTGGCGCCGATGGTGTCCCAGTCGATGCTGGCCCGGTCCAGCCAGCGCAGGTCGATGACCTCGGGGTCGATCCCCTCGACCTGCTCGGCGGCCTCCAGGCAGTGGGCGACCATCGACAGGTAGGAGAGCACGGTCACGTCGCGGCCGGTGCGGCGCACGGCGGCGCTGCCGACCGGGATGTGGTAGTCGAGGTCGTCCACCGGTCCGGTGCCGGTGCTCGCGTACAGGTCCACGTGCTCGATGACCACCACCGGGTCGTCGCAGCGGAGCGCGGTGTTCATCAGGCCCACGTAGTCGAAGGGCGTGCTGGGGGCGACGATCCGCCAGCCGGGCGAGGTGGCGAAGATCCCGGCCGGGTCCATGGAGTGCTGCGAGCCGTACCCGGTGCCGGTGCCCACCTTGCTGCGCAGCACCAGCGGCACCGGGTTGTCGCCGCCGAACATGTGCCTGGCCTTGCCGATCTGGTTGAACAGCTGGTCGGCGGCCACCCAGAGGAAGTCGGCGTACATGAACTCCACGACCGGGCGGTACCGGCCGTCCAGCGCCATGCCGCCGGCCAGGCCGGCGAACGCGTTCTCGCTGATCGGGGTGCCGAGCACCCGGTCGGGGAAGGCGTCGGCCAGGCCCCTGGTGGCCCCGTTGGTGCCGCCCTTGAGGCGGTGCACGTCCTCGCCCATGACGACGACGGCGGGGTCGTCGGCCATCCGGCGGGTCATCACCTCGGCGACCACGTCGATGAACCTGCGCTCGGCGAGCGCGCCGGAGAAGGTGTCCGCCTCCTCGTACCGTACGTCGGGGCCGAACTCCGACAGGTCGCCGCGGACGCCGACGTCACGGAAACCGGCGTCCGGCCACTCCTGCGGCCGGATGCGGCGCTGGCCCGGCTTGCCGCCGGGGAGGGGTTCGAGCAGCTGGTCGCCGATCATCCGCATCGTGGCGCCGGCCAGGTCGGTGGCCTTCCCCGCCTCCTCGGCGGTGAGCACGCCGCGGCGGACCAGGTGCCCGGCCATCAGGTCGATGGGGTCGCGCTGCCGCCACTGCCGCTCCTCCTCCTTGGAGCGGTAGCCGAACGCGCTGCCGGGGAAGGGGCCGTTCTGGTGGTAGTACCGGTACAGGTCGGCCTCGATGATGGTCGGCCCGTTGCCCGCCCGCATGTGCGCCAGCGCCTCGTCCATGGCCAGATGGACGGCGAGTGGATCCATGCCGTCCACCCGCCAGCTGGGGATGGCGAAGCCGAGGCCACGCACCGACAGCCGGGGCTCCGCGGTCACCTCGCGGACGTGCGTGGACACCGCGTACTGGTTGTTCTCGATGAAGAAGCAGACCGGGAGCGACCAGGCGGCGGCCAGGTTGAAGCTCTCCAGGACGGAGCCGATGTTGGCGGCCCCGTCGCCGAAGTAGGCGACCGAGACCGCGTCGGTGCCGGCCCGCCGGTGCGCCCAGGCGAAGCCGGCCGCCTGCGGGACGCCGCCGCCGACGATGGCGTTGGTGCCCATCGCCCCGGCCTCCGGCCACTGCAGGTGCATGGATCCACCCCGGCCCCGGCAGAAGCCGCGGGCCAGGCCGCAGATCTCGGCCAGCGTCCGGGTGAGCAGCTCGGTGACCGCGGCGGGCAGGTCCGCGCGTGGATCCCATCCGGCGGGCAGCGCGTGGCCGAGCGCCTTGGCCAGGAACTGGTGGTGCCCCCGGTGTGAGCCGGTGATGGTGTCCGCCGAGGTCAGGGAGAGGATCGAGCCGACCGCCCCGGCCTCCTGGCCGACGCTGGAGTGGGCGGGCCCGTGGACCAGTCCGGCTCCGGCGAGTTCGAGGACGTACTCCTCGAAGGCTCTGATGAGCACGAGCTGCCCGAACATCGCGCGCAGCAGGCCGGGGTCGGCCGCGTCCCAGTCCGCCTCGGTGGTGGTCAGTTCCAGCCAGGGCGTGGGCGCGGCGAGGTCCTGGTGTTTGGTCATGTGTTCTCTCCAGGTGACAAGCCGTGGCCGGTGCAGTTTCCGGCATGGGGGCGCCGGCGCTCCGCCAGGCGACCGGGACCGGTCAGCCGCACCCCCTCCGCGATCCGCGGTTGTTACCGACCTTCGCACAGATTGGATCCGATCTCATACTCCCGTTATGTCTTCGTAACAGAAGAATGTCGTCTCAACATTGACTTTCCCTGGTTTGGGAGACAAAGCTACCGATTCACCAGGCCGCATTGGATCCATCCCGGATCGAAGTGCGGCGGTGGAAACAACCACGAAACAGATTGTCAACGGATTGCGGAGGTGGGGAACATGGCCGAAGTGGGCGCCCCGGGACTGCCGGGGCTGGTCGGCCTGGACCACGTCGGCCTGACCGTTCCCGACATCGAGCAGGCCACCGAGTTCCTGGTGGACGTGCTCGGGTGCGAGTACCTCTACCCGCTCGGCGCCAAGTCCGACGACGGGGACTGGATGGCCACCCATCTCAACGTGCACCCCCGGGCCCGGGTGGGCAAGCTGCGGTTCTTCCGCTGCGGCAACCAGCCGGTCTTCGAGGTCTTCGAGTACGAGGCCCCCGACCAGGCGCTGACCCCGCCGCGCAACAGCGACGTCGGTGGACACCACCTCGCCCTGTACGTGGAGGACATCGACGCCGCGGCGGACTACCTGCGCTCACGCGGCGTGACCGTGCTCGGCGGGCCCACCGCCAGCGACGGCCCGCACGCGGGACAGCGCTGGATCTACTTCCTGGCCCCCTGGGGCGCCCAGTTCGAGCTGGTGTCCTACCCGCACGGGCGGGCCTGGTACCTGCGGGAGGAGGCGGTCGGCCGATGAGCGGTGTCGTCCCGGAAGCGACCACCGACGGCGTGATGAGCCACCGGATCGCCGAGCACCTGCGCGAGCAGATCCTCTCCGGCGAGCTCAAGCCGGGGGCCAGGATCCGCCAGGAGGAGGTCGCCCGGGACTTCGGCGCCAGCCGCCTGCCGGTCCGGGAGGCGCTGCGCATCCTGCACTCCCAGGGCCTGGTCACTCTCAAGGCCAACAGCGGCGCCTGGGTCTCCGAGATGAACGCGGAGGAGTGCGACGTCACCTACAAGATCCGCGAACGCCTGGAGCCGCTCGCGCTGACCGAGAGCATCCCGCACCTGTCCGCCGAGACCATCCGGCGCCTGGAGCAGATCCAGGACGAGATCGAGGCGAACACCAGCCTGGACAGATTCCTCCACCTCGACCGTGAACTGCACCTCCTGTCCTACTCGGGGAACCCGTACAAGGAACTCCGGGACATGATCGAGAGGTTGTGGAACATCACCCAGCCGTACCGGCGCGCGTACGTCGAGCGTTCGGGCCACGAGCGGGACTGGGTGATCAACGCCGAACACCGACTGCTCATCGACGCGATCCGGCGTGCCGACACCACGGACGCGGAGCGCCTGCTGGCCGGTCACATCCGCCGGACCCGGATCGCGCTCCTGCCGGTCATCGAACGCAACTCCACAGGCCGCTGAACCACACCGGACGCGGCTCCACCCGCGTCCGGCGCGCTGCGGCAAACGGTGACTCCGGGACCAGAACTCCCGGGAGCGCCCCCATGCGGCCGTCCCTTCCATGAACGGTCAGTACACGAAGAACGACATCACCACCCAAGCAAAGCAGGATCCATGTCATACCACAGCACAACGGGCAGGCGTGTACTGACCCTGTTCGCAGCGGCCACCCTCACCCTCAGCGCGTGTTCCTCCACCGACTCCGGCACCGGCGACACCGCGGCGACCGGCGACCCGGCCGCCGCGGCCGGCGGCGAGGTCGGCTTCTCCGAGTCCTTCCTCACCGACGCCTTCCAGGTGCAGCTGGTCAAACAGCTCGGCGAGCAGGCCAAGGCGGCGAGCGTCAACCTGCTGCCCGCGGCCAACGCCGACGGCGACGCGGCCAAGCAGAACGCCGACATCACCACCCTGCTCGGCCGGGGCGTCAAGGGCCTGATCGTGGTCCCGGTGGACAGCAAGGCGGTCGGCCCCGCCATCGACCGGGCCAACGCCAAGAACGTCCCCGTGGTCACCGTCGACCTGGGCGCGGAGTCGGGCAAGATCTACATGGTGGTCCGGGCGGACAACGTCTACATGGGCAAGGCCGCCTGCGAGTACATGGGCAAGCAGATCAACGGCGAAGGCACCGTGCTGGACCTCCAGGGCGACCTGGCCACCTCGAACGGCCAGGACCGCAGCAAGGGCTTCACCAGTTGCATGGCCGAGCAGTTCCCCAACGTCAAGGTCATCTCCAAACCGATGAACTGGAAGCCGGAGGAGTGCGCCACCCAGGCGCAGACGGTGCTCAGCACCGAGAAACTGGCCGGCCTGTTCATGGGCAGCGAGTCGGTCTGCCTGGCCGGTGTCCAGCAGGCCCTGCGCAACCAGGGCAAACTCACCAAGGCCGGCGACCCTGACCACATCGTCACCGTCGGCATCGACGGCTCCAAGCCGGCGCTGGACGCGGTACGGGAAGGTACCCTCGACGCCGTCATCTCGCAGCCGCTGGACCTGTACGCCAAGTACGGCATCCAGTACATCAAGGACGCGATGGCGGGCAAGACCTACCAGCCAGGCCCCACCGACCACAACAGCACCATCGTCGAGGTCGGACAGTCGCTTCAGGACCTGCTTCCCTCGCCCACGGTGACCAAGGAGAACGTGGACGACGCGAGCCTGTGGGGCAACGGCTGACCCCCCTCCGGTGACGTCCGGTGGCGTGCCCGCACCAGCGCGGCACGCCACCGGAGATCAACCAGAACCCAAGGAAGGAGGGTGCGGAGCAATGCCTGAGGCCATCGTGGTGGACCAGGTGTCCAAGGCTTTCGGCCCCACCCTGGCCCTGTCGGCGGTGTCCCTCACCGTCAACCGGGGCGAGTCGCGGGCGCTGATCGGCAAGAACGGGGCGGGCAAGTCCACGCTCATGTCGATCCTCACCGGCCTCTCCCAGCCGGACAGCGGCTCCGTCCAGGTGCTCGCGGAGGGGGACGCCGGGGGCGCCAGTGCCGTCGGCTGCGTCTACCAGCGCAGCACGCTGATCCCCGCCGCCACCGCCGCGGAGAACATCGCGCTGGCCCGGTTCCCCCGGTCCCGCGCCGGGCTGATCCGCTGGCCGGAGGTGCGCCGCCAGGCCACCGAGCTGCTCGCCGAATGGGAGTACGCGGACCTGGCCGGCACACCGGTCGAGCAGCTGGAGCCGCTGGAGCGGAAGGTCGTCGAGATCTGCCGGGTGCTCTCCCAGGGCCCGCGCGTGCTGCTCCTGGACGAACCGACCGCAGGTCTGGACCGGGGCGCCTCGCAGCGCCTGTTCGGCCACATCGAGAGGGCCCGCGCCCGGGGCGTGACGATCATCTACGTCTCCCACCACCTGCACGAGGTCTTCGAGGTCTGCGACTCGGTCACCGTGCTGCGCGACGGCCGGGCGGTGCTGACCGAACAGCTCACCCGGATGACCGTGCCCGACCTGGTGGACGCGATGGTCGGCGAGGCGGCGGCCACGGCGGGCGGCGGCCTGCGCGCGGCCCGTCCCGAGTCGGCCCGCCCGCCCGTGCTGGTCGCCTCCGGCGTCACCGCCCCCAAGGTGAACGGCGTGGACCTGGCCCTGCGGCCGGGCGAGTGCGTCGGCCTGACCGGCCTGGACGGCGCCGGGCACATGCAGCTGGCCGAGGTGCTCACCGGCCAGCGCCCGGCCGAGGCGGGCACCGTCACCCTGGACGGCAGGCCGCTGCCGCTCGGCGACATCCGCGGCTGCATCGAGGCCGGCATCGGCTTCACCCCGGAGGACCGGCACACCAGCGGCTACGTGCCCGCGCTGAGCGTGGCGGAGAACGCGACGCTGAACATCATGCCGCGGTTCGCCAACGGGTTCCGGCTGATCAGCGGGAAGAAGCGGGACGCGTTCTACTCGCGGCTGGCCGGCGAGTGGAACATCAAGGCGTACGGCGCCGCCCAGCCCACCGAGGAGCTCAGCGGCGGCAACCAGCAGAAGGTCGTGCTGGCCCGCTCGGTGGCCGCGGACCCCAAGGTGCTGGTCCTGGTCAACCCCACCGCCGGGGTGGACGTGTCGGCGAAGAACTCGATCTACACCACCATCGAGGCGCTCCGCGCGGACGGGCAGGCCGTGCTGATCGTGACCACCGACGACGCGGACCTGGAGGTCTGCGACCGGGTCGTCGTCATGGTCCACGGGGAGGTGTCGGCGGAACTGCGGCACCCCTTCACCGAAGGCATGATCGCCGCGGCCGTGCAGGGCGGCGGCACCACCGAACCGGACCTGCTCCCGTCTGGAGAGGAAGATTCACAGTGAGTGCAGTATCACCGAGGAAACTGTCGGAGCCGGTGGCCGCCGCGGCACCGTCCCATGCCGCCCGGCGCGCGCGCAGGTCCGTCGACCCCGTCGTGCTCACCCTGCTGCCCATCATCGTCATCGCGGTGATCGTGGGCGCCGTGGTCAACCCCGTCTTCCTCACCACCACCAACATCATCGACAACATCATCACCACCTCGGCCGTGCTGGGCGTGCTGGTGATCGCGGAGAGCCTCATCCTGATCGGCGGCTACTTCGACCTGTCCCTTGAGGCCACCGTGGGCTTCGCGCCGATGCTGCTGGCCGTCCTGGTCTCCAGCGCGGCCGACGCCGGGCTCGGGCTGCCGTTCTGGGCGGGTCTGCTGATCACGATCCCGGCGGTGCTGCTGATCGGCCTGGCCAACGGGCTGATGATCGCCAAGATGAAGCTCAACGCGTTCATCGTGACGCTGGCCATGCTGATCCTGCTCCAGGGCCTGACCATCGGCCTGTCCGGCGGGCAGACCTTCGCGATGCTGCCCAAGGCCATGACCTACCTGGGCGACGGCGTCATCCTCGGCCTCCCCGTGCAGGCGTGGATCTTCGTGCTGGCCTTCGCCGCCGCGTACGTGTTCATGAAGTTCACCCCGACCGGCCGGAGCATCTACGCGATGGGCGGGAACCTGGAGGCGGCGCGGGCCGCCGGGATCAGGACCACCCGGCTGACCATCGGCGTGGTGGTGGCGGGCAGCCTGCTGGCCGCCCTGGCCGGGCTGATGCTGACCGGCAGGATCGCCTCGGTGACCGCCAACCAGGGCAGCGGCATGATCTTCACCGTGTTCGCCGCCGCCGTCATCGGCGGGATCAGCCTCAACGGCGGGCGGGGCAACCTGATCGGCGCCGGACTCGGCGTGATCCTGCTCGGCATCATCCAGAACATCCTCACGCTCTCCAACGTGCCGTCGTTCTGGATCAACGCCGCGTACGGGGCGATCATCCTGGCCGCGCTGCTGATCGGCTGGGTCTCCACGCAGCGCTTCCCCGGCGGAAGGGCGGCGGCATGAGCGGGTGGCCCACCGGCACCATGCCGGCTCTGGTCTTCACCGCCCCCGGGGTCCTTTCGGTCGAGCAGGTGCCCGTGCCGGCCCCGGAGGCGGGCGAGGTCCTGGTACGGGTCGAGTACCTGGGCGTCTGCGGCACCGACGTGCACCTGCTGGACGGCAGCAGCGCGTACGTGGTGGGCGGCCTCACCCACTTCCCGATCAGGTTTGGCCACGAGTGGGCCGGGGAGGTCCTCGCTGTAGGGTCGTCGGTCCCCGCCGACCTGGTCGGGGAACGCGTGGTGGGCGAGCCGTTCCTGTCCTGCGGCCAGTGTCTGACCTGCCGCGGCGGCCACTACAACCTGTGCCCGAACCGGTTCGAGCTGGGCGTGCGCGGGGCGGTGCCCGGCGCGGCGGCCCGCTATCTGCGGATCCCGGCCTCGAACGTGCACGTGGTGCCGCCGGGGGTCGAGACGGCGCACGCGCTGCTGGCCGAGCCGCTGGTGACCGTGCTCAACGCCTTCGAGGAGGCCGCCGCCCAGCCCGGCGAAGCCGTCGCCGTGCTCGGCACCGGCACGCTCGGGCTGCTCGCGGTGCAGGTCGCCGCGGCCATGCACTGCCCGGTGGACGTCATCGGCATCGACCCGGCCGGACTGGCGGCGGCGCGCGAACTCGGCGCCCGCGCGGCCTGGACACCGGACGACGCGCCGAGCGACGCCTACCAGGTGGTCATCGAGGCCACCGGATCCGCCGCGATCGGCCCGGTGCTGACCAGGATCGCCGGCATCGCCGGGCGGATCCTCCAGGTCGGCATTCCCGGCCGTCCGGTGGACGGGCTCGACCTGGCGGCCTTCGTCACCAAGGGTCTGCGCCTGTCCGGCGTGCTCGGCGGGGTCGATCTGATGCCCCGGGCGCTGCACCTGATCGCCAGCGGCGCGGTCACCCCCACCGCGCTGATCGAGCAGGTGTTCCCGGTGGCCGGGGCTCGTGAGGCGTTCGACCGGATGCGGGAGGCCGGTCGGGCCAGACCGAAACTCGTCATCGATCTGTCGGAACTCCAGGGGGAGGGATCCACATGAGCGAGAAGATCACGGTCGGCTGGATCGGCGCGGGGCGGATGGGTTCCGCCATGGTCCGCAGGCTGCTGCTGGCCGGTCATCCGGTGACGGTGTGGAACCGTACGCCGGCCAAGGCCGAGCCGCTGCGCCAAGCGGGGGCGCGGATCGCGGCGGAACCGGGGGAGGCGGCCGGCAGCCAGGTGACCGTCACCAGCCTGGACACCCCCGCCGCCCTGGAGGAGGTGGCGATCGGGCTGCTGGATCACCGGCCGTCCGTGCTGGTGGACACCTCCACGGTGTCGGTGGAGTCCTCCCGCCGGGTGCGGGAGGCGGCGGCCAAGGCGGGGGTGCCGTTCCTGGCCGCGCCGGTCAGCGGCAACCCGTCGGCCGTCGAGGCCGGCACCGCGTCGTTCGTCTGCTCGGGCTCCCGGGAGGCGTACGAGCGGGCGCGGGGCGTGCTGGAGGCGATCGGGCGGGCCGCCACCTACGCGGGGGAGGGCGAGGAGGCCCGGCTGCTGAAGATCTGCCACAACCTGCTGCTCGCCATCACCACCCAAGGGCTGGCCGAGGTCGTCGTGCTGTGCGAGCAGCTCGGCGTCGACAAGCGCACGCTGATGGAATTCCTCAACGAGAGCGTCGTCGGCTCCGCCTTCACTCGCTACAAGACCGATGCCATCGCCGCGATGGACCTGACGCCCACCTTCACCTCCCGGCTGCTGCTCAAGGACGTCGACCTCGGCCTGGCCGAGGCGACCGCCGGGCAGGTGCCGCTGCCGCTCGTCGCCATGGTGCGCACGCTGCTGGTCTCCGCCATCGCGCAGGGCCACGGCGAGGAGGACTTCCTGTCGCTGCTGGCCGTGCAGGAGAAAGCCGCCGGAAAAGGAGTAACCGCATGACCTTGGATCCGAACGCCATCGGGGCGCCTGGCCACATGGGCGTCGACTTCGAGACCCGGGTGGACTTCGCCCGGCTCCGGGACTACCGGCTGGCCCGCGCCCGCGCCGCGCTGGAGGCCTCCGACCTCGGCGCGATGCTCGTCTTCGACGTCAACAACATCCGCTACCTGACCGGCTCGGTGATCGGCGAGTGGTCGCGGGACAAGATGACCAGATACGCCCTGCTGGTCCGGGGCCGCGAGCCCGTCCTGTGGGACTTCGGCTCGGCCGCCAGGCACCACAAGCTGTACGCGCCGTGGCTGCTGCCGGAGAACTGCCGGGCCGGCATGGTCGGCCTGCGCGGCGCGGTGGCCCCGGAGGTCGGCCTGTTCACCCGGGCCGTCCAGGAGATCCGCGACCTGCTGGTCGAGGCCGGGCAGCAGGACGCCCCGGTGGGCGTGGACATCGCCGAGCCGCCGCTGCTGCTGGCCATGCAGGAGGCGGGCCTGACCGTGGCCGACTGCCAGCAGGTGATGCTGGAGGCCAGGCAGATCAAGAGCATCGACGAGATCCTGCTGCTGAACCAGGCCGCGGCCATGGTGGACGGCGTCTACCAGCGCATCGCCGACGCGCTCAAGCCGGGCATCCGGGAGAACGACCTGGTGGCGATGGCCAACGCCTACCTCTACGAGATGGGCTCCGACGACGTCGAAGCGATCAACGCGGTCTCCGGCGAGCGCTGCAACCCGCACCCGCACAACTTCACCGACCGGATCATCCGGCCAGGGGACACCTGCTTCTTCGACATCATCCAGTCCTACAACGGCTACCGGACCTGCTACTACCGCACGCTCAACGTCGGCTCCTCGACCCCGGCGCAGCGGGACGCCTACAGCAAGGCCAGGGAGTGGATCGACGCCGCGATCGAACTGGTCAAGCCGGGCACCTGGACCGACGAGATCGCCCGGGCCTGGCCGACCGCGCAGGAGTTCGGCTTCGCCTCCGAGATGGACGCCTTCGGCCTCCAGTTCGGGCACGGCCTCGGGCTCGGCCTGCACGAGCGGCCGATCATCTCGCGGCTCAACTCGATCGAGCACCCGGTCCGCATCGAGGAGGGCATGGTCTTCGCGCTGGAGACCTACTGCCCGGCGAGCGACGGCAGGTCCGCCGCCCGCATCGAGGAGGAGGTCGTGGTGACCTCCGAGGGTGCGAAGGTCATCACCCTCTTCCCGGCGCAGGACCTCTTCGTCGCCAACCCCTACTGACGCACGCGGCCTTCCTGGTTAGGAGTCAACCCCCATGCCCCACCATGACCTGCTGGCCACCTGCTGGACCACGGCCGGGGACGCCGTCCCGCTTCCCGGCCGGGACGCCAGCCCGATTCCGCTGCGCGTCCGGATCGAGCAGGCGGCCCGCGCGGGATTCACCGGCTTCGGGCTGATGCACGTGGACCTGGAGGAGTTCCTGCGCACCTCGGATCTGCCGGCGCTGCGCACGATCCTCGACGACAACGGCATCCGCCACCTGGAGCTGGAGTTCCTGACCGACTGGTGGCTGGACGGCGACGAGCGGGCCGAGTCCGACCGCGTCCTGGACCTGCTGCTGAAGGCCACCGAGGCCCTCGCCCCGCACCACGTCAAGATCGGCCCCGACATCACCGGCGGCCCGTACGACCTGGAGCGTTCCGCGGCCGGGTTCCACCGGGTGAGCGAGGCGTTCGCCCAGGCCGGGACCACCGTGGCGTTGGAGTTCATGCCGTTCTCCAACATCAACACCCTGGCCAGGGCGGTCGAGCTGGTGACCACGGCCGGGCACCCGGCCGGGGGTCTCATGCTCGACCTGTGGCACGTCGAGCGCGGGGCCGCCACCTTCGAGGAGCTGGCCGGCCTGCCGCTCGACCTGATCAAGGGCGTCGAGCTGGACGACGGGGCCGCCGAGCAGATCGGCGACGGATACACCGACACCGTGCTCCGGCGGCGGCTCTGCGGCCAGGGCGACTTCCGGGTCGTGGAGTTCATCACCCTGCTGCGGGACCTCGGCTGGACCGGGCCGTGGGGCGTGGAGATCCTCTCCGAGACCTACCGCGTGCGCCCGCTGGAGTCCGCGCTGCCGGAGGCGTACGCGACGGCGGCCGGGCAGTTCGAGCTAGCTGAAAGGGCCTGAGCCATGCCGCTCACCGACAAGATCTCCATAGTCACCGGCGCCGCCAGCGGCATCGGCGCGGCCACCGCCGAGCGGTTCGCCGCCGAGGGCGCCGTCGTCTACGCCGCCGACATCGCGGCCGAGCCCCGGGACGAGGGCCGCACCCACCACCGCAGGCTGGACGTCGCCGACCTGGACTCCTGGGCGGAGCTGGTCGCCGAGATCACCGACCGGCACGGGCGCATCGACGTGCTCTTCAACTGCGCCGGTTTCGTCGGCTCCTACGAGTCGCTGACCGAGATCGAGCTGGACGACTGGCACCGCATCGTGGCCGTCAACCAGACCGGCGTCTTCTACGGCATGCGCTCGGTGATCCCCGCGATGCGGCGGGCCGGGGCCGGGTCGATCGTCAACATGTCCTCCGCGTGGGGGCTGATCGGCTCGGCGGGCGTCGCGGCGTACCAGGCGGCCAAGGGCGCCGTGACGGTGATGACCAAGAACGCCGCCATGTCGTACGCCGCCGACGGCATCCGGGTGAACTCGGTCCACCCCGGCCTGATCACCACGCCGATGACCGACGCCCAGGACCCGGAGATCTCCGCCGACCTGGTACGGCAGACGCCGCTCGGCCGGGCGGGCCGGGCCGACGAGGTCGCCGCCGCCGTCCTCTTCCTCGCCTCCGACGAGGCGTCCTTCATCACTGGGGCGCAACTCGTCGTCGACGGCGGCCTGATCGTGCACTGAGCGCCGCCATGACGATGACCTCTGATCTGCGCCGGGCCGTGGTGGTCCACCGAGGAGACGGCGGCCTGACGGTCAGCTGCGACCTGCTGCCCGTACCGCCGCTGGAGGACGCCGCCCTGCGGGTCCGCCCCGAGTACGTCGGCATCTGCGGGTCCGACCTGGAGCAGCTCTCCGGCGGGATGGACCCCAGCTTCGAAGTGCGGTTCCCGCACGTGATGGGCCACGAGTGGTCCGGCGTGGTCGTCGAGGCCGGATCCGCCACCTCGCGGTTCCGCCCCGGCGACCGGGTGATCGGGCACGGCGCAATGGGCGGCAACATCTGGTTCGGGGTGTCCACCGACGGCGCGATGGCCGACACCTTCCTGGTCCCCGAGGCGATGTGCTTCGCCATGCCGCCCGCCGTCTCCTCGCTCCGCGCCGCCCTGGTCGAACCCCTCGCCTGCTCCCTCCAGGCGCTGCGCACGGCGGGCGGGGTGGATGCCGGGCACACCGTGGCGGTCTTCGGGTGCGGGGCCATCGGCCTGTCCATGGTCGGCCTGGTCCGCACCCTCGGGGCCCGGGTGGTGGCCGTGGACCGCAGCTCGTACCGGCTGGGCATCGCCGCGCAGCTGGGGGCCGACCGCTGCGTGGAGGCGGGGCCGGGCGTGGACGTCGCCGCCGCCGTCCTGGACGTGCTCGGCCCGCGCGGCGCCGACCTGGTGGTCGAGGCGTCCGGGGCTCCCGCCGCGCAGGCCGCCGCGCTCGACGTCACCGCACAGGACGCCAGGGTGCTGTTCATGGGCCTGGCGCACCGGCGCTCCGACCAGGTGTCGCTGCACCAGATCCAGAACCGCAACCTGCGGCTACTGTCGTCCACCGGCGCACCGCCGCACATCTGGGAGCCCGCGCTGCGGCTGCTCGACCGTACCGGCCTGGACCTGGCGCCCCTGGTGTCGGACGTGTTCGCCTTCGAGGACTGCGCCGCCGCCCTGGCCGCGGCCGCGGACGCCACCACGCACGCCAAGGTCATGCTCAGCCCGGACGGGGGAGGCAGCCGGTGAGCCCGCTGTTCACCCCGCTCACCATCCGGGGCACCACCTTCCGCAACCGCGTCTGGGTCTCCCCGATGTGCCAGTACGCGGCCGAGGACGGCCTGGTGTCGGACTGGCACCTGGTCCACCTGGGCAGTCTGGCGACCGGCGGTACTGGGCTGATCCTGACCGAGTCCACCGGGGTCACCCCCGAAGGCCGGATCAGTCCGTACTGCGCGGGCATCTGGACCGACGAGCAGACCGAGGCCTGGGCGCGGATCGTCCGGTTCGTCCAGGGCCAGGGCACGCCCATCGGTCTCCAGCTCGCGCACGCCGGGCGGAAGGCGTCCACCTCGGCCCCGTGGACCGGCGAGCGTTGGGTCCCGTACGCCGACGGCGGCTGGCCGACCATCGGGCCCTCGCCGGTCCCGTACGGCGACCTCCCGGCCCCTCGCGAGATGACCGAGGAGGACCTGAACTCGGTCAGGGACGCCTTCGTCGCCGCCACGGAACGCGCTCTGCACGCCGGATTCGACGTGGTCGAGATCCACGCCGCGCACGGCTACCTGCTGCACGAGTTCCTCTCCCCGCTGACCAACCATCGCACGGACAGGTACGGCGGCTCGTACGAGAACCGCGTCCGCTACCCCCTGGAGGTCGTCGCCGCCGTCCGCGAGGCGTGGCCGGCCGACCGCCCGCTGTTCGTCCGCCTCTCGGTCACCGACTGGGCGCCCGGCGGCTGGGACCCGACGTCCTCGATCGAGCTGGCCAGGCGGCTGGCCGCGCTCGGCGTGGACCTCGTGGACTGCTCCTCGGGCGGGCTGCTCCCCGACGCCGCCATCCCGGCCGACGGCACCTACCAGACCGACCTGGCCGAGGCGGTCCGCGCGGGCGCGGACGTCCGCACCGCCGCCGTCGGCCGGATCACCGACCCGCGGCAGGCCGAGAACGTGCTCGCCACGGGCGCGGCCGACGCCGTGCTCATCGGCCGGGCCATGCTCCGCAACCCGCGCTGGCCGCTGGCCGCCGCCGGGGCGGTCGGCGCCGACCTGTCCTGGCCGGTCCGGTACGAGCGGGCCAAGCCCCGCCCCACCCCCGTGGAGAAGAAGTCGTGAAAATCAGATCCGAACTGTTCATCGGCGGCGAATGGGTCACCGGCACCGGCACGCTGCCGGTCGTGGATCCCGCCGTGGGCGAGCCGATCACCGAAGTCGCCGTGGCCGGCGAGCGCGAGTGCGCCCAGGCGGTCGACGCGGCCGCCGCCGCCCTCGGGCCGTGGGCCGCCCGCGCCCCCAGGGAGCGCGCCGAGATCCTGCGCCGGGCGTACGAGCTGATGACGGCCGAGGCGGACGACATCGCCCGGCTCATCGTCCGGGAGAACGGCAAGGTGTTCGCCGACGCCAGGGCCGAGGTCGTCTACGCCGCCGAGTTCTTCCGCTGGTTCGCCGAGGAGGCCGTCCGGGTCTCGGGCGACTACCGGCTCGCCCCCGGCGGCGACAAGCGCATCATCGTCACCCACCAGCCGATCGGGGTGTCGCTGCTCATCACGCCGTGGAACTTCCCCGCCGCGATGGCCACCCGCAAGATCGGCCCGGCCCTCGCGGCGGGCTGCACGGTGGTGCTCAAACCCGCCACCGAGACCCCGCTCACCGCCCTGGCCGTCGCCGACGTACTGGCCCGCGCCGGGGTCCCGGCCGGCGTGGTCAACGTGGTGGTCGCCGCCCCCACCGCGCAGCGGGTGCGGGAGATGCTGCACGACCCCCGGGTCGTCAACCTCTCCTTCACCGGGTCCACCGAGGTCGGCCGGGTCCTCCTGCACGAGGCGGCCGACCAGGTGGTGCGCACCTCGATGGAGCTCGGCGGCAACGCGCCGTTCCTGGTGCTGGCCGACGCCGACGTCCGGGCGGCGGTGGAGGGCGCGATGATCGCCAAGCTCCGCAACGGCGGCGCGGCGTGCACCGCGGCCAACCGCTTCTACGTGCACCGCGCCGTCGCCGACGAGTTCACCGCGGAGTTCAGCCGCGCGATGGCCGCGCTGAAGGTGGGCCCCGGGCTCGACCCCGCCAACCAGATCGGCTCCCTCGTCTCCACGTTTGAACGCGGCAAGGTCGCCGAACTGGTCGACCAGGCGGTCGGGGCCGGCGGGCGGCCGGTGACCGGGGGAGCCATCCTGGCCGGGCCGGGGGCGTTCTACCCGCCCACGGTGCTCGCCGGCATCGAGCCGGACGCCGCCATCCTCGACGTGGAGATCTTCGGGCCGGTCGCCCCCATCGTGGTGTTCGACTCCGACGACGAGGCGGTGGCCAGGGCCAACGCCACGCCGTACGGGCTGATCAGCTACGTCTACACCGGGGACCTGCGCCGGGGGCTCCAGATCGCGGAACGGCTCGACGCCGGCATGGTCGCCCTCAACCGGGGCGTGCTCTCCGACCCCGCGGCGCCGTTCGGCGGCGTCAAGCAGAGCGGGCTCGGCCGGGAAGGCGGGTTCGACGGGATCCACGAGTTCCTGGAGACCAAGTACATCGCCGCCGACATCTGACCACACGAAACGGAGTAACCATGCAGACCAACCTTGCGGGACGGAAGGTCCTCATCACCGGCGGCGCGTCCGGCATCGGCGCGGCGGTCGTCCGCGCGATGCTCGCGGAAGGGGCCGACGTGGTCGCCGCCGACTACGCCGCGGACCTGCTCGACCAGCTGGAAACCGACACCAAGGACCTGCCCGGCGCGCTGCGCTCGGTCCGCGCCGACCTGTCCACCCTGGACGGCTGCGAAAGCGCCGTCACCGGCGCGCTCGACCATCTGGGCGGCCTGGACATCCTGATCAACAACGTCGGCACCGGGAACGTCCGCACCTTCGAGCAGCTCACCGACGACGAGTGGCTGCAGACCATGAACCTCAACTTCATGAGCTACGTCCGGGTCAGCCGCGCCGCCCTGCCCCACCTGCGCGCCTCCCAGAACTCCCCGGCCATCGTCAACAACGCCTCCGACCTGGCCCGCCAGCCGGAGACCCAGCCCATCGACTACGCCGCCTCCAAGGCCGCCGTCCTCGCCGTCACCAAGGGCCTGGCCCGCGCCGAGGGCCCGCACATCCGCGTCAACGCCGTCGCCCCCGGCCCCATCTGGACGCCCTTCTGGACCAAGCCCGGCGGCTTTGCCGACAACCTCGCCGCCCTGCACGGCATGGAGCCCATGGCCGCGGTCGAACACGAGATGAAGCTCCGGCAGCTTCCGCTGGCCCGCCTGGGCACGCCCGAGGAGGTCGCCAACGTCATGGTCTTCCTGGCCAGCCCTCTGTCGGCCTTCGTGACCGGCGCCGTGTGGGGCGTGGACGGAGGGAGCATCCGCGCCCTGTACTGATCCTTTCCTCGTGGCCGGGCGCCGTGCACTCCACGGCCGCTCGGCCCCTAACTCAGCAGAGTGGCCAGCACGAGCCACGTCGCGGTGCCGCCCGCGAGCGTCCCGGCGGCGGCTTGGGCGGGCGTGTGGTCCTTGAGCGTCACCCGGGACCAGGTGATCGCCCCGACCAGTACGGCACCGGCCGCGTAGACCGGGGCCGGTGGCAGGAGCCTGGCCAGCATCACCACGCTGCCGGTCGCCACCGCCGTATGGAAGCTGATCTTCCACCAGAACGTGATCGGGCCGGTCACGGCCAGTGTGGCGAGCATGACGGCCACGCAGGCGATCATCACGTCCGGGGCGCCGAGAACGACCAGCAGGGCCAGCGCGGCTACCACCAGGGCGACGATCACTCCGATCAGCCATGGACGTTGGGCGCGGTCGCTGATGTGCTTGTCGCCGAACCGGCCTGACCGTACGCCCGCCATGATGACCGCGAGGGGGATGCCGCCGCACAGCGAAGCGGCCAGGGCGCCCCAGGCCAGGCCGTACCAACCGCCGGTGAGCGCGCCCACCACGAAGGGCAGCGCTATGACGAAATGCGCGGGCGCGAATATCTCCGTCAGGCCGTGAGCGAAACGATTCTCCCCCTGCGGGCCTGCCTGCACGTTCCTGCGACCTGTCGAAGCCACGCCGTTTCCTTCTCGAGATCCTTCCGGACGCTCGATCGTAAAGGAAAGTCAGCTAGTGAATCAGGTAGATCATCGTCGAAAAAGGTCAACTGGGCTTTTGCGTAATCTCGATTGTGAGTAGTAGGTGTGCCTGATGTTCGTCGTACCTGCTCAAGGAGGCGGCAGGCCGCCTTACCGTAACCCACTGTGAACGAGATCGAGTGGACAGACCTTCTTGGGGCGATAGGCGGGGCGCTGGGCGTGGCCGCGGGTGTGGCGGCCGGGATCACCGCACTGGGGGCGAAGCGAACGGCGGACCACCTGACAGTGGCGTCCGATTCTTCGGGGTCCTCGGGTCTTTCGGGGTCTTCGGGGATGGCGGCCCGCCGAGGCGGCATCATCGCTGACCGGTCGGCAGCGGGTTCCAGGATCGGCGTCGGTGAGCCCTTCTACTTCACCCCCTGTAGGAAGGGTCTGCAACCGCACATCTATTTCATGTGACGGTGCCGGGGGAGCCGGGGCCCTCCCGGCGGATGTGCGGGAGGGCCGTCGCGTCCGGTGTAGTGCGGTTAGTTGACGCGCTTCAAGTAGCCGTTTTCAGGGTCAGCCAGCCAGGCGATGGCGAGCTCGCCGGCGGAGTTGGACGGCGGCGCCCCCTGAATGTGCTTCGCCAGCGTGTGGTACTGCCTGCCCTGCCCCCACATCTGGAATGCCCGGGAGGTCGGTCCGGCGTCTACCTTGAACTCCTTCATCACCCGGTAGACGTGGTAGTTGCAGACATGGGCCTTGTCGTCGGAGAAGGTGTTGAGATTGCTCGGCGGCAGCCCCCGCTCCACGTACGGCGTGCCGAACGGGGCAAGGAACGCGCCACCCTCACCACCGAAACGGTCGACCAACATTCCGACCGGCAGGGTCCGCGTGGAAACAAGCGGCTTGGCATTGGGCCAGCCCCCCGCATGGGCGAATCCGAAGTCGGGCGGGAAACGATAGAAACCGGTCTCCTGGTTGAAGTAGCGGTAGAGGAACTTCTGCGGCGACAATCCCCCGAAGGGTACGTATCCCCTGAGAATTCTGCCGATGACACCAGTCTTGGGCAGGTACTTCGGGCCGAGTTTCTGGTCCCCCATCACGTACGGCGGGCCGCAGACGATACCCGGGGGCTGCCGGACCCTCGACGCCTCACCCACTTCGGCCCGCGTCCGGGTAGCGGGCGGGTCCTCTTTCCGGTCTTCCGGCTCTTCGTTCGCGACGGGGGCGGGCGCGGGCGGCGGGCTGGTGACGACCTGCGCGGCGGCGTGGGCCGGGGTGGCGGTGAACGCCCCGGCACCGATGGCGACAGCGGCGATCAGCAGCGCATGCCGAGATAGAAGCTGCACGGACTCTCCTGTATGAACTCACACGAAGTGAGATCGGACATATCCGCATCAAGAAGCAATTCCATAGCGATTCGGGAAATTGATCCGAATTCCCCGACCGAATGCTCCGGATGCACTGCAGCCGTGCCTACCCGGCCATTCTTAAGGCTTAGCGCAAGGAATTTCGCCAGGAGATCAAAAGGTGCGCCCCATCATCGAACAAACGCACATCAAAGCCGACTGTCGGCCATATTCCAAGCCGTACCAATAATCGCCAGAAAGACGCCCAGGTAGTGCGCGGAATTCGGTCGCCGCTTGGCGGTCAGTTCAGGTCCAGAGCAACCTCCAGGCGCAGGTAAGCGTCAATCCAGGCCTCCTCCACCGCCTCGTCGGAGTCGTGGCTCCGCCTCGCCGCGAAGGCCGTGACGGCCTGCGCGATGCGATGGAGTCCGAGCACGCTCAACCGCCGTGCCGCGGCGGCGAGCCGGACGTCGTAGGTCGGCAACAGGTGAGACAAACCGTGATGGGCCACCTCGGCGAGCAGCCCCCGGGTGTCGATCAGAGCCGCGGTCAGTGGTCCGTGCCGGTCGTCCTCGGCGACCAGGAGCCTGCCGCTTCCCACGGCAGGCTGTAGGTCGGGGACGACGACCCGGCCGCCGACCGCCAGACCGACCGGTTCGATGACGACACCGCCCGCGGTCCGCCCGACCACGCCGCTGACGAAACGCAGTTCGCCCTCCTCGCCGGCGAGCACGGCGGCCAGCGAGTAGAGGCGTCCGAGGGCGGCGCCGGTGTGCGTGGCTCTGACGGTGGCGGTGTTCCCCGCCTGGTCGACGATGACCGCGTCGAGACGCTGGTCTCCGGGAGCGTAGGTGATGGTTTCCACCCGAGCGACGGCGACGACCCTGACCAGTTCCGCCTCCACCCGCGGGCGGATGGGCCGGAGCGTGAGGGCGTCGAGCTCACGGCTGAGCACGGCGAAGTCGGTCACCACCAGCGACGGCGACAGTTCACCCCAGTCGCCCCGGGACGGGCTGACTGTCGTCTTGGAGATCCGCCCGGTGGCCAGCCGCACCGTACGGCTGGCGCTGCGGACGGCCGACTCCGTGACCAGGTTGCCGGTGGCCAGCGCGGCCAGCGTGGACGTGGCGATCCGCCGCCCCGCCAGCGCCTCCCCGTCCTCGTCGCCGTCCCACCTACGGCGCAGGACCAGCACCATGGCACTGTCGCTGTGGGCCAGATAGACCTCGGCGATCCGCTGATCGCCGAGACCGCGGATCCGGCAGCCGAGGCTCTCCAGCCGGGCCCGGCGCAACGGGGTCTCGGCGGCCTCGGCGGTGCCGAGCACGCTGCTGCGCAGGGTGGAGTCCGGCCGCGTCACCGCCCGGTGCCGGGCGTGCAACTCGGCGAGGTGGCTCGCGAGCAGCTCGGGACGGTAGTGGGCGCTACGGTCACGATAGGAAGCCAGTTGCTCGGCGAGGTCGCCGACGGCCAGCAGCGGCCAGCGCAACCCCGCGCCGTCCAGGTGGCGCTGCACGTCGGCGATGGTGGCCTCCAGGCCCTGACCGAGATGCGCCGCACCCTCGCGCAGGACCGTGCCGGCCAGGCCCAGGGCCCGCTCCAGCCCGGATCCGGTACCGGCTTCGGCCTCGCCACCGACGTCGACCCGCACCTCGGGCACGCCCGGGTGCAGCTCGTCGGCGACCCGGAACGCCCACACCGCCAGGGCGATCACGTCATCGCGACTACCGGCCACGGTGTCGGTGTGCACGAACCCGAGGTCGCCGGGGACCAGAAAGCGCACGGTCGCGGTAGCCAGCTCGACCTGCGGCACCGGATCGGTGGAGGTCGCGCGGCGGACCCGCGCGGTGAATCCGGTTCTTTCCGTACGGCGAGCGGCGGCCATCAACCGGGCCCCGATCTTGGCGGTGAGTTCGTCGTCGGTCACCTGCCCCGGTGACCAGGGCAGGGGCTCCGGGGCGGCCTCAGCGGGCTGACGCTGGTAGGCGAGGATCACCCCGACGACGTGCCGGCAGACGCCGGTGGCGCCGCAGGTGCAGCGGGCCACGTCGAGGCCGCCGGGAGGCAGGGTCGCGGTCAGCCCGTCGGGGAAACTGCCGTGCACGGTGCCGTCAGCGTCGGTCGAAAGCTCGGGCGCGGCTTCCTTGCCGGCACGTTTGACCAGACCGCGATTGGTGAGCGCGGCGAGGGAGTCCGCCGTGAGCCCGAGCAGATCCGTCCTCATCGGCCCACGTGCTCCGCCACGAAGGACGCCAGCTCGCCGGGTGTCATCGCACCCACGTAGGCTCCGGCATCGGCCAGGCGCTGCGCCAGCTCCCGGTCGTAGGCGGGATTGGCCTGCTCATCGAGGGCGGCCAATCCCAGCACCTTGCTGCCCTGCGCCACCAGGTCGCGCACGATGCGCACCAGCCGGTGCGGATCACCGCCCTCGTAGAAGTCGGAGATCAGCACGACGATCGCCCGGCGCGGCTGATCCACCAGGCCGGCCCCGTACGCCGCCGCGCGGGCGATGTCGGTGCCGCCGCCGAGCTGGACCTTCATCAGCAACTCCACCGGGTCGTCGACGTCGGCGGTCAGGTCCACCACCTCGGTATCGAAGGCGACCAGGTGGGTGCGTACCCCGGGCAACCCCCACAGGCAGGCCGCGGTGACCGCCGAGTGGATCACTGAGTCGACCATCGACCCGGACTGGTCGACGAGCAGGATCACCTGCCACTGCTCAAGGTGGCGGCGGGTGCGGGAGAAGAAGTACGGGGTCTCGATCACCACCTTGCCGGTCTCCGGCTGGTAGCGGCCGAGGTTGGCGCGCAGGGTCCTGACCATGTCGAAATTGCGGGCCAGCCGCATCCGGCCGGGCCGTCGCACCTTGGTGCCGGAGAACGCGCTGCGCACCTCGGTGGCGAGCTTGTCCATCAGCTGCCGGACGACCTGCTCCACGATCCGCCTGGCCAGCCGCAGCACCTGCGGGTTCATCAGGTGCTTGGTCCGCAGCACCGCCTTGAGCAGCGCGGGATTGGGTTCGATGCGCGCCAGCACGGCCGGGTCGGTCACCACGTCATGGATCTCGTAACGCTCGACCGCGTCCCGTTGCAGTCGTTCGATGGTCTCCTTGGGGAACAGCCGGGTGATGTCGTCGAGCCAGTCAACGGTGGTCAGCGTTGATTCGCCCGTCCCGCCGCGCCGTACCCCACGTCGGCGCAGGTCCTCGTCGCGGCCGTAGAGCCAGTCCATTGCCGCGTCACGGGCGGCGGCCTCTGCGTCGAGCTGCTGCCCGCCGAGGCAGGCGCTGCCCGCCTCGCCGAGCAGCAGGCGCCACCGTTCCAGGGTGGGGTCGGTCATGACGCGATCAGTCCTTCCCGGCGCAGTGCCGCCTCGACCCGCTCGTCCAGTGCCCTACCGGCGGCCACCAGCTCCGGTGCCGCCTCCAGCCGCATCAGATCCCAGCCGGCCACGTCGCCGGCGCGCCGTTCGACCAGACGAGTGGCGATGAGGTGCCGCTCGCGGGGCGAAAAGAAGCCGAACGCCTGGCGCAGCGCGGGCAGGGCCACCAGGAAGTCGTGATCGGTCATCCCGCCGACCAGCTCATCGAGCAGTTCCAGCATGCCGGCGGTGTGCAGCACCTCCTCGCGGGCGAGCGCGAACAACCCGGCCAGCCAGTCCCCGGCCGACGCCGGGACGAACGCGCCGCGCAAGGCCCGGGCGGGGTCCGCGGCCGCCGTGCCCCGCAGTGACCAGCCCAGACCCAACGACGCTCCACGCAGGTCGGGTGGCGCCTCCTGGCGGGCGGCGAGCCGGTCCGCGACGCCCAGCGCCGCGTCCGTGTCCAGTCCGAGTGACGGACCGGCGTGTCTGAGAGCGTCGCGGACGGCGGTCACCGCGTCGATGCGCTGGAGGTCGGCCGGTGCGGGGCCGCCGCGCACACCTTCGGCCAGCCACAGCGCCCGGCGGGTGGCGGCCTGGACCACCGTGCCCAGGGTGGTGCTGCCGCTGGTGCCGAACAGGCCGTCGTGGCGCCACATCGCCAGGGTGACGGTGAGGGTGCGGCCCAACGATCCCAGATCGGCCGCCGCGCCGACAGCCCGCGCCAGATCGTCCAGCACCTGTCCGGTCAGTTCGCCGATGCCGCACAGCGCCGCGTCGAACAGGACGTCGGCCAACTGGTCCAGATCCGCGCCCGCGATCCGTTCGGCGAGGGCGGCAGCCGCCGCCTCCTGCGGGTCCACGCCATACCCACCGGCCTCGATCAGCGCGGGCAGCCGGTCGTCGGACTCGGTCAGCGTCCATCTTTCGACCAGCTCCGTACCGCCTGCCGGGCCAGGTCCCGAGATGCGCGTCACGCCGGGGATCCGCAGCACCCGCAGCCGGTGCAGCAACCGGCTGCGATCACGGTCGGCCTCCTTGCCGAGGTCGAGCCGTTCCTCACCCGGACCGCCCAAGACCGCGAGAACCGTCCGGACCAGCGGTGGCAACGGAGTCGAGTGATGCAGGCGGCCCACCCGGTCACCGCTGAGGGCCGCGATCATCTCCACGATCACCGGATGGTTGCCCGCCTGCAGCGGGCCACGGGTCGCCCAGGGCAGCGGGGCTTCGAGCGCCTCGCTGACCAGCGCGCTGGCCAGGCCGTCCAGCACATCGACCCGGGCCGGATGCGGATGACCGCGCAGCAACGCGAGCCCGTCCGCGATGGCCCGAGCGGCGATCAGGTCCGCGGTGGACACCGGCTGACGACGGCCGCGCAGCCGGGCCGCCACCGCCTCGGTGAGCCTGCGGGCGGCGTCGGCGGGACCGGACTCCCACAGGTCCTGGTAGTAGCCCGGCGACGGCATCCCCGACTGGTAGCCGTCGAAGGCGTCCAGCCGCCGGAACGAGTACGGCACCAGGTAGCTGCCGACGGCCGCGCCCTCGGGCGGCTGCGGCACCTCAGGCCAACTCCGGTCACCCTGCTCGGCCAGCCGGATCAACGCGGGGCGGTGGAAGCCGCCCGTGACCACGACCACCGGCCGGTCGCCCGCGTCGGCGACGGCGGCTCGGATCCACTGGGCCATGTACGCCTCGCGGGCCACGTCGTCCGGCCCGGTCCGCGTGTCGCCGCGCACCAGTTCGAAGTAGGTGCCCAGCCGTTCGGCCAGCCCGTCGGCCGGCTCGATCTCGAACAGGTGGTCCCACAACGCGTCCACGTTGTCCACGGCGAAGGTACGGTACAGCCGTCCGGTCACCTCGTTGTAGCGGGCCTCGGCGTCGGCGTAACGGTTGCGGACTTCGGCCAGCGCCGGATGCCAGGCGGGCAGGTCGATGAAACGCAGCTCGGAGCCGACGTCACGGCCCGCCGTCAGCGCCGTCCACTCCGGGGAGTAGTCGCACAGCGGCGTCCATGAACCGTGCCGTCGCTGCGAATCCCGGTAGCTGGTGTAGACCGCGATCGGCAGCTCGTGATCCAGCAGGAGCTCATCCATCCGGTGGTTCATGTCCGCCGGGCCCTCGACCAGCACATACGCGGGCCGTACGGAATGAACGGTCTCGGCGACCAGCCGGGCACAGGCGGGACTGTGGTGCCGCACGCCCAGGAAGGTGACCGTCATCGTCAGCCCGGCAGCAGGTGACGGGCCTCGTACAAGGCCTTCCACTGGTCGCCGTGCCGTCGCTGCTCCAGATATCTGCGGAGTTTCGCCAGGTCCTCCGGGTTGTCCTTGGCCGCCGTGCCGGCCAGGCAGGAGACCAGGTCCGCGGCGGTGCCGGGCTCGCCGCGCAGGAACCAGCCGCGCAGCCCGACGGCGTGCGCGACCGAGACGGCCTCGGCGGTGCTCATCACCCCCGACAGCCGGTCGGTGGCGTCACCGCGCGCGGTCTGCCCCTCGCGCAGCTCCCGGAACGCGGTGACCAGGACCTCCAGCACGTCGCGCCGTGGCGGCGCGCCGACGCCCGACCGCTTCAGGAGAGCGGTGGCCTCCGCTTCCACCAGTCGCAGCTCGGTGTCGAAGTCGGCGATCGGGAAGACCGTCTCGAAGTTGAACCGGCGTTTGAGCGCGGCGCTCATCTCGTTGACGCCGCGGTCGCGGGTGTTGGCGGTGGCGATGACGGTGAACCCCTCCCGGGCGAACACCATGGCCTCCGGACCGGTCAGCTCCGGTACGGCGAGCACGCGGTCCGACAGAGGCGACAGCAGGCAGTCCTGCACCTCCAGCGGGCACCGGGTGATCTCCTCGAAGCGCACCACCTTGCCCTCGGCCATGCCGCGCAGCAGCGGAGCGGCCACCAGCGACCGGGTGGACGGGCCCTCGGCGACCAGCAACGCGTAGTTCCACGAATACTTGATCTGGTCTTCGGTGGTGGCCGCGCCGCCCTGGACGGTGAGCGTCGAGGTTCCGCTCACCGCCGCGGCGAGCAGCTCGGACAGCAGCGACTTCGCGGTGCCCGGCTCACCCACCAGCATCAGCCCGCGGTTGGTCGCGAGCGTCACCAGGGATCGGTCGATCAGTGAAGGATCACCCACGAACTTGCGGCTGATGCCCAGCTTCTCGTCCCCGAGGACGAAGCGCCGGGCGGCCCGCAGGCTCAACGCCCAGCCGGGCGGCCGGTCGTCGGCGTCGTGCTCCCGCAGCCGGGCCAGCTCGTCGGCGTAGCGGATCTCCGCCGGGGGCCGCTGGACGTGCTCGTTCATCGGGTGACCTCCCGCAGGTCCCGCAGGATCTCGGAGACGGTGATCGGATCGAGGCCGTCGAGGGCGATCCCCACCAGGGTCTGCTCGTCGGCGAAGTCGAGGTATCCGACCGCGATGCCCGGATCGAGGCCGATCGTGATGGTCCTGCCGTCGGGCACGTCCCGCTCGATCCAGCCCTGCCAACCGGCGTCCTGCGGCGCGCCTCGCCGCCAGCCGCGCCGTTCCAGGCCGACCACCTTGACGGTGGGGACTCTGGTGGCGCTGATCTCGGCCAGCAGCGTCTCATCCAGGTGATAGGTCTCCCGGCCCAGTTGCGGGAACGGCTGCAGGATCTCGTAGTCGGCGAACACCTCGGCCCAGGCGGCCAGCTCCTCCGCCAGCTCCAGCGGGTGCGCCACCCCGATGACGGCCTCGTCGGGCAACGTCAGCGTGTCGTCCTCGACATCGGCGAAACTGCGGTCCTCGGCCACGCGCAACGCGCCGGTGAGCAGGCCCGAGGGGTCGTAGACTCCCCACACCAGCCGTCGCACGATGTGCCAGAGCAGGGGATGACCGACCAGCAGCCGCCTGAACTCCGCACCACTCCAGCGGCGCCGGCTCACCATGGCCTGCTCCAGCCGGTGGATGTTGTCCGCGGCCACGGCGCGTACGTCCTTCTTCAGCCCGGCGAACCGCTGGTAGGCGGCAGGCGCGAGCTCCGGATCGTCGTTCACCCCTGGCTTGGGAAGGTTCTTGAGCTTCTTCCCCGCGGCGTCGGCCACGTACGGCTTGAGCTGCTCGTCGAAACCGACGACGAACTGCCTGCGGCCGTAGTCGAGGGTCAGGCTGCCGTCGGCGGACAGTCCGAAGTCCGGCACCAGCCGGTCGGCCAGCTCCTGCGACGTCAGGCCGAGTTCCGCGGCCACCTCGTCCATCTTCTGCCTGGCCCGGTTCTTGAGCCCGTTGAACTTGACCTTCTCGGCGATGCCGTGCAGGTGCATCAACGCGACCTCGGAGCCGATGCCGGCCAGCAGGTCAAGACCGGTGACCGCACGCGCGTGTCCGCCCTCACCGGGCCAGGCCCTGATCAACGGCGTCAGCCGCCGGACGGTCTCGTCGTCGCCGAGCAGCCCCAGCGCGTCCATCACCCAGCTCTCCTTGGCCGGGTAGCCGGCCGCCTGCCAGCGCTGGAACAGCGCCCAGCCGAAGTCCGCGAGGCTGCGGCTGTCGCAGGCCTGTCTGACCAGGGCGAGACCGGCGTACGGATCACCGGGCCGGGAGATCGCCAGCATCGTCATCACATGGCGGACCGCCTCGGCCGGCAGCGCGCCCGCGTCGCCGTGCAGGTGGATCGGTGTCAGGATCGCGACCTCCGCCCATTCGGGCAGCACGGGCATCTTGTCAGGCAGCGCGTCGAGCGGGTCGGCCGAGATCAGGTCGGCGACCGCGGCCTCGGCAGCTGGGCCGTAACCCGCGGCGGCCTCCGTCACAGCGTCGCGGCCACCGCCTGCGGCCAGCACGGCCAGCGCCTGCTCCGCCTGTCGCCGGGCCGGCCCGGGCTTGCCCAGAGCCGCCGGGATCAGCGCCCGCGCAGCCGCCTCGGGGTGGCGTGCCAGCCACGCCAGCGCGGTGGCCCGCACCGACTTCAGCCGGGCCAGCCACTCGGCCATCAGCACAGCGATCTCCGGGCCGGTGAACGGAAGCAGCGCCGGAGCGATCGCGGTCGGGCTGCGCCGGGCGGTGTCCAGCACCATGGGCAGCGCGGCCAGCTCGAACCTGGCGACCACCCTCGGCATCCATTCGGAGGCTCCATACGGGTCAGCCCAGCGCCACTTCTCGATCAGCGGTTCGGCCAGCTCCATGGGCCCGGAGACGAACAGGGCAACTTCGTCGTACCAGTAGCTCTCTCGGGCATTGGCGATCCGGTCGGCAATCTCTTTCCAGTTCCGGCTGGGCCGACTCCATGAACCGTGCCCAGGCCGGGCGGAACGCCAATTGTCCCGCTCGTCCGGCCCCCACACCAGGGTCGGCTCATCGGCACACACCAGGCCACTCACGACGACCGGCTTGCGGGCCGTACGCGGACGGGTCCAAGGAGGGCTGACCAGTACCTCGGGCAAGGCCTCAAGCGGAGCAGTGGGGACGGCAGCGGCTGTTGCGATCTTGTTGATTCGATCGGCGGCGGCACCATCAACGCTCGCGAGCACCTCGGCCACCAGGTCGGGATGGGCCAGCACGTGGGCGCGCAGCAGCAGGTCCGCGACCTTGCCATTGGTGGTGGCCAGCATCCGCATCGCCCGGCGCGGGAAGCGGGCCGCCGCGCGCAGGAGGGCCGGCTGGGTGTACTTGTGCTCGATCCGGTCGAGGAGTGCCCGCATCGCCGCGTCTGTCGGCAGTTCGGCGAGCACACCCAGCAGCCGCCGCTGGCTTTCCGAGTCGTAGAGTTCGTCGAACCAGCCGGCCAGCACCGGCACGGCCGCGTCACCCATGCCGTCGACGATCGTGACAGGCAGAGTGAGGGGGCTAATCATGCCGTAACCCGGCAGGTGGCTCACGATGAGCGCCGCATGCTCCGGCGTGCTGATCGCGGCGATCAGGCCGAGGGCGAGATGCGGATTGACGCGGCTCACTTCGGCGCAGTCGGCCGCAACCCAGTCGACCTCGGTCGGCGCCAGGTAGGAAGCCGCCGCTCGATGATGGAGCCCGCCGTCACGGCTTTCGGCCAGTGCGGCGACGACCTCGGCATACTCGGCATCCGATGCGGCCGCGAGGGCGACACGGACCCGCGCGGCGATCTCCGTCCGATTCCAGTCGACCCAGTGGTTGGGGGATTCACCGTTGGCCAGCCGCCGGACTGCTCGCGTGTGCTCGTCGACAGCCATGCAATCCAGCGAGGACAGTTCGGCCACGGCCACTGCCGCGAACATCAGGCCACGTTCGACCAGCCAAACGTCGGCGAACAGGCGCAGCGACGACTGATTGTCCCATGGCAGGAATGCGGCCACCATTTTCGCGACCACCGCAGCGCCAAGCGGCGTGGCGGTGGGCTCCCCGGCCAGGTACGCCGCGCCCGCAGCAGCGATCTCCGGGTCGGAACACTGCGCCAGCGAGTCAATGATCGTCTGCCGGCGCTCGTCCAACCATGCGGCGAGTTTCTTGGGCGCGCCGGCGTCCGGCCTTCTCGCGGCGACCTTCACTCCACCCCGCCGCGGATGGAGAGCGCGCAGCCACGCGGTCGGCATCGTCAGCCGATCCTCATCCTCGGCGCTGTCGATCTCAGCCGGGGAGGTCACCGGCGCGGCGACCGCTTCGTCTTCCGTGTAGCCCTTGCGTAACTTCTCCGCCACCAGTTTGTCGGCCGCCGCCGCGGCGGCGTCGGCGGAGTCGAACGACCTGACCTGCGTCTGACCGGCCGCGCCCAGCCGCCCATACCGGATGTTCAGCTCCGTACCGTTCTGCCGCACTTCCCAGAACTTCGCCGAACCGCCGCCGACATAGGTCAGCAGCCGATCTGCGCTCATGCCGATACCTCCACGCTGGGTTTGATGTAGGGCTCGTTGTTAGAGCGAAGGAGAGGCCGCGCCATCTCCGATGCCTCGTGATCGCCAGCGCCGAGTATTGCGCGTACGACTGACAAACTGGCGCGCACCGCATCGCCGGCGGATTCACCGCGTGGAGTTGAGAAGACGACGAAGGGCCCGGATCGCGTTGATCCAGGCCCTACGTTGTTCGGTGTCGCGGGTCAGCCGGTGACCGGGATGTTGGTCTTCACCGGCGTCGGGGTGGGCGCGGGCTTAGGTTTGTCCTGCGTGACGTTCTCGTCCCACTCGATCCATACCTGGGTCACCTTCTCAGGCGGGGTCGGCGACTTCGACGGCGAAGGCGACTTCGAGGGCGAGGGCGACGGGGAAGGCGACTTCGAGGGTGAGGGTGAGGGCGACGGCGACTTCGAGGGCGACGTCGAGGGCGACGGCGAGGGCGACGGAGAAGGGGAAGACGGCGAGGGCGACGGGGAAGGCGTGGACTCACACTCGACCCAGAACACCTTCTGCTTGGCCGCGCCCTTCTGGCCCACGAAGGTCCAGAACAGCTTGTAGTGCCCATCCGGCAGCGTCATGTCGGCGGTACGGCCATGGCCGTTGCCGTCAAGCACGAGGGTGCCGCTCTTCACCGTGGTCTTGTCGCCCGTGGGCGGCCAGGACTTGATCTCCCAGCTCACCTGCTGGATCGAGTCGAAGTTGAACCCGACCAGATAGAACACGCAGACCTGCGGCTCGTTGCGCTGATCGTCCTCCGGCGTCGTCCACGAGTGGATCTTGACGTCGCCGTTGTCGCCGGGCGCCCTCTGGAACGCTCCCGCTGAGGCCGTATTGGAGATGGCGACCGCCACGAGCGCTGCCACTGCCAGCATGAGTGCCGCTGTGGTCCAGCGACGGGCTAAAGAGAGTCTGAGGGGTGTCACGGCCGTACCTCGGGTGTATGGGAGAGCTAGAGCCTCATTAGGCTCATCTGTGTAAAAATGTCACATTCGCTGGCCGAGAATCCTGCAACGGTCCAAACCGTTATCCAGTGAGGCCGGATAGTTGCGCATTCGTGTCGTATGCGTCATAGCGCCTAGGAGCCAATCGTGCCGCTTGATGCCCCCCGCCGACTCATCGGCGCCACGCTCGTCGCCATGGGCCTCGTCGCCTCGACCCCCGCCGGCGTCGCAGCGTCGTCCGTCACCCTCGCCGTCGGCGCCTCGGCCACGGTGACCGCGCTCCCGCAGGCCACCACGTTCACGGAGTTGAGCGGCCTCCCGCAGGACACCGACACGTACGGAAAGCTGAGCGGCATCGTGGTCCACCCCGTACGCACGGTGGCCGTTTACGCCCTGCCCGGCGGCAAGCCGGTGGCCACCCTTCCCGCGAAGCAGCTCGGCAGCCAGACCTGGGTGCCTGTCGTGGAGTCACGCAAGGGCTGGCACCGCGTACTCCTGCCCAGCAAGCCCAACCACGTGACCGGCTGGATCAGGGCCAAGGGCCTGAAGCAGGCGAGCAGCAGCTACCGCGCCATCGTGAAACTGAGCACCAAGCGGCTGACCGTGATGAACGGGAGCAAGAAGCTCGGCACCTGGACGGTGGCCATCGGCGGACCTGACACGCCCACTCCGGTGGGCAGGACCTTCCTGCTGGCCCTGATGTCGCCGAAGAAGAAGACCTACAGCCCGCTGATCCTGCCGCTCGGCACGCACTCGACGACACTCGACACCTTCGGCGGCGGTCCCGGCACGGTCGCCTTCCACGGCTGGCCGGACCGGAAGGTGTTCGGCAAGGCGGTCACGCACGGCTGCATCAGGGTGCCTGCCAAGGCCCTCAAGGTGCTGGCACGCATGCCTCTGGGAACTCCGGTTCTGATCGCTCCCTGAAACGGGACTCGGGGTGCCCGGCTCAGTCCCCGAGGCCGGCCTGTCTCGCCCGGACGACGGCCTGGGCCCGGTCGGCCACCTGGAGCTTGGCGAAGATATTGGTGAGGTGGTTCTTCACCGTCTTCACGCTGAGGAACAGGATCCGGGCGATGTCGGCGTTGGACTTCCCGGAGGCGAGCAGGTCGAGGATCTCGCGTTCCCGCTGGGTCAGTTCGGGGAAGGGGCCGCTGCCGGGGCCGGTGGTCAGGAAGCGGCGGATGCGCCGGGCCACGGCGGCGCCGTACACGGCCTCGCCCCTGGCCACCGTGCGGACGGCGGCGATGAAGTCGGCGCCGCCGGTGCCCTTGAGCACGTAACCGCGGGCTCCGGCGCGCAGCGCGGCGAACACGGAGGCGTCGTCCTCGCTCATGGTGAGCACCAGGATGCCCAGGTCGGGACGGCGGTCGATGAGGCGTCTGGTCGCCTCCAGGCCGGAGGTTCCGGGCATCACGAGGTCCATCACCACCACGTCGGGCGCGGTGGCCAGGACCACTTCGACCGCACTCTCACCGTCGTCCGCCTCGCCGACCACCTCCGCGCCGCCGACCTCCTCCAGCAGGGCACGAAGCCCGTGCCGCAACAGGGGGTGGTCGTCCACCAGGACGACCCGGATCGGTCTCTCCACCACGCTCTCCTCCTCGGTTACAGGGGCAGCACCGCGGTGACGACAGTCCCGTCGCCGCGCGGTGAACGACGCTCCAGGGTTCCGCCGAGCTCGGCGGCGCGCTCGCGCATGCTCCCCGAGCCCACCCCTTCGACCAGTGGCTCCGGCAGCCCGCGTCCGTCGTCGCGTACCTGGAGCACCAGTCGGCGCGGCCCGGCCTGCACCAGGATCTCGATTCTCGACGCCTCCGCGTGACGAAGCGCGTTGGCCAGGGCCTCCTGTGCGATCCGGTACGCGGCGACCTCCACCGCGGCGGGCAGTTCGGGCAGGCGGTCCGGCGAGGACACGGCGATCTCAGGGGACCCCTCGGCGTCCAGGGCCAGATCCTCCAGGGCTCCGGCCAGGCCGAGTTCGTCCAGCGCGGGGGGCCGCAGGTCGTGCACGATCCGCCGTACGTGGCCCATCAGGCCCTGGGTCAGCTCGCGCACGTCGGCCAGCGGTTCCCGCAACGCCTCGGGAGCCTTCGCCTCGATCAGATCCAGGCGTACGCCGATCGCGGCGAGCCCGGGGCCGAGACCGTCGTGCAGATCGCGGCGGAGCCGCCACCGCTCCTCCTCCCTGGCGATCACCAGCCCTTCCCTGGACGCCTGGACTTCCCGGGTGAGCCGTACGGCGGCGACGGCCACGGCGAGGTGGCGGGCCAGATCGTCGAGGACGGCCAGGTCGGCGCGGGACAGGGCTTCTCCCGGCGACCGCGGTGCGGCCAGGAGTTCTCCCTCGCGCCGGCCGCCGGCCATCAGCGGGAGCCGTACGCCGTCGACCGGCACGGCGCCCACGACGGAGAGCGGAGCGCCGTCGGCGGCCAGCACGGCGACGGCGGGCAGCCGCAGGGTGCGGGCGATCGTGTCGGCGGCGCCGTCGAGCAGGCGGGTGGGGTCGGCGGAGGCCTCCAGCCGCTGGCCGAGCCGGGAGAGCGCGGCGGCCGGGTCGCTGCGGTTGCCGAACAGGAGCCGCCCGACGGCGCGCTGCGCCAGATCGCGGACGGGGGCGAACGCGATGGCCACCACGGCCGTCCCGAGCACGGGTTCCAGGGCGCCCTCGCCGAGCCGGAACAGTTCGTGCGCGGTGGCCACCACGCCCACGTACACGGCGAGCAGGACGGCGGTGACCAGGGCGTAGACGACGGTCCGCCGGATCAGCACCTCGATCTCGAAGAGGCGGTAGCGGAAGATCGAGATCGCGGTCGCGGCCGGGAGCAGCGGCAGCGCGACACCCATCAGCCAGACGCCGACCGGCGACTCCGGCGGCATCGAGGAGTCGGCGACCAGTGCGGCGGCGATGGCGGCGGCGGCGCCGAACACCGGGATCAGCCGACGGCGCTGGTCGCCGTCCGGATCGGCCTTCTTCAGCCGTACGGCGAGCGCGGCCACCCCGGCCACGCCGAGCACGACGATCACCGCGGCGAAGACGACCGCGGCCAGTTCCGTGGGCACGAAGCCGATCGGGTTGGGCCGCTCGCGACCCCAGACCCAGACGCGGTCACGGAACATCAGCAGCAGTTCCAGTACGGCCATCCCGCCGGCCAGCACGATGATCACCGGCCGCCAGCGGGGGGAGGGCAGCCGCCCGTCGGGCAGGAGCAACGGCAGCAGCAGGAGCGGTCCGAAACCGGTGAAGAACACCCAGTTGATCGTCCACGCGCTGAAATCGGTGCCCGGCCAGCCGCGCGGCTCGCCATAGGCCGCGTACCCGCCGGCGAGAGCCTGGAGCGCCATCCCGGCGCCCCCCACGCAGAACAGCCAGCCCACCGGATGCTTCGGCAGCCGGGTCACGATCAACGCTCCGATGAGCGGATACGTCAGGCCCACCACGACATCGAGGCTGAGGTAGGCCAGGTCGGCACCGGGCACCTGGAGAGTCAACACGACACCACCGGCCACTGCGGCGGCGCAGAGCAGGGGGATCGCCCACGTCCACCGAGAGCCCGTACTACGCATTACGACATCATGAGACATTTCATGACACGAGAAGAATAGGACTGGAGTCCCCTCTCCTCGGGACCGTCCTCGATCGCGGCGATGTTGTCGGCGCCACCCAGCTGGAAATCCCCTTATTTCCCGACCCACCTCGGCCGGCCGGAGCGCGCTCGGCACCAGGCCCGGCAAGCCGAGTGTCAGGTGGACCCGGCCAGGTGGCGCCGGGCCCGCTTTCCGGCCGTGAGATTCTCCGGCGGCCCGGGCCGGTTGGACGGCAACGAGCGGAGCCCGTGGCCAAGGACCGGATCAGGACTTCGTGATCAGGCGGTCGGGACCTCTCGGCCGCTGGACTACCGGCATGAACACCACCTATTCGGTACATCGTCAACTCGTCGTCTTCGCCGTGCTCCTCACCGGCCTGGTCCTGCCTGCCCTCGCCTACGCGGTGGCCCAGGGGCTGGACCTCAACCACCTGAACGATGCCCCGGTCGGCGCCCAGATCGCCGTCTACAGCCAGGCGTTGGCACCCCTGATCGCCGGCCTGGGCGCCTACCTTGCGGGAGGCAGGGGCCTGCGCGGGTTCGACTGGGGACTGCGCCGGGTACCGTGGCGCGTCATCGCGACCGCCTGGGCGGTGCCCGTCGTCGGTATCGCCCTCGGGTACGGCACCGCCTGGCTGACCGGCCTGGCCGACTTCGCCCCGGGCAACCTGACCGACACGACCGGCCTCCGCCCGGCCCTGGCGGTCGTCCTCGGCCTGGTGCCGGGAATCATCCCCTATATCCTGCTGGCCTTCGGCGAGCAGATCGGCTGGAGTTCTTTCCTGGCGACCCGCCTGGCGACCACCCGGAGCACCGACGCCACCGCCCTGATCGTCGGCCTGGCCTGGGGCGCGTTCCACATCCCCCTGATGCTCTTCGTCCCTGGCGCCGTGGACGAGGGAATCCCCGTCCCGTACGCGCTGACCATGTTCCTGCTCCAGACGGTGACCCTGGCCTTCCCTCTGGTCTGGCTGCGGATCAGAACGGGCAGCATCTGGCCGGTCCTCGTCCTGCACGCCACCGTCAACGCCGCGATCTACTTCGTGGCCGGCGCGATGACAGCCCCGACCACCACCGGATCCTGGTTCGTCGGCGAGGGCGGCGCACTGACCACAGCGGGCCTCCTGGTGGCCGTCGCCGCCACCCGCAGACTGTGGCGCGGCCGTTGAGCTCCCAGAACCGCCGGGGGCACCCAGCCCCTGCCGGCCTTCTGACCCACCTCACGGCGGTGAAGTGATCCGTAACGATGCTGGTCAGGCCTGACCGCCATCTTGCGGCAGACAAGGTGCCAGGCCGCTTGGACCCTGGGAGCCCAGCACGGCCTCAATCGAGATACTCCTGCAAAACGCGCTCGGCGAATTCAAAGAATGTCTCGATCTGGCCCGTCTCGTCGTTGAATTCAGGGGTCCACCCCAGGTCCCAGTACGACCAGACCGTGCCCTGGAGTGCTCCGCTCAGCACCAGGCACTTGAATTCGCCGTCCGAACCACCGTAGATCGGCAGCACACCGTCGCGCGGCCCGTCGAGGGCGCGGATCTCGCCCACGCGGATACGTTTCACCAGGTCCTCGGCTTGCTGCGGGGAGAAGGGAAACGGCGCACTCGGCCGGTCCTGGTCCGGTGTCAGCAGCAGGAGTCCATCCGCCGGAGGCCACAGCGGCTCATAACCCGTGTCTTCCTCACCGCGGGTCACCGAGGTGAGGAACATCCGGTAGTCCGCAGGCAGCCGCACCCCGAGCTGTTCTTCGACCTCACCGACCTCCGCTTCACTCATCGGAGCCAGAAAGACGAAGTCGTTATCAGCGGCCTTGATTTCGTCCACGGCCTGCCGGATTCTCTCAAGCAATTTGCGCCCCCAAACTGATTCAGCTGAACTTCTCGACCAGTGCGACAATAGTGCCCTCGGGGCTGCGGATGTAGCAGAGCCGATAGCTGTCCTCGTACTGATCCAGGCATGCACCTGCCGATAATTCCATCCACCCAGGTCACGGCCTTGCAGGGCTTCTCCGGTACGCAGACTTCGATTCCTGAAGAGGAGCCGGTACGGCAGGATGACCGGTCGTGCTCCTTCGCCTGGCCTATCTGACCGTCACGAACGCTCTCGCCTCGCCACCCTCGCGATCTCCCGCTTCATTTCCCAGCGAATAGCGCTGGCAGAAGCCCTCAAGTACCCCAGCCCCAAACAGAACCTTCAGACGTTGAGCGCATTCCTGAACGACAGACGGGGAATCCCGATGATCGACCGTCACTATCCCTTCGAGGAAATCCCAAAGGTAATCACGTATCGGGAAAAAAGCCACGCCCCCGGAAAATTGGTTATCACCTTTAGCGCGGATCAGCCCGGCTGGTAGGTGCTCTCTTTGTCCGGGAGGGCATCAGCCCCCCGAACTGCCCGGACGCGGGGCCCAGGCTGCCTCGGCTGGGCACGCCGGTCACGAGCCGTTCGCCGCGCCCTTGAGGAGGAACTCGCCTCTGGCGATGATGACGGCCTGCCCGGACACCTCCACCGAGGACACCTGGTCGCCCTTGCCTCGGGCGGTGACGAACATGGACGACAGCCGCCCGATTTCGACACCCTGCCGGATCTCGATCTCCTCGCCGTAGCGGACGACGGAGTGCCGGGCGAGGTGTACGCCGAGGGCGCCCGCCCCCGATCCGGTCGCGGCGTCCTCCTCCACGCCATAGGCCGGCGAGAACATCCTGGCCCGCCAATGCGTGTTCGCCGGCGCGAAACAGAACGCGCTCATGTCCGGCAAGGTGGCGAGCACGCGCAGGTCCGGCCTGATGGCCGAGAGAGCGGCGGTGTCCGCCACCCGCACCAGGACATGCCGGGGTCCGTTGCGGTACGCCAGCACCGGCTCGACAGCCGTCACGCCCAGCGCGGAGACGAGGGTTTCCGCGTGCTCGTACGGTTCCCACGTCGGCACAGGTTGGTCCATCGTCGCTGCGATCGTCCCCGATGCATCGCGGCGGAACGTGAAGCGGATCAACCCCTGCTCGGTCTCCATGCCCAGGGTCTGGCAGGCCTGCTCGTGGGCGAGGACGACGGCGGTGCCCAGCAGTGGGTGGCCGGCGAAGGGCAGTTCGACGGTGGGCGTGAAGACCCGGACGCGTATATCGCCTCCATCGCTCGGGGGGAACACGAAGGTCGTCTCGGACAGATGCGTCTCCCGGGCCAAAAGCTGCATCTGCTCGACGGACAGCCCGGTCGCGTCCAGCACGACAGCCACCGGGTTTCCCCGCAAGGGGGTGTCGGTGAAGACGTCCGCCACCACATAGCGATACATGCGTTCTCCAATCGAGGGAGTTATTCAGGCAACCATGTTTGGCCCTTTTTGGGCGAACCGAATCGTGATAGCGTCCAGCCTAGCCGCCCCGCTTTCGGCGGAGACCGATTCGGCGAGAGCGTAATCGAGAAAGGCAGGTCGAGGATGTCCGCACCATCGGAGCGGAGCTACGATCCCACCTCCGAAGCCGAGTTGCGCAAGCGCAACCGGGCGGTTGTCGAGGAGTACCTCCGCGTCACTGAAGGGCCGTCCCGGCTTCAGCGCCACCGGCTGTACGCCGAGGACGCGACGGGTGGTTTGTGGACGACCGACACCGGTGAACCCGCTGCGGTCCAGGGCAGGGACAAGCTCGCCGAGATGGCGGCGTGGTCGTTGGAGTGCTTCCCGGACTGGAGGTGGACGAACATCCAGGTGTTCGAGACCCAGGACCCGAACCACTTCTGGGTCGAATGCGACGGTGAAGGACAGATCCTGTTCGCCGATTACCCGCCCGGCTACTACCGCAATCACTTCATTCACTCGTTCAAGCTGCGGGACGGCCTCGTCGTTGAAATGCGCGAATTCATGAATCCCTGTGAACAAATGCGCGCACTCGGGATCGAGATTCCTGAGGTGAAGCGCAGCGGAATTCCGAAGTAAGGGATTGCCGTGCCGGTGAGAGTGGTCGTCCTCGGCTCTGGCGCGGCGGGTCTGAGCGCGGCGTTGGTGGCGCGGGCCGTGGGCGCGGAAGTGCTCGTCGCCGAGGCGACCACGACGATCGGCGGCACATCCGCCCTGTCCAGCGGCGCGGTCTGGGCGCCGAACAACGGAGCGTCCCCGCAGGCCGCTTCGGACAGCGCCGAACTCGCCCGCCGGTACCTGCGGTCGCTGGCGTACGGGGATGTCGCACCCGCGCTGCTGGACCGCTACCTCACGGAAGCGCCACGCGTCGTGACCTGGCTCGGCGAGCACGCTTCCCTGTGCTGGCAGCCGCTTCCCTTGCCGGACTGCTACCGCGAGCTGCCAGGCGGCTCGAAGGCGGGCGTCCGATCGTTGGAACCAGCACCTGTGCGGGTCGACGTCGCCGTGTCGAGCAGGATGCGGGGGGCGTTGCCGAAGCGTCCGCCCTTCACCCTGGCCGAGCTCGCGGGCGGTGAGGCGTCGCCGGAACTCGCCGAGAACCGGGCCAGGACCGGCACCGTGGTCGGTGGTCAGGCGCTCATCGCCGCGCTGACCACCGCCGCGCTGGCCGCGGGTGTGGACATCCGCACCTCGACCAGAGTGCGGACCTTGTCCAGTGCGGAGGAACTCGCTGGTGGCCCGTCGAGGATCGTGCTTGCCACCGGTGGTTTCGAGCGTGACCCGGTACTCGTCCAGCGCTTTCTGGGCTCGCCGCTACCTGGTCTGATCGGCGCGCCAGGTGCCGTCGGTGACGGTCTGCGGATGGCCATGGCTGCGGGAGCTGAGCTGGGCAACATGGCCGAGGCGTGGTGGTGTCCCACCGTCCGCATGCCCGGTGAGGAGATCGAGGGCCATGTGCTGCACCGCATGTTGTTCACCGAACGTGCCCGGCCAGGCACGATCATGGTCGGCGCACACGGCCGGCGGTTCACCAACGAGGCACGGAACTACAACGAGGTCGGGCGTGCCCTGCACGCGTTCTCGCCCGCGGGGTTCTTCCCCGGCGCCGATCCGGCCTGGCTGGTCTTCGACGCCGCGGCCCGCCGCGGAGGTGCGATCGGCACACTCGCACCGCAGGCGCCCGATCCATCCTGGCTGATCCGCGCTGACACGGTACGCGAGCTGGCCGGGCACCTGGGCGTGCCTGCCGAGGTGCTGGAACATACCGTGCGTGATTTCAACCAAGGCGCCGAGTCCGGAACGGACCCCGAGTTCGGCCGCGGCACCGGTGCCTACGACCGGGCGATCGCCGCACTCAGCGGGACGACGGCGATCCTGCGGCCGCTGGAGGCTCCCTACTACGCGGTGCCGGTGCACGCCGGTGCCGGTGGGACCAAAGGCGGACCGCGTACAGATGACGAAGGCCGCATGCTCGATCTCAGGGGCCGGCATCTTCCCGGCCTTTATGCCGCCGGTAATGCGGCCGCCAGTCCCTTCGGCATGGCCTATCCCGGTACGGGCACCACACTGGGGCAGGCCCTCGTCTTCGGTCATCTGGCCGGGCGGGCTGCCGCGACCGACTGAGCCGGGGCCGCGGACGCGGTGAGAAACCGACGGGCCGGTAACAGTGGTGCGAGGACGTCCCCGAGCAGGCGTGGTCCGTCCAGGGAGAGCACCGACTCCGGGTGGAACTGGAGCGAGGCGAACGCCGGGCCCAGCAGTGCATGGACTTCGTCGCTGTCGTCGTCGCGAACGACTTGTACGAGCTCGGGTTCCTGCGTCCGTGGACAGCGTGCGACGAAGCTGTTGTAGAACGCCACGGTGTGCTCGGCGCCGAGCAGTTTGATCGTGCGCTGTCGGCCTTGGTTGGGCTCCGACATGCGAATGACGGGGAGTCCGAGCACGGACGCGAGGATCTGGTGGCTCAGGCACACGGCGAGCATCGGCTTCGCCGACCTCAGCAGCTCATTCGTCAGGTCGTGCAGAACCGCGATCCTCGGGTCGGTCCGGTCGAGGGGATCTCCGGGGCCGGGGCCCAGCACGACGAGGTCGTAGTCGGCCACGGGGAGGTGGTCGGTGTGGTCCCGGACGGTCACGCGCAGTCCAAGCGCCGAGAGTTGCTGCCCGAGCATCAGGGCGAAATCGTCCTCGGCGTTGACGATCAGCACACGGTGACCGGGGAAGCGCGGAGCAACACTCCTGTGCTGATCCATTCGCCAGAACGGCGAAAGCCGCTGGGAGCGTTTGCCGAGGGCCTGTCGTACGGACGGTTCGGCGGACAGAGACGGGACCGGACCTCTCACGTGTGGACGGTCGGCGTCGAAGGCGGAGAGCAGGCCTGCGAGCTTGGTCTTGGTCTCCGCCACCTCGGAGTCCGGATCGGAATGCCGCACCAGTGTCGCGCCGACTCCGACGCGGAGGTTACCGCCGCGATCGATCTCGGCGCACCGGATGAGGATTGTCGAATCCATCGTGGGCCTGCCGTGCTCATCGTCGCCGATCAGGGCGAGAACCCCCGAATAGTAGCTGCGACCGCCTGGCTCGTACCGTGCGACGACCTCGCATGCGCTCTCCAGCGGACTGCCGACGACGGTCGGTGCGAACAGGCTTTGCCGCAGCACCTCGAGTGGCCTCAACGGGGTGATACCGGACAGGAGATATTCGGTGTGCGCCAGCTTCGCCATCTCCCGGATCCTGGGACCGATCACCCTGCCGCCAGACGGGCAGATCCGGGCCATGGTCTTCAGCTCTTCGTCCAGGACCATCGACAGCTCGTCGGACTCCTTCTGATCGGCAAGGAAGTCCAGGACTCCGCGCACGTCCGGCCCCTGGCGCGGGTAGCGATACGTGCCGCTGATCGGGTTCATCGTGACCACGCCGGCGCGCAGGCCGATGTGCAGTTCCGGGCTGGCGCCGACGAGGGTGAGATCGCCGGTGTGCACGAGGAAGGTCCAGTACGCTCCCTGCTCCACTTTGAGGAGCTTGGCGAAGATCGACAGCGCGGAGCGGAGCGAGTAATCCGGAATGCGGGCTTGGAACACCCGTTTGATGACGAAGTTCGCGCCTCTGCCGCGCCCGATCTCGTAGGTCAGTACGGAACGCACGACGCCGGCATAGTCCGGGTCGGACAGGTCGAAGCCACCGTCGGTCAGCGGGACTTCGTCGGCGGGCAGCTCACGCAGCGCGTCGGCGACGGGCACGGTCGCGCGTTGGTGTATGCGCAGTGCGAGGAGCGGGGCACCATCGTCCGGGCAGGGCAGCGCTCGTTCGGTGAGCTGACGGTAGGGCACGGAGACCAGGACGTTTCCGTCGGGGATGTCCGCCAGGGACGGCACCGCCATCGATTCGCCCAGCAGGACTTCGACGTCGGTGTTCGATGTGGGCCGGTACAGCATCGCGAAAGGTGATGCCGCGGCGTCGGCTAAGCGCTCCATCACGAACGGGGTGGCTGGCACGGACACCTCCTGGAGGATCTGGTGTTTATCGGGAATCGGGAGATGTCCGAGAGGTTCCGACGTGTTGTCGGTCCATCATTATTCCTTGTTATGGTACGCACGCTATATCGCCTCTGTGGGCGCAATAGCACGTATCACACCCTTTGCCCCCATTGGTCTCACCCATCTTGAGAGGGAGCGGATGAGTATCCCTGCCATCGCCCCGTACCCCATGCCGGTCCGTGCCGAGCTTCCCCCCGACACGGTGTCCTGGCGGCTGGTCCCCGAACGTGCGGCCTTGCTCGTGCACGACATGCAGAACTATTTTTTGGGTTTCTTCCCCGAGGGCAGCTCACCGCGGGTTGAGCTGGTGAGCAACGTGGCCGCTCTGCGTACCCGCTGTGCCGAGCTCGGGATCCCGGTCTTCTACACGGCTCAGCCCGGCAGGATGACCGAACAACAGCGTGGCCTGCTCATGGATGTGTGGGGACCAGGCATGACGGACAGCCCACAGGACCGGGACATCATCACGGAGCTGACCCCCGTCGACGCAGATCAGGTGCTCGTCAAGTGGCGATACAGCGCCTTTCACCACTCGAGGCTGCTCGACCAGCTGACGTCGCTCGGCCGGGACCAGTTGGTCGTCTGTGGTGTCTACGCGCACGTCGGCTGCCTGGTGACCGCCAACGACGCTTTCAGTAACGGCGTGCAACCGTTCCTCGTCGCCGACGCGATTGCCGACTTCACGCGCGAATACCACCTGCTCGCGCTGGACTACGCGCGGCGCCTGTGCGCGGCGACGCCGGACACGGCAACGGTGCTCACCTGGCTTTCCTGAGAAAGAACGACGACTTGGCCGACGAGCCGGACCTGTCCATCTTCAGACGCCGCTGTAAGAGCCTGCGCGAATAGGTCACGCTGCGGTCGCGGCGGGGTGTCGCGACCGGGGTGCGGGCGCGGTTCTGTCGATCAGTGGATGGGTTGGTTGTGAAGCCGGCTTGGCGAGATCCTTTAGTGTTTGCGACGTGTCAGTCGGTATCAGTCCGTCCCGTTTGGGCGGGTTTAGGTGTCCGCCTGTGACGCGTCCTGACGCCCCGTTCCGGGACGGACGAGCACGGACCGAGCACGGCTGCCCTACCTGTTCGGGATTCGACCGTAGTCGTCGGGCGTCGATGGGGTTGGTTCTGGGAGGCGGTCTACATGGGTGGACGCGTCGAACCCCGGCGCCACTTACGGGACACCGAACATGTTCCACCCTCTCCCGCATCCACAGCGTCACGCCCGGCAGGGCAAGATGGTATCGGTATCGATAGTATCTCTATCGATACCATCATTACGGGGGTGTGGTCATGCGCCGTTTCATCGGGCGGGACCGGGAGCTGAACGTGCTCCGTAACGCCTTCCAAGCAGTTCACGATGCCGCCGGGTCGGCCAGACCGGGTCAATGCATCCTCATTCGGGGGAGGCGGCGGGTCGGCAAGTCGAGCCTCGTGGAGGAGTTCCTCCGGCGCACAGAGACGCCGAATCTCTTCTTCACCGCGGCGGGTGGCACGGCGGAGAACGAACTGACGGAGTTGCTCGACGCCGTCGCCAGATCCACGCTGCCGGAGCGAGAACTGTTCTCGGAGGAGACCCCGGAGCAGTGGAATGCGGCATTCAGGCTGCTTGCGGAGATCCTGCCCGATGACAGCCCGAGCGTGGTCGTCATTGATGAGGTTCCGTATCTCATGGACCGCATCGACGCCTTCGAGGGCATGCTCCAGCGGGCATGGGACCGTCTGCTGAGCCGCAAGCCGGTACTTCTCCTCCTGGTCGGATCCGACCTGTCGATGATGGAGGCGCTGAACAGCTACGACCGGCCCTTCCATCAGCGGGGCCGGGAAATGGTTGTGGGGCCGCTGAACCCGGCCGACATCGGTGAGATGCTCGGCCTTCCGCCGGCGGCCGCCTTCGACGCCGCCCTGATCACGGGCGGTCTCCCGCTGATCTGCGCGGAGTGGCAGGCCGGAGCAGACGTCTGGGAGTTCCTCCGCGACTCGCTGGACAACCCCATCTCGGCGCTACTGGTCTCCGCCGAGCGCTCACTGGCCGCGGAGTTCCCACCGCAGGCGATGAGCAGGGAAGTCCTGCGGGCCATCGGAGCCGGGGAGCGCACCTTCACCAACATCGCGCGCGCCGCCGGCGGCATCGCCCACACCACTCTCACCCGAGCCACAGATGTCCTGACCGAGAAACGGGTGGTGGCAGCCGAACTGCCACTCTCACTGCGGCCGTCGAAGGAACGCCGCTACCGAGTGGCCGATCCTTACCTGCGGTTCTGGCTCGCGTTCCTGGATCCGCACATGGCGGAGATCGAGCGGATGCGGGGAGATCTCACGCTGAGCCGGATCAAGGAGCAGTGGACGAGCTGGCGGGGCCGCGCTATCGAGCCCCTCGTCCGAGAATCCCTCGCCCGTCTCCTGCCGGACGGGCTCCTGCCCGCCGCCCCCGCGGTCGGCGGGTACTGGACCCGTAGCAATGACGTCGAAATCGACTTGGTGGGTGCCGACCGGCAACCGGTGGCCAGGCAGTTGCTCTTCCTCGGCTCGATCAAGTGGCTGGAGAATTCCGCGTTCGACAGCCACGACCTGGCCGCGCTGCAGAAGCACCGAGCGGCGATCACCGACGAGCCCGTACCGCTGGTAGCGGTCTCCCGAAACGGGACCACCTGTTCCGGGCTCCAGGCGGCATACGGCCCCGAGGAACTGCTCAGCGCCTGGCGCAGGGCGTGAGCGGGGCCGGGCTCCTGTGGTTGCAGTGCTGTTTGTGAGGGAAGTCGCCACCCGCCACGTACACATCCTCGGCGTCACCGCCAACCCGACCGACGCCTGGACATCCCTACAGGACCGCAACCTGCTCATGAATCTCGGTGACCGGATCAGTTCCTCACCGACCGCCTGCTGATCTACGGCGAGCGGCATCTGCGCTCGATGCTGGTCGAGTATGTCGATCAATAAGAACGGTCATCGGCCGCCACGGTCCCGTCGGCAGCAACCACCCGATCAGGATGAACGGACCGTTGTGCCGTTGGAATGACTGCCCTGTCGAGGCTGACCGAGTCGGCGCCGCTAAGTGTAGCGGGACCTGTTTTGACCTGCGGAAATAGCTTCCGGATGATTAGTCAAGTTAAGAATAGTTGACACCAGGTTCGCTGTGCTTTACGTTGAGCGTGTTAAAGATTCTGTACACGGGAGACGGGATGTCGTATGAAGAGAAGCGGGCATGGGTCTACGCGGCGGTCGCGGTCGTGGTGCCGGTGGTCTATGCGGTGACCATGTTCGGGCGGTTGGCCGGCACCGACGTCGCGCAGATCTCCTACGCGCTGCCGCTGCTGATCGCCGCCGGAGTGGGGATCGTCGCGAACATACTGACCACCATGCTGATCGGCGCGCCAAAGGGGGCGCGACACAGTGACGAACGGGACGCCGACATCTTCCGGTACGGCACGCACGTCGGATACTTCGTCCTGGCGACGGGTGTCGGCGGGGCGTTTCTGCTAACGCTGGCAGGGGTGACACACTTCTGGATTGCCAACGCGCTGTATCTGGCCTTCGTGCTGGATGCGCTGGTCTCCTCGATCGTCAAGATCGTCGCCTATCGCCGGGGTTTCTGACCATGCCCAAGCCCACTAAGATCGCCAACTCGCTTCGCTACCTGCGGTTCACCTCCGGCGAGATGACCCAGGCGGATCTGGCGGCCCGCGTCGGCGTCACCCGGCAGACGATCATCGCCATCGAACAGGGGCGTTACTCACCCTCGCTGGAAATGGCCTTCCAGCTGGCTCGGGTGTTCGGGGTACCTCTCGAAGAGGTCTTCCAGTACCCCGACGCCGAAAACTGACCGCCGCGACGCCCGCCGGCGATCATCACCACCCCACCGCCACCGCATACCCGCCACCGCGCGCTGCACCTCCGAGCGCTGCGTGCGGGTGACCCGACCCGGAGCCCTGACGAGGGCCGTGCAGTTCCCAAGCCCGGCGCTGACGCGACCCGCCGCCCGGTTCCCCCAGTAAACGCTGTGCAGGCCCGAGAGCAATAGCCGTACCGGCCCCGAAGCAAGGCCGTGTCGAGGTCCGCAAGCGAATCGAATCAGTTCTGGCCGCGGCGTGAGCGTGCCGGCCGTACCGCCGCCGGTGACGTCGAAGACTCCCCGCCACCGAACTCCACTGAGAAGGGACACCCCCATGAAGGCAGTGACTTACTACAAGTACGGCACCCCTGAGGTCCTGGGCATCGAGGACGTGCAGACCCCCACTCCCGGCGACAAAGACGTACTGGTGAAGATCCACGCTACGGTGGTGACGGCGACCGACGCCATCTTCCGTGCCGGTGACCTCTTCTTCTCGCGGATGTTCACCGGTCCCATCAAACCGAAGGCCAAGACACTGGGCGGCGAGTTCGCCGGTGAGATCGTGGCGGTCGGCAAGGACGTGACCCGCTTCTCAGTGGGCGATCGAGTCTTCGGGGACACGGGTCCGGCGCTCGGTGCCCACGCCGAGTACGTGTGTGTGGGCGAGGACGGGGCACTGGCGGTCATGCCAACCGGCGTGGACTACGCCGAGGCCGTCGCCGTACTGGACGGCGTGCTGACGGCCCTGCCCTTCCTCCGAGACAACGCACGTCTGCAGGAGGGCCAGGAGATCCTCATCAACGGCGCCGCCGGCAGTGTCGGCGCGGCCGCGGTGCAACTCGCCAAGCACTTCGGAGCGCGGGTCACCGGGGTGTGCAGCACCGCCAAGCTGGAGCTGGTCAAAGCGCTGGGCGCCGACGAGGTCATCGACTACACCAAGGAAGACTTCACCCGCCCCGGCCGCACCTACGACGTCGTCTTCGACGCCGCAGGCAAGAGCTCGTTCTCCCGGAGCAAGCGCGTGCTGAAGAGCGGCGGCGTCTATCTTTCCACCGCCCCCTCGCCCGGCATCTTGCTGCAGTCGTTCTGGACGCGGCGATTCGGTGACAAGCGAGCGGTCATCGCCTTCACCGGTCTGCGCCCCACCACCGACAAGGCCATGGACCTGCGTTTCCTCACCCAGCTCACCGAAGCCGGCCAGATGAAGCCCGCCATCGACGGGCGCTACCCGCTAACGGAAGCCGCCGAGGCGCACCGACGCGTCGATTCCGGCCGTAAGCAGGGCAGCGTCCTCATCACCATGGACCACAATGCCAACTGACCTCGGTTCAGCTCCCCGCCAACACCGCCTGCGACACCAGACGCGGGCGGTGAACCGCGTCGGGGGAGGGGCGGGGTAAAGCATGGGCGGCATGCGGACGCTGACGCGGACATTGGTCTTGAGCTGGGAGTTCTCGAGCTTCGCCGACTGTTGATCTTCGTCGCTGTGGTTCGTGCCGGCCCTGATCCCTCCGTGCGGGTTGGCTGCCCCGAGAGGTGGGGCAGGCCCCACTCCCAAGTGTCCGGCGCACCCCCATGACCGGGCGACCGCCGGTGCGGAATGGTGATCGGAGTGACAACAACATCACCACTCACCAGCGCGTACGAACGATCCCGAACGCGACCCGCTCACCGCCGACGCCGTAACCGCCTCAGGATAGCGGCGGCCCTCCTGGCTGCGGCCCGACCCTGCTGCACCGAACTCCTCAACCGGCGGACCCGCAGGTCGGCGCGCCGTCTACACAGTTGATCGAAGGAATCTCCATGCGCAGTCCCGCAGCCCCGTCGCGATCCGCAGGTATCTCCGGTCGCACCCTCTCTGTGCTCGTCGCCCTCGCTGTGGCCCTTGCCGCCGCCTTCGTCGTCGCCCCGCGCACGCTGGCGGCGAGCAGGCTGGACGGCGGCTTCGCCGATGAACGCGACATCATCGAAGCTCTCCGCGCGGCGTTCGTCGAGTATTGGAATTCCGGCGACCGGGATTTCTCCCACGGCTTGGAGAGGGTTGTCGATTACTGGTTCCGTTACCACGCGGCCAAGGCCGTTATCGCTGCGATCTTGCTGATCGTGCTCGTTGCGCTCGGCGTTCTTCTCTGGAAGGCGTTTCTGAGGGCCGGCGGTCTCGGAACGGGAAGGAGGGCCGCCCTCGCGTCGGCCCGCGTTCTTGTCACGATGCTCGCGCTGTTCTCGTTGGTGATGGTGATGGCCAACGTCCAGGGCACAGTAGCGCCCTTCGCCTCGCTGCTGCCGATGCTGGTGATCGGCGCAACCGACGGAGAACTCGCCGATACGCTCGATCAAATCAGGCAGCGACTTGCTGACTCCCTGAGCGCGGGTGACCGAACCCCGCCTGCCCTCGAGGTGATGATCAGCGACTTTTCTCGATATCACGTCGCGATGGCCGTGGTTGCTGCGACCGTGGCGGTCGTCCTCATCGGCACGAGCGTGGTGGGTGGAAGAGGTTTGCGAGAACGGGGTCGTCCGACAGGCGAACAAAGCGTGCGTTGGGGTCGTCGGGCGTTCTCTTGGCGTTGTTGTCGCTGGTCGTGATCGTTGTCGCGTGGGCGAACACGACCAACGCGGCAGACCCGGCGCCGGCACTCCTTGCCTTCTTCGAAGGCGGATGGTGACGCACCTCGTGGGCGATCAGCCGCACGCTCTCCGGCGAGAACACCCGTGGCGGTCGATGGCCTGCACGCTTCCGGGGTCCGGGCCCGTCCTGGGGCTCCGGATTAGGCTGGGGCCATGACCGAGTCGTTGCCCTCCGCGGTTCGGGGTTGGTGGCGGTCGGGTGCCGGGTTCTGCTTCCGCGTGGTGCGTCGTACGGTCGTGGAGTCGCTGTACCTGCTCACTGCGCCGGTGACCGCCGCGGCTGGGCTGCTACTGGTGCTCGGTGGTCTGTGCGCTGGAACGGTCGGTTTGCTGTTGCCAGGCGGGTCGCCGGTCGTGGCCGGCGCTCTGGCACCGGTGCGGTGGTTCGCCGACGTGGAACGGTGGCGAATCGCCAAGGTGCGCTCCCTGACCGCCGGGGCGGAGGATGGAGGCCGGCGGCCGAGACCGAGGGAGACAGCCGACGCGTCCGACCCGGGGTTGTGGCTCGGCGTGGCGCACGCGGTGGTGGCGTTCCCTGTCGCGCTGGTCACCTCAGTGGTGACGGTGCTGTGGTGGTTCGTCGGCCTCGCTGCCGGCACGTCCGCCCTGCGCAACCTCTACTCGTCCGCTGGGGCGATGCGGCCCATGACTCTGACCGTGGGCAGCGCCCAGTCCCACATCGCCTTTAGCCTGGGACTGACGTCGCCGACCGAGCGGCTCGCCTTCGGGACCGCGGTCGGCCTGCTGCTGTTGTACACCCTGCCACTGGTGACCCGGGCGTGCGTCGCCGCGCAGGCCGGGCTGGGGCAGATGCTGCTGTCTGAGGCATCCGCGTTGCACCGCAGGATCAGCGGACTGGAGCAGGAGCGGGACACCGCCCGCGCGCAGACCGCCGCCGCGGTGACGGCCGAGGCGACCGCACTGCGTCGGCTCGAACGCGACATCCACGACGGGCCCCAGCAGCGGCTGGTCCGCCTGGCGATGGAACTGGGCCGCGCCCAGCATCACTTCGACAGCAGACCGGAGGCCGTCCGCGCGGCGCTCGCCGACGCGATCGTCCAGACCGAGGAGGCGCTGGACGAGCTACGGGCCCTATCGCGTGGCATCGCCCCGCCGATCCTCGTCGACCGCGGCCTGCGCGAAGCGCTCACCGCCCTGGCCGCGCACTCGACCGTACCCGTTGAGCTCGATGCCGACCCCCTGAACCGCCGGCTGGACGCCGCCGTCGAGACGGCCGCGTATTTCGTGATCGCCGAGGCCCTGACCAACGTGGCCAAGCACAGCCGCGCCGACCGGTGTGCGATCATACTGCGCCACAGGGAGGGAACCTTGCGGATCTCGGTGACGGACGACGGAGTGGGCGGCGCGGCAATGGCCAAGGGACACGGACTGCGAGGGCTGGACGACCGGCTGTACGCGGTCGGCGGCCGACCGCGGGTCACCAGTCCTCACGACGGCCCGACGACGATCACCGCGGAACTGCCGTGCTGCTGAACCCGCACGGAACAGCGCGTAGTCCGTTGCGGATCGTCGTGGCCGACGACGCGGTACTGCTGCGCGAGGGCTTGGTCCGCCTGCTCGCCGAGGACGGTCATCAGGTGGTGGCCGCTGTCGGTGATGGCCTGGCCCTGGTCGAGGCGGTGCTCAGCTACCGCCCGGACGTATCGGTCGTCGATGTGCGGATGCCGCCGAGCTACACGGACGAGGGCTTGCGCGCGGCGATCACGGCTCGCTCGCGGTTGCCCGGGACCCCCATGCTGGTGCTCAGTCAGTATGTGGAGGCGTCCTACGCCGGCGATCTCCTCGCGGACGGCTCTGGCGCGGTCGGATACCTGCTGAAGAACCGGGTCGCCAGGGTCGAGGAGTTTCTGGATGCCCTGGATCAGGTCGCCCGGGGCGCGACGGTGCTCGACCCGCAGGTTGTCGCGCAGTTGTTGGCCGGGCAGCGCCGAGACAACGCCTTGGGGACGCTGACCGCGCGTGAACGGCAACTCCTAACCCTGATGGCCGAGGGCCACTCCAACACGGCCATCGCCGAGCGGTTGGTGGTCTCCGCCAGCACGGTGGAAAAGCACATTGGCAATGTTTTCGCCAAGCTCGGCCTACCGCCTGATGACGCCCACCATCGTCGGGTGCTCGCTGTCCTCACCTACCTCAAGGCCTGACAGCTGCCCGTCTGCGAAGTTCACGGCTTCCCTGCGACGTACCGATGGTTACCCTCGGGTTTGCAGTGTCTCGCCGCCAGGTGGAGGGCTTCTTCGATCAACCGGCCGACGTGGATGTCGTCGAGGCGGACGCGGTGCCGGACGAAGAGGTCCTGCTTGAGGTAGTAGGTGCTGACCGGCCCGGTCTCGATGGCGGTTACGCGAGAGATGAGCAGGTGTCGGTTGGCGGTGTGCGGCCAGCGGGCGAGGCTCGTCGAGCCAGTCCAGCAGGAGACGGTGGGTGAACTCGCCCAGTGGTCGCTGGTGCCCGGCGATGGTGAGTGATGCGCAGCACATCCCAGCATGCGAAGAGTGGGCGTAGCTCCAGTTCAGAGGGGAGATAAGCCTGACCGTAAAAGCGCGCCCTGAGGGATTCGAACCCCCGACCGTCGGATTAGAAGCAAGATCCTTTAGTGTTGCGACGTGTCAGTTCGTGTTAGCCCGTTCAGTGTGGGGCTGGTTTAGGTGTCCGCTTGTGACGCGTCCTGACGCCCCGTTCCGGGACGGACGAGCACGGACCAAGCACAGCTAACCTATCAGTTTCATGATACAGTGCGTGCCTTCACCCCCTGGATCAGCCCGTCGCCGTCGTACCGCCACGCGGTGGCCACCGACGCTCCGAAACCTTCCTCGACCTCGGTGAATGTTTCGCCCTTGCGCAGATAGGCGAGCACCAGCAGGGCTGTCGGCGCGCTCTTGCCGGGCGTGGCCGAACCGAGCCGCCCTCTGGTGGCGGCCAGGACCGCGTCGTATCCTTGCCCGCTGCACAAGGCCAGATTCAGCACTGCCGCCATGCTCGCCGACGACCTGCTCGCCTGGCTGCGCCTGCTCATCCTCCAACGTCACCCGACACTGCGCACCACCACCCCCGCCCTCCTGCGCCTACCCTCCGATCATCCCCACACCGCCGACCTGATCACAGCAGGATTCGCCCCCTGGCCCTAATGTGAGTCACAGAAGAATATTTTGTCCCCAAGTTTCACGAGAGTCCGACAGGAGGGTTGTACCGACCCGCAAGCCCTTGGCGATCAGTCGCACATTCGTTCCCATTGTCGATTGAGCATCCGAGAGTCATAGTCCAGAAGAGAAGGACATTTCAGAGGCTAAGAGACAGGAGCTTCGATGGCTTACGCCCGAAGCGGGAAGCAACTGTCGGGCGGTATCGATCTGGACGCCATTATGGCGTACGGGATGGATGAGAGCGGGAAGCTCGAAAGAAGCGGCGCGCAAGAGGACCAAATCCGTAGACCTTGCAAAGTGCTGCTGACACGCGTCGCTACCAGGTTCGGCCTCGATGCCGTCGCTTATGGCGAGGTTCATCTCAAAGAGACACATGCCCGCCCCGCCTATGCTGACGAGGTCGGTAGCGGCAGGATCGCCCATCTAGAAGTCAAAGCTCCGAATCGGAATGCCCAGGAGGCTCCATATTGGCGACCGGGCAAGCGGGAACGTGGGCGATGGGAACACATGTCAGTACTACCCGACCTGGTCAACACCGATAACACGTCCCGGGTGTGGGTGCTAAAGGTTACGTCTGACGGTTATACGAGCCCACGATGACTGCCTTACGCACCTACCTTGAAGGTATGCAGGCCATCCACGCGACGGGCGAGGCTGTCAAGGAAACTTCTTACTATGGGCAACTCGAAGGGCTGCTCAATCAGGTCGGCAAGTCTCTCTCTCCCGCAATTACCTGCGTGTTGACCACTAAGAACCGGGGCGCAGGGCTGCCTGACGGTGGCCTGTTCATCGCTGGCCAGGCAGTCGCCGAGGCTGGTGATAGCGCGCTTCTCGCGCGAGCTCCTGAGCGCGGTGTTGTTGAGGCCAAGGGACCGTCCCATGACATCATCCGCGTCTCCCACTCCGCCCAGATCAAGCGCTACTTAGAGCGCTACGGCAAAATCCTTGTCTGCACTTACCGCGACTTCCTCATCCTTCGCTTGGACTCCAACGGCGTGGCCCAGGCGAGTGAGCGTTTCACGTTAGCGGCTGACGAAGAGTCCTTTTGGGCGCTCGATCCCCGAAAGACCGACAACGAACGAGGCGCCGACTTTGTCGGCTATCTGGAGCGCATGCTCTGGAGCGACGCACCACTGAGTTCCCCCGCCGACCTCGCAGGGTTTTTAGCTGCCTACGCTCGCACAGGCTTGAAACGCGTCGAGGCAACAGGCGACATGCAGAGCCTCTCGTTCTTGCAGAGCACACTGGAGGAAGCCCTAGGTCTGCGTTTCGAGGATAAGCACGGTGACCATTTCTTCCGATCGGCCCTCGTGCAAACGCTGTTCTACGGCGTCTTCGCCGCATGGGTCTTCTGGGCAGAAAAGCAGCCTGAGCAGACCACCGAGCGCTTCGCCTGGCGGCAGGCCCAGTGGACGTTGCCTGTGCCGATGGTTCGCGTGCTCTTCCAGCAACTAACCACGCCTGCGAACCTACCGGTTGGCCTTGACGAGGTACTCGACTGGACTGACGACGTCCTTGCACGAGTGGACCGAAAGCTGTTTTTCCAGCGCTTCGAAGCCGCTGAAGCCGTCCAGTCCTTTTACGAACCGTTCCTACAGGCATACGATCCCGGACTTCGGCGAGAACTTGGTGTCTGGTATACCCCTCCAGAAGTCGTCCACTACATGGTCGCCAGTGTCGACCAAGCTCTGCGCACACGCTTCGGCTTACCTTTAGGGCTTGCCGACCCAAGAGTTCACGTACTTGATCCGTGTACGGGAACGGGGTCTTACCTGACCGCCATCCTCGAAAAGATCGTCACTACTTTGAAGGCGTGCGGCGATGATGGGCTTATCGCGGCAGACGTCAAGGAGGCAGCGCTCTCACGAATCCATGGCTTCGAGTTGTTGCCTGCGCCGTTCGTGATCGCGCATTTGCAACTCGGGCTTGCTTTGCAGCGCCTCGGCGTGCCACTCGATGCAAAGGCTGGAGAGCGTGCCAGTGTGTATCTGACAAACGCCCTGACCGGTTGGGTCGAAGATAGTGATAGCGCAAAGCTGCCGTTCCCCGAATTTCTGCTATTCCCTGAATTTGCCGCGGAGCGGAATGCGGCTCGAGCAGTCAAGCGTAACCAACCGATCCTCGTCGTTCTAGGCAACCCTCCCTATAACGGCTTCGCGGGTGTGTCCGGAAAGGAAGAAGGCGGCCTAATCGAACCCTACAAAGAAGGACTAGCTCACGACTGGAATGTGACCAAGAACAAGCTTGACGATCTTTACATCCGCTTTTTTCGCATCGCAGAGCGCCGCATCGCAGAGCAGACCGGAAAGGGTATTATCTGCTTCGTCACTAATTCCTCGTGGCTAGGCGATCCGTCCGCAGTTGTTATGCGCAAGCGACTCCTTACGGAGTTCGACGACATCACCATCGACCATCTCAACGGCGATAGCCGCGAAACTGGCAAGAAGACACCGGCCGGGGATCCGGACCCCTCCATCTTCTCTACGAAGCTTAACCCTGCTGGGATCACACGAGGCGTCGCCATCAGCACCCTTATCCGTGTTGCGGCTCATACCGACGAGCCAGCCACGATCCGGTATCGCGATTTTTGGGGGCAAGACAAGCGCGAACAGCTCGCCGCCACCACCGCCCAACCCGAGGTCGGACCAGCTTACGAGCCCCTTGCGCCTGATCAATCTAACTGGTTCCGTCTGCTGCGCTGGCGCACGGGCGAGGGTTACACCAATTGGCCGGCGATCAACGAACTGTGTTCCGAAGCTCCTATGCTCGGCCTCAACGAGAACCGCCAATTCGCCCTCATCGACAGCGATCGTGACGCCCTGGCCACCCGTATCCGTACCTACCTGAATCCCAACGTCCCAATGGAGCAGGTTGACCCTCGACTGAGCAGAACCTTCGCGGGCTTCGATCCCGAGAAGGTTCGCAGGCGCCTGCTAACCGCACGGCCCTTCGACGAGCAGCGCATCCAGCGCTTCCAGTTCCGTCCGCTCGACATGCGATATGCCTACGTTGAGACCGTGGCGCCCTTGTGGAACCGGTCGCGACCACTGCTCGTCGCCGCTGCCGAGGCTTCCTCTGGCTTTCTTCTAGTGCGCCGCCGCGCCCCACGGGTGCTCGACGGCGCGACCTTACATTTCTCCGACTCCCTCGTAGACCAAAAGGTTCTGTTTACCGACGCATACGCCATCCCGTTCTGGCTGTCAGCTGGACAAGACAGGAACGACAACGGGGTTGCCTCACTATTTGACTTGGATACAGAGGAATCGGCGGAGCCATGGAGACCTAACCTCTCCGATAAGGCATTGACCTATCTGCGGCAACTGGGAATCGACGACGCGAAATCCGCCCAAGACAGCGCAACCCTCATTTGGTTCCATGCGCTTGCTATCGGCGTTTCGCCCCTCTACGGGGAACAAAACGGCGAGGCCGTGCGTTCCGACTGGCCCCGCATCCCCCTGCCCAACTCGGAAGCAGCGTTGCGGGCATCAGCAGCCATCGGCCGGCAGGTCGCGGCGCTGCTTAACCTTGACGAACCCTCGAGCGATGTCGCTTCAACTCGCTTGAAGCCGTTCCTGCGGACAGTAGCCGTCATTGAGCGGATCGACGGCAAGCCCTTGGACCCAGGCAAGGGAGACCTAGCCGTCACCGCTGGCTGGGGAATCGTCCAGCAGCGCGCAGTCATGCCGGGCGCCGGCAAGTTCGACGTACGTGAACGGGACACACTCCAGAGCGAGGGGGCCACCGAAGAAGAGAGCGACGTCCTCGGCACACAGACACTCGACATCTATCTCAACGTGATAGCGCGCTGGCGCGGGGTGCCAGCGGCAGTTTGGGACTACAAGATCGGCGGCTTCCAGGTGCTGCGCAAGTGGCTAAGCTACCGAGACAAGCGTGTCCTCGGTCGCGATCTCACCCTTGCGGAAGCCCGCGAGTTCACCAACACCGTGCGTCGACTCACGGCGCTCGTGCTTCTCGCGCCTGAACTCGACGCAAACTATCGTGCGGCTCTAACCGTGCCAGGCGAGCGGCTGAGACGCTGAGTGATGTGCCCTGTGTTGCGTAGAGTCGCGTTGCTGGACTTCATGCCGGTTGGCGGGCTGGGTAAAGCATCTCGTATTCGATGGGTGTGCGCATCCCGAGAGCGCTGTGGCGGCGTTGCCGGTTGTGGAAGATCTCAAGGTAGTCGAAGATCGCGTTGGCGAGTTCGATGCGGGTCTTCCACCGTTGTCGGTTGAGTAATTCGACCTGCATACGCCCCCAGAACGACTCGATGACCGCGTTATCGAAGCAGTCGCCGATCGACCCCATCGACGGCACCAGGCCGGACTCCTGGGCGCGGCGGGTGAACGCCCAGGAGGTGAACTGCACCCCGTGATCGGAGTGGATCAGGCCGTCCGGCTCTGGGGCCCGGTTCTGGATGGCCATACCGAGCGCGTTGGTGACCAGCGTCGCGGTCTGGGTTGAGTCGATCGACCAGCCGACGACACGGCGAGAATAGACGTCCAGCACGACACAGCAGTAGACCTTGCCCTCCCGAGTGGGATGTTCGGTGATGTCGGTAACCCATAACTTGTTGGGCGCATCTCGGTGGAAGTCCCGGTCGACCAGGTCAGCGGCGGTCGGCATCTGCGGGATCGGGCGGCGGCGCCGATTGCCGGGCAGGCCGCAGATCCCGTGGCGCCGCATGAGCATCTCACAGTGCAGTGAGCGACGATCAGGCCGCTTCCCAAGGTGAGCTCAGCATGGACGCGGCGAGCACCGTAGGTGCCACGGGAGGCGGCGTGGATCTGCTTGATCCGTTCGGTCAGCCAGGCATGCCGCAGCGAGCGGGGCGAGGGCGATCGGCCGCGCCAGGCGAAGTAGCCCGACTCTGAGACGCCCAGCACCCGGCAGGCGACCTGGACGGGCATGCCTTCGCCGGCCATCACCGCGATGGCTTCGAACCGTCTTTTGGGGGCACCACCCCTCGCACAAGCTCGATCGCCCGCTTGGTGACGGCCAGTTCGGTCTCCAGCTCGTGGATCCGCTTGCGGGCGGCCAGCAACTCGACCTGTTCGCTCGAAGTGACGCCGGGCAACTGGCCCTTGTCGATCAGGTCCTGCTTGCGCCACGCATAGACGGTCTGCTCACTGATCCCCAGATCACGAGCGACGTCCCGGACGGGACGCCCCGCCTCGACCAGATCCAACACCTTGCGACGGAACTCCGGAGGGTAGCCCCTGCGTGGCATGCCGACCTCTTCTCCTGGGGTCAATGGCACACAAGTCAACCAAAGTGACTCCACAGAGGACGGGGCACATCAGTGACTCCACGGAAGGCAGGGCACATCAGATTATGAGTTCCCTGGTTTCGTGTCGCGGTGTGGCTGCATGGGTTCGGTGTGCCGTTTGTCCGCGACTTCGCCGATTCTCGTGCCGGGCCGTACCGCGTGGTGATGGCCTGTGCCGGTGTTGCCGATCCTCGAACGAGCCCCGGCCTGATCATCGACGGGATCGCTTCGGGCGGGCTGTGAGCTGTTCGACGATTAGCAGTGGGCTCCGCTCCGCGGTGAACCAGTCACTGACGATGACGCGCGAAGGGTCTCCCGCGTACTCCGCAGCCGCGTCAAGCGCGGATCGAAGACGAGGACTCGTCAGACTGACTTCGCACGCCTCCAGAGGGTGGCGGACCACGACTGCGTACGGCTTCCGCCGCACCTGAACTCCGAGTACGCCCGCATCCGGTTGAAGGAATTCGCCCTCGAACAAGGCCTGGACACCGCCCAACGAGGTCCGCTCCCGCGCAAGCGTGGCTTGCGTGTGCTGGAGTTTCTCGCCCGACAGCACCCTGAAAAGGTCCGCTCCGAGACGCCAGTCGAGCAAGGGGTGATAGACCATGTTCTCGTAGTCGCGAAGACAGCCGTAGCAGGAAGTCTGGCACAAGTCCGCATGCTTGCTCTCAGCCAATCCGCCCAGGAACTGCTCGACGTGCTGGGCAAACGCAGGGGCGACCTCCCCGAGGTGGGTGCTGAATCCGGCGCCGTTCTCCAAGGCGTCCGATAGAAAGGCGTAGAACGCAGTGCCATCCGCATGTGGAGCTGGGTGGACTCCGGCGATCAGCTCTCGCGGGTCGACATCCAAAAACTCTGCGGCTGCAGTCCGCAAGAGGAATGCCAGCGAATACCACGCTGCCCGGCGGCCTTGATGAAGATCGGCGGCGAAGCGTGGCGTGGGGTTTTCCAACCCCAAGCGCAGCCCCTGGACTTCGTCGATTGTGGTGCGAGGTCCGATGAAGAGGAAATCTGTGGGGAGGACCGCACCGATGGCTGCTGTCAGGGCTTCGCCGAAACCCTTCGCCGTGGGATCTACGTCGGTCGGAACGACATAGCCGCCCCAACTACCGGTAGCACGGCGGAAGACGAAGCCGTTGCCAGCGTTGTCGTTGATGACGTAGCGCTTACCCGGGCCCGAGTACAACTCGGCCGCCCGCAACGAGGTGTGAGTCAGCTTGTCGAAGGTAGTGGTTGCTCGCGCGGCCACCATCCGTGCTGACCAGGAAAAGTTACCGTCGAAGTCATCGGGCGGGCTCGCGCGGAAGCCCGCCGGCTCCCGAAGATCTACAACTCGGAAGTCGGTGAAACCACAGAGCGGGCAGGCGCTCCTGGTGCCGTCCTCGCTGAGGTGGCTGCACTGCGGGCACAACCCGATCGTCCGCGGATTTTCTAGAGGGTCGGGTACGGGTGTGGGCTTGCCACGTGTGCTTGGTATGAAGTCGGTCACGCCCACCACGGTGAAGACCTGGCCATCCTTAACGATCTCGCTGCCGGGAGCGAAGGACGATACAGCCAGAGCGAGGTCTCGGTCGATGGTCTCGTCGGGAGGCCATGGGTAGGAGCGCTTCGGCTCTTCCAGGTAGAGCTGGCGTACTCGTGTAGGGAAGCCGAACATCGGCAGAACTCCCAGATGAGCAAGGCGCTCACCGAGATCTTCGGTCTCTCCGGCCAACCCGGCAAGTTCCGTCACGCGATCGATGCGCTGCTGCACCCAGCGCGCATCGAAACGATCAGAGGTGAACTTCGTGAAGGCCGTAAGAGCCTGGACAGCCGAGACGATCCGATCGTGATGGTCGCGGCACCACTGGCGAATGGCTGGTTCCGCATCCGGCCAATCAGCAGCAGCCCCGAACTGGCCATGGACACCCGACCTCTTGGGATTGGCGAGCCCTGTTCCAGCGAAAGCCAGACGCAACATCTCACTCGTGACGGTTCGCTCCAAGATCTCCGGCCGATTGAGCGCCAGGTACGGAGCAGGGACTGGATCGTTGGTCACCGCATGAGGGTTGCGGAAGTAGTGCTCATCGTGGCTTCGGCCTCGGCAGACGGTCAGGGCGATGGCGACGGGTGAGGACCGGCGTCCCGCGCGGCCAACGCGTTGCTGGTAGTTGAAGCGGGTCGGGGGCATGTTGGCCATCACGACAGCGGAAAGAGGGCCGATGTCCACTCCGGCCTCCATCGTGGTGGTGACCGATAGGAGGTCCAGCTCGTGAACGAGCGGTTCCTCGCTCTCTTCGAGAAAGACTCGTTGGAAGCGAGCCTGGCGTCGCTGCGCCTCGATACGCCCAGTTTGGCCCGTTAGTTCCGCGCAGTTGAGGCGGAAGGCCCCTGCGCCGGTGGCGGCTTTCCACGCATAGTAGTCGTCTCCGGCATCCCTTAGTGGCTGGGGCTCTTGAGACAGGCGGGCGTAGCACCCGGTGCAGATGCTGGCGCTTGGGGAGAGATGCTGGCGGGCGCAAGTCTCACAGCGCCAGGCTTGATCGCTGGCGGGGCGGATTGCAACCTGCGTCGGATTGATGAGGAACTCGGTGACGATTCCGCGCCAATAGGCCTCGGCTTGGTCTTGAATGTCACCTGTATCGAGACCGTGCTCACGGGCGACTCGCTTCCAGTAGGCGTTGAGCCGCTTGGGCGCCTTCGTGTACGGGTCGCGAAGGCTGGGGAAGCGCCTTAGCTCGGCGAGGATTCGGAGACTTCCCTGACCGAGACCCGGGATTTTTGTATCGGGGCGAGCATCCGCTGCGTCGACCCAGCCCATGCCGAGTGACTCAAAGTCTCGGTTCGATCCGGAGAACAGGGCTTCGATAGCGTTCTCGAGTAGGTCTTCTTCGGCCGTGAGAACGGTGTCGCGCATCGCGTCGGAGAGCTGAGGAATGAGCCGGGGCGGGTTGACCTTCCAGTCATAGAGGCTGTGCCAGTCCTGACCGCCTGGTTGCTGCACCGATCGCCGGGGGCCGGCGGGGTTGACGCCGAGTGCCATCAGGCGCCGATGGATGATCGTCCTTGCCAGGAGATCGAGTCGTAGCGGCGCGGTGAGCTTGGCGCGGGCTGCCAGCGCCGCCTGCTCGTCGCCGTCGAGCCAGGCGAGCCGGAGATCTCTGAGTGCTTCTCGGTCCTTGGCTTCGAGACGTTTCAGATCCGCGGGGTTTCCCGAGGTCTGGGCGCGGGCGATGTCCTCCTCGCTGATGGTCTGCTCATGGGTGCCTTGCAGTGCGAAGATTCGGACCAGGTCCTGATAGTGACGGAGTGCCAACCCTGCCGAGAGCTTTGCCGCGTTCTGGCGGCTGTCGGAGAAGATGATGAGCTTTCGCTCAGCCTCGTCCTCGAACTGGGCGGCGAGCTCGGTCGAGAGGACTTGATTCACCTTCTCAAAACCGGTCCGCATCGGGCTGATCGGCGACAGCTGGCGATCCGGATGCGTTAGGGGGAGCGGTGTCGACCGATGACGAGTGCGCTCCCAATCGGCTGAGCATGCGGGACAGCGGGTCGGGAACGGCGACAGCTTGTCGAGGTCAACACCAGGCTTACCCTGCGAGTTCTTGTTTGCCTCGATGTGGAAGCTCCAGCCCGTGGCCCCTTCTTCCTGATTGGTCAGCGTTCCCGCCCGCGGGTCAAGGAGGGAGCGGCGGAACGAGAACGTGGCTGCGCCGTGATCGCGGTCGTAGGAGTTCTTATCATGCGCCTGCTGCTGGACGGTGCGCGGCCAGTACACGACGTAGTTGTGTGCCGTCCGGTCGGGACGGGCAAGATCTGGGATCCGCGATAGGTCGGGGGTGTCGGGAAGGAGATGGACGTCCTTGAAAGTGGGGTTCTCGAAGGATTCCCAGGGTGCGTAACCGCCGAGGAAGACGTCGCCGCACGACCGACAGAACAAAAGTTCGAGAACGCGTGCGCCGCATTTGCAGAAGGTTCGTGGGCGAGCGTAGAGGCGGCCGATTCCACGTCCTTCCCGTTCAGCCTCGGGGATTGTCGAACATGCGGAATCCGCACAGGCCCACAAACCCGCGACGTTCCGGAAGAACAGGTGGGTGCGGATCTTCTGTCCTGCCGTGATCGTTGCCTGCTCCAATGGGACGGTAGGGCCGCCTCCGGCCGTGAGCTCGCCGGAGATGTAGTCGAACGAGTCCTGACTGACCGCAAAGAATTCCTGAGGGAAGAGCCGGTCCCGGTCAGGATCCAAGGACGCCGTGGTCGCAACGATCCGAAGCTGGTCCGGGCGATCCATGATCCCCAGTCGCTGGCGGAGGTTACGGATGAGGTAGGCGACCTCGGTTCCGGCCGTCCCGCGGTGGATGTGTAGCTCGTCGACCACCAGCGTGAATCGTGCCCCAGGAGTCTCGGCCAGCCAGCGCCGAGTCTCGCTGAAGAAGCCCTGGTCACGGTCTCGAAGCAGCATGATGTTCAGCATCGAGTGGTTGGTGATGAGGATGTCTGGGGGCGCGTCGTACATGTCCCAGCGTGACAGCATCTCCGCGCCACCAGGACGAGGAGCGAAGTAGCGAATAAATTCGTCCTTCGCCAGTGCGGCCTGGCGGCTCCGTTTCTCGCACTCGCGCAAGTACTCACGCAGTTGGGTCACAGCTCCTGCCTGATCAGGCGTACCCAGTACCGGTGTTGCGCCCGTGTAGCGACCGAAATAAAAGCGGTGTCCACCGCGATTGCGGTCCAGCCACGCGTGAGCGGCCTCGCTGTCCAGGGCACGCCGAAGCCGCACCAACTGATCGTCAACGAGAGCGTTCGTCGGGTAAAGAATCATGGCCCGGACTGCTCGCGGGCGATTCTCCTCGTTGGCCCGATGCGGCGTATACGGACTTTGAGATCGCTTCCACCACTGTTCAGCCTTGCCAGGAATCCCATACCAGGAACGGGATTCCTTGAGGAGATCGGCCACAATGGGGAGCAAGAACGCTTCGGTCTTGCCTGAGCCAGTACCGGCCGTAACGACCACGTTCTTGGCCGGCACGAGAGCCGAGATGAGGGCCCGCTCCTGGTGGGTGTAAAGCTGTCGGCTCGGGTCAAGCAGCCCGCACTCGGCGAACTTGGCCAGCTCTGCCGGAGCACCAGCTCGGGCGATTGACTCAGCCAGGGTCCGGCCGCTGAGCCTGTACTCGGGCCTGGTCTCGACGTATGGCTCGGCGTACATGCCGCCCGGCGTGTCCAAGAGCGCCCGGCGCTCAGCCGCCAGCCGCTGATCACGAAGCCGGAACGCGGTGTCGTAGTAGCGGAGGTACGCCTCGCGAAGGGCGTCGAACGCCTGCTTAACATCGAGCTCAGTCATCGGACTTCCAGCCTCCGTCGCAACGACACCGAGATCTTCTCTGCGATCCAGCGCGGCACACCGTCGTACGCCAGGCCTTCGGTGGTCCTGAGCGGCGGAAGGCCGGTGGACAGGATGGCCGCTCTTTGATGTGCGCGCGGTAAAGGTGTCCGTTGATCCACTACGAGTTGCCCATACGCTGATTTCGCACGTGATGCGACTCGGTCGGCGTGCCAGCGGAGCGGAAACTCGCCGGGTGCGAGGACAAGGTGAATGCCCTCTCGACGATCAACCTCATACCATTCCCCGCGACGGTATATCGCATACCGATTGATCTGGCCATGAAGCCAGATACTGATAGAGGCCATCGTCTGGAGTTGAAACGCGTCGGGCGAGTCCGAAGACTGCAGAGCGCTTATCGAACGGCGCCAATGGAGTATGCCGGGACGGGCCGGGGGAAGGCGACTCCAATGTCAAGAATTGAAGGGATCGTGCTGCGAGTTCTGCGATACTCTCTGAGACCGACATTCCGAAGACGTTTTCTCCTGTCTCGACCCCCTCAAACCATACTGTGGAAGGAATTGGGATGCCTCGGTCGGTGGGAGACTTATGGGCCACGACGCCGGGCATATTCAGCCAAGAAGACAGTGTCGGACGTGCTCCTGTCATGAGCGCAACCTTGGTTCTCCCAGGCAAACTGGTCACGCCCACAGGCTCGGCAGACCATCGCCGGATGGCCCAGTCGATCTTAAGGCAACCAAGATCCTCTAGTAAGGAGATCCAGTTCGACGCATCCTCGGTCGTCGTATCGGCGGCCCAGGCGACATCACTGCGGAGTCGATCAATGCTGCCGGACTCCGTCTCTGCAAGCCAGGCGACGAAGAGATCAGGATCGAAATCGGGTGCTGGCTGCGATGCTGCAGTGCCTGCTGGTCTCGAGTTGGCGGACGCACGTGGGGCCTCGTTTGCCTTCCGCGCCTCAGCAGCCAGTCGGCGAAGCTCATCCGGACTCAAACGTCGGCTCTTCCGCTCTCGACGGATCATTGGGCTGATGCCGCGCAGGTCAGACACGCCCTCGTCCCTTCTGCAGAGCTGCTTCGCAGTATCGGCGCCAGAGCTTCGCTTCGGCCGGAGGGTGTTCTATGAGGATCATCTGACTCCAGAAACTGCGCATTCTTGGTGTCATCTGAGTTATGCACGGCTCTTTGGTGCGAAGAAGGCGGACTTCGATGGTCCCGTCCGGCCTATCGATAACAAGCCATACTGCATCTTCGGGGATCTCCGTCCGTGCAGAACCTCCGAGGCCAGTTCCGCGGGTGCTCCACCATGTCGGTTGGTTGGCTGGAGCGAGATCGGTGAAGTGTCCGTCAGCATAAATGACTGTGGCGCCCTCTATAGTCGGCGAGGTCGGGTGTTGAAACGCGTTACTCATGTCGGCAACGAGCGACTGCGGCTCATGTAGGTAGAAGATCTTCTGTGTCGATCCATGCTTGAGGACATGCTTGCCGCCGCTGAGTCCGCGGCCGCGCAGTCGCGTCCTTCCGCCGCTCGTCGAGATGGATCGGCCATCCAGCAGTACCGCGGCAACCCCAGGAGGCGTCACGATATCCGGTTCGCCGCCGATGAGATAGTGCTGCCGCTCACTCTTGGCCTGGACACGTAGTCCTCCGAGGAGACGGAGTGCGCTCCCCGGCTCGCTGGGGCTATCCCCAAATTCCAGTTCCGACGCCACGAACCAGCCTTCGACCGAGCTCTCCTCAGGCTCGAGCCAGTCGAAGTGGTTCTCCTTTACAAGAGCCTTTGCCTGCGCTTCTCGCGGTGCGTCGAAGAGAAGAAGGGAGGGAACGCCCGGCTCCTGCCTATCTACCACGGCCCACTCGACGCGCGTGTCGGCTTGGAGGATGAGGGGTTTGAGCTGCGGTTCGAAATCGATTCGGAGGTGCTTGCCTTGCGCATGCAGCCCTCGCTCTAGGGCTCTCTTGATGTCGGGCACATCGCCGGAGAGCCCATAGAGCGTTCCAACTCCACCGGTTACGACGAGCCGCCCGCCCGGATACTCCAGTTCGTCGTGCTCAATCCCAGGGATGCGCTCCGCGTACCACTTCAGAGTCCAGCCGTTCCGAAGGTCGTCAGTAATGCTGAAGCGGAGACGTAGTGGCACCAAGCCCGAGGGCCGCCTGTGGGTCGCGGGCGCGGTGTCGGCGGCCGATAGGGCCGTTAGGAGCTCTTGGAGGAGGACGTCTTGAGCACCACTGGTTAGCGCGTTCTGCAACGATCGAGAAAGCCGTGACTGCCCGGTCCACTTCCCGAGCTTTTTCAAGAGAGTGCCAGCATCCTGCCCGCGGTGATCACGAAAGAAGGGAATAAGCCGGTCGTGGTCTGCCGCACAGATGATTGCCTGCGACTGCGCGTACCCGATCAGCTCACGGCCCTTGCTAGCACCGAGTGTGCTGACGCCCCGAGCACCGGCCTGCTCCTTGAGCCACTCGTCAAGATTCACCCAGAACTGACGGATCCGTTCGAAATCACCCTGAAGATACTTTTGGCGGACATCTACAGCAATACCCTCACGGGTGAGGAGCTCGGCAAAACGAAGGTAGAAGCCGTGGGCACCTCGTCCGCCGGATCCCTTCATCCTGGTCGCAGCGAGAACAGCAACCGCGAGGAGAGGAAGACAGGGCAGTGGGTCCTCGCGCTCAGTTTTACGCCAGGACACCACCTGTCGATAGATTCCGTCGTAAGCGCCACGCCCCCAATGGATCGCACTTGCCACCGTCATACAGAGATCATGGATTTGCTCGTCTCCAGAGGCCTCGCGATGCAGGCGCGCAGCCTCGTCGTCATCCACGAAGAAGAGGAGCGGACGGCCAGCCTGGTTAGACCCGAAGAACCGCTCCGCAAGTCGATCCTGCCACCATGAGTACGAACGCACCGACGTCATCCATGAGAATACTGGGCAATGTGATGCATATGCTCTATGAGGACATCGAACGATGCAATAGAGGCGGCAATTGAGATTCAGCTACAACAAGAGCACAACTGGACACCCTGGCCCCATTAGCTGCGATGCGGGAGCGTCCGCCGGAATGATCTTGCCGACTTCTTAGTGAGTGTTTGAGAAGATCACGTTGACGGGTTGAGCGTCAGCTTTTGCTGGCGTCTGGCGGCATGTCCGCGGGTGAGACGGCGTGCCATACCGGAGATCGCGGCCCAGCGGATCATCGCCTCGGACGTGGCCGGATGACGTTCGTAGTCGCGGGCCAGACGGCGGTGAGCGGTCAGCCAGGCCAGCGAGCGTTCCACCACCCAGCGGCGGGCGATCACGGCGAACCCGACCTGGCCTGGCGCTTTGCGGACGATGTGCAGCGTGGTCCGCAAGATCCGCTGCGCCCAATCCACCAGCATCCCGGCGAAGCCGGCGTCGGCGTAGACGAACCGGACCGGCGTGACCAGGTACAGCGACAGCAAGGTGGTCTTGGCCCCGTCGCGGTCCTGCACCGAGGCGGCCATCACGCAGACCACCAGCAGCAAGCCCAGGGTGTCGGTGACGATGAACCGCTTCCGCCCGTTGATCTTCTTGTTCGCGTCGTAGCCGCGCGAGTCGAGGCCGACGGTGTCGGCACCCTTCACGCTCTGGGAGTCGATGATGGCGGCCGAGGGTTCGTCTTCCCGGCCCTGCTGCGCGCGGACGCGGCGGCGTAGCACAGCGAGGATCTGCTCGGTGACCTTGGCCTCCTCCCAGCGGGCGAAGTACCAGTACACGGTCTGCCAGGGCGGGAAGTCGAAGGGCAGTTGCCGCCAGGCGCAGCCGGTGCGCACCACGTACAAGATGGCGTCGACGATGTCGCGGCGGGGGTGCTTCTCTGGCCGTCCGCCGCTGTTGGGCGCGGGTAACAGCGGCTCGATCAGCGCCCACTGGGCGTCGGTCAGATCGGAGGGATAGCGGCGATCACGCGGCACCCTGCCATGATCGCCCGGCATCGGTCCGGGGTGGTGACCGAATGTCCGGACCGTTATCCACCCTTCTCAAACACTCAGTTATGCCTCGCCACCGCCCAATAGTCACGGTCGTTCCAAGATCACTAAGTGGGGTGCGAGAGGCACCGTGATGTTGATCGGGATGTGATCACGTACGGCGTGTTCGTCGAAAATAGGCTGAAGCACCAGCCGTCGTTGATCAGCGACGCTGATGATCATGGTGTGTGCGGGGTAGGTGCGGGCGAGCACGGCGCGAGCACGACCCGACTAGAATAATATTCTAAGTGTGATTGCGGCGCACGTTTCGCAGGTCAACGCCATGATCTAAGCGCGCCCTGAGGGATTCGACCCCCCGACCGTCGGATTAGAAGCAAGATCTTTTAGTGTTGCGACGTGTCAGTTGGTGTCAGTCCGTCCCGTGTAGGGCATGTTTAGGTGTCCGCCTGTGACGCCTCCTGACGCCCCGTTCCGGGACGGACGAGCACGGACCGAGCACGGCTGACCTACCTGTTCGGGATTCGACCGTAGTCGTGGGGCATCGGTGGGGTCGGTTCTGGGAGGCCGTCTACACGGGTGGACTCGTGATCCTCCTCGGGATCTTGCTCCGTAAAGAGTCCTGCCGCCATAGCTGGGTCCGGGTCGCCGTCACCCGCTGAAACCACGCTGGCATCTATGGAATGCAGATCCGCGACAGCGGTAGCTTCGTCCTCAACCTCCTCCGCGAGCGTCGGCAGGACGTACTCCTGGCCAAGCCCTGCCAGATGTAGCGGAAGGGGTAGAGCGAGGGCCTGCGGGTAGTCCGGTGGTTGACGCAGCTGATGCACGGCGAGTGCCAGCGATTCTGGATCGTCGCCGTCGTTCTTGTGACAGCCGAGAACAGCGATCTCCACGAGACCGGGATTCCAGCCCGGGATGTTGGTGTCGATCGTGGTCTCGCCCTTGCGCTCTCCAGCGCGACGGGGGCGTGGGGCGAGTTTGTCGGCCTCTATGGCTGACGTCTTGAACTGCGCAGGCTTGGGCGTGGTGCTATAGAAGACGCGGCTGACGCCGCCGCTCTCTGGGACCCACAGGTGGGACGGCAGTCCGTTCGCCTCTTCTTTCGGGTTGAGCCCCCACCACTGAGCCGTCTCTCGGTCCCGCCCAGTTCTCACACGAACAAGCCTCAGATCGGGGTGCAGCCTGCGAGCCAGCGCATGCCCGTCACGGATGCGGTCTGCTTCCACGCGGCCGTCCTGAAGCCACGTCCAGTGTGAGCGGGCGTTCTGTCCATGGGCGAGGAGCAGCGTTGGGGTGCCACGTAGGGAGCGCAGCATCTTCTGCAGCCACTCTTCCGTGTTGCGCCGCTGCTCGTTCATGTCGCGGTAGTAGCTGCCTCGTCCGCCATTATCGGCGTCGGCGACGGAGACCTCCGCGAGCCGCGTCAGCTTTAGCAGCAACGCAGGGTATGGAATCCATTTGTTCGCCTCGGGGTCCCATCCCTGAACTCTGGCGATGCCGCTGCCGAAGTCCTGCGGTGTCACCAGCACAGCGATCGGAACGTACGCCGCCCACCGGTTGCGTGCTGTGCGGTTCTTCCTGACGAGCCAGACGGCGGCGTACCGCAGCCCGGCGGGAATCTTGTCGCCGAGGCTGTGCGTGGGATGCACACGGATGCCGAGCTGACGCAGACCATCGTCCCAAGCCATCGAGACACGGTGGTCGAGGTTCTTCAATGAGTCGTATCGCCCGTCCTTCTTGGGAACCGTCGCGAACTGGGTAATCGCGCCGGCGTCCGCGAAGCCGAGCCTGAGCGCGAATTTGGGGTCATGATCGCCAGTTTCGAAGTCGGCCCGCCGGTCGAGTTCCACCACTGCCAGCGTGGGGGCTTTGTCTGTGATGTCTTGCGCGAGCCAGGAGCGGGCGTTGGTACGCCGATCATGCACGGCAGCGCTGATCGCCGATGACGTGCGCCGAGTGCCCTTCGGAGGAAGAGAGAGGCCCTCTCCGAGGCCGGCCGTCAGCTTGATGCAGCGAAGCCGTACGGTGAGCTCCGCGCACTGCCACTCCAGGACCACCGGGTCGCCGGGACGCGCGGCCTCATACTGCGCCTCAGTGAAGGCGCCGCCATCGCCCTTCAGCCCAAGATGTTCGACGAGCTGAGAGACCCCGGCCTCCCGTAGCTCCCGGGTCTGCCAGAGAAGCCGTGCCTCCAGCGTGGGAAGCGTTTCCGGATCCGCGTCCGGGGTCAGGCAGGAGACCGCGTAGGCAGCGCCGGCCCGGCGTTCCGCCGCCCTGCGGGCGCTCTCTTCTGGCTTGTCCTCCTTCTTCACGCTGGCGGGAGGAGCATTGAGGGGCTTCGAAGACTTCGACCGCCGGGTGCGGACGAGGGCAGGGGTCGCCCGCAGTTCGGCGGGCAGGGCCTGCTCGGCCCACTCGGTGAGCTTAGAACGCTGATGTGACATGAGGCCCGCCTTGACCTCGTGACCACCCATGGCCGTGCTGTACACGATGCCCGCCCGGAGCCCCTGCTCCAGCCACTCCTCCGGGCTGGAGAGGATTTCGTCCGCGCCAGGAAGGGTCTCGGCCAGGGAGATGCCTCGCAGGATGCTGGCCGGGCCACCGTTCACCCAGTCGGTCGTCCACTCCTCCTTCTCCCTGTCCCATCGGCGTTCCATCCTCGCCAATGCGTAGCGCTCGCTGAGCGGTGCACCGGGCAGGTACGGCACCCGGGGCCGCAACACCACAGTCGCCTTCCGCCGGTACGGCAGGCGGACCTTGCCGGTCGTCGAGCTGACACGAGTCGCCCAGCGGCGGATGCCGAAGTGCAGATGGAAGCGGGGGAGAGGGTCGAAGGGGACGGTGTGGAGGGTGATATTGAGGACGACTGAATACCACCAGGTCCGCGTGCCGGACGGGAACGGCAGCGGTTGAGAGACCAACTCGGCGCCCTTGTCGCGAGGACCGCGGGGCACGGCACGGAAATGGAGCCGCCCGGCGGCATGCTCATACGGGCCGAGGGCCAGCACGCGCCTGGCAAGCCAGTCGGGGCTGAGTGGGAACTGGTGCTCAAAGGGTGCGGCCGTGCCACCCCCCAGCGTCGTGGGGCAGCGGAGCAGCTCCGCTTCGACCCGCTCCCAGACGGGCGGGGATGTCGACAGCTCGGCGCGGACATCCTTGAGAAAGGCACGGTGCTCTGGCTCCGGCCGCAGATCTCCCAGCCACCGGTCCACCAGGGAGCGGAGCACGGGGCCGGGCAGCGGATCCGCGACCTCCTCGGGCACATACAGCCAGTGCTCCGATGGGCGGGGAAGCACCAGGAGATCGGGAGCGAAGGCCTGGATCACCTGCTCGAAGCGGTAGGTGGGCACCGTGCGGTAGGGCTCGGCCCCGTCGGGGCGGCCCAGGTTGCAGAGCGCGAGAATCGCCTCGCGCCACGCCTCGGGGAAGCGCAGCGCGCGGTAGTGGGCTACCACGGTGGCGTCTTGCGAGACGGGTTGCCAGGAGGCTGTGCGGATGAACTCGTAACTGACGGGCACGGGTAGTCCTCAGCGGTGGTGTTCGAGATTGGACAGAGCGTTGTACAGCGGCTTGTAGAGCAGCTGGGCAAGGGCCGGGTCCGCCGGGTCCGGGAAGCTCGCCGGGTCGGCTCCGGTAGCGAAGTAGGGGACGAGGATGGAGCGGAGGGCGGCCAGGAGGCCGTCTTCGAGGGGAGCAGGTCCTGCGGAGCCGGGGGACAGCGCGCGGGCCAGCCGCGGGGCGAAGCTGGCGTCGACGAAGACGACCCGGGCAGGCACCCCGCCCCGGACGAGTCGGCCGATGACCTGCCACATGGTGACCAGCTGATCCCAGGCGAAGGCGTGCTTCTCCCAGGGTGACAGCCGTGAGTAGACGTAGCGCCGGGATAGTAGGCGGCGCCACTCCTGCCGTGCCTCGTGGCGGAAGTCGAGCCCAGCCCGGTCGAGTCCGGTGGCCTTGGCGACGAGTTCGCTGAACGTGGCCGGACCCTCGCGGTTGTCGGGCCGCTTCTGGTCGCGGACGAAGCGGCAGACCCAGTCGTTCACAGCGAAGATCGCCAGTGTCAGGTCATCGGGACGAGGATGCGGCCGGGCCAGGAACAGGGCGGTGCCAAAAGCCGCGTTGCGTTCGATATTGAGGATGTTGTGCCCGCGCTCGACTGCCAGTAACGGCGCCACCAGCAGTTCGGCATCTGGGTCCTCGGCGAACATGGCGAGGTCACCCCGCCGCAACGTAACGGCGTGCTCCGCGCCCGCCGCATCCGTGCCGCGTACGGAATGGTCGAGATCGGCGTCGTCGGCGGCCAGCACGCGCACCCTGCCCCGCCAGCGGTCCAGACCGTGCAAGGTGTCGGCGACGGTGTTCGCCTCCTTGTAGCTGCCGACGAGCAGGATCGCCCGGCGCCGGTTGTCGTCCCTGACGAGGGCAAGCTCCTCCTCCAACGGGCTCGCGCCGCCGCCTCGTCCAGGGCTGCCCAAGCGCATGGCGAGAGCTCTGGCGGCTGCGGGCCTGACCCTGGGGTCGGTGCCGGAGAGCCTCATCGGAGCCCCGTCGGCGTCGTAGAGAAAGCGTGTGGCGAACCGTGACTTCCCAACCGCATTGAGCGAACGTTCCGACGGCATGAGTACGGCGGCCACCGATGCCAAGACGTGAGCCCGAGTAGACGCTCCGGACCAGCTGGTACCCGACATCAGCACTACATGCGGGCCCGGCCGTCCCTGGCCCGGGTCCGCGCCCAGTTCGTGGAGGGAGAGCAGCAACTCCCGGCCCACGCCAGCGCACCGGAAGAAGCGCAGGGTGCCGCTGTTGTTGCCGTCCTCGTCGCGCTCCCGCTCATCGGGCAGGTACTGGAAGCCAAGGACGTTGCCCATCGGCGCCTCGGGAATGAGCGGTGCGTAGTCGAGCGGCGGCCGCCGGGCCAGTTCGTTACCGGTGGAGTCCAGCCGCAGGGCCGCCTCCACCTGAGGCCAGAGGAATGTCAGGCGTTCCAGCCGCTGGTGGAGAGCCGACAGCACGAGCAGGAACTCGAGCCGCCGGCAGGTCAGGTCACGCCAGCGGTCGTCCTTGGCGGAGGCGGGCGTGCCCTCGATCAGCTTGTCCAGCAAAGCCCTGACTCGAGCACGGGTACGTGCGGTGTGGAGGGTGTGTAGAAGGTCTCGCGTGGTGTCGACCAAGTCATCGGTCATCGTGTCGTACGGGCCTGAGTCGCCCAGCGGATCGTCGCGGAAGGTGTCCAGGAGTTCCCTGAGCCTTGAACGCAGGGAGTCCAGGGACGTCGAACTTTCGTCAACCTCTGGGGGATCGCCGTCGTACGGCTCGTACAGTTGCCGCTCGTCGGGCACGCCTTCGGCGCCCAAGTGCTGTTCGTCGAACCAGTCCCCGAGCAGTTTCTCTTGCAGAGTCCACGGGCTGAAGTATTCGATGTCCGCCCAGTCGCGCAGCTCCTCTTCCGCGATCAGCAGCCGGTAGAGCCGGTCGGTGGCGGCGGAGACGACGGTCAGTGCCGAGTTCCACCGCTCGATCTCCTGGTCCGTAAGGGGTAGTCGGCCCCGTCTGGAGAGCTCCTCGATCTTGTGGGTGTGCAATTGGTCGAGCCAGGATTCGGGACCCGGGCGGACAAGCGTCGCCGAGGGGGCGAAGATCTCGTCCAGCTTCATCTGGACCGAATCGGCCTCGTCGACGATGACGATGTCGCTGAGCAGGCAGGCGAGCTCGAGATAGCGCAGCTGCTCCTCGTTCAGGTGCTGCGGGACGGCGCTTTGGACGAGACTCGCCGGGTTGGCGACCCAGATCAGCCCTTGCACGAGATTGCGCGCCGCGCGGTGGCGCGGACATCTCGCCCACACCGGGCAGCCGTGCTGGGCGCCCCGGAGCTCATCGGCCGCCCGCTCCTGCGCGGCCTCACCCGGCTGGTACGGCTCGGGAAGGGCGATTTCCGCACCGCGCTGGACCTTTCGCTTTTCCGGATAGAGAGCGGTGCATGGCGCGTCGGCGTACCGGAGGGGCTGAATCGCCTCCGTGCTCCGTAGCGCATCGACCACGCACGCCGTGCTGAGGTCGTCGAAGCCCGTCGCGTCATGGTCGAGGAGATTGTCCAGACCGCGCGAGGCGAGCCGGCGGTGCAGCCGCTGTACGTGGGTTTCGCGTGTGGTGGGACCCAGGACCGGCACGGCGGGCAGATCCAGATTGCTCAGCAGTTCGCAGAGCCGCAGCTGCTCGGCGACGTCGCCGACGACGAGGGTGACGCGCAGGTCTCGCCGGGCGGCGTAGACCGCCACGAGCACCATCAGTGTGCTCTTGCCCGCGCCCACCATGCCGACCAGGTGCATGAGCCCGTTCAGGTGGATGTCGTCGCGTTCGCTGAAGTTCCGGCCGTCGGCGTCGCGAGGCGCGAAGCGTAGCTCGCTGAGCCTGTCCTCCCAGTTACCCGGCCGTTCCACATCCAGCTCGCGTTCTCGCTGATCCATCCAGATGGCGGTGGCGAGCAGCTCGGCACGTTCGATCGTCAGCGGGGCACTCCCACCCGGCCGTCCCTTCGCCAGGTCGTGACCAGTGGCGGGATCGAAGATCAGCTCCTCGGGGATCGTGACGGAGGTCGGGCGGCGGCGATCCATGAAGCCGCTCCGCCCGGCGGGGGCGAGGGGAAGCGGCTTACGCGCGTGCTGCGGCAACCGGGCGAGCGCGTCATCGTAGAACGCGATGCGGTCGGATGCGACCGTTGGGGTCAGCGCGAGGACCGGGCTGTTGTCCTCCGGGACCTCGTAGGCGCGCAACCTCGCCGGCACCTGGCGATACAGCTCCAGCGCCTGGTGCCAGGCACGGCGCCGGCGCAGCGTCCAGAGCAGGTGACGGGCGGCGATGAGCATCGTGTCGTGCTCAATGGTTCGCACCAGGCCGGCGGCGCGGGCGAAGGGATAGCCGCCGAGCAGAGTGTGGGCGCCCTCGGCCGGCTCCCTCGGGGCCAGGCGCTGCAAGAGCCGTATGGCGAGTTCGACCTGGCACAGGTGGATCGGCTTCATGCCTTGCAACGCGGCAGGGAGGCCGTTCCAGACCCGCCCGAGCTCGCGGCTGACCGGGCGGTGCCAGCTCTCGCGGTCACGCACGTTTATTCCCCTTCTGCTTGCGGATCCGGGCCTTGACCCGTCCGACCAGTTCGGTGTCGGTGAGGAGGGGCAGATCGCGGGCATGGGGCGGGCGGTTGCGCTCGTACACCGAGATGTAGTCCTGCCTGGCCGCCACCCGATGGTGCGGAACGACCCAGAAGGCCTCGTCGTATTGAGGCTCCTGAGGCACGGAGCGGGCCGAACGGCCGAGGAAGAGCGGGCTCGCCCAGTCCTTCACGTCGATCGCCCAGCGCTGGCCGCCGGGGAAGGTGACGAGCAGGTCGTAAGAGTCATAGCCGGGCCACATCTGCACGGTCAGCCCCAACACCGACAAATCCTGCTCAAGCGCCGCTTCGGCACGTCCCGGACCCGTAACGAACTGCCGTAGCGGCCGTTCGACCTGGTGCACCTCGCCCGTGTCCTCCAAGCGCAGGCGTCTGCCCAGGGGAGCCGGCCCTTGGCGGCGGCAGCGGTCGCGCTCGCACCACCACTCCCCGTCATGTACGGGGGTGAGCAGCGTGAGACAACGCCCGCAGCAGACGTATTCACCGTCGTACAGATAACTGTCGGGAACCGGGAGGTAGATGCGGCGGATCAGTTCGTGCACCGGCTCCAGCATCAGGTCGTTGAGGACCTCGAAGCTTTCCGCTGCGGTCAGGACCGGGCGGTTGACGAGGAGCCCGCGGAAGGCCGTGTAGGCGTCCTCCTCGCCGAACGCCCGGCACAGGCTTAGGGCCGTGTGGATGATCTCGCGGTCGCGGAAGACCAGCGCACTGTCGCGGGTGCGCTCGGCCCATTCGTGGCACAGCTCGGTCGGTCGCCCGGAGTCCGCGTCCAGCAGCCGGTCCTCCGGGCCGACCACGTCCGCGGGCAGGTCGACCGGCCAGTCGACGAGCGGGACATCCTTGCACCACGTCACGAGTTCGGGCAGGCTCGCCGGGGGCGTGGCTTCCTTTAGCAGGCAGGCGAGGACCGTGCGGTCCAGAGCCCGCTGAGCCTCCGGCGGATAGGGCAGGGTGAACGCGTCGAGGCGGGTCTGCGCGTCGAGTGCGAGCATGGCGCCGGCCAGGGTGCGGACCAGCGGGACTCCCTTGTGGGCGGCCCAGTCCGAAGCGGCGTCAGGCAGCGTGCCGGTGGTCATCGGGACTCTCCTGAGACGGCGCACCAGCGGCGGACTTCGCAATCAGCACAATGGTCGCCGGGATTGGGGGAGTACGTCTCATCGTTCGCCCATCGGGAGGCGAGTCCGGCGACGATGTCACGCGCCTCGTCCCATGTCGCCTGGTCGAACGGGTCGATCTCCTCGCAGGCCGATCCGCTCTCCCGGAGAATCTCCAGTTCGATCCGCGAGCGGCGCGGATCGCCTGCAGGGACACCGGCAGCCATCAGCAGGACGGCCAGCGCGAGCTGGGGAAATTCGCGAAGTAGGGAGCGGCCTTCCCAGGTGCGCCGCGATGCGGTCTTCGTCTCACGCCACACCCAGCCGTCCGCGTCGGTATAGAGCAGGTCGGGGTCGGCGATGACGACCACGTCCACGACCGGGTCGTAGGCGGCCAAGCGCCACTGGGAGCGGAGGAGTTCGGTCTCCGGCAGCCCGTCGAGCGGGCAGATGGTGTGATGCTTTTTCACCATGCGGACGGCGGGCCCCAGTTCATCCCCGGTCAACCCCGGCAGCTCGGTTGGCAGCGGAACGTTCCCACAAGGGATTCGGGGATGACTGCTGTGCCGGTCGTTCAGCCAGGCGTCCACGGCGCGGCCACGACGGATCGCCTCGCTCTCGGCCCGGCCGTCCTTGATCCACAGCGTCCGGGTCAAATGGAATCGCGCCGGACAGGACGCGTAGACACGCAGGTCGCTGATGGAGACACTGCGTCGCTTGCGGGGACGGTGGGGAGCGGGCACACCGAGCAGCCCTGGGATGCTGGGAAGCGCGGTGCAGCCGAGAAGCCCTTCACAGGCGGTGCAGTCCGTGCCCGGGCGCAGCCCCCGGCCGTCGAGGACGGCGGCGTACCGCTTCTTCGCGTGCTCCTCGAACCGCCGCACTGCCTCTTCAGCGTCCCAGTCCGCTAGGACGCGGGGTTCGCCGTCGCCGAGGCCGACACCGATGACACGGACTCGCTGCGGCTTGACCGCATCGGCTTCGACCTTCCGGTATGGCTCGCCGAACGCCGCCCGTGCCGGGACGCCGGTCGCAGCAATCGCGGCGGCGGCCGCGATCTCTGCCTCTGAGCGGTCCTTCTTGGCCGAGCCGATGGAGGGAATCCAAATTTCCCGCACCAAACCGTCTTTGGTGGCGTACCGTCGGCCCCAGGCGGTTTGTTCGTATTGCTCGACCCCCCTCGCGTCAGGCTGACGCAACCGGTTGATACTCACCCACTCGGTCTCCACGGGAACCGTGGGCGGATATCCGGCAGCCTGGTGCCGTGCCCGGGCGGCGAGGTAGACCGGCACGGCCTCGAGCGCCCACGCCCGGTGCGTGGGATGACAGTTACGGGTGTGCCAGCTGTTCGCCAGCGCGGCCTGCATGGTCCTGCCACCGTGCTCGATCGCGTTGAGCATGCTCTCCACCGGTTTGAAGAAGAAGTCCTGCACAGGCTTCCTGCGGGAGCGCTCGGGGGCTTGCGCGAGAAGAGGGCGTGCCCGTAGCGCGCGCCCTTGGGCGCAGGCGTCTGCCTCATCGCGCAGCAAGGGCAGGCCGATCCTGGCCACGTCGGATCGGCCGGCGAGGCCGGGAGGCAACGGAAGAGTGCTCACGACTCCAGAGAACCGGAATGTGTGAACTAAGTCAAGCGAGTCTCTGTATTCTGTTGTGGAAACACCAAGGGTGTGATTGCCACGCAATGGGGAGACGCAGTGCGGCCAGGAGAGGTGCTCTTCGACAGGTTCCGGATCAGCGCCAGTCTGAAGACAGGCGGCATGGCGCGGGTGTGGCTGGCCGAAGATTCGATCACCGGAGAGCAGGTGGCGGTCAAAGTGCTCGGGCGCGAGGACTGGTTCCCTTCGTACGACGCCGAGGACCGAAGCGTCCGTAGCGAGGCGCTCAAGCGCTTCGAGCGGGAGCGGCAGCTCCTGGAGAAGTTCCACGGCCCGGGCATCCCCCGCCTGCTGGACTACGGCTTCCACCGAGGTGATCCGTGCTTGGTCATGGAGCGCATCCAGGGAAAGAACCTGCGGGACTTCCTCTCGTTCCACCGGCCGCCGCTGGTCGCGACTGCCGCGATCGGTGTGCAGATCCTGGAGATCCTCGACAGGGTCCACAAGGCCGGCGTCGTGCATCGCGACCTGAAGCCGCAGAACGTGTTGCTCGCGGAGAACGGGGCCGTCTACATCATCGACTTCGGCATCGCCCTGCCCACCCATCCGCAGGCAACCCGCTACACCCGGCACGGTCACACGCCGGGCAGCACCGGTTATATGGCGCCGGAGATCATCCGAGGGGTCAAGAACCCGACCCCCGCTGCCGACATCTACGGCTTCGGCTGCATGTTGTACGAGTTCGTCACCGCGAAGCAGGTGTTCAGCGAGCTTTCCGACCGGAGCATTGAGGATCAGCACCGCAACGATCCTCCGCCGCGCCTGGACCCCGAGAAGCACTCCGTGCCCGCCGACCTGGCCGACCTGACCTGGTGGATGCTTCAGAAGGAGCCCGCGATCAGGCCTGCCCTGGCCGATGGGCTGGAGGTGTTGCGCCGCTACCTTCCCCGGCTTGGCGACCCTGCCCCCTCGCCCCGGCTGGACCCCGACCCCACCCTGATCTTCAGGGCAGTCCGCGACTCATCGTCTACGCCGGCACCACCGGCGCCCGCACAGCGGAGCCGTCCTTCCGTGCGGCGCCGCCCCATGCCGAGCCGCCGCGAGTTCGGCGACCTGCTCGACGCCGCCGATCAAGAGATGGAGGAGAAGGGGCCCGGTGCCCAGGCGGAGCGGGTCGCGACGCGGCTGAGGGAGGTGACCGAGGCATGGGGGCCGCGCGATCACCTTGTCCTACGGGCCCAGCTGGTTTGCGCGGACCGCGCCCGGCTCGAAGGGGACTGGCCCGGAGCCGGCGCGCTGTATCGCGCCGTGGAGCGCGTGGCCCGCGACATCGAGGACGTGCAGCTCTTCCTCGAGGCCCGCGTCGGCATCGCCGAGTGTCGGGTGCCGGAGGAGGACGACACGGCAGCAGCCTTCAGCGCCTGGAAGTCGGTGGTCGACGAGCTGCGCGGCATGCCGCAGCCGTATCCGCGCGTGCTTCGCCGCTGCCGCGACCTTGCCGCGGAGCTCAGTGAATGGGGCCACCGCGATGAAGTAGAGATGATCCTCAGCTTCTTTTGAGCCGTCCGGCGGCCAGCAACTCCGTCAGCGTCCGGCTCAGCGTCACGCCCACGTCGCCCAGATCCGCGATCACATGCTCGAAGCCCACCAGCCGTCGGTGGATGTCGCCATATCGACGCTGTTCGTCGATGGCGAGACGCGGCACCAAGAGGCGCCGCGCATCTATCCGGGATGCGGTCGTGGCGTGCGTGCCGGCTTGCCGGGCGTTGGAGTGGGCACGTAGGCACGCGGCCAGGAACCATGGGTCGAGACGTTCGGTGTCCGGCCGGAGCCGGTGGATGTGCGGGCCGAGAACCGTCGGGGCCTCAACGTCCACCCATGCGCTGAACTCGGCTGACGGGACGACCACCACCACGTCGTTGGAGGACGTCACGGTGATGGCCTTGTCCTGTTCGAGTTGCTCGACGTCTTCAGCGGTCATCCAGAGCTGGGGCGGCTGTCCCTCCCGGACATCCGCGAGCGTGAGCACCGGTACCCCGTCATCGGGCCGCTCACCCCGGCGCAGGCATCCCTCCGGAATCGCCTGCCCGGGAGTGAGCTGGAGCGCTCCGGCTTGCTCCAGGTCGGCGACCGAGGCGGGGAGAGCGTCCGCCGCTTCTCGTGCTATGTCAAGATCGCGGAGAGATCTTCCTAGATCATGAGCCGCCTGCAAGCTTGAGTCGAATTGCCGCCATGTTCGGCGAAGATTGACGATCGAGACCGACACGTCGGCCGGTACATGCCGGGCAGGGGTCAGGTCGGTCTCCTCGCCCAGCAAGTCCATGACCGGAATCTCGATGCTGTTCTGTGGCGCCCTGCCTCTCATCGCGCTGAGGGTCTGATCCCGGACGGCCTCCCAGTCCACCGTCTGGACTCGGACGGTCGGGGTGGTCCGGCAGTCGGCCGCATCCACCAAGAGGACCGAGGGAACCGTTGTCCGCTGAGCCGGCGGCCGCAGCACCCATAGGTGCAGGCCGACCCCGAAGGGTGGAGCCGCCCCGGGCGGCAGGGCTATGACGGCCCGGAGCGATCCGGCCCGGAGCATCGCAGCCCTGATGCGACGGCCCGCGCGGCGCGAGGCCACGGCAGGTGGCAGGAGCACCACTGCGACGCCGTCCTCAGCCAGTGAGGAGACGATGTGCTGGACCCAGGCGAGCTCGGACTCGGTCCGTGGAGGCAGGCCGAACAGCCATCTTTGATCAGTGGCCAGCTCCGCATGTCCCCAGTCACGCTCGTTGGTCGGCGGACTGCAGAGGATTACATCGGCGGATTGGAGATCGCTCCGCAAGGTGTCGGCCGTTCTGATGTCGATCTCGGGTGCCTCGATCGTCATCAATAGCCTTGACTCCGCCAACATGGCGAGAACAGGATCTCGTTCGTACCCGAGGAGACGGCGTGCGCTGTCCCACCGTTCCGCGCCGGCCAGCAGCAGGCCGCCGACACCACAGGCCGGGTCCAGAAATGTGGTGACTTTCCCGGGCTTGGCCTGCGCCGCCACCTCTGCCATGAGTGTGGCGAGTGGTGCCGGTGTCGTGGTGATCTGGCGGATATGTGTGCCAAGCCACCGGTCGAGCAGGTATTGAAAGGTTTCCCGGACGCCTTCGCGCTGGGAGAGATCGAGAGCCTGCTCTACCAGGGCCTCTTCGTCGGGCCGCAGCTTCCGCTGGGAGGTACCTCGCAGCCGGGTGCCGACTTCGGCGATGACGCGTCCCATATGATCGCGGTCGCCCAGTGCCTCATAAGCTGGCCAGAGGCGCTCCAGCGAACCGGTGGCGGACTTGAGCTTGTCGTGTTTACGCAGCCACTCCTCTATTTGCGTCAAAGAGAACTGCGGGCTGGAGTCCGTCCCGCTGATCGGGGAGGGAAAGGTATCGTGACGCCTCCGCCAGTTGCTGACGGCGGCCCTTCCGACCCCAGCGATTCGGGCGATCTCGGCGAGTGTCACCACGACAGGGCGCTCGCCCATGACTATCAAGCCCTTCCTGAAACCCGAGCCGCTCAGATCTCCATCGGGCCTGAGCAACTATGTTGACGCAGTTTTCATCATACCCTTCGGTCATGGAAGTAATCAGAAAGTGCATACATGTGTTCGAGATATGCGGGTGGATCTCTTGAACGATGAACGGCTGGGTGTGCCGCTCCACGACACGTAGAACGCCTCGCGCGCCCGCGTGCATGCGGCGAAGAGGACGCAGCGCTCCCGCAGCATGTCGCTGTCATGCTAGAGGCTGTAGGGCTCAAGAACTCGATTCACTTCCAGCGCGGGGCTGACATCACCGAGAACGGGCAGGTCAGGCATCGAATCTCACTATTGAGCCCCCGCGTCCGGCCGAGAGAGCGCAAGCCGTAGATCGCTCCACGTTGACAATGTCAATACACCCTACCTTGGGGGCCTTCAATCATCCGTGTACTGTTACATCCATGAACGCCGATTCCCGGCCCGCCGCCGACACGCTCGTCCCGGCTACCGAGATCGCGAGATTGGCCGGAGTGACGAGAGCCGCGGTCTCCAACTGGCGAAAGCGATACCCCGACTTCCCCGCCCCAGTTGGCGGTGGTCCACGTAACGCGCTCTTCGCTCTCCCCGAGGTGCGGGCGTGGCTCGATCGGCATCATCGGGGTGGCGATGTCTCCGTCGAAGTACAGCTCTGGCAGGCGCTACGCGGTGTGTACGGCGACGACATGATGCGCGGAATCGCCGATGTGACCGAGATGCTCTCCGGCGGAGCTGCTAACCGGCTGGACGCCAGGGTTGTAGCGATCGCGAAAGACCTGGCCGGGGAGAGTTCCCCTACGGAAGTCGTCGAGGCGCTAGTGGAAGGATTCGTCGATTCGGCGGGTCGGGTAGGTGCTGATCAGGTGACCTCCCCCCGCCTCGTCCGCGCGGTGCGACACTTCGCCGGCACGCCGAGTGGAACGATCTTTGATCCCGCCTGTGGCATCGGATCGTTGCTCCTGTCATTCGAAGGCACCCCAGACGTCACCCTGGCGGGACAGGAAATGGACGCATCGGCCGTCAGGCTGGCGGGCCGATCCGGCGCGACGATCAAAGAGGGCGACTCCCTGCGCGAGGACGGTTGGCCGGACCTTCGAGCTGAGCTGGTGGTCTGCGACCCGCCGGTAAACATGCCCGACTGGGGCCGGGACGACTTGCTGCTGGACGCCCGCTGGGAGTTCGGCGTTCCGCCCCGGGCCGAAAGCGAACTGACCTGGCTGCAGCACTGTTACGCGCATGTCGCTCCCGGCGGCCAAGCGATCGTCGTCATGCCCGCTTCAGCCGCCTACCGCAAAGCCGGACGCCGGATCCGCGCCGAACTCGTCCGACGGGGCATCCTTACCCAGGTCATCGGGTTGCCGCCGGGCATGGTGGCCTCTCATGCTCAGCCGGTACACCTATGGCTGCTAGCCCGCCCGGTCGCTACAGGCGCGGTTGGGTCCTCGGTTCGTATGGTCGACCTCACGGCATACGACCCTGAAGGTCCGTTCGACCTGCACCCGAAGCAGGTAGTGGACGTGCCGCTGATCGAACTCCTCGACGAAGCGGTGGACCTGACACCTGCGTACCATGTCGCGACCAGCCGCTCCGACCATCTCGTCGAATACCTGTCCGCACGAGAAGCCCTGTTGCGGCGGCTTGATGAGATGCGGGACCTGCTCCCATCATTGGGGTCCGGACCCGGATCCCTCGAGGGAGCCGCCGTTCGGATCGCGGACCTAGCCCGCGCGGGTCTTGTGGATATCAGCACTGGTGTGGCTGTCTCGACCAGCGACCAGCTCGACACCGACTACCTGAACGGGTTCGCGCGCAGCACCGCCAACACACGGCGCTCGACGAGCGGTAGCGGCGGCTTCCGCACCGACCTGCGCAGCTCGCGGATTCCACAGATGGGCATCGAGGATCAGCGCCGGTACGGCGAGGCCTTCCGCACCATCGATGCGTTCGAACAGGCCACCGTGGATCTCACGACTTTGATCGAGCGAGCCGTCACGCTGGCCCGGGAAGGTCTCACCGGTGGTGCCCTGCGCCCGGGGGAGTCCTCTGAGTGAGGAACGGACTGGCCGTGCCGCTCCACGACACGTGCAGCGCCTCGCGCGCCCGAGTGCACGCGACGAAGAGCACGCACCGCTCCCGTAGCATGTCGCTCTCGTGCTGAATCTGGTCCACCTCCTCCGGCGTGACCTCCTTGGTGAACGGGAAGGCTCGAGCGGTCACCCCGGCTACCGCGACACAGCGGAACTCCAACCCCTTCATCGCATGCATGCTCGCCAGCCGTACCCCGTCGGCATCAGAGCGGTCTTTCACCCGGACCGCAGTAATACCCGCGGCAGTCAGCCGGTCCGCGATCTTGTCCAACAGGACGTTGAACCGGGTGCACACTGCGATCTCGCTTGGCCATACCCCCTGCCCCAGCCACTGCTTCACCTGTACAACGACCGCTGAGACCTCGTCCTGCTCTGAGGGATAACCGACTGCGGACGGCCGCTTGCCATGCAGCAGAGAGCGGTAACCGGACAGGCTGTCGGTGCCGCAGCCGCTGATGTCCTCGATAACCGCACCTTCGAGGACACCGGTCGCCCAGGTGAGGATCTCCTCGGTGCTTCGATAGTTGATCCGCAGGCGGGTGCTACGGCCCGCCACGGAGATGCCGAGGGCACTCAGCGACACCCGCGAGTCGTAGATCCGCTGATGCGGATCGCCCGTGATAAACAGGTCGTCCGGCCCTTCAGCCACTGCTGCCCGCAGCACCCGCCACTGTGCCGGATGCAGGTCCTGCGCCTCATCGACGACGACATGGTCGAAACCGTGGATGGCAAGATCGGCTCCAGCGAGGAGTTCAGCCGCTCGCGCGCACACCTGTAGGTGCGTGGTGGCGCCCGCTTTCTGGAGTTCCGCGGTGAAGGTCTCCATTGCCTGCCAGACGCGCTCACGTTGGCGTGGCCCGAGGGGTGTTCCCCGGCCGCGCCGGTTGACCTGCTGGTACGCCTCCAGATCGCGGGTCCGTTGGGCCAGGACGACGTGCCGGAACTCCTGGGCCAGGAACTGCTCGGTCCAGGGCAGGGCCAGCAGGCGGCGTACCCTCCGCCAGATCTGCCGTTCGTCGGCGTCGCCCATCACCGCGGGAACCCGTCCGGCCAGGTCGCGCACCGTCCGGTGGGCGAAGGCGTCTACCGTGGTGACCTCCACTCGGGCGAGAAGCCGCTCATCGTCCAGGAGTTGAACGAGGTAGTCGCGCAGCATGCTGGCCAGGGCGTTGGTGTAGGTCGTCAGCAGCACCCGGCTGTCCGAAGACCGGGACAGCAGGTGCTTGACCCGGTGCAATGCCACCACCGTCTTACCTGTCCCAGGGCCGCCGGTGACCTGTACCGGGCCGTTATAGGAGACCCGGTAGGCGACCCGGCGCTGCGACGGGTGAAGGAACACCCGCCAGGCGGCGAACGGCTTGTCCAGGATGTCGGCGAGCTCATCCGGTCCAGTGATCAGGGTGATTCGGCTGGTCGTGTTGGCGATCGCCTGCGCCAGGCTCTCCGAAGGATCGTCGGGTGCGTCGGCCGGCCGCCGCTCAGCCACGATGTCCCGGTAAACTTCCTCTGGCGAGAAGCCCTCGGCCAGATACTGCAGGACCTCGAACTGGTCCTCGGGGAGCAGTGCGCCGAACGCCTCCAGCTGCTGCTTGTCGATAATCGTCCGTACGGCACGCAACACCTGGTCGTCGATGCCGAGGTCGCGCAGGACGGTGTTGGAGTGGGCGGCGAACAACAGGGCTGGCGCGTCGGCGGCGGCTCGCTCCAGCGCCGGGGTGAGCTGTTCGAGCGCGGCGACGTTCCGCACCTCCAGGGCACGTGTGGCGGTGTTCACCGTGTACAGGCGCTTCGCGGCCCAGGTGTAGGCGTCATCGTGCGGGACAACGTTCAGCAACAGGAAGGTGTCGCTGCCATCATCAGGGGCGAGCACGACACCGCGCCAGAAGTCGTTGATCCTGATGGTCCGCATCCGTGGATCGCGCGCCTTGTCCACCGACTCCAGGTGGAGGCCCTTATCGGCGTACAGCTCGGCGATCGTGAGCTGCTGGAACTTGGCCATGGCCTTGCGCACCCCGGCCTTGACGGGCTTGTCCAGGACGTCGTAGCTCTCCCAGAAGCTGTTGGCGAAGGCGAGCTGCGGCACGTCGGACCCCCAGTGCGAAGGTGATGAATGGCCAGGATAGAGCTGTGATCAGGTCAGGTACGCCCAGATCACAAGAGATGCGCGCTGTCCGCGATCAACGTGATCCCCGCGGCCTGTGTGGGTTGAGGATGGCGCTGCCGCCCGACCACTGCGCCCCGCAGACATGACACCGTACGTGCCACTCCTCCCATCCATCCCGGAACTCCAACCGCCCCTCCTGGCCACTGCCCGGACAAAGGTCAGGGTCCGGCGTTGGCTCGGAGTCCTCTTCGAGCTCGCGCATTAGCTGGTCCTGGAAGTCCCGCCACTCTTTGGAACCGTTACGCGGACGCGTTTCCCGAACCGGATGCTCCTCAGCGACCTGGCCGTCCTCCGCTTCCGCTTTGAGCTGTTCGGTCCGGTCGGCTCCTTCGGGCAACGAATTCTCCGGCGCATCCACGACCCAGGCCGCCGGGCGTTCGGGGTGCCGGGGGCCGTGGCCGGGAGGCGGAGTAAGAGTTGAGGTGTAGTTTTTGCCATCGATGAGTGGAGCGGACAGGCTGACGCCGCTCCGATCCATACGGTCGTATTCGGCAAGGACGAGGTCCTTGGTGCGGTAGGTGCCGTACTTGGCGATCTCGTTGTGCTTCAGGCCTCCGGTCTCGGTCTGGAAGGACTCCAGGATGTAGTCGACATCTTCCCTGGCGATGCCGTAGAGGTGGAAGAAGTACGCGTCCAGCTCCGCGCGGATCTGAGTTCGACGGTCCTCGTCCCACTGGAAGGGCCCTCCGGAGTCGCTGAGGTCACGAGCCAGCCCGGTCATGTCGTACGCGGTGTAGACCAGTTCGAGAACGCGGGGCGTAAGGAATTCGGTGTGCGATTCGAGCGCTGCCGGGGTGGGAACAGGGAGCTGCTTCCAGGTCATGAGCGCCATGTGAATCCCGCCGATCTTCTGACGGCTCACGAAGTCGAAGACCAGAGAACTCTGAGTCGCGATGAGTGCGGCGGCGAGCGGCGGTGTGACGCGCGGCAGCATGAGTGGAACGGTATGGCCGACTGCGGTGCGTGGAAGGAATGCTGGGATTGCCGTCCGCTCATCTGTAGATCGGGCCACATCGCGCCAGCCGATGAGCCAGGTGCAATCCCAGTCAACTTCCTCCAGTCGAAGGGCGACGCCGGGTATTTCGACTTCCTTGCTCTTCCGGACGGTTGAGACAAGGCCCCCATCTGCGACCCAATAGCGGGGATAGGGAACAACGGTGGGATCCTGTTTCTCCTTTAGTTCTAGACGACGGTGGTCCGAATCACCATTATTGAAATAGGAGTTCCAGCGATGATCGAATTGGTGGATCATCTTTCCTTCATAGAGGGGTAGCGTCTGCTCCTCACCTCGGATGAAGACATTGCCATGTAGCTCCCAGCCGTCGGCCTCCAGTTCCTCCCGGGTCCGGAACAGGTCGGAGTCATCGGTCATGTTGAAGTGGTTCTTGAAGACGATGCCCCATGGGTTGGCCCTTGTAGTCTCGTTCCACAGCACCGGGATCCGGCGGTGGATCGCCAGGGTGAGGTCGGCATCGCGCCGGGAACGGAAGATAGGCAGGGTCCCTGTATTGGGATTGATGAGGGTGATCTCTTCGGGGCTGAGAGCGAACGCCCGGCTGGAATCGTCCAGTTCGACGCTGTCCTCGAGGAAGAAGGCGAACTTCGCCGCCGGTTCGCGCAGCCCTCGGCCGGTCAGGGAGAGCAGGCAGAACTTGTAGCTCGAATGGACTCCGGGGAAAAGCTTCTTACGGTTTTCGAAGTCATACAGGGCCGCGATGGCGCCGCGGCTGGCGAGGCCGCTGAAGAGGTGCTGAGCTCCTGCCCCCGTCGCGATTGCCGTTGGAATGATGCAACCGACGCGCCCCTTGGGGGCAACGATGGCGGCGAACCTTTCGGTGAACAGTTGGTCGGTCTGGAGAGAGTTGACGCCCTTTACCGTCAGGCCCTTGCCGCACCGCGGGTATGCTCCTGAACTTCCGGCGAACAGAAACGTCGACTTTACCTTGCGGCGCTCGGCATAGTACCTCTCGCCCGCCTCTGGGTTCTCCCGCGCCCACTCGGCGATCCGGTTCCGGCGGTTCAACCCGGAGATCTCGGCAATGGACCGTTCGACCACGCTGAAATACTTCTTGTCCTCGAAGTCGACCTTGTCCCATGGCGGGTTGCCCAGGACGCAGGAGAAGCCACCTGCCCAGCCCGTCTCGGGGTCCACGCCGGGGCCAGTGTCCTCGGGAACGGTGAAGACGTCGGGGAACTCCAGGTGCCAGTGGAAGAATCGGTATTGGTCGCGGAGTCGGTCGATCTCTTGGAGGGTCCGCTCGGACGCGGCTGATGCGGTTGGGTCCTGGAGGGCGTGGAAGACCTCCTGGGTGATCGCGGGCGGTGCGTCCTTGGTCTTGTGCCACATGAACGCCGCGCACCAAGCGTCCGCGACGCGCTTGGTGTGAACGTAGTCAGCCGCGGCGGCCCACTCGCCGTAGGCGGCGGCCTGGCGCCGAACCTCGGTCAACAAGTCGGAGGGGGCGTCGGCGATTCTGCGCAGTCCAGCGGCGAACGCGGTGTTGGCCACCTTCGGCTCGGCGCCGAGGTCGAACAGCCCGACCTGCCCGGCGCGCTCCTGCTCGTTCTGCTTTTCCAGGAACCTGGCGTAGGCCTCGTCGTCACCTTCAACGGCCTTGAACGCCTTGTTGGGGATACCCTCGCGGATCAACGCGGGCGTTGCGCCGATGAGGCCGTTTCCGTGCTTGATGTGCGCGTCGAGGAAGCTGAGCGCTTTGCCCGGCTCCATCGCCTCAAGCCACAGTGACACCTTGGCCAGTTCGACAGCCATCGGGTTGAGGTCCACGCCGTATACGCAACGGGCGATCACTTCGTGCAGCGCGTGCCGTACCGCATGCACGGGAGGTTCGGGGTTGCCTTCGCGGACGGCCGCGACGCGCTTGGCGATCCGGCGGGCGGCGGCGACGAGGAAGTGGCCCGAGCCGCAGGCGGGGTCGCAGATCGTCAGCGAGAGCAACTCGGCGACGATGTGCTCAGCAGGGCTCGGGACACCCTCCGCGGCGGCGCGCTGTTCACCGCGCTTTTGTGCGTCGTCGATGACCGGGTCGAGGGAGGAGTCGAGCAAGGTCTCGATCAGGGAGCTAGGTGTGTAGTAGGAACCCGTCTTCTTTCTGTCGTTGCCCAGGCGGCGGTCGACCAGCTCGAATGTGGTGTCGACTGCACTGTGCTGGGGAACCAGCTCAAGGAGTGACTCGTAGATCGAGCCGAGCTCCTCCGCTCCCATGTTGCGGTAGTCGGCGCGCCGCCAGCGGGACGCGTCTTCGTCCCAGACCCGGTCGAGGTGGCGGACGGCTCCCAGGAGGTGTGAGTTGGCCAGCGACAGACCGTGGAGTGGGGCGTCGGCATCGGTTTCGTCGAAGATGCCGCCCAGGCCACGTAGACCAAGCGGTGGATACCCGTCTTCCTTGCCGAGAGCGTCCAAGATGATGCAGACAGCCCGGTACAGGTCACCATGGGAGGTGCCGCGGCGGCGGCTCGCGTGTCGGCGTAGCCGAGAGGAGGAGAAGTACTCCTTGAACCGCCGGCGGGTCTCCGCATCGGTTTCCGGCGGGTGGAGCAGGTCGCGGTCCTCGATCACGAACAGGAAGAGCAGCCGGTAGACCAGCCGGAGCAGCGCCGCGTGGAACGTGTGAACATCAATGGTCTTGCGCAGCTTGTCGTTGGCGGGGTGCCGAAGGAAGCCCGTGCCGAGTTCGGTGATGGCCTTCTGGACGCCTTCGCGGTAGGCCTCGAGCGCCCGAGCGCCGGATGCGATCGCCTCGGTCCGCCACTTCTCGAGCCAGCACGCCGACGGCGCTTCGCCTTCGTCGATGCGGAAGCGGGTCACGTGCAGCAGCCGATACAGCAGGACGAATTCGCTGAACAGCTCACCGTCGAAGATGGCCTCCAGATCGAATTCCACGTAGGAGGCCGTGGCCAGGGCGCTGGAGTCGCGCAGCAGGCGCAGGCGGCGCCCGTTGGTGAGGACGCCCCACAGCAGGGCTTCGGTCCGGTTCAGACACTCCTGGACCAGCGACTGTGGAGGAACGGTGCCCGTGCCGACAGGCCGTCTGTCCAGGTCGGCGTTCCAGGCGGCGAGGTGGACGGGGACGTGGTTCCATCGGTGGCTGATCGCGAAGGGTTTGCCGCCGTCGTCGTCGGCGATGCCCGCCGGGCCGACCGCAGGCAGTTCGCCGAAGCCCAGCTCGGCGAAGAGTGGTTCGAGCCACTGCGAGATCGCCAGGCCCGTCGGGTCGGCCGGGGTCACGGCCTCGGGGACGCGCGGCAGCTTGAGCCGCAGCTCAGCCCAGACCGACTTGAGGTAGTCCCAGTGGCGTTCGGCGTCGTCGCGGACCGAGCGGGAGCCGATCACCTTGTAGTCGGCGGGCCGTGAGCCTTTGACGTCCTTGCCCTCGGAGATGCGGGTCAGCATGTCGGCGGGCAGCAGGCCCCCGACGGTGTGGACGGCGGAGAAGACCTGGTTGCGGGCGACGGCGGACATCAGGCGTTCCCTCCGGCGGCAGAGTCCGAGACAGGCAGGTAGACGTAGGTGCCGAGGATGTCGGCGGGTTTGTGGGTGACGACGTCCAAGCCTCGGACGATCTCGCCGGAGGCGCTGCGGACCCGGCGGTGGGAGTCGAGCAGCTCGGCGCGCAGCCGCTCGCCGTACTCCTCCAGATGCCCGGCGGTAGCGGGCAGTCCGTCGAGGACGCGGGCCATGGTGCGCTCGCCGAAGACGCGGTCGATGTTGTCGTCGGCGGTCGCGTCCAGCAGCTTCAGCGCCTCCACGGGCGGCAGCCAGACGGCGTTCGCAGGGGAGCCTTGGAAGGCGAGCAGGCGGGCGTCCTCGGCGACGAGCTCGCGAGTGCCGGAGCGGGAGGGCAGCGTGAGGTGGAAGCGGTAGCGGACCAGTAGCAGTGTGGTGCGAGTGGCGACGGCCTTGGTGCTGATGACTCCGCAGCGGCTGGCCGGGCGTTCCCTGCCGGGCTGCTCATGCCGACCGTCCAGGGCGACGCCCAGGACGTAAGAGGCGAGAGCGCCCACCACCGGATCGGTGCGGACCAGGGCGGCCTCGCCACGGGCGACCGCAGGTTGCCTGCGGAACGGGACCGGCTGGCCCTTTTCCACGGCCTCGCCTCCGACCACGGGGGCCAGCGCGTCGCGCAGTCCGGCGGGAGTGCCGCTCACGTCCACCGTGAAGCCGCCGTCCGGCTCGTCGCGGACGATGCCGTCGAGGGAAGCCAGCGCCTGCCGTACGAAGGCGCGGACCTCACCGGACCGGCCCAGGGTGTCGCGAATCGCGGCGACCTCGCGGGCGACCTCTTGGGGGTGGATCGAGCGTTGGGCGAACCGGGAGCGGGAGGTTTTCTCGCGTTCGGCGGCGGAGTTCCACTCTGTCTCCAATTCGACCGCCTTGCCGCTGATCTCGTCGAAGCTGAACAGCGCCTCCTGCTGGCGGTTCTGCCCGCGCAGCAACAGCCACTCGACGATCGCGTCGGTCACCCGGGTGGAGGCGGCGTCCGGGACGGATACGGAGATCCCCAGGTCTTTTTGGATCTGGCGATGTTTCCTGATCAGGACCTCGAGAACCTTGCCGTCGATGCCGTTGTCTCCGCCGTAGAGAGTGACGACCTTGACGATGTCCTTCTTCTGGCCGTATCGGTCGACGCGCCCCTCGCGTTGGTCGTGCCGGGTGGGATTCCAGGCCAGGTCGTAGTGGACGACGGCGTCGAAATGGTGCTGGAGGTTGACGCCCTCCGACAGGCAGTCGGTGGCGATCAGAACGCGGCGGGCGCTCTCATCGTCACCGGCTTCCTCGGCCAGTTCCTCGATGCGCTGAATACGCTGCTGCGGGGACAGCGTGCCGGTGACAGCGCGGATCACAGTCCTTCTACCGAGCTTGCCCTCCAGATGCTCGGCTATGTATTCGGCGGTAGGGATGTAGCGGCAGAAGACGATCGGGTGGTAGCCGGTCTTCAGCAGGTCCTTCAGATGCTCGATCAAGGCCGCCAGCTTGCGGTCATCCGCCGTCCCTTCCAAGGCATGGGCACGATCGGCCAACTCCGCCAAGCGGGTGCCCGCGTCCTCGATCTCAGCGCCGGGGGCGACGTCGAGGCCTTCCATGACGTCGCTGTCGTAGGCGTCGCTGGTAAGTGGCGCGCCCAGGATGTCGGCTTCCTCGGCGGTTGCGGCGGCAGCGGCGGCTGAGCGGGTGCGCAGGGTTTGGGCGGCGGCGCGCGGTGAGGAGACCATCGAGCGCAGCAGTGCGATCGCCGACCACCAGGCGATCCGGGCCTCACGCTTACCGCGGTCGCCCGCGGCGCTTACACGTTCGCCCGCATATGCGATGGCGTCGTCGAGCAGGGCACGGTAGGCAGGAGAGAGCTTGTAGGTCTCGTCCTTGAAATAGCGGTCGGAGGGGAATGCGGTGGCCTCGGCCAGGCTGTTGTCGGCGAGGCCGTCGTTGACTGTGAGGAATTGGCGCACGTCCGCCCGCTTGCGTTGGACGAAGTGCTGGGCCAGGAGCCGGCGGTCCGCCTCTGAGTCGAGTTCGAGCTCGGCGAGCTCCGGCCGGACCAGGCCGAGGAGATTGCGGAAGGCGCTCTCCTTGCCGCTGTGCGGGGTGGCGGTCACCAGCAGGAGGTGGCGGTCGGCTGCGGGATCGGCGATGCGCTGGAGGAGCCCGTAGCGGAGCTGGTTCTGCCTGGAGGTGCTGTCGTCGGCGGCCACGCAGGTGTGGGCCTCGTCCACGATGACCAGGTCGGGGCAGTGCCTGACGAAGTCGTCGCGGTGACGGGTGGACTTGATGAAGTCCGTGGAGACGATCACGTTCGGATGCTTGTCGAACAGAGACTGCCCCAGGTCCAGGCCACGCTCCAGCTTGGAAACGGTCGAGGCCAAGACCAGCTCGGCGTCGATGCCGAACTTCGTGCGCAGTTCCTCCTGCCATTGCTCGGCCAGCGCGGGTGAGCACAGTACGGCGAGTTTTCGCGCGCTGCCCTGGGCCAGCAGTTCAGCGGCGATGAGGCCTGCCTCGACGGTCTTGCCGATGCCGACGTCGTCGGAGATCAGCATGCGGACGGTCCGTTGCCGAAGTGCCATCATCAGCGGGACGAGTTGGTAAGCGCGAGGCTCCACGGCGATTCCGGCCAGCGACCGGAACGGGCCGGCCCCGGAGCGGAAACCGACGCGCAGCGCCGTGCGGAGCAGTCCCGCGGCCAGCGAATCGCCCAGGTCGGCGGGTGAAGGTGGCGCGAATTCCGCGCTGTGGACCTCCTCGAACGCCGGGAAGACGGCGGCGATATCGTCGTCCGCGCCGCCCAGCGGGCGCAGCACGAGCATGTCGGGGGCGCTTTCGGGGAGCACCACCCACTCCCGGCCGCGAGCGGAGACCAGGGAGCCGGCCGTGTAGGTCATCAGACGTTTCCTCGTGTCGCGGTGCCGAAGTAGCGGCTGAACTGGGTGGCGATGGCGGACCAGTCGCCGTCGTACGGGAAGCGGACCACGTCCCAGCCTTGGTCGTACAGCCGTTCTTCGGCGTCGCGATCGCGCTCGGCGACGACCGCGTGGTCGTGGACTGGGCCGTCGACGAAGACCGCGACCTTGACACCGGGCAGTCGGTAGACGTAGTCGGGGCGAGCCAGCGCTTCGGTGACGAAGGTCTGCGCCTCATCCGGCAGCCGCAAACCCTGCTCCTTTAGCCAGGCGACGAGCCTACCCTCAAGAGCGGTGTCCGACTGCGCGGTCAATCGTGCCAACTGCTCGGTGCGGGTCTCTCCTCGGCCGGTGGCCAGAGCCGCGCCAGCGGCGAAGCGCAGCAGCGGTTCACGAACCGAGTGGCGGTCGATCGCGGCGTGGTTGTGCTGGTTGCCGTAGGTCAGCAGGCATTCGTAGCAGCCCAGCGCGCAAGGCCGATCGGGATGCGGGCCGAGCAGGTCGGTGCCGTCCGGGGCGAAGTGACAGATCAAGAGGGCCTCGGCGGCGGCTCGGGCCAGCGCGTCCGGCTCGGACTGCATCCGCCGGAGCACGCCCGCGCCGCCCTCGGCGGCCTCAGTGAACAGCATCCGATCGCGTGGACCCTCGTCCGGCGGCAGCAGTTCGCTGGTCAGCTCGGCGTCTTCCAGTTCGAAGGCGGCCTCGATGCCACGCTCCAGCGCATACATCAGCGACAGGGCCGCCGGTTTGTCCAGCGGTTCGTCGAGCTTCAGCACCAGGATGTTGCGGGTGTCTTGAACGTAAGGAATGACCCGCTTGCGGCGGCGCTTCTCGTTGCCCTCGCCGTCGATGACGGGCATCTCGCCGGAGTCGCCTGACGCCTCCCCGGCCTCCCGCTCGTTCATCCAGCGCCCGTCCGCGGGGTCGAGCCAGAAGCCATCCGGCTCGCCCTCCTTGGCCCGGATCCGGCCCATGTTGGAGATGCGGACGGTGGCCGAGTCGCCGAACGACAGGGTGGCGAATTGTCCGGCCGGGTCCGTGAGAACGGCGTCCCGGCGGCCGGGGCGCTTCCCGTGGTCATGGAAGCGGTAGGAGGTGACGAGGCGGAAGCCCGCGCGGCGCCGCTCCTCCTCATCGGAGGAGATCCGTTCGCGTCGCTTGGTGTAGACGGTGTGCAGCTGGAGCAGATTCGAGGTGATGTCGTTCAGCGGCTCGTCACACATCTGGCATCGATCGGCGCGCTCCTGCGCGTCGTGGTGGTAACCGCATGCCGCGCACCGCTTGGCGGTCGTGGTGACCACGTCGCCGGTGGCGTCCGGCGGCAGCTGAATGCGGGTGACCTGGTAACGGGCTCCCTCGTGGTAGATGAGTGCACCGGGCCCGAATTCGCGGATCGCCAGGAAGCGGGGCCGCTGCACGTAATCGCCGTTGCCGTGCCGCCGTCCGGTGGTGGGGATGTAGGCGGCCAGCGGCAACCGGGGGAAGGAGTAGCCGGGGAGGAAGCCCTCGCTGGCCAGGTAGCGGTAGGGGTTGAAGTCGCTCAGCAAGGAGCGGCTGTCGTCGCTCTCGTTCTTCAGCAGGTCGAGCTGGGTCTCGGCCTCCTTACGGCGGCCGACGGCGAGTTTCCGGTCCCGTTCGGTGAGCGTGTGATCCAGGACGCGCCGGTTCTGCTCGGCCTGGTCGACGAGGGCCGCCCGGAACAGGCCGCGCCACCGGTTCAGCGCCTGATCGAATTCCTCCGGAGCCTTGCGCACCGACTCCTCGATCCACTGTTCGTGCCACCAGGTGGTGTCGGCGAACTCGGCCAGCAATTCGCCGAAGACCTGCTGCGCCGCCGCGACCGCACTCCGCTGCGCCGCGGCATCCCGCAGCTTGGCGACGACGTCACTGTGCAACGGCAGCTCGGGGTCGGGGTAGCGGGCGTCCTCCTCGTAGCTGATGTCGATGATGTGCGGGATGGCGCTGCCCAGTTTCAGCTTCGATTCCGCCAGCCAGATGGCCTGCACGTGAGATCGGACCAGGTCTTCGTTGCACAGGTCGAGCTTCGGCGGGGCGACCACGCCCGCGACCATTCGGTCGGAGCGCCGGAAGTAGTACTGGTCGTGGCTGTTGCCGGTGGCGCAGTAGGTGGTGACCAAGGCGGGCTGCCCGGATCGGCCGGCCCGGCCGCTGCGCTGCGCGTAGTTGGCCGGGGTGGGCGGCACGTTGCGCATCATGACCGCGTTGAGTTCCGCGATGTCGACACCGAGTTCCATGGTCGGCGAGCAGTACAGCAGTTTCAGCTCGGCTTTCGCGAACGCCTTCTCACGCCGTTGCCGCTCCTCAGGGGGGACCTGAGCGGTGTGCTCACGGGCCACCAGTCCGGCCAGCGCGTCGGCGGTGTCGCGGTAGAGGTCGCGGAAGAACGCGTTGACGCGAGGGCCTTGCCCGCTGGCGTAGGTCCTGGTCAGCGGGTCATGGCCGGCGGTTTCTCCGGTGCCGGCCCGCCAGATCAGGCATGCCGCCGAGATCTGGTAACCCGTGACGGCAGGGCTGGACGGTCCCCGGAACCGGCCGGTGCGCTGCGGTGCCGCGGAGGTCTTGCTGAGCAGCCCGGCCTTGGTGAGCACCTCGAGCAGGTTGACGATGATCAGCTGAAGATCGTCGGTGGGCAGCTTGGGGAAATGAACCCGTTTGAGATACTTGCCGAACTTTCCGCGTCCGGAGAGGAACAGACCCGAGCGATCCATGCCGGGCCGCGACCCCTGCGGGTACGCGATCCCGACCTTGGGTTTGTCGCTCGACGACAGCACCCATGGGTCGACCAGTCGCTCCTCGCTGGCGCGCTGCAGGGTGTCGAAGTCGTCACGGAAGTACTGCACGTCGATGGCCAGGCCGCGGCGCATCTCGTCGAGCAGCGCCCGCATGATCTCCGCGCGGCGACCGGGTTCGGCATCGCGCAACACGATGTGGGCGTTGATCTCGGGATCGGACCAGCGTTCCTCCTGGCCGGCCAGCCAGTCCAGATCTTCGTAGTCGATCTTGAGGAGGCCGGTCTGCTCCAGGTTGGGCATGGTGACCCGCCATCCGCGCTCAAGGTCCATGTAGAGCCTGAAGGCGATGACATCCCGCAGAGTCTTGGCGGCGTTGCGGGTCAGCGACGGCGGCAGGTCTGCGACCCCGGTGTAGTCGGCCGGGGAAAGCCCCAGCGCGTCGGAAACGCGGGAAGCCAGCACCTCGTGATTGAGACCTTCCTCGCCCGCGTCGGAGACCGCCTGGTACAGCGCGCTGCGTAGCTGGGTGACCTGCGCGAAGTCGTTGAAATGCCCGGCCTGCAGCGAGGCGTCCTGCCGGTTGTCGACGAAGGTGAGGAGCTTACGGGCCTCCGCCTTCAGGGCCTCGGGCGGCGCCTCCTTCAGCGAACGGACGATGGAAGCCGACACGAGTGAGGTCGCCGACGAACGGCCCTCCTGGTCAAGCCGGGCCAGTTTGGCGAAGTCCTTCCCCCTGACCTGCTCGTAGCTGACTCCGCAGTGGAGGCAGAACAGGAACGGTGAGGGGATGAAGGCCACCATCAACTCGCCGCGGTCCTGCATGCCATACGGATCGACCCGGACGAGGCTCGGCACGCGGGACCGATAGGTGGAGCGGACAGTCTCGTTGCCCTGATCATCGCTCTCCAGCCAGGAGTCGGGCAAACGTCGCTCGGCAATCGCCTGCTCCATGTTGGGCGGCCAGGAACGGCTGGTGCTGACGTAGAGGTAACCGTCACCGGCGCGGCCGCCGGTGGCGGCGGTGTCGGGACGTGGGCCGTAGGTTGTGACCCCGTTCTTCTCCTCACGCCACACCGTCAGATACTCCTGGCCGCAGTCACGGCAGAAGGCCAGCGGCAACAGCAGCTTGCCGTCCGAGCCGGGTTGAACGCGCTGGTAGTCGCGAGTCAGGTAGCGGGACTGCTCGTCTTCCAGCGTCACGTAGACGGTGTCGCCCTTGGACAGGAACTGGTGCAGCCGGAAGGCGAACAGAGGCCGGTCGGTGACCGGGTGGCGGGCCTCCGAACCGGCCTTCAGCGTGTCGCGAATAGCCTCGCCGCAGCTCTGCTCGTCGAGTCCGCTGCTCGTGGCCAGTTCCCGGGCCGCTTCCTCGATCTTGGCGGGCTTCTGCCGAACAAGCCGTCCCGTCTCGTCCGGCACGAGACCGAAACGCGCCTCGATCCAGCGGGCCAGCGGATCAGACACCAGATCGGCGTACGCGCGCGGCGAGCGAGGCAGGCGGAGCCGCTCGGCCGGGACCACCGTCGGCGGCTCACCGGTAGCGCGTACCAGCGTCTCACCGATGACGTGTTCCGAGCGCACCTCGGTGCCGAAGAGGGTGGAGGCCACGCCGGCCACGGCTTCCCGCTGCCGCGCGAAGGTGCCTTCGCTGGACATGGTCGCCGAGGTGCCCACGCACTGGAGGTTCTCCGCCCGGCACGCCTCGCGGACACGGCGGATGAGCAACGCCACATCAGCGCCTTGACGGCCGCGGTAGGTGTGGAGCTCGTCGAAGACGAGGAACTCCAGGCCGGCCGCCATCTTGATGAGGGAGCGGCGCTCCTCCGGACGGGTGAGCATCAGCTCCAGCATCACGTAGTTGGTGAGCAGGATGTCCGGCGGGTTGTCGCGGATGACCTTGCGGTCATCATCGCTCTCCTGGCCGGTGTAGCGGGCGTAGGTGACCGGTTCGCGGCCCGCGCCGTAGCCGTCGGTGAGGTACTTCTTGAGCTCTTCGCGCTGACTGTTGGCCAGGGCGTTCATCGGATACACGATGATCGCGCGAACCCGCCTCGGAGCCCTCGGCCCCTCCTGCTCGCGGTCCTTGAGCACCTTGTCGACGATCGGCACGATGTAGGCGAGAGACTTACCCGAGCCGGTGCCGGTGGTGAGGACGTAGGACTCACCGGACTGAGCCGTCTTGACCGCCTCGAGCTGGTGCTGATGGAGAGTCAGCGGGCGGCCGTCACACACGGTGCCGTCCTTGGTCTTGCCCGCTTGGAAGATGCGCGCGCACTCCTCGTGCAGGATCCCGTCCTTGACCAGTTCCAGGACGGTACCGCCGGAAGCGAAGAAGGGGTTCAGCGACAGCCAGGGATCGGGCCACTGGGACTTGGCGTCTAAGTCGTCCTCGACGAAGCCCTTGATCCGGTCGTCACGGATGATCGTGCCACCCTCGGTGAAGGCCCGGTAGTCCTCGATGAGCTTGCGGTGCACGCCGAAGACGTCCATGCCGGACCCGACCGCGCGGAGCAGAGGGGCAGGGATGGCGGGCGGTTCTACAGGAGCGGACCCAAGGTGGCGCACCGGGTCGAAGTCGTCCCATCCAGAGAGGTCGACGCCACCGGTAGCGAGTGGCAGCAGCGCTTCGCGGACGATGACGGCGTCCTCGGGACGGTCAGCAGGCTCCTTTGCCAGCAACCGCTGAACGAGCCGGGCCAGATCGTCGGGGACCTCGGGGCGGATCAGCCGTACCGAGGGCGGTTCCTCGTCCATGTGCTTCTGGCCGAGCTCGATCGAGGACTCACTGTGGAACGGGGGGACACCGGTGAGCAGTTCGAACAACACGCACCCAAGGGCGTACAGGTCGGCTGCCTGAGTTACCGCCGAGGCGCGGAACTGCTCGGGGGCCATGTAGCGGGCCGTGCCAACCGTCATACCAGTGCTCGTGATCTTGTCTCCAGCCACGTCGCCGATGATCCGGCCCATGCCGAAATCAAGCACCTTGACCAGGCCGCCGCGCAGCAGCATCACATTGGATGGCTTGAGGTCGCGGTGGATGACGTCGGCGGCGTGCGCGGCGGCCAGGCCGTCGGCGATCTGCGCGCCGATCGCTGCGGCCCAGGAGATGGGGAGCTGGGGGTGTTCGGAGATGAGGTCGCGGAGGGACTCGCCGTCGAAGAGCTCCATCGCCAGGTATGGCAGGCCGGATGCGTCAATGCCGCCATCGATGGTGCGGGGAAGGTTACGGTGGCGCAGGCGGCCCATGATACGAACCTCGCGCTCGAACCTCTGGACCGTCTTGGTGTCTGTGGTGGCGTCGAAGCCCAGGCCGGAGCGGCTGCGCAGAATCAGCTTCACCGCGACGATGCGGTCGTCGGCGCCCTCTTGCTTCTGCTGGTCCTCGGCACGGTGAACCTCGCCCATGTTGCCCTTGCCTATGGCTCCCAGTAGACGGAACCGGTTCGCCACCATGTCCAGGTTCACAACCACTCCTCGGTCCCCATACTGCATGCCAGTTGAGCCGTGTCCAGCCTGAGAGTACACGGTAAACGATAATCCGACATATATTCCATGTTGACAATGTCAACACATATCCGAGTAAGGTGCTCACTGTTGCCGACTCGCGCTCATGGGCCAAGGGCGCTGTCGGTCGCTCCCGCTGGCTCGGTTTCAAAGGTGATCGCCTTGTGACCCGACCGCCGGGATCTTGGATCCTTTCCGTTGCGCAACGAACCAGTCGAGTGCTGCGACGATGACGTCGAACACGGGTTCGTTGTCGAGCTGGGTGACTTTGATAGACGGGTACAGCTCCAGCTTGGCGACGTGCCGCTATCAGGCCGCCGCCGACCCCGTCTGGAACAACGACTACTGGCGCTGGCGGCCCAAGGTCGAACGCGCTGTGGCCTGGTGGGTCGCCCGCAGCAACCGCCGCCTGCCCTACCGCGGCACCCAAGCCAACGACCGCTGGCTCCACCACCGCGCCGCCGCTCTCAACCTTCGCCGCCTGGTCAACGTGAGACTCACCTACATCAACAACACCTGGACCCTCACGACGACCGCCTATAGCCAGCCGACGGGACAACTCAATGCCGACCCGCCCACCAAGATCTTCGGGATACTCCTAGTAGGACTTTGTTAGTTTGAGATCTTGTGTGGGATGATCTCTGGGTGACTCCGGCTGAGCTGGCTGATGTTCGAGGCCGTCTTGAGGACTTCGCGGGTGAGGTGTTCGCCTCCTTTTCGCGCCGGGAGCAGCGGGCCAACGGCGGGTTGTACATGCGTGGGCTGATGCTGGACGGGCGGCGTAAGTCGATGGTGCCGATGGCCGAGCGGCTGGGGGTGGATCACCAACGGTTGCAGCAGTTCATCACCTCCTCGACCTGGGACTTCGCGGGGGTTCGACGGCGTCTGGCGCAGCGCGCGATCGGCGTGGTGGCACCGCGGGCGTGGGTACTGGACGACACCGGGCATGTCAAGGACGGCAATGCCTCCCCCGGGGTGGCCCGGCAGTACACCGGGACCGCGGGCAAGGTGACCAACTGTCAGATCGCGGTCAGCGTGCACGCTGTCACCGATACCTGCTCCGCAGCACTGAACTGGCGGCTGTTCCTGCCCGAACAATGGGACGACACGCTGGTCGGCGACGAAGCCGGGGCAGAAGCGATCGCCGAGCGGCTCGGATACCCACACAAAAACCTCTATCGTTGCTGGAACGGATTCTGAAGACGAGTAGCAATCAGGGGGATCTCGTTCTCGATCCCTTCTGCGGATGCGGTACAACCGTTGATGCCGCGCAGAAACTCCGCCGTCGGTGGATAGGAATCGATGTCACAACCCTCGCCATCGATCTCATAGATGCCCGGCTGCGTCACACATACGGCGAATGGATTACGGCAGGCTATGATATAAAGGGTATTCCCGAAGATATTTCCGGAGCCCGCACCTTGTTCAACCGATCCCCATTCGAATTCGAGCGCTGGTGCGTGATGATGGTGGGTGGCCAGCCCAACGATAGGCAAGTCGGTGACAAAGGCGTCGATGGGGTTATTCGAATCCCCACTGGCTCTCGTGGCGCATCGGACCGAGTCCTGGTCTCGGTCAACGGAGGAGCTACCAATCCCGGGCATGTCCGGGACCTTCTCGGCGCTGTGACCTCCCAGCGTGCAGCAATGGGCGTATTCATCACGATGCGAGATCCCTTAAGGGGAATGATTGAAGCTGCCCAGCATTCCGGTGTACACCTGGCCTATGAATGGCTGTCAACGGACATGCCGTTGTGGCTCTGGCACAAATTCCGTGATCAAATTTGCGTGATCATGATCCATGCTCACTGCGGATCTTCTTGCGACGATGTTCCCCCATCTGGAGGGTCTGCACATCAAGCGCGTGACAGGACAGGGAGCCACGGTCCGTCTGGAGGTCGAGACAGACAGCCGAACCGCACGCTGCCCGGCCTGCGCGACGATGTCGCAACGCGTGCACAGCTGTTACCAGCGGCGATTAATCGATACGGCGATCGGTGGGCGAGAGACGGTCATCCACCTGCGAGTACGCCGGTTCGTCTGCGACACCATGTCGTGCGCGAAGAAGACCTTCGCCGAACAGATCGACGGGC
>NZ_JAHCST010000100.1 GCF_018476525.1 Acrocarpospora catenulata
TGGGTGGGTGGGATAACCGCGGAAGCCAATCGCTGGATGGAGTCGGCCATACAATTGGCGCCATGGGCACTCCAGATTGATCGACCCCCACGTATCCGGGTTTCCCTCAGCCACCTTGTACGGAGTGTCCGTTAATCATGATCATTGCTACTGACGTCGAACTGCGCGCCGGATCGCGCCTGCTCATCGAGAAGGCCACGTTCCGGGTCAATCCCGGGGACAAGATCGGGTTGGTCGGCCGGAACGGAGCCGGGAAGACCACCCTGACCAGGGTCCTGGCCGGTGAGGGCATCCCCGCCACCGGCACGGTAACCACCTCCGGCAGCGTGGGCTACCTGCCCCAGGACCCCCGCACCGGCGACCTCCAGGTGCTGGCCCGCGACCGCATCCTGTCCGCCCGCGGCCTCGACGAGGTCATCCGCGACCTGCGAAAAGCCGAACTCGGCATGTCCTCGTCCGACGAACGGGCCAGGGACAAGGCGGTCCGCGCGTACGGCCGCCTGGAGGACCGGCTGCACGTGCTCGGCGGGTACGCGGCCGAGTCCGAGGCCGCCTCCATCGCCTCCAGCCTGGGCCTGCCCGACCGCATCCTGAAGCAGCCGCTGGAAACCCTCTCCGGAGGCCAGCGGCGCCGGGTCGAACTGGCCAGGATTCTGTTCTCCGGCGCGGAGACTCTCCTCTTGGACGAGCCCACAAACCACCTCGATGCGGACTCAATCGGGTGGCTTCGTGATTTTTTGCGATCACACCAAGGCGGTTTGATCATTATCAGCCACGACGTTGGCCTACTTGAAGCGACGGTAAACCGCGTCCTGCACCTGGACGCCAACCGCTGCGTGATCGACACCTACAACGTCGGCTGGAAGGCGTACCTGACCCAGCGCGAGACCGACGAGAAGCGGCGCAAGCGGGAGCGGGCCAACGCCGAGCGGCAGGCCACCGCGCTGCTCTCGCAGGCCGACAAGATGCGGGCCAAGGCCACCAAGGCCAAGGCCGCGCAGGACATGACCCGCCGCGCCGAGCGGCTGCTGTCCGGCCTGGAGGGCGAGCGCCGCTCCGACAAGGTCGCCAAACTGCGCTTCCCCGCCCCCGCCCCGTGCGGGCGCACCCCGCTGACCGCCGTGGAACTGTCCAAGTCGTACGGCTCGCTGGAGGTCTTCACCGACGTGGACGCGGCGGTGGACCGGGGCACCCGGGTGGTCATCCTGGGCCTCAACGGCGCCGGCAAGACCACCCTGCTGCGCATCCTGGCCGGCATGGAGAAGCCTGACACCGGCGAGGTGCGCCCCGGCCACGGCCTGCGGATCGGGTACTACGCGCAGGAGCACGAGACGCTCGACCCGGCGCGCACCGTGCTGGAGAACATGCGCTCGGCCGGGCCCGACCTGGCCGACGTGGAGCTGCGCAGCACCCTCGGGTCGTTCCTGTTCAGCGGGGACGACGTGGACAAGCCCGCCGGGGTGCTCTCCGGCGGCGAGAAGACCCGCCTGGCGCTGGCGACCCTGGTTCTTTCAAGCGCCAACGTGCTACTGCTCGACGAGCCCACCAACAACCTCGACCCGGCCTCCCGGGAGCAGGTGCTGGCCGCGCTGCGGTCCTATTCTGGAGCGATTGTCCTAGTCACGCACGATGAGGGCGCCGTTGAGGCCCTACAACCGGATAGGGTGATCTTGCTACCTGACGGAATCGAAGACGCTTGGAGCGACGAATTTTCCGATCTTGTGGCACTCGCGTGATCGTAATTTTGCCGGGTACGGATCTTTTCCCTGGGAGTAGGTAGCCGATCCCGCCGAAATGACTGATCATGGCGTGAGTAACGCTGCGGAAGTCTGGCACTACAGGAGGTACTCGTGGCCGAGACTCTTAAGAAAGGCACCCGGGTGACCGGGGCCGACCGGGAAAAACTGGCCAGCGATCTCAAGAAGCGCTACGCCGCGGGGGAGAGCATCCGCGCGCTGGCCGCTTCCACCGGCCGGTCGTACGGGTTCATCCACCGCATTCTCAGCGAGTCCGGCGTGACTCTACGGGGGCGTGGCGGGGCGACCCGAGGCAAGTCCAAGCGCTAGATCCGCCTCACAGTAAGCGACCGCAGCCGCTCACTCCGCGTTTCCGGAAGGGTCACCGAGAGGGTTGCCCGAAAGGTTTTTCCGCGAGCGGCCGCGCCCGTGCAGCCGAATAACATTCGGTAGGCTCGGGCGCGACCGCAGCGAAGGGAGTGGTCGTGGACGTGAGTCTTGGGGGGAGTGCGGAGGCCGTCTCGGCGAGTGAGCTCAGTGAGAAAGAGCTCGCGGAGATCGGACTGCGCTTCGAGGTGGACGGCGAGATCGGCACGATCACGCTGGACCGGCCGGGCAAGCGGAACGCTCAGACGTTCGCCACCTGGTCGGCCCTGGCCCGGATCGGGGAGAGTCTTCCGAGCCAGGTGCGGGTCGTCGTCGTGAAAGGCGAGGGGCCGTCCTTCTCAGCGGGCATCGACCTGCGCATGTTCACGCCGGAAGGGGTGCCCGGGCAGGGCTCGTTCGCTTCGGTCGCGTCTCTTGAAGAAGGCGACTTCGAGAAACGGATCGCGGACGCCCAGCGTGGCTTCCTGTGGCTACGCCGCCCGGACATCGTCTCGATCGCGGCCGTGCAGGGTCACGCCATCGGCGCGGGCTTCCAGCTGGCGCTCGCCTGCGACCTGCGGGTGGTCGCCGACGACGTGCGATTCTGCATGAAGGAGCCCGCCCTCGGCCTGGTCCCCGACCTGACCGGCACCAAACCGCTGGTCGATCTGGTCGGCGTGCCCCGGGCCATCGAACTCTGCCTGACCGCCCGCACCGTGGGCGCCGACGAGGCGGTACGGCTGGGCCTGGCCGAACTGGCGGTCCCGGTGGCCGAGCTGGGCCAGGCCGTACAGGATCTGGCGGCGGCGCTGCTGGCCACCGACCGGGGCGCCGCGACCGCCACCAAGCGCCTGCTCCAGGCCGCGCCGGGGCGCACCCTGACCGAGCAGGCGGCAGCCGAAAGGGCCGAGCAGGTGGTCAGGATCAGAACCCTGTTCGCCTCCGGCTGAGCCGGAATCATCCGGAAATTTCAGGAGTTATCTGATTACGTGATTACACCCGAGGGTCGGCCATGGCGATGATGGGCGGAGGCTACGGCCTCCAGGTGATGCGCTCGATGCGCCGCGACAACTCCGTGATGCAGGAACGCATCGCACCGGGCACCGTGCGGCGGATCGGCGGGTACGCCGCCGCCTTCCGCTGGCAGATCATCGCCTTCCTCGGCTTCACCGTGCTGCAGGCGATGATCGTCATCGCCAACCCGCTGCTGGTGAAGGCCATCATCGACACCGGCATCCCGCAGAAGCGGGCGGACCTGGTGATCGGGCTGGCCCTCGGCATCGCCGGACTCGCCCTGGTGGACGCCCTGCTCACCATGGCGGAACGCTGGTTCTCGGCCCGCATCGGGGAGGGCCTGATCTACAACCTGCGCACCGAGGTCTTCGACCACGTGCAGCGCATGCCGGTGGCGTTCTTCATGCGGGCCCAGACCGGCGCCCTGGTCTCCCGGCTCAACTCCGACGTGATCGGCGCCCAGCGGGCCGTCACCAGCACCCTGTCCTCGATCGTGTCCAACGTGATCGGGCTGATCATCGTGATGGCCACCATGCTGGTGCTGTCCTGGCAGATCACCCTGGTGGCGCTGGCCATGCTGCCGATCTTCGTGCTGCCCGCCAAGTGGGTGGGCCGCCGCATGTCCGGCCTGACCCGCGAGCAGATGCAACTGGACGCCGAGATGGGCTCGGTGATGACCGAGCGCTTCAACGTGGCCGGGGCCATGGTCGCCAAGCTCTACGGCCGCCCCGACGACGAGGCCGTCTACTTCGGCGAGCGGGCCGCCCGGGTCCGCGACATCGGCATCACGGTGGCCATGTACGGCACCGTCTTCCGCGTCGCGCTCGGCCTGATCGCCGCCCTGGCCACCGCCCTGGTGTACGGCTTCGGCGGCGTGCTGGCCGTCGACGGCGCCTTCCAGCTGGGCACCCTGGTCGCCATGTCGGCCCTGCTGATGCGCCTGTACGGCCCGCTCACCAGCCTGTCCAACGTGCACGTGGACGTGATGACCGCGCTGGTCAGCTTCGACCGGGTCTTCGAGGTGCTCGACCTCAAGCCCATGGTGGCCGAGAAGCCGGACGCCCGCCCGATCCCGCCGGGCCCGGTCACCATCGAGTTCGACGACGTGCGCTTCCGCTACCCGGCCGCCGCCGAGGTCTCGCTGGCCTCGCTGGAGACGGTGGCCCGCCCCGAGTCCGGCGAGCCCGCCCAGGTGCTCAACGGGGTCACCTTCACCGCCCGCCCGGGCGAGCTGGTCGCCCTGGTGGGCCACTCAGGGGCCGGCAAGACCACCACCACCGCGCTGGTCTCCCGCCTGTACGACGTCACCGAGGGCGCCGTGCGGCTGAACGGCCTGGACGTCCGGGACGCCACCCTGGACAGCCTGCGCGACACCGTGGGCGTGGTCATGCAGGACGCCCACCTGTTCCACGACACCATCGGCAACAACCTGCGCTACGCCCGCCCGGAGGCCACCGAGGAGGAGATCTGGGAGGCCCTGACGGCCGCCCAGATCGGCGACCTGGTGCGTAGCCTGCCCGAGGGTCTGGAGACCGTGGTCGGGGACCGTGGCTACCGCCTGTCCGGCGGGGAGAAGCAGCGCATGGCGCTGGCCCGGCTGCTGCTCAAGGCGCCCGACGTGGTGGTGCTGGACGAGGCCACCGCGCACCTGGACTCGGAGTCGGAGGCGGCCGTGCAGAAGGCGCTGAAGAGCGCGCTGCGCGGGCGCACCTCGCTGGTGATCGCGCACCGCCTCTCCACCATCCGGGAGGCCGACACCATCCTGGTCGTCCAGGACGGCCGGATAGCCGAGCGGGGCCGCCACGAGGAACTCCTGGCCAAGGACGGCGTCTACGCCGAGCTGTACCGCACCCAGTTCACGTCTGGTATCCCAGCTTCTTGAGCTCCTCCCGCCCCACCTTCTCCACGATCTGCACGTCGTCGGCGGACAGGCGCCGCCGCCAGATGCCGACCCGGGGCGCGCTGGTGCCGTACAGGGCGATGGTGGAGATCTGGGTGCCCAGGAAGTCGGACAGCGTCTCGATCGTCTCGCCGGGGGAGCGGTGCAGGTCCTCGTAGCGGAGGGTGAGCAGCTGCTCGCGGGGGAGTTCCCGGCGTAGCACCGCGCTGAGCCGGATGGCGGCCCGCCAGCGCAGCGCGCTCTTGCCCGCGCCGGCCATCTCCTTCCAGCGGTCCCGGTGCTTGGCCGAGTTGACGCCCAGGAACGGGTTGGGGAACTCGGCGTCCTCCGACAGCATGTGCGGCTTGAACCAGGCCATGGTGGCCGGGTCGGCCAGCATGTCGGCGACCACGTCCCGGCCGTCCCTGATCAGCTGGACGAACCGGGCGTCGGGGAACGCCTGGAGCAGCACGGGGGCGCTGTAGAGCAGGTCGGGGCTGGCGTCCCCGAACCGGGTCAGCGCGTCGGCGGCCACGCAGGGCCCGGCGCCCACGATGCCGCCCGCCTCCCGGCAGGTCGCCGCGCACTCTCCGCACGCGCCCGGCATCACCTGCCAGGCCTCGGCGAACACGTCCCGGATGACCCGGGGCGCGCCGCCGCTGCGGGCGATGGACGGCTTGCGGGCGAAGGCGTACACCGTACGGGCCACCGCCGCCCGGCCCATGGTCAGGTGAAATCCGGGGGTGCGCTTGAGAGCGCGCGCGAGCAGGTCCGCGCCGGAATGCGGAGCGCCGAGCACGAAGACCGGCTGACGGACCTTTACGCCGTTTACCACCAAGATGTGGGTCGGATGTCGCATAGGTGAGCCCTAGTCTGACACCCTTTGGGGGGTGCATGAACGCACCCCGCCGCGGCTGCGTCCCGGCGACACCGTGGCCATTGTCGCGCCGTCCGGGCCGGTCGACGTCCAGCGTCTCTGGCGGGGTAGGCGCGTGCTCGTCGACCTGGGGCTCAACGTCGTGCTCGGCTCCCGGATGTTCTCCCGCAGGACCTATCTGGCCGGGCCGGACTCGGCCAGGGCGGCCGACCTCCAGGAGGCCTGGTGCGACTCCGACGTGGCGGCCGTGCTCTGCGCCCGCGGCGGGTACGGCGCCACCCGGCTGCTCGACCTGCTGGACTGGGACGCCATGAAGGCGGCCGGGCCGAAGATCCTGGTGGGGTCCAGCGACATCACCGCGCTGCACCTGGCCTTCGCCCGGCGGCTGGGCCTGCCCACCGTGTTCGGGCCGATGCCGGCCGGCGCCACGCTGTCCGACGTGGAGGGGCCCGAGCCGTTCACGCTGGGACAGTTGCACGAGACGCTCTTCGCCGGGGCGGCGGCGCGGCCGGTGCCGGGCGAGCGGGTGCTCTCGCCCGGCCGGGCGGTGGGGCCGGTGACCGGGGGCAACCTGACCATGCTGGCCTCGCTCTGCGGCACGCCGTACGAGCTGCGGGCCGAAGGCCACCTGGTGCTGCTCGAGGACGTGGCGGAGGCGCCCTACCGGGTGGACCGTATGCTGACCCAGTTGCTCCAGAATGGAGCGTTCGATGGCGTGAAGGGGTTCGCGCTCGGCTCCTGGGTGGAGTGCGGCGACGTGCTGCCGGTACTGGCGGAGCGGCTGCTGCCGCTGGGAGTGCCGATCGTCGCGGGGCTGCCGGTAGGTCACGGATCACCACAGTTCAGTGTGTGGCTCGGGACAGATGGGGTCATTGATACCGAATCGTGCTCTCTAGCGCCGCTGTTTAGCGACCATGACAAGGCACTCTGAAGCTGGCTTTTTCAACTAAAAGGCGGCGGAGGGATGGTGCATTGGGTCTGTTGCGGCGGCTACGCGGTCGAATGCGGACCGAACAGCCCGTGCAGCCAGTGGAGCCAGAGTCGCAGCCCAGAGCGGTAGAGGATGTCGACCTCGACTCGCTGCTCGGGCTTGTCGTGGATTCGATGGGCTACACCTGCACATTCGAGAACGACGGCACCTCACTCCTGATGGGGGAACGGGACGGCACCGGCCCGGTCCGCACCGTCAACCTGGTCGGACTCCGGCGGGAGGCGGCGCGGCGGTCCCGGGAGGACTGGCCGATGCTGGTCTCCGAGCACCTTTCGCACGCCGTCTCCGGCGAGCCCTTCGACGCCTGCAACCTGCCCCGGATCAAGCCGCTGCTGCGCACCCGGGTGCACGCCGCCGACGACCCCGCCATCCCCGACCCCTCCCGGATCATCGGCCGCCACCTGAGCGCCGACCTGATCGAGGTGCTCACCATCGGCGGGCGCCCGGTCCGGCCGGAGGAGGCGTTCTGCTGGCCCATCCCGCCCGCCGAGGCGCTGGACGTGGCGCTGGCCAACGCCCTGTCCGACGAGCGGCTCACCGCCGAGCACCTGAACCTCGGCGGCGTCAACGTGCGCCTGCTCACCGCCCCGACGGCCGTCGCCCACCTGCGGCGGCTGCCCGCCCCCGCCGACGGGGTGCTGGTGGTGCTGCCGCACGCGGGCGCCATCGCGGTGCACCCGGTGGAGGGGATCGGCGTGGTCCGGGCCCTGGAGCGGATGCGCCTGTACGCCCAGCGCGAGTTCGACGAGCGGCGCGCGGACGGGCTGAGCCCGCACGTCTACTGGTGGCACCAGGACCGGCTCACCCGCATCCAGGCCGACCTGGTCGCCCAGGACGGCCAGGTGCGCCTGGTGGTCACCCCGCCGCCCGAGTTCGCCCGGTTGCTCGCCCGCCTGGCCGGCAGCGCCAACTGAGCCGGCTCAGCTGAGCCGGCTCAGCACCTGCGCCGTGTGGATCAGGGGCACGTGGCTGAACGCCTGGGGGAAGTTGCCCACCATGCGGCCGTTGCGCGTGTCGTACTCCTCAGCCAGCAGGCCGACGTCGTTGCGCAGGGCCAGCAGGCGTTCGAACAGCTCGACGGCCTCGTCCCGCCGGCCGATCCTGGCCTTGGCACCGGCCAGCCAGAAGCTGCAGGCCAGGAAGGCGCCCTCGCCGCCGGGCAGGCCGTCCACCAGGTTCTGCTCGGCGACCGGGTAGCGGAGCAGGAGGCCGTCGCTGCTCAGCTCCCGCTCCACCGCGGCCACCGTGCCGCGCACCCGCGGGTCCTCCGGCGGCAGGAAGCCCGTGCTCGGGATGAGCAGCAGCGCCGCGTCCAGCTCGGCCGAGCCGTAGGACTGGGTGAAGGTGTTCCGTTCCGCGTCGTAGCCCTTGGCGCAGACCTCGGCGTGGATGCGGTCGCGGAGCGCCCGCCAGCGGTCGGCCGGGCCCTCCCTGCCCAGTTCGGCGACGAGCCGGACCGCCCGGTCGGCGGCCACCCAGGCCATCACCTTGGAGTGGGTGAAGTGCCGCCGGGGGCCGCGCACCTCCCACAGGCCCTCGTCGGGCTGCTCCCAGCCGGTCTCGATGAAGTCCATCATCTTCCGCATCAGCGCCCAGGCGTGCTGGTCCGGGTGCAGGCCGTGCCTGCGGGACTGGTAGAGGCAGTTGATCACCTCGCCGTACACGTCCAGCTGGAGCTGGTCCACCGCGCCGTTGCCGATCCGGACCGGGCGGGATTCGCCGTAGCCGGGCAGCCAGTCCAGGGTCAGCTCGGGGAGGCGGCGTTCGCCGGCCACGCCGTACATGATCTGGAGGTCCTGCGGGCGGCCGGCGATGGCGCGCAGCAGCCACTCCCGCCAGGCGTCGGCCTCGGCGAGGTAGCCGGAGTCGATGAGCGCGTCCAGGGTCATGGTGGCGTCGCGCAGCCAGCAGTAGCGGTAGTCCCAGTTGCGGACCCCGCCCAGGCTCTCGGGGAGCGAGGTGGTGGGGGCGGCCACGATGCCGCCGGTCGGGTCGTAGGTGAGCGCCTTGAGGGTGATCATCGAGCGGACCACCGCGTCCCGCCAGGGGCCGTGGTGGGTGCCGGAGGCGACCCACTCGGTCCACACGCGCTCGGTCTGGTCCAGTTGCTTGAGCGGGTCCAGCTCGTCGGGGGGCGGCTCGTGCGAGGGGTGCCAGGTGAAGACGAAGACCTGGCGTTCCCCCGCGGAGATCCGGAAGTCGGCGCGGTGCTTGTAGTCGCCGCCGCGCAGCGGGACCGTAGAGTGCAGCCAGACCGAGTCGGGCCCGCCGACGGCCCGGATGCGGCCGTTGGCGCGGCGCACCCAGGGCACGATCCGGCCGTAGTCGAACCGGATCCTGATCTCGGTGGCCATCTCCACCGTGCCCGCGACGCCTTCCACGATCCGCACCAGGGCGGGGCAGGCGGCCCGGGGCGGCATGAAGTCGATCACCTTCGCCGAGCCGCCCGGGGTGTCCCAGACGCTCTCCAGGATGAGGGTGTCCTCGCGGTAGGCCCGGCGGGTGGCCGGGGCTCCGGAGGCCTCGCCCAGCCACCAGGAGCCGTTGCCCGGCTCGCCGAGCAGCCGCGCGAAGCAGGCGGGGGAGTCGAACCGGGGCAGGCAGAGCCAGTCGATCGAGCCGTTACGCCCCACCAGCGCCGCCGAGTGCATGTCGCCGATGAGCGCGTAGTCCTCGATCCGCATGCCGCCTACGTTACCTTCAGCAACCTCATGAACACCTGTGTGCACGGGCCGATGAGCAGTGCGAAGGCCAGCGTGCCGACGCCGACCACGCCGCCGAGGAGCCAGCCGGTCACCAGCACGGAGACCTCGATGAGGGTGCGGGCCATCCGGATGGACAGGCCGAGCCGGTGCAGGCCGGTCATCAGGCCGTCGCGTGGGCCCGGGCCGAGGCCGGCGCTGATGTAGAGCGCGGTGGCGAAGCCCACCAGCACGATCGCCACGGTCAGGTACGCCGTGCGCACCGCCAGGTGGCTCGGGGTGGGGGCCAGCCAGATGGTGGCGTCCGCGAACAGGCCGAGCAGCACGATGTTGCTGATGGTGCCGATGCCCGGCTTCTGCCGGAGCGGGATCCAGAAGACCATGACCAGGGCCCCGACCAGGATGATCCAGGTGCCGATGGACCAGCCGGTGCGGACCGCCAGGCCCTGGTGGAAGGCGTCCCAGGGGTCGTTGCCGAGGGTGGACTCGATCTGCAGGCCGATGCCGGCGCCGTACAGGGCCAGGCCGGTGTAGAGCCGGAGCAGGCGGGCCGGCAGTGAGGACGTGGAAAGGGAGAGCTCGGTCATAGCTCTGGCATCCTGTCGGCCGCCCTGGGTTGCGATAAAGGGCCAATTCCGGAAAATGGCCTTGTGGAACGGTTTCTGACTGCGGGCCAGCTGGCTCGGGTGGCCGAGGTGCCCGCAGGGGCCCGGCCGTACTATCGGGCGCTGGCCGACGCCGTGCGCGACCGCATCCTGGACGGGCGGCTGCCGGTCCGGGTGCGGATGCCCGCGGAACGCCACCTGGCCGAGGCGCTCGGGGTGAGCCGGACCACGGTCACCACCGCCTACGACCGGCTGCGCGGCCAGGGCTACCTGGAGAGCCGCCAGGGCGCGGGCAGCTGGACCGCGCTGCCCGACCCCAGCGTCTGCGACGGCAACCCCTGGGTGGACGACGCGGACGACAGGCTGATCCCGCTGCACGCGGCGGCCCCGGCCGCGTGCACCCAGCTGGAGCAGGCGTTCGCGGACGCCGCCGCCGGCTACCACCGGTTCACCCTCGGCATGGGCTACCACCCCCTCGGCCTGCCCGTCCTCCGGGAGGCCGTCGCCGCCCGGTACACCGCGCGCGGGCTGGCCACCCGTCCCGATCAGATCATCGTCACCACCGGGGCGCAGCACGCCCTGCACCTGCTGCTGACCCTGCTCGCCGCGCCCGGCGACCCGGTGCTCATCGAGTCGCCCACCTACTCACACGCCATCGACGTGCTCCGCCTCCGCGGCGCGCACCGGGTGCCGGTCGGCATCCCCGCCGACGGGCGCTACGTCGATCTGGTGGTCAGCGCGGTACGGCAGTCCGGGGCCCGGCTGGCGTACCTGATCCCCGACTTCCAGAACCCGACCGGGCACCTGATGGACGCCGGGGACCGCGCGCGTCTGGCCGAGGCGGCACGGCGGCACGGCGTCACCCTGCTGGTCGACGAGACCTGGGCCGAGCTGCCCCTGGACGAGGGCACGACGGTGCCGCCGACGGGGGTCTTCGACAGCGGCAACCACGTGGTCACCATCGGCTCGGCGTCCAAGCTCTGGTGGGGCGGGCTGCGCATCGGCTGGATCCGGGGCAGCGCGGAGCTGGTCCGCCGCCTGGCCGTGCAGCGGGCCGCCGTGGACATCGCCAGCGCGATCTTCGAGCAACTGGCCGTGGCCCGGCTGTTCGAGGTGATCGAGGCGACCCGCGCCGAACGCCGCCGCAACCTGCGGGCCTCGCTGGCCGCCCTGGTGGCCGTGCTCCGGGAGGAGCTGCCCGAATGGAGCTTCCGGGTGCCCACCGGCGGGGGCTCCCTCTGGGTCCGGCTGGACACCCCGTCCGCCACCCCGCTCGCGGAGGCCGCCGCCGCGCACGGCGTACGGCTGGCGCCCGGGCCCTGGTTCGGCGTGGACGGCGCGCTGGAAGGCCACCTGCGCCTGCCGTTCACGCTGGCGCCGGAGGTGCTCACCGACGCGGTCCGCCGCATCGCCGCCGCCCGGGGAAGCCAGGGCGCACGGCCGCGCCGCTCGCTCACACCCGCGCTGTGATTCCGGTGAATCTTCCGGCGGGGCAGGGGTTGTCAGGGGTTGCTTACACGTGATGCGATGCAGGCCATCCCGTGGGAAAGCACATTACGGAGGAGCGGAATGGCGAATCCTCACGTTCTTGAGGAGCGCGCGGCGATCGAGCAGGACATCGCCGGGCGGACCATCTGTCAGCAGCTCGCCGAGACGGCCGAGCGGTTCCCCGACTCGCCCGCCTACTCCGATCCGGTGGAGGGCGGCTGGTCCACCCTGACCTACGCGCAGGCCCGCCAGCGGACGTTGGAGATCGCGGCGGGGTTAGCGGCGCTGGGGGTGGCCCCCGGCGACGCGGTCGCGCTGATGATGGTCAACCGCAGCGAGCACGTGCTGGCCGACCTCGGCGCGGTGCACGCGGGGGCCGTCCCCGTCTCGGTGTACAGCACCTTCACCCCGGAGCAGATCTCCTTCGTGGCCCAGGACGTGGGGGCCAAGGTCGTCGTCCTGGGCGGGCCGGCCGAGCTGGCCCGGTGGGAGCCGGTCCTGGGCGAGCTGCCCGCCCTCATCAAGATCATAATGCTGGAGGGGGCCACCGGCGACCACCTGTCCTGGGAGGGCTTCCTGGAACTCGGGGCGCAGGCGCTGGCCGCCGACCCGGACGCCGCCGAGGCCCGCTGGCGGGCGGTCGGTCCCGAGGACACGGTGACCGTGCTCTACACCTCCGGCACCACGGGCAACCCCAAGGGCGTGCCGCTCACCCACGCCAACGTCCTCTACGAGGTGGGCGCCACCGACCGCATGACCTCGCTGCCCACCCAGGGCACCCAGATCTCCTACCTCACCTACGCGCACATCGCAGAGCGGGTGCTCAGCCTCTACCTGCCCCTCTTCAAGGTCTCCCACATCCACTTCTGCACCGACCTGGCCAACCTGGGGGCCACCCTGGGCGCGGTCAAGCCCGTGCTGTTCTTCGGCGTGCCCCGGGTCTGGGAGAAGATGATGGCCCGCCTCCAGGGGCTGCTGGCCACCCAGCCGGAGGAGCAGCAGGAGAACGTGCGCAGGGCGATGGCGGCCGGGCTCGCCTACGTGGAGGCCGGCCAGCACGGCGCCACCGTCACCCCGGAGGTCCAGGCCGCCTACGAGCAGGCCGACGCGGCCCTGCTGGCCATCATCCGGGCCATGATCGGCTTCGAGAACGCCCGCTGGCTGGCCAGCGCCGCCGCGCCGATGCCGCTGGAGGTGCAGCGCTTCTTCGCGGGCCTGGGCCTGAAGGTCCTGGACGTGTACGGCATGACCGAGACCACCGGCGCGTTCACCGCCAACAGCCCCGCCAGCTACCGCCTCGGCACGGTCGGCCGGGCCGAGCCCGGGGTCGAGGTGCGCATCGCCGAGGACGGCGAGATCCTCACCCGCAGCCCGCTCAACACCCGCGGCTACCTCAACCGGCCGGAGGCCAGCGCCGAACTGCTGGACGAGGAGGACTGGCTGCACACCGGGGACGTGGGCTCCATCGACGAGGACGGTTTCATCCGGATCGTGGACCGCAAGAAGGAGCTCATCATCACCGCGGGAGGCGAGAACATCTCCCCGGCCAACATCGAGAACTACCTCAAGGAGCACCCGCTCATCGGGCAGGCCCTCGCCTTCGGGGACCGGCGGCCCTACCCGGTGGCCGTCCTCACCCTGGACGGCGAGGTGGCGCCGGGGTGGGCGCAGGCCAACGGCATCGCGTTCGGCTCGCTGGCCGAGCTGGCCGAGCACCCGGACGTGCTGAAGACGGTCGAGGCGGCGGTGGAGACCGCCAACGAGAAGCTGGCCCGGGTGCAGCAGATCAAGAAGTGGCGGCTGCTGCCGGTGGAGTGGACGCCCGAGACCGAGGAGCTCACGCCCAGCCTGAAACTGAAGCGGCGGGTCATCCACGCCAAGTACGCGGAGATCATCGACGGGATGTACGTGGACTGACGTCCTGAGGATCTCCGGCGAGGGGCCGCCGTGCTGGCGGCCCCTTTGTTTTGCCATCAACGGTGTGTGTCGGTTGGGAACGCATTGCCGTGTGGTGCCTACGGTCCTGGCCATGACGAGAAAAACTCTCTGCCTGGTGACCGTCGTCATGGCCGCCGTGGCCGGGGCCGCCGTCCCGGCCCGCGCCGAGATCCTGCCCCAGCCGCCCGCGCCGCCGGTGGCGCCGGAGCTGGCGATCCGGTCGGTGACCGTGCGGCCGGCGGATCCGGTGGTGCGGGCGAAGGGGTCGGTGAAGCTGACCATTGACGTGGTGGCGCGTGGGGTAACGGGGGACGGCGGACTGACCGTGCTGGTGGAGCCGGGCCGCCCGCCGAAGGAGGCCAGGCGGCCGGCCGCGAAGCCGTCGGGGTCGTCCGGGGGTTCCGGGGGATCTGGGACCTCCGCTGGATCTGGGTCTTCTGGTGGATCTGGGTCTTCTGGGATATCCGGGGCGTCCGGGGGCTCTGAGTCGTCGGGACCTTCCGGAGTGAATCCTGAAGGAGTACCCAGCATTTCCGGCAAATCTGTTGAAACCGGTAAATATCCTGACATGGCCGAAAGTGCCGAAATATCGGGTGATGGTGCGCCTTCGGCGGTGGGATTCCAGCGGTTGCGGGGGTTTCATGAGATCCGTGGACTTCGCCCGGTTTCGTCGGCCGCAGGCTGGGAGACCTGGCGTTTTCTGCCGGAGACCGGTCTGTCGCGCTGGCATCCGCACGGCAAGTGGACGGTGACCGCCACGGCCGCCGACGCCGAGGGGCACACCGTCAAGGCGTACACGACCTTCCAGCTACGGCGGGTCACCGGTCTGCGCGGCGTGGCCGTGAACCGCGTAGGGGACCGGGTGCGGGTCAGCGGCAGCCTGATGCGCCTGGATCCGCTTGGCCCCGCGGCCTTCCGCCCGTTCAGGGGGCAGCCGGTGGTGATCAGGCAGCGGCGTACCGGGTCGGAGGTCTGGCGGCAGGTGGCCAAGACGGTCACGTCCCGTGACGGTTGGTTCGATGTGCGGGTCCGCCCGATCGGGGAGGGTTTGTACCGGGCCGAATTCCCGGGCACACCGCGCTACGCGCCGGACACCCGGCGCGAACGCTCGCACTGAGCAGAATTAGACGCGGAAAGCCCTCGTTCCGTTGCCAGATTGTGATCATTTTTGTGGTGTCTTGAACGCAACTTTTCCCTGGCTTTTACCGTCTATGACGTAGGCGCGCTGTACCCCGCAGCGTGTTGGTTTAACGGGGAGAGGAACACCCTCAATGGTCAGAAGAATGGCAACCGCCCTGGTGGCGGCCGCCGTCGGCGTCTCGGCGCTGATGGCGGCGGGTCCCGCGTTCGCGGATGATCCCAGCGAGAGCACGAGCTCAAGCCCGAGTTCAAGCCCGAGCCCAAGCCCGAGCCCTAGCCCTAGTCCGGACGAGCGCCACAACCCTGCGCCTAACCCCCGGATCACGAGCATCGTGGTCAACCCCTCCACGGTGGTTCTCAAGAACTACCGTGACTCCGAGACGGTGTCCGTCACCGTCCGGGGTGTGGACATCAAGGCCGCCAAGGTCTTCTTCGTTCCCAAGGGTCACCCCTGGGACGAGGGGCACGACGGGCCTTGGGGTTCCAAGTCCAAGGACGAAGTACTGAAGTCGTACGGCAAGCACGAGCCCGTCTGGTTCTCGGATCGCTTCACCAAGACCATCGGGTGGAAGGACGCCGTCGGCGCCTGGAGCGTCCGTGTGGTCGCCTGGGGCGTGAACGGCAAGACCGTGTACGGCGACGCCTCCTTCTTCGTCAAGCACGTTCGCTGGAACCCGCCCAAGGGACCGAAGGCGACCCGGATCGTGGGCTTCGACGCGAGCCCCGAGCCGGTGAAGGCGGGCCGCAAGCTCGCCCTCGAAGGCCGTCTTCAGGTCGCCCGTTGCTACGGCGACTGGTACTACGAGTGGGACGACTATGTGAGCGTGCACGGCGGCGGCGACTCCTGCTACGACGGCCGGAAGTACTGGCATGACTGGTACCGGCTTGGCTGGGAGGAAATCGACGTTTACTTCCTGCCCAAGGGTTCGAAGAAGTGGAAGTACATCACCTCCACCGACACCAACCCCAACGGCACGTTCTACACCGAGGTCAAGGCCTTCAAGTCCGGTACTTGGGGTGTCCGCTACGAAGGAAACCGTCACCTGGGTTCCTCCGAGGCGTACGACTACGTGAAGGTCGTCAAGAAGTAACCGCCACAGCTACGTGAACGCCCGGCTCCCCTTGGCGGGGGCCGGGCGTTCCCGTTTTCTCCGGTCCAGGCCAGTCGTCCAGGTCGGGGGGCAGGCTGGGGGGCAGGTCGCCCCGCCAGGTCGGGCTGCCAGGTCGGGCTGCCAGGTCGGGCTGCCAGGTCGGGCTGCCAGGTCGGGCTGCCAGGTCGAGCAAGCGGCCAGGTCGAGCAAGCGGCCAGGTCGAGCGGCCAGGTCGAGCGGCCAGGTCGAGCGGCCAGGTCTGGCCAGTAGGTCAGGCCAGTAGGTCAGGCCAGGAGTGCCACGGCCGCGCCGAACACGGCCGGGAGGCGTCGCGCCGCTGGGACGATCAAGCGAGCCGTGGGCGGGCGGTTTGTGGCCGCCAGCAGCGCGCCGGTGAGTAGTCGGTGCCGGCGGGTGAGTCGGCGCCACTCCGGTTCGTACGCCTCCGGCTGGTCCTCGGCCAGACACCGGATCAGTAGTTCCGCCGAGCGTAAGGCCAGGGAGACGCCCTCGCCGGTGAGCGCGTCCATGTACCCGGCGGCGTCTCCTACCAGCAGCACTCGGCCCGCGCGCAGCCCCCTTGCCCGCTGCCGCAGCGGCCCCGCGCCCCTGGCCCGGGTGATCGCCGGGGCCGACAGGCGGGGGGCGAGGGTCGGGAAGGCGGCCAGCTGCTCCGGGTAGCTCCCGCGCCGGGAGGTGAGCACCGCCACACCCACCAGGTTGGGGCCCACCGGGGTCACGTACGCCTCCCCGGCAGGCGACCAGTGCACCTCCACGTGGTCGGTCCAGGGCGCGACGGGGTAGTGGCGCCGCAGGCCGTACCGGCGGATGGGAGCCGGGGGAGCGGCGAGTCCGGATATTTCGCGAATCGTGGAGTGTAAGCCGTCAGCACCAACCAGCCACCGAGCCCGCAGCCACCGCCCGGACCCCTCGGTGTATCTGGACCCCTCGGTGTATCTGGACCCCTCGGTGTATCTGGACCCCTCGGTGTATCTGGACCCCTCGGTGTATCTGGACCCCTCGGTGTGCCTGGATCCCTTGGTGTATCGCGCGGACCCGCCGCTGTGTGTGGATCCCTCGCTGTGTGTGGATCCCTCGCTGTGCCTGGATCCCTCGCTGTACCGCGCGGACCCGTCGCCGTACCGCCCGGGCTCCTCTCCATAGAGCCCAGGCTCCTCTCCAGACCGTCCGGGCTCCTCTCGATACCGTCCGAGCGCCTCTCCGCCGTACTGTTCGGGCTTGTCTCGATACCGCTCAGGCTCCTCTCGGCACCATTCTCGGTACCGCGTGGGCTCCTCTCGGTACCGCCCGGCCTCCTTTCCGTACCGTGCGGGCTCGTCTCCATACCGTGCGTGGATGTGGTCGGCGGTCTGACGTATCGCCGTGATCCGGGAGTGCAGCACCGGGACGCCGAGTTCCTGCGCCCGGCGCGCCAGCGCGGCGTGCAGCGTGGTGCGGCGCACGCCCAGCCCCTCCCGTCCCCCGGGAAAGGCCGCGGCCACGTCGTGCCGAGAGTCCAAGTAGCGGATGCCCCGCAGCGGCCACCCCTCCACCGTCACCCCCAGCGCGGCCAGCGCCGCCACCCCGGACGGCATCAGCCCCTCCCCGCACGCCTTGTCGATCGGCCCCGGCCGAGGCTCCACGACCACCACCGACAGCCCGGCCAACGCCGCCCGCACCGCAACCGCCAGCCCGGCGGGCCCGCCACCCGCCACGATGAGGTCGATCATGCCGAGGTCGGTCCCGATGAGCTCGGTCATGCCGAGTTCGGTCATGCCGGGGTCGGTTCTATCGCGTTCGGTTCTGTCGAGTTCGGTCATGTCGCCGCTAGCCGCAATGCCGCTTCCTCGCACCGGATCCGGACCACCATCAGCACCGCGTTCAGCAGCGTGAACACCAGGGCGGTGACCCAGGCCGTGTGCACCAGCGGCAGGGCGGCCCCCTCCACCGCCACCGCCAGGTAGTTCGGATGTCGGAGCCACCGGTACGGCCCCCCGGTCACCAGCGGCAGGCCCGGCACCACGATCACCCGGGTGTTCCACTGCCGCCCGAGCGTGGCGATGCACCACCAGCGCAGCCCCTGCGCCGCCACGACCAGGGCCAGCATCGGCCACCCGAGCCAAGGCAGGAACGGCCGCCCGGCCACCGCCACCTCCACCAGGCACCCGGCCAGCAGCCCCGTGTGCAGGGCCACCATCCACGGATAGTGCCCCTGCCCGGACACCACCCCGCCCCTGGCCAGACTCCACCGCTCGTTCCGCCGAGCCACCACCAACTCGGCCAGCCGCTCCACCCCGACCAGCAGCACCAGCGCCGTGTACCACATACCGCCCCTACCAGGTCAGCAGAACGAGTTCGGAACAGAAACCCGGCCCGAGCGCCATCAGCATCCCGGGGGTCCCGTGCGGCGGCCCAAGCGCCATGGTGTCCCCCAGCACGTGCAGCACCGACGCCGAGGACAGGTTTCCCACCGCGGCCAGCGACCGCCAGGTGACGTCCAGCGCGCCCGGAGGGAGCTCCAGGGACTCGCTCACCGCCTCCAGCACCTTGGGACCCCCGGGGTGGCACACCCAAGCCGTGACGTCCTCTGTGGCGAGCCCGTGGTCGGCCAGGAAGGCGCGCACGTCCGGCCCCAGGTGGCCGCGTGCGATGTCCGGCACGCCCGCGTCCAGCAGCACCCGGAAGCCGGTGTCGGTGATGTCCCAGCCCATCACGTGCTCCGAGTTCGGGTAGAGGTGGCCCCGGGTGGCGACCACCTCGGGCCCCAGCCGTACCGGGTGGTCGGCGCCGACGGCCACCACGGCGGCGGCGCCGTCCCCGAACAGGGCCCCGGCCACCAGGTTGGCGGGGGACAGGTCGCCGCGCTGGAGGGTGAGCGAGCAGAACTCCACCGACAGCAGCACCGCCACGTGCTCCGGCCAGCCGCGCAGGTAGTCGTGAAGCCGGGCGATCCCGGCAGCCCCGCCGACACAGCCGAGCCCGAACAGCGGCACCCGCTTGACGTCCGGGCGCAGCCCCAGCCGCCCCGCGATCCGGGCGTCGATGGAAGGCGCGGCCACCCCCGTCACCGTGGTGAACATGATCATGTCAACGTCCGCAGCGCTCAGCCCCGCCCGCTCCAGGGCCCCCGCCACCGCCTCCGCGCCCAGCTCCACCGCCGCCTCGATGAACACGTCGTTGGCCATGCCGAAGCCGGTGAGCTTGTCGTAGTCGTCCAACGGCATGACCAGACTGCGGTAGGCCACCTTGGCACTCCGGTGCAACCGCTCGATCAGCCGCCGGTCGGCACCCGAGTACATCCGGGCCACCGCGTCAGTGATCTCGGCCTGTGGGTATCGGTTAGCTGGAAGGACACTCTTAACTGCCGAAATACGCGACATCTGGCTCCCTGATGTGACGTGACATTGGCCGCCTGTGTCTAAAGGCCCCGCTGTGCCACTCGCTGTGACACCGCCCGCACCTCCGGCACAACGGCCCGGCTGTGACCTCGGGCCCACCGGAGGCGACCCGCCCCGGCCGTTCTCAGCCGGCGTCTCCCTCTCTCCAGCCGCTGACACTCCCTCCGCTCAATCCAGCCACCGACGCGGCCGGCCAAACCCACATACGACTACGAGAAGGTGATTGCCTGCGAGAGCTTGGCTATGCCGCCACATGCGACAATCGAGGTTTTTGCCCAGGGTTGTACAAACCTTGGGCGTGCCCTGACGACAAAGCTTCAACCGAGGGTCAAGGGCTGGGCGGGTTGGAGAGTTCCCTTAGAGCGTCAGGCTGGGTGGCTAGGGAAGTTCCGGTGGAAGGTCAGGCGCTGGGGGATTGAGGGTCCCGGTCGTGGATCCAGGGCTGGGCGGGTTGGAGAGTTCCCTTAGAGCGTCAGGCTGGGTGGCTAGGGAAGTTCCGGTGGAAGGTCAGGCGCTGGGTGGGTTGAGGGGTTCCGGTCGTGGATCCAGGGCTGGGCGGGTTGGAGAGTTCCCTTAGAGCGTCAGGCTGGGTGGCTAGGGAAGTTCCGGTGGAAGGTCAGGCGCTGGGTGGGTTGAGGGGTTCCGGTCGTGGATCCAGGGCTGGGCGGGTTGGAGAGTTCCCTTAGAGCGTCAGGCTGGGTGGCTAGGGAAGTTCCGGTGGAAGGTCAGGAGCTGGGTGGGTTGAGGGGTTCCGGTGGAGGGTCAGTGGCTGGGTGAGCTGGGAGTTCGTTCGGAGGGGCATGCGGCTGAGTTGGGGCCTACTCCCATCATGAACTCCCGCGTGTAGTTGCGGCCCGCCTTCTCGGTACGAGCCCGGTCGGGCCGGAGATCGAATCGGGCTGGGGCGGGAGTCACACGGCAATCAATCCCCCTGTGCGAGGGCGGTGATCAACCGCCCCGGCGGCAGCCGGGTCCGGATCCGAAGGATCATGAGGGTGGGTGGGC
>NZ_JAHCST010000101.1 GCF_018476525.1 Acrocarpospora catenulata
CGGACCCGGACCGGGAGGGGGGGGGGGGTGGGTGGGTGGGAGTTCCACAGCAATCTCGATTTCGGCGTACGAGTGCGAGAGCACCTGCCCGGCAGCCGGGTTCGACCGGAGGCCAGGGGGTGGGACAGGCATGCCAGACGAACGGCGGAGCCGGGCCGGTGTTGGATTTCGCGTCAGAGCGCTGTGTCGAAGTTGATCGCGCTGTAGGCGGCAAGCTTCCAGAGCTGGTGCTCGCTCTCGATCTTGCGGATGGTGCCGGAACGACCACGCATCACCAGCGAGTCGGTAACCGCCGCGCCGCCCTTGTAGCGTACGCCGTGCATCAACTCACCATCGGTGATCCCGGTAGCGGCGAAGAACACGTCGTCAGAGCTGACCAGGTCGTCGGTGTGCAACACCTGGTCGACGTCAAGCCCCGCGTCCAGCGCCCGGCGCCGTTCCTCATCGTCCTGAGGCCAGAGCTTGCCCTGAATAACGCCCCCAAGGCACTTCATGGCGCAGGCCGCCACCGTGCCCTCCGGGGTACCGCCGATACCGAGCAGTAGATCGATCCCGGTGCCCGCCCGGGCGGCCATGATCGCCCCAGCCACGTCCCCATCGGTGATGAACTTGATCCGGGCCCCGGTCTCCCGGATATCCCGAACGATCTGGTCGTGCCGGGGCCGATCCAGGATGACCACCGTCACATCAGACGGCTTGCCCCCCTTGGCCTTCGCCACCGCCCCGATGTTGTGCGCCACCGGCGCGTTGATGTCCACGGCCGCCGCAGCATCCGGCCCGGTAACCAGTTTCTCCATGTAGAACACCTTGGAGGAGTCGTACATAGAGCCACGCGGACTGACCGCGATCACCGAGATGGCGCTGTTCATGCCCAGCGCGCACAGGCGGGTCCCGTCGATCGGGTCCACCGCCACGTCACACTCGGGGCCGGTGCCGTCGCCCACGTGCTCCCCGTTGAAGAGCATGGGCGCGTGATCCTTCTCCCCTTCGCCGATCACCACCACCCCCTGCATGGACACGGTGTTGATCAGCTGGCGCATACTGTTCACGGCCGCGCCGTCGGCGCCGTTCTTGTCACCGCGGCCGACCCACCGGGCGCTCGCCATCGCCGCGGCCTCGGTCACCCGAACCAGCTCCAGGGCCAGGTTGCGGTCGGGCGCGTGCTCGGCGGTGGCCAGGGGGGCGGGTACAGACGTTTGGTCCGACATATCGAGCTCCTTAAGGTGGTTCTTTCCCTACCCGTGAGCGACGTGATCGATCGTAGTTGGTGCCCCGAATCGGACATCAGGCGCACCCCGGGCTCTGGCGGTTGACCCTCCTGACGAGGGAGCGCGGGATAATGTCGCCTCCATGAGCAGCGACACGAGCGCCACCGAGCATCCGGTCACCGTGCGCACGTCCGAGCGCGGGGCCGCCACCCGTGGCGCGCTCCTGGAAGCCGCCCGGGAGGTCTTCGTCAGCAGCGGATTCGCCGAGGCCGGGGTTACCGACGTGGTGCAGCGGGCCGGGGCCAGTGTCGGGAGTCTTTACCATCACTTCTCCGGTAAAGCTGATCTTTATCTGGCGCTTTTCGAGGATTTTCAGAATCGGCAGACACTTCGGACCAAACAGGCCGTGCAGGAGGCTCGGCAGGCGGGGGAGTCCGAGCCGATGTCGCTCTTCCTGGCAGGGGCCCGGGCCTACCTCGACGGCTGCCTGGTGGAACGGGATCTGGCCGCGCTCTTCCTGCGCGGGGACGGGCCGCCGGGGTTCGAGGTCATCATGCGGGAGCGGCTCCGTCAGTGGGCGGGGCGTAACGCGACGCTCTTCGAGAACCAGGACGCTCTGGTCATCGTCATCACCGGGGCGCTTGCCGGGGTTGTTCAGGAGGTCACCCTGTCTGAGGATCCCGCCGCCGCGCGGCGTATGTCGGAAGAGGCTCTTCAGCTCATCGCCCGGCTACGACCCCGCTGACCACTGCCGGTAGTCTCCTGGCGTGCGCCAATTCACCCAGGGCCTGTACGGCTATGCGTTCGCGCTGCTCGTCTGCCTGGCGGCGGTCGGGGTCTTTCTGCTGGTCACGCCCCAGAGCCGGACTCGGCACATTCCCCGGGTGGACTACACGATCGACACGGCCAACGCGGCGCGTCTGGCGCCCTACCAGGTCGAAGTGCCCTCCGCGGTGCCCTCTGGCTGGACTCCCACCAGTTCCCGCGTCACCAACGACAAGGGCACCCTCACCTGGCGCCTCGGTTTCGCCACCGCCGGACACCTGCACGCCATGCTGGCCCAGAGCAACGAATCCCCTTCCGCCGGATTCGCCGACCGCATGGCCAACACCGCCACCGTCACCGGCACCCAGCAAATCTCCGGCGAAACCTGGCAACAGCGCTACCGCCAAGACAAAGACCAACGCTCCCTGGTCCGCGTCCACCCCAACTACACCATCATCATCACCGGCTCAGCCACCTGGCAGGAACTAACCACCCTCGCCACCACCCTCACCCCAGCCCCCAAACCCACCTAATCCACACGGCTCCACCACCGCTCGCCGTGGACCATCCACCCACTCATCGGCAATCGACTTCCGCGTGGGCCAGGCGGCAACCGAGCACCCCGGCGGAGTCGGATCCGGCCGGAGGGCGGAAGGGTTGGGGAGTCCCACGGCAAGCGATCCTCCCCGCCCAAGGGTGCTAGAAGGGAGTGTCGTTGGGGGAGTTTGGGGGTTGGGGTTCGCGTTGGGCTAGGGCGGCGGCTAGTTTTACGCGGGCGCCCTGGAGCCAGTTTTCGCAGATGGTGGCTAGTTTTTCGCCGCGTTCCCAGAGTTCTATGGACTGTTCGAGGGTTAGGCCGCCGGTTTCGAGACGGCGGACGACCTCGGTGAGTTCTTCGCGGGCTCGCTCGTAGGACGGCGTCTGATTCTCCTCGGACACGGATTCCACCCTAGGGGGCGCCGTCGGCGACGGTGACGCTGACGCGGTCGTCGGGGAAGCGGACGGTGAGGTTCTGCCCGGGGGAGAGGTCGCGAGCGGCACGGACCACCTCGCCGGAGGGACGTTGCACGATCGCGTAGCCGCGTTCGAGGGTGGCGGCGGGCGAGAGGGCCACCAGACGGGCACGCAGATGTTCCAGGTCGTCCTGCGAACGATCAAGGGACGAGGTCAGACAGCGCCGGGACCGCTCGCGCAGCGCGTCCACCTGCTCGGCGCGCCGGTCCAGTTCCCGGACGGGATCGGCCAGGGACGGCCGGGACCGCACCGACCGCAGCCAGGAAAGCTCCCGCTCCAGCCACCCCCCGAGAACCCGCCGCCCACGATCCCGCAACTGGTGGATGAGCGCGAGTTGCTCCCCGACATCCGGCACGACCTTCTTGGCGGCGTCGGTAGGCGTGGATGCCCGCAGATCGGCCACCAGATCCAGCAGCGGACTGTCCTGCTCGTGCCCGATCGCACTCACCACCGGCGTCCGGCAGGCCGCCACCGCACGCACCAGCGACTCGTCCGAGAACGGCAGCAGATCCTCCAGCGAACCACCGCCCCGGGCCACGATGATGACGTCGACCTCACGATCCGCGTCGAGCTTCCGGAGCGCCTCGGTCACCTCGGCCACCGCGAACGACCCCTGCACGGCGACAGTCTCGATCTTGAATCGCACGGCCGGCCAGCGCCGGCGGGCGTTCTCCAGCACATCCCGCTCGGCCGCGGAATCCCGCCCGCAGACCAGCCCGATGGTGCCGGGCAGGAACGGCAGCCGCCGCTTGCGGTCGGTGTTGAACAACCCTTCGGCCGCCAGCACCTGACGCAGCCGCTCCAGCCGGGCCAGCAGCTCACCGATCCCGACCGGGCGGATCTCCAGCGCGGTGAACGCGAAAGAACCGCGGTTGACCCAGAAGTCGGCCTTGACGTGGACGACCACGCGGGCGCCGTCAACGGGACGGGGCAGACTCGCCTCGTACACGTTCCGGGCGCAGGTGACCCGCGCCGAGACGTTGGCCACCGGGTCCCGCAGAGTCATGAACACCGTGCCGCCGCGCGCGGTGAGCTCGGTGATCTGCCCCTCGACCCAGACCGTGCCGAGACGGCTGATCCACTGCGCCACCATCTGGAGCACCGACCGCACCGGCAGCGGCTCTTCCGGAGACGTCTTCGCGCCCACCGCCCACCTCCCTGTCGGCAGCGTAACCGTCCCCACCGACAGGACCGGCCGTCAACTCCCGGCCTGGAGCTTGGCGATCCGCTTGCGGTACATGGCGATGACCTCGTCCCGGCCGCTGGTCGCCTGCTCGTAGTCGACCAGCACCTGCAAATCTTCGACGGACCTGCCCCGCATCCGCGCCCGCAGCGAGGCGACCGTCAACCCCGAATACCCGGGAATCGGCTCCACGAGCCCCGCAGCCTTCGCAGCCCCCTCGGCCTCCGTTGCCGTCGCCGAAGAGGTCTCCGCCGCGGCCTCTGCTGCCGTCGTTGAAGGGGCCTCTGCCGGTGCCGTTGAAGCGGCCTCCGGTTTCGCGGGCGTGACGATGACAGGCTCCGGCTTGCCGTGAACATCCGCGACATCCGCCCCGGGCACCGCTTCCTCCGCCTCGGCAGCGACCTTCTCCTGGGTACGAGGAGCGACCTTCTCAGCCACCTGCCCGGCATCCGCCGCCGTATCCTCGGGGGCGGACTTCGTCGGGCGGGGAGCGAAGATGACCGGTTCGCGGCGGGCCGGCTTCTCCTCGACCGGCGCGGAGTCGGCGGCCGGCGTGGCCGGAGCCGCCTGCTCGGTGTCCCCCTGCGGGCTGGTCAGACGCTTGATGGTGGTACGGACCCGGTCGGTGATGAGCAGCGCGTGCCCCAGACCGCTGAGCGCCGTCTGGATCACCACCATCGGCAGATCCTTGGCCTTCTCCTTGAGCTCGTCCCGGTGTTCGTACGCGTCGCGGAGAGGCTGGGTGAGGGTTCGAAGGACGGACATCACAACTCCAAGAAAGTTCTATTGGACGATCCGTCTCGCAAGACCGTCTCATATCGGGTTAAGTCGCCGAGAGGCCGGGAGGCGGCTGTCGCTCCACGTAGCATGAGACCATGACGTCACAGACCGCCGCGACCATATCTGACCGCCGACGCGTATTGCTTGCCAAACCGCGCGGCTACTGCGCGGGCGTGGATCGTGCGGTCGAAGCGGTCGAGAAGGCGCTTGCCCAGTACGGCGCGCCAATCTACGTGCGCAAACAGATTGTGCACAACACTTACGTGGTCAAGACGTTGGAAACCCGTGGTGCGATCTTCGTGGACGAGACCGAGGAGGTCCCCGAGGGCGCCATCGTGGTTTTTTCCGCCCACGGTGTCTCCCCGGCCGTGCACGCAGAGGCGGCCGACCGCCGGCTCAGGACCATCGACGCGACATGTCCGCTGGTCACCAAGGTGCACAACGAGGCCAGGCGGTTCGCCGCGCAGGACTACGACATCCTGCTGATCGGCCACGAGGGCCACGAGGAGGTCGAGGGCACCGCCGGTGAGGCGCCCGACCACGTGCAGTTGGTCGACGGACTGGACAATGTGGCCAATGTCACTGTGCGCGACCCGCAGAAGGTCGTCTGGCTCTCCCAGACCACGCTCTCGGTGGACGAGACCAACGAGACGGTGACCCGGCTCAAGGATCGGTTCCCCAACCTGATCGATCCGCCCAGCGACGACATCTGCTACGCCACCTCCAACCGCCAGACCGCGGTCAAGGAGATCGCCGCCCAGTCCGACCTGGTGATCGTGGTCGGCTCCGGCAACTCCTCCAACTCCAAGCGCCTGGTCGAGGTGGCCCTGGACTACGGCGCCGACGCCGCCTACCTGGTCGACGACGAGTCCTTCGTCCAGGACTCCTGGCTGGACGGCGTCACCACGGTCGGCGTCACCAGCGGCGCCTCGGTTCCGGAGATCCTCGTCGATGGCGTGCTCCGGAAACTGTCCGCGCACGGCTTCAGCGATGTCCAGGAAGTCGAGTCCGTCCAGGAGCGCATGCGCTTCGCCCTGCCCCACGAACTCCGCAAGAACCTCCGCGCCTAGCCCCCGACCCGGGCCCGGACGCCGGAAATCAGGACTCCTCCTTCGCGGCCTTGACCGGCGGCTTGGCGACCGGCTTGGTGACCGGCTTGGCGGCGGTAGTGGTGTTGGTCTTGGCGGTGCCGTACACCCGGGGCTCGAAATAGCCTTCCGGCTCCGGGGCGAAGGACGGCGTGGGCGCCCGGCGGGGCTTGGGCACGCGGTTGCGCGCCTCGTGCCGGACGGCGCGGATGTTCTCGGGCAGGCCGCGGAACCACGCGATGCCCAGGATCGCCGCGGAGCCCACGAAGAGCCAGGGCGCCGCCGCGGAGAGCGTGGTGAACATGCCGAGCCCGAGCGACTGCAGCAGCGAGTCGGTACGCAGTGCGCGCACCGTCTCGATGAAGAGCGCGGCCAGGAAGAAGACCAGCGGCGGCGTCACCACCAGCGCCAGCAGATCGCGGGGATTCACCAGAGTGACCGCGGCCAGGCAGCCGAGCAGAAAGGCCGGGCCGGGCGCGACCAGCTGGCCGAGCAATGTGATCACGAACAGCAGCGTGACCGCACCGCGCGCGGTCAGTTTCATGGTCGCAGCCCCCTTCCTAGAGGCTCAACTTACCGTTCGGCAACGAGACAGGGGTGCCGCTTACCTGCTCTTCGCCCACCAGTTCCGGGACCGAGAGCGGCCGTGGCAACTCCTCGACCGGCAGCGGGGCCGTGAGCGACCCGTCGGCCAGTCCGAGTTCGGTCATTTTCCGTGCGCTCACCAGTACCCGGTTCTCCAGCGACCCCACCGTCCGGTTGTAGGCGGCGACGGCCTTGGCCAGCGAGCGCCCCAGCCCGTCCACGTTCCGCCCCAGGTGTCCGAGCCGCTCGTACAGCTCCTTGCCCAGGTCGAAGACGGCGCGGGCGTTCTCGCTGAGCGCGGCCTGCTGCCAGGCGTACTGCGCGGTGCGGAGCATGGTGATCAGGGTGGTGGGGGTGGCGATGTGCACCCGCTTGGCCATCGCGTACTCCAGCAACCCGGGGTCCCGCTCCAGGGCGGGGGCGAGGAAGGCCTCGCCGGGGATGAAGAGCACCATGAACTCGGGCGCGGGGCTGAACGCCTGCCAGTAGGTCTTGGCGGCCAGCCGGTCCACGTGCTCCCGCACGTGCCGGGCGTGCGCGTCGAGCCGGGCCCCGGCCAGGTCGGGGTCGCCCGCCTCGGCCGCCTCCAGGTACGCCGCGAGCGAGACCTTCGAGTCGACCACGATGTTCTTCCCGCCCGACAACCGGACGATCATGTCGGGGCGGACCACACCGTCGGGGGTGACCGCGCTCACCTGCTCGTCGAAGTCGCAGAACCGGGCCATGCCGGCGATCTCCGCCACCCGGCGTAACTGGAGCTCCCCCCACCGCCCGCGCGCCTCCGGACGGCGCAGCGCGCTCACCAGCGCGGTGGTCTGGGCTTTGAGCTGCTCGGAGCTGTTGCGCACGAACTCCATCTGCTGGGCCAGCTCGGCCCTGGCCGCCCGGGCGCCGAGCTCGCTCTCCCGGAGCTGGGTCTCCACCTTGGCGAGGGTCTCCCGGAGCGGGGCGACCAGATTCTCCACCGCCTGGCGGCGCTGCTCCAGGTCGCCGGCCGCCTCGGCGCGGGTGGTGTTCAGCCGGTTCTCGGCCAGCTCGAGGAAGCGCAGGTTGTTGAGGTCGAGCGCGCGGGCGGACAGCGCCTGGAAACGCTCGGTGAGCTGCTCCTCCACGTAACCGAGTTTCTCTTCGGCCGCCCGGGCCCTGGCCTGGGCGTCGGCCAGCCCGGTGGTCACCCTGACCCGGCCGAGCAGGTAGCCGATGGCCAGCCCGGCCGCCAGGCCCACCATGAGCGCCATGACGTCCACGCCGTCGATGATCCCAGTCCTTTCCCGTCCGAAGGGGGAGGCGCGCTTGCATCGAACGCTTCCATTACTCAGAGTTGCTCTCTGGCTACCAAGAGCATACGTGCTCCCGCGACGGGCTTGACCGTCGTCCCGGCGATCGTGTTTCCCCGGAAATCAGGCGTTCCCAGGAGAACCTCCAGCCCGCCCCGCCATGCGCTGGGCGCCCGCTCGGCCAGGATCTGCCGGTCCGGCCGGTAAACTTCGCTTCCGTGAGCTTGAGCATCGGGATCGTCGGGCTGCCCAACGTCGGCAAGTCCACCCTCTTCAACGCGCTGACCAAGAGCGCCAACGCGCTCGCGGCGAACTACCCGTTCGCCACGATCGAGCCCAATGTTGGGATCGTCGGCGTTCCTGACGGGCGTCTGGCGCAGCTGGCGACCATCCACAACTCCGCCAAGCTGCTTCCCGCCAAGGTGGAGTTCGTGGACATCGCGGGGCTGGTGAAGGGGGCCTCCGAGGGGCAGGGCCGGGGCAACCAGTTCCTCGCCAACATCCGCGAGACCGACGCCATCTGCCAGGTCATCCGGGTCTTCAGCGATCCCGACGTGACCCACGTGGACGGCGCGGTGTCCCCCGAGCGGGACATCGAGACGATCAACACCGAGCTCATCCTGGCCGACCTGCAGACCATCGAGAAGGCGCTGCCCCGGCTGCAGAAGGAGGCCAAGGTCAACAAGGAGCGCAAGGCCGTGCTGGACGCCGTGGAGGCCGCCGGCAAGATCCTCGACTCCGGCACCACGCTCTACGCCGCCGGCGTGGATCTGGCCGACCTGCGCGAGCTCCACCTGCTCACCGCCAAGCCGTTCCTCTACGTCTTCAACCTGGACGCCGACGAGCTGGTCGACGCCGAACTGCGGGCCCGCCTGTCGGCGCTGGTCGCCCCGGCCGAGGCGGTCTTCCTGGACGCCAAGATCGAGTCCGAGCTGGTCGAGCTGCCCGACGACGAGGCCCTGGAACTGCTCCAGTCCGTCGGTCAGGAGGAGTCCGGCCTGGCCCAGCTGGCCCGGGTCGGCTTCAACACCCTCGGCCTCCAGACCTACCTGACCGCCGGCCCCAAGGAGACCAGGGCCTGGACCATCAAGAAGGGCTCCACCGCCCCCGAGGCCGCCGGCGTCATCCACACCGACTTCCAGCGCGGCTTCATCAAGGCCGAGGTCATCTCCTTCGAGGACCTGATGGAAGCCGGTTCGGTGGCCGCCGCCCGCTCGGCGGGCAAGGCCAGGATCGAGGGCAAGGACTACGTCATGCGCGACGGTGACGTGGTCGAGTTCCGCTTCAACGTCTGATCAGGGCTGTCGCTCCGGCTGCTTCAGGTCGGCGAGCAACTCCTCGAGCACCGACTGGCGGGGCCGGTCCGTGACCGGTTGGCCGGCCATGTCACGGACCTGGTCGAAGGCGTCGTGGATGGCGGGACCGGTCAGCACCGGGCCGTGCGCCGTGGCCACGACGGCCGGCCGGTGGGCCTCCACGCTGTCGATGTGGTGGCCGTACCTGATCGGGTCGAGCCACTGGTGCCACGGCGAGATGAGGCTGTTGAGCATGGCGAACGACTCGTTGTAGAGGTCGCTGGGGACGTCCTGGGCGTGGTGGACGACTTCAGGCACCAGTGCGGCGAAGGAGTCGACCGCCCACATCACGCCGGTGCGTTCGTCGAGCAGGCCGCGGGTGGTCGGCCCGTCGAAGATCGGGGGGAGCACCAGCCGCAGCCGGCGGTCGCCGGCGTCGAAGTATTCGCCGGGTTCCCGCCAGATCATCCGCGGCAGCGGAAGGGGCTGCTCCAGGCGGAGCCGTTCGGTCGTGAAGAAGTTCGCGACCAGGGTGGCGTTGGGGCACAGGTCGAGGACGTCGTGCAGGGCGCCGATGTGATCTCCGTCGTCGTGTGAGAGGAACACCCAGCGGACATCCTTGGGGTCGACGAGGTTGAACACCTGGTCGAGCCAGAGCTCGCGGTGCATGGGCGCGCCGGTGTCGACGATGACGGGCTCCTCGCCGCGGATCAGCATCGAGTTCACCGACAGGAACTGGCCGGGCCCGAGCTGGACCATGTTGGTGACGAGGAACGTCTCGGGGGCGAGTTCGACGGGCTCGGTGACGGGGACGGGGTAGGTCATCGCTCTCTCCTTCTGCGCGCAGGCGGCCGGCTCCGCGGCGGTCCGTGGTCGGACGGCCGTGACGGGGTCAACTCTCGGATCGTCGAGCGAGGATCGGCATCCCTCGGATGCGGGCCTTTGAGGGCGGGGGACTCCCCCAGCTGAGGGGGTGCGCAGCCCGTGTCAGCAGCGGAGGTCCGGCCTTCTGGCGCTGCTGGCTAGGGGTGAGGCCGTGGTTCGGTCGTCCGGAGTTTCGCTGGAAGTTCTGACGCTTCCTGACCATCGCGGGTAAATCCACAGGTAGGACTCTCCGAGCTGTTTGGATAGCTCTCGCTGACCCCTTGGTAATACGCCGGGCCGCTGGCCTGCTAAGACGTCGTTTCGTGGTCGTACGTGTCGGTACGGCCACATCACGTCTCATGCAGACTCGGTTTGGCCGGTTACTTAGATGCGCACAGCATGGGCGTGGCTTTCCTGGAACAATTGGCGGGACCGCTAGGGTGAATACTTCAACGTGGATAACCGGATCGAGAGTAAGACAACACCGCGCCGACCGGGGGGACAGGCGCGAGCGGAGGCGTGATGGCTCGCAGGTCAACCGTCCAGCAGGATCCTCGGATCGCTGGCGACCCCGAGTCGTACCCGTTGCCTGATCTTGACTCGGCGCCGATCCGGCGGCGCGGCTGGAGCGGTGGCGGGGGCCGCTGGCTCGTGTGGACCGGACGGGCGATCCTCTGGGCGCTCATCATCGTGATCGTGGTCAACGGGGTGCGCGCCCCGTTCGAACGGCTGACCCGGGACGAGAACCCGGCCGCGCCGGCCCCCACCGGGGCGAGTGCATTTCCCATCCAGCAGGCCGCAGGATTCGCCGGCCAGTTCGCCGCGGTCTATTTGAATTTCGACGCGAATAATCCCGGCCAGCGTGACGAACGGCTCACCGCATTTCTCGCGCCGGGCGTGGACCGCCGTTTCGGCTGGAATGGATACGGCCGCATGTCGGCCGGCGCCATTCAATTCCAGAGCATCGACGTGGCGCCGGACGGGGACAATGCCACCGTCGTGGTAAGTTTCCAGTCCGGCAGCCGCCGGTGGATGCTCTCGGTGCCGGTGTACCGTTCCGGCCAGCGTTTCGTGGTGTCCGGGCGGCCCGCGCTGCTGCCCGCGCCGCCCGCCGCCGATCTGCCCGCCGTGGCCGACCCCGACCGGGACAACGCGCTGGAGGACCAGCTCCGCCCGACCCTGGAGGGCTTCTTCAAGGCGTACGCGTCGGGCAACGCGGCCGAGCTCCGGCTGTACGCGACGGACGGCACCTTCATCGAAGGACTTGGCGGCGCGTTCACGCTGGCGCAGCTCACCGACGTGATCGTTCCGAAGGGTGGCGAGGCCGGCCGGGAGATCACCGTAGTGGTCGTCTGGGCGGTGCCGTCCGGGCCCGGCAACGCGACCGCGGCGCCGACCGGCGACCCGGCGGCGCAACCGGCCGGTCTCGAACAGGCCTACCAGCTCTCCTTGGAGAGGCAGGGCGAGAAGTGGCTCGTCGAGCGGATCCAGGGTGCGGGCCGGTCCGTGGGGTAACGCATGGCCGACCGAGCTGTCGCTGATCCATACCCCCGGGAGGGCGAGAATTGATTCTGCACACGATTGTTGAGACCGCCACGACAGGCCAGCTGCTGTCCGGGGCGGACCCCCTGGCCTTTACCCCGACGCCCGCCGCGCCGGGCACCGGAATCAACACCGAAGGACTGGCCGAATTCCTCCGCCGGTTCTTCGCGCCGCTGTTTCTGGTGATCGTCTCGGTGGTGGCGCTCTTCTTCCTCTTCACCCGGGAGATCACGCGGTTCGTTCAGTTCATCCTGCTGGCGATCGCGATTGGCGTGATCTTCTACGTGCCCAACATCATCGAGGTGACCGCGAAGGCGATCGCGGGGGCGCTTGGCATCCAGTGACGCCTGGCACGCTGCGGAGAGGAGGATCGGGTGGACCTGCCTACATATACCAATATCTGGCGAATTGAGAAGCGGCTCTACAAGCTGTACGACCTACGGCTGCCCATGCCGCTCCCCATCGTCTGGATCGGTGTCTTCATCGGCGTCAGCGCGCCGTGGTGGGTCTTCCTCCAGCTTGTCGGCCTGCGGTTCGACGCGCCCTGGCACGTGGTCTACCTGGTTCCGCCCGGCATCGTCACCTGGCTCTCCACCCGGCCGGTGATCGAGGGCAAGCGCCTCACCGAGCTGCTCCAGTCCCAGGCGAGGTATCTGTCGGAGCCACGGAGCTGGTGCCGCCTGGCGCCCACCTCCGAACCCGACGAGGTGGTCTTCCAGGTCCGCGTCTGGCGGGGCACGCGGCGTCGTCCGGCCCAGGCCAAGCACGCCCAGACCGCCGCGTCCCGCGTGCCGGTCACGGCCAAGGCCACCGCCAAGGTGACCGTCAAGCAGGGGGCCAAGCCGTCGGTCAAGCGGAAGAAGGCCACCGAGCCGTGGAGCCCGGAGCGCCACCTGCCCGGAACCGTCCGCCCCGCCGTGGCCAAGGCCGCCGCGCAGGCCGCTCAGGCGAGCCAGGCGATCCAGGTGAGCCAGGCGACCGCAGGCACGGGTCAGGCGACCACTCCGGCTGTCACCCAGGTCCCGGCTCCCGGCCAGCCCCCCCGCCGGTGGGCGCCCGACCCCATGCCCCGACCCGCCCTGGGTACGGCCAAGCCCACGGGAAAGCCGATCTTCGCGGTTCCGGACCCGAAGCCCGTCATCGATCCGATGCCCGTCGCCGACCGGAAGCCGATCGACGAACCCGACCGGCCCACGCCGCCCACGCCCTCGGTGGCGCCCCCGGTCATGCCCTCGACCAGGCCGTCAGAGCCGCCAGCCGCCCCCGCCGTACCGGCCACCCCCGCCGTACCGGCGGCCCCTGTCACACCGGAGCCGGTCGCCGCCTCGGCGGAGAGCCCGCCGATCGGCACCGAGGCGCTCCGCCGCCTCCGCCGCCTGGCCGCCGCATCCCCGGAAGCGGCCACTCCCCAGGCCACACCGACCCCGGCCGCACCAATCCCGGCCGCACCAATCCCGGCCACCCGGGCCCAGGACACTCCCATCCAGAGCCCGCCCGCCCAGGACACCCCGCAGCCCAAGGCCGAACCCAAGGCTGAACCCAAGGCCGAACCCAAGGCTGAACCCAAGGCCGAACCCCAGCCCAGGCCTGAACCCCAGCCCAGGCACGCGGAGCCAGCCCGGCAGGTCTCCATCAGGGCGGTCCCGGTGCTCTCCGGTCAGCCCTCCACCCCCGTCCCCGTTCCCCGCCCGGAAAACCGTTCCGACTCCCGCCCCAAGCCCGCCGAGGAGCCCAAGCCCCGCCGCCTCGAGTCGGTGGTCGGCAGAGACCCCTCCGGCGGCTGGCGCCGCCTGGCCCAGGTGGTGGTCGGCGCCGGCGGCGGCCGTACCGACGGGATGGAGAACGACCAGGCGCGGGTGCGCACCGAGATCAGCGGCAGCCGGCGCATCGTGGTGCTGGGCTGCACCGGCGGCGCCGGCCAGAGCACCACCGCGCTGCTGCTCGGCCACAGCCTGGCCCGGCACCGCGACGACGGCGTGCTGGTCATGGACGCCAACACCGGCGACAACACGCTCACCACCAGGATCCCGGGCCGGCCGGCCGAGTCGCTCAGCTCGTTCCTGGCCGCCATCGACCGGGTGCACACCCGGGTCGGCGCGTTCACCACCCGCTGCCCGTCCGGCCTGGACGTGCTGGCCGCCGACGCCGACGAGGGCGCCGAGCAGCGCATCACCGACCGGGTGGCCTTCTCCGACCAGCGCATCGCCCGCGCCATGCGCCTGCTCGACCAGCAGTACCGGCTGATCCTGATGGACCCGGCCGCGGCGCTGGCCGCCCGGCTGCTGCCGTACGCCGACCAGCTGGTCCTGGTCGCCCCGGCGAGCGCGGACGCGCCGGACGCGGTGGCCATGACGTACGAGTGGCTGGACGGACACGGTTGCGCGGACCTGCGGCGGCGGGCGGTCATGGTGGTGAACGGCGTGAGCCGGCGGAGTCTGGCCGACGTGGAGCGGGCCGAGGCGGTGGCGCGCGGCCGGTGCCGGGCGATCGTGCGGGTGCCGTGGGAGGACGAGCTGGCCGGCGCCGGCCCGGTCGACCTGGATGACCTGCGCGGCGGCGGGCGCCGGGCGTACGTGGCGCTGGCGGGCGTGGTGGCGAGCGGGCTCACCACGGCGAGAGGGGAGAGCATCGTTGGCTAGGGGGTCCCGGGCGCGCAGCCGCCTGGCGGTGCGGTACTTCGACGACCGCGTGCTGCTCACCGAGTCGGCGGCGTGGGCCTACTTCCGGCTGCCCACGGTCAGCTACGAGTTCATCACCCCCGAGGAGCGCGAGGCGCTGGCCACCAACATCACCATCGCGCTGGCCGCCATCCGCATGTCGGACGCCGAGGTGCACCTGCGGGTGGCGCACCGGACCTATCCGGCGGCGGAGTGGGCGATGGCGCTCAACGCCACCTCCGACGAGGGCTCGGGCTGGCGCGACTACCTGGAGGAGATGTACCGGCACGTGTGGGCCAAGGACTTCTGGTCCAAGGAGGTCTACCTCGGGGTACGGCTCGGCCCGCGCGGTCACCAGCTGGGCGCCGGCGTGCTCGGCCAGGTGTTCGGCTTCTACCAGCGCTCGGAGAAGGCGCTCGGCATCGAGGACGACCACGTGCCCGAGCGGGAGGTGGTCAAGTGGACCGAGGCGGCCGAACGGCTCGGCCGGGCCCTGTCCTCCAGCTCCCTGTACGCCAGGCACGCCACCTCGGTGGAGATCGCCTGGCTGTTCCGGCACTCGGCCACCGGCGCGCTCGGCGACCCGCCGCCCTCGGCCAGCCCGCGCCGTCGCTGGGGCCGGGGCGAGATCGAGGCCCTGCTGGAGGGCCAGATCCACAACGGCAGGTCGCTGCTGCGCATCGAGCAGCCGGCCGGTGACTCCTACACCGCCCACCTGTCCTTCGCCCGCTTCCCCGACCTGATGCCGTTCCCCGACGGCGAGCCGTGGCTGCACTTCAGCGACCAGCTGCCGTTCCCGGTGGAGATCTCCAGCCGGATGCGGCTGATCCCGCCGGTGCGCGCCAGCAAGGACGTGGCCCGCAAGCTGGCGCACGCCCGTGACATGGACATCCACATCCGGGAGGCGGGCGCCGAGGCCCCGCTGGCGCTGGCCGAGCAGATCGACGCCGCCCGCATGCTGGAGCACGGCATCACCAAGGAGCGCCTGCCCTTCGTGTACGGCTGGCACCGCATGTCGGTGAGCGCCCCCACCGAGGAGATGTGCGTGCAGCGGGTGGAGGCGGTGGTCGAGCACTACCGTGATCTCGGCATCGACGTGGTCAACTCCACCGGCGACCAGTTCTCGCTGTTCTGCGAGGCGCTGCCGGGGGAGAAGGTCCGGGTCAACGCGTACGCCCAGCGGCAGCCGCTGCGCACCATCGCCGGGGGCATGGCCACCGCGACCGTGGATCTCGGGGACCGGGTGGACGAGGGCAACGCCGGGTGGCTCGGGCCGTACATCGGGGAGACGCTGGGGCGGGCGCGGAGCATCGTGCACTTCGACCCGCTGGTGGCGGCGGTCAGGAACCGGCCGACGGCGATCGCGATCACCGGTGAGCCCGGCGGGGGTAAGACAACGCTGGCCCTGTTGCTGATCTACCAGATGGCCCTGCGCGGGGTTACCGTTGCGGTGATCGACCCGAAGGGAGACGCCGAGTCGTTGGTGCAACTGCTGCAGCGACGTGGCCGCAGGGCGCGGATCATCCCGCTGGGATCGGCCGCACCCGGTCTGCTCGACCCCTTCTCCTTCGGCGACGACATCGCGGCCAAGAAGACGATGGCCACCGAGACGCTCCGGCTGCTGCTGCCGCGCATGTCGGAGGAGCGCGAGTCGGCGATGATCCAGGCGGTGGCCGCGGTCTCCAACCAGCCGGACCCGTCGCTCGGCAAGGTGATCGACTACCTGGAGCAGACCGAGGACGCGGCCTCCAAGAACCTGGGCGCGGTGCTCCGCTCGATGTCGGAGATGCACCTGGCCCGGCTCTGCTTCGACCCGTCCGGCGGCGACCAGATCGACACCGAGGGCTGGACCACGGTGTTCACCCTCGGCGGTCTGACCCTGCCCGACGTGGCCACCGCCCGCGACGACTACTCCTACGAGCAGCGGCTCTCGGTGGCGCTGCTCTACCTGGTCTCCCAGTTCGCGCGGCGGCTGATGAACAGTCTGGACCGGCGGTCCCCGAAGGCGATCTTCCTGGACGAGGCGTGGGCGATCACGTCCACGCCCGAGGGGGCCAAGCTGGTGCCGGAGGTCTCGCGGATGGGCCGGTCCCGCAACACGGCGCTGGTGCTGGTCTCGCAGAACGCGGGTGACCTGCTGAACGAGCAGGTCACCAACTGTCTGTCGTCGGTGTTCGCGTTCCGCTCGACCGAACGGGGAGAGGTCGAGCACGTGCTGGAGCTGCTGGGCGTGGACAGCTCGGAGGAGCACAAGGCGGTGCTCCGCTCGCTCGGCAACGGCGAGTGCGTCTTCCGCGACCTGGACGGCCGGGCGGGCCGGATCGGGGTGGACCTCATCTCCGAGGAACTCCTGCGCTGGCTGGACACCAACCCGACGCACGAGAAGCCCGGCGACGGGCCGGATCACCACAACGGGGGACCCAGCAGGCCGGGGGTCGTGCAGGAGGTGCGGTCGTGAGGTTCGCCAGGAGGTTCCCGGTGCGTCGCGTGGCGCTGGTGCTGGTGACGCTGGTCGCCGTGCTCAGCCTCCCGCTGGTCTTCTCCTTCAGCACGGCCAGCGCGGCCGGCCCGTGCGACCTGTCCTCCTCGCTGGCCCCGGAGATCGTCGGCAGCGGCGTGGACGGCCTGATCAAGCCCCCGCCGCCGGACACCGGGGACACCGGCGCCGCGGCCGGCGCGGGCGTCGGCGCGGGCACCCCGGTCGAGGTGGCCCCCGACCGCCAGCTCACCAACTACGCCCAGTACGGCATGGCCGGCCAGTTCTGGCACACCTACGACCTCGGCTGCTCCGACGTGGCCGCGGTGCTCGGCAACGCCTGGGCCAGCACGATCTTTTCCTGGGCCAAGGCGGTCGACCGGCTGACCATCACCACGTACGAGGCGGCGGCCACCGAGGGCCCGCTGTTGCCGATCAAGAACGTGGTCGACGACATGGTCACCAACCTGGCCGACGCCATGTACTGGCCGTTCCTGCGGCCCATCGTGATCATCGCGGCCATCTGGCTGGCCTGGTACGGCCTGCTCCGCAAGCGGGCCACCACCACCACCGAGGGCGTCATCTGGATGGTGGTCGCGGTCACCGTGGCCACCTGGTTCTTCAGCCGCCCGCAGGACCTGACCGGCGTCGGCAAGACGATCACCGACAAGACCACCGAGATCGTCAACTCGGCCTTCTCCGGCCTGCCCGGCGCGGACGGCACCTCCTGCCTGCCGGTGAAGGGCGCCCCCGCCACCGGCGCCACCCAGGGCGGCTTCGGCCAGCCCGGCACCCCGGGCGTGGAGCAGAACGCGGACGCCCTCTGGTCCACCCTGGTCTGCAAGCCCTGGCTGATGGGCCAGTTCGGGACCGCCGACCCGAACTCGCCGGTCGTCGCCACCTTCGGGGCCAAACTCCTGGACATCCAGGCCATCGACCTGGCCGAGCAGCAGGCCCAGCAGATGCCCGGCAGCGACACGCACCAGAAACGGTACGAGGAGGAGGTCGCCAAGCCGCTGGAGGGCACCCCGTCGTTCTTCCTCTTCCAGGGCAAGGACTGGACCAGCCGCCTGGGGGTGGCCATCGGCGCGTTCATCGCCGCCATGGTGGCCGGGTTGCTGATCTTCCTGGTCGCGGTCTCGCTGCTGGTGCTGAAGATCGGCTTCCTGCTGCTGCTCATTCTCGGGCCGGTCTTCCTGCTCCTCGGCGTGCACCCCGGCTCCGGGCGGATCATCGCCATGCGCTGGGTGGAGATGCTCGTCGGCACGCTGCTCAGGCAGGCGGTGCTGGCCCTGGTCCTGGGCGTGCTGGTGTACGGGTACGCCCTGATCATCTCCACGCCGCTGCCGTGGGGCATGCAGATCATGTTCATGGCGCTGCTGACCCTGGCGGTGTTCTTCTACCGCAGGCCGTTCCAGCATCTGTTCGCCTCGATGAGCGGGCACACGCTCACCACCCGCATGCTCGGCGAGGCGGCCAGCGCGCCGATGCTGCAACGGGCCACCAACGCGCTGCCGCCGGTGGCCGCCGCCCGGGTGGGCCGGTGGGGGCTGCGCAAGGCGGAGCCGATCATCAACTCGGCCGCGATGGCCGCCGGGGCCGGGGCGGCCGCGGCCGGGGCCTCGGTGGCGCAGGGCATGGTGCGCGGGGACGAGAAGGCGGCGGGGGTCACGGGCGTACGG
>NZ_JAHCST010000102.1 GCF_018476525.1 Acrocarpospora catenulata
TCGCCGACTGCTATACCCCGGGCATCGTCCCCGACCGTCCGCCACGCCCGGTCAGCCAGCTTCAGCGACTCTGCCGACGGCTGTCAGCCCAGACCCCACAATGACCTCGAAGATCACCAACAGCATCAATTTCGTGATGAGCATGAACGAGAGCTCCTGCTTGGACGAGCAAGGGGAGCACCTGGTTGCGAACCGCTGGGGCCAGGCGAGGTTCGTAGTCATCACGCCCGTCGGTCCACCCCAGGGCGGCAAGTTCAGCGGCGGGCGTTGGACGTCCGGCCAGTCTGGCCGTGAAAACCGTCATGCGCATCGGCACACCTTCGAGCGCGGCCATGTCCTCGATCTGGCCAAGCAGGTCCATGTCGCGGGGCACAACGCCGAGTTCTTCGTTCAGCTCCCGAACCAGAGTCTCCTCCGGGCTCTCTCCTGCCTCGGCCTTTCCTCCGGGTAGGTAGAACACCTCTGGCGCGGCCTTCTTGCTGACGACGAGCAGACGTCCTCGATCGACGACGGCCGCAGCCACCACTTTCATCACACCGTCACAAAGCATGCCTGCCAGCATTCCAGATCGGACGTACCCGGCCGCGCCGGGGAACGGTCGCTGGACTCCACCGGGACCGCATTGCTCGGCAGTTAGTCGGTCAGGTCCAGGGTGGCGCGGACGATGCTGTCGGTGTCCAGGCCGTGGTGACGGTAGACGTCCTCGATTGAGCCTGACTGGCCGAAGTGGGTGACTCCCAGGGCTGTGGTTGGGACCCGGTTGATGGTGGCGAGGAAGGACAGGGTGTGGGGGTGGCCGTCGAGGACTGTGACGAGGGGAGTGGCTCGGGCTGCGGGGAAGGCTTGGTCGAGGATCCAGGAGTCGGACTGGTCGTGGCCTTGGCGGGCGCGTAGTGCTCGGTATAGCAGGTCGGGGCTGGTTACGCAGATGACGTCGGCCGGAATCCCGAGGCGGTGTAGGCGGTCGGCCGCTGCCAGGGCCTCTGGGATTACCGCGCCCATCGCGGCGAGCGTGACCTTGGCGTTCTCGGGGCGGCGCAGCGGGTAGGCGCCGGCGATCACCTGGCGCCTTCGGCGTTCCCGGGCTGCGGGGTCGGTGGGTACGGTCGCCAGGGTCTGGTCGATGGGACGGGTGGACAACCGTAGGTAGGCCGAGGTGCCGTTTGGTTTGCCCAGGTGGGACAGGCTGGCGAGTAGTGTCCACTCGGTGTCGATGGCGAAGGCGGGCTCGTAATAGATGCAGCCTGGTTGTTCCAAGCCGATCGATGGAGTTTTGATCGACTGATGTGCGCCGCCTTCGGAAGCCAGGGAGACGCCGGATGGCGTACCGACCAGGATTGACTGGCCGCCGGCGTAGATGCCGTAGGACCACGGCTCCAGGGCTCGTTCCACGAACGGGTCGTAGAGGACGCCGATCGGTAGCAGTGGCTGTCCCCAGCGGCTCCAGGTCGCGCCGAGTTCGCTGATCAGGCTGACGAGGTTGATTTCCGCGATGCCCAGTTCGATGTGCTGGCCGGTTGGTTTCTCCTGCCAGTGCAGGATGGTTTCGGCGTCGTCGGCGAACCAGTTGGGGCGTTCGCTGGCCGACCAGACGCCGACTTTGTTCACCCAGCCGCCGAGATTGGTGGTTGAGCTGACATCGGGGCTTACGGTGACCACCCGCTGGGCGGCTTCCGGTGCTGCTCGTGTGAGGTCGAGCAGGGTTCGGCCCAGGGCGGCCTGAGTGGTGGCGGTGCCCGAAGGCGTACGGCCGATGTCGGTGGGCAGCGCGGGAGGCTGGGTCGATGGGATCTCCGGCCTTCGCAGGCGCATTGCCGTCTGGACGCACAGGGCATGTGCCGCGCTGTCCTCCTTGAAGGTTCGCCACGGGTTGTCCAGGTCGCCGCCGATCCTGTCCGCCAGTTCCTGCATCTGCTGCTGGGTCAGGAGTGCTGAGTGGTTTTGGGGGTGGCCTTTGGTGGCCAGGCCGTAACCCTTGATCGTGTAGGCGAAGATCACTGTGGGGCGGGTGTCGTCGATCGAGGAGAACGCCGCGTCCAGGGCTTCCAGATCGTGGCCGCCCAAGTTGGCGATCGCGTCGATCAGCGTGTTGTCGTCGATCTGAGCGATCAGCGTCTCGATGTCGGCCGCGTTCGGTCCGGAGCCCGGCAGCCGGCGCCGCAGTTCTTCCGCGCCGCAACGTAGGAGTCGCTGGTATTCGGCATTGGGCATTTCGTCGATTCGGCGGCGCAGTTCCGCTCCGCCTGGCCGTGTGAACAGGTCCTGCAGCAGTTGGCCGTACTTGACGGTGAGCACCTGCCAGCCTGCTGCGGTGAACATGCCCTGGAGCTTGTCGGGGGAGATGTTGGGGACCACCCGGTCCAGTGACTGCCGGTTCAGGTCGACGATCCACACGACTTCCCCGAGTTCGCCGACCGCCGGGTCGAGCACGGCCTCCCACACCGCGCCTTCGTCGAGTTCGGCGTCGCCGACCAGTGAGTACTGGCGACCGGTGCCGGCGCCACCCAGCACGGTGTCGACGTAGCGACGCGACAGGGCTCCCCACAGCGGCGCGGTCGCGCCGATCCCGACTGATCCGGTCGAGTAGTCCACCGGGTCGGGGTCTTTGATCCGGCTTGGGTAGCTCTGCAGGCCGCCGAACTCCCGCAACCGAGGGAGACACGACGCGTCCAGCCAGCCGAGGAGGTAGTTGATCGAGTGGAGTACCGGTGACGCGTGCGGCTTGACGGAGACGCGGTCCTCCGGCCGTAGATGGCGGAACCACAAGGTTGTCATGATCGACACCATCGACGCCGAGGACGCCTGGTGACCGCCGACCTTCAAGCCTGACGGGTTCGCGCGCACCCGGTTCGCGTGGTGGATGATCGCCGAGGAAAGCCAGAGCACGCGGCTCTCCACCTCGCGTAGCACAGCGAACTCTCCGGTCGTTCGCGGGCTGGTCACCGGGAAGGTCATGGCGCACCCCCTTGGCTGATGCTGACGGGTCAGATGCGCAGGATTCAAGCAACAACATTGGACTTTGCTCAAGAACCTGGCACTATTTTGAGCATTGTGCGCATCCGTGCGCGTCGGTCCATGCGAGAGGGTGAGCGATTTGCCCAGTCCATCACACGCCCTCGACGACATCGATGCCCGCATCCTGCTCGAACTGGCCGCCCATCCCAGGGCCAGCACCGTGGCCATCGCCGATCAGGCGGGCATCGCGCGCAACACCGCCCATGCCAGGCTGGCTCGGCTGGAAGCCGACGGCGCGCTGGCCTCCTTCGAACGCCGCGTCAACCCGCACGCGCTCGGCTACCCCTTGACCGCGTTCGTCACCGCCCAGGTCACCCAGCGCAAGCTCGACGAGGTGGCCGCGACGCTGGAGGCCATTCCCGAAGTCCTCCAGGTGTACGGAATCTCCGGGCCGATCGACCTGCTCATCCATGTGGTCGCCGAGAGCGCCGAGGACCTCTACCGCATCGCGGGTCAGATCCTCGCGATTCCGGGGATCGAACGCACCAACACCGCCCTGGTCATGCGCCAGCTCGTCGACTACCGCATCACGCCGCTGCTCCGCCGGGCCGCGGGTATGGCGGAACGGCCCACGCCCCGTTAGGCGGGCGGCTCGTCTGCCTCGATGAGCTCGGGGCGCAGGGTCAGCCAGTTCATTCTGGCTTCCTTCGAGGCGCCCTCGGCGTCGTGCCGTTCGGCGAGGTAGGCGATCCTGAGGTGCTGGGCCACCGACGACCGTCCGGTCAGGCTCCCGAAACGGATGCGTTCCATGCGCCGCAGCAGGGGCGTGTACTTGTCGATCACCGAGCTCACGACGTCGTTCGCGTACGCGTCGACTGCCACCGCATGGAATCTGTCGTCGGCCGCGATGGCCGCGTCGACGTCCTCGGACATGAGGGCGTGCGCGAAGTCGTCGTTGGCCGCGCGCATCAGCGCGATGTGCTCGGCGGTCATCGCCGGGACCGCCTCACGGACCGCGAGCTCGTGCATCGAGGCGACGACGGCCTGGGCGTGCCGGATGCTACGGACATCCAGCGGGCTCACGATCGTGTACCGCCCGGGCTTGGTCCGGACCAGGCCGTCGGCGTCGAGACGGGTGAGCGCCTCCCGTACCGGAGTCTTGCTGACCCCCAGCCACGCGGCCAGCTCCGTGTCGGCCAGGCGTTCGCCCGGCGCGAGGGTGCCATCGACGATGGCCGCCCGGATCCGGATGAAGGCGTCGTCACGGAGAAGGTGACGACCGGAGTTCGCGATTGGCTGCGGGACTGGCATGCAACATTTTGCGCCCTCGAAAGGATCGTGAGTCAAGTCGATCAACCTCGGTACGGCCGAGGTCGGCGGCTTGCTTGACAGCCGCTAGGCGACATGCAACATTTTGCACGTCGCGGCCCGCCTGGTTGCCATCGCCCGGCTGTCGAGAAAGAAGGGGACATTGTCCATCGAAAAGTTCGAACGGTACCCGCTGCTGTTCGGTCCCAGTCCCGTTCATCCCCTCCCGCGGCTGACGGCCCACCTGGGTGGCGCGCAGATCTGGGCCAAGCGTGAGGACTGCAACTCGGGGCTCGCGTACGGCGGGAACAAGACCCGCAAGCTCGAGTACATCGTCCCGGACGCCCTCGCGCAGGGCGCGGACACGCTGGTCTCCATCGGCGGCTACCAGTCCAACCACACCCGCCAGGTGGCCGCGGTCGCGGCGAAGCTCGGCCTCAAGGCACGGCTGGTGCAGGAGCGCTGGGTGGACTGGCCCGACGCCGTGAACGACAAGGTCGGCAACATCCTGCTCTCCCGGATCATGGGCGCCGACGTCCGGCTCGACCCGAGCGGCTTCGGGATCGAGATCAAGTCCTCCTGGGAGGCCGCTCTTGAGGAGGTCCGGGCCGCGGGCGGCAAGCCGTACGGGATCCCGGCCGGTGCCTCCGAGCATCCGCTGGGCGGCCTCGGGTTCGCGAACTGGGCCGATGAGGTGCTCGCCCAGGAGCGGGAGCTGGGGGTCTTCTTCGACACCATCGTGGTGTGTACGGTGACGGGATCGACCCAGGCCGGGATGATCGCCGGGTTCGCCGCCCAGGACCGCCCGCGCCGGGTGATAGGCATCGACGCCTCGGCCACGCTGGCGAAGACCCGGGCACAGGTGGCGCGGATCGCGCGGCACACCGCCGACCTGATCGGGCTGGGGCGGGAACTGCGCGACGACGAGATCACCGTGCTGGAAGGCTGGGCGGGTGACCTGTACGGCATTCCGGTGGCGTCCACGATCGACGCGATCCGGCTGACCGGTCAGCTGGAAGGCATGATCATCGACCCGGTCTACGAGGGGAAGTCGATGGCCGGCCTGATCGACCTGGTCCGGACCCGCGAGATCCCGGCGACCTCCAACGTGCTCTACGCCCACCTCGGTGGCCAACCCGCTCTCAACGCCTATTCCGGGATCTTCAGCTGAACGAGGTGACGTCCTCGAAAGACAACCAGCACTGTTGAATCAGAAGGTGTTTCCGCACTAAAAATCGTGTCTTGCATAGGAAAGTTTCCTAATAAATACTCTCGGATGACGACGTAGAACCCGGGAGGTTCCCATGCTCCGCCGTGTGTTCACCTTCATCGCCACCGCCGCCCTCGCCTCGGCCGGATTCCTCTCCACCGCCGCCCCGGCCCAGGCCGCCATCGTCGACATCCCGTTCGGGCCCCTGTCGATCGGCGAATACTGCGCCGCCAAGATCCACCCCGACGCCTGGATCGGCTTCTACGAGGCCTCCGGCCTCAGGTGCTACACCCCGTCGGGCTCCTCCACCCTGATCTTCCGTGGCACCGGCGACCCCTACCTGGCCTGCAAGCACCTCACCGCCGACGTCATCATGGCCGCCCTCCGCGGCCCCTCCGACGGCATCATCTGCCGAGCGGTTCGCTAGGCCGCTACCAGCTCAAAGGCCCTCCGGATCCCGGAGGGCCTTTGAGTGACGAGTCAGGTGATCTAGGAACCGGGCGTAGGCCTGGGTTCGCGCGGCGGGCCCATCGGGACGTCCGTGGTGCAGGTCAGCGGGGCGTCGTCGGGCACCAGAGCTATCGAGGCCGCGACCCTGCTCGGGGAGTCCGGCTGGTAGCCGGGAGTCCTCATGCCCATGATCAGCTTGGTCCCCGGGGGCATCGCCGACGGCGTGATGACCAGGATTGTTCCCGCCTGCTGGACGTCGTTCTCGGCCGAGGGCTGTTTCGCATGCTGGACGTCCTTCTCGGCCTTGAGTTGCCTCTCCTGCTGCACGTCGTTCTCGGTCTTGGGCTTCTCCTGCTGGACGCTCCTGTCGGTCTTGATCTGTGGCTCCCGCAGAGCGTCCTGCTCGCTCCCCGGCTGCGGCTCTTCCCGGAGGACCTTCTCGAGGTCCGCTTGCAGATTCTGCGACTCGTCCGACGGCCGGCACCACTTGTTGATCGTGATCTGCGCGGGAACACCGGCCTGGGCCAGGGTCCGCTGCATGAGCTCCGGATCCAGCGACTCCTCCTTGGTCACTTTCACGGTGACCGTGCCGTCGGGGTTGGTGTCGACGGAGAAGGCGGCCAGGCTCACGTGCACCTGGTTGCCCGTCGGCGGCGCGTTCACCTGCGGGATGTTGATCGCCAGCGTCAACGCCACCCCCGTCGCCAACGCGGCGCCGGCCGTCGCGCCCCCCATCCTGCGGCGGCGGCGCGACCGGCCCGCCGCCACGAGCTTCTGCACCGGCGTGTGCATGCGCACTCCGGCCATCCCGTCGCGGACCGTGCCCAGTACGTCATCGTCGTTCATCGTTCGCCCTCCCGGCTGTTGACTGTCGCGAGGTCGCCGCGCAACGTCGCGACAGCGCGCGACAGATGTGCGGAGACGGTTCCCGGAGCGATCCCGAGGGTCCTGGCCGCGGTCTCGGTGTCCAGGTCGAGGAAGACGCGCAGCGCGACCACCTCCCGCTGCCGTGGCGGCAACCGCCGTAACGCCGCCAGCAGAGCGGGGTCCACGTCGACTCCGTCGGCCGCGGTGGGGTCCATAGCTTCGTGATCTGCCAGGGCGACCTCATGGCGGCGGCGTCGCCACCAGCTGATCCGGGTGTTCAGCGCCACGCGGACGATCCAGGCGTGTGGCGCCGGATGGCGGCTCACCTTGCGCCACGACATCCACGCCCGCGTGAACGCCTCGGCGACCAGGTCCTCCGCCAGCTGCCGGTCACCTGTGGTGGCCAGTACCGCCCGGAGACAGGCATCCCGGCTTTCCTGGTAAAAATCCTCGAACTCCAGATGCTCCACATCCCCCATACGCACAGGCACAGCGAGACGCTTACGTACTTCGCCCGTCCCGTTCAAACCCGCATCGAGCCGTGCGAAGATGCCAGAATGTTGGTCCGGTTAGTGCTGACCGCAGCGATGGCGGCCGCCGCATTCATGTCCTTCCCCCATGCCGAAGCCGCAGCGGCCAAGCCGGTGGTCCGCTACGCCGGGCTCAGTTCCTGTCTGCAGGGCGACGGCGGCCGGCGCCCGTGCGGCCCGTTGAAGCTCTGGCTGAGCAACGGCCGCGTCGTCAAGCTCCCCGACGCACGCAGGACCGTGGCCGACAACGAGTACGTGGCCGCCGCGGTCGTCTCGGTCTCCCAGGACGGTGCCCAGGCCGCGTACTTCCGGGAAAGCGACGGCGTACTCATGATCTGGGAGGCCGCCACCGGCAGGGCGCGCCAGATCCCCAAGGTGACGTGGCCGGACGACCTCCAGATGAACGCGTTGACCCTTTCCCCGCGTGGCCGGTTCGTCAGCATCCGCGGCGTCCTGGTCTCCGAGCGGGAGGTCGATCGGATCGTGGACACGACCACCGGAAAGATCTTCACCCTGCCTACGGGGTACCAGTCCTGGGGGTTCAGCCCGGACGGGAAGCACATGATGTCCGGGAACAACCGCACGGCGGTGGTCTATTCGACCGGGACGTGGTCGGTGAAACTGCGGCGATCTGTCTACATGCGGGGTGACCTCGGCCTCGACGGTGTCACTGTGGCCCGCACTCGGTACAACGACGGCGGTCCGCCCAAGAACAGGGTCCTCATTCGCAACCTGGCCACCGGCAAGATGAGCACCATCCCCATCCGGCTTCGTAAGGGTGAAGTTCCTTTGAAGGCACGCTGGGACAAGGCGGGCCACCTCGATGTTCTGACTCGCTCCGATCGTCAGGTGGGTCGCGAGTACTACAGAACGCACACCTGGTACCGGTTGAACCGCACAACGCGCCAGTTGAAGCGGCTCGACTCCTTCGTCATCCCGTCATCCGTGGGGGGCTACGTTCTCGCCGACTCGTAAGGTGCGAAGGCATGCAGGACGGCTACGAAGGTGCGGGCACCTTTGTGGAAGTAGTCGAGCACCAAGTTCTCGTCGGGGGCATGGTTGGCCTGGTCGGCGTTGCCGTAGGGGACGATCACCGAAGGGATCGCCAAGTTCGACGTGAACACGAAGTCCGGTACCGAACCTGCCAGTGAGGGGTAGAGCAGCGGGGGCTGCTCCCAGGCGAATTCGACAGCCTGGGACACGCGATCGACGATCGGGGAGTCGAGCGGCGTGCGGGATGGTTTGACCCCACTGATCACGTTCACCTCTACCTCGGGCGCCGTCGAACGCAGCCGTTCGGTAATGAGCCGGGCGATGTCGTACGGATCCTGGTTCGGGACCAGGCGGACATCCAGTTTCGCCGTAGCGGATGCCGGGATGATCGTCTTCATGCTCGGGCCGGTCCACCCGGAGCCCAGCCCACTGATGTTCATGTTCGGGCGGAGCAGCAACCGTCGGAACCAGTCCGACGACGAGGTCACCATTTCGGAGGTGTGTATCGGCGATGTGAGCGGAAGTGCTTCCACGGCCGCTTTCTCCAGGTCGGTCGGCTCGGCGACGGCGTCGTGGAAACCGGGGACGGCGACCTCGCCGTCGCGGTCCCACAACGAACTTACGGCCTGTACGAGTTCGAGCGCGGCGTTCCTGGAGACACCGCCGAAACTGCCCGAGTGCCGATCGACCGGTGCCACCCGCAGGGTGAGTTCGAGATAGAGCAGGCCACGCGCCCCGCAGAGCACGACAGGCCGTCCGCTGGGGTGGATGGCTCCATCGGAGGTGTATGCGAAGTCGGCCTTGAGCAGGTGTGCGTGCTCATCGACCCACTGCTCCAGATGGGGGCTGCCTATTTCCTCCTCACCTTCAACGATCATCACGACGTTGACGGGCAGGCGCCCCGAAGACTCAAGCACCGCTTTGATCGCCAACAGCTGAGCGATATGTTGCCCCTTGTTGTCGGCCGTGCCGCGGCCGAACATCCGGCCATCGCGGATCTGCGGCGTAAACGGGTCGGATGTCCAGGCCGATATGGGCTCCACTGGTTGGACGTCGTAATGGCCGTACACCAGAATGGTCGGAACCCGGTCGGATTCCTTTCGCCGCCCGAAGACGATCGGGGCGCCGGCGGTGGCCATCACCGTGGACTCCAGGCCGCAGTCACGCATCAGCCGGGCCAGCGTTTCGGCGACGGGACCGAGATCACCGCCCTTGGCGCTTACCGCGGGCTGGGACGCGATATGCGCGAGAGTTCTTTCCGCGGCGGCTCTTTCTCGATCAAGACGCGCGAATGGAGCGCGGCACCGCGTACGCCACGGAATGTTCGATTCCATTGCGCCATCATGCACTTCCCGGGCGAGTGGACCAACCTGCGCCCCCTGGGCGAGCCGCTTGTGTACGACGGCGCGACCATCCCTTCTGACCTGCCAAGACGGTAACCGTGGAACCCCTCTGGGGAGGGTCGCGGGGGCGAGTCGTGATCTTCAACCAGTAACCACTACGGCTGGATTGGATATCGACCACCGCCCGACTTTCTCGATAGCTTTCCCCCATGCCATCCAGTGATATGAATACAGCGGATGTCGTTCCACCGGTTTCGACGTCGTTTGACGGCGGAACGGAAGCCGATCACGAGCAGCTTTTGTTCCTTCATCATGAGTTCCTCCGGGCCAACGACGATCTCGATTACGAGCGACTCAAGTCCGTTTGGGACGACAACCCGGAAAACCGGCACTACAACACCAATGGGCATACCTATGATGGTCTCCCGGACTGGGAGAACATCTGGAACTTCTACCGGCCCCAGTTCAGACTTCTCAGCCCTTATTCGCCCGGCCGTGTTCGCATCGTCGTACGCGGCGACATGGCCTGTATAAGCGCCGACTACGTCAGCCGCCACAAGGAATGGATCGGAAGAACCACCGAACACAATCCGAGCTACTACCGGGCCACCCAGGTGGCCATACGGGCCGCGGACGGGTGGAAGGTGATCCACGCGCACTTCTCGGTCCAGGACACCGGCACTCGCCCCGACCGCGCCTGATGACCTTCTCCATCGTGGCGCGCGACCCGGCCGCGGGTCTGTTCGGCGCAGCCATCGCCACGGCACGCCCCTGCGTCGGAGGACGGACGCTCATGGCGCGACGCGGCACGACCATGGTGGTCACGCAGGCGACCGTCAACACCCGTCTGGGCATCGAGATCGCGGACGCCGTCGACAGCGGCGATGCCCCCGCGCAGGCCTTCCAACGGGCACTGGCCGCTGATCCCGGCCGCGACCGCCGGCAACTCCTGGCCATCTCACTCACCCACGAAGCTCGGGTGTTCACCGGGCGGGAGGTGCCCGACGAATCCGGCGAGCTGGTGGACGAGCACGTCGCGGTGGCCGGGAACTGGCTGCGCGACACCAGGGTCCTGGACGGCATGCTGACCCGCTTCCACGCCGGATCGGGCGATCTCACCAGCCGGCTCCTGGACGCCCTGGAAGGCGGCGACCATGCAGGCGGCGACGCCCGCGGCAGGCAGTCGGCCGCCGTGTTGATCTACGACAGAACAGGATGCCCGCTGGTGGACCTGCGGGTGGACGACGCGCCCGACCCTGTCGCCGCGCTGCGGTCCCTGCACGACGCGTGGGATCGGAGCTGGGGTCAGTACGACCGGACAGGGCGATTCCCCCCGGCCACGGCGTATCCGCACCCGGAAGGAGGAGGCCGGGGATGACGAACCCCTTCCACACCTGGACGGCGATCGAGACGGCGAAGCAGATCAGGGAAAGGGTCGTGAGCCCGGTAGAGGTGATGGCCTCCCTGCTCGACCGGGCTGCCCTGCTCGACCCGGCGTACGCGTCGCTGCAGGTCCTGGACCCGGAGCTGGCCATGGACGCGGCCAGGAGGGCCGAGGCCCAGCTCGCGTCGGGCGCGCCGACGGGACCACTGCACGGAGTGCCGGTCAGCGTGAAGGACCTGCTGGCCACCGCCGACCTGCCGACCCGGCGGGGATCCAGGCTCGTGCCCGGAGGGACCCGGCTTCCGGACGCCCCGAGCGTACGCCTGCTGAAGCAGTCGGGAGCCCTGGTGTTTGCGAAGACGACGACCTCCGAGCTGGGCCACAAGGCGACGACGGAGAGCCTGGTCAGCGCCCCCACGTGTAACCCCTGGGACAGGTCGAGGACCGCGGGGGGCTCTTCGGGGGGAGCCGGCGCGGCGGTGGCGCTGGGCCTGGGGCCCCTGGCGGTGGCCACTGACGGGGGAGGTTCCATCCGGATTCCCGCTTCTTTCTGCGGGGTCCTGGGAGTAAAACCCACGACCGGCACGGTGCCGACCTTCCCGCCCAGCCGGCTCGGTGCGCTGGGGCACATCGGCGTCCTGAGCCGCGACGTCCGGGACGCCGCTCTGGCCCTTTCGGTGCTGGCCGGTCGCCACGCGGCCGATCCGGAGGTCGAGTGGGAGCCGGAGCCCTTCACCAAGGCAGAGCGCCGGCGGGTCCGCGTCGGGTTCTACCGCACGGTGGACGGGACATCCCTGGATCCCGATGTCGAACGGGTGCTCGGCGAGTTCGTACACGGCATCGAGTCGATCGGCCTGCCGGTCTCCCAGGCCCCCGTCGACCTTCCCGACGCGGGGCCGGTCTGGGACGTCCTGTTCATGGCGGCCATGGCCGACGAGTTCGCGACGCTCGACGACAGGGCGGCGGAGGTGTCATCGAGCCTGCTCGACACGGTCAAAGCCTGGAGGCGGGCGCCGCCGGGGGCCGGAGAGGAGGCCGAGGCCCGCCGCGCGGTCCTCAGACACACCGTGGCCGGGCTGTTCTCCCCCTTCGATGTTCTGATCGGCCCGACCCTGCCGGTCACGGCCTTCCCGCTCGGGCAACAGGCGCCGGTCCGCGCCGACGGTCTTCGTGACGACGTCACGAGCTGGTGGCGGAACACGCAGTTGTGGAACCTGACCGGCATGCCGACGGTCTCGCTTCCCGGCGGCTTCGACAGGAAGGGCCTGCCGGTCGGCATCCAGATCACCGGCCGGTCCGGACAAGATCATCTGGTTCTGCGGATGTGCCGAACCCTGGAGGCCGAAGGCCGGACGGCATTGGCCGCGTTCCCCCAGGTAGCCCTCCTGTAATCCCCCCACTTCTCGGCCCCCCATTCTCCAATCCGCCCCGAGAAAGGTGTTTTCCCTCATGAGTGACATCTCGAGTGCCGTACCCACCTCGAGCGTCGACCCCGCCGCCATGAAACGGGTCGTGCGCGCAGGAACCATCGGAACCGTCATCGAGTACTACGACTTCGGGCTCTACGGCTACACCGCGACCGTACTGGCCAGGGTCTTCTTCACCGACGAAGACCCGACGACGGCGCTGCTGTCCAGCCTGATCGTCTTCGGTGTCGCGTTCTTCATGCGCCCGCTCGGCGGGGTCTTCTTCGGACACCTCGGCGACAAGTTCGGCAGGAAGCACGCGCTCGCGCTGACGATCATCGGAATGTGCGTCGCCACCTTCGTGATCGGAATCCTGCCGGGCTACGCCACGATCGGTATCGCCGCCCCCATCCTGTTGCTCCTCGCCCGGCTGGTGCAGGGCATCTGCGCGGGTGGCGAGCTCGGCGGCGCGGCGGCGTACATCGCGGAGAGCTCGCCCGCGGGCCGCCGCGGGTTCCTGACCAGCATGACCCAGCTGGGCTCGATGGTGGGCCTCATGGGGGCGTCCCTGATCGTCGCCGTCGTCACCTGGGCGGTCCCGGTCGGCCAGCTCGACTCCTGGGGCTGGCGGATTCCCTTCCTCATCGCCCTCCCACTGGGGCTGGTCGGGCTGTACATCCGGTCCAAGCTCGCCGACTCGCCGGCCTTCCGGGCCGTGACGGAGACGGAGAAGGTGGTTTCGGCCCCGATCCTGACGGTGGTGAAGCGGCACCGGGCCGCCGTACTGAAGGTCATCGGGATCAACGTGCTGGCCGCGCCCGGCTACTACATCGCGTTCGTGTACTCGAGCATCTTCCTTCAGGGGCAGGGCGGGTACTCGACGAGCGCCGCGACGTGGATGACGACGTCGTCCCTGCTGGTGGCCACGGGCGTCATCCCGGTCGCGGCCCTGATCTGCGATCGCGTGGGTCGCAAGCCCGTCCTGCTGGCCGGAAGCATCGGATTCGCGGTGCTGGCGTTCCCGGCGTTCCTGTTCATGCAGAGCAGCGCCGTGGCGGTGGCCGTCCTCGGCCAGCTCATGCTGGCCACCTGCGAGGCCGTCATGATGGGCGCCATATTGGCCACGCTCGTCGAGTTGTTCCCGGCGACCGTTCGCTACACGGGGATCGCGCTCGGCTTCAACCTGGCCCATGCCCTGTTCGGCGGCACCGCGCCGTACGTCTCCGCCTGGTTGATCAGTACCACGGGGTCGGCGATCGCCCCCGCCTGGATCGTGATCGCCTTCGCGCTGGTCGCCATCGGGACCGTCCTCCGCCTGGAGGAGACCTTCCGGAAACCCCTGAGCCTCGTCTGAGGAGTGGCGAGTGGGCCGATTCGAGCTAGGGCCGGTAGTTCTTCCAGGCCTCCGCGAGACGGCCCACCGCCTCGACCGTCTCCCCGGCGGATCGCGCCAGCGATATCCGGATGGTCGCCGAGGGCTGCTCCGCGAGGTCGAAGACCGACCCGGGGACCACCTCGACGCCGTATCGGGCCGCGACATGCGCGAAATGCAGGCCTGTACCGCGCGGAAGCTCGGCCCAGAGTGCCAGGCCGCCTTCGGGGCGGCGCCAGGTCCACTCGGGGATCGCGGAGGACAGGCCGGAATCGAGGAGGTCGCAGTTGGCCTGGAGTCGCTGTCGGCGTCTGCCGACGAGCTCCTGGGATCGGGACAGGAGCCTGGCGCCGACGATCTGCGGCAGCAGGCTCGCGCCGCTGTCGGACAGGGACTTGAGCCTGGCGATCCGGGTGACGATGTGCCGCGGCGCCCGGATCCAGCCCAGCCGGAGAGTTGGGCTCAGCGTCTTGGAAAGGCTGCCGACAGTGATGATCGGACCGTCAGGAGCGTACTGCGCGACGGCGTGCCCGGGCAGGGCGCCGAGCCGGTACTCCAGCAGGGTCGCGTTCTCCACGATCGGCACGTCGGTCTGCGCGGCCAGCTCAGCCGTCGCCCGGGCGTGCGCGCTGGTGAAGCGCAGGCCCGTCGGATTGTGGAATCCGGAGGTCAGCCAGATGAGACCCGGTTGCCTCGTCCTGGCCAGCCGGGCCGCCCGCTCGACGAAGTCGTCGCCGCAGGCCGGTGGCAGGGGAAGGGCCGCCAGGCCCAGGTGCCGCAGCAGGTCGAGGGTGCCGTTCCAGGTGAGGCTCTCCATCGCGACCAGGTTCCGTTCCCGCGCGAGGGCGGAGAACAACAGTGCCGCGCTCTGCTGGACGCCCGTGGTGATGACCACCTGGTTGGGCAGGGTGGCTATGCCCAGCTCGGACAGGTGCGCGGCGACGGCGTCCCGGAGCACCGGAAACCCCAGCGGCAGGTACCCGCCCAGCTCGCTGTTGGCGGCGATGTCCCCGGGCGAGGTGGTCGCCAGGGCGTCCACTATTCCCTCCGCGTCCTTGAAGGCCGCCGTCGCGAGGTCGATGACCCCGGGTACGGGCTCCAGGGCGGCTCGGAGCACGCGCAGGACCGCGTACGAGCGAGCCTCCTCGCCGGCCTGGTCCGCCGGTCCGGGTGGGCTCGCCACTCGGCGCGCGACCCAGGTGCCCGCTCCCTGCCGCCGCTCCAGCCAGCCCAGGTCGTCCAGCCGGGCGTACGCGTTGATCACCGTGGTGCGGCTCACGGACAGGGATTTCGCGAGCGCCCGCTCGGAAGGCAACCGGGTGCCGATGGGGAGCTCGCCGGACTCGATCCTCCGCTGGATCGCCAGGGCGAGCTGGTCGTACAGCGGCCCGCTACCCCGGGCCCAGATGCCCAGAACCTCATCGAGGCCCATCGTTGTCCACCTAATCCCTCAGACAGGAGCTTAAGGGTATGGAACGGTGCATCTGTATACAACACGGACGGGAGACGGCGTCGTGCGTTTGAAGATCAGTGCCGTGCTGCCGGCCCAGCTGCCGATGACCGCCTGTGTCACCGCCGCCCGCCTGGCCGACCAGACCTCCATCCATCGGCTGTGGGTCACCGAGAACCTCTACACGCGAGGCGCTTTCGCGCTCACCGGGGCCATGGCCGCGGTGACGGAACGGGTACGGCTGGGCGTCGGCACCGTGAGTCCCTTCCTGCGTAGTCCTGCCGTGCTGGCGATGGAGGCCGCGACGGTGCAGGAGGTCTCCGGCGGCAGGTTCAGCCTCGGCCTCGGAGCCGGGCCGGCTACCCGGCTCGCTCAGGCCGGTGTACGCACCGAGCGGCCGCTCTCTGAGCTCATGGAGGCGGTCGAAGTGCTCCGGGACGTGATGGCGGGCAACACGGCGGACTACCACGGCCGGCGCTTCGCCAACGAGGCGATCGCCCTGGAACCGCCCAGCCCGTCCTTCGGCATCTATCTTGCGGCGATCGGGCAACGCATGCTCCACGCGGCCGGACGGTACGGCGACGGTCTCCTGATCTCGATGTTCTGCCCTCGTGCGCTGGTACGAGACTCGGTCGGGACGGCCCGATCCTCGGCCGCGGAGGGCGAACTCGACGTGGTCGTGTACGTGCCGATCAGCGCGAGCACGACCGATCCGGCCGGGGCACGGCGACGCGGACGCGACTTCCTCGCCGAGAACTTCGCGCGGTTCCACGGTGTGGAGGCGTACGAGCAGATGCTCCTGCGGAGCCCCCATGTCGATCGTCAGGTGATCGCCGACATCGCCACGGCCTATCTCAGCGGGGCCGAATTCGACCACCTGATCTCCGACGAACTGCTCGACGAGTACGTGATCTGCGGCAGCGAGGAGCAATGCGCGCGGGCTCTCGGCCTCTGGTCAGCCGGGGAACTGGGCGTGAACGAGGTCGCACTCGCGCACTGCGGCTCGGAGCAGGCCCTGGCCGAGGCGATCGAGGTGATGGGCATCCTCGCGACAGCCTGAAAAGCGGGTTCGACCCCTTGGGTCAACTTGCGAGAATTTCGTCGGCTATGGCAATTACAGCGGCAGGGGCGATCTTCGCGATCACCGGTAATGGTTTCAGCCATTCTCCCGCGCTCAAAAGCTCGGCGATGATCCGGCTGGCTCGGGCGTGGTCAGCGTGGTCCGCTACGGCCGTCAGTGCGTCTACTTTGAAGTCCGGATTGGTGATACTGCGCGCGAGGCTTTCCGCACGATTCAGATCACCGTGTCGTGCCACCGCTTCCGCCAGGGTGGCCATAGCCACCACATCCCGATTCGAATCGGTGATAGTGCGGGCCAGAGTCTCTGCGCGGAGCAAGTCGCCCGATGATGTCAGAGCCTTTATCACGCGGTTCATGGCCTGGCCGTAATAATCGGGATCGCTGATCGTTTCGGCGAGCGCCGCCGCGCGTTCGACGTCACCGCGCTGAGCTAACGTCCACACGAAATCGGTCATGGCCTGTGCGCGTCGATTGAGCATGGGTCAAGTCGCCTTGGCCGGCTGTCGCGCTTGCCAATTGGGCCAGGGCCCAGGGCCTGCGCCTTGTCGTCCGGCATGGTGACGAGATCAGCGATCTTCTCGGCTCGCGCCAGGTCGAACCGGTGGATCGCCGCCTCCAGCAACTTGACCATCACCAGCGACTGCCGGCGATCATGCCTTAACCGAACTGCCGGCGGCGGTGGCCGGATGACCTGGGGCTCGACCAGCTGAACCGCCGCGCCATCCGGCCCTCCGGATTAGAAGTCCAAGTCGCCGGTGGGGGCGGTCGCGGTCTTCTCCGGCTTTTCGGCGATGACGGCTTCGGTGGTGAGGAAGAGGCCCGCGATGGATGCCGCGTTCTGCAGCGCGGAGCGCGTTACCTTGGCCGGGTCGATGATGCCCGCGTCGAACATGTTGACGTAGTCGCCGGTGGCCGCGTTGAGGCCGTGGCCGGGTTCCAGGTTGCGGACGCGTTCGGCGACGACGCCGCCCTCCAGGCCGGCGTTGACGGCGATCTGCTTGAGGGGTTCCTCCAGGGCCTTCCTGACGATGGCGGCGCCGGTGGCCTCGTCGCCCGTCAGTTCCAGGCGGTCGAAGGCCTTGGTACCGGCCTGGAGCAGGGCCACGCCGCCGCCGGGGACGATGCCCTCCTCGACGGCCGCCTTCGCGTTGCGGACGGCGTCCTCGATGCGGTGTTTGCGCTCCTTCAGCTCGACCTCGGTGGCGGCGCCCGCGCGGATGACGGCCACGCCGCCGGCGAGTTTGGCCAGGCGCTCCTGGAGTTTCTCGCGGTCGTAGTCGGAGTCGGTGTTCTCGATCTCGGCGCGGATCTGGTTGACCCGGCCGGCGATCTGGGCGGCGTCACCGGCGCCGTCCACGATCGTGGTCTCGTCCTTGGTCACCACGACTTTGCGGGCCTTGCCCAGCAGGTCGAGGGTAGCGTTCTCCAGCTTGAGGCCGAGCTCCTCGCTGATGACCTGGCCGCCGGTGAGGGTGGCGATGTCGACCAGCATGGCCTTGCGGCGGTCGCCGAAGCCGGGGGCCTTGACCGCCACCGACCGGAAGACGCCCTTCATCTTGTTCACGATCAGGGTGGCCAGAGCCTCGCCTTCGACGTCCTCGGCGATGACCAGCAGTGGTCTGCCCGACTGGACGACCTTGTCGAGCAGCGGGACCACCTCCCGGTTGGCGGAGATCTTGCCGCTCGTGAGGAGTACGTACGGATCGTCCAGGACCGCTTCGAGCCGGTCGGAGTCGGTGATGAACAGCGGGGCGATGAAGCCCTTGTCGAAGCGCATGCCCTCGGTGAGCTCCAGCTCAAGCCCGAACGCGTTGCTCTCCTCGACGGTGATGACGCCTTCCTTGCCGACCTTGTCCATCGCCTCGGCGATCAGCTCGCCGATCTCGACGTCACCGGCGGAGATGGAGGCGGTCGAAGCGATCTGCTCCTTGGTCTCCACATCCTTGGCCAGCT
>NZ_JAHCST010000103.1 GCF_018476525.1 Acrocarpospora catenulata
GAGCCACCGGCCTGATATCCCGGCAGGTCAGCGGCCCGGTCCCGCCCTCACGTCCGAGCCGCCGATCCCGCATGCCCAGCTACCATTCGCTGCCGCGCTGTGGCCGGGCCCCAAGTTTCGTCACAGCTCAGGTGCTCCCGCCGTGGCGGTCAGCCACTCGGCCTCGATCTTGGCCAGGTCACCGGAGGACTTCAACGTGGCCAGCGTCTTGTTGACGCAGCCGACCAGCGGGTTGCCCTTCTCGAAGAGCAGGCCGAACTCCTCCGGGGCCGCGTGGCTGGAGGCGAACTGGCCGACGATCTTGGCGTTGTCGATCTGCGCGGCGGTCACGTAGAAGGCGGTGGGCAGGTCCAGCACGATGGCGTCGATCTGCTTGTTCTTCAGCGCGGTGATCACGTCGATCTGCTGGTTGAAGACACTCGGGTCCGCCGAGGGCTGGATCATCTCCTGTACGGCCTGCAGCGCCGTGGTGCCCACCTGGACACCGATCTTGGCGTCCTTCAGCGCCGCCAGCGAGGTCGCCCCGGCGAACTTGCCGTCCGCCAGCGCCACCACGGCCTGCTTGACGGTGTAGTAGCCCTCGCTGAAGTCGACCGCCTGGGCCCGCTCGGGGGTGATCGAGACCTGGTTGAGATCGAAGTCGAACTTCTTCGGACCGGGCGCGTAGGAGGCGTCGAACGGCACGACCTCCCAGACGACCTCCTCCGGGGTGAAGCCCATACCGGTGGCCACGGCCTTGGCGACGGCGCCCTCGAAGCCCTGGCCGTTGGCGGGGTTGTCGTCCTTGAACCAGGGCTCGTACGCGGGCTTGTCGGTGCCGATGGTGAGCTTGCCCGGGGTGATCAGCTTGAGCTGGTCCTTGGCACAGGGGTCGGAGGCGGAGGACGCCGCGCCGGTGGCGGCGGTGGTGGGTGCATCGCTCTCAGGTGCGCAACCGATGGCGGCCAGGGCGAGGAAGCCGGCCGCCAGGAGCAGCGAGGGACGGGGCATGGGGGCCTCCGGGACGTACAGCAATATATTTCCTACCGAGGATGTCGGAATATCCCGACTTCGGCAAATCCGAGCATTGCATGCAATGGGTCAAAGCGCCTATTCGGCAGATGTGAGCATCGGGTCCACCGGGCGGTTCTGCCGGGAGACCACGACCGGGGCCAGTTCCGGGGCGGCCCTGCGCTGCCAGAACAGCATGCCGCACACGGAACCGAGCAGGGCGGCGACGAGCAGGGTGACAAGGCGCTCCAGGTCGGCGGCGGAGAAGGTGAGTTCGCCGAGGTTGTTGAGCAGGAAGCCGGTGGTGAGCGACCAGGCGATCACGGCCGTGGTGAAGGCGGCCAGCGGGTGGCGCAGCCAGGCGCCGAGCACCACGTTGATCGCCGCGAAGACCACGAACCTCGCCATGCCGATCGGGACAAACAATGCGATAGCCACGCAACACAGGACGTCAACCGCAAAACCCGTCGGAATCAGGAGCTCGATCTCATGCCTACGCACTTCCTCGCCTCCCGCTGTGGGGATATTTCCATTCAATACCGAACAACGAGATTTCTCCGGAGTTGATACGGGATTGAGACGACCGCGCCATCAAACCTGACGGTATTTATACGTCACCTGACGTACGCATGCGGCGTCCTTCGGGGTTCGGCTGCGATTCGCAAAAGATCAATCGGCAGGTCAGCCGCCCTGGGAAAGGGGGCAGGTTCCCCGGTCCGGCGAGCGTTTGACGGGATAGCGGGCGGTTATGACATAGGACATCCCCTCATGATCAAGGGGATGTATGGCGAGCAAGGGGTTGGCGGGTGCGCTGGCGGTGGCCGGAGTGCTCGTGGTGCTTGGGGTGGTCCTGCCGTCGATCGATCACTCGGTCGACGGGGGGTTCGTGGCGCTGCCCGCCGGGGCGATCGTGCAGGTGGGGGCGCTCGACGGGGATCAGCGGCGCCCGGTCGCGTTCCAGGTGCCGGCGGGATGGGCGCTCGATTCCGGGGAAAGCTCGCTGTCGGAGTCGGTGGCCCTGGTGAGCGGGGCGACCTCGTTCCAGTTGAACGTGGTGATGGTGGAGGGGGCCACACCACGGCAACTCTGGGATGGGCTCCAGCGGATCCAGGAGGTCGGGGGCCATCCGCCGGTGGCGGGGACGCCGGTGCCCGTCGTCACCCGGCAGGGGGTGCAGGGGCTGGCGGGGCCGATCACGTTCCGGGATCGCGCGGGCACGATGGCGGTGTTCGCGGCGCCGACGCTGGGGGCCGACGTGGTGGTGTCGGGGCCGCCGGAGGAGGTCCTGGTCCGGGGGGAGGAGATCGGGAACATGCTGGAGTCGGTCACGTTCGCGGGCCTGACATCGTGATCGGGCGGCCGGCCTTCTGGGTGTGGGCGATCGCGTGCGCGCTGGGGGGCTTCATCACGATCAGCACGCTGGCGCCGCAGGCGTTGGTGTTCCAACCGGGGACGATCATCGGGCTGTCCGTGCTGGTGCCGCTGACGGTCCTGGGGTCCTGGCTCTTCCACCGCATCCGGCCGGTCCGGGAGCAGTCCGTGTGGTACGCCTTCGCCGCCCTGGTCTGGGGAGGGACGGGGGCGTTCGGGGTCGCGTTCGTGGCCAACACCGCCTTCTCCGGCCTGGTCGCCAAGCTGGTCGGGCCGGAGTTCGCCGACATATGGGGGGATGCGGCTTTCGCGCCGATCGACGAGGAACTGGCCAAGGTCGCCGGAGTGGCGCTGATCGCGCTGATGGCGCCGCGGGTGGTCACCGGGCCGCTGGCCGGGTTCGGGTTCGGAGCGCTCGTCGGGCTGGGATTCCAGGTCGTGGAGGATCTGCTCTACGTGTTCAACACGATCATCGTCAGCGGCGGGGTGCAGGAGGTGAACGACACGCTGACCACGCTCTTCGCCCGAGTCGGGCTGTCGGCGTGGTGGAGCCACTGGGCCATGACGGCGGTCAGCGGCGCCGGGCTCGGCTACCTGGCGGGGCGGACCGAACGGCCGCTCGCCTGGCGGGTCACCGTCTTCGCCGGAGCACTGGTGCTGGCCATGATGATGCACGCCTGGTGGGACGCGCCCGTGCTGCAAGGGGCCTTCCTGGTCAAGGGAGCGCCGCTGCTGGCGGTCGCGATTATCGTCTTCCTGTTGGCGCGGCGTGATCAACGCCTGCACGCGGCGCGGTTAGCCGCCCTGGCGGGGACGGTGCCGACCGGATGAGGAAAGGAACCACCGATGTGTCACAGCACGAACAGCCGTCCGCCGGCGCCGCCGGTGATCGGAGAGGTGGCCGGGCACGGGCCGATCGAGCTGACCTCCGGGGACGGCACCCGGGTGCTCGCCTACCGCGCCGACCCCACCACGCCCAACGGGCGCTCGGTCGTCATCCTGCCGGACATCAGGGGTCTGCACCCCTACTACCGTGACCTGGCAGTACGGTTCGCCGAGGCCGGATTCACCACGATCGCCATCGACTACTTCGGACGTACGGCGAGCGACGACGACCGCGGTGACTCCTTCGACTGGCAGTCGCGGATCGGGCAGGTGACGCCGGAGCACGTGCGGCTGGACCTGAACGCCGCCAAGGCGGAGCTGAGCGATCCCGTGTTCACGGTGGGATTCTGCTTCGGCGGGGCGCAGTCGTGGTGGCTGGGGGCGCACGGGAACGGGCTCGCCGGGGCGATCGGGTTCTACGGGGTGATCCGCCGGATCCCTGACGTGCCGGACCAGCCGGGGGCGCCCCTTCTGCTGCTGCGGGGCGGCGCCGACACCGCCTCCACCCCCGAGGAGTTCGACACCTTCACCGCCGCGCTGGACCGGGCCGGGACCGAACACGAGACGCATATCTACGCCGGGGCTCCGCATTCGTTCTTTGACCGGTCATATGCCGAATGGTCGGACGCGTGCGCGGACGCCTGGCAGCGCATTCTCGACTTCACCGAACGACACTCCCGTTGATTTCAAATCGGTGATGGCGGGTGTCCGGGGTCCCCTACCGGTGTTGAGTGGCATCAGGAATCGGTGATGCTCCGAGGGGAGCCGGAGTGCGGCGAATTCAGGGTGCCATGCTGGCCCTTGCCATCGCGGCGGCCGCCGTGGTGGCCGGGGTCGCGGTCAACCAGATTCTGGACAATGGCGAACTGAGTTTCACCTGGGCCTATCTGGCTTTCGGGTTCACTTTGCTGGGGGCTCTGGTCGCGACCTATGCCACCCAGCCGTTGAGCCCGTCCGGGGAGAGGATGCCGTGGCTGCCGCTCCGGGCGTACCGGCGGCAGCTGCGGGCGTCCGTGGCGCGGATGGAGACGCTCGGGGTGCTGACCCGGGGGGCGTACGTGCTGCGGATGCGGCAGATCTACGTGGACCTGGCGTTGCGTCCCCGGGCGTTGCACGACACGGCGGGGGACACCGGGGTGGTGCCGTCCGCGCCGTACGGGGAGAGCGAGGTGCCCCGGCGGGCGGCGCTGAACGATTTTCTGCCGTTGAACCAGGTGTTCGCGGTGATCGGGAGCCCCGGGTGCGGGAAGACCACACTGATCCGGCACCAGGCGCTGATGATGTGCGAGAAGCGCTGGCGGCTGTGGCCGCGCCGGGAACTGCCGGTCCTGCTCTACCTGCGGGATCACTGGGCCGATCTGGTCGGGGAGCGGCCGGGGGAACTCGCCGAGGTGGCGGTCAAGGCGGGGTGGCTCAACAAGAAGATCCCCGCCTGGTGGCTGGCCCGGCAGCTGGATCGCCGGACGTGCGTCGTACTGCTGGACGGCCTGGACGAGGTGGCCGACGAGGAGCAGCGCAAGCGGGTGGTGGCGTGGGTGGAGACGCAGATCCGGCGCTATCCCGGCTGCACTTTCGTGATCACCTCACGACCGCTCGGGTACCTGTCCAATCCGCTCCCGGACGCGGAGGTCCTCCAGGTCCAGCGGTTCACCCGGGACCAGATCTCCCGGTTCCTCCATGGTTGGTACTACGCCATCGAGCACCGTGCCCGGTTCGATCCCGAGGTGGACGGGGATCTTCCGGAGACTCCCTCGGACATTGAGCGGATCGCGGCGGAGAAGGCGGAGGATCTTCTTGGGCGGTTGCGCGGTGAGCCCGCGCTGCACGAGCTGGCAGTCAATCCGCTGCTGCTCACGATGATCGCTAACGTGCACCTCTACCGGGGGGCTCTGCCGGGCAAACGCGCCGATCTCTACGCCGAGATGTGCGACGTGCTCCTCCACCACCGGCTAGCGGCGCGGAACCTCGCCGATCTCACTGGTCTGACCGGGAAGCAGAAGGGCATCGTGCTGCGGCAACTGGCCATCCACATGATGCTGTGGGCGGCGCGGGACATCTCCGCCCCCGATGCGCGGATGGTCATCGAGAAACCTCTGGCCGCGGTCAGTGGGGACGATCGGTTGACCGCCCAGGTGTTCCTCGCGGAGATCGTGAAGAGCGGCCTGCTGGTGGAGCGGGAACACGGGCAGTACGCCTTCGCCCATCTGACCCTTCAGGAGTACCTGGCCGCCGCCTACATCCGAGAACATCCCGAACATTTCTCGATACTCGTCAGCAATGTCGACAACCCCTGGTGGCGGGAAACCACTCTGCTCTGGGTCGCCGACGGCGACGCCACTGAGATCGTCGAAGCCTGCCTGGCCGCAGAGACGCCCCGGACGCTCAGCCTCGCCTTCGACTGTGCACGGGACAATCCACGCCAACTCCGGCCCGACGTCCGGGCCCGGCTGAACGACCTGCTGAACACCAGCCAGTTCGCCGCCCAGAGCCCGGAGAAACGGCGGATGATCGCCTCGGTCGCCGCCGCGCGGGCGCTTCGCGAGGTCGCCTGGCTGGAAGACGGGACTGCGGTCTGCGCGCGGCCGGTCAGCCGTGACCTGTGGAACCTGTTCGTCATCGAGGAGCGGGCGCGCGGACGACATCTTATGGCCCAACCGGACGGGGCCGACCTCCCCGCCGTGGGGGTCTGGGCCGACGACGCCACGCGCTTCGTCGACTGGCTCAACGGGTTGTCGGACGGCGGTCCCGAATACCGGCTGCCGACACCGGACGAAGCGGCCCGGATCAGTCCCGAGATGGTGACAGATCTCGGCGACCAGACCATGTGGTGCCAGGACGGGGAGCACATGAGGCTCCACCAGCCTGCGGGGGCTTCCTGGCCCTACGTGGCGAGCGGCTCCGCCTTCCCGTCGTTCGCCCGGACGGCGGGCCTTTACGTTTGGGCGTTCAACGTCCTGATCTACCAGGCAGGCACCCCTGGAAACCTGCTGCGGCTGCTTGCGTATCTGCACATCCTCGCGACGCGGCCGCACTCATCTTTGGGGCGCTTCCTGCTGGCGCTTGATCTTGACGATCTGGTGGCACACGCGGGCGCCGAGAACTACGGTTACGATGCCGTACGGGAACTGCTCAATAATTTCGACTTCGACCCCCACTCCGGAAATGTAGCTCCCGATCAGCTCACCCGGGTTCATACGCAACGCGAAGTAAGCAGGCTCGCCGAACCGCTCAAGGCCGAACTGACATTCACCTGGGAGATCCTCCTCGACCTCCTGTCGAGAGCGGATTTCACGGTGTTCGACAGGAACGCAAGCGTGGTTCCCAATGCCCGTACCCTTGCCGACGCGCTGCACCAAGTCCTTGACCTAGAGCTCGATCGGATCCGAGATCGGCTGCTCGACGGTCACCTTGAGAAGGACCGGTCGATTCGGCTCCTACTGCTGGAGCTGGTGAGCGACGTGCCAAAAACGAGCGCCCAGTTGGGGGACGACAAGCGAGACCAAGCCCTGGTGACCGCTCTGCTGATCACCAATCTGCATATCCGGGGGTTCCGCGAGCACCTTTCCCAGGCGGCAGAGAGCACATCACCGGTAGGCGACGATCTTGACGTTCTTGAGAACGCTCTAGAACGTGTGGTGCAGACCAGACCGAGGGAGTTCGCCCGGGTGAACAGCACCCGCCTTGAGGCTCACACCCTTGAACGGAGAACAGCCCGGGATATCGCGCGGGTCATCGCGGTTATGCTGACGAAGTTTCCGGCGTACCAGTCGGACAGCGTCCCCGTCTGGCGGCTGGCGGCCTTCATGTACTCCGCCGGGAAACTCGGCGCCAGCCATGCCGCCGCCGCACGACCGGTCTTCAATCGCGGCCGGGTTTCCCTTCCGCGAAACAGCGAGGAACATATCCGCCAGCGTTTTCTCACGCAGGGGAATGCCGCGGCCGATCCGGTCGGTGCCCTCCGAACGGCCGCGTCCGAGTTGCACACCGATGACCACTCCGACCTCATCTCCCGACTGCTGGTGCTGAACGCCCTCGGCTTGATCGAGCCGATCATGAATCGGTCCGTTCCCGTCGACGAGGTCGACCTCGTCGAAGCCGGCGTCTCGGTCATGGCCGCGCTCGAGCTGATCAAACAGACCGGACATGCCGGACTCGCGGCACCACTGTCCAAGGTGCTCAACCGGGTGGTCGCCATGGCCTATCCGGACGTCGATCAGCCGCCTCCAAACGAAGTTCTCGTTCTGGCACGCAACTTCTGACCCTGGCTGAAAGGGGTTGAACGCTCTCCGTCCGTCCGGCGTACCTCAGACCACAGGGGTGGACCGGGCTCCTGGAGAGGAAGCGGAGGCGGCCATGACACCGAAACGGCGGTTCGCAGTGCGGCTTGCCCTGGTTGGTGGGTTGTGGGTGGCCGCCGGGGTGGCGTATGCCGTTGTTCCCCGGACGCCGGTGGTGGCCCAGCAGGCCGGGCACTCGGGTCACTCGGGTCATTCGGGTGCTTCGGCGGGGCCGAGCAAGGTCGCCACCGCACCGATGACTCTGGAGGAGCTGGCCGCTCGTATCGGATGCCAACTTCAACTGCAGGGCAAATCGCGGGACAAACGGGAGGGTGCCTGCTTGGCGGGCACCAACCAGGTCACCGTGGTCTCGTTCGACACCGACGAGTACGCGCGAGCCTGGCTGGACGAGGCTCAGAGTTACGGCGGCACCTACCTGGTCGGCACGAGATGGGTCGTGGTGGGCAGCTACGAGTCGATCCAGCCACTGGAAGCCCGCCTGGGCGGCACCATCGAACGCCCGGCCCACGGCTCCCACCAGGCGTGAGACGCCATGACCACTGGTCAGGAAATTTCGGAAATATCAGATTCTGCGAAGTTGGATGTCGCGGAGCACACGCCGGCCGATCGGTCGAAGGGACCACCTGGCCGGCTGGTCGCAGCAGGAGTGGTAACGGCGGCCTTGGTCACGTTGCTGCTCGCGTTCTGGTTTGGCGGGGACCGTGATCTGCCGGCCATCAGGGGGCTTCCTTCACCGGGGCCGGTGACTTCCTGGGGGCTTCCGCTCGTTCGGTTGCTTCACGATCTTTGTGCGATCGCGACTGTTGGTTCGTTGGTTGCGGCGGTGCTGCTCAAGGACCCGCGGATCGTCGCCAGGGCCGTACCCCGATGGGCGTTGGCGTGGGCGGGGACGGCGGCGATCACTGTTCTGCTGACGTTGTCCGACTTTGTTGGGGTGCCGGTGGTCGAGGCACTTCAGTCGGGGGCGTTGTCCACGTTCGTCATCTACGTTCCACAGGGGCTCGCGTTTCTTGTCGTGTATGCCCTGACGTTGACGATCACGCTGGTGACCTTCGTCAGCCGACGGCCGAAGTTGCTCCTCGTACTGGCCGTCGCGGCTCTGCTTCCCCCGGCGTACGTCGGGCATTCGGCGTCGGCGGGTGACCATGACTTCGCGGTCAGCAGCCTGATGCTGCACATCGCCACCGCCACGCTCTGGATCGGTGGGGTTTTCGGACTGCTTGTCTTCCTTCGCAGGGCGGCGCGGCCGAAGGAAGTAGTGGCGAGGTTCAGCACGCTCGCGCTCAGCTGCTTCGTCGCCGTGGCCGTCTCCGGGACGGTCAACGCCTGGGTCCGGCTCGGGTCGGTGAGTCTGCTCTGGGAGTCGCGGTACGGCCTGCTCATCCTGGGCAAGGTCGCGATTCTGGGCGCTCTCGGGTACTTCGGATGGCGGCACCGCCGCACCACCATCAAGGCTCTGGACTCCACCAGGGCGCCGTTCCTGCGGCTGGCCGCCGGGGAGTTGGTGGTGATGGCGGCCACGATGGGACTGGCGGTGGCGCTTTCGCGCACGCCTCCCCCGCCGGGCGCGGACACCACGACGCACGGGCTCCTCGGCTTCGACTTACGTGAACTGACCATCACTCGGCTGCTCACCGAGGTACGCCTGGACCCGATCCTGCTGCTGGCCGTGGCAGGCGCGGGAGCCGCCTACCTGGCGGCGGTCAGGCGCATGCCGGAAGGGCAGCGCTGGCGTACCGTGTCATGGCTGGTCGGCCTGCTGGTGATCGGATACGCGATGGTGGGCGGCGTGGGCGTCTACGCCCGGGCGGTCTTCTCGGTGCAGATGGCGCAGTACGCGCTGATCGGCATGGTCGGCCCGGCACTGCTGGCCCTGGGGGCACCACTGCGGCTGCTTCCCGAGCGCTGGCGGAAGGCGACCCACCCGGCGGTGGCGATCCCGGCCTACGCGCTCCCCTACCTGGCGCTCTTCCTGACACCCCTGTTCGAGCTCTCCCAGCAGATCCTGGCGATCCGCCTCCTGGTCACGCTCTACCTGGCCATCTCCGGCCTGGTGTTCTTCACGGCGCTGATGGACCACCCGATCCCCACCCTGACGACGGCGGTGGTGCTCCAGTCCTGGCTGGCCGTACGACTGCTGACCGGCCCGCTGATGGGCCAGGCCTGGTATCCGGAGCTGGGCTTCCCCTGGCTCCCGGAGGCGGCTGCCGACCAGCGCCTGGGCGCGGTGATCCCGTTGTTCGCCCTGGCCGCCGTCGTGGTCCGGCGCTGGCGCTGTCAGGGCGTCGGCTGGACCAGATCCCGTACGTCCGGGTGGGCGAGGTAGTTGACGGCCCGGTGGAAGTCAACCGGCGCGATGGTCAGTTTGGGCGCCTGTTCCACGTTGTCGAAGCGGGTGGTGATGTCCGGCGGCACAGCGAAGATGTCGCCCACATCGGCGAGGTTGACCCAGCGGCGTACGCCCGGCGGCCGGTCACGGCGGTTCGCCGTGGTCTCCGGGTGGAGACGCTGAAAGACGACCTGGTTCATGGCCAACGGGCTGCCGATGGTGACCAGCAGCTCGACCTGAAGGTCCGGGTGCGCGCAGAGTGCCTCGTACGCGATGACGCTGCCGAGCGAGTGCGCGATGAGAATCTCCGGCCGGTGGGCGCGGATGGCATCGGCGACGGCGGTCCGGGTGATTTCGCGGAACGGATGTTCAGGCGTGTAGAGGTAGGTGTTGAGGTCCCGGGCGAACTTGATGGCGATCTCGCGCGCGGTCCTGCCGTAGTTCTCGGTGAGCCAGGCCACAGCCTGTTGCAACTGCGCGGTGGTCCTCCCCATCGGGGTCTGCGGCACACCCACCAGCAGGTCGATCCAGGAGACGAGGATCTCCTGCTCACCCGGGTCCAGGACGAGCGGATCGTCCCCCTGAGCGATGCCCCGATCGAGCAGATGGGCGTAGTACACAACCTCAATCTCGTGCCCCAGCGCCACACTCCACTCGGCCCCAACCGCCTTCGCAGCCGCCGACCCATGCTTCCGGAAATATCCGAAATTTCCCACGCCGTGGATACCGAGAATCCTGGTCATGACAGCCCTTCATACCGGAAACCGATGACTTCGCGAGAGGTAACCGCGATCAGGTGGCCGTCCGAGGTGGCGGCCAGCCCGGTGATTGGGTCGCCGATGTGGATACGGTCGCGGAGGGTGCCGTGCTCAAGGTCCCAGACCCGGATCCACCCCTCGCCGCCACCAGTGAACGCCCGCGGTCGGCCGTCCACCTCGGCCACCGCGAACACGCTCATCTCCCCTGGCACCTTGATGCGCCGCAACGCTTGCCCGGTCGTCAGGTCGGTGCACAGGATCTGCTGATCGAACAGCGTGACCCAAACAAGACCCTCCCCAAGGATCACAATATTTCGGGGTAAGTGGGAAGGAATGCTGCCAGTGCGGTAAGCGAAGCGGGCGCTGTCACTGCGTGGATCCCACATGTCTACCCACCCCGGGCTCGCCGGAAGCGTCACGAACTCTCTGCGGCCGATTCGGACCAGCCCCACGTCGCCGAGGTCGAACCTTCCCACCGACCCCGCCTTCTTCGTAGCCGCGACCTCCCCCGAGTCGGACGCGAGGGCCATGATCCATCCGGCTGAATTTAGGATCAGCGTCCACCCCCCAACCGCCGTGATCCCGGTCACCCCTACCTGGGGGTGGGTAGTGGCCAGGGCCAGCACCATTCCCCTGTGACCGGCCAACGGGTTCCCGGCAGGCGTACCGGTGCGGAGGTCCCAGGCCCGTACCGTGCGGTCGTCGCTGGCGGAGACCACAATCGGGCGTCCGTCCAGCTCGGCCAGGGTGACCGCGCGCACCCACCCGGTGTGGCCGGTTAAGAGCTCGCCGATGGCGCGGCGGGTCGTCAGGTCCCAGACCCGGAGGGTGCGGTCGTCGCTGCCGGTCACCGCGACCGGGCGACCGTCGAGTTCGCCCACGGCCACCGCGCGCACCCGGCCGGTGTGCTCGGTGAGTGGCTCGCCAATGGCGCGGCGGGTCGTCAGGTCCCAGACCCGGAGGGTGCGGTCGTCGCTGCCGGTCACCGTGACCGGGCGACCGTCCAACTCGGTCACCGCGACCGCCCAGACCCCGCCAGTGTGCCCGGTAAGCGGCTCGCCGAGCTGGGCGCGGGCGTCGAGGTCCCAGAGCCGGATCGTGCCATCGCCGCTACCCGTCACCGCGACCGGGCGGCCCTTCAGTCGAGTTACGGCGACCGCCCACACACCACCCGCGTGACCGGCGAGGGGATCCCCGATCGGGGTGCGGGTGGTGAGATCCCAGACGCGAACCTTGTTGCCGCTGCCGGTCACCGCGACCGGGCGACCGTCCAACTCGGTCACCGCGACCGCCCAGACCCCGCCAGTGTGCCCGGTAAGCGGCTCGCCGAGCTGGGCGCGGGCGTCAAGGTCCCAGGCTCTGACCGTTTCGTCGCTGCTCCCGCTGACCGCGACCAGACGTCCCCCCACCTCGGCGAGCGCCACCGCCAGCACTCGGCTGGTGTGCCCTTTTAGCGGCTCGCCGAGTTGCACCCCGGCATCCAGGTCCCAGACGCGGAGCGTCTTGTCCTCACCAGCCGTGACCGCGATCGGGGAGGCGCCCCGGGCGCCGGCTGCGACGGTTGCCGCGTTCTTCACCCAGATGGGCGTCCACGACGAGCGCGCTCCGGGCGGCAGCTGGATCGGGCGGTTCCCGCGCAGGGCGGCCAGGGCGAGCACGCCACGCCGCACCTCGATGGGGTCGTCCGCCGTCGCCTCTAGGGCCGCCGCGACATCCGGCAGGTCAAGTGCCTGTTCGAGGGCCTGGGCGGAGGAGTGGATGAGGAACCCACCGTCCTCGATCAGCTCGTGTTCCTTCCCCGCGTCCCGGGCGTGTTCCAGCGCGTGGCGGATGACATAGGGCTCGGCGAGGGTCCAGTCCCGGGCTCCGGGATCACCTGCCGGGGCCAGCAGGGTGTCCAGCACCAAGGAGTAAAGGGTCGCCCGGTTCTGGACGGGGGTCTCCCCGAACCAGCGGGATTCGATCTCGATGCGGAGGTGTTCCGCCAGGCCTTCGTGGAAGAGGCGGTACAGGATCGTGCCGTCCGCCGGATCGGCTGTCCTGCGCAGGTAGAAGGATGCCTGGTCCAGGGTGGCTCGCAGCAGGTCGAGCGTCAGGTCGTCGGCGTCGTCGAAGAACAGGTCGGCCAGCCGGAGCAGCACGGTCTCCGGCATGCCCTGGCCCTTGGCGTGCGCCAGGCAATCCAGGAGGGGCCGGAGCCACACTTGGTCGCTACGGAGCCGGAGGTCGAGTTCGAGGACCTCGGGCACCGAACGGGAAACCTTTCTGCCCTCGCAGATCGCTTCCGCGGGATCGATCTCGGCGCCGTCCGGATGCACGGTGATGAAATGCCGCGTGTACAGCCCGGCGACCAGGAACTCTCCCCCCGGCCTTCCGTTGTCTCCCGTCAGCGCGGCCGCGAGCCCTCCGGCGAAGCCACCGCGCACGGCCGCCTGATCCGCATAAGTCGGGATATTTCGGAGTAGGTCCAGGACGTAGTTCTCCAGGTCGATCCGGAGCGTCCGGGAATCCACATCGTCCAAGTCGATGACCTTGGCGGCGGCCAGCAACCCCGCGAAGGATTCCCCCCGCCGGCTTCCGACCAGCAGACGCACGGCGGGACTCCCGTCCGGCCGGGTCAACGCGGCGAGTTCCAGCAGTTCGGCCGCGAGCGCGGCTCCGTCCTCCGCCTCATCCAGCGCGTCCACCACGATCACCGGCTGGTCGGGTAAGTCCGGCAGCCTGTCCAGATCGTCCACCTCAAGCTGCCGCGCGATCGACTCCCGCACCTGCGCGACCGTACGTCGCCGCGCGTGCACCGCCGCCAGCCCGGTCTCGATCCGGTACGGTACCCGCTCCTCGACCCGCCGCCACACATGCTGGGTCACGTCTCGCAACTTCGGATGCGCGGCACAGACCAGCAGCCCGAGCAGCGCGGACTTCCCCACGCCTGGACTTCCGGTCACCACTTGCAACGATCCAGAGCCGTAGCCGTTGAACCAGTCGCGCAGGACCTGGAGCTGGGCCCGCCGGCCGGTGAAGCATCCGGTGTCCTGGTTGTCCATCAGCCGGGTGCCTGCCGCCCGATCCAGGAAATGCCGGACATCGAGCCCTTCGTCGAGGTCGTCGAAGAAGGGCACCAGCGCCGAGTCCAGTTCCCGGCGCAACCCCGGCCGGAGGTCCTTCTCGTCGTAGCGCGGATTCCGAAAAAACTGCAATTTCGGGAAATCGTCGGAGATGTCGACGCGGGTGGCGGTGACCTGCTGGGCGTACCCACGCCCGGTCAGTCGGTTGACCTCCAGCCGGATCTCACGGGCGACCAGCGGTAGGGGCACGTATTCCAGCGCCGGATCGACATCCAGACCCCCGGCCGCCAGCCGGGACAGCACGTTCGTCACGGCCTGCGTGAACCGCCCGTCGAAGGCCGCCTGGTCCGGCTCGCAGGCCGCGATCACCCAGCTGCGGGTGCCCTCCGCCCGAGTGAGCCAGGGCAGCCGGGCCTGGTGTCCGGCATGGCAGAGATCCAGCAGGAACAGGGTCAACGGCCGGCCCGCGACCTGTTGCACCCCTTCCACCCAGGTGCGGATGTTGGTGAGTTCGTCAGCGGCCCCGTCGCCCCCGAGCGCGTACACGGTGCCACCTTCGGCGGCCAGATGTCCGTGGCAGAGCAGGTGCACGATCATGACGTGCTCGCCGGACAGCTCCCGCCGTACCGACTCGCCCAGGGCGGCGGCGGAGCCCGCCTCCTGGACCACCGTCTGGAAGCCGAGCTCACCCAGCACCTTGGCCAGCTCGCGCACCCGCTCCGGCGCGAAGGGGAACGCCGCCCGGCCCGTGGTCGAGCCGACCCCGATGCTCAGCGCACGACGGTCGGCGTCCGGCATCCGTACCTCCGATAGGCCATCCCCGAGCCAGCAGTAATGACCTTAAATCAGAATCAGCCGGATTAATGCGCGGAATAAGCGGCGAGAAAGACGCGGGTTCCTTCGTCGGCGTAGTGGTGGAGTTCGGATTCCGGAAATGGTGTGTCGGCCGCGTGGAACATGGCGTGGTTGAGCGGGATGGACAGGATCAGCCAGTTGAAGTGCTGGGCGGCCACCGGGGGGTCGGGGGTGTTGAGCAGGCCCCGCTCGGTCAGCTGGGCGAACAGGGTGGCGAGCGCGGTGTGGGCGCGGCCGGGGCCGGAGGCGTACCAGGTGGCGGCCAGGTCGGGGAATCGTTCGGCGGCGGCGATAATGACCCGGCGCATCTGGACCAGGTGCGGCTGGAGCACGGTAGTGATGTGCCGGCGGGCGAAGGCGCGCAGGTCGGCGGGGAGGTCCTCGCTGTGGGCGAGGGCCCGCATGTCGGCGGTGGTCAGCTCTTCCGCGGCGCTGATGTCCGCAGTGATGATCTCGGTGAACAGCCGTTTCTTGTCCGCGAAGTGCTTGTAGACGGTCTGTTTGGAGACGGCGGCGAGCGCGGCGACCTCGTCCATGCTGGTGCCGGTGTAGCCGTTGCGGAGGAACAGGGTCCGGGCGGACTCCATGATGACGTACCGCTTCTGGGCGGACCGGGTCGACGGGTTCACTGAGCACTCTCCTTCTCCCCGGAACAGTACTAGACCGCTCAGTACCGAAATGAGTACTGTACCGTCCAGTACTCAAAACGGGAGGCAACGATGCCCACGGTGACATCCAAGGACGGCACGTCCATCGCGTACGACCAGGTGGGCGAGGGCCCGCCGATCATCCTGGTGGACGCCGCGGGCGGCTACCGCGGCTTTGGCCCGATGGGCGGCTTAGCCAGCCACCTGGCCAAGGACCTCACCGTCATCACCTACGACCGCCGGGGCCGCGGCGAGAGCACCGACACCCAGCCGTACGCGGTGGAAAGGGAGGTCGAGGACCTGGCCGCGCTGGTGGAGGCGGCCGGGGGCACGGCGTTCGCGCACGGGTTCTCCTCGGGGGGCGTGCTGATCCTGCACGCCGCGCGCCAGGGCGTGCCGATCAGCAAGATGGTCCTGTTGGAACCCCCACTTCAGCGCACCCCGGTCGAATCCCCGCTGGGCGCCGAAATCACCGCGCTGGTGGCGGCCGGGCGGCGCGGCGACGCCATGGTGCACTTCCACCGGAGCATCGGCGTGCCCGAGGAGATCACCAACGACATGCGGAACGCTCCCTTCTGGCCGGGCCTGGAGGCGCTGGCGCACACCCTCGCCTACGACGCGACGATCACGAGCACCCTCGGCTCCGACGACCTGACCGGCCTCACCGTGCCCGCCCTGGTGGTGGACAGCGAGGGCAGCGACGCGCGGCTGCGGACCTGGGCCGAGGAGGTCGGCGCGGCACTGCCCAACGGAATCCACCGCCGCCTGCCGGGGGAATGGCATGGCGTGTCCCCCGATGTCCTTTCCGCTGCGATGGTCGAGTTTCTGGTCACTGCATAAACGGTCATTTTCCCGCCAAGCAGCGGTGAGCCTTCCGGAAGTTATGTCCGGATGATTCTTACGCTCGCCCAGACAGGTGCATATCTCTTGGCGATCGGGGGCGGGAAATGCGTTCGCGTGACCGCGCGGTGGTCGTCGTCCTGCTGACCCTCTGCGCGGCGCTCGGCTTCGCCCCGGCGTACGCGGGGGATTCCGGGCGGATCGGCCTGCGCCTGATGGAGATGCCGGAGTCCCGCCGGAACGACCCCAGGGCGCGCGTCTCCATCGTCGACCACCTGGGGCCGGGGGCCGTCATCCACCGCCGCCTCCTGGTGACCAGCGTCTCCCCGGAACCGCGGCGCTTCCAGCTGTACGCGGCCGCCGCGGGCGTGCCGAAGCGCCGTTTCGTCTACGCGCCCGGCCGCACCGGCAACGAGCTGACCAGCTGGATCAGCTTCGACCGCGACCGGATCATCCTCCCCCCGTACGGCGAGGCCGTCGTACGGGCCACCATCCGGGTACCGCCCAGCGCCTGGCAGGGCGAACGGTACGGCATGCTCTGGGCGCAAGCCGAACCACGCCCGGGCGGAAACCCGCGGGTCGTCAGCCGCGCCGGGGTCCGCGTCTACCTGAACATCGGACCCGGCGCGGAGCCCCCCACCGACTTCCGGATCGAGAAGCTGATCGCACTGCGGAACCCGAAGGGCCGCCCGGTGCTGCGCGCGATCGTGCACAACACCGGGCGGCGGGGCGGCGGCCT
>NZ_JAHCST010000104.1 GCF_018476525.1 Acrocarpospora catenulata
GGTGGGGCCTAACGGTGATGGAGGGGGCGGGCGGGTGGGAGAACCGCGGTAACCAGAATCCCCGGGTGTCGGCTTCACACGTAGGAAGTTGGCTGCCGAGGTAATCCCACCCACCCTTTTGACCCCTCCGGGGTCGGCCGGTTGGGTGAGGCATCGCGTGGGGGTGTGAAGCTGACACATCGTTGTCAGAAATTGGCCGGGGTCGTGGGGCCGTTGTTACGGTCATGCGATGACCACGACCTCACGTTCGGATTACCGCGAATTCATCGCCGGACTCCCTAAAGCCGAGCTGCACGTGCATCACGTGGGCTCGGCCTCCCCCCGTACTGTCGCCGAACTGGCCGCGCGCCACGAGGGCGACACCCCGGTCCCGGCCGACCCCGAGCGCTTGGCCGACTTCTTCACCTTCCGCGACTTCGCCCACTTCATCGAGGTCTACGTCGCCGTGGTCGACCTGATCAGGGACCCCGAGGACCTCTGGTCGCTGATCTACGGCGTCGGCACCGACCTGGCCGCCCAGAACGTCCGCTACACCGAGCTGACCGTCACCCCTTACACCCACCTGCTCAACGGCTTCGCGCCCGCCCAGTTCTGCGAGATCATCGAGGACGCCCGCCGCCGCGTGGAGGCCGACCACGGCACCATGCTCCGCTGGTGCTTCGACATCCCCGGCGAGTTCGGCGCGGGCGAGGCCGCGGAGGCCACCCTGCGCATCGCCCTCGACCAGCGCCCCGACGGCCTGATCGCCTTCGGCCTGGGCGGCCCGGAAGTCGGCATCCCCCGCGCCCCCTTCGCCCCCTTCTTCGCCGAGGCCCGTGCCAACGGCCTGCGCTCGGTCCCGCACGCCGGGGAGACCACCGGCCCGCAGACCGTCTGGGACGCCATCCACCACCTCGGCGCCGAGCGCATCGGCCACGGCATCAGCAGCGCCGAGGACCCCGCCCTGATGGAGTACCTGATCGCCCACGACATCACCCTGGAGGTCTGCCCGACCTCCAACGTCTGCACCAAGGCGGTCGGCTCGCTGGACGAGCATCCGCTCCCCCGGCTGGTCGAGGCGGGCGTGCCGATCACCATCAACTCCGACGACCCGCCCATGTTCGGCACCACCATCAACAACGAGTACGCGGTCGCCGCCCGCCTGCTCGACCTGGACGAGAACGGCATCGCCGACCTGGCCCGCGCCGCCGTCCGCGCCTCCTTCCTCGGTTCCCCCGAGAAGGCCGCATTGATGGCCGAAATTGACAATTACCTCCAGCCGTATCCGGCGGATCGCGACACGCCCTAGAAGGCGGCTCATCTGGCCGGATAAGTTCCACCCACTCCACCAAACCCGTTTCACGAAATTCCCTCATACGATCGCTTTCCGGGGGTCGATCAAGCACAGGATTCGCATATGGGGATATGCCGTGGACGGTGACATGCTCAGGTGGAGATCCGCCCGTACCAGTCTCGCCACCCTTCTCACGGGCGGGCCCTGCGCGATCCTCATCCTGTCGCTCCTGTCGACCCCCGCCATGGCGAACGACGACAACCCGCAAGACGATGTGAAGGCCGTGATATGCCTCGACAGTGGCAATCGGGGCAAGCTTGTAGAAGTCGCCGAGAATCTCGGACTCGCGTCCGCATTACCCACGCCGTCGGCGACCCCGTCCCCCACCGTCACGGCCCGGCCCACACCGGCCCCACCCGAGATCATCGCCGGCCCGTCCCCGTCCGCCAGCCCGATGACCATCCGCGACTGGCGCCGCGACCACAGGACGGACTTCGACCGCGCCTGCGACGCCTTCATCCAGGCCGACCAGGACCTCCGCCTCCCCGCCGAGAGCAACCGGCTGCTGGATCTGAGCCTGGGCCTCCTCCCGGTGCTGGCCGGCGGCCTGCTCGTCTTCTTGGGCGCGGAATGGCGCGCCGCCATGACCCTCGGCCGCGAGGACGCCCAGAAACTCGGTGACCTGGCCGACGCGTACGCCCACGACCTGAAGACCTACGTCGAAGGCGTGGCCAACCAGGAACACGACCCGTACGAGTTCAATCCCGACACCCTCATCGCGCTGAAGCGGCACTTCCGCTACATCCAGGCCCGGCACCTGGGCTGGCGGCGGACCACCGAGTTGATGGACTACCTGGACAAGGAACTCAACGGCGACACCCCCACCTCCTGGGGCATCAAAATCACCTCCGGACAGGCCGAGGAACGCCACCAGGCGATCAAGAACAATACGGAAAAGTTCATCCAGGACATCAGGCCGCTCATCGAAGCCCTCAACCGTCCCTGGCGATGGCACGGCGACCTACGCAAATCGGCAGACAGGCGGGCCAGGAAAGCAGACAGGCGGGCCAGGAAAGGGGTGGCCTGAGTGACGAGGATCGACAACCCCTTCGACCTGTTCGACGAGCACAACCGGCGGACCCATCGCATCAGCCCCATCAGCGGAGAAAGCACCCTGTTCGTCAAGTTCGACAAGCTCGACAAGCGCCTGACCGAACTCGCCGCCCATCTCGACGACATCGAACTGCACCGGAGACAGGGCCTGCTCGCACTCGTCACCGGCCCGGAGAAGAGCGGCCGCACCGCCGTCATCGACTGGGCGCACGAACGCCTCAGCGGGAAGATCAAGTTCACCAACGAGACGGAATGGCAGCGATACAACGCGGTCGACCTCAGCAACCGTACCGACATCCCGGCCGTGCACGACAAAGACGAACGAGCACATGAGATCCGCCGTTCGATCCGGGAGATCTACCACGGGATCGTCCAGCAGTCCCAGCGGAACCCGCTCACCGTGAGCGTGGCCGAATCGCTCCGGAAGCTCTTCACCGTACACGCCCGCCGCGAAGCGGAAATCATGGACGAGGCCGCACGCTGCTACGACCGCATCAGTGAGCGACTCGAGTTCTACCATTCCATTCTGGTCATCACTTTTCCCCCGAACACCCCGGCGTTCCTCATCGAGGCCTTCAGCCGACTGGTACGTCCCCGCATGATCTACCTTATGGAGCACAACCTCGACACGGCGCCGCCGAAGCTGCGGACCGAGGTGCCGACGCTCACCACCCTCCAGGTGCTCGACGAGTCGGACCGGATCAAGTTCCTCCAGTCACGGGTGAAGCCCAGAAAAGACCGCCGCTTTCCGATTTTCGACGATGACACGATTCTGGACATCGCGAAGGGGATGGACCTGGCAGCCCCCGTCGGCATGCTCAACGCGACCTACCGGCAGGCGTGCGAGCACATCATCCGGCGGCACCGATCCCCGGAACCCCCCGTGGTCAGGAGCTCGGAATTCCTCGGCATCGTGGCACGGGCCAAAGAAGCCATGGGCGTTAATCTTCTTGAAGGGGAACCGGACGGCAGGCCGAGCGCCGCGAACTCGCCGTCTTCCCTGTTGCAGGATTTCGCCCGGTCCGATTTTCGGGAACGCAAGGGGGAGCCGACGTGAATCCGTCCGGCGAGTCACAGAAGCCGAGAATCCCGGCTCTCTCCACCACCTTCGCAAAGAGGCTACCCACCTCCCTGTCCGGCGACGGTCCGGTCTATACAGATGAGTCAGCCACTTATCTCACCAGAACCGTCATTTCGGTCAGAAGGTTCGTCGAGGAATACCTGGACTCGGACTTCGGCGACGCGACCGGCCTGGCCGGACGTGCGCTCGCCATCCACGGCCCGCTGGGCACGGGCAAGACCCACCACGCCCTGGTCATCCGCAGCCTGGCGATGCGGCATGCCTCGCAACCGACGATCCTGACCGTCGACGGGACGGCGGGCCCTTTTCCCGACCTGTACCGGCGCCGGATCCTGGAAGAGCTCGGAAAGGACCGCATCCGCTCGCTGGTGCTCGACTACTACGGCGCGGTCATGGGCGAGCGGCTGAAGGACCTGGAGTTCTTCAAGCACTTCAAGGGACAGTTCGACAGCGACGACGAGCTGTACGACATCCCCCTGCAACTGCGCATCGGCAGGCTCGACCCGGTCCTGGTGGCCCAGCATCTGGGCCTGGCGTCCGCCCCCCTGCTCGAAGACCTGCGCGAGCGGCTGCGCGGCGCCGTGGATCACGAGATGTTCAGCCGGGGGCTCACCCTGCTCGCCCACAAGGACTACAGCGACGACGCCTGGGAGTGGTTCAAGGGCAATCCCCCGAGCGAGGACCTGGCGCGGATGAACCTGCGCCAGCTGAAGGACTCGGAGATCTATGACGCGATGGGCGTCATCGCCTTCCTGCACCGCAACCCCGGTCAGCTCCGGCGCAAGGTCATCCTCATCATCGACGAGCTTGAGCAGTTCCTCGACATGGAGCCCGACTCCACCCGCATCGACCGGGAGACCGCCCGCTCCTTCAGCCACCTGCTGAACATCTTCGTCAACGCCGGCGGCCTGCTGGTCTTCTGCGGCCTGGACGAGACGGTACGGCGACTCCCCGCCAGCCTCCACGAGCGCTTCCACGAGATCCCCCTGGGCCTCCTGGAACCGACCGAAGCACTCGGCGTACTGCGAACGCAGCGGAACTCCTTCTCCCGGGCGCCCGAGGATGACGCCGCCTTCGAACGTATCCACCAGATCACCAGCGGTCACCCCCGGCAGACCCTCCGGCTCTTCTCGTTGAGCAGCGAGTCGGTCGGCACGGGGGCCGCGCTGACGGACGACGACGTCCTGAAGGCGGCCAGGCGTGAGTACGAGCCGCTCAGCATCGACGAGGCGAAGGCGTCGATAGCGCGGCTGCTCGAGGACGAGGAGTGGGCCTTCCGCATCGACCACCAGGTGGAGGACCACCAGCCCATCGACTTCTGGCTGGAGAGCGCGCAGACCGCGACCGCGGTCCTGGTGCACAACTCGATCATCAGCCGCGCGGACTTCACCACCTTCCAGCGTCAGGTGGCGGGCGCCCGCCAGGCCTCGCAGACCTGCGGCATCGTCCTGGTGGTGCACGGCGTGGTGGCCAAGGACGCCAGGGAGGCGGTGTCCAAACGCATCGACCGGACACCGATCATCACCTTCCCGCACCGTGACTTCGAGTCGAACCTGGTGCGCGCCGTCCGCACCTCGTTCCGGCGGCTGGCCGTCCGGCCGGGACAGGAGATGCTGGAGAGCCTCACCAGCCAGCTCACCTCCCTGATGACCCGCCAGCAGGCCACCGCGAACGCGCTGGACCGGCTGACCTCCACGGTGCGCGAGCTGCGCGCGGGGGCGCAAAGCGCCGAACCCGGCCGGTTACCCGCGCCCCCACCGCCGCCGCGCATCAGCCGGCTGTTCGACGACGCCGTCATGGTCCTCGACCGGATCGGGGAGACCACGTTCGACTTCAAGGCCACCGCCGACCAGCTCTCCGGCCGGGCCCCGCAAAGCGGCTCACCGCGCCCGTCCTCCCTCACCGATCCGGTCCGCCTCCAGGAACTGGGCATCCGCATGGTGCTGCGGAACGTCCTGGACCAGTTCCGCGAGCGGATCAGCACCTACCTTCTGGACGTCAGACAGGTGAACGCGATCGGCCGCGAGGCGGAGAACGAACTCGACCGCATCTGTCTCACCTACACGATGTCGGTGGAGTCCCTCCCGCTGCGCGGTCCCAACGCCACGCCCGAGAACCTCCGGGTCATCCGGCAGCTGGGCAACCGCCTGCGGCGAGAGGTACGCGACGAGCTGGCGTCCCAGTTGTCGGCGCCACCAGCCGTCCCCTCATGACCCGGCCTGCCGGATGAGCCGCCGCCGGTAGAGGCCGTTGCTCACGGCATGCAGGAGGTTGACCACGAGGATCGCGGGCGCGACGACGGCCACCGCGTCGCCCACCAGCGGCACCAGGGCCAGGGCCAGCACCAGCGCGGTTATCCCGTTCTGCTGACCCAGCGCGATCTGGACGCGATCCTCCCGCGCGAACCCCCGGGGCAGCAGCAGCCCGCCGACGACGGCCTGCGCGAGGAACGCCCCCAGCCCGAGCACCAGCCCTCTGGCCAGGTCCACCCCGTCGGCGAGGACCATTCCGGTGGCGAAGGTGGCGGCGATCAGGGCGCCGGTCACCGTCCGGTTGACCACGACCTCCCGGTCGGCGAACGGCCGCAGGAACAGCCCGATCACGGCCATGGCCAGCATCAGGAAGTTGGCGACGGCCACCGCCATGGCGGCCAGCAGCAGCACGGTCGAGGCGGCCAGCCCGGCCCGGCGCCAGCCGGGCGCACCGGGGTCGCGCAGCCGGCCGGCGATCCGGCGACCGGCCAGCCAGATCAGGAAGACCGCCGCGACGAGCGCCGCGTTCCAGCCGAGATTGCCCAGGTACTTGTGCACCTCGGGAAGTGCCTGACCGCCGAGGAACGCGGCTCCGAAATACACCGTGAGCAGCGCGGTGATGGGGTCGTCGAACGAGGCCCAGGCGAGCATGAGGTCCTTGGCCCGGCGGGACATGCGGGAGTCGCCCAGCAGCGCGGCGACCGAGAGTGGATCGATCTGGGCCACCGCGAGCGCCAGCAGGGGGGCGCCCGGCTCGTCGAAAACCGGCACCACCAGCAGCGCGATCAGGACGGCTTTGAGTAATACGCCGACGGTGACCGCGAGCACGATGAGGCGCAGATCCTGGACGGCGCTCCGGGGGATGCCCGCGGCGCTGCCGTACAGGCCGACGGAGAGCAGGACGGTGACGGCCGTCAGGTACCACGGCTCGGCCGGGAGCGCGGTCAGTCCGGAGACCTGGGCCAGCGTCCAGCCCGCCAGCACGATGCCGAGCCCGGTGAGCAGCCGGATCGCGGTCCGTGAGCGCAACAGCACCGGCCCGTGTGCGTCCGGACGCGGTAGCACCGCTGTGCCTTCCCCGCCGGACTTCATCGCAGCTGGCTCCCCACTTCAGGCTCTTTATCAAAGAAAAACCGAAGCCGCCCTTGGATGGCAACCGTCAGCTTGCTGAATTCTTCGTCGGACGCGGCCACTTTCCTCTGGTTCAGGGTGACGCCGATCAGGTGGACCAGCTCGTCCTCCCCCGAATCGCTCAGGGCGATCGCCTTGATGAACCAGGCACCGGATGCCACGTCAAGTACCAGGCGGTCGACACCCTGGTCGTTCCACGGCCACATGGCATGCCCGATTTCACCGATCTCCCGCTGGACTTTGGGCACAAAATCACGAAAACGCATCGACCAGCGTTTGGCCATTCCGTGGGGGATCTGCATACCCATTTCGGGCGCATCGAAAAGGTGGCATTCGTAGACTGGCTCCCAGTCCCGATAGACCGCCACGTACTGAAGTTCGTCCAGGGACAGGCTCTCGTCGCACAGCGGCTTGACCCGGGCGGCCAGCTCCGCGTTCCTCCGCTCCCGGACGGGACGGCCCCGCACGCTCTCCGGCCTCCGGTCCAGGTCGGCCTCCAGGGCCCGGTCTCCCCCACGCAGGTCGGGATTCTTCCCCCGGTCCCGGTCGAGGGCGTCCCCGAGTGCCGACACCTGGGCGTCGAGGGCCAGACCGGTCTCCGGACGGAAGGTGACGGCCACGATCATCGTCCGGAACGCCACCGCCACGCAGACCACCAGGTCACCAGTGGTGATCACCACTCTGACCAGCGGGCCGGTCGAGAGGGGTTCCATCTCGGCGTTCAACCGCTGGATCGTGACGGCCACCTGCCGGAAGAAGGTCTGCAGGCTCGCGCTGGCCAGGCTCGGCAGCGTACGTCGGGCCGCGTAGAGGTCGTCCAGCAGCTCACGCGGAACCGCCGACATGACGAACATCACCTGCTCGTCCTCAAGATGAGCGACCAGGTCGGCGTTGCCGCCCTTGAACAGGTCCTCGCAGACCCGCTGAAAATAGCCCTTGTTCTCCTCCGGCAACTCCCCGGATTCATGCATCCACGACCATTTGTCCCAGATGCGACGCTCCACCAGATCATTTATCTCGTGTCTTATCGCCTCAAGTTGCCGAGCACCTTTTCCCTCCACCGTTCCTCCATCAGAAAATGATCGTCTCCAAATCCACGAACCCCAGCCACGGACCGGCGTCGCGTTCCTTCCCGGACACCTGCCGGAGATTATCGGAGGCCGTCCGCCAGTAGTTGTGCTCACGGCCGAAGAGCGACAGGGCGCGCTTACGCGCTTCCGCGTAACACTGGGTCGCCTCGGGTATCCGGCCGGTCCTGACGAGAATGTTGCCGAAATTGATTCCGGCGCCGATCGTGAGCACATGACTCGGGCCGAGGGTGCCGCTCAGCCCGTCGAAGGCCTCTCTCGCGAGTTGGCAGGCCTCCTCCGTACGTCCGAGATCGTCCAGGTAGACGGCCAGGTTGCACTTCAGGAGCGGACCGATGGGGTTGCGCGGGAAGCCGTCGGCCGCGATCCGCAGGTACTTCGCGGCGTGCTCGGCGGCCTCGGCGGAGTCGCCAGTCCGGTAGTGGGCGGCGGCGTAGCTCACCGCGCACCGGAGCGTGTCCCGATCCTCGGGCCCGAACCGGCGGACGAACTCCGGCAGGAGTTCCTTGTCCCGGAACAGGCCCTCCTGGGGCTCTCCCCGCATCCGGGCGGAGATCGCCAGCCCGCTCAGCAGGTTGAGCCGCATGCGCGGGGCGACATCGGTCCGGTCGGAGACCTGCGCGATGGCGTCGGAGAGCAGGATGTAGGACTCGTCGACGTGATCGAGCACGCGGAGGTAGTAGGCGACGTTCCGCACCGTGCCCCAGACCTCCGCGTCGTTCCCGAAACGACGGAGATCCTTGAACCGGCTGCGGCCGAGCAGGAGCGCGTGGTGGGGGCGGCCCATGAAGGAGGCCGAGATCGCGAGGTTGTGCTTGGCCCGCACCGTCCACGGGTGGTCGTCCCCGAGCAGCCTGGTCAGGCCGCTCACGGCCAGTTCGTCCCAGCCGTGCGCGCTCGCCCACTCCCCGGCGATCCGCTGGTCGGCGGCGTGGGTGCCGGCCGCGATCAGGAAGTCGTGCTGGTGCCGCTCGCGGGTCCTGGACAACAGGTCGACGGCCTGCCGGCTGAGCTCCAGGGCGTCCTGGTGGCCGGTGGCGGAGGCCAGGTCGCGCACCAGGTTGGAGAGCTGGAGCCCGATCACGGCCGCGTGCCTGGTGAGCTCGTCGGACCCGCCCCTGTTCGCCATCAGGAACCTTCTGGCCGCCATCCCGATGTCACGGGCGAGCACCCACAGGTACGGATCGTCGGCGCGATGACAGTGCCGGACATATTCCTTGATCATGTGCAGCACGTCGGGATCGACGGTCTGGACGCTCGCCTCGTCGGTCAGATGCCGGCCGATCTCGGTGAAACGACGGGCGCGCTCGCCCCTTCTCGGCCCGGTCTCCTCGATCTCCATGGCCGCGTACCTGGCCAGCAGCCGGCCGATGTCGGCCGCGGGCACGTGGTCAGGGGCGATCTCGGCCCGCACGTACCCGGCGATACCGCGGTCCATCCGGACCGACCCCGCCTCCCGGTCCAGTTTGATCAGTGCCAGCCTGCGGAGTGTCTCCAGATACGCGTCCACCTGGAGCTGTTCGCGGCCCGCTCGGACGGGCATCGGACCGGTCTCCGGGTCCCTCGCAAGGGCGGGGTCGGCCATCGACTCGCGCGAGATCATCGCCCAGCGCAGCAGTTCGAGGCTCATGCCGTCCGGGGAGAGCGAGGAGGCGACCGAGAGCAGCCACTTCTCGGGGAGGCTCAGGTCTTCGACGCTCGCCCGGAGAATGGACTGGTAGCCCACGGGGACGCTGTCGTCTCGGTACAGGCTCTGGTGTCGGGACAGGAACGTGCTCAGGTGAGCGTCGACGCGCTGACCCGGCGGGCCCTCGGCCAACCGCCGGCGCAGCCATCCCCCGATCAGTTCCAGGGCGAGCGGGCCGTGGCCGGCCAGCTCGGCGACCTTCCGCAGTTCCCCGTCATCGGGCCGCTGCCCACGCGGGAGCCGCCGTCTCAACAGCGCCACGCTCTCCTCGGGGGTGAACGGCTCCACCTCGATGCCGGCGGGCACGGGAAGCATCGACTCGCCGGTGAAGAGCAGGTGCCCGGCGCCCTCCTCGGGGAGGAGACCCTCAACGGCCTCCGGGGCGGCGTTGTCGAAGATGAGCAGCCAGCGTTTCCGGTTGGCGAGTTCGTCGAGCACCGTACGGACCGAGCCGTCGCCCGATCGCAGCCCCAGCCGCACGGCCAGCTTGCCGAGGCCGCGCCTGACCCCCCACCGCTCACCGGCGGAGATGCGCCAGACCAGGTCGTAACAACTGCCGAAGACGCGCGCGTACTCTTCGGCCAGCGCGCTCTTGCCCCGGCCGGTGGGGCCGTGCAGCAGGCAGGAGCCATGCCGTAGCAGGTCCGCGCGGAGCCGGTGCAGCGTCGCGTGCCGCCCGACGAAGTCGGTGGCGCGGGCCGGGATGTTGCCCTCCGGAGGGATTCCCGGGTAGCGGGCGCCGCTCGCCGGATCGGTGACGTCACGCGACAGGTAGGAGAGCAGGTTCTCCTCGATCAGCCGGTCGAGGACGGTGGTGACGTCCTCCCCACCGGCCAGGTCGATCACCTGCCGCACCGGCGGATTCGGATCGGGGTCGGGATCGAGGCGCAGGCCGATCCTGAGCCAGTAGAACTCGACCTCGGGGGAGTCGGCCGCGGCGTCGCGCAGCCAGCCGGGCGGTTTCCCGTCGGGTGCCGAGATCAGGACCACCACGGGTTTGCCCGCCGTCGCCGCGTCCGCGAGCTCGGGCCGGTGGTCCGGGTCATCGGGGAGTTCCTCCACGTGGCGCACGGCGGCGCCCTCGGCCAGGAAACGTTCGCCCAGCCATTCCGCCCACGGCTCGCGCTCCAGGGTGTGGTAGATGAGCACCTGGCGGGATTTCTCCCGGACCGCGATCCGCCGGACGACCTCCTGGCACGCCGCCGCGAACCCCTGGGAGCGCACCGCGACGGGCCGGTCGAGAATCAGGGCGTCGTCGAAGTAGTAGTCCGAGTCGTAGGGAAGAAGGACGTCGAAAGAGTTGTCGACTCCCGGAATCCCGCCGAGCTGACGCTGCGCGAGGCGGCGGATGCTTTCCAGTGTGTCCTCGGATCCCTGGGCGACCTTCATCGGGATCGGCCACACCCGGTGTCCGGCCTCGCTCAGCTCCCGCACCTTGTCCCGTACGTCGGCTATCGCGTTCATGGCCAGCGGAAATCCGAGAATGACCAAGTCCACGGCAAGGCCCGCGAGAACCGGCGAGTCGGGCGGAATGTCGCTGAAAATTACCTGGTCATAGTCGCTCGAACCGACCCGCTCGGCCAACCGGGGGTCATCGGACGTGGTCAGATTCAGGCGCTCACCGGACGGCAGCGCTAAGTGCGCGACCCGGACAAGCCGCTCGGATTCCACCGCCGGAGCATGCGTGAACCGATCGAAGTATCGGCGGAGAATGGGCCGGTCAGGCATTCCCTCCACGACGAGGACGCTTTTCCCGGAAGCGACCAGGAGCGCCGACAGGTTGGCCACCGCCATCTTCCGCCCCTGACCGGAACGTATCGCGTCGAAGACGATGATCCGGTTGGCGGTCCCGTCGGCGTCGGCCGTCCCGTCATTCATGAGAACCCCACTCGTCACGCAGGAAAACCTGCCCGCCCGCTCGGCTCCGAAGCGTGACTACTCTGCCATAAACAGAGATCGCCCAGCCGGGGGGACGCCGCGGATCCTGGTCCACTACACATCGTCGTCCCAGCCGTCGTCCCAGGGGACGACGGCCATGAAACCCGAATAGAAGGTCCCCTCACCCGCCCCGGCGTCGGCGTACAGGCGGCGCAGCGCGGCACCGACGACGCTGTCGGGCAACTCGCGGACCAGCGCCGGATCCACTTCGGACAGATCGACGAATTCTGAAGTCCAGTGGCGTGCTTCCGTGCCCCCGCGCACGTTCGTACCGTATTCGGCCATTACGCTTCGCCTCCCACCACAGCGCCTCCGCCCACGGCACGGAACCCCCGGTACACGTCTATCCCGGCCTGTCGCGGAAGATGTCATCAAATGATGGCTTGGAACGCCAGCCGACTCCATTAAATACTATTTCCTAGCTTTTAGTACGTTCACTGTTCATTTGTCGTGGATCTTAACCGGGCTCCAGCCGCGGGGGGCGGTCGATCTCAGGTGGTCGAATATCCAGCGAACAATGCAGGTCAGCGCGTACCGGAATGGCCGGACACGATGGACGTGGCCGAACAGCTCAGGCGGGGCTGGCGGCCGGTTCCGTTCCGCACGTTCGTGTTGAAGATTCAGAGCCGGTGCGACCTCGCCTGCGACTACTGCTACATGTACGAATCGGCGGACCAGCGGTGGCGGGGACAGCCGGCGAGAATGCCGGAGGAGGTGGTCGCGCGTACCGCGGCGCGGATCGCGGAGCACGCGCGCACGCACCGGCTGTCCCACGTGGAGGCCGTGCTGCACGGCGGCGAACCCCTGCTGGCGGGCCCCGAGCGCATGGAACGCATCGTCAGGACGCTGCGGGAGACGATCCCGGTGGCCAGGCTCGACCTCTCCGTGCAGACCAACGCGATGCGGCTGGACGAGGCGTACCTGCGGATCTTCCACGCGCTGGACGTGCGGGTCGGGGTCAGTATCGACGGGGATCGGGCCGCCCAGGACCGGCATCGCCGCACCCGCGGGGGCGGATCATCGCATGCGCGGGTGAGCGCGGCCCTCGACCTGCTGGCCAGCCCACCCCACCGGCGGTTGTTCGCCGGGCTGCTCTGCACGGTGGACCTGGCCAACGACCCGTTGATCACCTATCGGGCGCTGCTCGGCCACGACCCGCCGACCATCGACTTCCTGCTTCCCCACGGGAACTGGACGCAGCCGCCGCCGGGCCTGGATCCGAACGGCAAGACCAGCCCGTACGCCGACTGGCTGATCCCGATCTTCGACGAGTGGTACGCGGAGATACCGCGCCGGACCAGGATCCGGCTGTTCGAGGAGATCATCTTCCTGCTGCTCGGGCGGCCGTCCCGGACCGAGGGCATCGGGCTCAGCCCGAGCGGGGTGCTCACCATCGAGTCCGACGGCTCGATCGAGCAGGCCGACGCCCTGAAGACGGCCTACGAGGGGGCCCCGGTGACCGGCCTGCACGTGGACACCGACCCCTTCGAGGTCGCCACGCTGCTGCCCTCGTTCGTGGCGCGGCAGCTCGGCGTCGAGGGGCTGGGCCCCGCCTGCCGGGCCTGCTCGCTGCACCAGGTCTGCGGGGGCGGCCTCTACGCGCACCGGTACCTGCGCGGCAACGGTTTCGCCAACCCCTCGGTGTACTGCGCCGACCTCTTCGAACTGATCAGCCATATCCGGCACCGGCTGGCCGCCGACGTACACGCCCTGCGCAGGAGAACGTCATGACACCGAACAGGCACACGGTCACCGCCGCGGACTTCCGCGCGCTCGCCCAGGGCCGGGGCGGCCGGTCGGCGCTGGCGGCCCTGGCGGCCGGTCAGTACAGCAAGGTGCTCCTGCTGCTGCGCGCCGTCGCTGATCTGTCACGGTCCCGGCGGCACGCGATGGCGCCGGTCACGACGGAGGCGTACGACGCGCTGTGCGAGGTCCACCGGGCGCACCCCGGCCCCACCAGGGAAGTGATCATGTATCCAACGGTGGGCGCCTGGGCCGCCGCAACGGTCAGGCAGCTGATCCGGGGCGAGGCGGACGCGCGGCCGGAACGGCTGGCCGGTGTGACGGCGAGCGTGGCCATCCGGGCCGGCGTGCCGCTGACCCTGCCGGTCCCCCGGGACGGAGAGCAGGTGGATCTGCCCGCCCTCGGCAGACTCCGCGTCCCCGGGACCGACACCGACCTGGTGCGGCTGCGCTGGGACGGCTCGGCGGGGTCGGTGGGCAGGGTGGCGCTCCCCGGCGACCTGGCGCTGGACGACGCGAACTGGCAGGCGATCCGCCGGGTCGGGTTCGGCCCCCTGGCCCTCGCGATCGACGACGTCGACCCCTACCGCCCGGCGGGCGACCGCGTGCTGCGGGACCGGCTGGCCCCGGCGGAGGCGGAGCGCTGGGGCGAGCGCATGGCCAGGGGATGGCACCTGCTGCGGGACGGCCATCCCGAGTTCAGCGACGAGGTGCTCACCATCCTGTCCGCGATCGTCCCGCTGGACGGCGCCGCCCGCCTCAGCTCCACCTCCCGTACGGCCTTCGGCGCGTTGTCGATGTCCTATCCCCCCGGCCCCCGGATCACGGCCGAGACACTGGCGCACGAGGTGCAGCACGCCAAGCTGGGCGCGCTCTGCGACCTGTTCGACCTGACGGTGGCCAGGTCCGGCCAATTGTTCTCCGCGCCCTGGCGCCCGGATCTCCGTCCGGCGGACGCCCTCCTCCAGGGCATCTATGCGCACCTGGGGGTGACCCGGTTCTGGCGCGCGCAGGCCCGGCGGGAGGAGGACATCAGGTTGCGGCTGCCGGCGCTACGGCTTTTCGCCAAGTGGCGGGCGGCGACGCTGGCCACGGCCAAGGCGCTGGCGGCCAGTGCCGAGCTGACGCCGATGGGCCGGGAGTTCACCGATGTCATGATCAAGGTGCTGCTGGAGTGGAACGACGAACCTGTGCCCGGGGCCGCGCTCGCGCCCGGCCGGGTCGGGCCACCGCCGGAAAGCCTCAACGGCAGTGTCATGAAATAAGCTCCTTCTTCCGACATACTGGGCGGCCTACCGTGTGATCGGAGGACCCTCGGTAATGCCGGATCCGCAACCCCGCCGGATCGGGGACTACGCACTGCGCGACGTGCTGGCGGAGGACGACCACAGCACGGTGTACCTGGCGGCCGGGCCCTCCGGCGAGCGGGTCACGCTCACGCTGTTCAAGACCCGGTTGCGTGACCCCGACGAGTTTCTCACCAGGATCGAGAACCTCCAGTCGGGCCCGGCCTACCACTCCGCCTCGATCATCGACGCGGGCACCTCGGGCGGCCTGCCGTACGTGGTGAGCGAGCACGTGGACGGGCCGACGCTGGAGGCGCACGGACCCGTCGACGGGGTCGCGCTGCACCGGCTGGCGATCGCCACGATGACCGCGCTGGTGCCGGTGCACCAGGCCGGGGACGTGCACGGTGACCTGCGCCCGGCGACGATCGTGCTGGGGCCGGACGGGCCCCGGGTGACGGGGGCCGGGCTGGCCCGCGCGGTGGACGAGTCGGCCAAGGACGAGGAGTGGGAGGCGGCGTCGGGCACCCAGCGGGTGCGCTCGACCGCCTTCCTGGCGCCGGAGCAGTTCCGCGGCGAACAGGCGGGGCAGGCCGCCGACCTGTTCTCCTGGGCGGCCACCATGGTGTACGCGGCGACGGGACGGTCCCCGTTCGAGGCGGGATCGCCGTCGGCCACGATGAACCGGGTCCTCCACGAAGAGCCGGACCTGTCCGGGCTGCCGGAGCCGCCCCGGGAGGTGGTGGCCGAGTGCCTGGCCAAGGAGCCGGGCGCCCGGCCGACCGCGAGCCAGGCGCTGATGCGGCTGGTCGGCCACTCGACGCTGACCATCGACCGGACCGACCTGCCGCCCGTGGCGGAGCCGGAGCCGGCGGCCCCCGGGCGCCGGTGGTGGCCGATCGCGCTGACCGCCGTACTGGTGGTGGCGGTGGCGGGCGGTGGCGGTCACCTGATCGCGACCCGGACCAAGACGGCGGTGGCGGCGGCGAGCACGGCCACGGCGGCGGGGGTGAGCACGGTCGCCGCCTCGGCGGAGCCGCCGCCCCCCGCGCCGCCGACCTCCCGGGTCGAG
>NZ_JAHCST010000105.1 GCF_018476525.1 Acrocarpospora catenulata
CCGCCGGGACGGATGGTTGCCGTGGGTCTCCCACCCACCCACCCGTCTGACCCTTCGGGTCCGGACCGGCTCCGCCGGGAGGGTTGGTTGCCGCTCTGCGGCGCGAAGGATGGTTGCCGTGGTTGTCCCCCTTGCCCTTCGGTCGGGGCTGGGTGCCTGGAGTTGTGGGGGCGATCTGTGATTTCCATGTATATCAAGTAGGGAATATTGACTTTAAGGGGGCGGCGTGTCTAGCTTGGTGGGGTGAGCCCGTCAAACGAGACAAAAGGTGCTTCGGTGGGCGAGTCGTTGGATGTGGAATTTCCGGGTGACGTGTACTGGTATGACCTGCCGGACGACGAGGCCGAAGAGGAGGAGGCGGTCCCGCGGGCGGGGGCGCCGAGAGGTCGGGTTCGGGGCGCGTTCGGGCGCCGGTTGAGCACTTGGAGGACCACATGACCGGCTGCGTGATCTCTCGAGACGTCCTGGCGGTGGCGTCATGACCATTGTCACCTTGGTCGGCAACCCCAGAGGCGGGTCCAGGACCTTGGCCGTCGCGGCGCGGGCGGCCGAGGTCCTGGGCGGGCGGCTGTTCCCCTCGGCCGAGGTGGACACCGTCGACCTGGCGGGGCTGGCCTCGCAGATCTTCTCGCCGGAGCCGTCCCCTGGCGTGGAGGTGGCGCTGGAGCTGGTCAGGGACGCCAGTGTGCTGGTGGTGGCCAGCCCGACGTACAAGGGGAGCTACACGGGCCTGCTGAAGGCGTTCCTGGACCGGCTGCCGCACCAGGCGCTGGCGGGGAAGGCGGCGGTGCCGTTGCTGGTGCTGGGCGACCCCAAGCACTCACTCGCCGTGGAGGTGCACCTGCGGCCGCTACTGGTGGAGCTGGGCGCGGTGGTGCCCACGCCGGGGCTGGCCGTGCTGGAGTCGCGCATCCCCGAGTTGGACGAGCTGCTCGCCGCCTGGGCCGACCGGGTGGCGCCGCAGCTGGCTGCCTGGACGGGGGTGCCGGCATGACCATCGCGGCGGAGTCTCGCGCGGTGGGGGAGGCGGACTCCCGTGCGGTGGGGGCGGAGGAGTTCCGGCAGGCGCTCGGGGCGCACGCGGCCGGGGTGGTCGTGGTCACCGCGCGGCCCGGGGGCGTCCCGGTCGGGCTGACGGCGACTTCGTTCACCTCGGTCAGCCTCTCGCCGCCGCTGGTCTCCTTCTACGTGGACCAGACCTCCACCACCTGGCCGGCGCTCAGCCAGGCCGAGCACTTCGCGGTCAACGTGCTGGCCGGGCATCAGTCCGAGCTCGCCTCCCGGTTCGCCCGCAAGGGCGTGGACCGGTTCGCGGACACCGAGTGGTCGCCCGGTCCCGGGGAGGTGCCGTTACTCGCGGGAGTGGCCCGCCACCTGGTCTGCCGTGCGCACCACACCGCCGAGGTCGGCGACCACATCCTGGTGGTGGGCCTGGTGATCGCCACCAGCGGCCCCGGGACGGACTCACCACTCATTTACCACCAGGGCAGGTTCGGCGACTTCCGCCCACGCGAGGGCGAGCGCTAGGTGTACTGCCCGCGCGGGGTCAACGCGAAGGCCGGCGTTAGTGGCCAACGCGAGGACTAATGCGCGAGATCAGCGCTAGGGGCCAACACGAGGGCCGTCGTTAGGGGGCGGTGTCAGGCCAGGCGGGCGGTGCCTCGGCCGGTGCGGAGTGGTAGGTCCAGCAGGGTGCGGATGCCGGGTGCGGCCGCGCAGACCGCGGGGATGGAGTTGACCGCGTGGGCCGCGGCTCCGGCCAGGCCGTAACTGACCTCCTCGATGGTGAGCGCGATGGTGGGGCGGCCCTCGATGTGGATGGCGAAGCCGGGGTCGGGCCACCGGCTGACCTTGGTGGCGTCGGCCTTGTAGACGCACTCGACGGTCATGAAGGGCCGCCCCCTGACCAGCCCGCTGAAGGTCCACCGGGAGGCGCAGACCGTGCCGGGCAGCACCGTCCCCGCGGCGATCTCGAACTCCTCGGTGGCCAGCTCGAACTGGTCGGACTCCTCGATCTCGTCCAGCCGCACGTCCAGCGCCGTACAGACCAGCTGCACACTCTCCGCGAAGAGGGCACGCTGGAAGGCGCGGAACGGCCGGACCGCCAGCGCGTAGTCCTTGGCCGACCGGGTGAACCCCATCAGGTCGGTGACGATCTGCCGGGACGGGTGCCCCCGGTAGTCGGAGGACTCGCGCACGTAGATGTGGTCCAGCCGGGAGGAGAGCCCGGTCAGGGTGAGCGGCAGCAGGTCGCTCATGAAGCCGGGGTTGATCCCGGTCCCGTGCAGGGTGGTGCCCCCGGCCGCGCAGGCGGCCTCGATCCGGTTCACCACGCCCTGGCCGTACGCCGCGGGGTAGACGAACCCGGTGGTGGTGATCACGTTCTTGCCGGAGGCCAGCAGGGCGCAGATGGTCTCCACGTCGGTGGTGTGGTTGCCCCCGAAGTACGCGGCCGGCAGCGGCATGTGCAGCACGCAGTCGGCGTCCAGCGCGAGCACCCGCTCCACGTCGTCGGTGCAGGTCACGCCGATCGGGTCCAGACCCACCAGGGAGCCGGCGTCCACCCCCGCCTTGTCCGGGTCGTAGACCAGGACCCCCGCAAGCTCGAACTCCGGGCGGGTGATGACGCTGCGTAGGGCGTAGCCGCCGAGAGCTCCGGTGGCCCACTGGACCACGCGCAGAGGGGCCATGCGGGGCCTCCAGCGGGGTGAGGGAAGGGCGGAGGCCGTACACCTGGAAAGCTGCCGCCGCTGACCCCACGCCCGAGCGGAAGCCGAAACTATAGCAGAAACTTACTCGCCCGATCACTATCCGCAACGACCCATTTGTGGGCCCCAAGGGGCCTTGATCAATGACCATCCCGGCTGCGCCAATGGTGCCACCACCCGGTCGCGTACCGGCGGGCTGTCGCGGAAGGAGTCCGCGCGGCTCTCCAAGGGCGGGTTCCTCGTTGGTAGGATGCGTCTGACTAGAACAATATTCTCTTTGGGAGGGTCAATGGCCGATCTCAGGTTCGACGGGAAGGTCGCGGTGGTCACCGGTGCCGGGCACGGGCTCGGCCGGTCGCACGCGCTGCTGCTCGCCGAACGCGGGGCCCTGGTCGTGGTCAACGACCTCGGCGGCGCGCTGGACGGCTCCGGCGCCTCGGCCGGACCGGCCGCCGAGGTGGCCGAGCTCATCGTCAAGAACGGGGGCCAGGCGGTCGCCAACGCCGACAACATCGCCACCCCCGAGGGCGCCGAGGCCGTCGTCCGGGCCGCGATCGACGCCTTCGGCCGGATCGACATCGTGATCAACAACGCCGGCATCCTCCGCGACAAGTCGTTCGGCAAGATGTCGGTGGAGGAGTTCGACTCCGTGCTGGCGGTGCACGTGCGCGGCTCCTTCCTGGTCAGCCGGGCGGCCTTTCCGTACCTGAAGGAGCAGGGGTACGGCCGGATCGTCAACACCTCCTCGCCCGCCGGGCTGTTCGGCAACTTCGGCCAGGCCAACTACTCCACCGCCAAGATGGGCCTGGTCGGCCTGACCAAGACCCTCGGCATCGAGGGCGCCCGCGCCAACATCAAGGTCAACGCGATCGCCCCGGTGGCCTGGACCCGGATGACCGAGGCTCTGCTGCCCGCCGAGTTCGAGAGCAAGTTCACCGTGGCCGCCATCAGCCCGCTGGTCGCCTTCCTGGCCCACGAGACCTGTCCGTCCAGCGGCGAGGTCTTCAGCGTGGGCGGCGGCAGGGTCGCCCGCGTGTTCGTCGCCGAAGGCCCCGGCTGGCGGACCGACGACCTGAACCTGGAGTCCATCCGCGACAACTGGGACGCCATCATGGCCGAACAGCCCTACCTCCAGCCGACCACCCTCGGCGAACAGGCCGGCGCCTCCCTGAAGGCGATGCTCTAGCCCTTCGTTGTGATGGCGGGCTTGAACGTCGTACCGCTCAAGCCCGCCTTCGCCTACTTGACCAACGCCTCGCCCAGGGCTTCGGTGCGGGTCGCGAGTGTGGTGCGCAGGGAGGTGGCCTCCTTCTGGGCCTCCTCGGCGTCGGCCCCCTGGTTGGACTTGTAAGACGCGAGCGCCTGATCCAGGAGGGTGCCGGCCTTGCCGGTGGCCAGAAGCTCCTGATAGAGGCTCTGGTACTGCTTCTGGTAGATCTCCTTGAAGGCGGGTGTCTTCAGGAAGCGGTCCTTCAGGGCGTGCCCCATACGCATGCCGCCGAAGCCGCCCCGGGCCTGGCGCTGATCCTGGTCTTGCGCCTGCCCGTCAGGGCTCGGCTGGCGGTCGCCTCCGGGCATGCCGCCCATACCGCCCATGCCGATGGTGTCGTCCGGGCCGGCGGTTGCGTCGCCGCTGAAGGCGAGGTTGAGGTCCCAGTTGATCACTGTGAACTTCTTGGTGTTCAGGTCGTACCACAGGTAGTAGTTGCGCCCCGGGCCCGCCATGTCGTCGAAGTTCAGCAGCATGTTCTGCAGCGCGAGGTAGCGGGCGAAGGACTCCACGTCCAACCTGGACGCCAGGCCGGAGGCGAACTCCTCGTCCGAGGACTGCTCCACCCACTTGATCAGGTCGATCACCGGCTGGAGGTCCTGCTCGCCCTTCCGGTTGACCTGTTTGAAGTCGGTGACGTACCCGGTCTGGTCCTCGCCCTTGTAGGAGAAGGTGGAGGAGGCCAGGGACTTGTAGAGCACACCGTCGCCGAGCCGTTCGGCGTACCCCTCGTCCAGGTACTCGACCAGCAGCCGGGGGGCCGAGGAGCGGCCGTTGACGGTGAAGGAACTGTAGGCGTACCCCTGGGACGGCTCGCCGGACGCGTCGACGATGGAGATCGCCAGCGACTCCTTGAGCAGCGTCGCGGAGCCCATCGAGGCCGGGCGCACGGCGATCTGGCTGTGCCCCTGGTAGCGGCGGCCTTCCACGAACTCGTCGAAGCTGATCAGCCAGGGCAGGTTCTCCGGCTCCTCGGCCTTCAGCGACGCACGCGCCATTCCGCCGAATCCCGCTCCGGGGCCACGGTCCTGGCCGCCCTCAGGGTCGGCGGTGGTCTGCGGCTGGGGCTGCTGCGTGCCGTCCGGGGGCGCAAAGCCCTCGGGGAACCCGTCAGGCGGCTGAAAACCCTCGGGCAGTTGGAAACCGTCAGGCGGTTGGAAACCTTCGGGCGCCTGGCCACCGCCGGGTCCCGCACGGCCTTGCACGCGGGACTCGCCCTTCCAGGTCAGCCCCATCAGCGTGGAGTTGCCCTTGAGCCGGACGCCCACGCTCGGGATCGTGGTGCCGTCGATGACGAGGTCGGCTTCGACGTAGTTCTTCTCCCCGCTCTTGAAGTACTCGCTCAACATGTCCTGGTACGCCGCGTCGGTGAAAGTGATCTTCACGTCGTGGGGCGTCGAAGGGTCGAACAGGTCCGTGCCACCGGCCAGGTCGGTGATGACCGTCTCGCCGGAGGCGGCGCGGACGCTGGTGATGTACGGGCGAATCGTGCCGCTGCCGAACACCCCCGCGCAGAGCGCGAGGAACACCCCGCACGCGGCGACCACCTTCCAGTTCTGCCGGAGTGCGACCGGGATGCGATGCTTCAGGTGCGCCATGGCCGGTCAGAGGTCGGTCTGGTCGTATCCGGTCAGGACCGTGACCGACTGCCCGTGATTGCGATCGCGCAGTTCGGTGAGCAGGTCCGCCGGCTCGTGGCCCTTCTTGATCTTCACCGTGTACATCAGCTCCGTCAGCGCGCCCGCCCGGACGGACTCCATGCTGACCAGCTCGAACTCGTCGGTGTGCCGTACCAGCACGTCCTGGATGGCGTGGGTGTAGTCCTCGTCCGCGGGGACCTGCACCTTGACCACCTGGCGGCGCACGTTGAGCTGGAACCAGTTGAACCGGCTCATGATCATGATGATCAGTGAGATGGCCACGCCCGCGACCACGGCCAGCAGGTAGAAACGGGTGCCGACGGCCATGCCGACGCCCATCACCAGGAAGATGAACCCGACGTCACGGGTTTCCTTGATCGCGTTGCGGAAGCGGACCACCGACAGCGCGCCGACCAGGGCGAACGCGCGGGCGATGTTCGAGCCGACCACGAGCATGATCAGTGAGATGAGCATGCCGAGGATGACCAGGGTCTGGACATAGGACTGGCTGTAGGAGACGTTGCGATGCGTCGCCCGGTAGACCCAGCCGATCATCGCGCTCAGCACGAACGACAGCGTCATGGCGATGGCGATGTCGGCCACGCTGAACGTGCCGGACAGGTCCTGGAAAGTGAAGTCCATGGGGTTCAGGCCTCCGTACGGGCCAGTGGCCGGGCGCGGCCGAGGGAATGGTCGTCGGAAAGGTGGAAGATCGAGCGCGGCGCCAGCCCGTAGGCCTCCACGCTCTGGCAGTACTTGGACACCCGCACCACCTGCAGGTTCCTGGCTGCGACCAGGTCGGTGAGCCAGTACGGCACGCGCTCGTTGGCCTTCACCTCCATGATCGCCTTACGGGCCGGGACGATGAGCCGGTTCTCGGCGTCGGCGCCCAGGTGGAAGTCGCGGTCGCGGCCCCGGACGCGCCGGTCGAAGGTGACCCGCAGGCCGACATCGGCGCCGCGTCCCAGGTAGGCGTGGCGGGTGTAGCCGGTCATCGTCGTGGCACGCAGCTCCAACCGGCAGACCAGGTCGAGGACCTCCTCCAGGAAGGCCCGCTGGCCCTGCTCGTACTCGACCATCTGCCGTCCGTCGCACAGGCGCAGCGCGTCAGCGTACGGCAGGCTCACCCGGCGCTTCTGGGTGACCCGGTTGACGCGCTGCTTGATCTCGACGAAGACCGGCGTCTCCCCGGTGATGGAGAACCGGTCACCGTAGTGGCGTATGCGCAGCTTGCGGCGGAACTTCAGGCCCTCGATCTTCTCCCAGTAGAAGCGGAGCCGCTGGGTGTCGTAGTAGACGCTCCAGATGTGGTACCCCTCCTCCGGGCAGTGCCGGTCGCGGTCCAGGCGGCGATCCATCTCCTCCTTCAACTCGGCTACCTGCTCGACGTCGATCAGGTACTTGATCTCGTAGCGGTTGAAGGCGTGCAGTTTGCTCGGCGCGCGCAGCCGGTGACCGGCGTCACCGTCCGCCGCCGATGTCACGGCCGATGCCGTCGATTCGGGGCGCTGACGTCCGAAGATGGACTGCCGGCGAAATCTTTGCAGCATGTCCCTCCTTTCGTGTCAGCGCACATCTGACAGCACGAAGCTGGGAGTAATGTGTGAACCACTGACAAACCAGAGGTGAACGACCGGTGTCCTAGCCGCCCGGCGGCCGCTGGGCGGGCAGCAGGACCAGGAACGTCGTCCCCCGGACGGGAGCGCTCGCCACCTCGATCCGGCCCTGGTGCGCCTCGACCAGGGCGGCGGCGATGGCCAGGCCAAGACCGGTGCCGCCGTGGGCGCGCGTGCGGCCGGGATCGGCCCGGTAGAAGCGGTCGAAGACGTGCGGCAGATGCTCGGGATCGATTCCCTCGCCCTCGTCGCGTACCTCCACCACGGCGGTGTCGGTGGACCGGTGGGCGATCGTCACGTGTACCGGTGTGCCGCCGGCGGTGTGCGTGATCGCGTTGCCGACCAGGTTGGCCATCACCTGGTGCAGGCGATGCTCGTCGCCGAGCACGAACACCGGTTCGGCCGGGACCTCCAGCCTGATCGGCCGCCCGGGGTCGCGGGCACGCGCGGCGTGCACCACGTCCCCCGCCAGCACGCGCAGGTCGACCATGCTGTGCTCCAGCATCGGCTCCCGGTCCAGTCGGGCCAGCAGCAGCATGTCCTCCACCAGCACGCCCATCCGCCGCGCCTCGTTCTCGATCCGGCCGAGCAGCCGCTCGGCCACCGGATCGCGGGCCTCCTGCCCGTGGTGGTACAGCTCGGCGAAGCCCCGGATCGAGGTCAACGGGGTGCGCAGCTCGTGGGAGGCGTCGGCGACGAAGCGCCGCAGCCGTCGCTCGGACTGCTCCCGGGCGCGCAGCGCGGAGGCCAGCCGCTCCAGCATCGTGTTCAGCGCCTGGCCGAGCCGCCCGGTCTCGGTGCGCGGATCGGCGTCGGCGACCCGGCGGTCGATGTCCCCGGCCGCGATGGCCTCGGCGGTGCGCTCCATCCTGGTGAGCGGGCCGAGCCCCAGGCGTACCACGGCCCAGGCCAGGGCGCCGAGCAGCGTCAGCACCACCGCGCCGGCGACCACCTCGATGATCAGCAGCTGCCGTACGGTCGCCGCGGTGGACTCCAGCGACATCGCCACGGCGACCCGTTCACCGGACGGCAGGCCCTCCACCAGAACCCGCCATTCCGGTCCGCCCGACCGCCCGGCCACGGTGAAGGGCCGGCGCGAGGCGGCGGAGAGATCCGCGGCGGGGATGGCCGGTCCGTCGGCGGAACCGGCAGGCATCTGACGCACCGGGGCGCCGGAGGGGGAGTAGAAGGTGACCTGGAACTGGCTCGGCAGCTCCAGGACCGACGGTGGCCGGGCCTGCGCGGCAGGCGGCGGGCGCCGCCCGGCGGTCATGGCGAAGTCGCGAAGCTGGGTGTCCACCCGGGATAGCAACGACCGCTCCAGCACCAGTACGCCGGATACTGCGAAAGCCGTCAGTCCCAGCGCGGACAGGCCCAGCAGGGCCGCCAGCAACCGCAGCCGCAGCGGCCAGGGACGGCCGGCCCGCATCACGCCGATCGGGACAGGCGGTAGCCGACACCGCGCAGGGTGTGGATCAGCGACGGACCCTCGGTGTCGATCTTGCGTCGGAGGTAGCTGATGTAGGACTCGACAATCCGGCTGTCGCTGTCGAACCCGTGGTCCCACACCCGTTCCAGGATCTGCGTCCTGCTGACCACCCGGTCAGCGTTGATCATCAGATAGCGCAGCAGGGCGAACTCCGTCGGAGACAGATGGATCGGCCGCCCCGCCCGCCGTACGGTGTGGGCCAGTTCGTCGAGTTCCAGGTCCGCGTACCGCACCACCGCGTCGTCGTCGGCCTGCTCCTGCGGCGGTCGGATGCGACGCAGGATCGCGCGTAGCCGCAACACCACCTCCTCCAGACTGAAGGGCTTGGTGACGTAGTCGTCGCCCCCGGCGGTGAGGCCGGCGATGCGGTCGGCCACCGTGTCCTTCGCGGTCAGGAACAGCACCGGCGGGTTGCCTGCCACCTCGCGCAGCCTGCGCGCCACCGAGAAGCCGTCGACGTCGGGCAGCATCACGTCCAGCACGACGATGTCGGGCCGCGCCCGCCCGATCTCCTGCAACGCCGCGTGCCCGCACGAGGCGGTCCGCACGCTGAAGCCGTTGAGGATCAGCGCCTCCGACAGCAGCTCGCGGATGCTCCGCTCGTCATCGACGACCAACACCTCCGCGGGAAGGGATGTGTCCATGACACAGTTCTAGGCGGCCCGCATAAGAATGCGCTTAGAGAACGCAGCCAACAGCCTGACGGAAGAGCCCCGGCAGGTGGCTGCCGGGGCTCCTCTGTGGTCAGGTCAGGCGTACACCTCGAACTCCCAGAGCGAGTAGCCCCAGGCGGTGCCGCGGGCCGTGCCGTTGATGCGGACGTACCGCGCCGAGTTGTTCAGGCCGGTGTGGTCGTCGATACCGCCGTTCTCACCGGTGACCGTCTTGATGGTGGTCCAGGTCGTGCCGTTGGCGGAGGTCTGGATCTGGTACGCCGACCCGTAGGCCGCCTCCCAGCTCAGCCTGACCCGGTTGATCGTGTAGGTCTGGCCCAGGTCCACCTGGATCCACTGCGGGTCGGAGAACGCGCTCGACCACCGGGTGGTGCCCGAGCCGTCCACCGCCTTGGCCGGCCCGTAGTCCGCCGCCTCCGTGCTGGACGCGGTGGCGGTCTTGTTGAGGGCCACGTTGGTCGAGGTGGTCAGGGGGGTGCCGTAGACCTCGAACTCCCAGAGGGAGTAACCGTAGGCGGTGCCGCGGGTGGTGCCGTTGATCCGGACGTACCGCGCCGTTCCTGACAGGCCGGTGTGGTCGTCGATGCCGCCGTTCTCCCCGGTCACCGACTTGATCGTGGTGAACGTGGTGCCGTCGGTCGAGGTCTGGATCTGGTACGCGGAACCGTAGGCCGCCTCCCAGTTCAGCCGGACCCGGTTGATGTTGTAGTTCTGCCCGAGGTCGACCGTGATCGACTGCGGGTCGCTGAACAGGCTGGACCACCGGGTGGTGGCCGAGCCGTCCACCGCGTTCGCGCCCACGTACGCCCCCTCGACGCTGGTCACCGTGACCGGCTTGTTCAGCGCCAGGTTGGTGCCGGTCGGGGGAGAGAGCGACGGGCTGGGCGAGGGTGACGGGGACGGCGATGGGGACGGCGAGGGCGACACGACGGGTCCGGTGTTGAGGGTGAACTCGTCGAGGTCGTACAGGCCGGTGCCGGTGCCCTTGAAGACCAGGAACAGCTCATGGGTTCCGGCCGGTGCCGTGATCGCCCCGGTCACGTTCTGGAAGACCGCGTACCCGCCGGTGGCCGGCACCGTCGCCGAGCCGATCAGCTGCCCGGTCGGCGAGCCGACCCGCAACTCCAGCGTGTTGCCCGCCGTCGGCGCCCCGACCCGGGCGGTGAACGAGGTCACCCCGGTGAAGTTGTACGGCTTGAAGGAGATCCAGTCGTTGTTCTCGATGTACCCGACCGCCCGGCCGCCGTTGGCGCTGGCCGGGGTGCTGATCTGCACCCCGCTCATGTTCCCGTAGTGCTCGGCCTGCCGGATCTTCGGCTGGAGCACCGCCTGGGTGTGCGTGGTGAGCGGGCCCTGGCCGCCGCCGCCGAGGTCGGTGTACTCCGCGTCGATCACGCCGAAGATGTTCGCCGCCGTGTCGTGCTCGCCGTCGGCGCTGGTCTGCAGCGTGCCGGTGCAGCCGTTGGCGCTGGTCTGCGGGTGGCCGTGCGAGTCGTGGCCGAGGATGTAGCTGACCTTGACCCTGGCGCAGTCGATGGTGCCGTCCTGCGGGTCGGTCACCGTCACCGTGAACGGGATGGCGTCCCCGAAGGAGAACACCTTGCCGTCCGCCGGGGTGTTGACGACCACGGTGGGGGCGGTGTTGCCGACCACGATGACCACGCTGGCCGTACCGGTCTTCCCGGTGCTGTCCCGTACGGTCAGCGTGGCGCTGTAGGTGCCGTTCGCGGTGTAGGTGTAGGACGGGTTGGCCGCGGTCGAGTCGGTGGTGCCGTTGCCGTCGAAGTCCCAGGCGAAGGTGATCGGGTCACCGTCGGGGTCGACCGTGCCCGCCGAGGAGAACGTCACGGCCAGCGGCGCCAGGCCCGAGGTGCGGTTGGCGCTGGCCACCGGCTGCGGGGCCTGGCCGTTGCGGGCGTACTCGATGCGGTAGAGGCCGGAGTTGGCGTCGCCGTTGAACCAGCCGGTGCCGTAGTCCAGGACGTACAGGGCGCCGTTCTTGCCGAACTCCATGTCCATGATCTGCGTGCCGCTCCACGGGAACGGCGTGATGGTGAGCGGCGCCCCGGTGTTGTCGATGGTCACGTTCTTGATCCACCGGCGGCCGAACTCACCGGCGAAGAAGGTGCCGTCGAAGTAGCGCGGGAACGCGATGGCCGAGGTGGAGTTGGCGTCCCACCGGTAGACCGGCCCGGCCATCGGCGACAGGCCGCCGCCGCCGAACTCCGGCGGGGTGGAGCCGGTGTACGGGATCCAGCCGCGCTGCGACGCCGGCAGCTTGGTGATGCCGGTGTTGTTGGGCGAGTTGTTGGTCGGCCCGCCCGCGCAGTCGAACTTGGCCCCGGACGGCCCCGACGGGAAGGTGTACTGGTTGTAGGCGTCGTTGAAGCTGGAGCAGAACGGCCAGCCGAAGAACCCCGGCGCGGTGATCCGGGCGAACTCCACCTGCCCGGCCGGTCCCCGGTTCGGGTCGGCGGTGCCCGCGTCAGGACCGTAGTCGCCCAGGTAGACGACGCCGGTGGCCTTGTCCACGCTCATCCGGAACGGGTTGCGGAAGCCCATCGCGTAGATCTCGGGCCGGGTGTTGGCCGTGCCGGGCGCGAACATGTTGCCCGCCGGGATCGTGTACGCCGGACTGCCCGAGGCGGTCGGCTTGATCCGCAGCACCTTGCCGCGCAGGTCGTTGCTGTTGCCGCTGGTGCGCTGCGCGTCGTAGGCCGGGTTGCGGCCGGCCCGGGTGTCGATCGGGGAGTACCCGGCCGAGTCGAACGGGTTGGTGTCGTCGCCGGTGGACAGGTAGAGGTTGCCCGCCGCGTCGAAGTCGAGGTCGCCGCCGACGTGGCAGCACATGCCGCGGCTGGTCGGCACGTCCAGTACGACGCGCTCGGTGGCCATATCGATGGTGTTGTCGGCCCGGACGGTGAACCGGGACAGGCGGTTGACCCCGTTGAATGGCGCGAAATCGGCGGCGGTGCCGGAGCTGGGCGCGTCGCCCGCCGGGGTGGACAGCGGTGGCGCGTAGAACAGGTAGATCCACCGGTTGGTGGCGTACCCGGGGTCGGCCGCGATGCCCTGCAGGCCCTCCTCGTCGTGGGTGTAGACGGCCAGGTTGCCGGCGACCTTGGTGTTGCCCGCGAAGTCGGTGTAGCGCACCGTCCCGTTCCTGGCGGTGTGGAACACCCCGCCGTCGGGCACCACGGTCAGGCTCATGGGTTCGCCGACCTCGGCCACGCCCTTGGCGAGAGTGACCTGCTGGAAGTTGGAGTTCACGGTGCCGCCGCAGTCGCCCTGCACGAACCCGGCCGCGGTGCGGATCCCGCCGAGCAGGTGCTGCCGGAAGTTGGTCTCGGCGTACGACTCGTCAGTGTGGCCGCCGCCGGTGTACCAGGACCGGCCGCCGGCGTAGTTCTGGCACCAGGCGATCGGGTGGTCGATGCCGTTGCCGCCGCCGGTGTAGCTGGACTCGTCCAGGGTGGCCAGTACGTGCACCTTGCCGCGCGGGTTGGTCTGGTAGTTGTACCACTCGTCGAACCGGCTCCAGCGGTACGGCAGGTGCGCGGTGGACGGGTGGAAGCGGTCGGCCACCTTCACCGTGGCCTGCTGGGGCGCCGGGTGCGAGGCGAAGTAGGCGCCGACCAGTCCGCCGTACCAGGGCCAGTCGTACTCGGTGTCGGCGGCGGCGTGTACGCCGACGTAGCCGCCACCGGCCGCGATGTACCGCTCGAAGGCGCTCTGCTGGGTGGCGTTGAGCACGTCACCGGTGGTGGACAGCCAGATGACGGCCTTGTACCTGGCCAGGTTGGCGTCGGTGAACTGGGCCGCGTCCTCGGTGGTCTCCACCGCGAAGTTGTTGGCGGTGCCGAGCTGCTGGATGGCGGTGATGCCGGGACCGATCGAGCTGTGCCGGAACCCGGCGGTCTTGGAGAAGACCAGGACGGTGAAGTCGGGGGCGGCGAGCGCGGGCGGCGAGGCCACCGTCACCCCCGCCAGGGCGAGTAAGGCGCACAGAAGTACGCGGGATAACAGGCGCGGTGATGAGCGCACGACGGTCCTTTCGGGACTGGGCGCGTGCGCCGAACGCGCCAATGAGGGAGCGCTCTCTCTCCTGGGTCAGCGTGCCATTGCTGCGGAGCTAGAGACGTTCGCCCACATTGTTGCTACCGTGTTGCCGTCGAGTCAATAGTCCGTAAGCTGGCTGGTGAGAGCGCTCTCAGCTGTTGACCGTGAGGTCGACGGCCTCGGGAGCCAGCACCGCCTCGATCACCATCACGGCGGCCCCGATGACGCCCGCCCGGTCCCCGAGCTCGGTCGCCCGGATGCTCAGGTGCTGGGTGGCCAGTGGCAGCGACCGGCTGTAGATGACCTCGCGGACCCCGGCCAGCACGTGCTCGCCCGCCTCGGCGATGTCGCCGCCGATCACTATCACCGACGGGTTGAAGAAGTTCACGATGGAGGCCAGCACGTCGCCGACCTCCCGGCCGGCCTGCCGGATGAGCTGCACCGCCTGCGTGTTGCCGGCCCGCACCAGGCCCACCACGTCCCGGCTGTTGGCGGCGGGAACCCCGGCCGCGGTCAGCTGCCCGGCGATCGAGGCGCCACCGGCCACCGCCTCCAGGCACCCGGTGTTGCCGCACCGGCAGACCACCTCACGGTCGGAGGTGACCCGGATGTGCCCGATGTCCCCCGCCGCGCCCTGCGCCCCCCGGTGCAGGCGGCGTTCGGAGATGATGCCGCAGCCGATACCCGTACCGATCTTGACGAAGACCAGGTGCTCCACCTCGGACCGGGCCCAGTGCTCGCCCAGCGCCATGATGTTCACGTCGTTGTCCACCAGCACCGGCGCGCCGAGCCGCTGGCCCAGCCATTCCGGCACCGGGAAGCCGTCCCAGCCCGGCATGATCGGCGGGTTCACCGGCCGCCCGGTGGAGTGCTCCACCGGCCCCGGCAGGCCCACTCCGACCCCGCAGAGCTGGCCGCCGGTCTCATCGAGCAGCCCCTGCAGCGTTTCCACCAGCCAGGCGAGGGTGGCCTCAGGCCCGCGGTCGATGGGCAGGTCGGCGGTACGTTCGAGGAGCACGTTCGAGGCGAGGTCGGTGACCGCGACGCGCGCGTGGGTGGCCCCGAGGTCCGCCGCCGCCACCACCCGGGCCCCCTGGTTGAAGGCGAAAGCCGTCGCCGGACGGCCCCCGGAGGAGATCGCGTCGGTGGCGGGCACGATCCACTGATGGCTGAGCAGCGCGTCCAGCCGCTGCGACACCGTGGATCTGGCCAGCCCTGTCAGCTGCACGAGTTCCGCCCGGGTCCGGGCCTGGCCATCACGCAAGATCGAGAGCAGGGCTCCCGCTCCTGTGACGGAACCGGTGGGCTCGCTCAGCATGCCCTGAGTCAACCTCGCCTCCTTTCGCCTCATCTGATGATTCCAGATCTCATTATGACATCATGCCATCGACTTTTGCTTGACCGTCAGCATAAGTCGTCTCTAGCATCCGGAAATATGGAAGACATAAGCCGGGAACAGACGGATAACGCATCACTTCTGCTGATGCGGGGGATCGTCAAGCAGTTCCCCGGGGTTCGTGCGCTGGACGGTGTGGACCTGGACGTCCGCGCCGGTGAGGTGCACTGCCTGCTCGGCCAGAACGGCGCGGGCAAGTCGACCTTGATCAAAGTGCTGGCCGGTGCTCACCAGCCCGATTCCGGTGAGGTCCTGCTCGGGGGGCAGCCGGTCCGGCTGTCCAACCCCACCGCGGCCATGCGGCAGGGCATCGCCACCATCTACCAGGAACTCGATTTGG
>NZ_JAHCST010000106.1 GCF_018476525.1 Acrocarpospora catenulata
GAGGGTTGGTTGTGGGGGTGGTAAGGGGGCTGGAGGGTTCGGTGGGTTTGGGGGGGTTTGTGGGTAGGGGGTTTGCAGGGAGTGAAGGGGGGAGTGGGGATGATCGAGGAAAAGTCGCTTGACAGGGCGTCTTTGCTTGCTCGTTACCTCTCTGACGCTTAATCTCGACCGCAGTGAGGAGTTACTCCGCGCAGCGCGGATTGCCATAACGGTGAACCACGGACCCTGACATCCGTTGGGTGCGATATTTGCCCTGGTGACGCCACCAGGTCTGCCGTGCTGTGCGTGTGACCCCTTTGCAGCTGACGCTAGGAGGGGTGGGCGCGCAATGGATATGACGATCGTGATCGTGCTGGCGGTGGCGGTGCTGCTGCTGGCGTTCGTAGCGATTGCCGCCCTCCTGATCATGTTGCTCCGCCGTACCGCGCCCAAGGAGACCGGTCCGACGTCCGAGCAGATCGCCCAGATCAGGGCGGAGCTGACCGAGAAGGAGCTGGAGCAGGCGCGGCGCGACGCCGACGAGATCCGGGGACGGGCTGAGAGCGACGCCGGGGAGATCACCCGGAGGTCGGAGAGCCTGGTGGAGAGTGCGGCGGTGATGCGCCGGGAAGTCGAGGAGGAGTCCCGGATCCTCAAGAACGAGCTGAAGGAGCTTCGCGCCGATCTGGAGCGCCGGGAGAACCGGCTGGGGGAGCGGGAGCAGCGGCTCGACGAGGAGGCTCGGCGGCAGGCCGAGCGGGCCCGAAAACTGGCCGAGACGGAGACCGAGCTGGCCGATCGGCGGGCTGAGCTGGATCTGGTGGATGAGAAGCGGCGCCAGATTCTGGAGCGGGTGGCGGGGTTGACCGCTGAGCAGGCCAAGAACGAGCTGGTCAAGGAGATCGAGAATCAGGCCAAGCGGGAGGCCGCGCTGATCGTGCGGGAGATTGAGAGTGAGGCGCGGAAGGAGGGGGAGAAGCGGGCCTGCAAGATCGTGACGTTGGCTGTGCAGCGGGTGGCGACTGAGCAGACGGCCGAGTCGGTGGTCAGCGTGTTGCATCTGCCTGGGGATGAGATGAAGGGGCGGATCATTGGCCGGGAGGGGCGGAATATTCGGGCCTTTGAGTCCACCACTGGGGTGAACCTGATCATTGATGACACGCCTGAGGCGGTGTTGTTGTCGTGTTTCGATCCGGTTCGGCGGGAGACTGCTCGGCTCACGTTGGAGAAGCTGGTGCTGGATGGGCGTATTCATCCGCAGCGGATCGAGGAGGCGTACGAGCGGAGTAGGGCTGAGGTTAAGGATCTCTGCGTGCGTGCGGGGGAGGATGCGCTGGTTGAGCTCGGTATCACCGAGATGCATCCGGAGTTGATCACGCTGCTTGGTCAGTTGCGGTATCGGACCTCGTATGGGCAGAACGTGCTGAAGCATCTCATTGAGTCGGCGCATATTGCCGGGATCATGGCTTCGGAGTTGCGGCTTGATCGGGATCTGGTGAAGCGGTGTGCGCTGCTGCACGACATCGGCAAGGCGCTTACCCATGAGGTCGAGGGCAGCCACGCGCTGATCGGTGCGGAGATCGCTCGCCGGTATGGGGAGCATGAGGACGTGGTGCATGCCATCGAGGCTCACCACAACGAGGTTGAGGTCCGGACTGTGGAGGCCGTGCTGACCCAGGCTGCCGACGCGATCAGTGGTAGCCGTCCGGGTGCGCGTCGTGAGTCCCTGGAGGCGTACGTCAAGCGGCTGGAGCGGCTGGAGGAGATCGCCCAATCCTACGAGGGCGTGGAGAAGGTCTTCGCTATGCAGGCCGGCCGGGAGATCCGCGTCATGGTTCGCCCCGACAATGTCGACGACATCCAGGCCCAGGTCATCGCTCGCGACGTCGCCAAGCAGGTCGAGGAGGAACTCACCTACCCCGGCCAGATCCGCATCACCGTCGTCCGCGAATCCCGCGCCACCGAATTCGCCCGCTAAACAATCGGCCCCTTGCCGTTGGCCCGTCTGGGGCCAGTCGAGGTTGCCGTGGTACTCCCACCCGCCCTCCCTCGTGACCCTCCGGGTCCGGGCCCGGCTCCGCCGGGAGGGTCGGTCGCCGTCCCGGCGTACGAAGCGTTGGTTGCCGGGGGACTTCCGCTTCTGACCTTCGGTCGGACCCGGCTCCGCTGGAGGGTTGGTTGCCGTGATACTCCCGCCTACCCACTCTTCTAACTCCGGGTCCGAGCATGGCTTCCGCCGGGACGGTCGGTCACGGGCTCCGCACATAGGAGATTCGGTTACCGGGGTACCCCCGCTCACCCATCCGTTGGCCTTCCTTCGGGCTCGGCTTCGCCGGGTGGGCGTGCGGGGACAGGCTGGGGCGATTCAGTCGGTGTGGTCCTGGCGGAAGAGTTGTTCGTAAAAAGCGAGTTCGGCTGCCAGGGCCGCTGTCTTGGTTTCCAGGCGGCGGAAGCCGTGGCCTTCGCCCTCGAAGGAGAGGTAGGTGCAGGGGATGCCGCGGTCGGTGAGGGCGTTGGCGAAGGATTCGGATTGGGTGGGGGGGACTACGAGGTCGGCCAGGCCTTGCATGAGGAGCATGGGGCAGTTGACTTCGGAGGCGTGGGAGAGGGGCTCGCGGGAGGCGTACAGGGATTCGGGGCCGACCAGCCAGTCGATGTAGCGGGATTCGAAGTCGTGGGTGGCGGCGACGAGGGGGGCGAGGGCGCTGACGCCGGCGATGGAGACGCCGCCGCGGAAGGCGTCGGAGGCGGCGCAGGCGGCCATCACGGTCCAGCCGCCGGCGCTGGCGCCGCGGATGGCGATGCGCCGGGGGTCGGCGTGGCCTTCGGCGGCCAGCCAGTGGGCGGCGGCGACGGTGTCCTCGACGTCCACGATGCCCCACTGGCCGCGCAGGCGTTCCCGGTAGGACCGGCCGTATCCGGTTGATCCGCCGTAGTTGACGTCGAGGACCCCTATGCCCCGGGTGGTGAAGAACGCCTTTTCCAGGCTGAGTTCGGTGATGGCCTGTCCGGTCGGTCCTCCATGCACGAACACCACATAGGGCGCGGGCCCGTCCGCCCCGGAGGACCCGGAGGACCCGGAGGACTCGGAGGACTCGGAGGAGCCGGAGGACTGGGAGGAGCCGGAGGACCCGGAGGACTGGGAGGACTGGGAGGAGCCGGAGGACTGGGAGGGCTCGGAGGAGCCGGAGGACTGGGAGGGCTCGGAGGACGGATACCCGTATGGCGGGTAGAGGTAGGCGTGCACCAACCGCCCGAAGCTCCCCTCGATCTCCACGGCCACCGGCTGCGGAAGACATGAAATATCGGGCAACTCGGTGATGTCTCGGCGGAGTCCTTCGACGCGCCCGGTGACCGTGTCCACCCGGACCACCGAGCGAGGGATGTCGGGTCCATACCCGACCCCGACCAGTGTGGTCCCCGACGAGCTCAACCCCGGCCGCCACCCCTGGTACGGAACGTCGAGATCGTTCAACTCCCCGGTCTCCGGATCGAGGATCCCCAGCCGCAGATCCCCGCGCCCGTGGAGCACCGCCAGCCGCCCATCCCCCAGCACCAGGTACGGCAGCCCGCCCAGCTCCCACAACGGCCAGGCGAACTCCTCCTCAGCCGGATACAGCGCCTGCGACGAGGTCCCGAAGATCCCGATCTGGTAGAGGTTCCACCACCCCGACCAGTCCGACACCAGATACAGGTGCCGATTGTCCTTCCACTGCGGCGCGAGCACCGACTCGCTCATCCCGCCCTTGACCGTCCACGAGTTGCCGTCCTCCAGCCGGGTGATCCGCAGCTCGGTCCCCGTCCACGGCAACCGCGGATGGTTCCAGCAGATGTAGGCGAGATGCTCCCCATCGGGGGAGACAGCCGGAGACGCGTAGAAGTCGCTCCCCCCGGTCACCTCGGTCACGGACCCGTCCAGCGTCACCGAGACGATCGACCGCACGACCTTCCCGTCATCGTGGTGCCGCTCCCGCACGCAGTAGATCGCCCCGTCGTGCCAGAGCAGATCCCCGTACCGGTCCGGGCCCTCCCCGGTCAACGCCCGCGGGACCCCGCCGTCGGTAAGGTACAGCCGCTGGTCGGCGTAGTTGGCGAAGGCGATCCCGTGCCCGGGCACCACCACGTACGACCGCCCGCCGTACTCGTGCACCCGCGAGCGCGCGTCCCAGGGGCTGCTGATGAGCTCCCGCCGCCGCCCGTCCGCGGCCCGGTGCACGACGGTCCGCCGGCCGGCCTCGGCGGGACGGTCCTCCTCCCACCAGACCTCGTCGCCGAGCACGGTGGGGTAGCCGAGGCGCAGCCCGGACCGGGCCACGTCGGTGGTCGAGATCGCGGCGGCGTACGGCAGGCGTCGCTCGGGGGACATGACGGCATCCTGCCGGAAAGCGGGGCCCGAGGTTATCCCTTTTCCAGGACGGGTGGCGACAGGAACTGGGTGGCCAGCAGCCCCAGGTAGTCGATCACCGCCCGATGCCACGTACCGTCCTCGTACATCTGCCGTAGCGCGTCCTCCACATCGTCCCGTAACCCGGCCGCGTGCGGCGCCAGGCGGATGCCGTACCGGACCTGGGCGAGGTTCTGCCCGGCGAACCGGAAGCGGTTGGGGTAGTCGGCGGAGATCCCGGCCAGCACGGGCGCGTCGGCGACCACGGCGTCGATGCGCCGGTCCGCCAGGAGCGGCCCGCAGGCGGCGGGTGTGTTGGCCTCGGCCACGTACACGTGCCGCCAGCCCCGGCCGTACCTGGCGGCCAGCGGCGCCAGGTCGTCCTTGGTGCCGCAGACCCGGCGCCGCCTCAGGTCGCGGATCTGGGGGAGGCTCTGGCCGTCGGCCCGTACCAGCAGGTCCTTGTGGGTCACCAGGTACGGTCCGACGAACGGTTTGGCGGCCGTGCCCAGGCTGAAGTCGGCCTGGTCGGCGTCGAAGGTGTACCGGATCTGGTCATCCCGGTACCCCAGCTCGCGGGCCACGTAGTGGGCGACCGCGATGTCGAAGCCGGACCAGCCGCCGCCGGGTGGGGTGTCCACCAGGCCGGGCTGCCCGGGACGCACGCCGATGACGAGGTCGCCGTGCCCACCACACCCCGTGAGGAGGACAGCCGCCATACCCAGAGTCACGACGCGCCACACCCGATCATGATCAGATCAGCCGCGCTCCGAGTGCCGCACCGACACGGCAAAGCTTGTCTACAAAGCGGCGACCGCGTCCGGAGCGGCGACGGGCTTGGCCGCGCTTCTCCGGGTCCGCCGTTCCAGCCAGTGGGCGACCGCGCTCACCGCCAGGTTGATCACGATGTAGATGGCGGCCATCACGATGACGGCCGGGATCAGGTTGCGGAAGTTGGACGGCAGGATGCGGGCGCCCGCGTTGAGCAGGTCCTCGAAGGCCACGATGAACCCGAGCGCGGTGTCCTTGAGCAGCACCACCAGCTGGCTGACGATGGCCGGCATCATCGCGGTGACCGCCTGCGGCAGCAGGATGAGCCGCATCGCCTGGCTCTTGCGCAGCCCCACCGCCAGCGCCGCCTCGGTCTGCCCGCGCGGCAGCGCGGTGATCCCGGCCCGGACGATCTCGGCCAGCACCGAGCCGTTGTACATGACCAGACCGAAGACCACGGCCGAGAACGAGGTGACGGTGAGGCCGAGGACCGCGCTCCCGCCGTACTGGGCGAAGAAGATCATGATGAGCAGCGGGATGGCCCGGAAGAACTCGACCACGGCGGCGGCCGGGATCCGGATCCAGGCGTGCTCCGACAGCCGCGCCATGCCGAACACGAACCCGAACGGCACCGCGATCAGCGCGGCCACGGCGGCGGCGCTGAGCGTGTTCCACAGGCCCGGCAGGATCAGGTTGGCCCAGACGTCGCCGCGCAGGAACGGCTCCCAGAGCGCGGCGGCGAACTGCCCCTTCTCGTCGAACTTCCGGAACGCCAGGTACGCCAGACCCAGCAGCGCCACCGCGAACACCACGGTGAGCACCGTGTTCCGCCGTCGCCCGCGCGGCCCCGGCTCGTCGTACAGGACGTTCATCGGGCCACCGCCAACCGCCGGGCCAGCCGCCCGAAGACGAGTCCGACCGGCAGGGTGAGCACCAGGAAGCCGAGCGCGAAGCCGAAGAAGATCGGCACGACCGCCTCCTGGTGCCGTTCGAACAGCGTCTTCATGGTGAGCGACGCCTCCGCCACGCCGATCGCGGCGGCCACCGTGGTGTTCTTGGTGAGCGCGATCAGCACACTGCCCAGCGGCGCGATGACCGCCCGGAACGCCTGCGGCAGGACGATGTACCGCAGGTTCTGCCCGAAGGTCAGCCCGAGCGCACGGGCCGCCTCCGCCTGCCCGACCGGCACCGTGTTGATGCCGGCCCGGATGGCCTCGCAGACGAAGGCCGCCGTGTACGCCGACAGGCCGATGATGGACAACCAGAGATAGTTGACCGACAGGCTGCCGGAGAAGGAGACGTCCAGCACCAGCCCGAGCCCCAGGCCGCAGAACACGATCACCAGGGTGAGCGGGGTGTTCCGCAGCACGGTGACGTACCCTGCGGCGGCACCGCGCAGCACCGCGAGCGGGCTCACCCGCATCGCGGCCAGCACGGTGCCGAGCACCAGGGCGGCCAGCGCGCTGGCCAGCGTGAGCCGGATGGTCAGCCAGAACGCGCCGAGGACCAGTGGCAGATCGTCGATCACGTCAGTAGCGCTCGACAGCCGGCGGCGTGGTGAAGAACTGGCCGAACTCCCCGAAGTTGGCGTCCACGGCCTTCTTCCAGGAGCCGTCCTGGAACATCTTCTCGATGGCGTTGTTGATCTTGTCCCGGGTCTCCTTGTCGTCCTTCTTGAGGCCGATGCCGTACTTCTCCTCGGAGAAGGGCTGGCCGACGAGGCGGAACTTGCCGGGGCTCTGGGCGGCGAAGCCGGCCAGGATGGTGGCGTCGGTGGAGATCGCGTCCACCTGGCTCTGCTCGAGCAGCGGCAGGCAGGCGCCGTAACCCTGCTGCTCGGTCAGGTACTGACCCTTCCAGGCGTCGCCGAACTTCTCTATCAGGCGGGCGGGGGAGGAGGAGCCCTGGGCGCCGCAGACCTTCTTGGTGGCCAGCGAGTCCTCGCCGGTGATGCTGGTGTCCGCGGCCCGGGTGAGGATGTCCTGCCCGGTGATCAGGTACGGCCCCGCGAAGGAGATGACCTCCTTGCGCTTGTCCGTGATCGAGTACGTGGCCACCACGATGTCCACCTGGCCCTGCTGGATGAAGGGCTCCCGGTTGGCCGACACGGTCTCCTTGAATTCGATCTGGTCATCGCTGTAGCCAAGCTCCTTGGCGATGTACTTGGCCACATCGACGTCGAAGCCCTTCACCGAGCCGTCCGGCTGCTTCAGTCCAAGGCCGGGCTGGTCGAACTTGACACCGATCACGAACTTGTCGTCGCCGCTGCAGGCGGTCAGGCTTGTGGCCATCGCCGCGGCGGCCATCAGCAGGGTCACGATCCGTCGTGCGCGCATTGCTGCCACCTCATGTTTCCAATGATCAATGGGTGAGGATCTTGCTGAGGAAATCCCTGGCACGGTCGGTGCCGGGGTTGGTGAAGAAGTCGTCGGGGGCGGCCTGCTCGATGATCTGACCGTCCGACATGAACACCACGCGGTTGGCGGCCCGCCGGGCGAAGCCCATCTCGTGGGTGACCACCAGCATGGTCATGCCCTCCCTGGCCAGCGAGATCATGACGTCCAGCACCTCCTGGACCATCTCGGGGTCCAGCGCCGAGGTCGGCTCGTCGAACAGGATCATCTTCGGGTCCATGGCCAGCGCGCGGGCGATGGCCACCCGCTGCTGCTGGCCGCCGGAGAGCTGGGCGGGGTACTTGGCGGCCTGGGAGGCGATGCCGACCCGCTCCAGCAGCTCCATGCCGCGCTGCTCGGCCTTCTGCCTGGCCACCTTCCTGACCTTGATCGGCCCGAGGGTGACGTTCTCCAGGATGGTCTTGTGCGCGAACAGGTTGAACTGCTGGAAGACCATGCCGACGTCGGAGCGGAGCCGGGCCAGCGCCCGGCCCTCCACGGCGAGGGACTGCCCGTCGAAGGTGATGGTGCCGGAGTCGATGGTCTCCAGGCGGTTGATCACGCGGCAGAGGGTGGACTTGCCGCCGCCGGACGGGCCGATGACGACCACGACTTCGCCCCTGGCGATGTCCAGGTCGATGTCCCTCAGTACGTGCAGTGCGCCGAAATGCTTGTTGACCTGCGAGAGCTTGACAAGTGAAGTCGGACTGTCGGCTTCCGTCATGGTCAACTAAAGTAAGGGACCCTGCATCACCAAGTCACTCCGGGCCGGTACCGATCGCATCACGGCCCGTCCCGGGCGGTGCCCCATGTGGACCGGGACTGATGGGCGCTTCAGTGCGGTTATGGCTGATTCATTCCGGCGTTCCGTCGCCGCCGCGTCCCTCGTGGCGTGGCCCGTGCTGCTCTTCCTCGCCTTCCTGACCTCGCCGCCCGGCACCACCCACGATCCGGACATCTTCCTGGCCCATCAGACCAAGGTGGAGGTCAGCGGAGTGCTGTTCCACTGGGCGACGCTGGCCATGATCCCCGCGATGCTGGGCCTGGCCGGGCTGCTCCGGCAGCGTGCGCCCCGGCTGGCCAACGCCGGCGCGGCGCTCGGCCTGATCGGCGCGGCCAGCGCGGGCACCTTGTTCATGGCCGACTTCTACGACCTGGCGCTGGCCAGGACCATCCCCGCCGACCAGGCCATCAAGGTCACCGCCGTCGCCGCCGACCTGCCCGGGGTCGTGTACGGGATGGTCTTCCCTGCGTTCCTCTCCCACCTGGGGGCGCTCATCCTGGTGATCGGTCTGGCGGCCACCCGGATCGCGCCCTGGTGGCTGCCGGTGGCCGTGATCGCCGGGATCGTGGTGCCGTTCCTGACGGTCGAGCAGCCGCCCGCCGTGCAGTCCACCGGCGCGCTGCTCCAGCTCGTCGCCTACGGCTGGGCGGCCTTGCGGACGCTCCGCCTGCCCCTCAGAACCCCGACTCCCGCGCACGGCTGACCGCGCTCGCCCGGTCGGCCACGTGCAGCTTGGCGAAGATGTTGGAGGCGTGGTTGCGCACGGTCTTCTGGCTCAGCCCGAGCCGCTCGGCGATCTGGGGGTTGCTCAGGCGGGAGGTCATCAGCGTGAGGATCTCCCGCTCCCGCGGGGTGAGCTCGGGCAGGCTCTGCTCGCGCCGGGTCAGCCCGGAGAAGTAGCCGATCAGGCGGCCCGCGATGGCCGGTCCGAAGACCGCCTCCCCGGCCGCCACCGCCTGGATGGACCGGGACAGCTCCGCCCGGCGGGCGCCCTTCACCACATAGCCCCGGGCCCCGGCGCGCAGCGCGGCGAACACCGACTCGTCGTCGTCGGACATGCTCAGCACCAGCACCCGTACGTGCGGGTGGTCGCGCAGGATGCGCTCGGTGGCCTCGGCGCCGCCCATGCCGGGCATGGTGAGGTCCATCAGCACCACGTCCGGCTGGAGACGGTGGATCAGGGCCAGCGCCTGCTCCCCGCTGGCCGCCTCGTCCACCACGGTGATCTCCTGCACGGGGGCGAGCAGCGCCGTCAGCCCGGCCCGGAACGCCGGGTGGTCGTCAACGAGCAGCACGCGGATCGGTTCCATGTGTTCCCTCCTCAGCCGGCAGCACCGCGAGCACCCGGGTGCCGCCCTCCCGGCGCGGTTCGATCGTGCAGGTGCCGCCCAGTTCGGCGGCCCGGTCCCGCATCGAGATGGTGCCGACGCCCGCCCGGCCGCGGTGCGGCCCGACCCCGTCGTCGGCCACCTCCACGGTCAGCCGGTGCCGGTCGGCGGACAGGCTGAGCCAGGCGGACGTGGCGCCCGCGTGCCGCCACACGTTGGTGAGCGCCTCGACCGCGATGTGGTAGGCGGCCACCTCGGTCGCGGCGGGCAGCCGGGGCAGTTCGGCGGGCGCGTCCACGCTCACCCGAAACCCGCCCGGCAGGCCCGCCACGTGCGAGGAGAGAGCCCGGACCAGGCCGAGCGAGTCCAGCGCGGGCGGCCGCAGTCCGTCGATCATCGCCCGCACCTCGGAGGCCGCCGTCTCCGCGTCCGTGATGATCTCCTCAAGCAGGTCCCGTGCCGGCCCCTCCCCGACCAGGTCCTGTACGGCCTCCGCCCGCATGGTCAGCGCGGCCAGCGTGGGCCCCAGGCCGTCGTGCAGGTCGTTGCGGATGCGGCGGCGCTCCTCCTCCCTGGCCAGCACCAGGCGCTCCCTGGACCGGCGCAGGTCCTCGGTGGTCTCCTCCAGGCGCCGGGCGAGGACGGCGTACGGGTCCTCGCGCCTGCCGTACATGAGGAGGTTGACGCCGCGCTGGACCCGGGCCCGGAGCGGGGCGAAGACCACCGCCACCAGGCCGGCTGCGACGATGGACAGGGGCAGCGCGTCCACCTGGTGGAAGACCGCGCCGAGGTAACCCACGATGAGCACGTAGCCGCCGGTCACGAAGCCGGACAGCACCGCGTACACGAGGGTGCGGTTGATCACCAGGTCGATGTCGAAGAGCCGGTGGCGGAGCACGGCCACCCCGATCGCGACCAGCACCAGCGTCAGCGCGCCTCCCCCGGCCAGCTCCCAGAACGGGCTGCGGATCGGCCAGATCGCGTCCGGCACGTCGTCCCGCAACCCGGCCACCAGGCGGCCGACCACGATCAGGCCGGCCAGCGCCACCGCGTACACCAGCCACTGCACCTGGGCGCGTTCGGCGCCGGTCGCGCCCCTGGACCGGCGGGCGAGGTCGGCCGCCCCCGCCACGAAGAGCAGGCCGGCCAGCACCGGGAAACCGAGCTCGGCCACCCTGCCCACCTCGGCCAGGGCCGGGACGCCGAGCGGGTTGACCACGGCGGTGCCGTACCCGGCCTGGTCGTTGGGGCCAGGGAGGAGCGCGCTCGCGATCGCGGCGAGCACGGCCAGGCCCGCGAAGGCCCAGAGCACGGGGCGCCAGCGCGGGGACGCCAGGTGGCCGGACGGGAAGAAGAGCGGGATGGCGGCGACCGCCATGTTGGCGGGGATCCACAGCCAGGTCTGCGGCCAGGCCAGCGCTCTGACCTCGGGGAACTTGATGGCCAACTGACCGAAGGCGTCCAGCAGCGCGAAGCACAGGCCCAGGGCGGCCAACAGCAGGCCGATGGCGTTGCCCGGCCGGTGCACGTTGATCAGGCCGCCGACGATCGCGGCCGCCGCCACGAACACCAGGTGGCTCTGCCCGAACAGTCCGATGTCGTTCACCGCGCCCAGCACCACGGCCGTGGCGGTCAGCACGAGGCTCACTACGGCCACAGCAACGGCCGCGATTCGCACCAGCTGTGACATCGGGCGCGCCTCCGGCGCGGCGGGCTTGGCCGCCCTCATGCCGGTGTCTTCCCTCCTCCGCTCTGGTCGCTTCGCTCCCGGCGCTCCGTCAGTCCAGACACCGGCGCGGCCAAGCCGGGACATACGACTAATGGTGCGGCGATTGCCATCGTGGTGAGGGCGATGCTGGCCGGGACGCCCGACTGGCCCCAAGAGTATCGACTGATTTGCCCAGAGAACCGGGACACTGTCCCGGGCGCGGGGAGGTCGGGGGAGCGCTTACGCTTGTGGGTTGAGATGACTGCCACGACTCAGGAGAGCCCCAGGACGTACGAGGTACGGACCTACGGGTGCCAGATGAACGTCCACGACTCCGAGCGCCTGTCCGGGCTGCTGGAGGACGCGGGTTACGTGCGTGCCGCCGACGGGGAGGCCGCCGACGTCGTCGTGTTCAACACCTGCGCGGTGCGCGAGAACGCCGACAACCGGTTGTACGGGAACCTGGGGCACCTGCGCCCGCGCAAGCTCAGCGACCCCGGCATGCAGATCGCGGTGGGGGGCTGCCTGGCGCAGAAGGACCAGGGAGAGATCGTCCGGCGGGCGCCCTGGGTGGACGTGGTGTTCGGCACCCACAACATCGGGTCGCTGCCCGTGCTGCTGGAGCGCGCCCGGATCGCCAGCGAGGCGCAGGTCGAGATCAAGGAGTCGCTGGAGACCTTCCCGTCCACCCTGCCCACCCGGCGCGAGTCGGCGTACGCGGCGTGGGTGGCCATCTCGGTCGGCTGCAACAACACCTGCACGTTCTGCATCGTCCCCGCGCTGCGCGGCAAGGAGCGGGACCGGCGGCCCGGCGACATCCTCGCCGAGGTGCGCACCCTGGTCGAGCAGGGCGTGCTGGAGATCACCCTGCTCGGGCAGAACGTCAACACCTACGGGGTGGAGTTCGGCGACCGGCTGGCCTTCGGGAAGCTGCTGCGGGCCTGCGGGACGGTGGACGGTCTTGAGCGGGTGCGCTTCACCTCCCCGCACCCGGCCGCGTTCACCGACGACGTGATCGCCGCCATGGCCGAGACGCCCAACGTCGTGCACCAGCTGCACATGCCCTTGCAGTCCGGCTCCGACCGGGTGCTGAAGGCGATGCGGCGCTCCTACCGGGCCGAGCGTTACCTGGGGATCATCGAGCGGGTCCGGGCCGCGATGCCGGACGCCGCCATCTCCACCGACATCATCGTCGGCTTCCCCGGCGAGACCGAGGAGGACTTCCAGGCCACCCTGGACGTGGTCCGCGCCTCCCGGTTCGCCAACGCCTTCACCTTCCAGTACTCCATCCGGCCAGGCACGCCGGCCGCCACCATGCCGGACCAGGTGCCCAAGGCGGTGGTGCAGGAGCGGTACGAGCGGCTGGTGGCCCTCCAGGAGGAGATCGCCTGGGCGGAGAACAAGAAGCTGGTCGGCCAGGTGGTGGAGGTGCTCATCGCGGAGGGCGAGGGGCGCAAGGACGGGGCCACCCACCGGCTCTCCGGCCGGGCGCCGGACAACCGGCTGGTGCACCTGGCCTCCGTCGAGGCGCGGCCCGGTGACATGGTCACGGCCGAGGTCACCTACGCGGCGCCGCACCACCTGGTGGCGGACCAGGTGCTGGCGGTCCGGGCCACCCGCGCCGGGGACGCCTGGCAGGCGCGGCAGGCCCAGCCCGCCGCCTCCGGGACGGCGGTCAGCCTGGGCATGCCGACGGTGGGACGTCCGCCGGCGACGAGCGAGCCGATCGGCTGCGCCTGACCGCGGCACGCGGACATGCCGAAGCCCCGGTCGTCTCTCCGGGGCCTCGGCTGGTCGGTGGTGCGGGTCAGGCGATGGAACCGGACCAGAGGTTCTTCGCCTTGCTGTAGACGCCGTAGGTCTCACCGTCGAAGTACGGGGAGACGCTGGTGTCGTAGCGGTTGTTCCCGTCGGTGTCGGAGACGCCGATGGTGACGCCGTTCAGGTACCCGAGCCGGCGGTTGCTCTTGTAGCCGATCAGCCACGAGGAACCGATGGCGCCCTCGCCGGTGAAGCTGGACTTGATGCCGATGAGCTCTTCGGCCTTGCGGGCCGGGGCGCTCGCGGCGAACGTCTTGCCGTAGCTCCACTTGAGGGTCTTGCCGGAGTAGGCGTAGTTGCCGTCCGGGTGCGACCCGCTCGGGTAGCCGAACACGAAGGTGGCCTTGCCCACCTTCTGGTTGTAGGCCAGGCCCTGGCCGCCGACGTTGTCGCCGAGGCGACCGGCGTCGGCGAACTTCCAGACGAAGTAGTGCCACTTGCCGTTGGCGAACACCTTGTCGGTGTCGCCGATGAAGGTGTCCCAGCCGAAGTACTGGTCGTACACCTCCTTGCTGACCTCCTGCCAGCCGCCGATCTGCTGCCAGCCCGTGCCGCCGTCGGTGAAGACCTTGCTGGGACGGTGGTTGCCGGCGGGGATGCCGTCGTGCGGGGCCTTGAGGCCGTTGTACACGGTGACGAACGCGTAGTCGCGGTCGCCGTCCTCGTACACGTCGTAGTCGTAGTGCGTGAACGCCTGCTTGCCGACGTAGACGCCCCACGGGGTCTTGCCCTCGTAGTAGCCGGGGATGAAGACCCAGTAGTCGAGCGTCTGGCCGTTGGACTCGGTGTCGTAGACCGCGTGGCCCGCCGTGGCGACCAGGTTGCGGTACTGCGACTGGACCGAGGTCGCGGTGGCCCAGTGCGGCTTGCCGTCGGTGCCGAGGAAGAACACCTTGCCCGTGGTCTTGGGCAGGTTGACGTTCTTCGACTTGGCCGTCGCCTTCTTCTCGTCGCCGATGGCCGGGACCACACCGGGCTTGCTGTCCGGTGCCGGGCCGCCGGTGGAGACGTGCTTGGCGACCACCTTGGTCTCGACGTTGTACGGCGTGGCGGCGATCAGGTTGGCGGCGTCCTCGGCGAGCCAGTAGGCCACGATGTTCTTGGCGGCGATGCCGGAAGCGGCCAGCGGGACCGACTTGACGTCGCCGGCGGCCGACGACGTGGACGGGGTGGCGAGCGCGGCGGCCAGCAGTCCGACCGCGACACCGCCGATGGTGAGTGTGCGCTTCATTGGGGGAAACTCCTTGGTCTGTCGTGGAACGCCTCATGCGTCCCATGCGTCAGGAAAGGGATCACGGGGAACCTACTCCTCATTGCCCAAATTTGGAAGTAAGTTGGTAGGAAATAGGGGTTTAATGTGTGTGACCTAGCTCACACAGCCCCTAGAGCGGTCCGTGTAGCGACCCGACGTCGCGTTGCTCTTTGCTGGGCGCACGCGGTAGCGCCGTCTCGGCTCGGTGCTCAGTGCTCGGTGATCGGCGCTCGGTGATCGGCGCTCGGCGCTTCGTGCTCGGTGCTTGGTGCTTGGTGCGCAAAGGCAATCATCCTGCGCATAAGGCGGCAGCGTTACGCGCGGATCGTTGGATTCGCCTGCTTATGAGCAGTGGGGTTCTGCGCTGCGGGGTCGACCACGGCGCACACTGGCGTCTCGCTGGTCGAGATTGCCGTCTTTCCTGCGGAAGGCCTGCCTAGCCGGTGAGGCCGTCGAGGATCTCGTAGCAGTACTCGCGGCGGATGTCGTGGTAGGTGGCGCAGGGGTCCGGAGTGGGGCTGGCGGGCGCCTTTGTCGGGCTTGGCCTGGGGGTGGTTCTCGTCGGGGTTGGGGACGGGCGCGGGGTCGCCTTCGGGGTGGTGGTGGTCGGCTTCTCGGGTTTCCGGGCGGGGGGTTTCGCTGTGGAACGTTCCGCCGGTCGTGTGCGCGGCGTGGGCGTGGGAGCAGTGGTCGGCGACACCCGGGCGGTGGAGCCGAGCAGGCCGCCCGCGACCGCGCCCAGGTGGGCTGACGGCGTCGCGGAGGGG
>NZ_JAHCST010000107.1 GCF_018476525.1 Acrocarpospora catenulata
ATGGGAAAAGTGCTCCGGAACTCGGCGCGGACAGGACCTTCGACAAGCCCTATCCTTCCAGTTCAGAGAGCACTTTTCTTATGCAAACGATCAGGTCCCGCGCCGCCCAGACGAAAGCCCGAGGCTAGAGGACGACACGTCCTACCGTGAAGTCCTCCGGGTCCCGACGGGGGCTGATTCCGCTTCTGCCGACGTGACATGCCCATGCGGGCTTCCCGCGTTTGGCGGACACCTCGACTGAGCCTGGTTGGTGGAACCGCCCGCGGTTGAGGTATACCTATTACTAAACTTCACACATGGTGGAGAGCGAGTGGGAGATCTACGTCGTCGATGAGGTGCGCGAGTGGATCGAGAGCCTGGACGATGCCACGCACGCGCGAGTGGTCCAGGCGATCGATGCACTGGCCGAGGGCGGTCCCGGTCTGGGACGGCCTCTGGTGGACACGATCACCAACTCGACGATCAAGAATCTCAAGGAGTTGCGGCCGGGCACCGTACGGATCCTATTCGCGTTCGATCCATGGAGATCCAGCATTCTGCTGGTGGCCGGCGACAAGGCCGGTCGGTGGAACGAATGGTACGACGAGGCGATCCCGCTGGCCGAAAAGCGGTACGGGATCTATCTGAGGTTCCGGGCGGAAGAGGAGGGAGACGGACGATGAGCGGTTATTCGCGGTGGAGCGACATCCGGGCCGAACACGTCGATCGGGCAGGCGGGGAGGCCGCTGTAGCCGAGGGCAAAAGGGAACTCCTCGCCGAAGTCCTCGGACATCGGCTCGCGGAGATCCGGCGGGCCCGCGGCCTCACCCAGGAGCAGATCGCCGAACGAATGGGTGTGACCAAAGGACGGGTCTCCCAGATCGAACAAGGCAAGATCTCCGGACAGGACGTACTCGCCCGCTACGCCGCCGCTCTCGGCGGGCGCCTTCACCAGGCCATCTACTTCGACAACGGAGACATCACCGCAATCGCTTGACCACCACCTGATCCAGCCGGAAGCACGCTTTTGGCCGCCGCCGCGCTCTCGGACACGGGACATCGTGCCGCGCTCTCCGCCAGCGGGGTGCCGAAGATGACCCAGCCCGTGTACACGTAGAGCAGGACGGCGACCAGCCCCAAGGCCGCGACCGGATACACGGTGCCGCCCGCGGTGAAGGCGATGGCGGCGTTGCCGGTGTCGATGCGACCGGAGACGGTGTAGTGGCCGAGGACCGGGGCCTCGATGGTGACGGGGATGCGGTAGGCGCGCTCACCGCCGGGTGGGATGGTGCCGAGGCCGGGGGCAGGGGCGATGGCGGCGGTCGCTCCGGTGCGGGCCACCGAGAGGGTCAGCCGGGGATTCTCCGCGGGCGCGGCGCCGGTGTTGCGCACCACGAGGTCCAGGGTGCTCGCCCCGGTGAGGCCGAACAGCCACCACCAGGACACGCCGTCGGTGAACTCGGCCCGGGTGACGTTCAGCCGGGGCGCGGCGGCCTGCCCCGGCGCGCCGGACGCGGTCACGCCGGACAACTCGATCGGGGTGGTGGCGGTGGTGGTCATGGTGAGGTCGGCGGCGGACACCACACAGGGGCAGGCGGCCGGCGGTGCCGCGAGCGGCAGCCTGACCTCGGCGCCGCCGTCGAGCACCACGGTGGTGACGGCGGCGGAGACCGCGCAGTCGGCCGAGCCGCCGCGCCGCTCGTTGCCGCAGACCTCGACGGTCACGTTGCCCCGTGGCCAGCCGGTGAGCCGTACCGTGATCGTCTCGCCGACGGCGGCGGCCGTACGCTCCAGGGCGATCCCCGCGGTCTGCGGGCTCGCCGCGCCCGGCGAAGGGAAGGCGAGGCAGGTGAGCAGGATCGCGACGATGACAGCCGTGCGGATGGTCACCTCGCTCTCCGCCGGCGTCTGATCCGCCAGACGGTCAGGCCGACCAGCAGTACGGCCACGGCGAACAGCGGCCAGGGCATCGCCCAGACGGCGGTGGCGCGGGCGACCGAGTCGAGGCCGGCCGTGTCCCCCGAGGCCGGATTGGCGTCCAGGGTGACTTCGGCGGTGAGCCGGCCGGCCGGGAACGCGCCCGCGTAGCGCTCGGTGCGGGTGATCGTGCTTCCTGGCAGCAGTTCGGGCAGGGTCTGGCCGGACCCGCCGAGCCGCCAGGCCAGCGGCCCGGTCAGCGTCACGTCCGCGTCGGCGGTGATCCGCACGTTGCCGGTGTTCCTGACCGTGTACGTGATGGTCGCCGCGCCGCCGCCGAACGGGTTGAGCGGGTTGTCGTAGTCCAGCGTGAGCGACTCCAGGCTCAGCATGGGCCGTACCGGACCCTGGACGCGCAGGTAGACCCGGGCGGCAACCCGCCGGTCCACCTTGATCTGCTGGCCGTCGCCGCTGATGGCCTGGCCCGCGACCGAGCCCACGACGCCGCCGACGTGGTCGCCCGGTGTGGCGTCCTCGGGGACGGTGATGACGAACGGCACGTCCGCGCGCCGGCCCGGCTCGATGGTGTGGCCGGTGGCGCCGAGCGCGATCCAGGTGCCCACGTCGGTGGGTGGGCGGTCGGCGGTGAGCAGGGCGAACGAGCCGTCCTGGGTGGTGAAGGCGTCGGTGCCGTAGACGTTGACGGTCAGCGGGCCGCTGCCGAGGTTGGTGACGCCGACGTAGTCGGTGATGGTCTGGCCGGGGGTGGCGTCGTAGACGAAATAGTCCCTGCCCGTGGGGCCGGTGGCCGAGGAGGGCTGGACGGCCCATCGGTACTCGTCGGCGTACGCGGGCGGCGCTCCTGGCAGCACCAGCATGGCGAGGGCGGCGAGGGCGGTGAGCAGGGGGGTTCTCATGCCGGGTAGTACCTTTCGCGTGGGGTGGTGGGCGATTCCGGCGCCCACCACCCCGTGTCTCATCAGACGTGTCTCATCAGGACAGCGTGAGCGTCAGCGTCGCGCTGTAGCCGCCCGGCCTGGCATCGGAGGGGATGCCGAGGTTGAGCGCCGCGTCACACTGGGTGGACCCGGTGCCGCCGCCCGCCCCCGCGGTGCACAGCGGCTGGGCCTGGCCGAGGCCGGAGCCCGGCTGGACCGCGCCGCCAGGCGTGACCCCCGAGCCGTTGGCGGTGGGCGCCCAGCCGAGCCGGGCGGCCGGAATGTTGCCCACGTCCCCGGCGAAGTCGGTCACCTGGCCGACCAGGCTCCAGCCGGAGCCGCTGCCGCGCTGGTCCACGACGGTCGCGGTGTTCATCTGGCCGGTGGCGGTGCCGCCGACGGGCGCGGGAGAGAGGCTGACCGCGTCGCCCGCGACCTCCAGCGAGAGCGCGCCGCCGGTCACGGTGACCGAGATGGACTGGTCCGCGGTCGCCACGGGGTCCTCGGTGCCGGGGCCGGGACCCGGGTCGGTGCCCCAGGTGATCGGGATCTTCACATCCTGGGTGCGGTCCGAACTGCGCGTGTGGTCGGCGCGCGTGTAGATCACGCACTGCACCCCGGACGCGGTGCAGTCGGTCCCCTGGGTGTCCTGGGCCTTGATGTCCAGGGTCAGCTCGAAGCCGCCCTTGCCGTTGCCCTGGTCGGTGTACGGCTTGACGACGTCCACGGCGTACGGGGGCGGGTTGGAGGAGATCCAGTAGATGCTGTGGCTCTGCCCGCTCATGTCGACGCCGCCGACGCACGGCGAGGCGACCTGGCCCGGGCCGTTGTCCACGCAGACCGCGAGGTAGATGCCCTTGGTGATGTCGAAGCCCGAGCCCGTGACCACCACGCTCTCCCCGGCGGGGTCGATGGTGGCCTTGGCCGTGCTCAGGGTCTGGCCTTCCGGTCCGGTCGCCACCACGTCGGCGGCGGCGGCCGGTCCCGCCCATGCCGTGGCCGAGACCAGGCCGATTAACAGCCCGCTCGCCAGGACAACCGCGCGGTGCAGCCGCCCGGTGGGTCTGATGTTCATGTTCCTCACTTTCATCGGTGCATCACCGGCTGATCTCCGGTGAAGACTCACGGCCGCGGGCGGAAGCGGATCTCTCGGCTGATCATCACGATGATTCCGCCCCCGGCCAGCACGGCCAGGCCGACCACGGCGACCAGGTACACGTCCACCCCGGTCTTGGGCAGTTCGTCCCGCGTCCCGGCCTTGACGACCGGCGTCGGCGCCGCGACGACCTCCGCATCGATCTTGGTCTCGACCTTGTCGCCTGGAGTGGCGGACACCGTGGCGGTCGGGGTCGGGGTCGAAGCAGGGGTCGGGGTCGGGCTGCTGGTGGGGGTCGAGCCGCCGCCCGCGCCCCAGGTGACAGGGATCTTCACGTCCTGGGTGCGGTCGGCGCTGCGGGTGTGGTCGGCGCGCGTGTAGATCACGCAGGTGACACCGGCCGCGGTGCAGTCGGTGCCGATGTCGTCCTTGGGGACGACGGACAGCGTGATGTCGAAGCCGCCCTTGCCGTTGCCCTCGTCGGTGTAAGGCGTGGCCAGCCCCTGCCCGTAGGCGGGCGGGTTGGAGGAGATCCACTTGGAGCTGCCGCCGGAGCCCTCCATATCCACACCGCCCACGCACGGGCCCGCGGCCTGGCCGGCGCCCCTGTCCACACAGACCGCGACATAGATGCCCTTGCCGAGGTCGTAGCCCGTACCGGTGAGGCGGATCTGCTCGCCGCCGGGGTCGATGGCCGCCTTGGCCGCGGTCAGCCGCTGGCCTTCCGGACCAGTCGCGCTCACGTCGGCCCAGGCGGCGGAGGCGAGCACGGCCGACGCCAGAGCCATGATCATGGCCAGCAGCACGGTGCACACTGCCCTCTTTGTCCGCACTTGATCCCTCCTCGGCCTCTCTGCAAGGATTGTCCCGCCTCTTAGGTAAGGCTTACCTTTGTAGAGCTAGCATTTGATCAGCGCCCGTGGGGAGATGTCAACATTTTTATGACACTTCGTCGCATAACCATCGGATGCGTGGTCGGCGTCCTCGCCCTCGCCCGCCCCGCGTACGCCGATGTGACCGGCACCGGGCAGGCCGGCCAGCGGCTGTCCATCTCCGCCTCCGAGTTGCCGGAAGAAGGCGGCACGATCACCGTGAAGGGCTCGGGCTACGACGAGTCCAAGGGCATCTATTTGGCCTTCTGCGTCAGGCCGAAGCCCGGCGAGTTACCCACGCCCTGCGGCGGCGGGGCCGACCTGACGGGCGCCACCGACTCCTCGAAGTGGATCTCCTCCACACCGCCCAGGTACGGCGAAGGCCTGGCCACCCCGTACGGACCCGGCGGCACGTTCGAGACCACGCTGACGATCAATCCCAGGATCGGCGGGTCACCGGTCTTCGACTGCCGTGAGATCGAGTGCGTGGTCGTCACCCGGGCCGACCACACGCGCAGCGCCGACCGGACCCAGGACGTGCTGATCCCGGTCACCTTCGGCGGCGGACCGCCCATCGCCCTGGTCGCCGCGGCCGGGGGCGGGGTGGTCGTCCTGGCCGCCGCCGGGGTCCTCCTGCTGCGCCGCAGAGGAGCACGCCGGTGAGCCCCGGCTCGGCGCGAGCGGTGCGATCCGCCGTACTGGCCTGCCTGCTCGGCATGCTCACGCTCGCCGGTTGCGGCGCGCCGCAACCGGCGGCCTCCCCGGCCGCGCATGTGGCCGCGTCCCCGCTCCCGGTGCGCCCGCTGGAGCAGACGCCCACGCCGCGCCTGCCCGCCACGGTGCGCTCCGCCGACGGCAGGCAGGTGACCGTGGCCAGCGCCGCGCGCATCCTGCCGCTGACCGGCGCGATCTCCGAGGTCGTGTTCACCCTGGGCCTGGGCGGCAACGTGGTCGGCCGGGACATCGCCGCCACGTTCCCGCAGGCCGCGGACCTGCCGCTGGTGACGCGGGCACACGACGTGGCCGTGGAGGGCGTGCTGGCGCTGCGGCCCACGGTGATCCTGGCCGACCCGGACACCGGGCCGCCGGAGGCGATGCGGCAACTGCGCGACTCCGGCGTTCCGGTGGTCATCGTGGAACCCGCGTGGAGTCTGCCCGAGGTCGCCCCGCGAATCAGGGCGATCGCCCGCGCGCTCGGGGTGGAGCCGGCGGGCGAGGATCTGGTCCGGCGTACCGAGGACCAGATCGCCGCCGCCCGTGCCCGGGTCCCCGCGGACGCGCCCAGGCCGCGCGTCGCCTTCCTGTACATGCGCGGCACGGCAGGCGTCTATCTCCTCGGCGGCAAGGGCTCGGGGGCGGACTCCATGATCGAGGCGGCCGGGGCGATCGACGCGGGCAAGGCGATGGGCCTGGACAAGGCGTTCAGCCCGATCACCACCGAGGCGCTCATCGCCGCCCGGCCCGATGTGATCCTGGTGATGACCAAGGGCCTGGCGTCGGTCGGCGGGATCGACGGCCTTGTCAAGATCACCGGTATCGCGCAGACCCCGGCCGGGCGGCAGCGGCGGATCGTGGACATCGAGGACGGCTCGCTGCTCAGCTTCGGCCCGCGTACCGCGCAGGCACTCGACCTGCTCGTGGAACGGCTGTACCGCGCATGAGCGCCGAACTCGCCGAAGTGGCGGGCCAGGCGGCGGGCCGGGTCCGCGGCACGATCGTGATCGCCGGGCTCGCCGTCGCACTGGTCGCCGTCGCGCTGGCCGCCGCCGGCCTGGGGGCCTACCCGGCGGGACCCGCCGAGATCGCCGCCTCGCTGGGCCACCGGCTGGGTCTCGACCTCGGCGCGCTGCCCGACCCGCTGACCGAGACCGTGCTGTGGGACGTGCGCCTCCCCCGGGTGCTCCTGGGCCTGCTCGTCGGCTCCAGCCTGGGCGTGGCGGGCGCGCTGATGCAGGGGATCTTCCACACGCCGCTGGCCGAGCCCGGCGTCATCGGCATCTCCTCCGGCGCGGCGCTCGGCGCGGCGCTGTCGATCTTCGTCGGGTTCACCGCCCTGGGCGCCTGGTCGGTGAGCGTGGCGGCCTTCGCCGGCGGCCTGGTCGCGGTCCTGGCCGTGTACGGGGTCTCCCGCGCGGGCGGCAGGACCCAGGTGATCACCCTGCTGCTGTCGGGCATCGCGCTCAACGCCTTCACCGGGGCGGTGATCGGCCTGCTGACGTACTTCTCCGACAACGAGCAGCTCCGCTCCATCACCTTCTGGCAGCTCGGCAGCCTCGGCTCGGCCACCTGGTCCGCCGTCGCCGCGGTCGCGCCGTTCGCGATCGCCGGGCTGCTGCTCGCGCCGCGCCTCGGCCGCCCGCTGGACCTGCTCTCGCTCGGCGAGCGCTCGGCCCGCCACCTCGGCGTGGACGTGCAGTGGCTGCGCCTGCTCTGCGTCGTACTGGTCGCGCTGCTCAGCTCGGCCGCGGTCGCGGTGGCGGGCATCATCACCTTCGTCGGGCTGATCATCCCGCACCTGATCAGGATGGCCTGCGGCCCGTACCACGGCACGCTGCTGCCCGCCAGCGCCCTCGGCGGCGCGCTCATGCTGACCGGCGGCGACCTCATCGCCCGTACCGTCGCCGCGCCTGCGGAGGTCCCGCTCGGTGTGCTCACCGCGCTGGTCGGCAGCCCGTTCTTCTTCTGGCTGCTGCTGCGCACCCGGGCCAGGCAGGGAGGCTGGGCATGAGACTGCTCCCCGCCGCCCCCGCGCTCCCACCCCGCCCCGCTCCCGGCACCGCGTACGCCGAGGCCCGCGAGGTCGGCTTCCGCTACGGCGAGGCGACCGTGCTGCGCCGTATCGACCTGGCGGTACGCGCGGGCGAACTGCTCGCCCTGGTCGGGCCGAACGGATCGGGCAAGTCCACGCTGCTGAGCCTGCTGGCCGGAGACCGGCAGGCGGGCGGCGGCAAGGTGCGCCTCGACGGCCGGCCCCTGTCCGCCTGGTCCGCCAGGGAGCAGGCGCTGCGCCGCGCCGTGCTCCCCCAGCAGCTCACGCTGACCTTCCCGTTCACCGTCGCGGACGTGGTGCGGATGGGCCGCGCGCCGTGGGCCGGCACCCCTGCCGAGGACCTGGACGAGCAGATCGTGACCGAGGAACTGGCGCGTACGGCGACCGCGTCGCTGACCGCGCGTCCGTTCCCCGCCCTGTCCGGCGGCGAGCGCGCCCGGGTCGGCCTGGCCAGGGTCCTCGCCCAGCGCACCTCACTGCTGCTGCTCGACGAGCCGACCGCCGCGCTGGACATCCACCACGCCGAGACCGTGCTTTCCCTCGCCCGCGAGCGCGCCGCGGGCGGCGACGCGGTCGTGATCGTCCTGCACGACCTCGGCCAGGCCGCCGCCTACGCCGACCGCGTCGCGGTGCTGTCGCAGGGCGAGATCGCCGCCTGCGGCCCGCCCGCCGAGGTGTTCACCGACGAACTGCTCAGCGAGGTCTACCAGCACGACGTGGAGGTGCTGCCGCACCCCCGCACCGGCGTCCCGATGGTGGTGGCGAGGCGATGAGAATCGCGCTGGCCCGGATCATCCACGGCGTGGGCGAGCTGATCCTGACCGCCGGCGTCCTGCTCGTACTGTTCGCCGCCTACGGCCTGTACGGCACCGCCGCCGAAACCGAGGCCGAGCAGGACCGGCTCAACACCGTCTTCCACACCGGTCCCCTCGCCGCCGCGCCACCGCCGGCGCGGGAGAGCGAGCCGGTGAGCGTGCTGGACATCCCCCGGCTGAAGAAGTCGTGGGTGGTCGTCGAAGGGGTCTCACAGAAGGCGCTGAAGAAGGGACCCGGCCACTACCCGGAGACCGCCGACCCCGGTGAGGTCGGCAACTTCGCCGTGGCCGCGCACCGTACGCCGTCGTTCTTCTGGGATCTGGACCTGCTGCGCGAAGGCGACGAGATCGTCGCCGAGACCCGCTCCACCCGGTTCGTCTACCGGGTCGTCCGGCAGCGGATCGTCACCCCCGGCCAGGTCGAGGTGATCGACCCCAACCCCGACGCTCCGGGCGCCCCAGCGCGACGGGAGATGCTCACCCTGACCACCTGCCACCCCCGAATGGCCAACTACCAACGGCTGGTCGTGCACGCCGAGCTGGCCGAGTCCCTGCCGAAGGGAGCGGCCTGATGTACGGCTGGATCTGGCGGCGTCTCCCCGGCGGCCCGGCCACGAAGCTGCTGCTGTCCGCCCTGATCCTGACGGCCGTGGGAGCCCTGCTGTGGTTCGTGGTCTTCCCCTGGGCCGAACCCCTCCTCCCCTTCGACGACGGCGTAGTAGGCCCTACGTCCTGAAGATCGGGATCTTTGGTATGGTCCCCGGGAAGACGCGCGGGTGCCTGGTGGCCTTTCTCGTCTTCAAACCGGTGGTGCCGTGGATCTCGGCGCGGCGATCTCCTCAGGGGGTTCCGTGGGCATCGACGAGTACCTGGAAAAGATCCGGTTAGATCTGCGTCGCCTCACGCCCCAGGAGGCGTGGACCGCCGCGTCGTCGGGGGCGTACATCGTGGACACCCGGCCGGAGTTCCAGCGCAGGCGCGACGGCGAGGTCCCCGGCGCCGTCGTGGTCGAGCGCAACCAGCTGGAATGGCGGCTCGACCCAACCTGCGACGCGCGGATCCCGGAGGCCACCTCGTCGGCGATCCAGTGGATCGTGCTGTGTGACGAGGGCTACTCCTCCAGCCTGGCCGCCGCCGTCCTGCGGCAGCTCGGGCTGACGAACGCGACGGACGTGATCGGCGGTTTCCAGTCCTGGATGACCGCGGGCCTGCCCTCACTACGGCTCGCGGTCCCGACGCGACCACGGGGACCCGGCCAGGGCGCCGATCAGCGTTTGGTCCGTTTGATGGACTAGCCGGTTAGACAGCCCGAAGGAAGGCGTCGAGCTTCGCCAGCAGCTCATCGGCGTACCGTTCGTCGTGGAACATCTCGCCGGCGTGCTGAGCGCCCGGATAGACGGCCAAGCTGCTGCCCACCGTCGCCTTGTGGAGATCCTTGGCGAGATTCACGGCACCGCCGGTGTAGTCGTCTTCGGCGACGACGTAGATCGCCGGTACGGTGAGTCGCTCGACCGTTTCCTGCTGTCCGTCCAGGCCACCGGACAAGGAGATGACGCCCGCCGCCCGCGCGGCGGGATCGACGGCCGTGGCCAGCGCGACCGAACCGCCGAGCGATCCACCGGCATAGACGATCTTCTCTGCTCCGAGCTTCCTGAGCTCCTCGGCGACGGCGATCATCTCACCGGAGCCGTGGTCCAGCATGGCGGGGATGCCCACCGTCCGGGGCATGAACCCGTACTCGAACACCGCCACCCGGAAGCCGTTCTTCGCCAGATGGTCGGCCCAGACCAGCCAGTCGCAGTGATAGCCCACCAACGTATTCGCGATCACGACGCCGACCGGGCCCTCGCCCGCCACTCCAACGGCCAGGTCGACACCCGTACCCGGACTCTTCACCGTCATGGTCGTGAACGGCACCGAGGGCCCCGCGTTACAACCGACCAGCTTGGGCGCATCGGACGGCACGGCCGACGCCGACGCGGACCTCTCGACCTGCCCATCCGTGGAACCCCGGCTACAGCCGGACACCCCCAGCACCAAGACGACGCCTAACACCAACCTCCAAGTACGCATGTGGCCAATCTCCGTGCGGCGATCAAGCACGTCAATCCCACGCGCTGAGATGACGCCGCCGTACCCAGGGCATACCCGAGGATCATGGGCGGGTGCGGAACTCGACCACCAGGTCCTGGTCGGCCACGTGTGCCGAGGTGCCGAGGTCGGCGCAGGCGCTGATGAAGCGGTCGCGGATCCACTGCCAGTCGTCACCGGCGGCTGCCCGGGTGCGGGCGTAGCCGAGTGCGAGCGGCAGGGCACGCAGCCGTACCGGGCCGTGTGCGTCCAGGGTGACCAGCCACAGCAGGCCGAGGTCGTTGCGGGTCAGCCGGTCGGTGAGGTAGTCGTCGAGGAAGTCGCCCAGGTCGTACAGGACGGGTGGCTCGACACCGTGGAAGACGTGCGCCGAATGGCCCGCGACCAGCGTGGCGCCGGACTTCAGCAGCGCGTTCGCGGTGGTGCGGATGTACGGCAGGGGCTCGGTGACCATGTTCGGGCCCCAGTGCGGCGTGACCAGCACCACCTCGGCGCGGTCGCGCAGGCTCGCGATCGTCTCCGTGAGCCACGAGGGCGTCCCGGCGGCCAGGTCGGCGTAGGCGATACCCGCCTGGGACGCGGTGGCGGCGAAGTCCTCCGGGTGGTCGGCGAAGGCCACGATCGCGATCCGTAGGCCCCTGACCTCGACCTCGACCGGCCTGCGCGCCTCGGCGAGGTGCTCTCCCGCGCCCACGCAGCCGATCCCGGCCTGCAGGAGGTGCCGGCGGGTGTCCCGCAGCGCGTCGTGGCCGTAGTCGAGGGCGTGGTTGTTGGCCAGGGTGACGCACCCGACGCCGAGGGCGGCGAGCAGGTCGGCGGCCTGCGGCGGCGCGCGGAAGTGGAAACGCCTGCCCGGCCACGGCGTGCCCCGGTCGGAGACACAGCATTCGAGGTTGAGCAGGAAGAGATCCGCCTCGGCGAGCCGATCGCGTACCTCCGCGGAGAAGAAGGCCTCTGGCTTCGCGGTGCGATCCAGCTTGTCGGCCACGCCGCGCCCCAGCATCGTGTCACCCGCCAAGGCCAGTGTGATGGACATGAGCAGTCACCCCATTACAGGTAATTCTGCCAATCCCCGCAGACCCTGCTCAGCCAGGCACCCACCACGTCCGTGCTCAGGCAGGCGAATAGGTGAGGCAGTCTGCCCCGTTCTCCACATAACCGACAGTAATGCCAGGAGCCTGACATTCGAACTGCGAGTTGTGCTGGCAATCGGACATCTTGCATGCGCCGACCTGGCCCACGTTCCTGGGATCGCCGCCCTTGCTGGGAGCCCTGAAGAAGGTGTCGCAGTGGGCATGTTGGACGTCACCTACGGTGATGGCCATTGCGTGGCAGTTGCGGTCGGTGTTGTACGCGCACGCTTCCACCGTGCATGCGTTGATAACAGGCATTTCCATCGCAGTCCCCCGGAACGTGACGTGAGGCGGAGTCCACCTCAAAACCCCCTGGATGCGATCTCCCCTGGCTTGCCGGTGTTCACTCCGCGTAGTCACGAAGGGTGGTGAAGTCTTGGCACTTGCCGCCCCTTCGTTCGGCGTCATTCCGTGTTCGCGTGGGCTCGTCTGGCCTGATCGTCGGTGACATTGTGGCGTCGGGCCAGTTCCAGGCAGACGCAGTCGAGCACGACGTGTGCGCACTGGTCGAAGAGGCTGGACAGCGGCTGGACCGTGGCCGCCTCGCCGGCGCGGCGGTGTTTGGTGGCCGCGGGAACGTGCAGGACGTGGCGGGCGCCGGAGGCGAGGGGTGCGGTCGGCGCGGTGGTGACCGCGAGTACGGCGCCGCCGCCTTCGGTCACCGCTCGCGCGGCGCGTACGACGGCCGACGTGGTGCCGGATCCGGACACGGCGACGAGCAGGTCTCCACGGCCAGTGGACGGCGTGCAGGTGTCGCCGACGAAGAAGGCGGTGCGGCCGAGGTGCACCAGACGCATGGCGAAGGCTCTGGCCATGTATCCCGATCTGCCTTCTCCGGCCACGAAGATCCGTGGCGCGCCGTCCAGCAGGTCCACGGCCGCGCCGAGCGAGGAGCGGTCGAGCCCGGCCAGCACACCGGCGATCTCGGACAGGACGATGTCGAAAAGGTGGAGGTCGGAGCTCATGACTTTCCTTCCGCGGGCCGCATGGCGGCCTTCATCTGGACGACGGCGGCGAGCGGATCCGGCGCCGACGTGATCGCCCCGCCCACGACGCAGCGCAGGTGCGGCCACTCGGGGGTCAGGGCCGCCACGTCGGCCGCGGTGAGCCCGCCGGCGACGGCGACCCGCAACCCACGCGCCCATGGGCCGAGGACCCCGGCCACCCGCTCCTGCCGGGCGTCCACGCCCACGTGCGGCGCCCACAGCACGTGGGGAGCCTGTCCGATCACGGCGAGCAGGTGGGTGCGCCGCGGTGGCGGCACGGCCAGCAGATCGACGAGCAGTTCGGCGCTCAGGTCCGCCGTGATGGCGGCACAGGCGCGTACGGTGGCGTCGGTGGTCATGCCGAGCACGGTCACGGCTTTGGCTCCCGCGGCGAAGCACATGTGGAGTTCGGTCGCGGCGTCGTCGGCGGTCTTGGTGTCGGCGACCACGGGGGCATGACCGGCCGCGTCCACGACCGCGCTGATCGCCGCCGTGCCGTATCGCTTGATCAAAGAGGTGCCGACCTCGATCCAGTCGGCGTATGGGGCGACGAGCCCGGCCAGGTCCACCGCGCGGTCGAGGGTCATCCGGTCGAGGGCGACTTGAAGTTCCATGCGAGGACTTACCGTCCGCCCGGGCCGACCGCGAGGAGCGCGTCCAGTTCCGAGCGGCTGGGCATGCCGTCGCAGTCGCCTTCGTTGCCGGTGGCCAGGGCGCCCACCGCGCAGGCGCGTTGGAGGCGCTGCTCGTCGCCGAGACCGTCGAGCAGGGCGCTGATGAACCCGGCCGCGAACCCGTCACCCGCCCCGACGGTGTCGACGGTCCGCACCGGGAAGGGCGGTTGCGTCCACGACGCGTCCGGCGTGAACAGGCAGGCGCCGCGGGCGCCCAGTTTGACGGCCACCCCGCGCGCACCCCGCGACAGGTAATGGTCGGCGATGGCCTGCGGCTCGCGCCTTCCGGTCAGCGTCTCGCCTTCTGCGATCCCCGGCAGCACCCAGTCCGCCCGGGTGGCCAGGTCGCCCACCACCCGTACCATTTCGTCCTGGTCCGGCCACAGGGTGGGACGCAGGTTCGGGTCGAAGGACACGCCGACGCCGGCGTCTCTGGCCGTCTCGATCGCCTCGACCGCGAACCGCCGGGCCGTGGCCGACAGCGCGGGCGGGATGCCGGTCGCGTGCAGGTGCCTGGCGGTCGCCACGTAGCCGAGCGCCTCCGGGGAGGGCGTGAGCCGCGATCCGGCGGATCCGCGCCGGTAGTACACGTAGCGGGGGTCTCCGGTGAGTGCCCGGCCCTTCACCTGGATACCGGTGACCGCGCCTTCGTCCACCAGCACGTGTGTGCCGTCGATGCCCTCCGCACGCAGGCGGGCGCGGGCGGCGTCCCCCAGCGGATCGCCGCCGACCCGCCCGACGAAGCCGACGCGGTGGCCGAGGCGCGCCAGCGCGACCGCGACATTCAGTTCGGCTCCGGCCAGGCGTCGCTCAAACAGCAGGGCCTTCTCCAACGGCCCTGCCGTGGTGGCCACGAAGTTGCCCATGATCTCGCCGTAGGTCACGACGTCGGGTGCGCTCATGGGCGGGGTTCACGGGCGAGGAAGCGCCCAGCGCCCTTTTCTCCCGTGAAGCGCCTGTCCTGAACGACAGGACGGCCCCCGGCGATGACATGACGGGGAAGCCCGGTGCCGTGGGCCCGGTCGTAAAGGGAGAAGGTCGCGGGCGAGACCGGCTGGAGGTCGTCGCCGGTCCACGGGTGGGCGGGGTCCCACAGGACGAGGTCGGCGTCAGCGCCCACCGCGATCCTGCCCTTGCGCGGGTACAGGCCGAGCGCTCTGGCGGCGCGTTCCGCCGAGACCTGAACGAACAGGCAGGGGTCGAGCCCGCGTACGGCAACGGCCTGGTTCCACAGCACCGGCGT
>NZ_JAHCST010000108.1 GCF_018476525.1 Acrocarpospora catenulata
CGCGGTCGAAGGCGCCGTCAACCGGATCAAGATGCTCAAACGCCAGATGTATGGCCGCGCCAACCCCGACCTGCTCCGTCGCCGGATCCTCCTCGCCGATTAAGATCACGGAATTTGTGCCAGAGCCCGCAAGGTCCCGGTCCCGGGAAACGAGGTGATCGGCTGCACCCGGCCCTTTCTGGAGGCCTACCTGCGTGAGCGCCTGATGGCGCACGCGAACATCCCCCGCCTCAAAGGGCGGGCTCGTGGGTTGCGGTTCACGTCAGGCCGGGTGAGCGGTGTCCTCTTTTCCGAAGGCAACGACGCGGGCGCCCCGCACACTCTGCCGTGTGATCTCGTGGTGGACGCCATGGGCCGGTCCAGTCGGCTGGGCGAGTGGCTGAGCGAGGCGGGGTGGCAACCCCCGGCGCTGGAGCGACTTCATGTGGATCTCGGCTACGCGACGGGCGTCTTCGCGCGGGACCCCGCCGACTCCGGCACGCTCGCCATCCACTCTCTCGTCCTGCGTCCCGGCCGTCTGCCGTTGTTGTCGACCATGACAGCGGTCGAGGGGAACCGCTCGATCGTGACGATCGCCGGCTATGCACAGGACCGGCCGACCCGCGACGTCAAGGAATTCCTGGAGTGGTGCCGGCAGGACCCCAGCGGTGAGTTCGGCCGGATAGTGGATCAGCACGAGATGCTCGAGGGTGTCACCACCTTCCGCTACCCCGACAACCGCAGAAAGATCTTCAGTCGGCTCAGCCGGTTCCCGGGCGGACTGCTGGCCTTGGGTGACTCCGTCGCGTCCTTCAATCCCATCCGCGCGCAGGGCATGTCATCCGCTTGCCTCCACGCCGCCTGCCTCGACGATTACCTGCGCGGCAAGCCTTCTCTCGCGGACCCCGCTCGCGGGTACTTCGAGAGCATCGGCAGAGTCGTCGACGCCGCCTGGATGATGTCCACGACAAGCGACTCCCTGCTGCCTCATTCGAATGCCACGCCCACCAGAGGCGACCGTGCGTTCAACGCCCTGAACGGCCTTGTCTTCCGCGCGTCCGTGGTCGACCGGGAAGTGCATCGCCGCTTCCTCGATGTGGTGCACATGCGGGCCCACCCCCGCACCCTGATGCGGCCGGGGACGCTCCTGCGAGCCGCCCGGCGCTGGAGAACCGACATCAGCCTCGTCGGGGCATAGCGAGCCGCTGCGGTGATGCCGTGAGCCGGAGACGTCGGCGACGTCCCCGGCTCACGGTCTTTTTGGTGCCTGCCAATGACCACTGTGGGCATCCTCCATGGATCGGAGGATGCCCACATCGTTTAGCTACCGGTGCTACTTGTCGTGGATGGCGATGTTGCCGCCGCCGAGAGCGGTGCCTGCTTCGCCGTTGTCGTAGACGACGGTGCCGTTCGCCGCGTCCCAGATCTTGATCCGGAACTGGTTCGCCTTACCGTCGTCGATCGCCGTGAGTTCGAAGACGTACTCGCCGCGGCCGTTGATCGTGCCCGAGCCCTTGTACTGGGCCCGCGTGCCCGACACCACCATCCAGTCGTGCGCCTTCGCCTTGAAGTTCAGGTTCCCGGCGTGGAAGTCGAACTCGGTGTTGCCGGTGGGCGTGCTGGTGCCCTCCTTGTACTTGGAGACGAACCCGAAGTTCGCCTTTCCGGTGAGTGCGGGATTGGCCTTGTAGGCGCCGGCCGGGGAGTTGATCCAGCCGCCGCCGGTGACGAACCCGGCGCTGGGGTCGTAGACCACCACCGCCTGCGCGGTCGCGGTGCCCGAGCCCTGGTCGTCATCGGTGACGGTGACGACCGGGTGGTAGAGGCCCGCCTTGGCGTAGGCGTGCGTCGCCCGGCAGGTGCCGTCGGCCACGGTGCCCGGCGAGGTGCCGCCGTCCTTCCAGTCGACCGCGCAGGTGTGCGTGTCGGCTCCCGGGTCGGTGAACCTGACGGACAGTTCGATCGCGCTGCCGACGGTCTGCGGGGCCGCCGGTGTGGAGACCTCGCCGAGCTTGGGAGCGACGTTGTTCACGCGCACGGTGGCGGTGGCGGTGGCCTTCTTCTGGCCGTCGCTGACCTCCACGGTGACGTGCGCGTCCGCCGGACCGTCGGCGACCGTGAGCTTCACGGTGTCACCGTCACCAGCGAGCGTGCCGGTGTCGGTGCTCCACTTCCAGGTCAGCTTGTCGCCATCGGGGTCGGTCGCGGTTGCCTTCAACTGCACCGCACTCCCCTCGTCCGCGTTCGCCGGCGCCTCGATCGACACGGTCGGCGGCCGGTTCGCCGCGGTCACCGTGATGGTGGCCTTGGCCGGAGCGGCCTCCTCCTTACCGTCGGACGCCGTCCAGGTGAACGTGTCCGTTCCCGTCCACCCCTGCTCGGGGGTGTAGGTCACGTCGGGACCGGTACCCGAGACGGCGCCGTGCCCGGGCGCCTGGACGACGCGGTAGCTGAGCGAGTCACCGTCGGGGTCCTCGGCCTTCAGGGTCACCTTGACCGGGGTGGACTCCGGCGTGGTCGCCGTCACGTCGTGCACGGTCGGCGGCTGGTTGCCGCCGTTGTCGCCGGGCTCGACCTTGACCGTGACCATGGCCGGCGCGGACACCAGGTCACCGTCGTCGGCGACGTAGGTGAAGGTGTCGGTTCCGGTGAATCCGGCCGCCGGGGTGTAGGTCACCTGCCCGTCCTTCACGGCCGAGACCGTGCCGTGGGCCGGGCCCTGGCCGTCCAGCACCCGCAGGGTGATGGTGTCCAGAACATCCGGGTCGAACGCGTTCAGCGTCACGTTCGCGGCCTGCCCCTTGACGGTGGTCGCCGTCACGTCCTCGGCCACCGGCGCGTGCTTGACGGTCATCAGGAAGGCGCTCTGCTTGCCGTTGTGGTTACCGAATCCGAGGATCTGGCCGTGCTCGTTGATGTCCTTGGCGGACAGCAGTTGCCAGCCGCTGTCCGGGGGCAGCAGGGTGTTCAGGTCCACCGCGTCCTTGCCCGGCTCGGCCAGGAAGGCACGGGTCTGCCCATTGCTGAGGGTGTACTGGCCGACGATCTGACCGAGGTTGTTCACCGCCTCGGGCGAGGTGATCTTCGCACCGGTGTACGCGGTGTCCAGCCTCCGCATCGTCCCGTCCGCGTAGACGTACCCGAAGGTACGGGTGTTGTTCCAGTCCGCGGGCCCGTCGACACTCGTGCCGACCACGACACCGAGGTCGTTCACCGCATTCGCCGTGCTCTCCAGGTGACCGGGCAGGGTGCCGAGGTTGCGCACCTGGCCGCCCGACCAGACCACCGCTCGGTTACCGGCGGAGATGCGCTGGGTGCCCACGATGACCCCGGCCGAGTTCGCGCCGGAGGCCGTGCCGTTGGCGGCTCCGGTCAGCAGGGGCAGCGCCGCCACCGTCGTACCGGACCAGCGGACCGGCAGGGTGCGGGTGGCTTCGCTGTAGCTCGAACCGACCGCCGTCCTGCCGTCACGGCTGACGGCCGCGACCGCTCCCCGGGTGTGGTTGGGCAGCAGGTCCAGCACCGTGGGAGTCCCGGACAACTCCCATCGCACCGGGGCATCGTGCGTCAGCCAGTCCGCGTATCCGTACGCCAAGCCGTCCTCGTCGACGGCCTCGGCGTGACCGGCTGACGCCCCTGGCGGCAGGTCCAGGTAGGCAACCTTGCCGTTGGACCAGCGGAGCGGCTTGGAGGCGTACACGCCGGCGGCGACGCCGCGGTCGTTCAGCGCCGCCGCACCGGCCTGGAACCCGTCGGGAGCGCGCAGTTCGTACACGCCCCGCTTGGCGTCGGGTGCCACAGTGAACGTGCTGGTCGCGCCGAGCGCCTCGTGGCCGGCTTCGTCGCTGACCAGGGTGCGCAGCCGGTATCCGCCGGTCGGCAGGTTCTCGCCGCTCGGCAGACCGGTGGTGCGGGACCAGGCGGTCGAGCCCGCCGTGGGCAACCAGGTCTGGCTGGTGGTCCAGCTGTCGCCGTCCCAGTAGCGGCCCTTGCTGTCGCGCAGCTCGACCCGGACCTTGGCGACCCCGGAGGCGTCGTCGGAGGCGGTGCCGGCGAACTGCTTGATCTCGGGCACGACGGTGGTGTCGGCCGGGGTCTTGATCTGCGTGGTCGGGTTGGCCTTGTCCAGGCGTACCGGCACGGTGCGCTTGCGCTCGACGGTCCCGTCCGCGGCGGTGGCCCAGAACGTGACATTGGTGGCGCCGGTCGCCGTGATGGTGAACGACGCCTGCGCACCGTTCACCGACGTCTCCGGCACGGTCTGCGCGCCGGACGCCCGGTAGGTCAGCTTGGCCACCGGGCTGCCGCCCGCGGTCGCCTTCAGGGTGACCTTCACGTCGCCCGTGCTCCACCCGGCTCCGGCCGGGGCCGGGTCCAGCATGGCCGTGGTGACCAGGCTCGGCTTCAGATCCGCCAGCTTCACCTCCACCGGAGCGGAGCGGTTCCCCGCGCGGTCCTCGGCGAAGACGGTGAGCGTGGGCGTCGTCGCCGGGTTCAGCGACAGCGGCCCTTCGTAGCGGCTGAACTGGCGGCCGTCGGTGGACCACGCGATGTCGGCCACCCCGCTGCCGGTGTCGGACGCCGAGACCACGTAGCTGGTCGAGCCGTTCGCCGCCACCGCGTCGACCGTCACCTCAGGGTCGGTGACATCGGCCGCGTCGGCGCCGGCCAGCCGGACCGTCGGGGGAATGACCTTCTCCGGCCGGCCGTCGCCGTCCTCGTCGGCGCGCAGCACGTCGGTGCCGTCGGGACGGGTGGTGAGCTCGACCGCCGTGCCCTTCGCCACGGCGATGTCGATCCAGCGGGTCGCCACCGTCGGGCGCTGCTGCGTGCCCTCCAGCAGGGTGAGCTGGAGCGGCTTTCCGGTCGCGGTGATCCGCGTACGGAAGGTCTCCTCCCCGGCGGCCGGCATGGTCACCATGCCCGCGTCGTCCCGGTTGGAAAGGAACCGCGTGACGCCGTCGACGTAACCCGCGGTGCCACCCTCCGGGTCGGTGGTGTGGCCCTGGCCGTCGGTGACGGTCAGCTCGGTCCCGCCGAGGACCGACACGTAGCGCAGGCTCATGGCGGGGTCGGGAGCGGCCGTGGCGCCGGCCGCCAGCCCGGACTGCGTGCCCGCGTTGTTGACGCAGGATTCCGTGTCGGCGCCCGGACGGCCCAGACCGCTGTGATCGGCCTGGCCCTGCGGCTCGATGGAGTACAGCCGGTCCAGCACCGCGTTCAGGACGGCCGGGTTACCCGACATCCCGGTGTGCTCGACCTGGAAGTTGCTGGACGACCAGGTGTACTCGGACCGGAAGACGAGCACCTCGGCGTTTGCGGCGTTGTAGTCCACGCCGCGGCCCGCCCGCTCGGCACTGATCAGCGGAACCGTGCCGTCACCGCAGATCAGGTCCTGACTGATGAAGTTCTCCGGGGCGCACTCCTTCCACCAGAGACTGCCGGTGCAGATCGGCTTGCGGTTGGCGACAATGGTGCCGATCGTGTTGGCACCCGCCTGGAGGCCCACGATGTGGGTGTACTTGATGTCCTGGGTGTCCTCGCGCCAGTCGACCTGGCCGGGCTTCGACTGGAACTCGTCGGCGTTGTCACCGGGGTTGGAGTCCTCGTACAGGGAGTTGGCCAGTTCCTTCACGTCCTGGTAGCTGTAGGTCTCCTCGGCGCCGTTCTTCCCGTTGAGGTCCCAGCCGTCTTCCCGCACCACCGGCACGCTGGAGGCGTCCCCGTAGATCCGGCTGGCCATCAGCTGGTGCGTGGCGGGGAAGCTGCCCGCCACCCGCTTGATGACCTCCGGCGGGCCGTTCACCAGATCGGCCTTGATGAAGTCACCGGTCAACAGCACGTTCACCAGCTTGGGCGCGCCCAGCCACGGCGCGCCGAGGGTCACCATCCGGTCGATGTGACTGTCCTGCGGATGGTCGAGGATGTACCGCCGGGTGACGATGCCGCCCATCGAGTGGGTCAGGACGTCCACCTTGCGGTTCGGCCAGAACTTCCGTACACAGCCGATGAAGTCCGCCAGCTTCTCGGCGCTTTCGGCGTTGCTCTTGCGCCAGTCGTAGGCGAAGACGAACAGGTTGGGCGTCCCTGACTGGTCGGACTGCGTCAGGTCGCAGCCTTCCGTGGTGCGGCGTTCGGTGTGTCCGTCGACCTTGTACTCGCGGTAGTTTGCGGGCCCTCGCAGGGTGTCCAGCAGAGTGCCGTAAATGTTCAGGGCGGGGGAAATGAGATCCGATACCGCGTCACAGTGCTCATGCTGCAGCGCGTCGACAGGCCGGATATCGCGCGGCACATTCTGCGCGTCCTTCGGGAAGAGGCTGAGCAGGTTACGGTCCCTGCTGCCGCCGCGGATGTGGCATCCGATCCACAGTTCGTCCGTCTCCTTGTCGTTCTCGTAGGCGGACAACCGACTGGCTCCGGCGCCGTGCACGAAAATCACGGGGTCGATGGGGATCGCGGCCCAGATCGTGGAATTGTTCCCGTGCGCGCCGCGGCCGACGATGATGCCGGTCTTGTTGATGAGCTCCGCGTGGTCGAGCCGCCAGCCGCTGACGGGAGGAAGCAGGGCGTTGAGCACGCGCGGGCTGCCGTTGCTCCACAACACCGCCTTGTAGAGGCCGGTGTTACCGACGGCGCCGACCACCTCTCCCCGGTCGTTGAGGCTGGTCGCGACCATCCCGTGCCCTTCGGGGGTGTCCTTCGGGGCGTCCAGTTTCGTCCAGACGCCGGCCTTGCTGCGGACGAACCAGGCAGCCGTCGTCGCGTTGCCCGCCTGCACCAGGACGTCACCGGCATTGTTGATGTCCATGGCGACCCCGCCCAGGAAGTCCGGCGGCAGGCCCAGGCCCTGCAGGGCACCGTTCTGCCAGATGGCCGGCTCCGACGCACTCGTACCGTCAGGCTTTTCGTGGGAGACGAACCCGGCCACCGTGCCGGATTCGTTCATGTCCTCCGCGGTCATCTCGCAGGGGAGGGGGGTGAGGGCGCCGTCCTCGGTGAGGATCGCGTTACAAGGACTCGTGCCGACGAGGATCTGGCCCCGGTTGTTCGCCGCGATCACCTCATACGAGGAGCTGGTCAGCACCTCAGGGGAGTTGTAGACAGCACCCTCGCCAGGCAGCGAGCGGTACACGTACCCTTCCGAGCGACCGTCACCGACACCGACGCGGCCGTAGACGGTGCCGTTCGCGGCGACACCGGCCGGCCAGTGCCGCAAATCCGGATCGTTGATCGGCATCATTTCCATCTGAGATCCCGGAGCCCAGGCGAAGGGCACGGGAGCGGGACTGATCATCGGGTCGAGTATCGTGCCGATCACGTGACCGTCGTCGCTGATCCCGTCCAGGCTCGTGATCTTTCCCTGGCCGCTCGGGTTGAGGTCGAACAGCCGGTAGCCGTTCATCCCGTCCCCGCGGGCCGCAGTGGTCACGGCTGCCGGCTTGGGTTCCTCCACCACCGCCGACGCGGATTGGGGCGTCGCCGCCAGCGTGAACGGCGCGCACAGTGCCAAGGTCACGGTCAACAGGAGCAAGGTGGGACGCGGCTGTCGGAACGGCCGGCTGGTTTGGTTTCGTAAACGGGCCAGCAGGCCTGGCAAGCGCGATAGAGGCATGGGTTCCCTCCTGGACTGCAAATACGCGCTGATGCTGGCAGCGTCGGCTAGTCGGCGGCTTGGTTCCCGCTTGGAGCTCGGGACCTAATGATCAATGGGCTCCCCGCTCCCCGGCGGTTCACGGCTCCCTGGATCAGGCCTGCGTACGGCGTCTCACCAAGTGGTCGCCAGGTAGGCCTTTAGTGCGCCAAGTCACGGTGTTTCGCGACCGACTCGGACATCAGGGAGACCCCACCGTGGACACCCGACCCGACACTGATCGTCATCGCGTTACCGCGCCCCAGCTCCAGCGCATGGAGCAAGTCCGTGGGAATTCCCGACGAGTCATGAGGAACTCCCCGGGCACCGAGACAGGCCATCTCTCCAGCGTCAAGACCGCTCGGACCCTTGCTAGGACGTGCCATGCCTGATGCCGATGTCTGCGACACCGTGCGCCGACGACCCACCAGAACGTTAGCCCCGGTCAAGACAGTGACGTCGCACCACAAGGCGCCACTCGTGAACGACCCCGGGAATTCGCTTTCCAGCACCGCGGTGGATCTGTACCAACAAGCCGTTCGAAGGGGAGCGCTACACACGGCGCAGACAGGTGAACTCGCTCAGGAGCTGTCTGTTTCCGTACGAGCTGTCGAAGCCGCCCTGCGGAGGCTGAGGGAGCTCCAGCTGCTGCGCCCCACGCCCGGCGTGGACGGTGTGCTGGCTCCGTGTAGTCCGACGGCGGCGCTGGCGGAACTGGTGAACCCGATCGAAATGAAGATCAAGGAAGAGGAGAAGCGCGCCCAGGACCTGAGATTCCAGCTGCAGGCGCTCAACCCGCTCTACTTCGAGAGCCGTAAGGTACGCAACAAGCACGAGGCCATCGACGTGCTGGGCGTCGAGGAGGCCCACGCCGCCCTCGAAGAGGCCGGTAGAAACTGCCGGACGGAGGTCCTCTTCGTCCATCCGGGAACCTTCTCGGAAGGCGCGATCGACCACTACCTCGCACGCGACCTGAAACCGCTGGACCGCAAGTTGAAGTTGCGGGCGCTGTATCAGCACCCGGCCCGGGCGAATCCGCTGATGCGCGATTACCTCGCCGGGCTGACCGAGGCCGGATTCGAAATCCGGACCCGTTCGGAGGTGCCCGCCCGTATTGTGCTGTTCGATTACGAGGTGGCATTCATCCCCACCCGCTCGGAACCCGGTGGAACAATCGTTCTCCGCGAGCCGTCCGTAATCGAATTCCTCTATCGTGGCATAGAACTGGCCTGGTCCGCGTCGCTCCCTTTCGACCTGGGCGGGCAGCCCGACCTCGGCTACGGTCCGGCCAAGGGAGAACTCAGGAGAGCCATACTCCGGCTGCTGGCGGACGGCGCGAAGGACGAGCTGATCGCGCGACGACTCAGCATTTCGCTGCGCACCTGCCGACGGCATATCGCCGAGATCATGGACGACCTACACGCGACGAGTCGCTTCCAGGCGGGAGTTCTGGCGGCACGCCGAGGAATGCTGGAGCCTTTCGGGATAACCGAATTCGATCAGCTCGAAAGCTGATCGCGCACCACATCCGGCGGGGCAGAAGCTGTCAAGCACCTTGCTGACGCCGGACGCCACTCCCCCCGTCGAAGCTGTTCCTCAAGAATCCGGATCGACGGGTCGGCCAGTTGGTTTGATCCGCGGATATCGCCAGAGCTGGATCGCATGGCGGCACAAACGAACGGACTCGGTAAGTGGAACCACGAAGCGTGTTGGCCGATATTCATTCGCCTCGTGACCTCAGGTCGTTGACCGTGGCGCAGCTGGTCCGGCTCAGTGCGGAGATCCGCTCCTTCCTGGTGGAGTCGGTGTCCCGTACGGGCGGACACCTGGGCCCGAGCCTTGGCGTGGTGGAGCTCACCCTGGCGTTGCACCGGGTCTTCGACTCGCCCCGTGATCGCATCCTCTGGGATACCGGGCATCAGGCGTACGTCCACAAGTTGCTCACGGGCAGGCGGGACTTCTCGCGATTACGGAAGAAGGACGGCCTGTCGGGCTATCCCAGCCGGGCGGAGTCCGAGCACGACATCATCGAGAACTCCCACGCGTCCACGGCGCTGTCGTACGCCGACGGGTTCGCCAAGGCTATTCACGTGCAGGGCGTGACCGATCGAGCGGTCGTCGCGGTCGTGGGAGACGGCGCGCTCACCGGCGGCATGGCCTGGGAGGCGCTGAACAACATCGGCGCCGCCCCGGACCGGCCGGTGATCATCGTGATCAACGACAACGGCCGGTCCTACGACCGGACCGTCGGCGGGCTGGCCGACCACCTGACCGTGCTGCGGCACGCGGCGGCGCCCCAAGCGATGTTCGAGGACCTGGGGCTGAAGTACATCGGCCCGGTGGACGGTCACGACATCGAGCAGACGGAGTCGGCCCTGGTGGCGGCGAGAGACTTCGGCGGACCCGTCATCGTGCACTGTGTCACCCAGAAAGGCCGGGGATACCGGCACGCGGAGAACGACACCCGCGACCGCTTCCACGGCATCGGGGTGATCGACGCCGAGACCGGCCGGCCGGTGGGCACCCCACCGGCCACCTGGACATCGGTGTTCGCCTCCGAACTCGTGACGATCGGCAACCGGCGGCCCGACGTGGTGGCGCTCACCGCGGCGATGCTCGAACCCGCCGGTCTGAGCGATTTCGCCGCGGCCCACCCGGGCCGGGTCTTCGACGTGGGCATCGCCGAGCAGCACGCGGCCACCTGCGCCGCGGGTCTGGCCGCCGCCGGGCTGCATCCCGTCGTCGCCGTCTACGCCACGTTCCTCAACCGGGCGTTCGACCAGATCCTGATGGATGTCGCGCTGCACCGCGCCGGAGTGACCTTCGTTCTCGACCGGGCCGGCGTGACCGGCGACGACGGGCCGAGCCACAACGGCATGTGGGACATGTCGGTCCTACAGGTCGTGCCCGGACTCCGGCTGGCCGCTCCACGCGACGCCGCCGAACTGCGCGCCCAACTGCGCGAAGCCCTTGAGGTGGCCGACGGGCCCACCGTGGTCCGCTTCCCGAAGGGGCCCGTGGGGCAGGACATCCCGGCAGTGGGCCGGATCGGCACGCTCGACGTGCTGGCACTGACCGGACCGCCGGGCGGGCGGCGTGACGTGCTGGTGGTCTCGATCGGGGCGATGGCCGGGACCTGCGTCGAGGTGGCGCGGCGGCTCACCGCGCACGGTGTGGCGGTCACGGTGGTGGACCCGAGGTGGGTCAAGCCGCTTGACGCCGCTCTGCCGTACCTCGCCCAAGAGCACGATCTTGTGGTGAGTGTCGAGGACAACCTGCGCGTGGGCGGTGTAGGGGCCGCCCTCGCGCAGGCCTTGCAGGACGCGAACGTCACCGTCCCCTGCCGCAACTTCGGCATCCCCGCGGATTTCCTTCCCGTCGGCAGCCGTACCGAGCTGCTGACCGAGATCGGGCTGACCGCGGCCGGTCTGGAACGAGAGATTCTGCGCCTGCTCGAGCTTGGCGGCGCACGGAAGGTGGCGGTATGAAGCGCGTCCTGCTCGCGAACCCGCGGAGCTACTGCGCCGGCGTGGAGCGCGCGGTCCAAACGGTGGAGCGGGCCCTTGAGATCTACGGGCCACCCGTCTACGTACGCAATGAGATCGTCCACAACCGTCACGTGGTCGAGACCCTCAAGGGCCGCGGTGTGATCTTCATCAGTGAGAACGACGAGGCGCCTGAGGGGTCCGTCGTCATCTTCTCCGCGCACGGAGTCGCACCCGAGGTTCATGTCTCGGCCGCGCGCCGTGGTCTGAAGACCATCGACGCGACCTGCCCTCTGGTGACCAAGGTCCACCAGGAGGCCCGCCGGTTCGCCGACGGCGACTACGACATCCTCCTGATCGGCCATGAGGGGCATGAGGAGGTCATCGGCACCATCGGCCAGGCGCCGGAGCGCATCCACCTGATCGACGGGCCGGAGGACGCGGCCGGCGTGACGGTACGCGACCCCGCGAAGGTGGCCTGGCTGTCGCAGACCACCCTGTCGGTGGACGAGACCATGCGCACCGTACGGCAGCTCAGGGAGCGGTTCCCGCTGCTGACCTCACCGCCGAGCGACGACATCTGCTACGCCACGCAGAACAGGCAGCAGGCGGTCAAACAGCTCGCACCCTCCTGCGACCTGGTCATCGTGGTCGGCTCCCGCAACTCGTCCAATTCGGTACGCCTGCGCGAGGTCGCCCTCGCCGCGGGCGCCCGCGCCGCCCACCTGGTCGACTTCGCCCACGAGATCGACGAGGCGTGGCTCGCCGGCGCCGACACCGTCGGTCTCACCTCGGGCGCCTCCGTCCCCGACTCCCTGGTCGAAGGTGTGCTCGCCTGGCTGGCCGACCGGGGATTCACCGACGTGACGGAGGTGACCAGCGGGCGGGAGACCACCGTCTTCGCCCTGCCACAGGAACTCCGTGCCGAGCTCCGCAACTCCTCAGCCCGACAGGTGATGTCCCCATGACGGTCCATCTCGGCATGCCCCAGCCCGCGGCCCCCACGCGCACGCCCTCCCACGGGACCTCCCACCGAGCCTCCCGCCGGGCTTCCCAAAGGATCACGGTGGGCTCGGTGCCGGTCGGTGGCGGCGCTCCCGTGTCGGTGCAGTCGATGACCACCACGCTGACCGCCGACGTCAACGCCACCCTGCAGCAGATCGCCGAACTGACCGCGGCCGGCTGCGAGATCGTCCGGGTCGCGGTGCCCTCCCAGGACGACGCCGACGCCCTGCCCGCCATCGCCCGCAAGTCGCCGATCCCCGTCATCGCCGACATCCACTTCCAGCCCAAGTACGTCTTCGCCGCCATCGACGCCGGCTGCGCCGCCGTCCGCGTCAACCCCGGCAACATCAAGAAATTTGACGACAAGGTAGGGCAGATCGCCCGCGCCGCCGCCGACGCCGGTGTGCCCATCCGGATCGGCGTCAACGCCGGCTCCCTGGACCCGCGCCTGCTCGCCAAGCACGGCAAGGCCACACCCGAAGCCCTGGTGGAATCGGCCTTGTGGGAGTGCTCACTGTTCGAGGAGCATGGCTTCACCAACATCAAGATCTCCGTCAAGCACCACGACCCGCAGGTCATGATCGCCGCCTACCGGGAACTGGCCGCCCGCTGCGACTACCCCCTCCACCTGGGCGTCACCGAGGCCGGCCCCCTCCTCCAGGGCACGGTGAAGTCGGCCGTCGCCTTCGGCATCCTGCTCGCCGAAGGCATCGGCGACACCATCCGCGTCTCCCTGTCCGCCCCGCCGGTCGAAGAGGTCAAAGTGGGCCGACAGATCCTCCAGTCCCTCGGACTCCGCGAACCCAGCCTGGAGATCGTGTCCTGCCCCTCCTGCGGCCGGGCCCAGGTCGACGTCTACCGCCTCACCGAACAGGTCAACGCCGCCTTCGACGGCTTCCCCATCCCCCTGCGCGTCGCCGTCATGGGCTGCGTCGTCAACGGCCCCGGCGAGGCCCGCGAAGCCGACCTCGGCGTCGCCAGCGGCAACGGCAAGGGCCAGATCTTCGTGAAGGGACAGGTCGTCGCCACGGTCCCCGAGTCGCGAATCGTGGAAACCCTCCTTGAGGAGGCCCTCAAACTGGCGGACTCGTAACCGGCAGCTGAAAGACCCACGCGAGCAGCAGGTGCCTCGCCTGCCGCACAGCACAGACGGCCGATCGCGCTGATTGACCACGCGCCCGGCCGCCGGGACCTCTGTCAGCTACTTGATCTTTTTACGACGTACCGCTATTGCGCGCAGACCCAATTGAACTTGATGTACTCGTTCCTCGGCGGGTTGGTGTTGGGGGGGTAGCTGCTGGTGAGGGTCAACTGGAGCCGGCTGCCGCCACGGTCCGGGTAGACCATCTGGACGCCTGCCGGCGCTTCGACGTCGAACGACGTGAAGAAATTGGCGGTGTTTCGATCCGGGTACTTGTAGCTGCCCGAGTCGATGGTGGGGTAGCCCGACGGGCAGGTGATGGAGGTCTCGAGCGGCTTCGGGTCGCTCGACCTGACCATGGCGGCGTTCTCTTTATTGATGGTCGTCGGGTTCGACGAGCAGGTGTACCTGACCGTTACCCATCCTGTTTCGGTGCCGGAGTTGGTCGCCGACACCGTCCAGCCGTCACCGTCGGAATTCCGACGGATCTTCTTCACCCCGTCCACGCCGGTGGTGTACTCCACGCGGAATCCGGTCCTCGCCAGATAGGGCGTACTGGCCGGGCAGTTCTGGGTGAAATGCATGGTCTCGCCGGGAGCGACCGGGAATTCGGCCATGGTGGAGATAGTGCCGGCCGACGCCGAGGGCGCGGTGAGCAGCAAGCCGACGGTGGCCATCGCCGCACCCAGAGCAGCCGTTCTGAACAATTTCACGGGTGTATTCCTCCTTGGAATGTTGTCGTTCAGAACGCTAGCCTCGATGTTTCACGATCTTCGTCTGGTCGGCTGAGCGGTTCGGCTGGGAGTTGATTTCGCCGTCGTGGTCAGTCTGGTGGCCCGGCTGTCGCGCCGGGTGGGCGGGGTTCCACGGGCCCGCAGGGT
>NZ_JAHCST010000109.1 GCF_018476525.1 Acrocarpospora catenulata
GGCAGGGCGGGCGGGGTGTCGCGGAGCAGTTCGGGCAGCGCCCGGTAGATCACCGCGGTCACCGGCACGGCCACCACGGCCCCGGCGATACCGCCGAGCACGCCGCCTATCGCCAGCACCAGGATGATCGCCAGCGGGTGGAACGCCAGCGCCCGGCCGACGATCAGCGGCTGGAGCACGTGGTTCTCCAGCTGCTGCTCCACCACCAGGATGCCGACGAAGATCAACGCGTACACCCAGCCCTGGGAGCCGAAGACCACCAGGGTGGCCACGCCCCCGGCGAAGAAGATCCCGACGATCGGGATGAAGCTGGCCAGGAACACCAGTACGGCCAGCGGCGCCCAGAGCGGCACCCGCATGCCCGCCAGCACGACGCCGATCACGATGCCGTGCACCGCCGCCACCGCCACCGTGCCCAGCACGTAGTGCGACAGGGTCCGCCAGGCCGCCCGGCCCGCCCGGTCCACCCGGGACGCGCCGGAGCCGAACGCGCGCAGGAACCAGGCCCAGATCCGGTCCCCGTCCTTGAGCAGGAAGAAGGTGATGAACAGCAGCAGGACGATGGCGGCGAGCACCTCGATGATGGCGGTGGCGCCGGTGAGCACGGTGCTGGTGATCTGGCCGCGCCGCTGCTCCAGTTGCCGGGTGATCTCGTCCACGAAGTCGGCGATCTGCGCCTCTTTGAGGTGGATGGGGCCGTTGATGAGCCAGTTCTGGCCCTCCCGGACGGTTTTCTGGATCTGCGTCACCAGCCGGGGGAACTCCTCGTTGGCCCGGAACCCGATCAGGAAGCCCACCCCGACGATGAAGGTGAACGCCAGCAGCATGGTGAGCCAGGTCGCGTAGATGGCCCGCATGCCGACCGCGCGCAACCGGCCGGTGAGCGGGTAGAGCAGCGCGGTCAGCAGGAACGCGACGGCCACCGGGATCACGACGAAGCTGAGCCGGGCGATGATCATCACGAACACGTAGACGAGCGCACCGATCACGATGACCCGCCAGCTCCAGGCGGCCATGGTGTTGAGGATGGGCGGCACCCCGGCCCCGCGGCGGTGCTGACGCTCCATCGGCGGCTCCTTTTCCGTGATCACCGAATGTTGGATCACCTCATCCAGCCTGGCACGTCACGTTCCCGGTCGCGCAACCGTTTATCCGAGGATGGTCCGCACCTCCAGGGGCCCTTCCCCAGGCTCCAGCACAAACTCCTCCACGCCGCCGGCCGCGCACAGATCGTCCTGGGCCGGCCGGACCAGCGCGGCGCCGTCGCCGGAGACCTCCAGCCGGGACACCTCCGCCCGCATCGAGAGCTTGGCCGCCGACTTGGCCCGGCGCACCTGGCGGAGCACCTCGGCCACCGCCGCCAGCACGGCGGGGTCGCCGTCCCAGCCCCGGGGCCGCGGCCAGGCCGCCTGGTGCACCGAGCCGTCCCGCCACCAGGACCAGACCTCCTCGGTGACGAACGGCAGGAACGGCGCGAAGAGCCGGAGCAGCACGTCCAGCGCGTGCCGGAGCGCGGCGACCGCGGAGGCGTCGCCGTCGTAGGCGCGGGCCTTGACCAGTTCCAGGTAGTCGTCGCAGAACTCCCAGAAGAAGCGTTCCGTGCGCTCCAGCGCCCGGGTGTAGTCGTAGCTCTCCAGCGCCTCGGTGGCCTCGGTGACCAGGGCGTCCAGACCGGCCAGCAGGGACAGGTCGACGGGGGCGGTGACCGGACCGTCCTGCTCGCCGAAGCCTTCGTTGAAACCCAGGATGAACCGGGCGGCGTTGAGGATCTTGATGGCCAGCCGCCGGCCGATCTTGATCTGGCCGGTGTCGAAGGCGGTGTCGGTGCCCGGGCGGCCGTTGGCGGCCCAGTAGCGCACCGCGTCGGAGCCGTACTCCTCCAGCAGCGCCAGCGGGGTGACCACGTTCCCCTTGGACTTGGACATCTTCTTCCGGTCGGGGTCCAGGATCCAGCCGGAGATGGCCGCGTGCGCCCAGGGCAGGGCCTCCTGCTCCTGGTGGGAGCGGACCACGGTGGAGAAGAGCCAGGTGCGGATGATCTCGTGCGCCTGCGGGCGCAGGTCCATCGGGAAGACCCGCTGGAAGAGGTCGCCGTCGCGCTCCCAGCCGGCGGCGATCAGCGGGGTGAGCGAGGAGGTCGCCCAGGTGTCCATCACGTCCGGGTCCCCGGTGAAACCGTACGGCTTGCCGCGCATCTCTTCGGCGAAGCCGGGCGGCACATCGGTGGACGGGTCCACCGGCAGCGCGCTCTCCGGCGGCAGGATGGGCGCCTCGTGGATCGGCTCGCCCTCGGCGTCCAGCTGGTACCAGACGGGGATGGGCACTCCGAAGAAGCGCTGCCGGGAGATCAGCCAGTCCCCGGCCAGGCCGCCCACCCAGTTGTCGTACCTGACCCGCATGTGCGGCGGGTGCCAGGTGAGCTCCCGGCCCCGGTCCAGCAGCTGCCGGCGGAGCTTCTCGTCCCGGCCGCCGTTGCGGATGTACCACTGGCGGGTGGTGACGATCTCCAGCGGGCGGTCGCCCTTCTCGTAGAACTTGACCGGGCGGCGCACCGGGCGCGGCTCGCCGTCCAGCTCCCCCGCCTCGCGCAGCAGCTCCACGATGCGCTCGCGCGCGCCGTGCGCGCTCTTCCCGGCCAGCTCCTTGTACGGCTCGGCGGGCACGCCCTCGGGCGGCTCGGGCAGCAGCCGCCCGTCCCAGCCGATCACCGCCCGGGTGGGCAGGTCCAGCTCCCGCCACCAGGTGACGTCGGTGACGTCGCCGAAGGTGCAGATCATCGCGATGCCGGAGCCCTTGTCCGGCTCGGCCAGGTGGTGGCTGAGCACCGGCACCTCGACCCCGAAGACGGGGGTGCGCACGGTGGTGCCGAACAGCGGCCGGTACCGCTCGTCGTCCGGGTGGGCGACCAGCGCCACGCAGGCCGGGATGAGCTCGGGCCGGGTGGTCTCGATCCAGACCCGGTCCGAGAAGCCCTGGGCCTGCTGTTCCCTGGTGAGGTGGAAGGCGATCCGGTGGAAGGCCCCGGGCCACTCCCGGTCCTCCAGCTCGGCCTGGGCCACCGCGGTGCGGAAGGTGACGTCCCAGAGGGTGGGCGCCTCGGCCAGGTAGGCCTCGCCGCGGGCCAGGTTACGCAGGAAGGCGCGCTGCGAGGCGGCCCGGGAGACCGCGTCGATGGTGGCGTAGGTGAGCGACCAGTCCACCGACAGGCCCAGCCGCCGCCACAGCTCCTCGAACGCCTTCTCGTCCTCGACGGTCAGCCGCTCGCAGAGCTCGATGAAGTTCCGGCGGGAGATCGCCACCTGCTGCTTGCCGGGGTTGTCCGGCGGCTGGAACTGCGGGTCGTACGGCACCGAGGGGTCGCAGCGCACGCCGAAGTGGTTCTGCACCCGGCGTTCGGTGGGCAGCCCGTTGTCGTCCCAGCCCATCGGGTAGAAGACGGCACGGCCGCGCATGCGCTGGAACCGCGCGATCGTGTCGGTGTGGGTATAAGAGAAGACGTGCCCGACATGGAGCGAACCGGATACGGTCGGCGGCGGGGTGTCGATCGAGTAGATCTGGTCGCGCGTCTTCGACCGGTCGAAACGGTAGGTACCGTCGGCCTCCCAGCGGGCTACCCATACCGTCTCCAGCCCGTCAAGGGTGGGACGTTCTGGGGGCGCGGATCGCTGAGTCGTCATGCCACCCGATGGTATGGCGTAGGTCCGCCAGGCGCGGGCAGGCACTAGGGTCGTTACCGAGGAGGAATCATCATGGCGGGTGACGTGGAGAAGCCGGACCTGCAGTGGCGCATCGTCGGCGGCCTGGTCGGGCTGGCCGTCGGTTTCGCCTCCAAGAAGGTGCTCACCTTCGCCTGGGAGAAGACCACCGGTAAGAAGCCCCCCGCCAACGCCGATTCCCCCGACGTGAGCCTGGGCGAGGCGATCGCCTACGCGGTGGTGATGGGCCTGGGCATGGAGGTGGCCCGGATCATCGCCACCCGGGCCGCGGCGAAACGCTGGCAGAGCTGGAAAGCCGCGGCCCAGGACCTCAAGGACTGAAGGTTATTCAAAAGGAGCCCGGCGCCGTTGAAGCGAGCCACCTGCCTCTGGTGACCCGATCAACGGGCGAGCTTTTGAATAACCTTCATTGATCCGGCTAACCTTCCAGGGCCGTCAGGAACTCGTCGGCCCACCGGTCCACGTCGTGCGTGGCCACCCGGCGGCGCAGGGATCGCATGCGCCGTCCCAGCTCGTGCGGGGGCGCCTGCATGGCGGTGAGCATGGTGCGTTTCATCCCGTCGATGTCGTACGGGTTGACCAGGTACGCCTGCCGGAGCTCGTCGGCGGCCCCGGCGAACTCGCTGAGCACCAGGGCGCCCCGCAGGTCGTGCCGGCAGGCCACGTACTCCTTGGCCACCAGGTTCATGCCGTCCCGCAGCGGGGTCACCATCATCACGTCCGCGGCGCAGTACAGCGCGGCCAGCTCCTCCCGGCCGAAGGACTGGTGCATGTAGGTGATGGGGGCCCGCCCGAACAGGCCGTACTCGCCGTTGATCCGGCCGACCTGGAGCTCGATGTCGTTGCGGAGCCGGATGTACTCCTCCACCCGCTCCCGGGTGGGCGTGGCCACCTGCACGAACACGGCCTGGCCCGGCTCGATCCTGCCTTCGGCGAACAGCTCGCCGTACGCCTTGAGCCGCTGCCCGATGCCCTTGGTGTAGTCGAGCCGGTCCACCCCGAGCAGCACGTGCTCAGGGTCGCCCAGCTCGGCCCTGATCTCCTTGGCCCTGGTCATGATGTGCGGCTCCCTGACCAGCTGGTCCAGCTCGCCGAAGTCGACCGAGATGGGGAACGCCTCGGCCCGTACGGTGCGCTCGTCGTCCAGGTGGATCTCGTTCTTGACCGCGGGCACGCCCAGCACCCGGCGGCAGAGCCGGACGAAGTTGGACGCGCCGCCCGGCCGCTGGAAGCCGACCAGGTCCGCGCCGAGCAGCCCTTCCAGCAGCTCGCGCCGCCAGGGCAGCTGCCAGAACAGCTCGGCTGGGGGGAACGGGATGTGCAGGAAGAAGCCGATCTTCAGGTCCGGCCGGAGCTTGCGGAGCATGGCCGGCACCAGCTGGAGCTGGTAGTCCTGCACCCAGACCACCGCGCCCGGGGCGGCCGCGTCGGCGGCGGCCCTGGCGAACCTGTCGTTGACCGCCCGGTAGGCGTCCCAGAGCACCCGGGAGTAGACCGGGGTGGCCACCACGTCGTGGTAGAGCGGCCAGAGTGTCGCGTTCGAGAAGCCCTCGTAGTAGAACTCCACTTCCATCGACGACAGCGGCACCGGGATGAGATGCATGTTGTCGTGGTCGAACGGCTTCAGCTCCTCTCCGGCGGCGCCGGTCCAGCCCAGCCAGGCGCCATCCCGGCGCTGCATGACGGGCGCGATCGCGGTGACTAGGCCGCCGGGACTGCGGCGCCATTTCTTTTCGCCCACTCGGTCGACCGGCAACCGGTTCGCGACGATCAGGAACGAGCTGGTGCCACGCATGAGCCCTCCAGTTTTAATGAGGACGAGTCCTGGAGGCCCACCTGAACGCCACCCTGGGTGGTCGCACGGTGGTTCCAGGGGCGCGTTTCTCATTAACCATCGCCTTGGGACAACCATACGGAAGGTCCCCCGAACAACCCATACCCCTCACAAGCTGCACAATTCATTAAGCAGGGTGTGAGAATGATCTCCCGCAGGTCGGCCCTGGTTACCAAGAGGTTTAGACCAATTGGTTACAGTTTGGTATCAAACCTCGGAGCTAGCTGGCGGAGGGTGGGGGTAGTGCGCGCTGCCTGCGCAGATCGGCCCGTACGGCCTCGGCCAGCCGCTTGGTCGCGGCCCGGTTGAGCGCCCCGCCGGCCACCGCCCCGGTGAGAAAGGGGCCCAGCGTGGTGAGATGCCGCCCGAGCGTGCGCATCAGGCGGTTGCGTAGCGACGTCTTGGCCGCGGCGCCGAGCGCCAGCGTCACCGACGCCGGATGGAGCGGGTCGACCCCGCGCTGTTTGGACCAGGCCACCGCGAACTGGGTGGCCCGCTGACCCCCGTTGCCCGGCACCTGCACCCCGTACACCTCGTGCAGTTCGGCCAGGAGCTTGACTTCGATGGCGGCCACCACCAGGGTCTCGGCGACCAGCTGAGCGGGGGCGGAGAGCAGCAGAGGAGGGGCGGCGAACTGGCCCGCTGCGAGAGCGCCCCCGACCGCGCCTACGGCCGTGGTGGCCTTCACCGCGGTACGGACCAAGTCGTCGGCCAGCTGCTCGCCGGTGAGCCCGTAGTGATGTTCCTGAAGGGTGGCGAGATCACGGATCGGCAGCCGGGGCGCGATGTTCATGAACACGTCGGCCAGCCAGCGGCCCCGTCCGATCCCGGACTGGCCCGCCTTGCGCGCGGAGACGGCCAGCGCGGTGCCGAGACGGCCGAGCAGCCGCCGCCGCTCGGCCCCGTCCGTCTCCCCTGGGGACCCGTCCTGCGCGACGAGCTTGCCGACCAGCTCGGCTACCTCGTCCGGTGATTCCTTCGCCCGATCCGCATCAGAAGCCATCGAAGGCCCCTTCCCTCAGTCAGGCGGCGCACTCGCGGCAGACCTGCTGCCCGTTCTTCTCCGAGGCCAGCTGGCTGCGGTGGTGCACCAGGAAGCATCGTGAGCAGGTGAACTCGTCGGCCTGCCGAGGGATCACCCGCAGCGAGAGCTCCTCGTTGGACAGGTCGGCCCCGGGCAGCTCCAGCGACTCGGCCAGGTCGGTCTCGTCGATGTCTATGCTGCCCGACGACTTGTCGCTGCGCCGCGCCTGAAGCTCCTGGAGGCTGTCCTCTCCCAGGTCATCATCGGTCTTGCGCGGGCTGTCGTAGTCGGTAGCCATGTGCGTACTCCATCCCCCTCATCTATCTGTCTGCGCGACGTCGCGCGTGTTAACGCTCGGAAGGTCCATCTTGTGCCCGCTTCTTCCATGAGATTTGCATTCGGTACCCCGGATACGAGACCAACGAACCTTCCGACCCGCGGGCGCCGTCCCGGGCAAGGCCGCAGTTAGCCAAATATGGCGAAACCACAGCATTGGCGGGATGACCCACCGCGTTCGACGGCACATCCAACCACATGTGCGGGGGTGATGTGCAGCAGGGTCCGATCAGCGCGCCGACGGATTCGCCGGTAGGTCGCCGAGCATCCCGGCCACGGCACTCACCCAGGTCGTTCACCCACCCGGGGGCACCGCCAGCCGCACGGTCACCACGAGTCCGCCGCCCTCCCGCGGCACGGCGGTCGCCGTTCCCCCGTGCGCGCGCGCGATGGCCCGCACGATGGAGAGCCCCAGCCCCGCGCCCTTGGCGGACTGCACCCGGTCGGCCTGCGAGCGCCGGAACGGCTCGAACAGGATGTCCACCTCGTACGCGGGCACATGCGGCCCGGTGTTCGCGACCTGAACAACGGCGTCCCGTCCGACAATTCCCGATCGCACCCAGACTTTTCCATCCGGCCCGGTGTTGTACTTGATCGCGTTCTCCACCAGGTTGGCCACACACCGCTCCAGCAGCACCGGATCCCCTGTACTGGGGGCGGTGTGCAGGTCGTACTCCACCTTGACCTGCTCCTCCGCCGCGTACGGGGCGAGCTGCTCGACCGCGGTCCGCACGACCTCCTGGAGCTCCACCGGCTTGCGCACCACCAGCTCGCGCTCGCTCCGGGCCAGCAGCAGCAGGCCCTCGATCAGCCGCTCGTTCCTGGCGTTGGTGCCCAGCAGGGTGCGGCCAAGCACCTTCAGGTCCTCCGAGGCCTCCGGGTCGGAGAGCGCCACCTCCAGCACCGTGCGGTTGATGGCCAGCGGGGTGCGCAGCTCGTGCGAGGCGTTGTCGACGAACCTGCGCTGGGCGTCGAAGGCGGTGTTCAGCCGGATGAGCATGGCGTCGAAGGTGTCGGCCAGCTCCTTCAGCTCGTCGTCGGGCCCCTGGAGATCGATGCGCTCGTGCGCCAGCGAGGTCTCCGACAGCTTCCTGGCGGTGGCGGTCATCTGCTTGACCGGCCGCAGCGCCCGGTCGGCGACCAGGTAGCCCAGCATGACGGCGATGATGCCGATGCCGAGCAGGGCCATCAGGCCGCGGGTGACCAGGCCGGAGAGCACGGTGTTGGTGACCTCGGCGGTCTGGGCGGCGAACTGTCGCTGGTAGTAGTCGATGATGTCCTGCGGCGCGTTGGCGGGCACCGAGATCTTCACGTCCAGCACGCGGAGCGCCTCGTCGAGCACCGGGCGGACCAGGATGTACATGACCACCAGGAGCAGCGCGCCGGCCACGAAGAACAGGGCGCTGTAGGTAAGGGTGAGCCGCCAGCGGATGCTGATCCGGTTGGAGAGCTCCTTGAGCCGGTCGGCCAGCCCGACGTGGCCCACCGGGTGCGGATGGGGCGGCGGCGGGCCGTCCCAGACGGGCGGGCCGCTCGGCGGGGGCGGCTGGCTCCGGTACGGGCCGGTGCCCATGGCGGAGGTCATGCGCGGCGGCGTCAACGAGATCGGCTGCGTCGGCGGTGCCTGCGGTAGCGACGGCGCCGCCGGCCCCTGTGTTGCCGGTTGCCTCTGTGGTTCTGTCACAGCTTGTACCCCACGCCCGGCACCGTCTCGATCACCTGCGGCTCACCGAGCTTCTTACGCAACGTCATCATGGTCACCCGCACCACGTTGGTGAACGGGTCGATGTGCTCGTCCCAGGCCTTGTCCAGCAGGTCCTCCTGGCTGACCACCGCGCCGTCGGCGCGCAGCAGCTCCTCCAGGACCGCGAACTCCTTCTTGGTCAGGGCGATCTCCGCGCCGTTCCGGGTGACCAGGCGCTTGCCCGGGTCCAGCCGGACCCCGGCCCGCTCCAGCACCGGCGGCAGCGCCGGGGCCGAGCGGCGGCCCAGGGCGCGCACCCTGGCGATCAGCTCCAGGAAGGCGAACGGCTTGGCCAGGTAGTCGTCGGCCCCCAGGTCCAGGCCGGCCACCCGGTCGTCCACGTCACCGGCCGCGGTGAGCATGATGATCCGGGAGGCCGAGCGGTCGGCCACCAGCCGCCGGGCCACCTCGTCGCCGTGCACCCTGGGCAGGTCACGGTCCAGCACGATCACGTCGTAGTCGATGTAACCGGTCTTCTCCAGCGCCTCGGCCCCGTCGTAGGCCACGTCCACCGCCATGGCCTCGCGCCTCAGCCCGGTCGCGATCGCGTCGGCGAGCACCCGCTCGTCCTCGACCACCAGAACCCGCATCTCGCCATCCTCCTCATCAGCCCCCGCACCGGGCGTACCCCATTCTCCGGGGTGTTGCCGTAAGTCCACGGTAAGCAGCGTGGAGTTACGTGATGTACCGCATATGAATCTGATGGTTTAGAACCTCTACGTCGTTGGGTAGAGCAGTGCACACCCCTCTGTCCAGTGCCGGGGAAGGCACGCGTCTCCCCAGGTGGACTTAAGAAAGAAGGTGAGAAATGGGCGAGTTCACGACGACGATCGAAACCAGGCTCGACCAGGCCTACAAGGGACTCCAGGAGGCCAGGTCCAGCGGAGACGACTTCCTCGCCGACACCCTCACCGCCGAGATCGAGGATCTCCGGAGGTTGGCCGACGACCACGGAATCCCGATCCAGCGCTGAGAACCCCGGCGCTGCCCTCACTTCGACGCCCCCAAAGGCCTGACTCCGGCGGGGGCGTCGGCGTGCGGTCAGGCGTCCCTTTCCGGGTCGAGCGGGGCCAGCAGGTCGTGCAGCGCGGGGAACAGGTCCGGCGCCGCACAGATGGTCATCTCTCTGCTGTGCGGCTTGCCGTGCAGGCCGCCGATCCTGGCACCGGCCTCGGTGGCCACCAGCCCACCCGCGCCGAAGTCCCAGTACTCGGGACCTCGCTCGTAGTAGGCGTCGACCCGCCCGGCGGCCACCGAGCACAGGTCCACCGCGCACGAGCCGCCCCGCCGGATGTCGCGGACCCGCGGTAACACCTGCGCCACCACCTCGCCCTGGACCCGGCGCCTGGCCACCTCGTAACCGAACCCGGTGGCGACCAGCGCCCGGTCCAGCGGAACCCCAGTGTTGCAGCGCAGCCGCTCCCCCGCCAGCCAGGCGCCCCCACCCTTGGTGGCGGTGAACACCTCCCCCGTGGGGACCACGTTCACCACCCCGGCGACCACCTCGCCCGAGAGCTCGACCGCGATGCTGATCGCCCAGGCGGGCAGCCCGTACAGGAAGTTGACGGTCCCGTCGATGGGGTCCACGATCCACCGGACCCTGCCCTCGCCGGGGGTCTCCCCGCCCTCCTCGCCGAGCACCGCGTCGCCTGGCCGGGCCGCCTTGATCCTGGCCCGGATCAGTTCCTCGGTCTCCCGGTCGAGCGCGGTGACCACGTCGGTGGGACTGGACTTGGTATCGACCACCTCGGGGCGGGCGGGGCGTTTGGCCAGCCGCTCGCCCGCCTCGACGGCGATCTCCCGAGCTAGATCGAGAAACTCCTCATAGGACATACCTCAAGGCTAGTGCCCGAGATCGACGAGACCGCTCAGCTCAGGCAGCCCGAAAGAGGGCTCCACATGCCGGTGGAGGAAGGTCAGGACGGTCTCGTACCAGGCGATCACGTTGCCGGGTTTGAGGACCCAGTGGTTCTCGTCCGGGAAGTAGAGGAAGCGGGATTCCACCTCGGAGCGCTGGAGGTCCCACCAGAGGCGCAGGGCCTCGCCGATCGGGACGCGGTAGTCCTTGTCGCCGTGGATGACCAGCATGGGGGTGCGGATGCGGTCCAGGGAGTGGTGCGGGGAGAGGGCGCGGAGGCGGTCGGAGCCGACGGCGCCGAACTCGCGTTCCCAGTAGGAGGAGGCGTCGGTGGTCCCGGCGAACTGCTCCAGGTTCCAGAGGGAGGCGTGGGTCACGATGGCCTTGAACCGGTCGGTGTGGCCGGCCACCCAGTTGGCCATGTAGCCGCCGAAGGAGCCGCCCATCGCGGCCACCCGCTGGTCGTCGATCTCCGGGAGCTTGACGGCGGCGTCGGTGACGGCCATCAGGTCGCCGAAGGTCACCGGGCCCCAGTCGCCCCAGCCGCGTTGGATCATCTGCCGGCCGTACCCGCTGGACATGCAGGGGTCGGGCAGGAGCACGGCGTAGCCCTGGGCGGCCATCAGCCACGGGTTCCACCGCCAGGACCAGTCGTTCCAGCTGGAGACGGGGCCGCCGTGGATCCACAGCAGCAGCGGGGCGGGGTTCTCGGCGTCGGCCCCTTCGGGGAGCACCAGCCAGGCCCGCAGGTCGGTCCCGTCCTCGGCGGTGGCGCCCACCTCGGTGAGGGTGCCGGGAAGGTCGATGGCGGGAGCGGGTGAGGGCAGGTGCTCGACGGCGCCGTCCGGGGTGACGCGGACCGGTGCCGCGGGCGAGCCGACCGAGCCGCGCAGGGCGTAGACGCTGCCGTCCGGTGCGGGGTTGAGCTCGGCGTACGCGCCGTCGTCGGTCGTCAGCCGGGTGACGGTGTCCGGGGTGACCCGGAAGATCGGGCGGCGGCCTTGGTGGTCGGCGATGACGTAGAGGTCGTGGCTCCCGGGGACCCAGGCGAGGTCCATCGGGATGAACTCGCCCGCGTACGGACGGCCCTCGCCGGTGCCGAGCTCGATCACCCAGAGGTCGGAGTAGACGGCCTCGTCCATGGAGCCGTGGCTCTCCCGCACGCAGGCCACGTACCGGCCGTCGGGCGAGATCCGGACCGGGCCGCCGAAGTCGTAGCCGTCCTGCGCGGCGAGCACCCGGCGCTCGCCGCCGGTGAGGGCGACCAGTTCCGTCCGGGAATGGCCCTCCCTGGTGGGCACCCGCCAGGTGGTGACCACGGTGGCGCCGTCCGGGGTGACCGCGAAGGAGCACTCGTCCAGGGCGCGGCCGGGGGTGGGGGTCAGGTCGCGGGCCTCGGCGGGGTCGGTGCCCGGCTCGGCGAAGAAGAGCCGGGTCTGGGCGGGGCCGAGGTCGTGGTCCCAGTACCGGATGGGGTAGCCGTCGTGCACGATCGCGGTCACCCCGGCCTCCTCCCTGGCCTTGCGCCGGTCGGCCTCGGTGTCCAGGTCCCCGGGCAGGACCTGGGCCAGGTACGCGACGGCGCCGCCCGCGGCCCGTACCGCGTTGATCCCGCCGGGGCGGGTGGCCAGGCGGCGGGCCTCGCCGCGCTCGGGCAGCACCCAGAGGGCGGGCACCTCGGGCCCGGAGTCCTTCTCGGTCGGGTCCGGGCGGCGGGAGACGAACAGCAATTCCCCGCCGGGGGTGAACTCGGCGCCCGCCTCGCCTTTGGCCGATCTGGTCAGCCGGTACGGCTCCGCCCCCGGCCCGGTGGGGATCTCCCACAGCGCCGTGCCATAGGACTTGCCGTCAGGCTGGAGAGACTGCACCACGGCCACCAGCCGGGTCCCGTCGGGGGCGAGGCGCAGGGCGACGATCCTCGGGTGGGCGACGTAGCTTCGCAGGTCTTGGAAGATCGAGGTCATCAGTCGAACCTACCGCGTAAAACGCAAGGACCAAGAAAGGGACTGAACCCGGGTCGGCCTACTCTGGAGCGCATGGGGAATTATGAGGCGCTCGTCGTGGTGTCGTTCGGTGGACCGGAGCGCCCGGAGGACGTGCTGCCCTTCCTGGAGAACGTGGTGCGCGGCCGGGGGGTGCCGCGCGAACGGCTACTTGAGGTCGAGGCGCACTACCAGCGCATGGGCGGGGTCAGCCCGATCAACCAGCAGTGCCGGGACCTGATCGCCGAGTTGGAGAAGATCGTCGACCTGCCGATCTACTGGGGGAACCGGAACTGGCATCCGTTCCTGACCGACACGGTCCGCCAGATGAAGGCCGACGGCGTGCGCCGGGCGGCGGCCTTCGCCACGGCGGCCACCAGCTCCTACTCCAGCTGCCGCCAGTACATCGAGGACATCGCCAGGGCCAGGGCGGCCGTGCCGGACGCGCCGGAGCTGGTGAAGCTGCCGCACTTCTTCGACCACCCCGGGTTCGTGGCGGCCATGACCGACCACACCCGGGCCGCCCTCACGGAGGCCGGGCAGGGGGCCCGGCTGGTGTTCACCGCGCACAGCATCCCGCTGAGCATGGCCGACACGGCCGGTCCACAAGGCGGGGCCTACCAGTCGCAGCTGCACCGGACGGCCGAGCTGGTGACCGCCGCGTGCGGCCGGCAGGACTTCGACCTGGTCTGGCAGAGCCGCAGCGGCCCTCCCCAGGTGCCGTGGCTGGAGCCGGACGTCTGCGACCACCTGGAGCGGCTGCACGACAAGGGCACCGACGCGGTGGTGCTGGTGCCGATCGGGTTCGTCTCCGACCACATGGAGGTCCGCTACGACCTGGACGTGGAGGCCGCGGCCAAGGCCGAGGAACTGGGCATGCGGCTGGCGCGGGCGCGCACCGCGGGCACCCATCCCCGGTTCGTTTCCATGATCAAGGAACTGCTGGAAGGCCCCGAACCGGTGGCCTGCCCGGCCACGTGCTGCCCCGCTCCGAAGCGGGTCAGGGCGGCGTAGGGTACGCCAGCGCGTACGCCTGGGCCAGGCCGAGCACCTTGTCCACGTAGTCCCAGGAGTGGTTGTAGTGCCAGACGGCCTTCCTGAGTTGTTCCCCGCCCTGGCCCGCCTTGTTGGCGCACAGGTAGTTGGCGGCCGAGGGCACCGCGTCGTAGGCGCTCCAGATGTCGGCCTGGCCGTCCCCGTCGCCGTCCACCCCGTACGCCTTCCAGGTGGCCGGCATGAACTGCATGGGCCCGAGCGCCCCCGCCGAGGAGGGGCCGTTGTTGCGGCCGTGGCTGGACTCGACCTGCCCGATGGCGGCCAGCACGGTCCATGACAGACCCGGGCAGACCCCGGCGCTGCGCTGGTACAGCTCCAGATAGCTCTCCGGGCGGCCGACCAGCACCTGCTGGGCGGGGCGGGTGGTGGGCCGGGTGGG
>NZ_JAHCST010000011.1 GCF_018476525.1 Acrocarpospora catenulata
TCGCCGACTGCTATACCCCGGGCATCGTCCCCGACCGTCCGCCACGCCCGGTCAGCCAGCTTCAGCGACTCTGCCGACGGCTGTCAGCCCAGACCCCACAATGACCTCGAAGATCACCAACAGCATCCGGAATTTGTGCCAGAGCCGACGGCGTCCCCAACGGCGGCCAGTTATCTCCCCGCCGTCGGCTGTTGATCGTTAGCTGAAAGGCTTGACCCCCTGTCCGGAGGTGGCTTGGGTGAGCCGGAAGCTGTCACCCTGGGTGACCACGACGTGGGCGTGGTGGAGGAGCCGGTCGACGGTGGCGGTGGCCAGGGTCTTGGGCATGATCTCGTCGAAGCCGGAGGGGTGCAGGTTGGAGCTGACCGCTAACGAGCGCCGCTCGTAAGCGGCGTCCACCAGGCGGTAGAAGCCTTCGGCCGCGTCCGGGGAGACCGGGAGCAGCCCGATGTCGTCGATGATGATGAGGTCGCAGCGGATCAGGCGTGCCATGGTCCGGGTGATGGAGTCGTCGACGCGGTGGCGGCGGACCAGGACACCGAGGTCTTCGATGGTGAACCAGGTGACGCTGAGCCCGGCCTCGACGGCGGCTTGACCGAGGGCTTCGCTGAAGTGGCTCTTGCCGGTGCCTGAGGGGCCGCAGACGCATAGGTTCTCGCGGCGGGAGACCACCTTGTGGAATGACTGCTCCCCACGCCCGTGAGGGTGAACCGGCTCGGTAGGCAGCCCCAGCCAGCGCCTCAGCCTGCTCCCCACGCCCGTGAGGGTGAACCGCGGATCGAGTACCGGATCAAACCCCCGGCCGGCTGCTCCCCACGCCCGTGGGGGTAAACCGCTCGTCTTCCGTTCTCGTCGTGAAATAGGCTGCTGGTCCCCAAGCCCGTGAGGGTGAACCGCCGCGATCCTGTCCGGCGTCTTCGCCACCCGCCTGCTCCCCATCCCCACGCCCGTGGGGGTGAACCGGACTCGCTGATCGAGCGGTGGAAGTGGGGAACCTGCTCCCCACGCCCGTGGGGGTGAACCGCCCCGGCTACACCGGATCGGTGGGCGGCGGCGCTCCTCTCCACTGTCCGCGTCTGATTTCGAGAGCCTTGGGGAAAGCCCCGGTCTCATGACGGTGACCCCGACAGCGGGCGACGCATTCGGTGTCTCGACGATTGCCAGGTCCTCGGGGAGCTTGTCCGGCTCCTCCTGCGTCGGCCCATCAGTGAAGGGTTTGGCTAGCCTTTACCTAGGAGGTCGCTATGTCTGAGCAGATGGAGTACCCCGAAACCCCCAGGCCGTTCCGTGACCCGTCTCATGAGTTTGTCGTCGAGCAGGTCAGGGACATCACCAAGGGCGACGAAATCGTCATCGAGACGCGCGGCGGCGTGGACACCGCGTTCCGCATCCTCTTCCCGACCACGTACGACCGGACCATCGAGCATCCGGAACCGACGACCGGCGAGGACAAGTAGTCCGCTGTCATCTGCCAGCTTGCTCCTGACGTTAGGTGAGGGCCTAGCTTGCTGGCTATGGAGAAATGGACCATCGGGGAACTGGCGGAGGCCACGGGTCTCACGATCCGGACCCTGCACCACTACGACGAGATCGGCCTGGTGTCGGCGACCGAACGGACCGATGCCGGGCACCGCCGTTACACCGAGGCCGATCTGAGGCGGCTGTACCACGTACGCGGGCTGCGTCAGCTCGGCCTGTCGCTGGAGGAGATCGGCGTCGCGCTAGGACGCGAGACAGGAGACCTGCGCGACCTTCTCAGGGCACAGCTGGCCGTGCTCGACGTCCAGGCCAACCGGATCGCCGAGATGAAGGATCAGATCCGCGGCCTGGTCGAGCACGCCGATCCGGAGGGCATGCTCAAAACGCTCGAGCTGATGTCGGTGGCGGAGAACTACCTGAGCCGCGAGCAGCGGGACACATTGGCGCGGCGGCGGGCCGAGCTCGGTGCGGAGAAGGTCGAGGATCTGCGCGCGGAGTGGTTGGCGGTCGTGCAGGAGCTGCGGCGGCATGTGGTCGGCGGTACACCGCCGGATGATCCGCAAGTGCGGGACCTCGCGCGGCGTTGGACAGCCGTCGGCAAAGCGTTCGACACCGGCGACGAGCGCGTCGGGGCAGGTGCGCAGGCGATGTGGCAGGCCAACCGCGAGCAGCTCAACGAGCACCTCACGACCCGGATGGGCTGGGAAGGACCGGGTGACATCGCCGACATTGTGGATTATCTGCAGCGGGTTCCGCAGTAGCTTCGGGCTCAGCGATGATCGAGTAGGGCCGGACGATCTGATACTCAGCGTTACCCGCAGTTAGGCGAAATGGCTCCTTGCCCGTCGTCCGATCTTGGGCCCCCGCATGATCACAATCTCATCCCCTCAGGCGGCGGATGAGGAGATCGATGCAAAGGGGGATGAGACCATGACATATCCGGATCCGCGTTACTTCGGTGAGGGTGGCGAGATCAGCGCGACCTACCGTCCCAACGGGCATCCAGCCGAGATCGACTACGGCAACGGCGCCGGGCGATGCGTCCAAGGCCCAGCGGGCATCACCACAGTCAGTAAACTGCCTGTGTGGCCGATCCTAAGTTCGAGATTCAGATGCTGCATGACCGGGTGATGGTCAAGGTCGAGCAGGACACGGAGGAGCGGCGGAGTACTGCGGGCATCGTCATTCCCGCCACCGTGAAGATGAACAATCGGCTGGTCTGGGGGCAGGTGTTCGGCGTGGGCGCCAACGCGCGTGCCGTCAAGGTGGGAGACAAGGTCCTGTTCAGCGCGGATGACCAGCTGGAAGTTGAGGTCCAGGGGCAGATCTACCTGGTCATGCGTGAACGGGATCTGCACGCTGTGGCCACTCCCCAGACCGACCACGGCACGGGGTTGTACCTCTGAGAAATCCCTTCGACCTCAGACGGTCGAAGGTGCCAGGATGCTCGTGATGTTCCGAGCGTAGAAGTACGTCGATTCCCGCAGGGGACGGCAGGAAGCCGTCGCCCTTCTTTGTCGACGTCTCGCTACGCAAAGGACATTTCACATGGACATCCATGAGTACGGAAGTTTCGACGCTGTCGCCCTCAGCGAACTGATCAAAAAGGGCGAGGTCACCGCCGCGGAGGTGGAGGCCGTCGCCAGGGAGGCCATCCTCGCCGCCGACGCCGAGCTGAACGGCTTGGCGTTACCCCTGTTCGACACGGCGCTCGCTCACGCCGGGGACGGCCCGTTCGCGGGGGTGCCGTTTCTCATCAAAGACCACGGACCGGTGGCCGAGGGGATGCCGTTCTTCCTGGGGAGCCGCGCCCTGCCTGGTATCCCCGCCCAGCGGGACACCGATCTGATGACCCGATTCCGGGCCGCCGGGTTGCGTACCCTCGGCCTGACCGCCGCCCCGGAGATGGCGCTCAGCTTCGCGACCGAACCGCTGCGCTCGGGGCCGGTCCGCAATCCGTACGACCTCCGCGTCGGCGTGGGCGGGTCGAGTGGTGGGGCGGCGGCGCTGGTCGCGGCCGGGGCGGTTCCGGTGGCGCATGCCAGTGACGGTGCCGGGTCGATCCGGGTTCCGGCCTCCTGTTGTGGGCTGGTGGGGCTCAAGCCCAGCCGGGGGCGGGTCACCTCGGGGCCGGACCTGGGGGAACCGATGCTGGGCATGGCGGCGGAGTTCGTACTGACCCGGACGGTCCGGGACACAGCGCACCTGCTCGACGCCGTTCACGGGCCGGGTCTGGGCGACAAGTACACCGCACCACCGCCACGCCGCCGGTACGTCGAGGAGCTGACGGCCGCCCCGGGGCGGCTACGCGTGGCGCTCACCACGGACGCCTGGTCGGGGGTGACCGTCGAGGAGGAGGTGGCGACGGCCACCCTTGAGGCGGGACGGATGCTGGAGCATCTCGGGCATGCCGTCTCCCTGGCCACCCTCAAGGTGGACTGGGACGCCATGCTGCGGGCGATCACGTTGGAGGCGGTGGTGATCGCGTCCATGTTGATCCGCGCCCCGCGCCCGCCGGATCCCGAGCGCATGGAGGCGGTCTCCCGGCGACTGTTGCGCCTGGCGGAGGGGTACACGGCGATGGACGTGATGAACGCCCTCGACGCCCAGAACAGGGTGACCCGGTCGGTCGCCGCCTTCTTCGAAGAGTACGACCTGCTCGTCACCCCGACGCTGGGAAGGCTCCCGGCCGAGCACGGCACGCTCCGGTACGACGACCCGGAGCACACCTGGGCGAGCTGGCTGGACGACATGTTCGCTTACGGCCCGTTCACGGCGGTGTTCAACGTCACCGGCCAACCCGCGATCAGCCTGCCGCTGGGCGTGAGCCGCAGCGGCCTGCCGATCGGGGTGCAGTTCGTCGCTCCGTACGGCCGGGAGGATCAACTGATCCAGGTGGCGGCTCAGCTCAGCCCCGAGCCGCCACGCGGGCCAGGCGGGCCGCTCGGCGCTCCTCGAAGCGGGTGGCCGACTGGTCCAGCTGCTCCATGAACTGAGCGAGTTCGTCGCGAGCCTTCTCGCCCTCGGCGTCCAGGCCGGTCACGTCGAAGACCTTCCACTGGCGGATGACGGGGGCGAGCACCTCGTCGCAGTGCAGGCGGAGGTCGTAGATGCCGGCCATGGCGATGGTGACCGACTTGCGGGCGAAGCCGTCCATGCCGGCGCCGGGCATCTGGAAGGTGGTGACCACGTCGGTGATGGCGCGCATGGCCTGGGAGGGGGCGAGTTCGAGGGCCGCGCCGAGGAGGTTGCGGTAGAAGAGCATGTGCAGGTTCTCGTCGGCGGCGACCCGGGCGAGGATGCGCTCGCAGGTCGGGTCCTCGGAGACGCGGCCGGTGTTGCGGTGCGCGATGCGGGTGGCCAGTTCCTGGAAGGAGACGTAGGCGAGCTGCTGGAGCATGGTGCCGTACTCGGTGGCGAAGCCGTGCTCCATGTGGCTCATCCGGGCCCGCTCCAGCGCGACCGGGTCGACGGCGCGGCTGGCCGTCAGGTAGTCGCGGATGACGATCGCGTGGCGGCCCTCCTCGGCGGTCCAGCGGTGCACCCAGGTGCCCCAGGCGCCGTCGCGGCCGAAGGTGGTGGCGATCTCGTGGTGGTAGCTGGGCAGGTTGTCCTCGGTCAGCAGGTTGACGATGAGGGAGACCTTGGCGGCCTCGGGGATGGTGGAGTCCTCCGGCCGCCACGGCTCGCCGCCGTCCAGGATGCCGTCGAAGGTCCGGGCCTCGGAGTACGGGACGTACTCGTGGGGGAACCATTCTTTGGCCACCTTGAGGTGCCGGTTCAGGTTCTCCTCGACCACGGGCTCCAGCTCCATGAGGAGCTCGGTCTGGGTCAGTTCGCGCGACATTTCCACCCCTAACCAGCGATTCCGTAACCTACGGTACCGTAACTTAGCGCACGCCACGCTCAGCGAAACCACAGAGATCAGGCGTGGTTCTTGTGGAACCTCGACTATGGCCGTTCCCTCGGCGCCGTCGGACAACTAGTCTTCGCGCATGCCGAAGAAAGCCCGCATCTGGGTAGTCGTCTCGATCCTCATCCAGGTGGCGTGGAGCCTGCCGGTCGGGCTGGTCTTCGGCATTCGATGGTTCGCTTCGGAGCAGGACTCCGAGCTGGTCCTGGGGGCGGTCTTCACCGGGATCGCCGTCATCATGATCATCGTTGCGGCCGTGCTGGCCGTGCGCTGGATCAGGCGCGGCCGGGTGGAGCGCCACCTGACCGAGCACGGCCTGCGCGCGGACGCCGTGGTGACGCAGGCTCGGCCCACCAACTCGCGGATCAACGGCCAGGTCATCTACAAGCTGCGTGTCGAGGCGCCTGCCGTGAGCGGCCTGGAGTTCCAGGAAAGCACGATGTATCCGGTGCCGCCGGGCACCCGGCTGATGGTCGCCTACGACCCGGTCAACCCGTCCACCGCCATCATTCTGGACGATCTGCAACAGCTGGCCTTCAGCCTCCGCTTCGGTGGCGCGAGCGGCGGATTCCGGGCTGGGCCGGACGCGGCCATCCAGCGGCTCAGCCAGCTGGACGGCCTGCGCAGGTCCGGGGCGATCAGTGAGGAGGAGTTCAACCGGCTCAAGGCGGAGGTGCTGGACGGGCGGGGATGACCACCACGCCGGTCGCGGCGACCGCCACGATCGGTGGGTCGAGCACCTCGGCCGCCGAGGCGGACACCTCCGGCCGGGCCCGGCAGACCACCCGGGCCTCGAAGGCGAGGGTACGGCTCCGGTTGCCGACCCTGGTCACCTCTGCGCTCACCTCGATCACGTCCCCGGCCCGCACCGGCGCCAGGAACCGGACGTCGGAGTAGGACGCGAACAGCCCCTCGTCGCCGTCCATCCGGATGCAGACCTCGGTGGCGACGTCCCCGAACAGGCCGAGCACGTACGCCCCGTCCACCAGCGAGCCGCCGTAGTGCGCGTGCGAGTAGGGCACGTACCGCCGGTGCGTCACCTTCATGACGGGCTCCAGGTGGGCAGCAGCGCGTGCACCAGGTAGCTGGCCACCTCGCCGGGTGTGGTGCCCTTGCCGAAGATGCGGTCCACGCCCAGGTCGGACGGGGTCACCGTGTCGAAGCGCGGCCCGCCGATCACCAGCAGCGGACGTCCCAGGCCGCAGGCCTCGGCGAAGGCGGCGGCCATCTGCTTGGTGTTGTGCAGGTGGGCGCTCTTCTGGGTGACCACTTGGGAGACCAGTACGGCGTCGGCGTCGCACGCCTTGGCACGGGCGACCAGTTCGGAGACCTCGACCTGGGCGCCCAGGTTGTGGACCTGGATCTCCCGGTAGTACTCCAGGCCCTTCTCCCCCGCGAAGCCCTTGACGTTGAGGATGGCGTCGATGCCGACGGTGTGCGCGTCGGTGCCGATGCAGGCGCCCACCACGACGAGCTCGCGGCCGAGCACGGTGCGGATGGCCAGGTTGACCTGCTGGGGGGTGAGCAGCGGGTACTCCCGGCCCTCGGGCACGCTGATGCCGGCGTAGTCGATGAGGTGGGTGGCCTTGCCGTACACGATGAAGAAGGTGAAGTCGGGGCCCATCGCCTTGCTGTGCACCACGCTGGCCGGGTCCAGGCCCATCTTGCCGGCCAGTTGCAGGGCGGCGGCCGCGGCGCGGGAGCCGTGCGGCACGGGCAGGGTGAAGGAGACCTGCACCATGGCGTCGCCGGTGGTGTCGCCGTAAGGGCGGATGATCTGTTTGATGGTCTCGGTCGAAATGGTCACGGGCCCTCCTCCAGGAGCTCGGTGGCCGGGTTGTAGTAGCCGTCGGCGTGCGCGACCACGCCGTCCAGGCCCTTGCCGCCGTCGGCGGGGCGGCGGGTGACCCCGAAGGTGCCCTGGGCGATTGCGGTCAGCAGGCCGTCGTCGGCGACCCGGTCGAGCAGGTCGACGGTCTCGGCGAGCACCTGGCGGGCGCGGGTGACGGTGAAGCCGCCGGGGGCGGGGCGGAAGTCCTCGGCCAGGGCGCCGGCGGCGCGGCGTACGTACCGGACGTTCTCCAGGGCGAGGTCGCGGTCGGAGAGCCAGGGGGTGTGGATGCCCTCGGTCATCATGCCGATCAGCAGGATGGACTGGCCGGTGAGCACCCCGGCCAGGTTGAAGAAGGCGTCCAGCAGGTAGCCGGCGAAGATGTTGCCGGTCATGTGCTTGGTGGGCGGCATGTACTTGAGCGGGGCGTCGGGAAAGAGCTCCCTGACCAGCTGGGCGTGCGCCAGCTCCAACCTGAACGAATCCGGAATTTCTGGATTTATCTCGAAGGCGTGGCCGAGGCCGAGTTGCCAGTCGGCCAGGCCCGCCTCGTGGCCGAAACGTTCGTTGAGCAGCTGGGAGGCGATCACGGTGTGCGCGGCGTCCACCGCGTCGGCCGTGGTCAGGTAGTTGTCCTCGCCGGTGTTGATGACGATGCCGGCGCGGGCGTGGATCTGGCGGGAAAAGCGCTGGTCGACGAAGGTGCGGCGGGGGTTGATGTCGCGGAAGATGATGCCGTACATGCAGTCGTTGAGCATCATGTCCAGGCGTTCCAGGCCGGCCAGGGTGGCGATCTCGGGCATGCAGAGGCCGCTGGCGTAGTTGGTGAGCCGGATGTACCTGCCGAGTTCGCCGGAGACCTCGTCCAGGGCGGCCCGCATCAGGCGGAAGTTCTCCTGGGTGGCGTACGTGCCGGCGTAGCCCTGCCGGGTGGCGCCCTCGGGCACGTAGTCGAGCAGGGACTGGCCGGTGGACCTGATCACGGCGATCACGTCGGCGCCCTCCCGGGCGGCGGCCTGCGCCTGGGGGATGTCCTCGTAGATGTCGCCGGTGGCCACGATCAGGTAGATCCACGGCGGCTCCGGGTCGCCGTGCTTGCCGAGCAGCAGGTTCCGGTCGGCCCTGTTCCGGTCGATCCGGGCGATTCCCCGGCCCACCGCCGCCCGTGCCCGTTCCCTGGCCCGTACGGCGTCCGCCCCGGAAGGGATCGTGAACCGGGCGCGCACCAGCTCACGGGGGTCGTCGCGGAGCGCGTGGAAGACCGGCAGGGCCACCCCGTGTTCCAGGCCCACCTGGTCGCGTACCGCGTCGACCAGGCGGTTCACCCAGGGCGTGCCGTCGGCGTCGGCCCCGGTGACCCCGGCCAGCCGCAGGACCGCGCGCTCCACCGAGACGGTGGTGTGGGTGCGGGCCAGCTCGATGATCGGCTCGGCGGCTCGGGCGGCCAGCCGCCGGGCCTTGGCCACGACCTCGGGGTCCAGGTCCAGCTTCATCGGTGCCTCCCCTCGAACAGGCGCCGCAGGCCGGGCTCGGTGCGGACCAGGTCGAGGGCCAGGGCCGCGTGGCCGGGGGCGTACCCGTTGCCGACCAGCATGGTGACGTCGGCGGCGAGCCCTTCGGCGCCGAGGGCGGCGGCGGTGAAGGAGGTGGCCATGGAGAAGAAGATCACGGTGCCGCCGTCCCGGGTGGCCAGGATCGAGCCGTGCTCGCAGCCGGGCACGTCCACGCAGACCACGGTCACGTCCGCCGGTCCCCCTGCCGACTCGACGGCCCTGGCCAGCGCGACCGGGTCGCGGGCGTCGGCGATCACCACCGTGTCGGCCAGCCCGGCGCCGGTCAGCGCGTCCGCCTCCGCCTGGTGGGGCACCACGCCGATCAGGGTGGCCGCGCCCGCCTGACGTGCGGCGGCCAGCGACAGCGAGCCGCTCTTCCCTGCCGCGCCGATCACCGCGACCACGGCCTTCGGTGCCACCACCCTGCGGGTGAGCGCGGGCGCGCCGCAGACGTCCAGTACGGCCAGCGCCAGCGGCACCGGCAGGTCGCCGGGGAGCACGGCGGCGATCGAGCGGGCGAACAGGATGGCGTGGCCGTCGGCGGGGACCTGTTCCGAGTGGCCGTCCCAGTGCCGCAGCCCGTCGGTGATCCGCAGCGGGGTGAGGGTGAGCGAGACCAGGGTGGCGACCCGGTCGCCGGGGGTCAGGCCGAGCGGGGACTCCGGCGTGGTCTCCTCGACCACGCCGACCAGCATGCCGCCGGATCCGGTGACGGGGTTGTGCATCTTGCCCCGCTCGGCGACGATCGCCAGCACCTCGGCGCGGACGGCGTCCCCGTCGCCGCCGTGCCGCTGGCTCAGCTGGCGGAAGGAGGCGGCGTCCAGGTTGAGGCGTTCCACCCGGATCCTGGTCTCCCCCGGGCGGAGCTCGGGCGAGGTGTCCAGCCGGTGGGCGGCCTGCGGGAGCACGCCCAGCGGATCCACCACGCGGTGCAGCCCGATCGGAGAAACGTCCATCCCGCTCCCAATTCCTGAGTCCCGACTCAGGAATTCATCTTGTCCCAGACCATCCCTAGCAGGCAATATCTGGCACATGACAGGCACGACGCTCATCACGGTGGCGCCCACAGGGGCCGAGGCGGACAAGTCGGCGGTGCCCGCGCTGCCGGTCACCCTCGATGAGCTGGTGGCCACCGCCAAGGCGTGCGAGGCGGCGGGCGCGGCCGTGGTGCACGTGCACATCCGGGACGCCGAGGCCCGGCCCACCCTCGATCCCGGGCGGCTGGCCGACACGGTGGCGGCGCTGCGCGCCGAGACCACGCTGGTCGTGCAACTGTCCACCGGCGGCGCGGTCTCCGACCCCTACGAGGCGAGGTTGCGGGTGCTGGACGCGGCCCCCGACGCCTGCTCGCTCACCTGCGGCACGGTCAACTTCGGCGACGACGTCTTCCTGAATCCCTGGGGGTTCGTGGCCGAGCTCTACCAGGCCACCCAGGAGAAGGGTGTGGTCCCCGAGTTCGAGCTGTTCGATCTCGGCCACATCGCCACCCTGCACCGCCTGCTCGACCGGTACGGCCCCCCGTACGGCGGGCGCGTCCACTGCGACCTGGTCATGGGTGTGCCTGGCGGCTTCGCCGGGGACCTGCGCACGGTGGCGGCGGCGGTGGCGCAGCTGCCGGCCGGGGCCACCTGGTCGGCGACCGGCATCGGGCGCACGGCGCTGCCGGTGCTCTTCGCGGCCCTGTCCGGCGGCGGGCACCTGCGGGTGGGCATGGAGGACACGCTGACCTTCGCCAAGGGCCGCCCGGTCCGCGACAACGCGGAACTGGTCACCCGCGCGGCGGCCGCCGCCACGCTGGCCCAGCGCCCGCCGATGGACTCGACGGCCGCACGGGCGTTCCTCGGCCTCTAGCCATCAGGTAGCTCGCCCCCGCGCCACTGGCCAGCGCCGCCAGCACCAGCACCGCGTTCACCACCCCGCGCCCGGGGGTGACCGGCTGCCCGGCCACCGCGTCGATGTCGGTCGCGCAGCTCACAGGCCGGCTCAGGTGCACCGTGAACAGGCAGGCGGTGGCGGCCACGTGGCTGCCCGGCGATGCTTTGAGTACCCCGGTGAGCCGGAACTCGGTGGGCCCGGGCGGCAGCTCGGCACTCCAGGAAGCCTGCCGTTTTCCCAGCTCCCCCTGTTCCGCCTGGAGCCTCGCCAACCCCCGCGGGAAGGTCATCCGCACGTCGGCCGTCACCGGCTTCGACTCCCGGTTCACCACCTCCACCACGTAGGTGACCCGGCCGTCCACCTCGGCCGTGCCGTTCCCCAGCCCGATCGACACATCCGGGCGAGCACTCGCGAGCAGCGCCGCGAGAACCAGGCTCGCGATCATCGTCACCCCCTGTAATCCAGGATGGCAGCCGGTGACGACGCCCGCGATCATTGGCGCGCCGCGTTGCCGCCTGAAGGGATCTCGCCGACCATGAGGCATGACCATTCAGGACGAGTTGGTACGCCTCCGCCACGCCCTCCACGAAGAACCCGAACTCGGGCTGAACCTCCCCCGCACCCAGGAGAAGGTGCTGGCCGCCCTGGACGGCCTGCCCCTGGAGGTCACCACCGGCACGGCCCTGTCCTCGGTCACCGCCGTGCTGCGCGGGGGCTCCCCCGGGCCGACCGTCCTGCTCCGCGGCGACATGGACGCGCTGCCCGTGCAGGAGCGGGTACCGGTGGACTACCGTTCCCGGATCAACGGCGTCATGCACGCCTGCGGCCACGACCTGCACACCGCCATGCTGGTCGGCGCCGCCCACCTGCTCGCCGCCGACCGGGACCGGCTGGCCGGGAACGTGGTCTTCATGTTCCAGCCGGGTGAGGAGGGCTTCGAGGGCGCCAAAATCATGATCGAGGAGGGCGTGCTGACGGCCTCCGGCACCCTCCCCGTCGCCGCGTACGGCATGCACGTGTTCTCCACCCGCGTCCCCCGGGGCCTGTTCCTCACCCGCCCCGGTCCCATCCTGGCCGCCGCCGACACCTTCCGGGTGACCGTACGGGGCCGGGGCGGGCACGGCTCCACCCCACACCGGGCGCTGGACCCCATCCAGGTCGGCTGCGAGATCGTCACCCAGCTCCAGACGTACGTGACGCGGACCTTCGACGTGTTCGACCCCGTGGTGATCACGGTCGGCCAGTTCCACGCCGGCACCACCGACAACGTCATCCCCGACACCGCCTACTTCGAGGCCACCGTGCGCTCCTTCTCGGGCGCCACCCGGGAGCGGGTCAAGGCGGGCATCCGCCAGCTGGCCGAGGGTGTCGCCGCCGCGCACGGCCTGACCGCCGACTGCTCGTTCGGCATCGGCTACCCGGTCACCGTCAACAACGGCGCCGAGGCCGAGTTCGCCGCGGAGACGGTGCGGGAGACCTTCGGCGAGGAGCGTTACCTGACGATGCCGCAGCCGGCCACCGGCTCGGAGGACTTCTCGTACGTGCTCAACGAGGTGCCAGGGGCGTACCTGATACTGGGCGCCTGCGCGCCTGGCCGCGACCCGGCCTCCGCGCCGACCAACCACTCCGCCGAGGCGGCCTTCGACGACGCCGTGCTGGCGGACGGCGCCACCCTGCTTGCGGCGCTGGCCACCCGGCGGCTGGCGGCCGTCACCACTTGAGGAAGGCCCTGGCCTCCTCGATCAGGTCGACGCCGACGGTGAGCTTCAGGCAGAGCCAGACGATGGCCCCGGCCAGCGCGGCGGTGAGCAGGGTGGAGACGATCCGGATGAACCAGTTCTGCCGCTTCAGCCAGTCGGTGGCGGCGGTCACCACCCGCTTGGCGAAGGCGAGCAGGATGTTGGCCCAGTGGAACTCGGTGGCCAGCACGGCAAGACCGGCGAAGACCACCAGCCAGCCCGGCCCCGGAAAGGGCACCATGATCAGGCCGCCGATCACCATGGCGCCGCCGAGCACCCCGATGACGATCTTCAAGGTCAACCGGCCCGCTCGGGTGGAGCGCACCCTGTCCCGCCACCCCGCCGCCTCCGTGGGCCCCGGCCGGGTCTCCTCGGTCGTCGCCATGACTCACCCCCAGGGACCCAGGATAGCCAGCGATGATCGGTCACCCGGTCATTACAACGGACGATTCGGGCGTAATCCGCAGGTAGTAATTGTCTGTTCGGCGATCTCCACTTCCTCGTCGGTGGGGACCACCAGCACCGCCACCTCCGCGCCGTCCGGGGAGATCCGGCGGGGTTCCCGGGCGTGCGCGGCGTTGCGGGCCGGGTCCACCGCGATGCCCAGGCGGTCGAGACCGGTGAGGGCGAGTTCCCGGGTCCTGGCGTCGTTCTCGCCCACGCCGGCGGTGAAGACGACCGCGTCCACCCGGCCCAGCACGGCGTAGTAGGCGCCGATGTAGGAGCGCAGACGGTGCGCGTACACGTCCACGGCCAGGCGGGCCTGCGGCGAGCCCTCGTCCACCAGTCGCCAGACCTCGCGCATGTCCCCCGCCCCGCACAGGCCGAGCATGCCGCTGGCCCGGTTGAGCGCGGAGTCGATCTCCGGCAGGCTCATCCCGGCCGTCCTGCCCAGGTAGGAGAGCACCCCCGGGTCCACGTCGCCGGAACGGGTGCCCATGACCAGCCCGGCCAGCGGCGTCAGGCCCATGGAGGTGTCCACGCTCCGCCCGCCCTGGATGGCCGCCGCGCTCGCGCCGTTGCCCAGGTGCAGCACGATCATGTTCGTCTCGCCGTACGGCCTGGCCAGGAACTCCGCCGCCCGCCGGGAGACGTACGCGTAGGAGGTGCCGTGGAACCCGTACTTGCGCACCCCCCACTCGGGCGGCACCGCGTAGGTGTAGGCCTGCGGCGGCAGCGTCTGGTGGAACGCGGTGTCGAACACGGCCACCTGCGGCAGCCCGGGAAAGGCGCGGCGGGCCACCCGGATGCCCTCCAGGTTGGCGGTGTTGTGCAGCGGGGCGAGCGGGATCAGGGCCTCGATGTCCTTCTCCACCTCGTCGTCCACCAGCACGGGCCCCGAGAACACCGACCCCCCGTGCACCACCCGGTGGCCCACGGCAACCACACCGTCCAGGCTGGGGCCCCGTTCGGCGAACGCGTCCAGCATCGCCCGCAGGCCGCTCTCGTGATCGGGGAAGCCCTGTGCGGTCAGTTCCTCGCCGTTGTGCACCAGCCGCCCGTCCGGCTGCCCGATGCGGTCGGCCAGGCCGGTGGCCAGCCGCTTCCGCTCGGTCATGTCCAGCAGCTGGTACTTGATCGTGGACGAGCCGGTGTTCAACACCAGGACGTGCATTCAGTCCCCCTGGGCCTGGATGGCTGTAATGGCGACCGTGTTGACGATGTCGTGCACGGTCGCGCCGCGCGACAGGTCGTTGACCGGTTTCCGCAGACCCTGCAGCACCGGCCCGACGGCGACCGCGCCCGCGCTGCGCTGCACCGCCTTGTACAGGTTGTTGCCGGTGTTCAGGTCGGGCACCACGAACACGGTGGCCCGGCCCGCCACCGGGCTGTCCGGCATCTTGGTGCGGGCGACACTGGGCTCGGCCGCCGCGTCGTACTGGATGGGGCCCTCCACCAGCAGGTCCGGCCGCCGCTCCCGGACCATCGCGGTGGCCGCGCGCACCTTCTCCACCTCGGGCCCGGCCCCGGACTCACCGGTCGAGTACGACAGCAGCGCGACCCGCGGCTCCACCCCGAACCTGGCCGCCGTGGCCGCCGAGGAGATCGCGATGTCGGCCAGCTGGACCGCCGTAGGATCGGGGACCACGGCGCAGTCGCCGTACACCAGGACGCGGTCGGCCAGGCACATGAAGAACACGCTCGAGACCACCCCGGCGCCCAGGGTCTTGATGATCTCGAAGGACGGGCGGATGGTGTGCGCGGTGGTGTGCACGGCGCCGGAGACCATGCCGTCGGCCAGCCCCAGGTGCACCATCATCGTGCCGAAGTAGGACACGTCGGTGACGGTGTCCCAGGCCCGCTCCAGGGTGATGCCCTTGTGCGCGCGGATCTTGGCGTACTCGGCGGCGAAGCGTTCCCGCAGTTCGGGGTCGAACGGGCTGAGCACCTTGGCGTCCTCGACCGCCAGGCCGAGTTGGGCGGCGGTGGCCCTGATCTCGGTCTCCTCGCCGAGCAGGGTCAGGTCGGCCACGCCCCGCCGGAGCAGGATGTCGGCGGCCCGGAGGATGCGCGGCTCGGCGCCCTCCGGGAGCACGATGTGGCGGCGGTCGGCGCGGGCCCGCTCCAGCAGGTCGTACTCGAACATCAGCGGGGTGACCACGGTGGCGGGGGTGACGTGCAGCCGGGCCAGCAGGGCCGGGCCGTCCACGTGCTCGGCGAACAGGCCGAGGGCGCTGTCGATCTTGCCGGACGCGTCCGGGGTGAACCGGCCCTCCGCCCGGGAGAGGCGGGTGGCGGTCTCGAAGGTGTCACCCGGCGTGGTGATCATCGGGAGGTGGATGTCCATGCCGGTCAGCAGCCGCTCCACCGAGTCCGGCAACGGCATCCCGCCGTTCATGATGATCGCCGACAGCGCCGGGAAGGTCGGGGTCCGGTGCGCGGCGATCAACCCGGGCAGCAGCGCGGCCGCCCGGTCGGCCGGAACGATCAACGCCACCCCCTCGGTCAGCCGGTCCAGGATGTTGGGCAGCGACATGGCGCACACCATCAGCGCCCCGACCTCCCGGCCCAGCTGCTGCTCATCCCCCAGGTAGAGCCGGCCGTGGCACGCCGCCAGCAGGTCCGCGACCGTGGGCGCCGACAGCCTCGGCACCTCCGGCAGCACGTACGCCGAATCGGGCAGGGCCGTCCGTACCCGTTCCACCAGCGCGGGCGCCACCCGGGAGACCACCAGCGCGATCTGCACCGCGTGCTCCTCGGCCAACTCCTTCGCCGACACCTCGGCGGCGGCGACGATCTCGTCCACCGTCCGGGCCAGCCCGGTGACCACGTTCAGGACCGGGGTGCCCAGGTTCGCGGCCACCTGGGCGTTGAACTCGAACTCGGTGGGCGCCCCCACGTCGGTGTAGTCGGTCCCGATCACCACGACCGCCGCGCACCGGGCCGCCACCTCCCGGTACCCGGCCACGATGTCGGCGATCGCCTGGTCGAGATCGGCGTGCACGTCCTCGTAGGTGACCCCCGCGCACTGCTCGTAGCTCAGCTCCATCCGGAACCGGCTACGAGCAGTGTTGATCAGGCCGTCCTCGACGCCCGCCCGCACCACCGGCCGGTAGACGCCCACCGTCCCCACCTGACGGAACAGCAACTCGATCAGCCCGAGGGCGACGGCGCCCTTGTTACTCCTGGCATCGCTCGCCGCGACGTACACACCGATCGCCATGAGGCAAAGATACGGCCCCTGGATTAACCCCCGGTGGCGCTACAGGAGGGTGAGCGCCCGTTCCACCGCCGGGTCTCGGCCGGTGGCCAGGTCGCGGGCCGTGGTCGGGACGTGGTGGTCGACCGGGATGCCGATGGTGTCGAGGATCTCCCGGTTCGGGCCCAGGTGCCGGACCTTCGGCAGGAGCAGGACGCTGCCGTCGTCGAGCAGGTAGGCCTCGGAGGGGCCGGAGATGGCTCCCGCTGTGCGGGTGCCGATGAGGGTGCCCAGGTGGAGGTCCTTGACGGCGGCGGTGAAGTCCTCGCAGGCGGAGGCGCAGGCGCGGTCGGTCAGGACGACCAGGGGGATGTCGAGCAGGGGGACGGTGTCGTCGGTGTGGTTGGGGCGGCACTCGCCGGTGAACGGGCAGAAGTAGCTGGTGGTCTTGCCGTGGGCGAAGGCGCTGAGCAGGCGGGTGACCTCGCGGGGCGAGCCGCCGCCGTTGCCGCGCAGGTCGAGGATGAGGGCCTTCGGGTGGTTCCGCAGGAGGGCGAGGACCTGGTCGGCCGCGCCGGGGAAGAAGCCGGGCAGCTGGACCAGGCGGACACCGCCACGGAGCTGCTTGGTGGTCACCTGGGGCGGTTCGATGGTGATGGGGGCTTCGGTCAGGCGGATGGTCCGGATCTTGCCGGTGACGGGGTGCTGGAGGGTGAGCCGCACCGTGGCCGCGGCCGCGGCCTCCAGGATGGACGCGTTGGCGGTGTCGCCGGTGAAGGCGGGCGTGTCGTTGACCTTGAGGATGATGTCGCCGGGGCGGATGCCGGCCTTGGCCGCGGGGCTGCCGGGGATGACGCGGGTGATGAACATCGGCGGCCGGGCCGCCGGATCGAACCCGTCACCCCGCAGGGCCGACAGGCCCGCGATTCCGGTCCCCCGCGGCGGGCCGTCCGGGTCCTGTCTGGGCGGCATCCAGCGGGCGTGGTTGTCCTGGAGAGCGGTGACCATGCCGTCGATGGCGGCCCGGAGGGCGGCGGGGTCGCCGGTGCCGAGGACGGGCGCGAACGCGGCCCAGTCGCCGTCGCGGTCCCCGGTGAGCGGGGGCAGCTGGAGATCCGGCCGGTCGGCGCCGCGCCGCAGCAGGTCGCGGGTGTAGGCGGCGAACGCGTGGCGGAGCAGGTCCCTGGAGTCCAGCTTCGGGCCGCTGTAGTAGTTGTCGAGCAGGCAGTGGTAGGCCTGCCGGAGCGTGTTCACCGAGGTGGGCGGCGCGGACGGCGGGGGCGGCGCGGTGGCGGGGGCACAGCCGGCGGGCGGGGCGGCGGGCAGGGCGGCGGGAGCGGAGACGCTCAGGGCGGCCACCAGCAGGGCGGCGGAGAGAATTCTGATCATGTGCGCCAGGGTGGCGGGCAGCCGGTTGCGCGGCCGTGACCGGAAGCGTTAACGCCGCTGTCACCTCCTGTGGGGTATGAACGCCGCATGCGGGTTCTGGTGGCCGAGGACGAGCGCGATCTGGCCGATCTGGTGGCGATGGGCTTACGCCGCCACGCGATGGCGGTCGATGTGGTGTACGACGGCCTGGCGGCCTCCCAGCGGCTGGCCGTGCACGACTACGACGTGCTGGTGCTGGACCGGGATCTGCCGGAGCTGGCCGGGGATCTGGTCTGCCGGGAGCTGGTGGCGCGCGGGAGCCGTACCAGGATCCTGATGATGACGGCGGCGGCCTCGGTGCCGGAGCGGGTGGCGGGGCTGGGCATGGGGGCCGACGACTACCTGCCCAAGCCGTTCGACTACGCCGAGCTGGTGGCCAGGGTACGGGCGCTGGGGCGGCGGAGCCAGGATCGGGTGCCGCCGGTGCTGGCCCGGCACGGGATCGTGCTCGACCCGCACCGGCTCCAGGCGTCCAGGGACGGGCGGCATCTGCGCCTGTCCCTGAAGGAGTTCGCGGTGCTTGAGGTGCTGATGCGGGCGGACGGCGCGGTGGTGAGCGCGGAACGGCTGCTGGAGGCGGCCTGGGACGAGCACGCCGACCCGTTCACCACGGTGGTGCGGGTGGTGGTGAGCCGACTGCGGGCGAAACTGGGCGATCCGCCGTGCATCCAGACGGTTCCCGGCGCGGGTTACCTGCTGTGACCACGATCCGGGTACGGCTCACGCTGATCTACTCGGGCGTGTTCGTGCTGACCTCGATCCTGCTGCTGACGCTGGTCAACCTGACGGTCGGGCAGACGTTGCAGGACCGGATCGGGCCCTACGCGAACGCCCCGGACGCGCCACCGGCGCCGGGAGCGCCGATGCTGCTGCCCCGGCCGGTGGCCCTGCCGACGCTGGTCGACGACGTGCTGGCGCACCAGTGGGAGGTGACCGTCCCGATCCTCGGGATCACCGCGCTGGTGGCGGTGGTGGTCGGCTGGGTGCTGGCCGGGCGGATCCTGCGGCCGATCCACCGGATCACCGCGACCGCGCGGCGGCTGTCCGCGTCCAACCTGCACGAGCGGATCATGCTGAGCGGGCCGAAGGACGAGCTGCGCGAGCTGGCCGACACCTTCGACGCGATGCTCGGGCGGCTGGAACGGTCGGTGGAGGGACAGCGGCGGTTCATCGCGAACGCGTCGCACGAGCTGCGGACGCCGCTGGCGGTGCAGCGGGCGGCGATCGAGATCGGGTTGCCGGAGGACGTCGGGGAGGTCCGCGAGCGGCTGCTGGTCCACAACCACCGGATGGAGCGGCTCATCGAGTCGCTGCTGATCCTGGCGCGGGCCGGGCACGGTCTGGACGTGCGGGAGCCGGTGGCGGTGGATCAGGTGGTCCGGCGGGTGCTGGCCGAGACGAAGGCGGACGGGATCGCCGTGACGGAGCGGGTGGAGCCGTTCGTGGTGGACGGGGACGAGGTGCTGCTGCACCGGTTGGTCACGAATCTGGTGGACAACGCGGTGCGGTACAACCGTCCAGGGGGAACCGTCGAGGTGTCCCTGCTCGACGGGGTTCTCACGGTGCGGAACACGGGTTCCGAGGTGCCGGAGGAACGGCTCGGGGATCTTTTCCAGCCGTTCCGGCGGTTGCACACGACGCGGGAGCAGGGCAGCGGGCTGGGGCTGTCGATCGTGGCGTCGATCGCGGAGGCGCACGGGGCCGGGGTGGATGCGGAGCCCAACCCGGGGGGCGGGCTCCGCCTTGTGGTGACTTTTCGGGATTTGGGCACGGCTCCCGCCGCAGGGCGGGCGGCGGGAGCCGTACGTCACGGGGTCAGACCGCGGTACAGGTGACCGGGTTGGGGACGTTGTTGGTGCCGTTCCAGGTGCCGTTGAAGCCGAACGACGTGGTGGCGTTCGGGTTCAGGTTGCCGTTGTAGCTGAGGTTGGTGACCGTGATGTTGGCCCCGCTGGCGGTGTGGGAGCCGTTCCAGAGGGAGCTGACGGTCTGGCCGTTGGCGAAGGCCCAGCGGACCGTCCAGCCGGTGATCGCGGCGGTGCCGCTGGCGCGGACCGTCACGTCGGCGCTGAAGCCGCCCGGCCACGAGTTGGTGATCACGTACGTGGCGGTGCAGGCCTTACCGGGGTTCGGGCTCGGGCTCGGCGACGGCGACGGGCTCGGGCTGGGTGACGGGCTGGGACTCGGCGACGGCGACGGACTCGGGCTCGGCGACGGGCTGGGGCTCGGCGACGGCGACGGGCTCGGTGACGGGCTCGGGCTGGGCGACGGGGTTGCGCCGGTGCGGTCGCCGTAGATGATGCCGCGGCCGTTGGTGCCCAGGTAGACCCGCCCATAGATGCGCGGGTCGCCGGTGATCGCCTCGCCGATGTTGCCGTACTGGTGGGTGTCGTCGTTGATCCGCACCCAGGTGGTGCCGCCGTTGTCCGACCGGTAGACGCCGCGAACGTTGTCGATCTTGGCGATGGTGAACAGCGCCGGGTAGGTCTGGCCGGTGGCCGCCTTGCCGAAGCCGATGTTGTCGGCCTCCTGCACGTTGGTCAGCTTGGTGAAGGAGGCGCCCGAGTTGGTGGAGTGCCACAGGCCGTAGCTGGTCGTGCTGGTGCCGCCGGCCAGCCAGATGTCACCCTCGCGTCCCGGCACCGCCTTGAACCTGCCCGTGGTCGGCAGGCCGGTCGCCGCGGTCTGGGTGAAGGTCGCGCCGCCGTTGGTGCTCACGTAGAAGCGGCCGTTGTTGAAGGCGTAGAACTTCTGCGCGTTCACCCGGTCGGACTCGATGACCGAGTTGGCCGGCACGCCGGTCGAGGTCTGCCAGGAGTTGCCGAAGCCGACCGAGTACACGACCTGGATGCCGGAGTCGCCCGGCGCCCAGACGAACCGGCTGCCGTCGGCCGCGGCGGCCACCGTGCCGCCGTTGTTGACCCCGCCCGGCTCGCTGCCCTGGAACCAGTTGGCGCCGCCGTCGGTGGAGAAGGCCACGTGGCGGTCGTTGGGCCGGTCGGCGGCGGTGAAGTTGCCGGACCGCACCATCACGCTCGGGTTGTTCTCGGCGTAGTCGAGCGAGGTGGTGGAGGTGAAGTTGGGCGAGAGGAACATCATCGGGGGCACCGCGTCCAGGTTGGTGTGCCGGAAGCCGCCGATGTCGCCCAGGCCGCTGATCAGCGAGGCCGCCCCGGTGGGCGGGCTGATCAGGTCGAGGACGGCGGTCTCCTCCAGGCCCTTCACCATCGGCTTGATGGTGAACTGCCCGCCGGTGTCCCAGAGTTTGAGGTCGGTGCTGCCGTAGATGGTGGCGCCGGTGCCGTACATGAACCGGTTGCCGTTGAACGGGTCGATCTCCAGGGACTCGACCATCCAGCCCAGCTTGGGCGTCACCTCGGGCGGCTGCGGGTTGGCGCCCCAAGAGAGCCACGGCGAAGAGCTGATGTCCATCTTGTAGCGGAAGCTACGGTTCGGGTACGAGGTCCAGTCCCACACCCGGGTCCAGGTCTGGCCGCTGTTGGTGGACCGGAAGAAGATCACGTCCGGCCACCAGGACATCTGGGTGGAGACCATGATGGTGCCCGGGTTCTGCCGGTCGATGGTCAGGCCGCTGTAGCCGAAGTAGTCGTCGGAGCTGCTGGACGGGATCGGGCTGATCTGGGTCCAGGTGCCGGTGGCGGTGGCGTACCGCCAGACGTCGCCCTTGGCGCCGTCGTACGGGCCGCCGGTGTCGCTGGTGGCGAGGTACAGGTAGCCGTTGACGTGGTCGAGCACGCCCTTGTGGGCGATGTAGCCGGTGGGCTGCCCGGCCAGCCGCTCCCAGGTGGTGCCGCCGTTGGTGGTGCGGTAGACGGTGTTCTGCTTGTCGGCCACGCCCACGTAGATGGTCTGGGTGGCGTTCCCCGAGGTGCCTGTGCGCTTGTCGAAGGTCACCCAGACGACGCCCGGCTGGTGGGTGCCGTAGCCGTTGGGGTCGCTCGGGTCGGAGGCGTAGTTGCCGGCGTTCGGGAAGTTGGTCACCTTGGCCCAGGTGGCGCCGTAGTCGGTGCTCCGCCAGAGGCCGTTGCCGTTGGGGGCGCCCAGGTAGAGGGTGCTGTTGCGGTTGGGGTCGATGGCCAGCCGCTCACCCATGCCCCGGCCCGGCATGTTGCCGCCCATCTTGAACGGCAGCGGCGTGACCGACCAGCTGTCGCCCTTGTTGGTGGAGCGCAGGATGGCCCCGTTGTTGGGGTCCCAGCTGTTGGTGTACATGCCGACGGCGGCGTACACGCGGTTGGTCTGTACGGGGTCGGTGGCGATGCTGTCGACGCCGTTGTAGCCCCAGTTGGTGAAGCCGACCCAGTCCAGCAAGGGCTTCCAGGTCGAGGTGGCCTGCTCCCAGCGGTACATGCCGCCGATGTCGGTGCGCGCGTAGATCAGGTTCTGCTCGGTCTGGTTGAAGATGATGCCCGGGACGAACCCGCCGCCGTCAATCCGCACGTTCTTGAAGTTGTACGGGTCGGACGCGGCGGCGCCGGCCGGGGTGGCGGTGCGTACGACTGCCACCGCGAGCGCCACAACGGCGATCGCGAGCAGGCTGAGGAGCTTTTTTCGCATGGACGGTCTCCCTCGTGAATGGTTAACCGCCATGCACGATCAGGTGGGGACCCTGACCGTCCGCCCAGCGCGTGCATGGAACTGCCGAGAATTTCACACAGCCGCGGAGCCCCCGTCAATAGTTTGGAGGGCAAACGAACTTCTGTTGTTCGCGGGTAGTTTTGGTTGCCTTCGTTTCGATCGTCATGACAACCGATTCTTTCGTCATCCGGGTCTGCTACTTTCGATTCATGATTGACCGGGCTCACCTCGCCACCCTGCTCGACCGCGAGCGCACCACCTACGAACACCGCCTGCCGCGCAGCAGGGCCGCCTACGAAGCCGCCGGCTCGCTCCTCGGCCGGGTGCCGATGACCTGGATGAACAAGGCCGCCGGGCGGTTCCCCGCCTATCTCGCGCAGGCGAGCGGGGCCGCCGTGACCGACCTGGACGGTCACACGTACGTGGACTTCTGCCTCGGCGACACCGGCGCGATGGCCGGGCACTCCCCCGAGCCGGTGGTGCGCGCCCTCGCCGCCCGCGCCGGGTTCACCGCGATGCTGCCCACCGAGGACGCCGAGTGGGTCGGCGCGGAGCTCGCCCGGCGCTTCGGGATGCCGCTCTGGAGCTTCAGCCTGACCGCCACCGACGCCAACCGGTGGGCGATCCGGCTGGCCCGGCAGATCACCCGGCGGCCCAAGATCCTCGTCTTCAACTACTGCTACCACGGCAGCGTGGACGAGACGGTGGTGACACTGGGGCCGGTGCCCCGGGCCGGGAACGTGGGGGCACCGGTGGATCCCGCGCTCACCACCCGGGTGGTCGAGTTCAACGACGCCGCCGCGCTCCGCGCCGAACTCGCCCACGGCGACGTGGCCTGCGTGCTGATGGAACCCGCGCTCACCAACATCGGCATCGTGCTGCCCGAACCCGGCTTCCTGGCCGAGGTACGGCGGGCCACCCGGGAGCACGGAGTGCTCCTGATCAACGACGAGACCCACACGTTCTCGGCCGGGCCCGGCGGATGCACGCTCGCCTGGGATCTCGATCCGGACATCGTGACCATCGGCAAGGCGATCGCGGGCGGCGTGCCCATCGGGGCCTACGGGGTGACCCACGAGGTCGCCGAGCGGATCGCGGCCGAGAAGGAGGCCGACCTGGTGGACGTGGGCGGGGTCGGCGGCACACTGGCCGGGAACGCGCTCTCCCTGGCGGCGGCCCGGGCGACGCTCGGCTCGGTGCTCACCGAGGCGGCGTTCGCGCACATGATCGAGCTCTCCACCCGGTTCACGGCGGGGGTCGCGGCGGCGATCGAGGGGCTGCCCTGGTCGGTGACCCAGCTCGGCGCGCGTACCGAATACCGTTTCGGGACCCCGCGCAACGGCGGCGAATCGGCCGCCCTCTCCGATGACGCCCTAGACGACTACTTCCACCTTTATACGCATAACCGGGGGATTCTCATGACGCCGTTCCACAACATGGCGTTGATGTGCCCCGCCACCACACAGGCCGACGTCGATCTGCACACCGAGGTGTTCGGCGCGGCCGTCGCGGAGCTGATCCGGTGATCGCCCTCGACGCGACCGACCGCACCATCCTCAGGGAGCTCCAGCGGGACGGGCGCATGTCGTACGCGGCGCTGGGCGAGGCCGTGGGGTTGTCCGCGCCGGCCGCCCGGCAGCGCGTACAGCGCCTGACCGAGGCGAAGGTGCTCCAGGTCGTCGGGATCACCGACCCGCTCGTGCTCGGCTGGCCGGCCATGGCGATGCTCGGCGTCCGCACCTCGGGGGACCCTCGGGCGGTGGCGGACGCGCTCGGCGAGCTGACCGAGGTCATCTACGTGGTGCTGACGGCGGGCTCCTTCCAGCTCTTCGCCGAGGTGGTCTGCGCCTCCACCGGGGACCTGCTCAACCTCGTGGAGGACCGGGTGAGAACGGTGGACGGGGTGTCCGGCGTGGAGACCTTCCCTTACTTCGCGCTGCACACCCACCGTTTCACCTGGGACATCCCCTAGTTTTTCCGACGTCGCCGGAAAACATCATTTGCGGCAATCTCGTCCGGAATTCGTGTGATACAAGGAGAGTCGCCTGGTCACTCCTTGGAGTTGGGAATGCCGCGTACAGCACCGCTCACCGCCCGCGATCCCGACAGGCTCGGCGAGTACCGGCTGATCGCGCGCCTGGGGCAGGGCGGGCAGGGGGTGGTGTTCCTCGCGGAGAGCCCGTCGGGGCAGCGGGTCGCGGTCAAGCTTCTGACGGCGGCCCTGGTGAGTGACACCTCGGCGCGGCGGCGTTTCCGTGGCGAACTGGAGGCGGTCCGGCGGGTGGCCCCCTTCTGTACGGCGCAGGTGCTGGCCGCCGACATCGACGGGGACCATCCGTACATCGTCAGCGAGTACGTGGACGGGATCTCGCTGGAGGCGGCCATCCGGCAGGACGGTCCCCGTACCGGGGCCGACCTCGACCGCGTGGCCGTGGGGACCGCGACGGCGCTGGCCGCCATCCACCAGGCGGGGGTGGTGCACCGGGACTTCAAGCCGCAGAACGTGCTGCTCGGTCCTGACGGGGTCCGGGTGATCGACTTCGGGATCGCGCGCCTGCTCGGGCCGTCCATGACGACCAGCAAGGTCATGGTGGGCACGCCCTCGTACATGTCCCCCGAGCAGATCTCCGGCGAGGACGTGGGGCCCGCGGCCGACATGTTCTCCTGGGGCGCGTTCCTCGTCTACACCGCCACCGGCCATCTCGCCTTCGAGGGCGACACCTATCCGGCCGTCCTGGCCCGAATCCTGTACGGCACCGCCAACCTGGACGGCCTGGACGGCCCTATCCGCACCCTGGTGGAAGCCTGCCTGTCGAGAGACCCGGCCCAGCGACCGACCGCAGACGAGGCACTACACCGCCTCCGCAGCCAGCACACAACCTCCCCATCACCACCGTCCTCTCCGCCTCTGCCGCCACCTCTGCCGCCACCCCTGTCGCCGCCCCTGTCGCCATCGCTGTCGCCATCGCCCTCCCTACCGCCATCACCACCGGATCCGGCCCGTCCTGCGGCAGCGGCCGACCGGGCCGACGCGTCACCACCGCCGTCACCACCGCCGTCACCACCACCGTCACCCCCTTCGCCACCACCGCCCTCGTCATCTCCGCAGCCCTCGTCATCTCCGCAGCCTTTGACGCCCCCGCTCTTAACGCCCCAGCCGGATTTGACGCCTTTGGCGCGTTTGACGCCCCCCTCGGCCCCTACGCCTTCGATTCCCCCGGTGTCCGGGCCAGCTCAAGTGCCCGGGCCAGCTCAAGTGCCCGGGCCAGCTCAAGTGCCCGGGCCAGCTCAAGTGCTCGAGCCGCCTCAGGTGATCACGGGTGACACCGATCCGGTTCGGCTCGGGGAGACCCTTCCGCCGAAGCCTCCGCTGCCGGTGCGCCGGATCGCCCTCGCAGCGGGCAGCGTCGCGGCTGCCGTCGCCGTGGGCGCGACCGTCAGCCTCAGCCTGCTGAACCCTTCGGGCCCGTCGAACTCAGCGCTACCGCCCACCTCCGAGGCGACCTCCGTCGTAAACAATTCCGTCAACCCCGCTCCAACTGGAACGCTCCCGGCTCCCCCGGTGACCCCATCGCCTTCGCCCTCCCCCACGCCTTCTCCTTCGCCCACGAAGGAAGAGGCCAAGAAGAAGGAACCCACCTTCAAAGGCTCCTGGCAGGGCAGTCTCCGCCGGCTCGCGACCGGAACCGTCGGCCCGGTGAAATTCACGTTGAGCGACGCGGCCATCGACGACCGGGAACGGACCTCCCTGTGGTGGGGCGCCGCCTACCACTGCCACGCCACCATCAGAAGAACCGAGGTCTCCTCGAAGCAGATCTCGTTCAGCCTCTCCGGAGTCTCCGGCTACGGCTGCTACGGCGGAACCCTCGTCCTCTCCAACCTGACCAAGAACCGGGTGACCTTGAACGTCTACAACAACGACGGCTCCACCCGCATGACCGGTTCCGCCTCCCGCTGACACCCCGACCCGGCACCCCCGGAAGGCCGGAGCACATCGGACACTCCGGTAGCTGATGGCCTCCAGTGCGATCATGGTTGGCTCTTCTTCACTGGCGCCGCAGATTCCGGCCGGGTTGAAATCTTGTACGCGTGCCGTCGGCCCCACACATTCACCCGCACCCGAGCGCGGTAGCCGAGGTCCGGGTTTTCGTCAACGAACGAAAGAACCAGCGGCTCACTCGGTGGCGGCTCGGATGAGGGCCCCCGGTAGCCAAGCGCGAAGCCTTGCCCAAGAAGAAGATCGATAGCCTCGACGAGGAGATCCGTGTCCTCGGTGCATATGAACGTGCCGTGATGACTCGACCAGTCGCGGCCGTCCGCTAGCACGATTCGCAGCTCTTTGACCCACACCCCCTTACCGATCCACCCGGATGTGTGCTCACCCATCGTCGGTGGGTGCGGAACGGCTCCAACAAGACCGGCCAGAAGTTCGCCGCGAAGAGCGTCCACCCGCAAGGTGTGAAGCCGGTCGGACAACGGGGCGAACGCCAGTACCTCCAGGAAGTGCTCCAGCGACGAGAACGCCGGGACCGGGCCGTAAGGGGCGTCGAAGAGTGAGATAGCTCCCGACGCCGACACCAGGCAGAACGACGATTCCCACTCGGCCAGATGGTCCGAAATGCCAAAGATCGGAAACGCCGCGCCTTCCGCGACTTCCGGCAGATCGCACAGCCGAAGCGACGGGCATCCCCGGAGGAAACACGCAGCCCCCAGAACCTGTCCCTGGGGAAACGCAGCGCCACCCGCCCGCGCCTCCAGGGCCACGAGCGCCTCATGGACCGGAAAACCGCGCCGCGTCAGAAGCCCGCGCAGCTCTTCAGGGGATGTGTACAGCTCCGCATGACGGCCGACCCTGGCCGCACGCAGGTGCTTCAAGGCATTGTCCGAGAGCAGGTGCGCCAGACTGTCGGCCAGGAGGCGCGTACTGCGCATGGACATCACCTGTTCGCGGCTGGGCGTGACATACGGCGTTGGTCAGCCGCGTAAATGGAATCATGTGCACAGAACCGACAACACCGAAGAACTCCACAACCCGGCGAACGACCTACACACAAGATGCACAACCTCCCCAACTCCCCTGGCTCCGCCACGACGAGAGTCAGCCAGTCCGCCCGCCTCACACCCTGCTGGAAGTCGAGTCGACCGGCGGTCAAATGCTGACCACTACGAACCTTCCACCACATCGGCCGGTCGGCATGACCTCCTCGACGACAACGCGAATTGGGCGATGACCTGAGTGTCCGAATGCTGCTCCCCAGGCCGCCCCAGTGACGGCATCATCACCAACCACCACGCCGACCTTCCAAGGGGCACTACCCCTCCAGGAGGCACCCCCATACTTCTGGGAAGTACTGCGGTAGGAAGCACCGCAGTGGCAAGTACCGCAGTGGCAAGTACCGCAGTGGCAAGTACTGCGGTAGCAAGTACTGCGGTAGCAAGTACCGCGGTGGGAAGTACTGCGGCGCCAACCGGCATGGTGCTGATCCCATCGGGCCCGTTCCTCATGGGCTCAGACTCCCCCGACGCCATCCCCACCGACGGCGAGGGACCGGTCCGCTCCATCGAGGTCAGCGCATTCTGGATCGACGTAGCAACCGTCACCAACGCGGAATTCGCAGCATTCGTCCGCGAGACAGGTTTCATCACCGAAGCCGAGGAATGGGGCTGGTCCTACGTCTTCGACGGATATATCCACCCAGACGCGCGCCAATCAATCATCGACGGCACCGTACCCGGCGCCCCCTGGTGGCGCGCCGTCCGCGACGCGGCCTGGAACCGCCCCTTCGGCCCCGGCTCGACAGCCCTCGACGACCACCCCGTCGTCCACGTCTCCTGGAACGACGCCAACGCGTACGCCACCTGGACCGGCAAACGCCTCCCCACCGAAGCCGAATGGGAAAAAGCCGCCCGAGGAGACCTGAACCAAGCCCCCTACCCCTGGGGCCACGACCTCACCCCAAACGACGAACACCACGCCAACATCTGGCAGGGCCCCTTCCCCCACACCAACACCGCCACCGACGGCTACCTGACAACAGCCCCCTCCCTGTCCTTCCCCCCCAACGCCTACGGCCTCCACAACTGCTCCGGAAACGTCTGGGAATGGACAGCAGACTGGTGGTCGACAACCTGGCACCACCCCAACGCCCCAGCCACCCGCAAAAACCCATCAGGCCCCCCAACCGGCCAGGCGAAGGTAATCAGAGGCGGCTCCTACATGTGCCACGACTCCTACTGCCACCGCTACCGCACCTCAGCCCGCACCCAGAACACCCCCGACTCCTCCACCGGCCACACCGGCTTCCGCTGCGCCATATAGCTCACAGAAGCCCTAGGCCGACAGTGATCGATACTTTCCGACTTGACTAGTCAGATTGTGTGACAAATCATCATTGCTGGCGGTCAGGCGGGGCCATACGGTCGGCGTTATGGACTTGGAGCTCCGTCATCTGCGTATCGTGCGTACGGTCGCCGAGGCCGGCAGTGTCAGCAAGGCGGCGACCATGCTCGGGCTGGCCCAACCGGCGTTGACCGCACAGCTCAAGCGGATCGAACGGGCGCTCGGGGGAAGCCTGTTCCAACGCGACCACACGGGATCACGTCCCACCGCCCTTGGCGAGCTGGTGCTGGCTCGTGCCCAGGTGTTGCTGCCCGCCGTACGTCAGTTACAGGAGGAGGCGGCGCGGCTGGCCAACGGGGGCGAGCCGGGGCGGCGGTACCGGATCGGCGCCGCCAACGGGCCGATTCTCGGCGGCCTGGTGGACCGGCTGGCGGCGGCCGAGCCGGACGCGGTCATCGCCACCTCGACCACCTGGTCGGCCGGGGAACTCGCCACCAAGGTCATGCTCGGCCGGCTCGACTTCGCGCTCATCGGCGTCTGCGGCGACATGCGGGCGCCGGGGGACGAGGCGGTCGCCTGGGCGCAGGTGGCCGTGGACCCGGTCTTCGTGCTCGTCGCCAGTACGCATCCGCTGGCCGGGGAGCAGGAGGTCGAGCTGGGCCGGCTGGCCGGCGAGCAGTGGGCGGTCACCCCGGGGGACGGGTGTTTCGGCGAGTGTTTCGCGGTGGCCGCCGCGCGGGCCGGGTTCACCCCCGCCACCATCTACGAGACCGACGTCGCCACCTGCGTGCACCTGGTCAGGGTCGGCCGCGCGGTGGCGCTCTGCCAGGCGACCTTCCGGCTCAGCGAGGGCCTGGTCGCGCTCCCCATCGCCGGCGCGCCGCTGCGCTGGGGCCATCTGCTCGGCTGGCACCCGGAAACCCCCGCCGCGGAAACCGCCGCCGCCGTCGTGGGCCACGCCAAGGCCGCCCATCTGGACGCGGTACGGCACAGCCCGCCGTACTCAAATTGGCTGGACCGAAACCCCGGTTACGGAACGATGCCATAACACGGAACAAGGGGGACAACTGATAGCTCCTCACGGAGGGTGGCCGCCGTTACGTTGACGGCACTGCCACCCCCCAAGGAGCATTGATGCGCAGCAGGCACATCCTGAGCGCGGCGAGCGCCCTCACCCTCGGCATCGCCCTCGTCCTCACCTCCACCCCGGCATCCTCGGCCGCCAAACCCGCGCCCACCATGCTGGAGGCCCTCCAGCGCGACCTCGGCCTCACCGCCGAGCAGGCCCAGCTCCGCCTGGCCAACGAGAAGATCCACCTCAAGACCGAAGGCAAGCTCCGCCGCGCCCTGGGCGACCGGTTCGCCGGTTCCTGGCTCAGCGCGGACGGCGCCGGCCTGACCGTCGCGGTCACCGACTCCGCCGCCACCGGCGAGATCGCCGCGACCGGCGCCCAGGCCCAGGTCGTCGCCCGTACGCTGGCCGATCTGGACACCGTCAAGGCCCGCCTCGACGCGACCGCCGCCCCGGCCACCGTCCCCGGCTGGTACGTGGACGTGCGCGCCAACACCGTGGTCGTGCTCTCCCGCGACCAGGCCGCCGCCGAGGCGTTCGTCGCCGCCAGCGGCGTGGACGCAGGCGCCGTACGCATCGAGGCCACCACCGAGCAGCCGCAGGCCTACTACGACTTACGCGGCGGCGAGGCGTACTACATCAACAACAGCGGCCGGTGCTCGATCGGCTTCTCCGTCACCCGCGGCACCACCAACGGCTTCGTGACGGCGGGCCACTGCGGCACCGCCGGCGCCTCCACCCAGGGCTTCAACCGGGTGGCGCAGGGCACCTTCCAGGCCTCGTCCTTCCCGGGCAACGACTACGCCTGGGTGGCCGTCAACAGCAACTGGACTCCCCAACCGGTCGTCATCGGCTCCGGCGGCGCCACCGTGAACGTGGCCGGTTCGACCGCCCAGGTGGTCGGCGGCTCCATCTGCCGCTCCGGCTCCACCACCGGCTGGCACTGCGGCACCGTGCAGCAGCTCAACGCCACCGTCACCTACTCGCAGGGCACCGTCACCGGGCTGACCCGCACCAACGTCTGCGCCGAGCCCGGCGACTCGGGCGGCTCCTGGATCTCCGGCAACCAGGCCCAGGGCGTCACCTCCGGCGGTTCCGGCAACTGCACCTCCGGCGGCACCACCTACTTCCAGCCGGTCAACGAGATCCTCAGCGCGTACGGCCTGACCCTGGTCACCCAGGGCGGCGGTGGCGGGGGCACCTGCACCGGCTACGCCAACACCTACACGGGCTCGCTGAGCAGCGGCGCGAACGTGTACCTGCCCAACAACTCCTACTACACCTCGAACGCCTCGGGCACCCACACCGCCTGCCTTGACGGCCCGACCGGCGCCGACTTCGACCTTTACCTCCAGCGCTGGAACGGCAGCGCCTGGGTGAACGTCGCCAGCGGCACCTCCGCCGGCCCCGACGAGAGCGTCAGCTACAACGGCGCCTCCGGCTACTACCGCATCCGCGTCCACGCCTACAGCGGCTCCGGCGCCTACACCGTCGGATCCACCCGCCCGTAACCTCGCCCCTTCACTCCGCCGCCCCGGGCTCACCCGGGGCGGCGGACCCATGTCGGTACGCGTCCGGGAGGACGGCCGCCGCGACCTGGCCCGCCACCCTGCACGCCTGCGCGAAGTCGGCGCCCTCGTCGTACGCGGCCAGGATGCAGGTCGGCACGCTCAGGAACGCGAGCCGGACGCGGAGCCGGTCGGTGAGCTCGGCCTGCGGCGGGTCGATGGCCGCCAGAAGCCGCCACAGCCGGTCGGCGAGGCTGCTGCCGCCGATGCGGAGCCCTTCCACCATGCTTCGCTCGCGTTGCAGGAGCACGATGAGCTCCCGTTCCTGATCGGCGAGCAGGTCGCCCCAGCGCTCGATGACCTCGCGCCGGAAGCGGTCGTCCACGGGCTGGTCGGCCATCCAGGCGAGCAGGTCGTCGACGGCGTCGGCCAGGTCCGTGAGCAGGGACCGGCCGATGTCCTCCTTGGTGGTGAAGTGGTAGTAGAGCGCCGCCTTGCTGACACCGAGCCGGTCGGAGATCTCGCGCAGCGAGGTGGCGTGGTAGCCGACGGAACTGAACAGTTCCAGTGCCACGCGCCGGATCTCGGCTCTGGTGTCGCAGGCGGCGGCGTGGTGGTGGGTCGTGCTCTGCTGGGCAGGGATCATGCGGACTCCCTTGCTGGGTCTCAGCGCCGGTGGCGGGGGCCGGCAGCCTCCGCGATGGGCGAAGTGGTGGAGCTCCCCGCGCCGACCGCCGCGAACACCTCGGTGTCGTCCGGATCCGCGGGGGCGGGCAGGTCGATGCTGGTCCGCAGGGGCGCGGGCCGGAGGAACACGGCGGCGACGACGCCGATGAGGGCGATGCCGGCGGAGATGAGGAAGATCCTGCCCGTGGCGTCCCCGTACGCCTCCCGCACGATCGTCCGCATCGCCTCGGGCAGCGCGTTCAGGTTGAGGCTGCTGGTCCCGCCACCGCTCGGGGCGTGCATCCCGGCCGCGGCCAGGTGCTGGGTGATGGTCTCGGTGACCCGGTTGGCCAGCACCGCCCCGAGCACCGACACCCCGACGGTGCCCCCGAGTGACCGGAAGAACGCGATCGAGGAGCTGGCCGCGCCGATGTCCCGCAACGCGACCGTGTTCTGCACGGCCAGCACGAGGTTCTGCATCGACATGCCGACTCCTGCCCCGACCAGCACCATGGCCCCGCCCACCGAGACGAGCGAGGTCTCGTGGTCGATGGTGGACAGCCAGCCGAACCCTGCCACCAGCACCAGGGTTCCGGTGACGATGTACGGCTTGATCTGGCCGGTTCTGGTGATGAGCTGCCCGGAGACGGTGGAGGCCACCAGCACGCCGAACATCATCGGGATGGTGAGCAGCCCGGCCTCGGTGGGGGTGAAGCCCCGGCCGATCTGGAAGTACTGGCCGAGGAACACCGCTCCGCCGAACATGGCCATGCCGACGGCGAGGCTGGCCACGATCGCCAGCGCGGTGGTGCGCTGCCGGACGATGTCGAGCGGCACCACGGGTTCGGCCGCCCGCGACTCCACCCACACGGCCGCGGCGAGGAGCACGACGGCCCCACCGACCATGGCTGCCGTCTGCCACGAGCCCCAGGCGAACGATCCGCCGACGAACGACACCCAGATGAGCAGCACGGCGACCCCGGCGGCGATCAGCGCGGCCCCCAGATAGTCGATCTTCACATTGTCGCGCCGGATGGTCGCGACATGCAGCGTCTTCTGGAGCACGGCCAGCGCCAGGACGGCGAACGGCACCCCGATGAAGAAGCACCACCGCCAGCCCAGCCACGAGGTGTCCACGATGACGCCGCCGAGCAGCGGCCCGCCCACCGTGGCGACCGCCATCACCCCGCCGAGGTAACCGTTGTACCGCCCCCGCTCCCTGGGCGGGATCATCGCCGCGATCACGACCTGCACCAGCGCCTGGAGGCCGCCCACCCCCAGCCCCTGGAACGCCCTGGCGGCGATGAGCTGGCTCGTGTTCTGGGCGAAACCGCTGACCAGCGACCCGACCAGAAAGATCACGATGGCGATCTGCACCAGCGCTTTCTTGTTGTAGAGGTCGGCCAGCTTGCCCCAGATCGGGGTGGCCGCCGTCGCGGTGAGCAGGGTCGCCGTGACCACCCAGGTGTACTGGCTCTGCGTGCCGTTGAGCGACCCGATGATCCTCGGCAACGCCGTCGACACGATGGTCGAACTGATCATGGCCACGAACAGGACGAGCAACAGTCCGCTGAGGGCCTCAAGCACCTGCCGGTGCTCCATCGGTCCGTCTTCGGGTGGGGGAACCTTGACCTTCCGATGTGTACCCATTTGCGAATGATCACCTTCTGTGTCCCGATATGACCCGGACCAGTATCAGCCAAATCATTCCCATCAAGCAAGTTTGCCCATCAGGAACCCAGTCGCCTCCCCTCCGGCCCACCCCCTCCGAACCACAGGCCACCTCAACCACAAGTTGATCTCGCCTGCACTCCCACATCCCCCCATGGCCGAAGTTGTGAGAGACTCCACCATTGCGGGGCGGTAGCTCAGCCGGTCAGAGCATCGGACTCATAATCCGTGGGTCGTGGGTTCAAGTCCCACCCGCCCTACTCCGTCACACCCCATCCGACCTGGGGTTTCTCGGTTCTCTTGAGCCTTGCGTCGAGAAGTTGATCTCGCGGGGTCGCTCGCGTGTGCGGTGCGTGCACACGCTAGATCGTTTAGACCTGCGGGGCTCAATAATGGGATTCCTGTCAGTTGGCGATCTGGTACTCGTTGACAAGGCCGCCGAGGATGGCTCTGCGGTGAACTCGGTGGTTGGCCAGGTCAATTGGGGTTGGCCGTCCGGTTTCGGCTTGGCCGTCCGGTTTCGGCTTGCGACGAAGACAGCTGTCCGATGCCGCGACACCAGTTCTGGCACCGGACAGGCCACACCGCCGGCGTACCGGCGAAAACAGGAAAAATGTCCATTCCGGTCCCAGCTGCAGCCGAGGCGACGGCCCAGAGTGCTGGGTGAAAGCGAACAGGCCACGATTCGCGGTCAAGCTGTCGAGCGCTGATCTTTCCGTTATATAAAGAAGGAAAATCCCCCATCGTCGGAGCTGATGAATCCGTGGCCGGACTACAGCTTCAGCTGGACGGTCTCTCCTGGGAGCACGACGGGGACCACAGGGCACTGAAGCCCGACCAGCTGATCGTCGAGGCCGGGGAGACCGCAGTCGTGCTGGCGGGCGACGCCGCCGACGCCGGGACCTTCACCGATGTGCTGTTGGGGCAGGCCTGGCCGCTCAGGGGCAGGATACGGATCGCGGGAAGCGAGATCACCTCGCTCCCCACCGAGGACCGCGGCATCGCCCTCGTACCCGCGGGCGGCGGCCTCTTCCCCCATCTGACCGTCGAGCAGAACATCGGCTTCGGAACGCGGAGGCATCGCCGCGACGGCTTCCAGCGGGGGCGCGTGAACTACGTGGCCGGGCGGCTGAGCCTCCAGGGGTTTCTCGGCTGGCGACCGTACGAACTCTCGCCCGACGAGAGGCTCCGCGTGGCGCTCGCCCGCGCGATGTGCCGCTGGCACGCGGCGAGGGCCGTGGTGATCGAGGACCGCGCCGGATACACCCCCTGTCACGCGGCGGTGAGCGAGAGCTTGAAGGCTTATCCCGACCTCCCAGTCCTGGTGGTCAGCGATGACAGGCACCGGGTCGAGACGCTTCGCGCCCCCAACCGCTCCTGGGAGGTCGTGGATGCGGATGGATCGTAGGCAGGCCCTGACCATGTTGTCCGGCCTGGCCGCGGCAGGGCTCGCCGGATGCGGCGGGGAGCCTCCGCTGCGGATCGCCGTGGTGTGGAGCGGCTGGGAGTTGAGCCGCTTCCGCGACATCCTGGACGAGCGCAACGCCGTCGTGTACTCGGCCGGAGACAACATCGCCGCCCTGATCAGAAACCCGGTGGCCCGGACGGCCGCCCCCGACGTGGCGATCGTGCCGCGAGGGCTGGTGGAGGACCACGCCATCTGCACCCGGCTGCGAACGGTCTCCTCGAAGAACGATCCCCCCTACTGGCAGGAGCTCCTGCGCTGCGGAGCGGACGGGTCGATCAAGGGGGCCTGGTTCAAGGTCGCGCACAAGTCGCTGGTGTGGTACCGGCCGGAGGCGGTCCCGGACCCTCCCGCCGACTGGGAGTCGTGGGTGCGGATGTGCGAGAGCCGTGCCGCGAGCGGGCACCCGCCGCTCGCCATCGGCGCGGCCGACGGCTGGGTGCTCACCGACTGGTTCGAGAACGTCCTGGCCGGGCTCGATCGGGACACCTACCGGACGCTGCACGAGAAGACCGGCGACTGGTCGCAGGAGTCCGTCAGGGAGGCGCTCCGGCGGCTGGCGCGCTTGTGGTCCATCGAGAACCTCTTCCCCGGCGGGGGCCGGCGGGCGCTGATCACCCAGTTCCACGACTCGATCCTCGACGTCTTCCGGTACGGCCGTGCGGACATGGTGGCCGCGTCCGACTTCGCCTGGCCGGTCATCGCCCAATACCGCTCACCCGGCCAGGCGGCGCGGCGCTTCCGCTTCCCCGGGCCGCGCGGCCGACCGGCTCCGCCCGTGGTGGCCGGAGGGGACGCCGTGGTGGCGCTCAGGTCGAGCGGAGATCGCGGCGGGAGGCTGGTGGAGAAGCTCACCGGAGACGAGGGCGTCAGCCGGCTGGAGAGGTGGGCCGCAGCTGGCGGCTTCCTGTCCCTCAACCCCCGGGTCCAGGGCTATCCGCCCGAGCTCCAGAACTTGGCGCAGGAGGTACGCGGCGACATCGAGTTCGATCTCTCCGACCGGCTCACGGGCCGCCTGGCCGGCGGAAACGGCCAGGGCCTCTGGCGGGTCCTCACCGAGCTCTTCGCCAAAGTCGCCGTCGACGGGCAGCACCCCGACCAGGTCGCGGACAGCGCGGTGCAGGCGTTGCGGGTGCTCAGCGAGGCGGGAGAAGGGTCGTGACGGGCGGAGACTCCTTCCTCTTCGAGGTGACGCCGCACCACGACATGCGCGCACCGGCCACGTGGCATGGCCAGAGCCGATGGGGAGCCTGGGGATACCTGCTCCCCGCGGCCGTGCTCGCCGTGGTCGTCCTGCTCGCCCCACTGGTCGCGACCGTGGTGACGAGCGTGACCGGCGCCGAGGGCGCGGGCGGCTATCTGGAGGTCCTGACGGATGAGGACGTCTGGCTGGCCCTGGTCCACAACGCCGTGTGGCTGGTGCTCGCCCTGGTGGTCTGCGGGCTCGGGCTGGGGCTGGCCTGGCTCTCCCGGGACGCGGGCCCGCGGATGCGCCGGCTGCTCCTCACCGTGCTGGCGCTACCCGCCGTGACCTCGCCGCTGACCGCCGGAGTGGCGTTCCGCCTGATCTTCGACGCGAATCCCAGCCGGGGCGTGGTGAGCGCCCTGCTGCCGGGCGACGTGCTGTTCCTCGGCCCCGGCTGGATCTGGCTGGTGCTCGGCCTGGCGTTCGTCTGGCAGTGGACGGGGCTCGCGTACCTGGTCTTCCACGTGGGCCTGGCCAACGTGCCCGTGGACCTGCTGCGGGTGGCACGCGTCTTCGACGCCGGGAGGCTTCGCCGGCTTCGCACGGTGGTGTTCCCTGCCCTGTTCCCGACCGCGGCCGTGGTGATGCTGGTCGTGCTGACCGCCGCCGTCCGCGTGTTCGACCTGGTCCTGATCGGCGCGCCCGGTTCGATCCAGACCGAGGTGGACGTGGTCGGGCTCTTCTGGTGGCGGCACCGGAACGATCTCGGGGACGGGCGGGCGTCGGCACTCGCGATCCTGCTGTTCGCGCTGGCCGTCGCGGTGGTGATGCTCGTCATCTGGCGGCTGCGCCGGGACTGGCCGGAAGCGGGGCCACAGCGGGCGGAGCCGCACGCGCCCGTACCGTCGCGTCCCCGGTGGGGCGTCCAGATCCTGGCCGCGGCGGTGGCCCTGGCGTGGGGATTTCCCTTCGTCACGCTCCTGGTCACCTCGTTGCGGTCTCCGGACGCGGTGGCCACGTCCGGGTGGTGGTCCGGCGGCTACGGCCTCGGATCGTACGGCGAGGCCTTCGCCGACGGTTCCTTCGCCGGCGCGCTGGCCGCCACGGCGCAGCGCGGGCTACTGGTCGCCGTCCTCGTCGTCCTGCTGGCCGTGCCCGCCGCCTACGCTCTGACACCGGGGCAGTTGCCTCGACGTACGCGCCGGATCGTGGCGGCGGTGGCGGTCGTCCTCGCGGTGCTGCCCCCGCAGGCGCTGGCCGTGCCGCTCGGAGAGGTGCTCGGCACGTTGCTGGGCAGCGCCGTGATCCTGAGTTTCGTGCACACCGCGCTGGTGCTGCCCCTGGGGGTGCTGCTGCTGCGCAACGCCTTCACCTCGGTGCCCCGCCCGGTGGTGCTGCGCCCGCTCGCGGAGGGGCGTTCCGCGATGATGCGGATGACGATCGAGAGCGGTCCCTCCGTGGTGGCGGTCGCGGTGCTGGCCTTCGTGCTCACCTGGAACGACCTGGTGGTCGGTCTGCTGCTGAACTGGCCGGCCGCGGACCAGGCGCCGCTGATCGTGCTGCAACAGGCGCGCCAGTTCGCGACCTCGGCCGGTGGGCTCACCGCCCAGGCGGTCGTACTGACGGCGGTGCCGGTGCTGCTGCTGTCCGCGACCGGTAGGTGGCTGATCAGGGGCCTGACGCAGGGGGTGCGCCGATGAGCCGACCCCGGAAGCCCAGGCCGCGACCGGCTCGGCTGCGCTCGGTGCTGCCGAGGAACCGCAAGGAGCTGGTGGCCGTCGCGGCGACCTTCGGCCCCTCGCTGGGCGGGACCATCCTCCTGGAGTTGGCGTTCAACGGCCTGCTGCCCCTGATCCCCGTCGGGCTCGTCATCGGCACGGCCCTGTTCCTGATCTCCACCAGATGGCTTCGTACGCGCGAGAAGGTCTCGCCCCGCCCCCCGATGCCACAGCACCTCCCCCCGAGGGTCGATCCGCTGATCGGAAGGGATGCCGAGGTGTCCGACGTGGTGGAACGGGCCCTGGAGCGGGGCCTGGTCGTGGTGCGCGGGGTGGCCGGCATCGGCACCTCCGCGCTGGCGATCAACGCCGGGTGGAAGCTGGTGCGGCAGACCGACCGGCAGTACTACGCGGACCTTCGCGGACAGGACAGGGGCGAGCCCGAGGACACGACAAGCGTGATCGAACGCGTGCTGCGGACGCTCGGCCTCCCGCTCGGGCCCATCGAGAGCGCGGACGTGGCGGCGCAGGACGTCTTCGCCGTGCTCCGGGACACCGGCCGCGTGCTGCTCCTGGACAATGTCGAGCGGTGGAGCCAGGTGGCGTGGCTGCCCCGCCACGTGCCGGGGAGCTGGATCATCGTCGCCGGGGACCTGAAGGCCGGCGCGGACGACGCCGTACCGACCGACGTGGCGGTCGTCCAGCCCGGTCCGCTGGACCCCGACGACGGCGTGGCGCTGCTGCGCACCCAGATCGCGGCCGACCGCATCGAGGCCGATCCGGCGGCCACCGCCAGGCTGGCGGGCCTGTTCCTGCGCCGGCCCGCCATCGCGGTCGGGATCGGCCGCTGGCTGGGCGACAATCCGCAGGTCCCGATAGCCGCGCTGGTGGCCGACCTGGAGCAGGGGCCGCAGGACCACACGCTTCAGGTGCTGCTCGCCAAACAGCTACGCCGCGTGCGACCGGCGGCACGGCGCCTGCTGGCGCTGCTGGCGCGGGCGCCGATAGCCGAGCTCGGAGGCGACGGCGCCGCCGCCCTCGCGGGCGGGTCGGAACGTGACGCCGAGCAGGCGATGGAGGAGCTGAACCAGCACGGCCTCGTGGAGAAGGTACGGGAGTCGCGGGTACGCGTGGTGGACGCCGCCCGCGCGATCGTGACGCCGCCGGACGACTGGGAGGCGGCGTGGCAGCGCCTGGTGGAGCGCTTCGCGGATCGAGCGGACTTCTTCGCCGAGCGGCTCCCGCAGGACGAGGCGCGAGACTGGTTCGGCATCGAGGACAAGGCGCTGCTGCGGATCCTGAAGACGCGTCGGCCTGCCTCGTGGGCGGCTGGACCGCTGTGGCGGATCGCGGACGCCCTGGAAGTGTGGTTCCTCCTGGAACAGCGTCACAAGGAGAGGCGCGAGACCGCCCGCGCCCTGGCGTACGCCGCCAAGGCTCTCGGCGACGCGGACGTCTGGGCGACCGCCGAGCTGAGGCTGTGCCTGATCGCCCTGGTGCTGGGCGAGCCCCGCGTGGCGCAGCAGCACCTCGACACCGCCGCGGGCCTGCAGGACCGCGTCGAGTCCTGGCCCGCCCAGATCCATCTGGCGCGCGCGGCGACGCTGCTGGCGACCGGCGACGAGTTCGCCGCCGTCGAGGCGTCGCTGGTGCGGTACGGCCAGGCCCTGCCAAGCGGGGACACCGCGGGGCAGGCCATCCGGTGGATCAACATGGCCGTGCTGCAGATACGCCGAGGGCAGGTGCGCGGCTTCGAGGGCGGCACCGACGAGGCGAACCGCCTGTACGCGGACGCCCTCGCGACCCTGGTCCAGGCCCTCGGGATCGCGCGGGAGGCAGGTGACGTGCACGCCGAGGCCCACACCCGGGAGCTGCTTGCGCTCGTCCACTGGTACATCGGCTGGGCACGCGACGCCGCGAGCGACTGGAAGAAGGCCGTCCAGCTGTACGCGCGCTCGGGGGACACGATCGGCCGGGCCCGCTGCCAGGTGCACCAGGCGGCGGCCCTGCCGGAGACGAGTCGCCGGGAGGCCGCGAGGCTCCTGCGGTCGGCCCTGCGACGGCTACCGGCGACCGGGGTGACCACCGCGCTGGCTCGGTTGCACCTTGCCTCGGCGGATCCGAGAAGTGCCCTGGCGCAGTGCGAGAAAGGACTGGCCGCACTCGCCCCGTGGGACGGGATCGCCGAGCCCCTCCAGGTCACCGAGATACGGCGGCGACTACTTGACGTACGGCCGGCGGGTGGGCCTGCAGGGACGCTTCCGTAGGTTCGGGTGCCGCGCCTGCGCGTGATCCCGCTGAACATCGTCGTAGCGCGTCGGCGATCCGGCTTATCCACGGACTCGCGATCCCTGGTTCCCGTTCCGGCGAGGCCGGAGAGTATCCAAAAGAAGACCACACCACCGCATCAGGGAGACGCATGCAACTCGGCATCCACTTCATGAACTTCGCCTTTCCCACCGGAGCCAGGGAACTGGCGACGACCATCGCGGAGACGGCCAAGACCGCCGATGAGGCCGGCGCGACATGGTTCACCTTCATGGACCACTACTTCCAAATGGAACAGTTCGGCGGTGCCGCCGCGCCGATGCTGGAGGGCTACACCGCCCTCGGCTTCGTCGCGGGACAGACCCGCAACCTCCGCCTTGGTCTGCTGGTCACCGGCGTCACCTACCGTCACCCCGGCCTGCTCGCCAAGATCGTCACTACGCTCGACGTACTCTCGCAGGGCCGCGCGATGCTGGGCTTGGGAGCCGCCTGGTACGACCGCGAACACGAAGGTCTCGGCGTGCCCTTCCCGCCGCTGGGCGAGCGGTTCGAACGACTCGAAGAGACGATACAGATCGTGCGGCAGATGTGGAGCGATGACGACGGACCCTACGACGGCGCCCACTATCGTCTCGCCGAGACCGTCAACGTCCCCCAGCCGCTACAGCAGCCCCGGCCACCGATCCTCATCGGCGGTACCGGTGAGAAGAAGACCCTCCGGCTCGTGGCCAAGTACGCCGACGCGTGCAACATCTTCGCGATGGGACCCGAGGTCGTGAGGAGCAAGCTCGACGTGCTCGCCCGACACTGCGAGAACGAGGGCCGCGACTACGCGACCATCCAGAAGACCATCCTCGGCGGCCCCGACCCCCTCGCCGACACCGACGCGTTCCTGGCAGAAATGGAACGCTATGCGGCGATCGGCATCGACCACGTCCAGCTCGTGCCGTCGACCTCCGACCCCGTCGCGTTCGCCGGACAACTGGGCGAACGCGTCATTCCCCGCCTGGCCGACATCACTGCCTGACGCGGTCCTCCCGGATCACCGCCCGGCGCGTCATTCCCCGACCCGGAGCCGTCCCATAGCAGGCAGTCGCGGCGCTCGTTCAGCTCCATCGGCCTGTCCCGCTCGACTCCTCCGCCTCGCACCCGCTCATCGCTGCTTTCGTTGGGCACCGCGTGCATGCTCCGTCAGAGCCTCAACAGGCGATGCGCGGAGGTGATGTATGACGACCAGAAGTTGTCCTGTGAGGGTGTGGGCCCTCAGCCAAGGGCCTGCATCCCGATCACAGACAGCAGGTGCATCTTGTCGTGGCTCTCGCTGCCAGGAATGGCGGTGTAGACGAGCAGTGAGTGGGCCTGGCCAGGGTCGACCAGTCGCTGGCACGTCAGCTCAAGGGCGCCCACTTCCGGGTGGATGAAGTGCTTGACCTCGTGGGGGCGTATCCCGATCTCGTGCTCGTCCCACACCCGCCGGAACTCCTCGCTGCGAGCGAGGAGCAGGTCGGCGAGGTGCGCGGCTCGGGAGCCGGGGCCACGGAGGGTGGCGATCTCGCGCAGCCCCGAGGCGTACATCCGGGTAAGGAACGAATGTTCCTCGGGCGCGTAGAGCTTCCGCACGGCTGGATCAGTGAACCACCGGTCCCCCACGCTGCGGGCGGGCCCGGTGTACCGAGTCGTGTCGCCGGTGAGCGCGACGCCCATCGGGGTCTGCCGCAGGGTTTCGCCGAGCTCGGTGACGATCTCCGCAGGAGTGTCGTTCAGGCGATCGAGAATGCGCAGCAGGCCGGGGCTGATGTGCTCGCTGACTCCGCCGCGGGCGGGCGGATTCTGTCCCGCGAGGCGGAACAGATGGTCTCGCTCGTCGAGCGACAGGTGCAGCCCCTGGGCGATCGAGGCGAGCATCTGGCTGGACGGCTGCGGCCCGCGTTCCCGCTCAAGGCGGGAGTAATAGTCGGTCGACATGTGGCACAGCGACGCGACTTCCTCGCGCCGCAACCCGTTGGTCCTGCGACGGAGACCGCGCGGAAGACCGACGTCCTCGGGTTGCAGCACCTCCCGACGACTTCGGAGGAACTCCGCCAGCCCGGCGCGATCGATCATGGCATTCCTCTTCTCGCAGTGTTGCCTCGTTTCTACCGTCCTCGTACGACGCCGACCACGGATCGCTGATCCCACCCTCCGGCAGAAGGGCGGCCTGGTGAGCGTGGCACACCCGACGACGCGGTCACCCGCCAGCCCCGCTGCGCCAGCCAGATCGCGTCGCCCCCCGCAACCCAGATCGCCGACGCCGCGGAATACCTCGCCGGCGATCTGGCGGGAGGGTCAGCGGCCAGTCGCTCCTGATCGCGGGCGGCGCTCAGTGACCCAGGGCCCACTGCCGGACCCCTCGCATCCGTGGATCGGTAGTCCCTGGAAAGCCGCCGCGGCGTCCAGAACCGTGGTTCCGAGACGACAACACAAGGAGCAGAAACAATGCCACGCCAAGCAATCGACATCACCATCCCGGACCTAACCGGAAAGCGCGCGATCGTCACCGGCGCCAGCGACGGAATGGGCCTGGGAATAGCCGCGCGACTCGCCGCCGCGGGTGCGGAGGTGATCATGCCTGTCCGCAACCCCCGCAAGGGCGAGAACGCGATCGCGCGGATCCGCCAAAGCGTCCCGAACGCGAAGGTCTCACTGCGCAGCCTCGACCTGTCGTCACTGGAGTCGATCGCGGCCCTCGGAGACACCCTCCGCGAGGAGGGTCACCCCATCCACATCCTCATCAACAACGCCGGAGTGATGACACCGCCAAGCCGGCAAACCACCGCGGACGGCTTCGAACTCCAGTTCGGCACCAACCACCTCGGTCATTTCGCCCTCGTCGGCCACATCCTCCCGCTTCTGCGGGCAGGTCGCGCCCGCGTCACCTCGCAGATCAGCATCGCCGCGCGCCGTGGCGCCATCAACTGGAACGACCTGAACTGGGAACGCGACTACCGCGGGCAGCGTGCCTACAGCCAGTCCAAGATCGCGTTCGGACTATTCGGTCTCGAACTAGACCGCCGCAGCAAGGCCCACGGATGGGGCATCACCAGCAACCTCTCCCATCCCGGAGTCACCCCCACCAGCCTCCTCGCCGCCCGCCCCGAACTCGGCCGCAGCGAGGACACCCCCCAGGTGCGCCTGATCCGCGCGCTCTCGGCCCGCGGCATCCTCCTCGGCACCATCGACTCCGCGAAACTACCCGCCCTGATGGCCGCGACCGACCCTACGGCCAAGTCCGGTGCCCTCTACGGCCCCAGCGGCCCCGGCCACCTCGGCGGCTCACCCGCCGAACATCGGCTGTACCCACCGCTGCGCAGCCCCGACGACGCCAAGCGCATCTGGCAAACCTCGCAGCACCTCACCAAGACCGCCATCCCAACCACCTGACCACCGCTGCGGCCCTTGTGGCCCCGAGAGCGCCCGATCGGGTGCCGGATCAACGCCTTCTTGCTTGAGGTGACGGCGTAGACCATGGGCAAGATCACGAAAGTTGATCCCAGGCGACCCAGACCAGCCGCTCAACGCCCTGGGAGCTCCCGATCTACACAACGAAGGATTCAGTGCCGGAGGTGATCCGTGTTCTCGAAGCCTCACACGAACATGGACGCGTAAATTCCAGGTGAGGGGAAGGAGTGACGATGAGCGCAACCTACGGCATGTCGCCTCCCGTTCGTTCGGATGACGCGCACCCGTTGCGGACTATCCGGGAGATCCGCGCGTCCTTGCCTGGCGGCCAGCTCGGCCACTTCGACGCCGAGCTCGCCGAGACCGACATCTCCGAGCTGGAATCGATGCTCACCCGCTGGGCCACGCTTGCCAACGACGGCTTCGAGGAGTTCCTCCTCTCGACTCCGTTCGAGGACCTGGACTTCGGGGGGCGCTCCTACGATGAGCGACCGGAGAGCGAGTGATCTACCTTCTCGACACCAACGTGGTAGCCGAACTTACGACCAGGCCCAAAAGCAGGTCGCAGCCGTCGCTGATCCTCTGCGCAAGGCGTGGTACGGCCAGGCGCTGGCCCAGATCCGGATCGACTATCGGGACCGGATCGCCTTGATCGGCGAGCGGGAGGCAGGGGCGTACCTGGCCATTCATAAGACCCTCAAGAGCGCCGGGACAAGCATCGACCCGCCCGACGCCCTGATCGGCGCAACCGCCATGGCCAACAACTGGACGCTGGCCACCCGCAACACCAAACACCTGGCCCGAACAGGTGCTCGCGTGGAGAATCCGTGGGAGGAACGTTCGGCGTAGAAATTCAGGGTCAGGGGCGCGTAATGCGGCCCGGCAAAGCTCTGCGGGGTAGCCGATGGCTGCTCGTTGGTTGCTCATGGGCACGATGTAATGGCCTGGAGAGCCCTGCGGCCCTCAGCCCGGCTTCCTGGGTGGTGACGTTAACGACGAGCCGCCAGGCGATGTTCGTGCGAGAATCCATGATCGTGAAATCTTTGGCCGCCGGAGTGTGCATCGCCGTCCTTGCCAGTGTTGTCCTGGTCCCGACTTCCGCTGCGGCCGCCGCCGACCCCGTCGCAGCGGTAAAGCGGTTGATGGCGCAGGGGCGTACGGCGAAAGTCATCGAGTGGGGCACGGTAATGCTGGGCGGCCGGGGACGCACGGTTAACAACATGGCGAGCCTCTTCGACTACCACTTCGAGCGCAAAGGCTGGCTGGAGCTCGGGAAAGGCGGCGTGGTCGCCTCCAATTTGACGCGGCGGGTCATGTTCAAGCGGCCGGGCACGCTCGCAATCGCCAAGGAGGACGCGGCGGGCGGCGACCTGCAGGCCAAGAGCCTGCTGGCGCAGACCAGCATCCACCGTTCGGCGAGTGTAAGAGGCCGCCTCTATACCGCGGGCAAGCTGTACGCCCCGGCACTGCCGAAGGGGAAGACGTGGGCCTATCGCGGCAAGACCGTCAGTGGCGGCGCCTTCACCGATCAGATCATCAACATTTTCGAGCCGAGGACACTGCAGCGGTTGCTGTCCGACACGTACGAGAAGAAGTTCGTCGCTGGGCCCGCCTTCAATGATCCGACGGGGCGTGTCCACAAGGACGCCTACCTCTACAGGGGCAAGCTGACCTTCTCCGACCTCTACGCCGTATCTCCCACTTTCCAGGCACTCGCCCAGACCAAGCCGGATGAGTCCTATGGACCGGCCCTGGTCTGGTGGGACTTGTGGACGGACAGGGCGGGCACGCCACTGCGGTTCTCGATCATGTGGGACACCTATCTATCAGGGCTACTATTCCTCGCGGGAGCGCGCCGAAGGAAGCACGATCACGGACTGTTGCGCCGTTGGAAGGCGGATCGAGCGCCGGAAGGTGCTCGGCGGGCTGGTCAACGAGTATCACCAAGCTGCGTAGCCGCTCAGAGAATCCCAGCTCAAGCCCTATGCGATGGTTTTGAAGCGGTACAGTCCTTGACCCGCCGCCTGACCGGCAACCACCTCCACCTGGCGCTGCTTGTCGGCACCGGGGCTGTCAGCGTAGCCAGAGGCTTGGATGCGAGAGGTGCTGGCACGGCTGAAGCAACGCCAGATAGCCGTCCATTGCGCGCCACCTGAAGGCACCGGTCAACCGCGTGGGCGTCGGCCGCGGATCACCTCGGCGACGTCGTCGAACTCGGGCAGCCCGCCCGCTGGGCCGGAGACCGCGGCGACCTTGCTGGAGTGGGGCGGCTTGACGGGGAGGTTGGACCTCCAGCCGATGAAGTCCGTTCATCCTGATCGGGTGGTTGCTGCCGACGGGACTGGTGCGGCCGGTACATGACCGTTTAATGATCGGCATACTCGACCAGGACCGATCACAGGTGCCGCTCACCATAGATCAGCACACGGTCGGCGCACTCTTGGAGTGAGTGCTATCGACGATAGCGTCGGTTACTGGTGTGGCGCTCATTTATAGTTCGCCAGAAAAGCCGATGCAAAATCGCGCGGAACGCCATGTTTATAGAATGCCAGAGACACGAAATCCTCCAGGGTTTCGACTGCGTTCAACAGCGGCACGTAGACCAGAGGTGACAGCGTCGCAGGCCACCCCTGAACGGCCGCAATCTCGTAACCGCTTTCCGCCCAGCAACCCCATTCTCCCGAGTCCCCAGTAAAAGCAACCACCTCAGCCGAGAAGGCGAGAGCTCCGGTCACATCCCCCCCGGGTTCCTCGCTAATCGTTTCCCAGTATTCGTCTTCACTCGCAGTCGAGGACAACACGGCCGCCGGGTAGACGCCATATTCCGGCGCATAGTATGAGTCGCCGTCCGGGGCAACCACCAGCAGATAGACCCTGTCGTCGGCGTAGGTCCGAGCCAGTTCGCGAAGCACAGGCCAGAAGTGTCCACCGAGCGCCACTGCGAACTCCGCAAAAACTGTCGATTCCCGAGGGCTTTTGAAGACCATTCCGGGTAGGCGAGCATCAAGATCGAAGACGCGTTCGACCCTTGCCTGGATGTCACGATATTCGCCTCGACTGGCCACCAAACGACTGTCCACCAACTCTAGCCACCCAACCTGATTTTCAGAGATGCCTACTTAGCTCCGGGCTTGAAATATTCAGCCGTCCATCCATCATAGGACTTGGCTGCGCTCCGCAAAACATACTTCGCGCCATCCGCGGCCTCGTTTCGGATAGGCCCGCTTCCGGGTGACCAGGCCGCCGATGCCAACGCAGCAGAGTGACCAGCCGGTGCGCCGAAGCGCTTTCGGCAACACGCGGGCGTCACCGCGCGGTTACCGATAATTCGCCACCTGCCGGACTCAAGATTTGCATCCAACGCAATGACCATGAATTCAGGCCGGTCAAGATCGAGCTTGTCGAGATCCATAGAAGCAGATCTTCCGACACGAATCGAAAACGTGGCCAACAGGAAGGAATGGCCCTCAACTGCAACGGCCTGACCGATACATGACCGCGCGCTGGTTGCTGGAACCAGGATAATATCTCCTTCCTGGATGCGCATACATCGCCTTCTGCGACTCTACAGATCCTTAGTATTTTCACAAACTTGCCCCCGGTCCATGCTTCCAAGTGCAAGCAGGTCGCCAACCTCATCATTCCGCAGCAAGAGATAGGCGATCCCAGAATCATCGACTGCTTCCATGTGGACATACGGAACGGAATTTCTATTGATAAATAGCCTCAATTTTGCTCCATCGTTTTGATCACAGATGGTAAGCACCCCGATCATGACCTCCTCAACAAGAAGCGGTGTGGCGGCCTGGAGCAGCAAGGCGGCCGTCAGGATCGCTGGCACGGCAATGGCATCTTGCCACTGCCGTCGCGAAAGGCTCTGGAACTGAGGGAAGACAGGCCCATTATTGTCGGGGTCGTCGATGTAGAAGCTGTTGATGAAGAGCTCGTAGTCTAGTGCGCCTTGGTCCTGCCGCCTCGGGGAATGAGGAGCGAGCTCAAAGAATGTGAGCACCAGTGAATTGAGCTCCCCACGCCGCCATCCTCGGTCGATGAGATTGGTCAGCCGAGAAGGTATCACCAGAGATGAAAGATGTTCCAGGTTGATTTTGCCGAGGATCTCGGCCATGCGTCTGTTAGTTTCCAAGTTCACATCCCAGAAATTGGAGTGCCTTCTGAAGCTCCAGCTGGGAAGCTTGATTGTTGGCAATCCAACCCAACCCCGCTACACCGAGTGGAAAGAAATTGTCGGGCCGTAGTCGGTGTCTTCATCAGTCACAGTGACAAGGAATCTCATGGCCGGAAACGCCATCCCCAGGGCGGCCATCCACATCTCACCAACCCGTATCGCGAGCTCGGACAGGACCTGATACTCGGCCGACGATTTCGATACTATGGCGTCCCACAAGTGCACGTGGTTCACAACTGATTCGACGGCATGCAGGTCTCCCTTCAGCTCGCCGAACCAATTGTCAACCGCCTGCTCCTCGAAGAGGAACTTGAGAAAAACGCCTCCGCGATATTCCGTGAACTGCGGCCAGAAGAGAAGGGATACAGCCGCAGCCTCGCCCACTGTCACGCTGGACAGCAGGAACGTCCTGGGGTCAAAGGCCCCATTGGCACTGATGAAACCATCCAGCTGGGTAATTTTGCTGAGATCCACGCCCGCCAACCTACCTGCTCTTCTGCCTATTTCCAGTAGGCAACGTGATCCGCTTCGTGTGCACGACAGGAGTCTCATCTCTGCTCATGAGCGGGAAGCATAGAGTCCGTCAGCGACAATTTCTGCTGTAGGCGACAGCACAACCGGGCAGCCCGCGTTGGGACGATGAACGACTTCCCTGCCAGAACCTGCAGGGCCTCGCGGTCACTCATGGCGACCCACGGTCACGAGACCTGCCGCGGCCTGGGGCTCCTGTCTTCGCAACTCAGCACGGGCAAAATCAGTAGCCGGTTCCCGAGCGGATCGTGCCCGGATCCTTCGGCGTGCTGGGGCCCGACGATCTGCTCCAGGGCGCGATCACGCCTGTGGTCCGCGAGCCGGTCGCGAAACTGCCCTCCGGCAAGGTCGCGCTGGCTGTCGGTGACGCCTGGATCACCAACGACCCGATCACCGGTCAGGGGGCGAACCTCGGCTCGCACTGCGCCTGGGTCGCCGCCGAGGCCATCACCACCGGTGGCCCTTATGACGAGCGGTTCGCGCAGGCCGTGGCCGACTCGATGTGGGAGGTGGCCGGGCCGGTCACCGACTGGACCAACGCCTTCCTCCAGCCTCCGGCCGAGCATGTGCAGAGGTTCCTGGCGGGCGCCGCCGCTGACCCGGAACTGGCCGCTCTCTTCGCCGACCTGTTCGGCGACCCGGTGCGCGCGTGAGCGCTGCTGTCGGATCCGGCCAAGGTCGACGCCCTGTTGGCGTCCCGAAGCCACTCCTAGTCCGACCCGAACGCGTCCGTGGGTGGGTAGAGCGAGGACAGGGCCGTCGCGGTCGCGGTCAGTTTTGCGCGGAGGGGTGGGGGTTCGAGGATCTCGCATTCGGCGCCGAGCTTGAGGAACTCGGTGTGGGCGTGGGTGAGCGACTCGATGGGGACCGTCGCGGTGATCCAGCCCAGGTCGTCCGGGGTGGAGGCGGTGTCGTTCACGGCGTTGACCACTTGGGAGCTCATGCATTCGCCCAGGCGGATCCGGCCGACCGGGGAGAGGCGGATAACCGCGTTGCCCTGGATGAGGCTGGCGCGGAAGTCGACCAGGTGGTCCCGCCAGAAGGTGACGAGGTCGAAGTCGGCGGGGCGGGTGAAGGTCGCCGCGGTCACGTGGAGGTCGAGGATCTGGTTGACGCGGTAGGTGCGCAACGTTCCCTCGCAGCGGGCGACCAGGTACCACTTGCCCGCTTTGAGCACCAGCCCGTACGGCTCCAGCGTGCGCTTGACCTCCTGAGGTTCGCGCCAACGGTGGTAGAGGACCTGAATGACGCGTTTGTTCCAGACGGCGTCGGCGACGGCGGGGAGGTGAGGGACCTGGTCGCCGTCGTGATACCAGCCGGGGGCGTCGAGGTAGAAGTGTTCGCGTACGCAGCGGGAGCCTTCGCGCAGGTCCGGTGGGAGGGCTGCTTCGATCTTGAGCTCGGCCGCGGCGGCCAGTGCGCCGAGGCCGAGTTCGGCGGCGGGGCCGGGGAGTCCGGCGAGGAACAGCGCCTGGGCTTCCTTTTCTGTCAGGCCGGTCAGGCGGGTGCGGAAGCCGTCGAGCAGCTGGTAGCCGCCGTCGTGGCCGGCCTCGCCGTACATGGGGATGCCCGCGGTGTGCAGGGAGTCCACGTCCCGGTAGATGGTGCGCACACTGACTTCGAGCTCGTCCGCGAGCTGCTGCGCGGTCATGCGGCCACGTGACTGCAGGAGGAGGAGTATCGACAGAAGCCGGGAAGCTCGCATGTCTGCTGACAATACGTGTCAGTGGAGTGTTTCTATCGTCCGGGCATGACATTCGTCCAGAAGGAGATGCGGCCGGCCGGGCTCATGCGGATCGACGGCCGACCGTACAAGTGCTATCACGTGGACCGCGCGGGCCATGAGCTGGAGCCCGAGGTGGTGAAGGCGGCGGAGGAGTTCGTTCCCCAACTCGTACCGCCGCTCGCCGATGACTCCCCGGCGGGGTGGATCGTCGTTCACCGAGGGGACGACAGCGGCGCTTACCTGCTCGTCTACACCTGGGCGTGGGACAACGTGGTGGAAACGCACACGGCGTCGGCCGGCCAGCCCGCGCTCGGGTGCCCGGACTCCGATCCCACCCATTTCGTGCGCAATCCGCAGCGGTACGTGGGGTGTGTGTGGGAGTTGGCCGTGCTGGAGTACGAGCGGGCCTCGTTCGTACGGCACATGCTCGCACCCGACGAGCCAGACCTGGACGCGTACCTGGCCGACCTGCGCCCGGCCGGAGAGGTGGGACGATGAACAACTTTGATTTCCTGGTCGGCACGTGGGACGTGCACAGCCGGAAGCTGCTCAGGCGCGGGGTCGGCGACGACCAGTGGGTGGAGCACCCGGCCAGGATGGTCAACCAGAGCTTCTTCGGCGGCGCGGGCAACTTCGACGAGATCACGTTCCCGACGGAGAGCTACAACGGGGCGACCGTACGCCTCTACGACCCGAAGACGGATCTGTGGTCGCTGCACTGGATCGACGGCAGGGTGGGCATGGACCCGATCCCCTGCGTGGGCCGGTTCGGGGACGACGGGGTGGGCCGGTTCTACGCCGACGAAACCTGGGAGGGACGACCGATCCGGGTACGGTTCGTCTGGTCCGCGATCACTCCCACCTCCTGCCGCTGGGAGCAGGCGTTCTCCTGGGACGACGAGGCCACCTGGGAGATCAACTGGATCATGGACTTCACCCGGGTGAACTAGCCGGCCCGCTGCCCGACCTGCCCCATCGCGACCCCCGCTTGCCGGTCCTGCGGCGCGCCAGGGCCGTATCCCGCCCGGATGGACGCGGTCGTGATGCTCGAATGGCTCCTGGAACGCGACGTGAACGCTCTGCTGAGGTTGGATGCCGAGCGTGCGGGTGTCCGGCCCTGGACCTTCCACGCGAGCGGCGGATTCCAAGGGGAAAGGTGGACCGTTCGGGCCGATGCCGACTCCGCGGAGGAATGCCTCGACCGGGCTCGCGTCGCGCTCAGGGCCCGCGGACTGGAGCTACCCGAGTAGGAACATCAAGGTGACGGGAGCCTGCCGGCGCGCAGGTAGGCGATGCCCATGTCCAGGGCGGCCTCCAGGTGGGTGGTCTGGCCGGTGGACATCTGGATCAGGACGCCGCCCTGGATGCAGGCGAGCAGGGCCGCTGCCGCGCGGTCGGCGTCCAGGGCCGGGTCGATTTCGCCGGCGTTCTGCATGTGCCGTACGCCGGTGGCGAGCTCGGACTGCCAGCGGTTCATCAGTTCGGTGACCACGGCCTGGGCGCCGGGTGTGCGGTTGCCCAGGTGTGCGGTGACGGAGTTGAGCGGGCACAGGCGGCCCTGGCGCCGGTAACGGTCGACCACCGTGTCGCGCCAGGACTGCCAGGCGGGCCAGGAGGTGAGGTCGCTGAGGTGGGGCCGCTGGTCCTCCAGTACGCGGTCGGCCTCGAGGCGGGCCACGGCCAGCAGCAGTTCCTCCCGCCCGCCGGGGAAGTAGTGGAACAGCTGGCTCTTGCTGGTCGCGGTCCTGGCCAGCACGTCGTCGAGGGCCGTGGCGGCCACGCCGTGCTCGCGGATGTGCGCGGCCGCGCCCTCCAGGATGCGCTGCCGCGTCGCGGCTCCCTTACGGGTCAGCGGGCGCATGGTCACCTCTCCAGGAATGGACTGTCCAGGCCATACTAAAGGGATTTTGGACTTGCGAGTCCATTTTTTGCTCCGCAAGCTGAGCGGACAAACGGCTCAGAACGGAGTTATGTCCCCATGTCTCTCGATCACTACTACTTGCTCGGACGTTCCGGGCTGCGCGTCAGCCGGCTGGCCCTGGGCACGATGAACTTCGGCACAGGCGGCTTCCACGCCGCGTACGGCAAGACCGAGGAGGAAGCCCGCCCGATCTTCCGCCGCTACCTCGAAGCGGGCGGGAACTTCATCGACACCGCCGACTTCTACACGGCCGGCGAGAGCGAGATCATCCTCGGCAACCTCATCGCCGAGGCCAAGGTACGCGACCGGGTGGTGCTCACCACCAAGTTCACCAACAGCGTCGACCCCGGAGATCCGAACGCGGGCGGCAACGGCCGCAAGCACATGATCAGGGCGGTCGAGGCGTCACTGCGCCGCCTGCGTACCGACTACATCGACCTGTTCCTGCTGCACACCTGGGACCGGATCACTCCCGTCGAGGAGGTCATGCGGACCTTCGACGACCTCGCCAGGGCCGGAAAGATCCGGTACGCGGGCCTGTCCGACGTGCCCAGCTGGTATGCGGCACGCGCCCAGACCCTCGCCGAGGCGCACGCCCTGGTACCGGTGATCAGCCTGCAACTGCCCTACTCCCTTCTCGACCGGATGATCGAGCTGGAGCACGTCGCGATGGGGCAGACCCTGGGACTCGGCATCACCGCGTGGAGTCCGCTCGGCGGCGGCTTCCTCACCGGGAAGTACCGGAATGCCGGCCAGGGCCTGGCCGGGGAAGGCCGGCTCACCGGCGGCGGCTCGCCCGCGCGCTCGTGGACGGACCGGGAATGGCGGCTGCTGGCGACGCTGGAGAGCGTCGCGGGCAAGCTCGAGGTGACGATGGCCCAGGTCGCCCTCAACTGGGTCGCCACCCAGCCCGGGGTCGCCTCGGCGATCATCGGGGCGAGCGGCGCGGACCAGCTTGACGCCAACCTGGCCGCCCTCGACTTCGAGCTGCCGCCCGAGCTGCGCGCCGAGCTCGACGAGGCGAGTGCCGTCCCGCCGCAGTCGGTCTACCGGATGTTCACGCCGGACTATCAGGGCTGGCTGGTCAGTCCGGGCGTCAAGGTCGGGGACAAGCCGACCGGGTACGCCCCCGCCGTGCGGAACTGGATACCAGCTTGGTGAATCCTCTTTCTGTCAGTTTGACAAAAAGCTAGTCTCGTCACATGACCGATGCCCAATGGTCGGCGCCCGCCGTCCTGCTCGCCGTCGACCTGGTGATTCTGACGTTGCGCGAGTCAAGCCTGCAGGTGCTGCTCGTCGAGCGCGGCGTCGAGCCGTACCGGGGGGCGCTCGCGTTGCCCGGCGGTTTCCTCCAGCACGCCGAGGAGAACATCGTCGCCGCGGCCCACCGGGAGTTGGCCGAGGAGACCGACATGGACGTCGAGACCCTCGCCCTGGAGCAGGCGGGGGTCTACGGCGACCCCGGGCGGGATCCGCGGGGCCGGGTCGTGTCCGTGGCCTATCTGGCGATCGCGCCACGGCTGCCGGAGCCGACCGCCGGATCGGACGCGTCCGGCGCCGGATGGCAGCCGGTCGATCGCGTGCTTTCCGGAGACCTGGAACTCGCCTTCGACCATCGGCGGATCGTCGCCGACGGCGTCGAGCGCGCCCGCGTCAAGCTTGAGCATTCCGCGCTCGCGACGGCGTTCTGCGGGCCGACCTTCACGATCACCGACCTGCAGGAGGTGTACGAGGCGGTCTGGGGGATCCGGCTGGATCCCCGGAACTTCTACCGCAAGGTCCAGAAAAACGACGGCTTCATCGTCGCGGCCGGTTCGGCGCGCAAGTCCGCGACCGGCCGGCCGGCCCGGCTGTTCAAGGCGGGCCCGTGCAAAGTCCTGTATCCACCGATGGTCCGGCCCAACGGGCCGTCGTCACCAGAGGAGCAGTAAGTGAGCCACCGGCCGGTTGTGATCCTCACGGCATTGGATCTGGAGTACCAAGCGATCCGCGACAAGCTGACCGACCTTCGCCCGCGCCGACACCCGCAGGGCACCCGCTTCGAGATCGGCCGACATGCGAACGGCCGGTGCCAGGTGGCGCTGGCCCATGTCGGCAAGGGCAACCACGCCGCGGCGGTGCTGGCCGAACGCGCCATCAACGAGTTCGCCCCGGCCGCCCTGCTCTTCGTGGGCGTGGCGGGCGCGCTGCACTCGCACATCTCCCTCGGGGACCTCGTGGTGGCGACGCACGTGTACGCCTTCCACGGCGGGACCAGCGAAGACGACGCGTTCAAGGGCCGTCCGCGCGTCTGGGAAACCGCGCACGCGGCCGACCAGATCGCCCGGCACGTCGACCGCGGCCGCTCGTGGCTGGGCGGCCTTCCGGACGGCGATCGCAGGCCCCAGGTGTACTTCGGGCCGATCGCCGCCGGCGAGGTGGTCCTGAATTCGCGGATCTCCGCGCACGCCCGGTGGCTCAACGAGCACTACAACGACGCGCTGGCGATCGAAATGGAAGGCGCCGGTGTGGCGCAGGCCGGGCACCTGAACCGGTCGCTGCCGGTGGTCGTGGTCCGGGGCATCAGCGACCGGGCCGACGGCACCAAGCAGGCCACGGACCGCGAGCAGTGGCAGCCGCGAGCCGCGGCCAACGCGGCGGCGTTCGCGGTCGTCCTGGCCGAAGAGCTGACCGCCGACGAACAGGATGGCGGCCTACCGATGGAAGCAGAGCTGACGAGGAGCCTGACCGTGCACGAGACGACCCGGAACATCGCGACAGGGAACGCCCGGGTGGGAGTTCAGGCCGGCACCGTACACGGCGACATCCGCATCACCATGGACCCGGCCCCACCGTCAGTTCCCGCCCAGGAAGAGTCATGACGGTCCCGACCAACGTGGCCGGGGATTTCGCGCACGTCGGGATGCAGGCGGGCACCGTCCACGGCGACATCACCGTCTACACGACATCTCCGGACGCCTCACCTGAGGAGAAGTTCGAAACGGGCGTCTACTTTCTTGAGGGCGGCATGCCGGGACGGGCCTGGCAGCTTATCCGCGAAGTCGTGGCGACCGAATACGTCACCAACCGGATGTGCTTCTACTGGCTGCTCGCGCTGACGAGCGGGAGAACGCGGCACGAACTCCCGAAAGAGGATGCCGCACTGCTGCGGGACAGGCGGCGCGTACTTCGCGTCGTCGGCGATGGCGCCTGGGCGGACGGCGTCAGGATGATCAACCGGCTGCTGGACTGCGCGGAGCAACCCGACGCCGACCTGCGCCTCCTCTTCAAGGAGTTCCAGGTGCTGGGCTACACCCAGCGCAGCAGGATTCTCCGCCATCTTGAGCTGTTCCTGGACGGACCGCTCAAGGACCAGATGTGGCAGCTCGCTCTGACGCGGGCCGAGTCGGAGCGACTGGCCGGTGATCGGGTGGATCGGGTCTGGAAGTTCTTCCAGCCCCAGCCGGCCGGACCGCGCAGTCGTGAGCCGTTACCTGTCACGATCCCTATGACCACCTGGTTCCAAGCCGTGCCGGCGACGGCCGTCCTGGTCGTGGCGGCGGGCCACATCGGTTCCCTGCTGGCCTGGTACGGCCGACCGACCGCGTTTCTCGCGTACCTCGTGAGCATTGCCGGGGGCTACTTCGGTGTGCGTAGCGGCCTGGAATGGCATTTCCGTACGATGCGGCGTCGCGCGAAAGACGGGGACTTCGCGGCTGTCCCCCACAGGACGAGCGCACCGCCGGGCGGTTTCGCCAGGAAAGTAGACCAGCGCTTCGACTACTACTTCGCCAAATACGTCCCAGAAGGGATGAGCCGCGATGCGTGGCTGACCCTGACGGCGGGGATCCGCAGACACATGCGCGACGAGACGGTCGAGGTCTATCGGGAGAGGAGAACCAGCGCCGAGCAGATCTCCTGGCTGATCCGGTACCGGGCCGCAGACGTCAAACGTCGCTGGTGTAATGGCACGCTGTGGGAATACCGCCGGGAACTCGCCACCCCTGTCCGCACGAAAGCGGCGGCTGTCGGCGGGATCGCCCTCCTGGCCGGAGGTGGGACCTTGGCGGCGGGCGGCGCGGTGCTGGTCAGTCCGCTGAGCGGCGTCGGCTCGATTTTCGTCGCGCTGGCAGGCGGGTGGATCGCCGCACGCGCCTGGCTGCACATCGCCCTGGAGCGCCGCCGGTACGCGGCCGACAGGTCCGAGGCCGAACAGGACAAGGCTGAGATCACGGCGGCCTTCGCGGATTGGCAGGCGACTCTGGCCGACAGACCCGACGACCGGGAAATGGCCGCCTGGCTGGACTGTGACAGAAAGGTCCTGCTGAACGAGGCGTTGCGGCACTACAGGCTGAGCATGAGCGACGTCATCTCGCACGCGTTCATCGAAGCGCCGGCTCCGTCGACCGCACGCGCACGCGTCCGGGGCGGTCCTTGGCGCTATACGAGGTATCAGCTTCTCCTCTTCGTCCTCACCGCAGACGGGGTACGTCAGATCACCGTCAGCCTCGATTTCCGGCAGGGCACATTCCATGACCGGAAGCGGGCGAACTACCGCTTCGAGAAGATCGCCGCCGTACGCGTCAACCAGGCGGACAACCATGAGCAGACCTTCGAACTCGCGCTGGTCAACGGGACTGAGATCCGGGTTCAGGTGATGGCTCCGGAAATGGAGGAACTCCAGCAAGGAGAGAACTCAGGAGAGGTGTCCGAGGTGACGTTGGACGCCGCGGGTCTGCACCACACACTGCACGTTCTGGAAGGGATCGCCGCGGAAGGAAGCGCGTGGCTTGCGCAGGAACACCGACGCGGACAGGACCGCATGAACGGACAGAGCCGTATGACCAACAGGCGGGACCGGATGCCCTGACGTTCACGGGAGAGGCGGATACAGCGCGAAAGATTGCGGGGCAAGATGCGGCGCAACATCGCTAGCATCGGGGTGCGAGCTGATCCGCGAGCTGTGAGGCGGTCGATGGTGGCCGGCTATGACACCCCGTCCGTGCGGGAGCGCAACCTGGCGAAGGAATTACGGACGCTTCGCCGGGCGGCTCAGTTGCAGGGGAAAGATGTGGCCGGGCGGCTGGGGTGGTCGGCTTCCAAGGTGTCGCGGATCGAGAACGGGCGGATCGGGATCGGGGTGGAGGATCTCGAACTGCTTATTGCGTTGTATGCCGTGCCGTACGAACGTGCCACGTTTCTGCGGCGGCTGGCCGACTCGATCAGGGCCAAGGGGTGGTGGGACGCCTACCGCGAGACGCTCAATCCGGGGTACGGCAGTCTGATCAAGCTGGAGGCGGGCTCGTCGGCGCTGCGCTCCTACTGCGTGCTGGTGCCGCACGCGTTGCTGATGACGCGGGATTTCGCGCGCCAGATCATTCTGCTGGCGCCGCAGAGTCCGTCCGCGTCGGAGCTGGAGCACCGGCTGGAGGTGGTGCGCCGCCGTCAGGAGGTGCTCCAGGCGCGCGGCGACCGGGAGCCGCTCCAGCTGTCGGTGATTCTTGATGAGTCGTTCCTGCACCGGCGGGTGGTGAGCCCCGAAGGTGACGAGGCGGGCCGGGCGCTCATGCGACAGCAGCTGGAACGCCTGCTGGCCGACGCGGAGCGGCCCAACGTGACGCTGCGGCTGCTGCCGCTGACGGTGGGGCTGCCGCCGGTGACCGTGGGGTCGTTCTCGATCCTCGGATCCACCGCCACCGGCTCCCCGGATGTGGTTTACATGGAGAACAAGTCGCGCATCTTCTTCATCGACGCGGAGAGTGAGGTCAACAGTTACGTGCAGGACTTCGAGCTGATCGCGTCGTGGGCGCTGACCCCGGCCGCCTCCGCCGATAGGATCCGGCGCCGCGTCGCCGACCTGGACAGTTGACCATGCGCTACCGCCGCCTCGGCACGAACGGCCCCACCGTCTCCGCGCTCGGCCTCGGCTGCATGCCGATGTCGGAGTTCTACTGGTCGGCGGACCCGCGGCGCTTCACGCGGACGGTGCACCGGGCCCTCGACCTGGGCGTCACCCTGCTGGACACCGCCTCGGCGTACGGCGCCAAACGGTACGGCGAGGCCGCGAACGAGCTGGCCGTCGCCCGTGCCCTGGCCGGCCGGAAGCGTACGGAGGTGGTGCTGGCCACCAAGTGCGGCGTGGTCCGCAGAGGCGGGCGGCACGTCGCCGACAACTCCCCCGGCCACATCCGGCGTTCCATGGACGAGTCGCTGAAGCGGCTGAACACCGACTACGTCGACCTGCTCTACCTGCACCGGCGTGACCCCGCGGTCCCGATCGAGGAGACCGTCGGGGTGATGGCGGAACTGGTGGCCGCCGGGAAGGCGCGGCATCTCGGGCTCTCCGAGGTCAACGGGGAGACCCTGCGCCGAGCCTGGGGCGTCCATCCGATCGCGGCGTTACAGAGCGAGTACTCGCTGGTCAGCCGCCACCATGAAGGGGACGCCATCGCCGCCGCGCGGGAACTCGGCGTCGGGGTCGTCGCCTACTCCCCGCTCGGCCGGGCGTTGCTGACCGGCCACCTGCCCGCCCGGCTCCAGCCGCAGGACCTGCGCCGGAGCATGCCCCGGTTCCTCGGCGGCTTCCTGGAGCGCAACCTGCGACTCGTCGAGCGCGTGGCGCCGTACGCGGCCGAGCTCGGGGTCACGACCAGCCAGCTGGCGCTGGCCTGGCTGCTGGCCAAGAGCCCGGACATCGTGCCGATTCCGAGCACCCAGAAGATCAGTCACCTTGAGGAGAATCTGGGCGCGATCGATATCACTCTTACGGACGCGCAGATTCGCACGCTGGAAAGCGTCTTTCAACCTGATGCCGTCGCGGGGGAACGTAACACCAGTGACGCACTGGCTCTCATGAATCTGTGAACGGGCGGATTGAAGCCAGCCCCCGCCCATGCCGGCTTCAATCCGCCTGCTGATCAGCAATTCCCTCGTCAGGGAACCCGGTGCAGCCATAATGCGGTGGTTTCGCCACCCCGCGATAGATTGATTGCAATATTGCACGGAATGACGCCGGCATTAGCGGGGTGGGAGTGACCAGCCGCCGTGCACCGCGACGTAGTCATCGCATTTGGGAAGGTTCATCTCCCGGATGTGGTCGTTGAGTTCGAAGAAGTTGAGCTCCCCGATGCGGGGCAGCAGGCCGATGACGGGTGTGCCGTACTTGCGGAACATGTACTTGTAGTTCTCGGCCGCCTGGTCGTTGTTGCCGTCGAAGCTCTTCGGGTGCGGCACGTGGATGGCGGCGGCCTCGCGGTTGAGGACGAAGCGGGCGCCGTCGCGGTGCAGGCGGTAGCCGAGGTCGAGGTCCTCGCCGCCCCACCGGCGGAACTGCTCGTCGAACATGCCGACCCGGTGCAGTTGCTCGGTGCGGGCCGAGACGTTGCAGGTCCAGTAGTTGAGCCAGGGGGCGGGCAGGTCGGCGAAGTCGTCGCCGTACTTTCCGTAGAAGATCTCGCGGACGTCCAGGTACATGCCGGCGCTCCGGAGTTTGGCGATGGTGCCGTCCGGGTCGGCCACGTCGATGGCCTGGTTGATCAGGATGGCGTCCTCGTTGTCCAGGTTGAAGCAGTAGACGTACCCGCAGACCGCCAGCGGCGCGTCGGCGGCGGCGTGCGAGGCCAGGTGGGCGGTGAGCAGCCGGGAGTGGCCCAGCACGCCGGAGTCCATCAGCACGGTGATCTCGCCCCGCGCCTGGGAGAGGCCGAGGTTGCGGGCCTGGGCGGCCCGGTGGCCGAGGTCCTCCTGGTAGAAGTAGCGCAGGTTGAGCCTGTCCCGGAAGGTGTCCACCATCTCCCGGGTGCCGTCGCTGGAGCCGTCGTCGCCGATCAGCACCTCGAAGCGGTCGGCCGGGAGCTCCTGCCCGGCGAGCGAGTCGAGGGTGTGGCGGAGCAGCTCCTCCCGGTTGTACGTGGGGATCACCACACTGCAGTCAAGACTCATGATCACTCCTTCTCCCGGAACCAGGCGACGGTCGCGGCGATCCCGTCGGGGATGCTGGTGGCAGGGGCCCAGCCGAGCAGGCGGCGGGCCAGGTCGATGACGGGCCGGCGCCGCTCCGGGTCGTCCTGGCCGAGCGGGTGGTAGGTGTGCCGGACGGGACGGCCGGTCTCGGCGGCGACCAGTTCGGCGATGTCGAGCACGGCCATTTCCTGGGTGCTGCCCAGGTTGACCGGCCCGCGCTGGCCGGAGCGCATCAGCGCGATCAACGCCGCCACCATGTCGGCGACGTAGCAGAGGGAGCGGGTCTGCTTCCCGGTGCCGTTGATGGTGAACGGCCGGCCGGCCAGGGCCTGGGCGATGAAGGTGGGCACCACCCTGCCGTCGTCCATGCGCATGCGCGGGCCGAAGGTGTTGAAGATGCGGGCGATCGCCACGTCCACGCCGTGGGTGCGGTGGTAGGCCATGGTGATCGCCTCGGCGTACCGTTTGGCCTCGTCGTAGACGGAGCGGGGGCCGATGGTGCTGACGTTGCCCAGGTACGACTCCGGCTGCGGGTGCTCCAGCGGGTCGCCGTACACCTCGGAGGTGGAGGCGAGCAGGAAGCGCGCGCCCTTGGCCCGGGCCAGGGCGAGCACGTTGTCGGTCCCGGCCGAGCCCGTACGGAGGGTCTCCAGCGGCAGCCGGAAGTAGTCGGCCGGGGAGGCCGGGGAGGCCAGGTGGAACACCCAGTCGACGGGACCGGGGATGTCGAGCGGGTGCACGACGTCGGCCTCGACCAGGTGGAAGCGGGGTTCCGGCAGCAGGGACGCCAGGTTCTCCCGGCGTCCCGTGCAGAAGTTGTCGGCGCAGACCACCGTGTGGCCGAGCCGGAGCAGCCGGTCGCAGAGGTGGGAGCCGATGAATCCGGCGCCCCCGGTGACCAGCACGCGGGGGGAGTTCGAGCGCATGACCAGAGTCCTCCTCAGGACAGGGTGGATCGGCCCGTCGGCGCTCGGGCTGGGATGAGCGGGTACGTCAGCGGCTGCTACGGGCGGCCGTGTACTCGGCGCAGGCGGGCATGCCGCGCAGCGAGATGACGTCGTTCAGGTTGAAGAAGTGCACGTCCGGGATGGAGAGCAGGAGCCGCGTGATGGGGGTGCGGTACTTGGCGGCCATCTTCTTGTAGTTGGCGTCGGCCTCGGCGTTGTTGCCGTCCTCGGTCTTGTCGTGCGGGCAGTGGATGGCCGCGGCGGCCCGGTTGAGCACGAACCGCGCGCCGTCCCGGTGCAGGCGGTAGCCGAGGTCGATGTCCTCGGCGCCCCAGGCGGTGAAGTCCTCGTCGAAGCCGCCCACCCGGCGGAGCTGGTCGGTCCTGGCCGAGACGTTGCAGGTCCAGTAGTTCATCCAGGGCGCGGGCAGGTAGTCGTAGTCGTCGCCGTACTTGGTGTAGAAGTCCTCGCGCATGTCCAGCCAGAGCCGCTTCTCGGCGAGCAGGGCGATGGTGGCGTCGGGGTCGGTGACGTCGATGGTGCGGTTCATCAGGTCGGCGTCGTCGTTGTTGAAGTTGTAGCAGTAGACGTAACCGGTGACCGCCACCGGCCGGTCGGTGTCCCGGTGGCTGTCCAGGTGGGCGGCCAGGCAGCCGGAGTGCGGCAGCACCCCGCAGTCGAAGAGCACGCAGATCTCGGCGCGGGCCTGCCAGATGCCCACGTTCCTGGTCTTGGCCGCCCGGTAGCCCTCCCGCTCCCGGAAGATGTACCGCAGGTTCAGCCGGGATTCGAAGGAACGTGCCACCTCGGCGGTGTGGTCGTCGGAGCCGTCGTCCACGACGATCACTTCGTACTCGTCCAGGGGCAGGGTCTGGCGGGCCAGCGCGCCGAGTGTGTGGCGGAGCAGTTCTGCGCGGTTGTACGTCGGAATGACCACGCTGCAACGGAGCATGATGACCTCGCGCCTCAGAGGTAGGGGGTATCGGGTTCGAGCCCGCACAGCACGCGCCCGTAGAGTTCGAGATTGGTCAGCGGGTGCATCAGCGCGTGCAGGGTGATGGCCCGTACGTCCCGCTCGATGCGCTGGACGGGCACGAAGTCGTACAGGGACGAGCCGCCGCTGGCGCTGTTCACGATGTCCACCGCGGCCTTGGCCAGCTCGCCGACGGTGCCCAGGTCGGCGCGGGCCCTGGCCCGTTCGTCGATCGTCCACTCCTCGCCGCGCTCGGCTTTGCCGTCCACCTGGGCGGCCAGCCGCCCGGCGTGGAAGCCGGCCTGGTCGATCTTCATGGTGGCGGCGGCGACCTGGAGGTGGGTGACGGGGGCCTCGCTCTGGTTGGCGTAGCCGGTGTAGGTGATCGGGCGGCCGGGCACCCGCCGCAGGAAGCCGTTCATCGCGGCCCGGGCCAGGCCGAGCAGCGGGCCGACCGACGAGGCCGCCGCGGTCGGCAGCAGCGGCGCGCCGGGCTCCCGCCCGCGCAGCACCTCGGCCAGCGGGAGCGCCCGTACGGCGGGCACGTGCACGCCGTACGCGAAGGTGGTGACGCTGCCGGAGCCCTTCAGGCCGCTGGTGTACCAGTCGTCCATGATCTCCAGCTCGGCCATCGGCACCAGGGCCATGATCGGCCCGGTCTCGGTCCCGGCCACGATCACCTGCCACTGGCTGTGGTGGGCGCCGCTCATGAAGGCCCACTGGCCGGTCACCGTGTACCCGCCGCCGGTCGGTACGGCTGTCGCGCTCGGGCTGAGCGTGGCGCAGATCCGCACGTCCGGGGTGGCGAAGACCTCGTCCTGGACCTCCTCAGGGAACTGCCGGGTCAGCCACGCCCCGATCGACCAGACCGCGGCGGTCCAGGCCGCCGACCCGTCCGCTTCGGCCAGTGTGGCGCAGACCTCGACAAGGGTGCGGGTGTCGCAGTCGTGACCGCCGTACCGGGCGGGGACGCGGAGCCGGAACACCCCGGCCTCGGCCATCACCTCGATCGAGAGCGGGTGGAGCCGCCGGTGCCCCTCCGACCAGTACGCGTTGCCGCCCAGCAGCGGAACAATTGCGGACACTCTCCGAAATATTTCAGCAGAATCGATACTCCGAACCGTTTCCATGGCTCTCCTCGCTTGCCAGTACATGCACCGTAGGCCGGTACGGCGAGGGATCGCATCTCCTGAATTGCCTCGAAAGTTTCAGGTGAGTGGTGCCGCTCCGGGGATTCGAACCCCGACGTCCCGTGTCCTGAGCACGGTGCCTCCTGCCGTTGGGCTAGAGCGGCCAGTGGTACGTACGTCCGGCGGGATTCGAACCCGCATCCTCCGGCACCTCGGGCCGGCGCCTCTGCCGTTGGGCTACGGACGTCAGAAATCGGTGGCTGCCAGAGCACGACTCGAACGCGCACTTTCCCGGTTCAAAGCCGGGCGTCCTGCCAATTAGACGATCTGGCATCGTGCGCCGTGGAATTCAAAAGAGAAAGGCCGCCGGTTTCCCTGGCGGCCGCACGATTCCCCGGAATTTCACCCGAGTCTGCGGCCGATCCACAGCGCGAGGCCACCGAGCAGCAGCTCACGGCGCATCCGCCGACCGCGTTGCCGTTCCTTGCTCGCCTGGTGGTTCATGGCTCGTCCTCTGTGGTTTCCGTTCTCCGGTTGTTCAGAACCGTAGTGCCCGGGGTCGGCGGCGGGCCACTCATTTACGCGACGCCAATGGAGTCGGAGGGCTCGGAAGGGACCACCAAGGGCCTGGCGGCAACCGTGTGGGGGCAGCCGGGGTTTGGGACAACCAGATACGCCCATAGGGGATATTTCGGCTAGTCACTATTTTGTCATGCTAAATGTCGAAATGCGGGGTTCCCAAACGACGGGAAATGCGTCATCGTTGCTTCTGGTTCGGGGGGAATCTGGATCTTGAGGGGCTGGACGGTGAGCTCGCTGATTGTCGTGCCCGTGCATTTAGATGCGCTTTGTCTGGAACGGTCCACTGATGTCAGTGGCCCCACGGCCGACTTCACCCGGCTGCCGTACGCGGCGGAGGGCGGCGACCAGCACGCGGACCAGCCGTACCTGAGTGACATCGTGGTTCCCGAGCCGTTCGAGGACCAGGATTTCCGGCTCAAGGCGGGCGTTCACCTGCACTGGGCGCTACCGGATGGGCTGACCCGGATGGTGCAGCAGGACGACGGGCAGACCTCGATTCCCGCGGTGCCCGACCGGTGGCTGGTGACGCGGAGCCGGGACGGGGTGGTCGAGGCGCAGTGGGTGGTGGAGAGCGACGTGTTCTCCCAGGAGAACGTGGGCGCGATCGCCTATCCGCTGTCGGACGGCCCGGAGACGTACCGCCGACTCGGGCGGCAGGTGCCGCTCAATGTCTGGAGCCCGACCACCGACCCCGCCCAGCGTCTGCCGCTGCTCACCGCGGTCGGTTACGGCGAGCCCGCGTTCGCCGCCTACTACCCGAACTGTCACAGCGTTTTCGGTCTGCACGACCCTGCCTACCCGGGCGTTCCCCCGGCGGGGCTCAGCTATGACGTGGTCGGCTGGTACCAGGACCTGTCCAGCGACCCGCTGACCAGGCTCCAGCCGGACCCGGACCAGACCCTGACCGAAAAGCTCGAAGAGCAGTTCGATTGGAACGTGACAGAAGATGGCCCTTTCGAGCGGATCGTCTGCGTTGCCCGGCTCACCTTCCAGCCCGCCGAGGACACCACCAGCCCGCTCCTGTCCGACGACACCGGCGTCTGGGTCGGCAACACCGCCACCGAGGCCCTCGCCGCCCACCTGGGCGCGGTCCTCCCCGCCACCACCCCGGCCGAGGCCGAGCACCTGCTGGAGGCGCTCTCCTTCGCCGAGGAGCTGGAATCCCAGCAGCTGGACCTGGGGCTCACCCTCGCCGAGAACCGGCACGCCGCGACCTTCCGCAGCCTGCCCGGCGGCACGCTCTGGACCATCGTCCGCGAGGACGAACCGGGCGACAGCAGCGCCGAGGAACGGCAGGCCCGCGAGAACCTGACCCTGCCCCCGGACGCCTGCGACCTCCTCGACGAGCTCAACCGCCTCCAGTCCGCCTACGACAACGAGGCCGCACGGCTGACCGGCCTGCGCGAGCGGCTCTTCGCCGACTGGCACAAGTACCTGCTCTGCGCCTACCCGTACGACACCACCCGGGACGGCTACCCCGACCCCGACCTGGTCAAGTTCTTCATCGAACGCCAGCTGCGGATCCTCCAGCGCCGCTCGTACGCCAACGGCGAGCGCAGCGAGATCATCTCGATGAGGCGCAGCCGGCTGGAGTGGGTGCTCCGGCAGGTCGACACCGAGACCGCGCGGGCGAGCTTCGTGGTCAAACCGGTGGCCGCGCCGCAGTACTACCTGCCCAACGAGCCCGTCGTGCTGTTCACCGGCGACGCCGCCACCCCCACCGACCGGCACGGCCAGGACGGCGCCCAGTCCCCGGACGGCCTGCTGCGCTGCCACGCCGTCACCGACCCCGGACCGGCCTGGGACGCGGGGACGGCGGGCGACCTGCGCGATGCCGTGCTCCCGCTGGCCGAGGCCCAGGTCTGGCGGCACGCGCCCTGGCACCCGGTGCTGCTCCACTGGCAGGTCGAGTTCTTCCCGTCCGGCCAGGGCGGCAACCTGTCGCCGAACGACCGCACGTACGACGAGGACTACGTCACCCGCACCTACGAGCTGGCCTCCGGCGAGGTGGAGCTGACGGTCATCCCCGGCCAGGACGCCAACGACAAGGCCGCCAACGTCTACAGCGGGGTCACCCTGCTCTCCCCCGCCGCCCGCCCGGTGCTCTCCGCCCGGGTGCTCAGGTACCTGGAGGGCGCCCTGCTCCCCCGGTACGGCGAGAACATGGACGACCCGGAGAAGGTGTTCCAGCGGTACCTGGACCAGCCCGCCCCTGAGCAGCGCCTGGTCACGCTGATCGAGGCGTACCGGCATCTGGCCGCCAACGAGGGCGGCAACCTGGCCGGTGTGCTCGGCGGGTTCAACGACGCCCTGCTGATGCGGAAGCTGGTCCGCCAGCTGCCGGTGGACGACCCGCTGGGCTTCCGGCGCTACCAGGACTTCGCCGGCGAGGTGAAGTGGGCGATCGGCAACGAGACCACGCACGCGCCGCAGCCGCTGAGCGACTTCGCCCCGATCCGGGCGGGCGCGATGCGGGTGCTCGCCCTGCGGCTGGTGGACAACTTCGGGGTCGGCCACGACGTGGACGTGCGCCTGCCCGGCACCACCACCGAGCTGACGGTGCCCGACCATCCCGGCTGGGTGGCGATGCCGCCCCGGCTGGCCCAGCCGACCCGCATCTCGGCCCGCTGGCTGGACGCCCGCTACGACCGCAGGGAGAGCAACAGCACCCCCGAGTCGACACCGGTCTGCGGCTGGCTGCTGCCGGACAACCTGGACGACGGGGTGGCCGTGTTCGCCGCGGACGGGCGGATGATGGGCGCGCTCTACGCCGTACCCGACCTGGGGGATCCGACGCTGGCGCAGTGGCGCGGCCTGCCCGGGGCGGGCTGGGTCGGGACCGGGGAGATCCCCGACGAGCACCTGCGCGCGGTGGTGGCCAGGCTCCGCACGGCCGGTCCCGACCGGCTGGGCGAGTTCGTGGCGGCGCTGAGCGACGCGCTGGACGCGATCGAGCCCGAGGAGCAGGCGCAGCACCGGGCCCGCGCGATCCTCACCGGCCGCCCGCTGGCCGTGGTCCGGGCCGCGATCAACCTGGAGTTGCAGGGTGTGCCGGCCGTGCACCAGGACTGGAACGTGTTCCGCCAGGACCTGGCCAGGACCAGCCGGGAGAGCAACGACTTCCCGCTGGTACGGTTCCCGGTCCGGATCGGCTCCCACCACCATCTGGACGACGGCGTGGTCGGCTACTGGGTGGAGGGCGAATCCCCCCAGAAGTTCCACAGCATCCTGGACGCCGAGCCGATCCTCCAGGCCATCGACGAGGCGCCGCACGTGCTCACCCTGCTGCTGGACCCGCGCGGCAAGGTCCACGTGACCAGCGGCGTGCTGCCGTGCAAGACCCTGGACCTGCCGGCCCAGTACCACGCCGAGTCGGTGTCCGCGCTGGAGTCCGACTTCTTCACCGCCCCCGTGCTGGCCGCGCAGGGCGACTTCGGCCTGCCGCTGCCGGATGAGCCCGGTTTCGCCTGGTCCTGGCGGGAGCGGACGGGCGCGGACTGGGCCCAGCTGGACACCGCGCCCACCGCACTCGACGCGCAGTTCCCGCCCGAACTGTCCCTCCGCGAGGGCTGGCTGGCCCTCCGTCCTTACGCCCCTCCTGCAAGGAATGCCTGATGTCACCGCAGATATCGCTTAGTTTCTCGGTCCCGGAGACCAACCTCATCCTGGAAGCGCTGGGCAACCTGCCGTACGTGCGGGTGTGCGACCTGATCACGCGGATCCACCAGCAGGCGGAACCCCAACTGGCGGCCGAGACGGCGCTGCCGCGGCCGGCCCTCGTGGACGGGGTGGGCGCGTGACTCTGGTCCTGCACTGGCATCTGGACGCGGTCACCGACTCCAGCCGCGCGATCGACGACTCGGGCAACCTGCTCAACGGGCAGGTGGTGGGCGACCCGAAGAACGTGCCCGACCCCCGGTTCGGCAGTTGCCTGGCCTTCGACGGCGTCGGGGACGCGGTGATCATCCAGGGCGCCCGCGAGCTGGAGCTGACCTCGTACACGGTGGAGTTCTGGGTAAGGCCGGCGGACCAGCGGAACACCCGGTTGATCACCGGCGCGTTCGGCAACGTCGGGATCACCAACGAGGGCATCCTGGCGCACCGTTTCGGCGGGACCGACCAGTTCGCCCACCGCCTGGCCCTGGACAGCTGGCAGCACGTCGCGGTGTGCAACGACGGCGAGACCGCCCGGGTCTACTACGACGGCTCGCCGGTCGCCGAAGGGCCGGGCCTGCGGACCGACCTGATCAAGGACGTCGAGCTGGCGGTGGGCCGCGAGGGCGGGAGCGAGGGCTACTTCGAAGGGCGGCTCGCCCACCTGCGGATCTACGACGGCGCTCTGTCGGAGGCCGAGATCCGCCGGGACATGGCCGAGGACGAGGCGGCGCTGGCCGCGTTCGTCCGTAGCCACCCGCTGGACTTCCTCCTCTCCGACGAGCACCAGCAGCCGGTGCTCCGGATCGAGGACGACCAGGACGGTCAGGAGATGACGCTCCGGCTGACCAACGGCTCCCGGCAGGACCTGCTGATGGCCCCGGGCGAGCGGGACCAGGACTACCAGCTGGCTCTGCGCTTCCGCCCCGGCACCCTGGCCGACCTGCCGGAACCGGGGATCGCCGCGGACGGCTGGACGCTGCGCCGGACCTCCGACGCCTCCGGCACGACGCTCTACCTGCGCTCGGCGGGCCCGTTCACCCTCTCCACCGGGGCCGACCTGATCCTGCCGCTGACCGGTCTCAAGGCGGACGGCACCGGCGGCACCCGGGGGACCCGGGTCGAGCTGCAGTACCGGCTGCTCAGATACGCCGGGGAGTCGGACGAGCTGTCGGGCTCGCGCATGCAGTTCCTGGAGGTGGTGAACGCCCGGGGCAGCAAGGACGCGCCGATCACCGCCGGTTTCGTGGGCGGCAACGCCGTCCTCAACGATAACGTCACACCGAACACCCTCCGGATCCGCCTCTCCAACCTCTCCCGCGACCGCTCAATCCCACTAAATCCGGATTCGGCGTTCACGGTGACGTTCGACGTCCAGGAGCAGCACGAGACCCAGCTCGGCGCCCTCACGGAAGCGGGCAAGGGCACCCAGGTCCATCTGACCGCCACCGGCGCCCCCGGCATGGACTCCGGCTGGCACGTCGCCGACCAGCACCTCGGCCAGGAGCCGGTCTGGACGGTACGACCCCAGCAGGCCACCGCCATCGCCCCCGACGGCTGGATCGACCTGACCCTCACCCCGGTGGTGGCCCTGTCCGCCCTCGGCCACGCCGACATCGTCATCGGCTACCAGAACATCCCCGGGTACGCCGACGGCTACCTCAAGGTCACCGCGGAACGCTCCCCCCTGATCCCCGCCGGATCCAACGTCGGCATCGGCACCACGGCCCCCGAGGCCAAGCTCCACATCATGCACGTCCCGCAGGACATGAACGGCAACGCCCTGATCATCGGGCCGACCGGCGGCGCCAACCTGCGCATGGGCTACCACCAGAACTACAGCTGGATCCAGTCCCACGGCGTCCGCCCACTGTCCATCAACCCGATCGTCAACAACGTCGGCATCGGCACCACCGCCCCAGAAGGCCGCCTCCAGATCCTGCACGGCCCGCAGGACCCCAACGGCAACGCCCTCATCATCGGCCCGACCGGCGGCGCCAACCTGCGTATCGGTTACCACCAGAACTACAGCTGGATCCAGTCCCACGGACTCCGCCCGCTGCTGATCAACGCCGTCGGCAACAACGTCGGCCTCGGCACCGCCAACACCACGGCCAAGCTCACCATCGGCGCCGACAACACCCACCTCCAGCTCCGCCGCGAGGCGTCCGCCGGGGGCGGCAACCTGGTCTTCCTGGAGATCTACCAGGCCCAGCAGTCCACCCAGGTCAACCCGAGCCTGCGCTTCACCAGCGGGACCGCCTCGCACCGCATCGAGGCCCGCCCCGACGGCCTCCACCTCAAGGTCGGCGACCCGGCCCAGGACACCTACACCAAGCTCACCGCCGGCGACACCACCGTGGGCTCGCTGACCGCCACCACCGTCACCGTCGGCGGTACCACCCTCAACGCCACCGACTTCGCCAACCTCCGCCGCCTGCTGGACCACCCGAGCTCGGGCGGACTGTTCGGGTTCCTCTTCCCCTGATCGCCGGGAGACGCGCATGCCACAGACCAAGCGCAAGGCCAAGGAGCAGGACGACGTCGAGCTGGCCCACCGCAACAAGATCGCGAAGCAGAAGGCCTTCGGCAAGGAACTGCTGAAGGTGCTCGAGAAGCGGGATGAGTGGCTCGGCAAGCACAAACGCTCGGACGGCAATCGGGGCGACGGCACGTTCTACATCCATTACGTCTCGGTGGGCCAGGGTGACTGCACGCTCATGACCACCCCCGACGGCCGGGTCATCCTGGTGGACTGCGGTTCCAGCGAGCATCCCGCCACCGGCGACTTCTACGAGCGGCTGAAGCAGAAGCTGCTCCAGAAGGTGTTCCTCAAGCACGACCGGGTCATCGACGTGATCGTGCTCACCCACCCCGACAAGGACCACCACAACGCGTTGAAAAAGGCGCTGATCCAGGCCGGGGTCACCACCATCCACGCCGTCTACTGCTCGGGCTCGATCGGGGACTACAAGCACACGGCCTGGCACCTGTACAAGACGATCCCCGACTTCCGGATCGTGCGGGACGTCGTCATGAACGACGATCCCGACCGGAGCGACGACGGCTCGACCACGCTCAAGCCGGCCAGCAACAGCAAAAAGGAGTTCTCCCACACCCGCCCGCCCGACTCCGAGAACGGTTACGACGTGAACGTCATCACCGACGTGGGCATCCGCATCGTGGCCGAGGACAATTGCGACATCACCATCATCGCGGCGGGCGTCGAGGACAAGTACGACGAAGAGGACGAGGGCACCGACATCAACCGCGCCAGCATCGTCCTGCACGTGAAAGCGTTCGAGGAGAACCTGCTCCTGATGGGCGACGGCACGGCGGGCACCGAGCGGTTCCTCATGGCGACCCAGGAGGAACTGCTCGGCAATACGTCGTCGATCCGGATAGGCCACCACGGCAGCACGGTCACCTCCTCGCTCCAGGAGTTCGTGGAGATGGTCAGGGCCCAGATCGCCGTCGTCAGCGCCGACGCCGCGGCCTCGCCGAGCAACTGGCGGCACCCCCACTGGGAGGCGCTCGACCGCTACGTGGCGGTGATGGACAGGGACGTCGAAGAACTCGACACGCCGAACACGGTCAACGCCTACAACTACGAAGACGACGACGGATACAAGCCGAAGAACATCAAGTACGACCTGGACGCCACCGAGGACACCAAGGACCTGGCCCACTTCTATGAGGCGACATGACCCCTGACGACATCCGGGTCACCGGCGGCCTGCTCGACCTCGACGTGACCGGCCTGGTCGACCCCGCCTTCTTCCCCACCGGCAGGCTCACCCTGACCGGGGCCGTACGCACGGAGGCCGCCGGCACGGTCACCGTCACCGGCACGGGGTCGGGCCTGCCGTACCCGGGCATGGCCGTGACCGCCGTCTTCGAGCCGGACGGCGACGACCTGACCGCCACGGTGACCGCGCGGGCCGCCGCCGACTGGACCATGGGCACCGCCTTCCCCGACCTCGGGGAAGGCCTGATGGCCCGGCTGACCTTCACCTCGGCCACGCTCACGCTGACCTCCGGCGCGGAGCGCATGGGCGTGGAGGGCGTGCTCGACCAGGACCGCCCGCCCCTCTTCGACCTGCTGGTGCCGGTGGCGGAACACCGGCTGCGCGGCAGCGTCGGCATGGTGTCCGGCCTGCCCGACACCGACCTGGACACCTCCACCGTGCCGGACGTCATCCTGTACGGCCCGTCGGGCGCGAGCCTGAACATGGGCCTGTTCACCATGTCCGAGCTGCGCTACGAGATCTACGGCGAACCCCAGTTCAGCTACGACATCCTCGACTGGGAGGTCCTCTCCCACGTCGAGTTCACCGGCGCGATCCAGGTGGGCGGGCGGCGGGTGCTGATCAGCGCCGAGGTGCGCGGCAGGGAGGCCGTGCAGTTCAGCGCCGACTTCAGCGACCTCGGGCCGCTCGGCGTGGACACCGTCGCCGCCCTCGCCAACCTGGAGTCCCTGCCGACCGCCCTCGGGCCCCAGGTCAGCCTGCCGGTCCTGCTGAACGATGTGACGTTCACGGTGGACTCCAGCGGGCGGGTCCCGAACATCAGCCTCACCCTCGCCGCCGCCGAGACCTGGACGGTCGGCGGGGTCACCTTCAGCGACATCCAGCTGACCTTCGCCGTCAGCGGGCCCATGTCCGAGGAACCCGAAGTGACCGGCATGGTCTACGGCGAGGTGACCCTGGGCGAGGCGGGGCGGCTGGAGGCGTTCGGCATCTTCGGCGACGAGACGAGGCTGGCGATCGGCCTGCCGGACCCGAACGGCGGGAACTGGGACGAGGACGCGGAGCTTCCGGTGCTCCGGCTGGACGAGCTGTACACGTTCGTCACCGGCGACTCCGCCCGCCACCTGCCGGTCATGGAGGTCACCCAGCTCCATCTGGAACTCACGCTGCCGCGCAGGTTCAGCGGCGTCGTCGAGGTGAACGGCGACTGGACGCTCATCGAGCACGTCGAGCTGCGCACCGTCCACTTCCAGCTGGACCAAGATGACTCGGGCACCACCTTCGTAGGCCGGGGACACTTCGTGATCGGCGGCGTACCCGTCATCGTCGAAGTGGACCACTTCCCCGACCCGACCCCGCATTGGCGGCTGTCAGGCGCGACCCGTACGGACGCCAGAATCCCGATCGGCCGTCTCTTCGACGACCTCACCACCCGGTACGGCGGCTTCGCCCTGCCCGAGCCGCTGGCCGGTCTGGTCCTCAGCAAGCTCAGCGCGGAGGCCACCACCGGCGACGACGGAGGGCTCCGCCTGGCCGGGCGCGCCACGTTCCCCGTGGACGGCCGCCCGGTGGTCTTCGATCTCCGCATGGACACGGTGGCCCGGCTGCTGACCACCGCCCTGGAGGTGACGCTCGGCGACGACGCGAAGCTCTCCTTCGGCCTGGGCTTCCGGGGCGCGCTCATGGTGGGCTACTACGCCCACACCCCTGGCGGCACGCTCCCCACCGTCAAGGAGCTGGTGGCCGCGATCTCGCCGCAGGCCGGCGCGTACGTGCCGGACGGCCTGGTCGTGGACCTGCGGGACGCGTACTTCGCCGAGCAGGAGGGACGGCGGCTGGTCGGAGCCGACCTGACCGCGACCATCGACCTGTCGAAGCTGCCGCTGGCCGGCCCGATGCTGCCGCCCGGTCCCGTGGGGTTCGCGCCACTGCGGATGATCTCGGTGTCGGGAGCCCTGGACGCGGCGGCCGTCAACGGGCTGCTGCCGTCGGCCGTCCCTCCCCTGCCGGGCGAACTCCCGGCGGGCGGTTTCGTCATTGACGGGAAGCTGCTGCTCGGGCCGTTGGAGGAGAGCCTTCGGCTGCCGGTGGACGCCCCTCCCCCGGCCGGCTCCCCTGCCTCTCCGGCGCCGTCGGAGAACGTGCTCTGGTACAAGGTGCAGCGGGGGTTCGGGCCCGTGCACATCGCGCGGATCGGGCTGGCCTACCGGGAGGGGCGGCTGTTCGTCCTGGTGGACGCGGCGCTGACGGTGGCCGGGCTGACGCTGTCGCTCAACGGGCTGGCGGCGGGCCTCTCGTTGTCGGACCCGTTGAGCACGCCGACCTTCGATCTGGCGGGGCTGGGGATCTCCTACACCGGGGGTCCGCTGGAGGTCACCGGGGCGTTCCTGCACGGAACGCTGGAAGTGGACGGAGTCGAGCGGGACTCCTTCAACGGGCTGGCCACCCTCAAGACGGCAGACCTGTCGATCGCGGCGCTGGGCTCGTACGTGCAGCTGCCGAGCGGGCCGTCGCTGTTCGTGTACGCGTTCGTGGACTACCCGCTGGGCGGGCCCTCCTTCTTCTATGTACGAGGACTGGCCGCCGGTTTCGGATACAACCGCAGGGTCGAGTTGCCCCCGGTAGAGCAGGTGGCTGGATTCCCGCTGGTAGCCGAGGCCACGGGGCGGATGGAGCGCACCGACCTGGCCGGGGAAGTGGCCCGGCTCTCCGATGCCCTGACGGTCTCCGAAGGCGACTACTTCCTGGCCGTCGGCGTGCACTTCACCACGTACGAGATGATCGACTCGTTCCTGCTGCTGAGCGCCGTCTTCGGGCACCGGTTCGCGCTCCAGCTGGTCGGTCTGTCGACGCTGACGCTACCTGCGGAGTCCTCGGGGAAGACGCCGATCGCCCAGGTGCAGATCGCGCTGCGGGCCACCCTCGTGCCGGAGGACGGGTACTTCTCGCTGGTCGCGCGGCTGACGCCGGGATCGTTCGTGCTCTCCCGGGACTGTGTGCTGACCGGCGGTTTCGCGTTCGCGTCCTGGTTCGGAGAGCAGCATTCGGGCGACTTCGTACTGACCGCAGGCGGCTACCACCCCCGCTTCCCGGTCCCGGCGCACTACCCGCAAGTACCCCGGCTGGCCTTCAACTGGAAGGTCGACCGGTCACTGACGTTGAAGGGGACCGCGTACTACGCGCTGACCCCGTCGGCGTTGATGGCGGGGGGCTCCCTCAACGCGACCTGGCACGACGGGTCACTCAAGGCGTGGTTCGACGCCTCGATGGACTTCCTCATCGGATGGCATCCCTACCACTACGACGCCTCCTTCCACATCAGCGTCGGTGCCTCCTACACTTTCCACTTCTTCGGCACCCACACCATCACCGCCCACGTCGGCGCGGACGTGCAACTGTGGGGACCGGAGTTCAGCGGCAGGGCGCACATCGACCTCAGCGTGGTGTCCTTCACCATCTCCTTCGGCGCACGGGCACAACAGAAGCCGACCGTGTCATGGTCGGAGGTGCGGAACGCGCTGCTGCCGTCCGACCTGGTCACCGTCGTGCTGGGCGGGGGCGCGCTGCGGCCGGGCGAGGGCGAGGACCTGGGCCTGGTGGATCCGGGACGGCTGACGCTCACCACCGACTCGGTGATCCCGTCCACCCGGGCGCTGGCGGGCACGAACGAGCAACAGGGCACCGCGTTCGGGGTCGCCCCAACCGGAGACACCTCGGTGACCGCCACCCACCGCGTGACGATCACCCGCGACGGCGAGCCCGCCGAGCACCTGTTCACCTTCGAACCGGTACGGAAGGACCTCCCGTTCGCCCTCTGGGGCACCTCGGCGACTCTGTCCCTGAACCACCCCCAGCTGGTCAGCGACCTGCTCACCGGCTACACGATCACCCCACTCCCACCGATCGAACCGGGTCAACCGGCCACCATCGACGTGGCCGACCTGCAGGCCACCCCGCTGGTGCCGCCGCAGGAAGCCATCTGGTGGACCGAACCCGACCCGTTCATCCCCGCCGACGGCGACCCCGCCGACCTGATCACCACCAGCCTGACCGCCTCCGACGTGGCGGAGACCAGGGCGGCCCTGCTCGACGCGGTCCTGCCGGGAACCACCGTCGACCTGGCCGGATTCACCGTGAACGAATTCTTCGAACTGCCAGAGGTGGCATATGCCTGACCAGATCTCCTTCCTGGACTTCCGGCAACCCGCCCTGCCGGCCGGGGACTACGCGATCTCGGCCACCACCGAGATCGAGCTGGATCCGGAGGTGTTCACGGCCTCCCGTACCTTCACGGTCGGGTCGGACCGGCACCGGCTGGCGCCCGAGGACATCCGCGCGGTCTTCCCCCCGCCCGGCAGCCTCGGCGACCACGCCGCCGTGCTGCCGCACCTGGTGCTCAGCCGCGCCACCCTGCCGTGGGAGCGGGGGGAGCTCCCCTGGCTGGCGCTGCTCCTGTTCACCCCGGAGGACCGGCCGGAGCCCCGGACCACCACGGCGGGCGCGCTGGGCGTGCCGCTGGAGGGCCACGAGTCCCCGGACGACCAGGTGACCGTCATCGACGTGCCCCGCGCGCTGCTGCCCGACCAGGCGGACCTGCCCTACCTCGCCCACGTACGGCAGGGCGAGGAGGAGAACGCGGTGCTGATCTGCGAGCGGTTGCCCGCGCCCGGCGCCACCAGCACGGTGCACCTGGTCTCGCTGGAAGGCGCGTACGACAAACCCGAGGGCCTGATCACCCTGGTCACCCTGCACAGCTGGCGGTTCGCCTGTCTCGACCCCGGCCAGACCTTCTCCTACCTGGTCCGCGACCTGGCCAGGGGCGGGCAGACCTTCCGCCTTCCCGACACCGGGGAACCCCGCGCGGACGCGTTCCTGGCCCAGGGATTCGTCCCGTTCCCGCACCGGCTCCGGCAGGGCGGCGACACGGTCTCCTGGTACCGGGGTCCGTTCCTGACCGGCCCGGCGGGCGAGAGCCCGGAACTGCCCCCCGTCCGTACGTCCGACGGGTTGCTCAGGTTCCATCCCGGGGTGGGCATGCTGGAGACCGGGTACGCGGCGGCCTGGCAGCTCGGGCGGCTGCTCGCGCTGGCCGCGCCGGACTTCGCCACCGCGCTGTTCGACTGGAAGCGGGCCAGGGCCAAGCGGCGGCTGCGGGCGGAACGGGAGCCCGCCGAGGGGTATCCGCTGGCGGTGGCGGAGATCGACGTGACCCCGCCGGAGCCGGTGGTGAGCTGGCTGACCGGGCTGTCCCGGCTGCACGGGGTGCCGTTCTGCTACCTGGTGCCCGACGAGCGGCTGCTGCCGGTGGAGACGATCCGGTTCCTCCGGCTGGACCAGCGGTGGGTGCACTGCCTGGTGGACGGCGCGTACAGCATCGGGCGGCTCACCCCCGCCGACGCCCTGCTGGACCGCGAATCCCCGGTCCCGGTGGACTCGCCGCCGCTGAGCGGCGCGCTGATCCGCTCCGACGTGATTACCGGGTATCCCGGCCTGCTCATCGACGCGTACGCGGACCAGGACGGCACCCGCCCGCTCCCGTTGGTCCGCCGCGAAATCATTTCCGGAAATATCCTGCTCTGTCTGTTTGAAGGGGAGCTCCAGCGCCTGGACCTGCACCAGCGGCCGGAGACCCTGCACTTCGCCGTGGAACTCCCCGAAGCCGTGGGACCCCCCGAACCTGGGGAACTTCCCGAAACCGAAGGTGGTGAGGGGACCTTCACCAAGGCCCTCCGCGACCGGGACGACCCCCTCACCGGCACACTCGCCCCATTCCGCAAGATCCCGATCGCCGACCTGGCCGCCCAGATGGCCATCGCACAGGGCCTGCCCGAGATCGGCTCGGGAGCTTTCGCCCTGCGGATGATGGAGAGCGCGGAACGGGTCACCTTCCTGACCCCGTTATTTCCTGAGGCCGGCGACTGACTAGCCGACCACCGCCACCCGGACCACGGGCTCGTTGACGATGAACGCGCCCGAGTTGCCGGCCCGGTAGGTGGCGCGGACGGTGTAGGTGCCGTTGGGGACGTTGCCGATGGCGAACGCGTTGGGGACCTGGTTGACGACGCAGTTGCCGCCGGCGTTCGTGGTGACCGCGCCGCTGTTCGCGCCGAACATGCCGGTCACGGCGGTGAAGGTGATCGGCGTGCCGGGCTTGATGCCGTTCCCGCCGACCTGGAAGAAGCTGCCGCGGAAGGCGAAGATCGTGGGCACGCCGTACCGCTTGTCGTTCTCGAAGCCGGACATGTAGTTGAAGCCGTCGGCCGGGTAGATGAAGTAGGCGTGGCCCAGGGTGGCGCAGACTGCCGCGCTCGCGGGGGTGGCGGACAGGGCGGTGCCGGACGCGGTGGCCAGGGCCAGGGCGAGCAGGGCGATGCGGGTACGCATGAAAGGCTCCTTCGCAGATGTCGTTTCCGAACGGACACCGCGAAGGTAGGCCGCGTAAGTGTTCACTTTCATGGCCGCCTCAGGGCCGATCCTCACCCGTTTCCGGCCCGCTCTTCAAGCGGTTCCTGCGCGATCTCGTGACCCCGGAGGGGCAGGTGACAGGCGTCGCAGCTGAGCCTGGTGTGATAGTTCCGCCCGCAGGCCCGGTGCGTGTAGACCAGGGCAGGACCTTCGGGGGCGCGGAACCAGCGCTGCCCCCAGTCGATCGCCGTGATCACGACGGGGAAGAACGCGCGGCCCTTCTCGGTGAGGCGGTAACTCGGCCAGGCCGCCCGTTCCTCGCCGGGGGTCTGGGTGAAGACGCCCAGCTCGCAGAAGGCCCGGAGTCGCTCGGCCACGATGGCGGGCGGCGCGCCGAGCCGCTGCTCGAAGTCCCGGAACCGGTGCAGGCCCTGGAAGGCCGCGCCCAGGATCGCCGCCGACCAGCGGTTCCCGATCAGGGTCATGGTCTGCGGGAACAGTCCCGCGCCCCCGAGCGTGACGCCGCTGCGCCGCCGGGTGGTGGCGACCGGGACCGACCGTGCCCAGCTGCCGCTCGGGCCGAATCCCCCGGCCAGGTCCCTGGACCGCACCGGCTCGCCGCAGGCCGCGCAGCCGAGCACCGGCCGGAACCGCTGCCCGCACGGCTGGTGCACCATGACCGGGAGCGACTCCACGTGCTCGGGCACCCAGTCCAGCTCCCAGGCCCAGATGGTGAGCAGCACCGGCCAGAGCTCCCGCCCGCGCCGGGTCAGCCGGTACTCCAGGCGGCCGGTGTGCGTGCCGTACTCGGCCTTCTCGAAGACCGCCAGGTCGGTGAGGGCGGTCAGGCGGCGGGTGAGCACCGCGTGGGAGATGGGCAGCGCCGCCCGCCACTCGCCGTAGCGGCGCACGCCGAGCATCGCGTACCGGAGGATGAGCAGGTTCCACTCGTCGCCGATCAGGCCGAGGGTGACGCCGACCGCGTTGGGTCCGCCCGGCGGGAGCGGGGTCGGGTGCTCGGGCACGCGGGGCCGGACCCGGGTGTTCACTCCACCCCGATGACGAAGCTCACGGTGGTCGTGGTGCTGCCGCCGATGTTCAGCGTGCCGAACCGGCGGGCGCCCCCGACCTGGTAGTCCCCCGCCCGGCCGGTCACCTGGCGGGCGGCGTCCAGCACCATGCGCACGCCGGTGGCGCCGACCGGATGCCCGCCGCCGATCAGCCCGCCGCTCGGGTTGACGGGGATGCGCCCGCCGCGCTCCAGGTCGCCGTTCTCCACGGCCTTCCAGCTCTCGCCGGGTCCGGTGATGCCGAAATGGTCGATCGCCGCGTACTCCGACATGGTGAAACAGTCGTGGGTCTCGATGCCGTCCAGCCCGTCCACGTCGGCGATCCCGGCGCGGGCGAAGGCGTCCAGCACGGTGTTGCGCACGTGGGGCAGCACGTAGGGCTGCCCGGCGCTGCGGGCCAGCTTCCGGTCCAGCGGCAGGCCGACCGTGCGGTGACCCCAGCCGAGCACCCGGGCCGCACCCGCCAGGTCCGGGCGGCGGGCCAGGAAGCGTTCCCCGGCCAGCACCACCCCGGCCCCGCCGTCGGTGATCTGGCTGCAGTCGGTACGGCGCAGCCGCCCCTCCACGATCGGGTTGGCCTCGTCGTCGGCGGCGAAGCTGCGATCGGTGAAGGTCCAGGCCCGCGTCTGCGCGTTCGGGTTGGCCCTGGCGTTGCGGAAGTTCAGCTCGGCGACGGCCCGCAGGTGCGCCTCGTCGAGCCCGTACCGCCGGTCGTACTCGTCGGCCAGCGCACTGAACATATATGGCCACATGAACCGGGCGTCCTGCCCCTCGTGGCCGGTCCAGGCGGCGGCGCCCATGTGCCGGGCCGCCTCGTCACCGGAGACCGTGCGCTCCAACTCCAGGCCGAGGACCAGGGCGGTCTCGTACCTCCCTGACTGGATGTCGGCCATGGCGGCAAGCAGGGCGACCCCGCCGGAGGCGCAGGCGGCCTCGTGCCGGGCGGCCGGGACCTCCCAGAACTCGGGGAGCACGGTGGCGGGCATGCCGCCCAGCTGGCCCTGGCGGGTGAACAGCTGGCCGAAGGCGTTGCCGACGTGGATCACCCCGATGTCGGCGGCCGCCACCCGGGCGTCGGCGAGCGTGCCGGTAGTGACCTCTTCGGTCAGCTCGGCGAAGCCCTGTCCCGCGCGGCTCCAGTTACGGGCGAAGTCGGTCTGGTACCCGCCCAGAACCCAGACGGTCTCCGGCATGGCCACCTCCCTGTTGCTACATTTAAAAGAGTAATACAGCGGCGGCCGAGAGGTTGATCACGTGTCCGAGGTGTACCTGCTGGAGTACGTACGCACCCCTCGCGCCAAGGGCTCCGCCCGCGGTTCCCTGCACCACCGCGGTCCCGTCGACCTGGTGGCCGACCTCCAGCGCGCGATCGTGGACCGCACCGGCCTCGACCCGGCCGCCGTGGGCGACGTCGTGATCGGCTGCGCCTCCCAGGTGGACGAACAGGGCGCCAACCTGGCCCGCACCGCGACCCTGCTGGCCGGCTGGGGGAACGGGGTCCCGGGCGTCACGGTCAACCGGTTCTGCGCCTCCGGCATCGACGCGGTCGCCCAGGCCGCGGCCCGGATCACCTCCGGCGAGCTGGATCTGGCCGTGGCCGGAGGTGTGGAAAGCGTCTCCCGGGTGCCCATGTTCAGCGACCGGGGGCCGCTCTGGAGCGACCCGGAGACGGTCAAGCGGATCGGGTCCGTTCACATGGGGATAGCCGCCGACCTGAACGCCACCATCGACGGGTGGACGCGCCAGGAGCTTGACGCGTACGCGGTGGAGACCCACACCAAGGCGGCCGCGGCCTGGGATCGCGGCGACTACGCCCGGTCCGTGGTGCCCGTGCGCCGCGCCGACGGCTCGCTTTTCGACCGGGACGAGCTGATCCGGCCCGGCACCACCGCCGAGGGCCTGGCCGCGCTCGTCCCCGCCTTCGCCGAACTCGGCGCCGCCGGGCAGGACGACCTGGTGGCCGCCGCCCACCCCGAGGTCGGCCCGATCGGTCACCTCCACACCGTGGGCAGCTCGCCCGCCCTCGCCGACGGGGCCGCCCTGCTCCTGCTCGGCACCCGCGAGCGGGCCGAACAGCTCGGCCTGCGTCCCAGGGCCAGGATCGTCGGCGCCGCCACCGCCGCCGTGGACCCGGTGATCATGCTCACCGCCGGTCAGGAGGCGATCGAGAAGGTCCTCGCCAGAGCGGGGCGCACCCCCGCCGACATCGACGTCTACGAGTTCGCCGAGGCGTTCGCCGCGCTCTGCCTGCGGCTGCGCCGCGACCTCGGCCCGGGCCCCGACCGGCTCAACCCGGGCGGCGGCACCATCGCCATGGGCCACGCCTTCGGCGCCACCGGCGCCATCATGGTCGGCGGCTGCGCCGACGCCCTGGACCGCCTCGGCGGCCGGTACGGCGTGGCCGCGGTCAGCGGGGCGGCCGGTCTCGGCAGCGCGGTGCTGATCGAGCGCGTGGACGCCTGATCGCAGGCGTTCAGGGCTTACGCGCGATGCCGCCGTACTGGTAGACCTCGCGGTCGGCGTACAGGGTGTCGGGGCCGGGGTGCCACTTGGGGAGGGAGACGACGCCCGGCGGCAGCAGTTCCAGGCCGTCGAAGAAGGCGGTCACCTCGGGGACGGAACGCAGGTGGATCGGGGTGGCGCCGGCGCTGTTCCAGAGGGCCGCGGCCTCGTCCATGCTGGGGCTGGTGACGCTGGAGGCGATGGCCAGGTAGCTGCCGGGGGCGAGGCCGTCGACCAGGGCGCGGACGGCGTCGCGGGCCAGAGTGTCGTCGGGGATGAACTCCAGTACGCCGAGGATCATCAGGGCGACGGGGCGGTAGAAGTTGAGGGTCTCGGAGGCCGCCTGGAGGATGACGTCGGGGGATCGGAGGTCGGCGTCGACGTAGTCGGTGGTGCCCTCGGGGGTGCCCTTGAGCAGCATGCGGGCGTGGACCAGCACGATCGGGTCCCTGTCCACGTACACGATCCTGGCTTTGGGGTTGACGGACTGGGCCACCTGGTGGACGTTCTCGGCGGTCGGGATGCCTGTGCCGATGTCCAGGAACTGGTCGACCCCGCACTCCCCGGCGAGGTAGCGCACCGCGCGCCCGATGAACTGCCGCTCCGCCCTGGCGATCGTGGGCAGATCCGGCATCACCTCGATGATGGCCTCGCCGACCTCCCGGTCGGCCGGGAAGTTGTCCGTTCCGCCCAGCCAGTAGTCCCAGACCCGGGCGGGATGGGGCACCGAAGTGTCCAATCGCCGCTCTGCCGCGGTCGGGGGATCCTCACCCATGTCCTGCCCTCCTCAATCTGCGCTTTAAGCACATACTCCGCCCGGAAGGGACGAGGGGCAACCAGATGCCTTTGCTTTTGGTACTTAATTCAACTAGCCGCGTGAAGCCGGAGCGGGGCGCTGGTGTTCAGGAACTCCTCCAGCACCAGCGTGGCCGCCCCGAGCGCGACCGCGTCAGGGCCCAGCTCCCCCAGCACGATCGAGGTCGCGTTGTACGGCTGCGCCAGCGAGTGGGCGCAGGCCGCCTCCCGGATGCCCGGCAGGAGATCCCGCCCGATCATCAACCCCGCCCAGCCGCCGATCAGGATGCGCTCGGGATTGAGCAGGTTGATCAGGTTGGCCAGCCCCATGCCCAGGTAGGCCACCGTCTCCTCGATCACCGGTGACCGCGACTCCAGCACCCGGCCCAGCGCGGCCTGCCAGTCGGTGGTCCCGGTCGGCACCCCGGCCCGCTCCAGGATGCCCTCGGCCCCGATGTACGCCTCCAGGCACCCCCGCCCGCCGCACCGGCACTGCCGCCCGTCCAGGGCGATCTTGGTGTGCCCCCACTCCCCCGCGCTGTTGCTGGCCCCGCGCATCACCACCCCGCCGGCCACCACGGTCGCCCCCACGCCGGAGCCGATCAGCACGATCACCGCGTGCTCGGCCCCGCGCCCGGCGCCGAACCAGAGCTCGGCCTGGCCCATGGTCTTGGCCCCGTTGTCGATGAAGACCGGCAGCGAGGTGCCCGCCCGCATCATGGCGCCGAGTGGCACGCCGTCCCAGCCGAAGGTCTTGGCGTGGATCAGCGTGTCGGGGCCGCGCTCCACGATGCCCGGCACGCCGATGCCCACCCCGAGCACCTGCTCGGCGGGCACCCGCCCGTCGGCGAGCACCACGTCGATGCCGGCCAGGATGCGCCGGGCGACCAGTTCGATCTCGTGGTGCGAGGGCCGCAGGCTGTAGTCCACCCGGGCCTTCTCGTTCATCTCCAGGTCGAACAGCTCCACCCGGACGTGCGTCTCGGCCACGTCCACGCCGATCACGTGGCCGTACCCGGGGTTGACCCGGAGCAGCACCCGGGGCCGGCCGCCGTCGGAGTCCACCTGGCCGGCCTCGACGATGATGTTGTCGGCCAGCAGGTCGCCGGTCATCGTGCTGATCGTGGCGGCACTGAGGCCGGTGAGCCCGGTGAGCTCGTGACGGCTGGCCGGTCCGTCGAAGTAGAGCGTCCGCAGCAGCATGCCGCGGTTCCCCTTCCGGACGTCCCGGACCGTCTTGCGCTCAGGCCTCGCCATGGCCCGCCTCCCCAACGTGTCGAGACGTTAGTTCAACTTGTGAACCTATAGTTGCGACGCTCTCACCTCGGGCGCAACCACCGCGGAGGTGACCGACCAGGCTTGCCGCCGGTGCGTTACCAAAGCGTTTCCGGCAAGGGACTCATCTTTTTTTGCATCTTACATTATCGTCTGTGCCACCCCCGATGAAGGAGATGGAAATGATCAGGAGAGTCACAGGGGCCGCCGCGGTCGCGGCGCTGCTCGCCGGACTCACCGCTTGCGGCGGCTCCGAGGAGGCCGCAGGGTCCACGACCCTGACCTACTGGATGTTCCAGGACCGGACTCCGCAGGCGGCCGAGGTCGTCGAGAAGATCCGCACCGACTTCGAGAAGGCCAACCCCGGGGTTACCGTCAAGATCGTCAAGATCCCGAAAGACGACTACAACACCAAGCTCGGCAGCGCGGTCGCCGCCGGGACCGTCCCCGACGTCGGCATCCTCGACCAGCCGTTGGTCGCCCGGTACGCGCTGGACAAGACCATCGTGGAGATGCCGGCCGGCACCGTGAACGAGGCCGACTACTTCGAAGGGGCCCTCAACACCAACCGCGTCGACGGCAAGCTGTACGGCCTGCCCGTCGACCACACCGCCGTCGCGCTCTTCTACAACAAGAAGCTGGTCCCCACGCCGCCCAAGACCTGGGACGAGCTCAAGCAGATCAGCGATTCCATCCACAAGGCCGACCCGAAGATCGCCGGCATCGTGGTGCCCAAGGGCGACGGCTACGGGGCCTGGATGTTCCCCGGCGTGGTGCACGGCGCCGGCGGCGAGATGGTGGACGAGCAGAACAAGAAGATCCTGTTCGACCAGGCTCCGGCGGTGGAGGCCCTCCAGCTCTGGGTGGACCTGCTGCCCTCCTCGCCGCGTGAGATCACCGACTCCGACATGGCCTTCGCCAACGGCCTGGCCGGCATGATGATCTCCGGCCCGTGGGACGTGGCCACCATCAAGGACCAGTTCCCCGAGCTCGACTTCAACGTCGCGCCGCTGCCGTACAAGACTCAGCCGGCCGGGAACATCGGCGGCGAGAACGCGGTGGTCTTCGCCAAGGGCAAGAACGCCGACCTGGCCTGGAAGTGGCTGAAGTTCCTCACCAACTCCGACAACAACACCCAGCTGGCGCAGGCGCTCGGCGGCTTCCCCATCAACAAGGCCGCGGCCGAGCGGGACGCGGCGAGCTTCGGCGAGCAGCAGCAGGGTTTCCTGGAGCAGCTCAAGGTGGCGCACGCCCGACCGGCGCTGCCCGACTGGATCAAGATCAACGACGAGTACATCGCCCCGGCCATCGAGGCGGCGCTGAGCGGCAAGATGACCTCCCAGCAGGCCCTCACCGAGGCGGCGGACAAGACCCGCGCCCTGCTCGGCTGGAACAGCTAACTCGGCGGAAGTGAGGCAATCGTGGCATCTCCGGTGCTGGCCGACAGGCCCGCCGTGACGCCCCGGCCCGGGCGGCGCCGCCGCCCGGGCGTCGGGCGCTCGGACCATCTGATCGGGTGGCTGCTGATCACGCCCGCGCTGATCTACTTCGTGGTCTTCCTGCTCTACCCGGCTGTCGCCGCGCTCTACTACAGCTTCACCGACTGGAACCTGCGGGCGCCCGCCAACTGGGTGGGCTTGGCCAACTACACCGAACTGCTCTTCAACGACGTCCAGTTCCCGCACTTCTGGAAGTCCGTGCAGGTCACGCTCCAGTACACGCTGATCGCGGTACCGCTCACCCTGATCTCCGCGCTGGCCCAGGCGCTGCTGCTGAACGCCATCCGGCGCGGCTCGAACCTGTTCCGGCTGCTGCTGTTCCTGCCCGTGGTCACCGCCGAGGCGGCGGTCGGCGCCATCTGGCGCTGGCTCTACGACCCGCAGTACGGCCTGATCAACGCGATCCTCGGCCTGTTCGGCATCCCCAAGCAGAACTGGCTGAACACCCCCGAGTTGGTCATCCCCGCGCTGGCGTTCATCGCGGCCTGGCAGTGCGGCATCTCCATGATCATTTATCTGGCCGGGTTGAAGGGCATCCCCGAGTCGATCCGGGAGGCGGCCATCATCGACGGCGCCGGCCCCGTGCAGCGGTTCTGGAAGGTCATCGTGCCGATGCTCCGGCCGACCACGTTCTACCTGATCGTGACCGGGACCATCGCGGCGCTCCAGGTGTTCGGTCTGGTCTATGTGATCTTCTCGGGCGGCGGCGGGCGCAGCGTCACCGGCGGGCCCGAGCAGTCCGGACTCGCCTACGTGCTGCACATCTACCTGTACGCGTTCCGGTACGACGCGATGGGCGCGGCCTGCGCGATGTCGTTCCTGCTGCTGGTGCTGATCATGATTGTCACCGCGCTCCAGTTCAAGTTCCTCAAACAGGAGGCGTCGTGACCGCCAAACAGGTGCGAAAGGCCCCCATCTACGTGGCGCTGGTGCTGCTGGCGCTGGTGTCGGTGGTGCCGTTCATCTGGATGCTGGCGACCTCGTTCAAGCACAGTTCGGACATCTACACGAAGGTGCCGAACCTGTTGCCGGTGGACAAGCAGACCGGCGAGTGGGCGGCGACGCTGGAGAACTACGAGCACGTGCTCGGGATCGGCGGGCTGGGGACGGCGTTCCTCAACAGCGTCTGGGTGTGCGCGATCCTGGTGCCCGCCAAGCTGCTGATCGACGCGCTGGCGGCGTACGCGTTCGCGCGGATTCCCTTCCCCGGGCGGGACAAGCTGTTCGTGCTGTTCCTCACCGGGATGATGGTGCCGACCATCACGCTGCTGGTGCCTCGGGTGCACATCACGCAGGTGCTCGGGATGTACGACACCGGCTGGGGGCTGATCCTGCCCAACGTCGCCTCCGTGCTGGACATCTTCCTGCTGCGGCAGTTCTTTATGTCGCTGCCGGGCGAGTTGGAGGAGGCGGCCCGGATCGACGGCGCCGGGCGCATGCAGATCTTCTGGCGGATCGTCCTCCCGCTGTCCAAGCCCGTCCTGGCCGTGGTGACCATCACCAGCTTCATCTTCCACTGGAACGACCTGGTCTGGCCGCTGGTGGTGACCAACGACCCCGAACTGAACACCCTGCCCCTGGCCTTGCAACAACTGGCCAGCACGGAGTCGGGCCGCGCCTACTACATCATGGCGGGCGCCGCCCTCTCAGTGATCCCGGTCATCATCATCCTGCTGATCTTCCAGCGCCGCATCATGCAGGGCATCGCCTTCACCGGCCTCAAGACCTGAAATCGAAATTTCCGCACTTACCGGGGTATCGGGGCCATAGCCACCGGTACCCCGGTCCCATGCCAACGCCCTTTCGCAACCAATCTCTCGCGCGTCGGGGCGGTGGCCGACCCTCCCGGTGGGAGCCGGGCCCGGACCCGGAGGGTCAAAGGGTGGGTGGGTGGGAGAACCACGCCAAACGACGGCGAAGCCGCCCCGTAGACGCTTAGGCCGTTATGGCGAGGGTGGCCGGGTCGACCGGATGGGCGAGGGGTTTTCCGGTGAGGACTCGGATGACCTCTTCGGCGGCCGAGGCACCCAGTCTGGCCACTTCCCCGCCCAGTGCGCCGGCGACGTGAGGTGTCAGTACAACGTTGGGGAGATCCCAGAGCGGTGAATCAGGGGCTGGTATCTCGGGATCGGTTACGTCCAGTACGGCTGACAGGCGGCCGGTGAGGAGTTCCGCCAGGAGTGCCTGTTCGTCCACCAAGGAACCCCGGGCCGTGTTGATCAATGTGGCTCCGTCGCGCAGCGAGGACAGTAGTTCGGCGGTGACCATGCCTCGGGTCTGTTCGGTCGCGGGGGCGTGCAGGGAGACGACGTCGCTACGGGCGAAGACCTCCGCCAGGTCGGCCGGGGTCGCCCCCAGTTCCCGGATGCGCGAAGCCGGCACGTATGGATCAGAGAGCAGAACGGTGAGGTCGAACGGGCGGAGCAGCCCGAGGACCCGCCTGCCGATCCGGGAGGCGCCTACCAGGCCGACCGTTCTGCCGTGATTGCCGAAGGTGCCGCCGCGGCGAATCAGCGCGAGGTCGGCGCGTTTGGCTTGGTATTCGCGGGCCAGAGCGGGGACGGCCTTGTTGGCCAGCAGAATCATGGCCAGGGCGTATTCGGCGACGGGGACGGCGTTGGCTTCGGCGGCGGAGCTGACGGGGATACCGCGTTCGAAGACGTACCGGCTGACGTGGGACTTTATCGTGCCGGCCGCATGGACGACCGCTTTGAGGTCAGGGGCGTACCGAATGGTCTGGGCGTCGATTTCCGGACTGCCCCAGCCGGTGAGCAGGATGGTGGTCTTCTGGAGCCGGGACCGGGCCTGCCGGGAGGTGAACTCGGTCAGCGGCGCGCGGGGATCGATGTCGGCATATCTCCGGATCCATTCGATCGACTCCCGGCTGAAGAGCCGCCCGGGCAGATCCGGATACATCGCGAGTTCGACCCTGGGCCGGGCCATCACCGCGTCCAGGCGGGCGGTTCGAGCGGAGTCCGCTGCACGCCGATCCACTGCCGACGGGTGAACCCGGGCATCTGGTTCTCGGCACCGTGCCGCGCGTGCGCGTCGTTGACGTGCACCTCCCCGGCCTGAAGCCGCTCGGCGACCGCCATCCCCCGCATCAGATCGGCGGTGAAGACCGAGTTCATCAGCATCGGGTACCCATTGACCAGGCCGATCGCCTCTTCCTCCGAATCCACGACAGTGATCGGCAACACCGGCCCGAAGATCTCCTCGCTGAAGGCAGGCATATCGGGCGTGACGCCCGTGAGCACAGTCGGCCGGTAGAACAGCCCCTCGTATGTACCACCGGCGACCAACGAAGCCCCTTTCGCGAGGGAGGGCTGAACGATTCCCCGATGCACCCGATCCCGCTGCGCCTCGCTGATCAGCGGCCCGAGTTCGACCTGCTCGCGAACCGGGTCCCCCACCCGGAGCCGCTCGACCCGCCGGGTCACCGCCTCGACGTACCGATCGGCGACCTCCCGAAGGACGATGTGCCGGCTGGCGCTGATACAGGTCTGCCCCTGGAACTCCAACGAAGCCACCATGGCGCAGGACGCGGCCAACTCGATGTCGGCGTCCTCCAACACCACGAAGGCATTGGAACCCCCCAGCTCCAGCCGTATCTGCCGCAGATCGGCGGCGGCGGAGGCGGCGATGGCCAGCCCGACCTCCCGGGACCCGGTGAAGTCGAGCAGGTCCAGCCCCCGATGCTCGGCGAGCGCGTGCCCGGCCTCGGGACCGTCACCGGTGACCAGGTTGAACACCCCCGGCGGGAACCCGGCCGCGTGCGCGGCCTCGGCGAACACCTGCCCACCCAGGATCGGGGTGAGTTCGGCCGGTTTGAGAACGATGGTGTTCCCGAACGCCAGCCCCGGCGCGACCGCCCGCAACGCCAGGTTGAACGGGTAGTTCCAGGGCGTGATCACCCCGATCACACCCAGCGGCACCGCCCGGGAGAGCGATAACTTGCCCGCCTTGTACGGCTGGAGGATGTCGCCCGCGCTCTGCACCGCCTGCACGGCCGAGATGGCCAGCTGCCGCAGCCCCGCGGTGACCTCGTCCTCGGCCTTGGCGCGCACGCCGCCGGTCTCCCGCATGCTGAGTTCGACCAGCTCCTCGTACCGGGAGCGCAGGTCCTCGGCGAAGCGTTCCAGGCAGGCGGCCCGTTCCGGCGCGCCCAGCGCGGCCCATCCCGGCTGCGCGGCACGGGCCGCCGCCACGGCGCGGTCGACGTCGGCGGGGCCGCCCAGCGCGTACGCTCCGATCGGGTCGCCGGTCGCCTTCTCGTGGACGGGTGCGGTGTGGCCGGAGGCGGCGGGGGTGAACTCACCGTTGACGTACAGGCTGCCTGAAGCGCTCATGGCGAAGATTCTAAGCTTACTCCTATTCCTAAAATAAGGTCTTGACCACGGCCGACTTGTCCGGAAGGCTCTCCCAATCCACCCCAAACCTCCCGATGATCGCGATGTTCCCCGACCAGGGCGGCGCACTTCTGTCGAAGGTTAAAACTAAGCCTTGACACAGTTGGGGTGTTACGGCGACCTTGAGTGCACCCATCCGGCCCGATCAGCGATCAGGGGAAGCGCGTGGACCAGTCGACCTCGGCGGCACCCGAAATCCCGCCCTCCCCTCTGGCAGGCTCGCTTGAGGGGTTGCAGGGGCTGTTGAACGAGCTGGTGGAGCCGCTGCTGGGCCGGTTCAGCCCGGGACGGGCCCGAGTGCTTCTCGGGCGAAATACCGCGCATTATCCGGACGCGGCAGCGGAACTGGAGGCGTTCGCCCGGCCACTCTGGGGGCTGGCCCCGCTGGCGGCCGGGGGCGGGAAGTTCGACCACTGGGAACTGTGGCGGGAGGGACTGGCGGCGGGCACCGATCCGGCGCATCCCGAATACTGGGGCGCGGTCACCGACATCGACCAGCGCCTGGTCGAGACGGCAGCGATCGGGCTGGCGCTGGCCCTCGCGCCCGAGGTCCTGTGGGACCCGCTGACCGGGCGAGAGCGGGACAACGTGGCCACCTGGCTGCGGCACGCGATGACCGTACGCCCGGTCGAGAACAACTGGCAGTTCTTCCCAGTACTGGTGGGACTGGGGCTGAATCGGATGGGCGTCGGCTTCGACCCGGCCCCCAATCTCGCGCGCCTGGACCTGCTGGAGTCGTACGCGCTGGGCAAAGGCTGGTACAGCGACGGCCCAAACCCCCAGCGGGACTACTACATCCCCTTCGCCATGCACTACTACGGCCTGATTTATGCCCATTTAGGGGACGACAGTGACCGGGCCCAACGCTTCCGTGACCGAGCCGCCGCGTTCGCGCTCGACTTCCAGCACTGGTTCACCACCGACGGCGCCGCCGTCCCGTACGGCAGGAGCCTGACCTACCGTTTCGCGCAAGGCGCGTTCTGGGGCGCCCTGGCCTTCGCCGGAGTCGACGCGCTGCCCTGGGGAGTGGTCAAGGGCTACCTCCTCCGCCACCTGCACTGGTGGCAGACCCACCCCATTTACGACAACTCCGGACTTCTCACCATCGGCTACACCTACCCCCAGCCCACCCTGGCCGAGCAGTACAACGCCCCCGGCTCGCCCTACTGGGCCCTGAAAGCCTTCCTCCCCCTGGCCCTTCCCGCCACCCACCCCTTCTGGCAGGCCGACGAGGCCCCCGCTCCCCCGCTCCCGGACGTACACACCCAGCCCGAACCGGGAGTCACCCTGATGCGCTGCGAGCAGGGCCGCCAAGTCGTCCTGCTCAGCGGCGGCCAGCACAACAACTGGGCCCGCCACGGCGCCGCCAAGTACAGCAAGTTCGCCTACTCCACCGCCTTCGGCTTCAGCGTCCCTGCCGGCACTTGGGACCTCGAACAGGGCGCCTTCGACAGCACCCTCGCCCTCAGCGAGGACGGCCACCACTGGCGCCCCTGCGAACTCCCCGAACACGCCGTCACCCACCCCGGCCACCACCACTTCACCTGGTCCCCCTGGCCAGACGTCCACCTCGAAACCTGGCTCCTCCCCCACGCCCCCTGGCACATCCGCGTCCACCGCATCACCACCCCCCGCCCCCTCCACACCGCCGAAGGCGCCTTCGCCCTCTCCCGCGACATCCACTACAACTCAGAAACAGGCCCCGCCCACGCCCGCCTGACCTCCCCCACCGGCCACTGCCAAATCGAAGACCTCCAAGGCCACCGAACCGGCGAACTCATCCACCCACTCCCCGGCACGAACGTGATGACCCCTCGAACGGTGCTCCCCACCCTCCGCACCGAACTCCCCCCTGGCGAACACTGGCTGACCTGCGCAGTCCTGGCCCTGACCACCCCGGCGGGGGCGTGGTTGCCGCCCCCACCGGTGGCCCACCTGAGCGATCTCGTCCCGATCGCGTCCGGCGGGCCCACGGACCTCAGGAGCGGGCGCGGCGCAGGACCTCCTCGGGGGTGAGCGGCCCCGCGGGGTGGTGGCTCAGGCACATCGGGGTCCGCAGCTTGACGAACGGGGAACCGTCGCGGGCGGCGTAGAAGGTGCCGACCTTGAGGTGACCGATGTCGCCGATGTCGCTGCCCTTCGCCCTGGCCACCTCCTTGGCCGCTTCGATATGCGCGGGGGCGTTGAGCAGGCCGAAGAACTGGGTGGCGGCGTTTCCGGTGATCCGGTTGTGCAGGCCCTTGGGCGCTTGGGTGGCGAAGATCAGGCCCAGGCCGTACTTGCGGGCCTGGGAGGCCAGCCAGAGAGTGCTCTGCGTGCAGGCGGTCGCCGGGCCGTCGGACGGGGCGAAGGTCTGGGCCTCGTCCATCACGAAGAGGCAGCCCAGCGGGCGATCGTTCGCCGGGTTCTTCTTGATCCAGGCGACCAGGGCCATCTGGAGTTGGTTGACGAAGCTCTGCCGATCCGCGTCGGACGGCAGCCCGACAAAGCTGATCACCGAGATCCTGGCTCGCTTGCCGCCCGCTGGCGTGAGCAGGACGCCGGGATCCACGGGGGTTCCGTCGCCGCCGAACAGCGGATCGTTGACCTTGGCCGCGATGAGGATCTGCGCCAGAGCGGAGGCGATCTTGTGGGCGTTGCGTACCTCGCTCACCTCGTCCGGCAGGTCGGCGAGCAACTCGATCAGGCCGTCCAGCCCGCCGGAACCCTCCCGGCCGTGGTGGATGACACTCTCCCGGAGCACAGCACGAGCGAGATGCGCCTTCTCCGTCCTGCCATCGATCTTCGCCCGGGGGATCAGAGCCGCCATCGCCGAATCCACGGCTTCGAGGAACTCGTCCGCGTCGCCGCGCACCGCAGCGAAGTCCGGCAGGGGCTGGAAGGAGATGGGGCGTCCGCTCGCCTTCCTGGGCGTCCAGACCACCACGTCGGTTCCTGCCAGGTAGTCGGCCGCCCGTACGTCGTCGCCGTCCTCCCACAGCTCGTTCGGCTGCGGCCAGGCGTCACCCAGGCGAGCGAGGTCGTTGTTGGGGTCCAGAACGATCGCCGACACCCCACGCAGCGCGCACTCTTCGATGATTCGCCGGATCAGAACCGTCTTACCCGACCCCGAGCCAGCGAAGATCACCGTGTGCTTGCGTAATGCGGCAAGCTCGACCGGCAGAGGCCGCCCGCCCACCGTGGCCCGGCCGACCACGAAACCGACGGGATCGATCAGCGCCGCCCGGCCGGCCGCCGGATGAGCGGGCTGTTCCAGCGAGCGCTGCGACTCGGCCGTGGAGGCCGCCTGGTCGGCAGCGGGCGGCATCGTCAGGTCGGGCCGTCCCATGACATCAGGCGACGTCGCCAGGTCAGGCCACGCCAGGTTGGGCGCTGCCCCGCCGGACGATGTCAGCGAGCGCGGAGTCTCGGCCGCAGGTGCCGCCGGACCGCCAGCGGGCGGCACCGCCAGATCGGGCCCTGCCGTCAGATCAGGCCATGCCGTCAAGCCGGGCGTAGCCCCGCTGCCGGAGGACGCCAGCGCGCTGAGGATGTCGGCGGCCGGTGGTTCGGTGCCGGACTCTGGGCTGGCGGGCGTAGCTTCGGGAGGTCGCCGGACCCCTGTTCCGGCAATCGAGGTCGGCAGATCCCCGATGTCGTGGAGTGCCTCGTTGAAGAGCTTTACGCCGTTGATCGGTTTGCGGTCGGCCAGCCATGCCTGAAGGTGGGGCGGGTTGGTGGCGATCAGGTCGCGCAGGGCGGCCAGGGCCTTGAGGTCGTCCGGTTCGAGGCGGAGGGTCCGCCCGCCCGCCCGTTCGAACTCCGCCAAGACCTCAAGTGTGCGCTTGCCACGGCCCCAGTCGGCCGTACGTAACAGGAATAGGCGGCGTTTGGGCACCTCTGCGTCGAGGCCCGCCGCGACGCAGGCGCTGCGGATTCGCGTGAGGGCGGCGACCGCGTTGGTCGCGCCGATGCCACGGAACGCCCAATGCGCCTCGTCTTCAATGGTTTCATCCAGCGTGCGGCGGAGGCGGGCATGTAGCGGAGGCTTGGCGTTCGGGAGGGGGTCGACGCTGAACGCCCTGCCCTGGTCGCCTTGGGCGGCAATCCAGGCGGTCAGCCCGGCGTGCAGCAGCCGGGGCATGACCACGTCCTCCGTGGCGGGGTCGAGTGCCGCCTCGATATCGGCGGCATCGGCCAGCAGGGCGAAGCTCGTATCGAGAGCTTGGAAATGAGCGACTTCGACCATGGGCGATACAGGCGGCCGCTCCACAGTGATCGTCTGGTCCAGGAGTTCAAGTTCCGAGATCTCGTCATTGATCAGACATCGCTGCACGTGAGCGTCGATCCTGGCGAAGAGTTGACGCGGCGTGTACTGGTACGCCTGTTCCAGTGCGGAGGGTCTCACCGGCCAGGTCGGATACGGCGGTTCGAACCCCAGCCTGGCGAACTGCACCCCCACACGCTTCGCCACGAGATCCCGGGCGACATCCGCATTGGGTATCTGCTTGAGCTGGACGGCCTCACGGAATCGGGCCTGGACCGTCTGTGTCGCGATGTTACGGATGTACTCCCAGGTGGCATTGAGACACGACACCACGGTCAGGGTCCGCCGAGTGTGCTCACGCAGGTCCATCAGCCCGCCCGCGACCTGCTCAATCACCAGTGCATCCGGCAGGTTGACCATGTTGTCCATGGTCGTCGCGTGCGCCGACTGGGCGATCAGTGTGTCGATCTGGTCGACCGCGATCACAGAGTGTCCGGTCAGGGCAAGCAACCGGGAGATGTCGGCGACGATCTCCTGCGGTGTCCGTTGGACCGGGCGAATCCCCCATTGGGTCCGTCCCTCGTGCTCCGATTCCGGAATGGAGTAGAGGAATGCTTCACCGATGTCCTGGAGGCGGAAATCATCCGAACCCAGGAGGATTAGAGCGCGCAGCGTGTCCTGCGCATCCCTGCCGAGCTGTGGATCCAGCCGGCGCAAGCCACTCACGAATGCGTCCAGGTGCTCACGGGCGAGTTCGGTGCCGCCGATGACTGCCAGCCGCACGATCCGCTTGACGTCGATCAGCGGGGCCAGCCTGCCGAGGAAGACGCTGAGCTGAGTGTCCCCGTTCTCGTTCCGGTGGGACAGACCCCCGACCGCCGAGGTGACCATGCTCTCCCAGAAACCCTTGGCGTCCAGGAGTTGGAGCAGGAAGAAGTAGCCGCCCTGTTCCTGGACCTGCTCACGGAGCCAGCCGAGCATGTGTGTCTTGCCTGTGCCGTGCTCGCCTTGCAGGACGACCCCGACCGGGCTGACGTCCCGGCTCTCAGCCGCGCGTCGCAGGGCGGTCCGCAGCACCTCGATCGTCGCGCGGTGCAGGCTGTCCACATGGAACGGCGAGAGTCTCCAAACATCCGGCGGGCCCTGGACCGCATCGAACTGGAGCGCGTTGAGCGCCTGCCACTCCCCGCCAATCATCTCCGCGCCGATCATCGCAGACCTATCGCGATGAGGTGCTTGTCCTGATCACCGATGCGGACCGCCGCGACGCGGTCGTCAGGGGTGAGTGTCTTCTGGTTCACCTCGGCGATGATGCGGACGTCGTCTTGGTGGATCATCTGGATCAGCGCCTGGTCGACGTCGGCCTTCGGGAGGTCGCCCAGCAGCGGCCGGACATCACGCAGACGTACCCATTCGGCGGGGGCGGAAGCCAGCTTGCTGTAGGCGGTGCGGATGAGTGTCTGGATCTCCTCCGCGGACACCGGCGTGAGCGAAACCTCCGGTGCGGTCCCGGTCTCCGGCAGCGAGGCTTCTGGCTGCGAGGTTTCCGGCTCCGGGGTTTCCGGCTGCGGAGCAGTCGGCTGCGCGGTGCCGAAGAGGTCGCTCAGCCGCAAGCCGGTCTGTTTCATGTAGCGCGGCAACCAGGGGAGGAGTGCCTTGAGCATCACACCCGAGGTGCGTGACGGGATCTTGATTCCCGCGTCCAGCTCACGCGCGACACGCGCCCAACCGCTGTCGGTCAGCGCGTGAACGTAAGCCCTTCCCTCCTTACGGCTGTCGACCAATCTGAGCTGGTTCAACGTCTTGCGATCGGCGCCGTCAATGGTGATGCCATAAGTCGCGTCCAGCTCGGGGTTGGATATCTTCTTCCCTTCCACCATCAACACGACAAGTGCCGTAATTTGCGGATACGAGAGACCCTTTTCGGTCATGTCATTGTCCTTCGAACGTTCCAAGGCGACGGCCCTGGAGGAACTGTTTGAGCTGTTGGAGGACGAGCTGGAGATCGGTCAGAACGTGATCGTTGGTGAAGCGGAGGACCGCGAAGCCGTCGAGCTGGAGTTGGACGTCGCGGTGGCGGTCGGCGGCGAACTTACGTGGTTCGAGGTGGTCCTTGCCGTCGATCTCGACGACGCAGCGCTCTGCCCGCCAGATGAGATCGGTACGGATCAGGTTGCGCAGCGCGCGCGGGCGGTAGACCTGGTTCCAGGCCCGCCCCGCCGCCCAGTCGCAACGTTCGAGCGCCGCCTCCAGTACCTGTTCCGCCTCGCTGTAGGGATGCGGCCGCCCCAGCACCGCCGGCACGGCGACCGTGTGCGGGTCACGCGTGATCGGTGACGGGGGCAGTTCGGCCATCAGGTCGGCCAGGTCGTCGCGTAGCGGGACGTACACCGTCTCCACCCGGGCGGTGTCATCGAGATCCGCCCCGGTGAGCCAGACACCCAGTTGGCCCCGATCCGCCAGCCAGCCCAGCCCGGAGACGAGCACCCGCCGCTCACCAGCGGAAAGTCCATCAGGCACCTGAACGAGCAACGCGGCGTGGGTCCGCCCGAACCCGGCCGCCAGCACCCGGGCCAGCCCTTTCACGCGTATCTCGGCGGAGAAGGCCACCCGCGCCCGACTCCATGCTCCCGGTGTGGCGGCGTTCCCCAGAGTGCCCGGCATGCCCGTGCCCGCTAACCCCGGTGTGGCCGAGGTCCCCGGTGCGCCCTGAGTGCCACGTTCGAGGGCCCGTGCCGCCAGGTCCGCCAGGAACGGTCCGAAATGACGGCTGCCGGAGGCCAGGTCCAGGGCCATCGCCCGTACGGCCGCGATACCCAGGCCGCCGGGGCCGTCCAGGTGGGCGGCGCGGGGCAGCCAGGCCGGAAACAGGTCGATGGCGATGTTTTCCAGCTTGCGCAGGACGACGTCCACCAATTCCGTGGTGGAGCGCGAATTGCCGGCGACGTAGGTGACAATCGCCGGGGCGTCCTCGGGGAGCGGATCGAGGGAGAGTTCGATGGCGTCCGGATCGGCGCCCGCGAGGCGGACTACCCGGCCGATCGGCACCTTCCCCCACGACCACGCCATACTGTTTCCTTCTGACGCCTGGCAGCCAACCCCGCAGAGGCTATACGCGACCAGACGGGAATCGTGGGCAATTAGGTGTAATGGACGAAAATCCCCCTAATTGTGATGGCCCTGAAATCTACAGCTTGGCCATAAATCAGTAAATTTCGGACTTTGAGTCTTCTTCACGCCTTGCATGAACCAATAAATGACAGTTTAAGACCATTAGGGCGTTTTATGCCCTCATCCCTTCCCCAGGAAGGGGATGGCGAGGGTCGTGAAGGCGGTGAAGGCGTCCGTGTGGATGCAGTGGCCGACGTCGATGGTGGCGAACTCTGCCTTGGGCATGAGGTGTGCCATCTCGGCGATGGCCTCGGCTGAGATGTGGCTGGCAGGGCCGCCGCTGATGGCGAGGGTGCGCATGGTCATCTCGGGGAGGCGGTTCCACCAGGTGGGGTCGACGGCGCGGATGTCCCGGCGCATGACGTCGACGACTCGCCAGTCGAAGTCAATGGGTTCGTCGGGCTTCTCGAACAGGTCGATGGGGAGGGGCGGACCTTCGCGGGGTGGTGGGGGCGCGTCTTCGAGGATCATGCGGCGGACGAGTCCGGGACGTTCCCTGGCCACTCGATGGGCGACCGCGCCCCCCATCGAGTGGCCGACGAGGTCGATCTGCCGGAGGCCCAGCCGGTCGAGCAGGGCCAGGGTGTCGGCGGCCATCAGGTCCACGGAGTACTCGCCCGGCCAGGGGCTGTCCCCATGGCCTCGCGCGGTCACCGCGAACGTGTGCCTGCCCAGTTCGGCGATGAAGTCATCCCAGGTCGCAGGGCTGTCGGTCAGCCCGTGCAAGAGTACGACCGGGATCCCCCCGGCCACCCCGCGCTCCTGATAGGCGAGCTCAACGGTCTTCATGCAGGCACGCTAACGGATGTCCGAAGCCTGGAGCCCTTGCCGGATTCAGCCCTCAGGGAAGACCACCGGTCAGATGAACGGCGACAGGTCGGCCAGGATCAGCCGCTTGGGGCGGGCGCCCTTGATCTGGTGGACGATCTCGCCGTCGCGGTAGAGGTTGAGGGTCGGGTAGCCGAGCACGTCGTAGCGGAGCGCGATGTCCGGATGGTCGTCGGCGTTCAGTTTGGCCACGATCAGCCGGCCGCCGAGTTCGGCGTCGATCTCCTCCAGGATGGGAGCGATCATCTTGCAGGGCGGGCACCAGTCCGTCCAGAAGTCGACAAGAACGGGGAGGTCGCTCTTCAGGACCTGCTCGTCGAAGGTCTCCGTGGTCAAAGTGATCATTTTGTTCTCCTGATCGCACAACCCGGGCAGGCTTGCTTCAGTTGGGCGGCGACCTCGGCCCTGCGGGCCACCAGCGCCCGGATCTCGGCGTCGATCTCGGCGAGCTTGCGCCGGTAGACGTCCACCGACTCCGGGCACGCGGCGCCCGACTCGTGCCCCGCCAGCAGGCAGGCCACGAACGGCCGCGCGTCCTCCAGGGTGAACCCGACGGCCGTCAGCGCCCGGATCTGGGCGACCAGCCGCACGTCGGCCTCGTCGTAGTCGCGGTAGCCGTTGGCGGACCGCCGGGCCCGGATGAGCCCCTGCTGCTCGTAGTGGCGGAGTGCCCGGGTGCTCACCCCGGCCCGTTCGGCCAGCTCACCGATCCGCATACGCCCTCCGACCTGCCCATGGACCGGCCTGTCCGCGACCGGCTCACCGACGATAAACGTTCACGCCAACGTCAAGGTCAACCGTCACGCCGTGCAGAGGATTTCGTTGTGCTGGACGAGGAACCAGGCGTCCGGGGAGGCGGACCAGGTCTGCCAGGCGGCGGCGATGCGGTCCAGGTCGGCGGGGGTCTGGCCGCCGGCGGCGAGGGCCTGGGCGGCGATGGCGGAGTGGCGCATGCGGTCGGCCCACAGGCCGCCCCACCAGGCGCGCTCCTCGGGGGTGGTGAAGTGCCAAGTCGATTCGCCGGCGGTGACGGCGGTGAACCCGGCTTCCCCGGCCCAGGCGGCCAGGTGGCGGCCCGCGTCGGGTTCGCCGCCGTTGGCTCTGGCGAGGGACCGGTAGAGGGCGATCCAGTCGTCCAGTCCGGGGACGGCCGGGGACCAGGAGAACCGGCTGAAATCGCTGTCCCTGGCGGTGACCAGGCCGCCGGGACGGCAGACCCTGCGCATCTCGCGGAGCGCCTGGACCGGGTCGGCGACGTGTTGCAGCACCTGGTGGGCGTGGACGACGTCGAAGGAGTCGTCGGGGAAGTCCAGGGCGTGGATGTCGGCCACGGCGAACTCGATGTTGGCGCGTCCCCTGGCGGCGGCCTCGGCGCGGGCCAGGTCGAGTTCCGTCTCGCCGATCTCGGTGGCGGTGACCCGGGCGACCCTGGTGGACAGGTCGGCGGTGATCGTCCCAGGGCCGCAGCCGATGTCCAGGAGCGTCTGGTCCTCCCGCAGGTACGGCAGCAGGTGCGCGGCGGAGTTCTCGGCGGTCCGCCAGCGATGGGAGCGCAACACGGACTCGTGGTGGCCATGCGTGTAGACGTTCATGCCGGAAAGCTAGCATCCGTCTTACATTTTAAGAGGATGTGTCTCACATAGCGGAATCGTCCAGCCAGATGAAGCCGCCGAACCGGCCGGTGCGCTGGTCGCGCCGGTACGAGTAGAGCTCCGCGGTTTCGATCGTGCACCGGGTGTCGTGCCGGATGTCGGTGATGCCCGCCTTGCGAAGCTGCGCCTCGATACCGGCGCGCAGGTTGACCGCCGGTGTGCCCTGCCGCGTGGTCGCCCACGTCTCCGGCACCGACCGCGCCACGTCCTCCCGCATCTCGGCCGGCACCTCGTAACAGAGCCCGCAGGCCATCGGCCCGACCAGCACCGCCATCCGCGACGGCTCCGCCCCGCGCGCCGCCATCGCCTCGACGAGCGCGGGCACCACCCCGAGCTGTGTCCCCGGACGCCCGGAATGCGCCGCGCCCACGACCCGGGCGACCGGGTCCGCCACCAGCACGGGCGCGCAGTCCGCGACGAGCACGTTCAGCGCCAGCCCTGGCCGGTCGGTGCAGATCGCGTCCAGCCCCGGCGCCTCGTCCCCGAACGGCTCGGTCACGAACCGGACCTCGCGCCCGTGCACCTGCCGCATCATCACGACCCGGGCGGGGTCGATCCCCAACTCGACGGCGGTGTCATGCCGGTTGCGCCGGACGGCCTCGGGGTCGTCCCCGACCATCCCGCCAAGATTGCGCGACCCGTACGGCTCAGCACTGACCCCGCCGCGCCGATCGGTGATGACCGCCCGAACCCCGTCACCCAGAAGCACGCGACGAGCGTACCAACCCGGTTCCGCTCGGTGACGTAAGCGCCCACAGGTGAGGCCGGGCGGGCCGGCAGCCGTGATGTTCACTTACCGGCCGGGGGTCCGTACCACTGGAGAGCCTGTCCGGTGACGGCCGCGACGCAGTCGAAGTCCCGGTCGCGATGGAGCAGCGTCAGCCCCCGCAGTTCCGCTGTGGCGGCCACGACCAGGTCCACCGCCCCGGCACTACGGTGCCGCCCCTGCCTGGTCAGTTCCTCCTGAACCTCCCACGCCCGGCCGTAGGCGCGATCGTCGACCGGGACCCATCCGAACATCAGGCTCATCTCCTCGATCCCCCGCATGCGGTCGGCGATCGAGCGGGCGCTGAAGAAGAATTCGAGCTCGGTGATGGGACAGACCGCGATCAAACCAGCCGCCACCGCCTGGTCCCAGCCATACTGCTCGGCATCACCGCGCAGCAGCCGGGCCAAGGCGCTGGTGTCAATCAAGAACTGCGCCGGGTTCACCGGCGGTAGCCCCTCTTGTCCTCGAAGATCTCAAGATCGAAGGCGCCCTCCGCCGCCGCCTCACGCAACCGGGCCAGCGCCAACGCCCGGCGCCGAGTCTCCAGCACCTCCCGCAGAGCGCTGTTCACGGTCTCCTTCTTCGTGCTGGTCCCCAGCGCTTTGGCGACCTCGGCGACCAGATCATCATCCAGGTCGATCACCGTACGACTCATCGACACCTCCCCTTTATATCTGAGGATACATCGATGATATCTACTGTGATATCCATTCAGGGCCGGTGACGACGGCCACGATCTTCGCCCCCGGGCGGAAGGAACCCTTGCCGATCAGGTCGAACAGCCCGTACATCATCTTGCCCGTGTAGATCCGGTCAAGCCGGAGGCCATGTCGTTCGTCGAAGTCGTCGATGAACGCGGACAACTCCGGCGTCGAGCGAGCGTATCCGCCGCAGTGGTAGGCGGTCTCCACCCGCCATCCCGGGACGGCCTCCCCCAGTGCCTCCCGCTGCAATCGGGCGACCTCGTCGGCCAGGAAACCGCCCCCGCGCAGCGCGGAGAAGCCGATGGCCTGCTGCCCGGGGCCGAGTCCGGCCGCGATCCCGGCCAGGGTACCTCCGGTGCCCACCGGGCAGCACACGACATCGAAGTCGATCTCCGCTGAGATCTCCGCTGCCAGTTCCCGGCACCCCAGCACCGCCGCCGCGTTCGACCCGCCCTCCGGCAGGATCAGGCAGCCGGGAAACCTGGCCTGTAGGCCCTCCAGCACCTCAGGGGTGTGCTTGAGCCGATATGTCCCCCGGTCGAGGTACGTCAGGCGCATCCCCCGCTCCACCGCGTACGCCAGCGTCGGATTGAGCGGCAACCGTTCCTCGCCTCGGATCACCCCGACCGTGGCGAACCCGAAGTGCCATCCCGCCGCCGCCACCGCCCGGATGTGATTCGAGTAGGCCCCGCCGAAGGTGAGCACCGGCCCTCCGAATGCGGGCAGGTTGTGTTTCAGCTTCCGCCACTTGTTGCCGGGAATCTCCGGGTTGATTTGATCGTCACGTTTCAACCAGAGACGGACATCGTGCAGGCGGGCATCGCGCAGTTCCACCAGAGGGGACGGCAGGCGAAGGTCGAGCACGACACCAAGGCTGGCACAGGGCGGGAAAGTCGTTAGGCTACGGGCAGCCGATGTTGAGGAGTGTTTGATTATGCGGGTTGTTGATGCTTTCGCCGAGACGTACGGCACCACCCCGGCAGGCACCTGGTACGCCCCCGGCCGGGTGAACCTCATCGGCGAGCACACCGACTACAACGACGGCCTGGTCCTGCCGTTCGCCGTGCCCTGGGGGATCAGGCTGGCGGCCTCCCCCAGGGAGGACGACCTGCTCAGGATCCGGTCCCTCCAGGCCGGGTCGCAGACGATCTCCCAGCTGACCGACGCCACGGGGTGGGCGCGTTACGTGGCCGGGGTCTTCTGGGTGCTCCGCGAGCAGGGTCACCCCGTCCGGGGCGCCGACCTCGTGGTCGACGGAGACCTGCCGCAAGGCGCGGGACTGTCGTCCAGCGCCGCCCTCGAAGTCGCCACCGCCCTCGCCCTCAACGACCTGTATGCCCTGAACCTCCCCCCGCTCGATCTCGCGAAGCTCGCCCAGCGGGCCGAGAACGAGTTCGTCGGCATGCCCTGCGGGCTCATGGACCAGGCCACCTCCGCCCTCGCCCGCCCCGGCCACGCGCTGCTGCTCGACTGCCGCTCGCTGGCCACCCGGCACATTCCGCTCGACCTCGCCGCCCACGGGCTGGAAATCCTGATCATCAACACCAACGTCCACCACGAGCTCGCCGACGGCCAGTACGCCGCCCGCCGCCAGGACTGCGAGAACGCCGCCAAACACCTCGGCGTACCGGCGCTGCGGGACGTGACCGACCTGGCGGCGGCGCTCAGCCGCCTGGACGGCGCGGAACGCCGGCGCACCCAGCACGTGGTCACCGAGAACCACCGGGTGGAGGCCGTGATCGGCCTGCTCCGCGCGGGCGTGCCCGCCGAGATCGGCGCCCTGCTCAACGCCTCCCACCTGTCGCTCCGCGACCAGTTCGAGGTGTCCTGCCCGGAACTGGACGTGGCCGTGGAGTCCGCGATCAGGGGCGGGGCCCGAGGCGCCCGCCTGACCGGCGGCGGTTTCGGCGGATCGGCGATCGCCCTCATCCCCTGCGACCGCCGTTCCTCCGTCGAAGAGAGCGTCCGCGCGGCGTACGCGGAACGCGGCTGGCGTGCTCCCACCTTCCAGTCGGCCACCCCCGCCGAGGGCGCCCGCCGGGTGAACTAGCCCCCGAGCGGGCGGAACGCCGGGGGCCGCCGCTCCAGGAAGCTGGCCACCCCTTCCGCGAAGTCGGCCCGGCCGAAGGACTCCACCATCAGCCGTTCCGCCTTCTCGCGCGAGTCGTCCAGACTCTTGTCCCAGTCTCCCCAGACCTGGCGCTTGATCACCGCCATCGAGGTCGGCGAGCTCAACGCGGCCAGCTCCCGCGCGTACCCCAGCGCCTCGGAAAGCAGTTCCTCGCCCGGTACGGCCCGCAGTGCCAGCCCCATCTCGGCCGCCTCGGTCCCGGTGAAGGTGCGCCCGGACAGCAGCAGGTCGAGGGCCCGGGACTGGCCGATGAGTTTGGGCAGCACCCAGGCCATGCCGTACTCGGCGACCAGGCCGCGCCGGGCGAAGGCGGTGGTCCACTTCGCGTCGGCGGCGGTGAGGACGAGGTCGCAGACCAGGGCGTGCACCATGCCGAGCCCGGCGCAGGCGCCGTTGACGGCCGCGATGACGGGCTTGCTGATGGTGGTCGCGAACGTGTGCGGGCGCTTCTCCGTATCCATGGTGATCTCACCGGTCCGGAGCGCGGTCAGCATTTCGAAGTCGGCGCCCGCGCAGAAGCCCTTGCCCGCGCCGGTGACCACGATGACCCGGACCGCCGGGTCCCGCTCCGCCTCCTCCAGCAGGTCGAAGTAGCGCCGGCCCAGCTCCTGCGTCCACGCGTTCAGCCGGTCGGGCCGGTTGAGGGTGAGGGTGAGCACGCCGTCGACGAGATCGGAGAGCACCAGATCGTCGGTCATATGACCTCCTTTCGCACCTTCGCATTATGCACAACGGGTATCACCAGGCATGGTGGGCGAACCCCGGAGTGAGCGTCACCTCGTCGTAGTACCGGTGGAAGACCGGGGTGAGCGAGCCGGAGAGCGGCGGCACGATCCAGGACCAGTCGGCGGGGCAGACCCGTCCTGAGCTTTCCTCCTTCTCCAGGTGGGTCAGGAAACGCCGGGCCTCGGTGTGGTGGTCGGTCATGGTCACCTTGGCCGCGGCGAAGGAGTGCAGCACGGCCACGTTCAGCTCCACCAGCGCGTGGTCCCGCCAGAGCGTGCGGTCGCTGGAGGTGTCCAGGCCCAGCCGCTCGGCGATCAGCGGCAGCTGGTCGTAGCGGCCGGTGTCGGCGAAGTTGCGTGCGCCGATCTCGGTGCCCATGTACCAGCCGTTGAACGGCGCGGCCGGGTAGCAGACGCCGCCGATCTCCAGGCACATGTTGGAGATCGCGGGCACCGCGTGCCAGCGCAGCCCGAGCTCGGCGAACCAGGGGTAGTGCGGATGGCTGATCGGCACTTCCATGATCACGTCCGCGGGGAGCTCCCGCAGCTCGGTCTCGCCCTTGACCTCGATCAGCAGCGGCAGCACGTCGAACCGGCCGCCCTGCCCCTGCCAGCCGAGTTCCTGGGCCTGTTCGGTGACCGCCGTGGAGAGCGGGTCGCCGACCACCGAGCCGTCGTCCTGCCGGTACCCGGCGTACCTGATCAGCTGCTCGTTGTGGAACCGCGCCGCCGGGCGTCCCTGCCGGGCCGGGGCGAAGACGGTGATGGTGGGCCTGATCCTGCCGTGGTTGGTGGCGACCCTGAGGTGTTCGACACACTCCTCCACGATGCCGTCGGCGGTGTCCACCTGCCGCCGGTCCCTGACCCGGAGCGACCTCCAGTAGAGCCGCCCGATGCACCGGCTGCTGTTGCGCCAGGCCACCCGGGCGCCGAAGGCCAGCTCACCGGGCGTGTGCGTGTACGTGCCCGTCCGGTCGATCTCGGCCAGCACCTCCCGCAACCGGGGGCGGATCGACCCGGCCGAGGGATTCTCGTCATGGTAGAGCCGGAGAAACTCCTCCGCGGCCCCCGCATCCACCCCCTCGGTCTCCGTCGGTACGGCTTTCGCGTCCTTCTTCCACCACGTGCTCACGTCTGCAACCGCCTGCATTCCGCTCGCGGGCCCCCGCACCGATTCCGGGCGGCGTCGCGGACCCTCTAGCGGTGGCCCTCCCCCACCGCTGCGCATGTCGTTCCGCGGCTGCCGTGCCAGTGGCACAGCGGATCACATTTTCTGCCAATCTCCGGTGATTTGTCATCTGAATCTGTACAGCTATGGCGACGGAGCGTCGCCGGGCTTTCTCTCGCACTACTGAAAGAATCCATTCAGACACAGAACGTAGCCGCAGGAGGTCTGATGAAGCGTGTGGTCGCCGTTGCGGCGGTGGTGCTGGCCAGTGCGGGATGCTCGGCGGAGACCGCGCCGCGCCGGACCGAACTGCGCTTCGACAGCGCCGGGAAGCACCTGGCCGAGCACTGGGGCATCAAGTTCACCTCGCCCAGCGGGCAGCCGCGCACCACCCAGCACGGCAGCGTGACCCAACCCAGCGGCGGGCGCCTGTCGGCCATTCTGGGCGGGCGGCGGCCCGGCACCGTGCGCACGGTCTCCTGCCAGGCCTTCGGAGCCACCCAGAAGACGGCAGGCGACTTCCTGAAGGACTGCGCCGCGCTGCCCTTCCCCGGCCCGGAGCGGCGGCAGGTGGAGGCGGTCAACTGGACCAAGGGACGGCGGCTGAGCATCGGCGGCGTGCGCTACGTGCTCTCGGCCACCCCCGAGCGGAACCTGTGGGTGCTGCGCTTCTCGCTGCCCGAACGGCGGCCGTTGCCGTAAACGCCCGGTAAAGCACGGAAACCCCGCAGCAGACGCTGACGGGGTTTCTTTCGGTGCTCCCGCGATAGGACTCGAACCTATAACCTGCCGGTTAACAGCCGGCTGCTCTGCCGATTGAGCTACACGGGATCGCTTCGGCCACCAGATCGGGCCCCTTGGGGCTTTCCTTGACGGCGCGGAACTAGATTAGCGCACTCCAGGGGTGCTCTGTCACATCCATTTAGCGTCACCGGCGAGTCGGGACATTCTGGGACGAACCAGGTTGGATAGATGCAGGTCTCGCGGGTAGGAGGCCGGTAAGAACGAGCGGGGAGGTGGCAGATGCGAGCCAAGATGATGTTCGCCGTGGGCCTGGGCCTCGGGTACGTGCTGGGCACGCGGGCGGGCCGGGAGCGGTACGAGCAGATCGTGCACACCGCCCGGCGGATCTCCGACGATCCCCGGGTCCAGGAGGCCGCGGGCCTGGTACGGGCGAAGGTCTCCAGCGCGGGCACGGCGGCCAAGGACATGGCCGCCGACAAGATGGGCCGGGGCAAACGCAAGGAAGGCCACTGGGAGCGGGAGAAGGTCACCAGCCCGAGCGGCGCGGGCGGTAAGAGCAGCCCGACCGGCTGGCCGGAGACCGAGTCGGACCGAGTCACCTGACCCCCCGCCGCACCGCGGACACCAGGACACCGGGCGGCACCGGGTCACACCCCCAGGCTGCGCCTGACCTCCTCCAGCGCCTGCTCCAGCGCGGCGCGGGTGCCGGGGTTGTCCGGGTCCAGACCGGCGTCGTAGGCGTACTCCCACACCACCCCGTCCTGACCGGCGATCCGCCGGGCCACCAGGCGCACGCCGTGCTCGCCGAGGCGCACGTAGCGGCTGGCCACGATGGAGTTGGTCACCCGCTCCCGGATGGTCTCCGGCAGCAGGCCCGGCCGGGGCAGGTCCAGCCGGTGCTCGGTGGCGTCACCCAGGATGATGGTCACGCCCTGCTGGTCCCAGACCGCCTTGTGCACGCGGTGCCACGGCAGCCGCTCGCCGTCGGGCAGGTGCAGGGCGGTCAGCGTGGCCACCACGAAGGCGCCGGAGGGCGTACGGGCGTGCGAGAGGGGGCGTTCGCCGGCGAGAGCCGTACGGACGTCCGCGGGCAGGCGGGAGCCGAACAGAGGCATGAGCCAAAGTTACCGAGGCCCGCGCGATCCGCGCGGGCCGGGTAAGCGGTCTGGACTTTGAAGACCGGGTCTAGTCCAGATAGTCCCTGAGCATTTGCGCCCGCGTGGGGTGGCGGAGCTTGGCCAGGGTCTTGGATTCGATCTGCCGGATGCGCTCGCGGGTCACCCCGAACTCGCGGCCGACCTCCTCCAGCGTCCGGGGATGGCCGTCGGCCAGCCCGAAGCGCAGCTGGATGATGCGCTGCTCACGCTCGGAGAGCGTGGCCAGGATGTCGTCGAGCTGGTCCTGCAGCATGATGAAGGCGGCCGCCTCGATCGGCACCACCGCGTCCGCGTCCTCGATGAAGTCGCCGAGGTCGGAGTCCTCCTCGCCGATCGGGGACTGGAGCGAGACCGGCTCCTGGGCGATGCGCTGGATCTCGATCACGCGGTCGATCGGCAGGTCCATCTCGGCGGCGATCTCCTCGGGCGCGGGTTCCCGGCCCAGATCCTGGTGGAGCTGGCGCTGCACCCGGACCAGTTTGTTGATCGTCTCCACCATGTGGACCGGAATTCGAATTGTCCGCGCCTGGTCGGCGATCGCTCGCGTGATCGCCTGGCGAATCCACCAGGTGGCATACGTGGAGAATTTATAGCCCTTGGTGTAGTCGAATTTCTCGACCGCGCGGATGAGCCCGAGATTGCCTTCCTGGATCAGATCAAGGAACAACATCCCACGGCCGACATAACGTTTCGCGATCGACACCACCAAACGCAGGTTGGCCTCGATCAGCCGTTGTTTGGCGCGCACTCCCTCCCAGACGAGATCCTCGAACTCGGGCCGGGCCACCCGGATGGACGGTGTCTCACAGAGCTTGTCCTCGGCGAACAGACCGGCCTCGATCGCCTTGGCGAGCTCCACCTCCTCCTCGGCGGTGAGCAGCGGCACGCGGCCGATCTCCCGCAGGTAGATCCGGACGAGGTCACTGGTCGGGGCACGTTTGCCGATGTCCTCCTCGTCCGGTTTGGCGGTCTCCTCGTCGCCTTGCGGCTCAAGGACTTCAACCCCGTTCTCGGCGAGCATGCGCACGACGCGCTCGAGCGCGTCCGCAGGCAGCTCGGATCGGTCGAGCGCGGCGGCCACGTCGTCGACTGTGACGCTCCCGCGCTCCCTTCCCTTCACGACGAGCTCCGCCACCTGGTCTACCGATGGCGGCCCGCTTGGCAGCACCGATGCACCCACGCAACACAGTCTGCGGTATAAGGACAACAAAACGGCAGGCCTATTTTTGTCACCGAAGGTAAGATCTTCGTCATTACCGAATCGATATCAAACCAATGTTTCGGCAGTGTGAGACCAGGAAAGTATTGTTATTCACGCCCCCGCCGCGCGTTCTCTCAGCACGCGTCGCTGCTGCTCCAGCGCCACCAGTTCGGCGAACATGCGGTTGTACTCCTGCTGCTCCTCGACCGGGTTGAGGCGTTGCATGCGGGCCTTCAACCCGTCCAGCGCCCTACCCACGGTGATCTCCTGGAGTTTGGCGAGCACTGCCGTGCTGTAACGCTCCTCGACGTTCACGTCGACCCTGACCTCCTCCACGGCCAGCCGGGTGACCAGCGGGCGGAGCTCCTCGGTGGCGCCGTCCATCAGCCGTTCCACCCACTGCCGGCCCCCGGGACCGCCTGCGGCGGTGCCGCCCGCGGTCAGGATGAGCTCGTAGAGGGCGGCGTGCTCGGGCTGGGTGAAGGTGGCGGCGCCGAGCGTGTCGAACTCGGGGCCGAGCAGGGCCGGCCGCTGCACGGCCAGCTTGAGCGCCTCGCTCTCCAGCCGCACCATCGGGTCGGCCGGGCCCGGCCGGGCCGCGCGGGGCTGGGCGCGTGTTTCGACCGGGCGGGCGGCGATCTCCTGGATGCGCTCGACCACGAGACGCTCGTTCATGAAACCCAGCCAGCGGTCGAGATCCACCGCGTACATGTGGCGCAGCGCCCGGTCCTTGATGGAGGCGACCACGGGGGCCGCCGCGTCCAGCGCGGAGAGCTTGCCCTCGTTGGTGTTGAGGTCGTAGCGGGCGATGACGCTCCTGATGGCGAACGCGAAGAGCGGCTCGCGGCTGGCCACCAGGTCCCGCACGGCCGCGTCGCCGTGCTTGACCCGCAGGTCGCAGGGGTCCAGACCGTCCGGCTGGACCGCGACGTAGGTCTGGGTGACGAACTTCTGCTCGTCCTGGAAGGCGCGCAGGGCGGCCTTCTGCCCGGCCGAGTCGCCGTCGAAGGTGAAGATCACCTCGCCCTGGCCCTGGTCGAACAGGATGCGGCGGAGCACCTTGATGTGGTCCTCGCCGAAGGCGGTGCCGCAGGTGGCCACGGCGGTGGGCACACCGGCCAGGTGCAGCGCCATGACGTCGGTGTAGCCTTCGACGATCACCGCCTGGGAGCGTTTGGAGATCTCCCGTTTGGCCAGGTCGATGCCGTACAGGACCGAGCTCTTGTGGTAGATCGGGCTTTCGGGCGTGTTCAGGTATTTCGGGCCGTCATCGGCGTCCAGCAGTTTGCGGGCGCCGAAGCCGATGACGTCGCCGGTGATGTCGCGGATGGGCCAGATCAGGCGGCCGCGGAAGCGGTCGCGCGGGCCCCGGCGGCCCTCCGCCGCCAGGCCGCCCCTGAGCAGTTCCTGGGCGGTGAAGCCGCGGGCCATCAGGTGGCGGGTGAGGGCCTCCCACTCGTTGGGGGCGTAGCCGATGCCGAAGTGCTCGGCGTCCACCCGCTCGAAGCCGCGCTCGGACAGGAAGCGGCGGCCGGGGGCGGCCTCGGGGCTGGTCAGCTGGGCGAGGTAGAACTCGGCGGCGGCCCGGTGCGCCTCGATCAGGCGGGCGCGTTCGCCCTGCTGACGGCCGGGCACGTAGCCGCCCTGCTCGTAGCGGAGCTGGAGCCCGGCCCTGGCGGCCAGCCGCTCCACCGCCTCGGCGAAACTGAGCGCGTCGATCTTCTGGATGAAGGTGATGGCGTCGCCGCCCTCGGAGCACCCGAAGCAGAAGTACATGCCCCGGGCGGGGGTGACGTTGAACGACGGGGACTTCTCCTCGTGGAACGGGCACAGCCCTTTCAGGTTGCCGCCGCCCGCGTTGCGGAGCTGCACGTACTCCCCGACCACGTCGGCGATCGGAGAGCGTTCCCGGACGAGCGCGATGTCCGCATCGCTGATCCTGCCTGCCACATCGTGAGTCTATTGGCCGGGACCGACAGTCTCGATGGCGAACGGGATGACCACCGGGGGTTCGTCCTCGGTCTGCTTGGGCGGTTTGTTGGGTTTGGCCGGCGGCTGCTCCTTGCCCGAGCACTGCACCGAGCAGGGCGGCAGCTTGCCCACCTTCTTCCGCAGCGCCATGGTCTCGGGGCGGGGCGAGTAGGTGCGGTTGCCGTTGAACCAGGCGTCCAGGTAGTCCCAGGGGTCCACCATGCCGCGCCGGATCCACCAGTATCGGGAGTCGACCGGCCAGCTGATCGCGAAGTAGAGGTTGCTGGCGGTGTCCCTGGCGTTGCCGGTGTTGCCGACCCGGCCGAGGGTGCGTCCCGCCTTGACCTTCACGCCCGGACGGATGCCGTCGGCGATCGAGTCCAGGTGGCCGCCGAGGTAGAGCACGCCGTCCTTGCCGAGCAGGGTGACGAACCGGCCCTCGCGGTCGGCGCCGCGGTCGGTGGAGGGCACCCAGCGGTTCTGCACGTTGACCTCGCGGATCACCCCGTCCACCGGGGCCACGAAGGCGCAGCCCTGGGGCGCCCAGATGGTGCTCTTGGGGATCACCAGGCGCTTGCGGGCGTACGTCACCCGGCAGTCCTTCACCGGGAAGGCGTACTTGAACTTGGATAACTTCGGCGGCGGCAGCCGGACCGGATCGTCCGCCTCTGGCGGCGTGACAGGCGCGGCGAAGGTCTGCCCGTCGTCGGGCCGGGGGCTGCCGGGAACGGTGCTCACACCCGCCACGCCCGCCGGCGCACTGCACGCCGCCGTCAGCAGAATGAGGGCCAATGTCCCCGTTCGCATGAACTCCACCCGCGTGACGGTATCGAAACTCTGGCCCTCATTTGTAATCGACCAGGTGTCGCTAGATGAATGGAATATCCGGATTGGCAAGGATTTCGGGGTCGACCACCCGGCCTGACCTGATGAGCGCCTGGATGTCGTCCACCACCTCCCAGACGTTGACGTTCATGCCGGCCACCACCCGGCCCTCGCGCAGCCAGAAGGCGATGAACTCCAGGTCGGAGCCGCGGATCACCACCTGGTCGTGGCCCTCGATGTCGCCGGAGAACTCCATGCCCAGTTCGTACTGATCGGTGTAGAAGTAGGGCAGCAGGTCGTAGACCGCGTCCTGGCCGAGCATGGCGCGGGCGGCGACCGGGCCCTGGTTGAGGGCGTTGGCCCAGTGCTCCACCCGGATGCGGCGGCCGAGCAGGGGGTGCATGGCCTCGGCCACGTCCCCGGCCGCGTGGATGTCGGGGTCGGCGGTGCGCAGGGCGGCGTCCACCACGATCCCGCTGTTCACCTCCAGACCGGCCTCCCTGGCCAGTTCCACGTTGGGGGCGGCGCCGATGCCGATCACCACCTCGTCGGCGGGCAGCGCCTCGCCGTCGGCCAGCACCACCTCCCGTACGTGGCCGTCGCCGCGGAGCGCGGTGACCCCGCCCTCGAACCGGAACCGCACGCCGTTGCGCCGGTGCAGCTCGGCGAAGACCCCGCTGAGCCGGGAGCCGAGCACGCGGTACAGCGGTCCCGGCCCGCTCTCCACGACGGTGACCCTGCACCCGGCCTTGCGGGCGGCGGCGGCCGTCTCCAGGCCGATCCAGCCCGCGCCGATCACCACCACGTCGCCGCCGTGGCCGAACGCGGCGCGCAGCGCCTGGCTGTCGGCGAGCGTGCGCAGGTAGTGCACGCCGTCCTGGTCGGCGCCGTCCACCGGCAGCGGGCGCGGGGTCGCCCCGGTGGCCAGCAGCAGCTTCCCGTACGGCAGGCGCTCGCCGTTACCCAGCTCGACCAGCCGGGCCGCCCGGTCGACCCGGGTGGCCGGCACGCCCAGGCGCAGGTCCACCTGGTGGTCCCGGTACCAGCCCTCCTCGTGCACGTAGACCTCGTGGAGCTCGGTGGAGCCCTGGAGGTAACCCTTGGAGAGCGGCGGGCGCTCGTACGGGCGTTCCTGCTCGGCGGCGATGATCGTCACCTCGCCGTCGAAACCCTCCGCGCGCAGGGTCTCGGCGGCCTTGGCGGCGGCGAGCCCGCCGCCGACGATGACGTACGGCCGGTCGTTGGTGGCCATGATGCTCCTTTGGACATGGGGAACGGGCCGGGGACCCGGAGTATCCGCTCAGACGGAGCTGCCCGCCAGTCGCCGGTGCATGGCGGTCGCCGAGGCGTCGGTCAGCGAGGCGATCTGGTCCACCACCGCGCGGAGCCTGGCCGCGTCGTCCGGCGCCTGCACGAAGGCGGGGCGGAGCGGGGGCTCAAGGGTGCGGGGGGCGCCCAGCATGATCAGTTCGGCCAGTTCCGCGATGATCTCGCGTTGCCTGGCCTGGCGGGTGTGGTGTTCCTCGCGGCTCATCACGTACCGGCCGATCACGCCCTTGAGCAGGGCGCACTCCAGCCGGGCCTGGCGGGGGACCACCAGGTCCGCCGTGTGCCTGCCCGCCGGCTCCGCGCCGTACGCCGCCCGGGTGGCGTCCTGGGCGGCGTGGCAGAAGCGGCCGATGGTGGAGCTGGTGAGGCGTTTCAGGGCGGCCAGGTCGGCCATGCCGCCGTCGAACCTGACCGGCCAGGTGGGCTCGCTCACCAGGCGGGTGAACAGCTCCTCCAGCTCGGCCAGGTCGGTGTCCGGAACGTACCAGTCGCGGGTGAGGCGGCAGACCTCGCGGCGCTCCAGCGGGTCGCGGAGGGCCACGGGGGTGACGTGGCCGGAGTGGAAGGCGTCCTCCAGGTCGTGGACGGAGTAGGAGATGTCGTCGGCCCAGTCCATGATCTGCGCCTCGAAGCTGACCCTGCCCTCGGGGGCGTCCTGGCGAATCCAGTCGAAGACCGGGCGGTCGTCGAGGTAGACGCCGTACTTGGGGCCGTGTTCCCGCGGCCAGGGGTACTTGATGGCGGCGTCCAGGGCGGCTCTGGTGAGGTTGAGGCCGGCACTGCGGTCGTCCTCGGTGAGGACCTTGGCCTCCAGGCGGGTGAGCAGGCGCAGGCTCTGCGCGTTGCCCTCGAAGCCGCCGCAGGCCCGGGCCACCTCGTTCAGCGCGGTCTCGCCGTTGTGGCCGAACGGGGGGTGGCCCAGGTCGTGGGCCAGGCAGGCGGTCTCCACCAGGTCGGGGTCGCGGCCCAGCACCCTGCCCATCTCGCGGCCGATCTGGGCGCACTCCAGCGAGTGGGTGAGGCGGGTGCGCAGGCTGTGCATGCCCCGCTCCCCCGGGGCCACCACCTGGGTCTTGGCGGCCAGCCGGCGGAGCGAATCACTGTGCAGCACCCGCGCCCGATCCCGCTCGAAGGCGCCACGCTCGGCCCCGGGCGGTTCCGGAACCCATCGTGCCTGGTCGTGCTCACTGTACGGCGTCACGCGTCCCCCTTTCCTCGGTCCAACGGACGAGGGAGTGTGACAGTACCCGCATTCACCACCGATAACGACAAACCCCAAGGAAACAGTTCTACCTGGTGTCCGAGTCCAGGCAGGTGATCGCGGCCCGGCCCGCCTCCAGGCGGGCCACCGGGACCCGGAAGGGGGAGCAGGAGACGTAGTCGAGGCCGAGTTCGTGGCAGAAGTGGACGGAGGCGGGGTCGCCGCCGTGTTCGCCGCAGATGCCGAGTTTGAGGTTGGGGCGGGTGGCCCGGCCTTCGGCGGTGGCGATGCGCATCAGGCGGCCGACGCCGTCGCGGTCGAGGGACTCGAACGGGGAGACGCCGAAGATGCCGAGGTCCAGGTACCTGGAGAAGAACGAGGCTTCCACGTCGTCCCGGGAGAAGCCCCAGGTCATCTGGGTGAGGTCGTTGGTGCCGAAGGAGAAGAACTGGGCGGCTTCGGCGATCTGGCCGGCGGTGATGGCGGCCCGGGGGACCTCGATCATGGTGCCGATGAGGGCGTCGACGCCGACGTCGGCGAGGATCTTCAGGGCCTCCTCGCGTACGCTTTCGAGCTCCTGGACCGCGCCGACCAGGGGGATCATGATCTCGGCCCGGGCATCGGCGGCCTCCTTGGCCGCTTCGGCGATGGCGCGGACCTGCATCGCGAACAGGCCGGGGATGACCAGGCCGAGCCGTACCCCGCGCAGGCCGAGCATGGGGTTCTCCTCATGCAGGCGCTTGACGGCGGTCAGCAGGCGGGCGTCCTTCTCGTCGCCCGCCCCGGTGGCGACCCGTACGGACAGCTCCACGATGTCCGGCAGGAACTCGTGCAGCGGGGGGTCGAGCAGGCGGATGGTCACCGGCAGCCCGGCCATCGCCTCGAACAGGCCGGCGAAGTCGGTCTTCTGGAGGGGCTCCAGGGCGTCCAGGGCGGCCTGCCGCTGGTCGGGGGTCTCGGCCAGGATGAGGTCCTCGACCAGCTGCCGCCGGTCGCCGAGGAACATGTGCTCGGTCCGGCAGAGCCCGATGCCCTGCGCCCCGAACCGCCGCGCCCGCGCCGCGTCCTCGGGCGTGTCCGCGTTGGTCCGCACGGCCAGCCGCCGTGCCCCGTCCGCGTGCCGCATGACGCGGTGGACCGCCGTGACCAGGTCGTCGGTGATCGGGCCGCCCTCGAAGTACTCCATCACCGGGGAGGCCACGACCGGCACCTCGCCCAGGTAGACCGCTCCGGTGGAGCCGTCGATGGAGATCACGTCCCCTTCGCCGACCACCGTGCCGCCGACGGCGAACCGGCGGTTCCTGGTGTCCACGTCGAGTTCCTCGGCGCCGCACACGCAGGTCTTGCCCATGCCCCTGGCGACCACGGCCGCGTGCGAGGTCTTGCCGCCCCGCGAGGTGAGCACCCCGGCCGACGCGATCATGCCGGACAGGTCGTCGGGGTTGGTCTCCCGCCGTACCAGGATGACCCGCTCGCCCTTGGCGGCGAGTTCGACCGCGCGGTCGGAGGTGAAGACGGCCTTGCCGACGGCCGCCCCCGGCGAGGCGTTCATGCCCTTGGTGAGCAGCTTGTTGGGCGCGTCCTCGGCGAAGCGCGGGAACATCAGCTGGGCCAGCTGGTCGCCGGTGCACCGGATGACCGCCTCGTCCAGGTCGATCAGGCCCTCGTCCACCAGCTGCACGGCCACCCGGAACGCGGCGGCGGCGGTGCGCTTGCCGACCCGGGTCTGCAACATCCAGAGCTTGCCGCGCTCGATGGTGAATTCGATGTCGCACAGGTCCCGGTAGTGGTTCTCCAGCCGGGCCATGATGTCCAGCAGTTCCCGGTAGGCGCTGGGGTCGATGCGCTCCAGCTCCTGGAGCGGCACGGTGTTGCGGATGCCGGCCACCACGTCCTCCCCCTGGGCGTTGGGCAGGTAGTCGCCGTACACGCCCTGCCGCCCGGAGGCGGGGTCGCGGGTGAAGGCCACGCCGGTGCCGGAGTCCATGCCGAGGTTGCCGAAGACCATGGCCACCACGTTGACCGCTGTGCCGAGGTCGCCGGGGATGCGCTCCTGGCGGCGGTAGAGCACGGCGCGGGGGGCGTTCCAGGAGTGGAAGACGGCCTGGATGGCCAGGTCCAGCTGCTCGCGCGGGTCGCTGGGGAAGTCCCGTCCTGTCTGCTCGCTGACGATCTCCTTGTACGTCCCGACCAGCCCCCGGAAGTCCTCCGCCGTCAGGTCGAGGTCGTCCCGGCCGTCCTTGAGCCGCTCCAGGGCCTCGTCGAAGAGTTCGCCGGAGATGTCGAGCACGGTCTTGCCGAACATCTGGATCAGCCGCCGGTAGGAGTCCCAGGCGAAGCGCTCATTGCCCGACTGCGCGGCCAGCCCGTGCACCGAGCGGTCGTTGAGGCCGATGTTGAGGACGGTCTCCATCATGCCGGGCATCGAGAACTTGGCCCCGGAGCGCACGCTCACCAGCAGCGGGTCCTCCGCGTCGCCGAGCCGCTTGCCCATGGCGGCCTCGAGTTTGGCCAGGTGGGTGGCGATCTCCTCGCCGGGCAGCCCCCCGTCGGCCATGTATCGCCGGCACGCCTCGGTGGTGATGGTGAATCCGGGAGGAACAGGCAACCCGAGGTTGGTCATTTCCGCGAGATTGGCGCCCTTACCACCGAGTAGGTCCTTCAGGTCCTTGTTGCCCTCGGTGAAGTCGTAAACGAACTTTGCCACGATGGCTCCTCATCGACGCGAACCGGCCCCGCCATTCCGGACTCTACCGATAAAGAACACCACGAAACATCACTACCGTCACTTTTCACCGTTTTCCCAGGTAGACGACCATGAAGTGGTTTAATCCAATTCAGGAAACCGTAAACTTCGGTCATTTTTAACGGGGTCGGAAGCTGCACTGAATGGTATAAACCAGCGGGATTTTGTTGCGCTCACGTTAATTGGTGTAGACCATTTCTTTGGGTGGCGCCGGGAAAGATCGGCATATGACGCGACTGGTGGCGATGGCCGTGCTGCTCGTGCTGACCGCGTGCGCGGGCGGACCCGCCCCGCCATCCCCCGGCACGGTCGCGGACCCGCCCAGCACTGCCCAGCTGGCCTGGGGTCCCTGCCCCGGGGTCAAATCCCCGGCGAAGTTCGAGTGCGCCACCATGCGGGTCCCGCTGGACTACGCCCATCCGGAGGGCAAGGGCCTGGACCTCGCCCTGGTCCGGCTGCCCGCCACCGGCACCCGCCTCGGCTCGCTGGTCTTCAACTTCGGCGGCCCCGGCGGCTCCGGGGTCACCACGCTGACCGACGCGGCGGGCGCGTTCCGCACCCTCGGCACCCAGTACGACCTGGTCAGCTTCGACCCGCGCGGGGTGGACCGCAGCGGCGGCGTCCGCTGCCTGCGGCCCAAGGCGTTCGAGGCGTTCATGGCCGCGGAGCCCAGCCTGGACGTCGCCACCGAGACCAAGCTGGCCACCGTGTTCGCCCAGGCCTGCCAGCGCAACTCCGGCTGGATCCTGCCGTACGTGGGCACCCTCAACGCGGCCCGCGACATGGAGGTGCTCCGCGAGCGGCTGGGCGACCCGAAGCTGAACTACTTCGGCTTCTCCTACGGCACCCACCTGGGCGCCCTCTACGCCACCCTGTACCCGGCCAAGGTCGGCCGCATGGTGCTGGACTCGGCCCTGGACCCGTCGGTGGGGATGCTGGAGCAGTCGCGCACCCAGGCGCTGGGCTTCCAGCGCGCGTACGAGAACTACCTGGCCGACTGCGCCCGCCACGGCTGCCCGTTCGGCGGCAACCAGGCCGTGCTGAAACTGCTGGACTCGCTCGGAGCACGACCGCTCACGGTGGGCGGCCGGATCGTCAACACCGACGTGGCCAGGGCGGGCATCGCCGACGCGCTCTACAGCAAGCTGACCTGGCCGCTGCTCACCCAGGCCATCACCGACGCCATCGCCGGCAACGGCGCCGGGCTGCAGGCGCTGGCCGACTCCTACGCGGGGCGGCAACCGGACGGCAGCTACAACACGCTGCAGTCCTCGCTCCCGGCCGTCCTGTGCGCCGACACCACCAACCGGCCCAGCGTGGCGACGGCCGTGGGACTGGCCAAGGAGCTCATCCCCAAGACGCCGATCTTCGGCCCGGAGGTGGCCAGCGCGGGCCAGTGCAGCGTCTGGCCGGTGCCGGGGGAGGACAGCAACAAGCGCATCGACGCCACCGGCTCGGCGCCGATCGTGGTGGTCGGGGTGACCAACGACCCGGCCACGCCGTACGTGTGGGCACCCCGGCTGGCCCGGCAGCTGCGGACCGGCGTGCTGCTCACCCTCAAGGGCGAGGGCCACGGCGCGTACGGCCAGAACAAGTGCATCGACACGACGGTCGACGCCTACCTGCTGAACGGGGTGGTGCCGCCCAAGGGCAAGGTCTGTTAGACGACGGGATCGCCGTCCGGGACCTGCCCGGACGGCCCGGCGCGGCCCGGCAGCCAGAGCACGAACGTGCTGCCGGTGCCGAGCTCGGAGAACAGCCGCACCTGGCCGCCGTGCGACTCCACGATCTGCCGCACGATGGCCAGCCCCAGCCCGGTGTGCCGATCGCGGCGGCTGCTAACCCCGCCCCCGGCGTGCCCCCGCCAGAACCGGTCGAAGACTCGTTCCCGGTCGTCGGCGGCGATACCGGGCCCCGCGTCCCGGACGGCGGCCCAGACCCAGCCGTCCCGCTCCCCCGCCGCCACGGTGACCACGCTCCCGGCGGGGGCCAGCCGGACCGCGTTGGAGATCAGGTTGCCGATGGCGCGGCGGAGCGCGTCGTGGTCGCCCACCGTGGCCAGGCCGGGCTGGAGCAACCGATGCAGGGTCAGCGCCCGCCCGGCCGCCGGGGCGGCGAACTCCTCGCACGCCTCGTTGGCGATCACCGCCAGGTCCACGTCGGCGTCCACGAAGGCGGGCGCCTGGCGGCGGGCCGAGGCGAGCAGGTCCTCCACCAGCCGGGTCATCCGGGTGGTGGCCCGGTCCACGATGACCACCGCGCGGGCCCGCTCGGCCTCGGTGGCCTCCGGCGCGGTCAGCACCGCGTCCAGGTTGGCCCGGATGATGGCCAGCGGGCTGCGCAGCTCGTGCGAGGCGTCGTCGATCAGCTGCCGCTGCGCCCGGAAGGCGTCCTCCAGGCGGCCGAGCATGGTGTCCACCGTGTCGGCCAGGTCGCGCAGCTCGTCCCTGGGGCCCGCCAGGTTGATCCGGCGGGCCAGGTCGGTGGCCTGGATCTCGGCCGCGGTCCTGGTGATCGACCGGATCGGCCGCAGCGCCCGCCCCGCCAGCACCCAGCCGATCGCCAGCGCGGCCAGGAAGAGCCCGGCCAGCGTGGCGAGGGAGTAGTTGCGCAGGGTCTCCAGGGTGCGCACGTTGACCGCGTTCTCCACCTCCTCCACCTGCACCACCGGGATCTTGCCCAGGTACTGGCCCGAGCGGGTCTGCGCCTTGGCGTACTCCACCGTGTACGGCCGCTGCTCGGTGCTCTTGGAGACGGCGAAGTAGATCGCGCCCAGCACCAGCGCGGCGGCCACGATCAGCAGCCCCGAGTAGAGCACGGTCAACCGGAACCTGATCGTCTGCACGAAGGGCCTCACAAGGCCTCCCGGAGCCGGTAGCCCCGGCTGATCACCGTCTCGATCGGCGACTCGCCCGCCCCGGACAGCTTCCTGCGCAGGGTGCCGACGGTCACCCGGACCGTGTTGGTGAACGGGTCGGTGTGCTCGTCCCAGACGTGTTCCAGCAGCTCCTCGGTGGAGACCACGTGTCCTGGCCGGGTCATCAGGTAGTGCAGCACCCCGAACTCCTTCGGGGTCAGGCTGAGCGGGCGGCCCGCCCGGTAGGCCTCCACCCTGGCCGTGTCCAGCCGCAGGTCGCCGACCTCCAGGATCGCGGTGCCGCCGGAGGGCTCCCGGCGCAGCAGCGCGCGCACCCTGGCCAGCAGTTCGGGGAAGGCGAATGGCTTGACCAGGTAGTCGTCGGCGCCCTCGTCCAGCCCGCGAACCCGGTCGTCCAGCCGGTCCCTGGCGGTCACCATGAGGATGCGGACCGCGGCACCGCCCTCGCTGCGCCGCAGCGCGCGGCAGAGCTCGAACCCGTCGCCGCCAGGCAGGTTGAGGTCCAGGAGCACCAGGTCGTAGGAGGTGACCTGGAGCTTCTGGTCGGCGGTGGGCGCGTCGTAGGCGACGTCCACCGCGTACCCCGCCCGGACCAGACCGACGCGGAGCGCGTCGACCAGGTCTTCTTCGTCCTCGACCACGAGCAGCCGCATCTATCGAACCTAGTCCTTAGTCGCGGATTATGCGTTCGGCCACCGAGGCGGCCCGGTCCACCGGGATGGCGAAGCCGATGCCGATGCTGCCACCACCGCGCCGGGACAGCGTGGCGATGACCGTGTTGACGCCGATCACCTCGCCCCGCACGTTCACCAGCGGGCCGCCCGAGTTGCCGGGGTTGATGGAGGCGTCGGTCTGCAGCGCGGTCTGGCGGCCGCCGTTGCCCAGCGAGACCTCCCGGTCCAGGGCGCTGACGATGCCGGCGGTGACCGTGCCGGCCAGGCCCAGCGGGGAGCCGATGGCCAGCACCTGGTCGCCTACCCGGACGTCGGCCGAGCGGGCCAGCCGGGCCGGGACCAGGCCCACGCCCGGGTCCACCTCCAGCACGGCCAGGTCGTAGGCGTCGTCGGCACCGACCACCTGGGCGCTCAGCCGCCGCCCGTCGTGAAGGATCACCGACACCGAGTCGGCCGTGTCCACCACGTGGGCGTTGGTCAGGATGTGGGACCGGTCGATGGCGAACCCCGAGCCCGAGCCGCGCCCGGCCTCCACCGAGACCACGCTCGGCAGCACCAGCGCCGCCGTCCCGCTCAGGCTGCTGGTCGTGGGCAGCGGCCCCGCCGTCGAACGCGGCAGCGCCACCGGCAGGGGCTCCCCCTGGCGTCCGGTCGCCCAGCCCGCCGCGGCCCCGGCCAGCGCCCCGGCCACCAGGGCGGCGGCCACCACCATCCCGGAGCGCCGCCGTACCGGCTCCCTCTTTTCCGGTACGGCCTGCGCCCCCGGCCGGAACTCGATCGCCACCTGCCGGAACTCTGGCCCCCTGGGCGTCCCCAGCCCGGTCGGATCGCTCACGTGTGCCTCACTAGGGGAGTCGGGAGAACCAGAACATGGAGGCGCCCGCGGCGACCACCGCCAGCAGCAGGCCCAGGCCGACGAACCACGGCCAGACCTCCTGCCGTTCGGTGCGGTAGCCGACCGAGCTGCCGATGTCGTCGTACACGGCCTGGAGTTCGTCGCCGGAGGCGGCCTCGTAGAAGCCGCCTCCGGTGGAGTCGGCCAGGTCCTTCAGCGCGGGAGCGTCCACGGGCACCGCGACGGTCCGGCCGTCCATCTCGATGATTCCGCCGGCGGTGCCGTACGCGATGGTGGAGACCGGCACCCCTTGGGCGTTGGCGGCGGCCACCGCCAGGGCGATGGACCGGCCGGTGGTGATCGAGCCGTCCGAGAGCAGGACCACGTGGGCCGGAGGGGGGTCCGCCCCGGCCTCCGAGTCCAGCGCCAGGATGGCGTCCAGCGAGGAGAACACCGCCTCCCCGATGGCGGTCCCCGCCGAGGTGGCCAGCCGGTCCACCGCCTCCAGCACCGCCTGCCGGTCCGTGGTGGCGGGCACCGCTACCGAGGCGTACTGCGAGAACGCCACCAGACCGAGGTTGAAACGAGGGGGCAGCCCCTCGGCGAAGCGCCGCGCGGCCTGCTGGGCGGCGGTGAACCGGGTGGGGGCCACGTCCCGCGCCTGCATCGAGGCCGAGACGTCGAAGGCGACGATGACGGTCGCCCGCTCCCTGGGCACCCGCACCTCCGCGGTCGGCCGGGCGAACCCGACCACGAGCAGGACCAGCATCGCGGCGAACGCGGCGGCGGGCACATGGCGGCGAAATCCCGGCCCTTTCGGGGCGACGCTGCTGAGCAGGTCGAGGTTGGTGAAGCGCACGGCGTACTGGCTGCGGCGCAGGTTGAGCACCAGGTAGAGCAGCACGATCAGGAAGACGGGGAGTAACAGCAGCAGCCAGAGCGGGGCGAGGAAGGTCATCCGGCCCCCACTCTGGCCAGGCGGCGCTGGGCCAGCACGTGCTCGACCAGGTCGCGCAGCCAGTCCCGGTCCGTGCGTAACGACAGGTGGGCGGCGCCCGCCGCGCGGATCGCGTCCCGGACCGCCGCGCGCTGGGCGGCGGCGGCCCGCGCGTACCGCTCGCGCAGCCGGGCACTGCCGGTGGCCACCTCCTGCCGCCGCCCGGTCTCCGGGTCGACCAGGGTGATCACGCCCACGTCCGGCAGGGTCAGCTCGCGGGGGTCGGTGACCTCCACGGCCAGCACCTGGTTCCGTACCCCGAGATGGCGCAGCTGGGTCTGCCACCGCTCCGGGGGCTCCAGGAAGTCGGAGACCACCACCATCAGCCCGCGCCGGAGCACGGTCCGGCGCAACTGCTCGATCGCCGTGCCCAGCCGGGACTCCCCCGTGTCCCCGCGCGGGAGCGTCACCATGGCCTGGAGCAGCGCCATCAGGTGTGGGCGGCCGGTGCGCGCGGGCAGCCGCCGCAACTCGCCGGGGCGGAGCAGGCAGGCGCCGATGCGGTTGCCGGTGCGCTGGGCGAGGAAGCCGACCGCGGCCACGGCGGCCACCGCCAGCTCCCGCTTCTCCATGCGCCCGGTGCCGAAGTCCATGCTGGCCGTGGCGTCCAGCAGCACCCAGACCTCCAGTTCCCGGTCGGAGATCACGTCCCGGACGTGCGGCAACGCGGTACGCGCGGTGACGTTCCAGTCCATCCGCCGCACATCGTCCCCCGGCTGGTACGGCCTGGCCTCGGCCGGTTCGCTCCCCGGGCCCGGCAGCAACCCCAGGTGGTCTCCTTGCAGCAGGCCGTCCAGCCGCCGGGTGATGGTGAGTTCCAGACGGCGGAGCACCTGCTCGGCGGGGATCACGCGGCCTCCCCCGGCTCCTGGGTAGGCGCTATCCGGGGCTGCGGGATCGTACGCAGGACGCGTTCCACCACGTGGCGGGCGGTGACGCCCTCGGCCAGCGCGTCGAAGGAGAGCACCAGGCGGTGCGCGATCACGTCCACCGCCAGGTCGGCCACGTCGCCGGGGAGCACGTACTCCCGGCCGCGCATCAGGGCCAGCGCGCGGGCCGCCGCCACCAGGCCGAGGGTGGCGCGGGGGCTGGCACCGAAGGAGAGCAGCCGGGGCAGGTCGGCCAGGCCGTACCGGTCGGGGGTGCGGGTGGCGTAGACCAGGCGGACCGCGTACTCGGCCACGGCGTGGTGCACGAAGACCCGTCCGGCGGCCTGCTGGAGGGCGACCAGCTGTTCCGGGCCGAGCACCCGGGCGGCGACCGGCGGGTCCACGCTCATCCGGTAGAGGATGGCCAGTTCCTCCGACTCGGTCGGATAACCGACGTCGATCTTCATCAGGAACCGGTCCCGCTGGGCCTCCGGCAGCTGGTAGACGCCCTCGGACTCGATCGGGTTCTGGGTGGCCAGCACCAGGAACGGCACCGGCACCGGGTAGGTCCGGCCGCCGATGCTCACCTGCCGCTCGGCCATCACCTCCAGCAGCGCCGACTGCACCTTGGCCGGGGCCCGGTTGACCTCGTCCGCCAGCACGAAGTTGGCCATCACCGGGCCGAGCTCGGTGTCGAAACTCTCGGTCGAGGGGCGGTAGACGCGGGTGCCGACGATGTCGGAGGGCACCAGGTCGGGGGTGAACTGGAGGCGGGCGAAGGTGCCCCCCGCCACCTCGGCCAGGGTCTCGGCGGCCAGCGTCTTGGCGATGCCGGGCACGCCCTCCAGCAGACAGTGGCCGCGCGCCAGCACCGCCACCAGCATGCGCTCGACCATCCGATCCTGGCCGACGATCACCCGCTTGACCTCGAAAAGCGCGCGTTCCAGCAGCTTGGGATCGCCCGCCTGCTTCACGATCTCATTCGTCACGATCTCATTCGTCACGGGCTCATTCGTCACGGGCTCGTTTGTCACGGGCTCGTTTGTCACGGCGCGGCCAGCGGCTGCGGACAGTCGTCCACCACCAGGATCAGTTCAGCCTGCGGCTCCTCGGGTGACGGCGCGGCCCCGGCGGGAGCCGCCCCAGCCGTCGCCAGAACCAGACCCCCCGCGAACGCCGCCGCCTTCCAGCGAGATGACATGGATTGCGCCCCTTCTCAGCACGGCAACAACCCAATGTCAGCAAAGCCCCCCGAAAACCCCGTTAAATCGGTGTTTTACGCGATCTTTCGGGGGCGGTCAGTAGCTTGCGAGAGATGACGCCGTTTCAGCGCTATCTCGCCGAAGAGGTCGCCGAAGATCACGTCGATGGAATCATTCCCCGCCGCGAGGCCATGCGCCGCCTCGGACTGCTGGGGTTCAGTGTGCCCGCGGCCGTCGCCCTGCTCGCGGCCTGCGGCGCCCCCGAGGAGGGTGCGGCGCCGACCCCCACCCCGGCCCCGCCCTCCTCGGCAACCCCCGCCACGCCTGCGACCCCGGCCGGACCAAGCCCGCTCCCGACCGAGGAGATCACCTTCGACGGCCCGGCGAGCACCCTGATGGGCGCGTTCGCCGCCGCCCCCAGCCCACGCGGCGCCGTCCTGGTCATCCACGAGAACCGCGGCCTCAACGACCACACCCGCTCGGTGGCCGGACGGCTGGCCGCCGCCGGATACTCCGCCCTCGCCCTCGACCTGCTCTCCCGCGAGGGCGGCACCACCGCCGTCGGCGAGCCCGGCGAGGCCACCGCCGCCCTCAACGCCGCCACCCCCGAACGCTTCATCGCCGACATGAAGGCCGCCCTGGACGAACTCACCCGCCGCACCCCCGGAGCCAAACTGGGCGCCGTCGGCTTCTGCTTCGGCGGCGGCATGACCTGGCTCCTCCTCTCCTCCGGAGAACCCCGCCTGGCCGCCGCCGCCCCCTTCTACGGCCCCCTCCCCGACAACGCCAACTTCTCCGGCACCGAAGCCGCCGTACTCGGCGTGTACGCGGAAGACGACGCCCGCGTAAACGCCACCCGAGACGCCGCAACAACCGCCCTGCAACAGGCCAACCTGCAACACGAGATCGTCACCTACCCCAACGCGGGCCACGCCTTCTTCAACGACACCGGCCCCCGCTACAACCCCACCGCCGCAGTCCAGTCCTGGGAAAAGCTGACCACCTGGTTCGACCAGCACCTGGCGTAGTTGTAATAACAATGGCCCTCAGTCTACTGGGAGTTGGGAAGCTCGACCTGGTGGCCGACTTCAGTAACCACTTTATGAAGGTCGCCTGACCTTCTGGCTCCACATGCAGGCTAGCGCTATGCATTCCGCCTCTGAGCATGGCTTTTGGGCGCCGTCGCGCGAATAGAGTAAATCTTTGGACCTAATAGGCGGTGATCACGATCTACTCAAGGCGGATCCCGAATTCTTTCTTCGGTAACGAATAAGGATAAGACTCCGCGGGCACCGATTAATCATCCGACCAGGTCGGTCGCCGTGTGGATCCACACCCTTTATGGTTCAGGATGTTCAAGTCGAAGTGGCGTCTCCATTTAGCGACTCCTGCGGCGGATAGATACCGCCGAATTGATCGCGTAGTGTCGACAGCATCGGCGATAACCCGATGCCGCCCAGAGCCCCGAGGATATCCGGCAGGTTGAGTCCGACTGCCGTGATGCGGGCAATGGGAGAACCGTCAAAGCGGCGCAGCACCACATGGTCAGGAGGTACGTCTCGATCGCTGGCGAAGACAATGTAAGCCGTCGGCGTCGCAGCCACATGAGAGGCGCTCAGTGCATTGGCGTACGCAAAACTCTGATAGAGATCCTCCGGCTTGATTTTCCTATCGGTATAGAGCTTGTACTTGGCATCGACCGATCGTCGCCAGGCTCCGGGCCCGTGGCCTCGAACAAGCTGAATGTCGGGCGTAATCGTGGTGTAGCTTCGGCCATCTCCGTGACGGATCGCCCCGCGAAGAGGATGCTGGGCACGTACGGCGACGCCTGTGCCGTGGAAGGCCTCACCTAGCAATCGGGTGACGAACGCCTCGAAAAGCGCGTTCATCTCCAGGAGAAACGTCCGGGCCGTTGGCCCACCCACGGAATACAGATTATCCAGCCCACCCGCCCTGTAGGAGCAGAAGCGCCCATCTATGCGCCTGCCGGTAATGCTCGTTGTGCCGGTGATAGGTGAGCCGCTGCTCCGCCCACCTGGCGTCGATTCCGCCCACTGTGCACATGTCGGTGAAGTCAGCCGCGGCCCGCCGTGCGCGCCCCCTTATCGCATCATCTCTGCGCAGCCACCTGGAGAGCCGCCGCGCATACTTGGTTGTCGAGGATGTCCGCCTCAAACTCGTCAAAGCGGCATTCCAATCTGTCGAGACGGCCGAAGCGACGAAGCATCTGCCGGTCAGCAAGGAGGCGGCCTCGTACGGCCGGCAGTAGCTCTTCCCGATGGACGTAGTCACGACGGAGACCGCCGCGGAGCAGCGCTTCGCACTCGATCGCGAGAAGAAGACAGATGAGATCCCGCAGGTTGTGGCCGACATCGGGTAAGTGCCGCAGCCGGTCAACGTATCGGAGGGCCGAGAGCCCACTGGCGTAGTCGAGCATGCGCAGCACAGACAGTTCCCGCCCAGCCAGCTTGGGCCGGACATGAATGGTCACGCAGTCGAGAGCAACCACTCCGACATGCGAGGTCGCGGTGACCTCAAGAGCGCCGTCGGGCAGCCACCGCAACTTGATCCGCTTATTGAGCTCCTCCGACTCGGACAGCTCGCGGTCGGAACCACTCGGATTCAGTCCGCTGACCTTAACTGTTTGATACTCGTCCACAACGACGGGGGTCACTCGACCACGTCCACCTGCAACTCGGCATAGAGCGCGTCGACCAACTCCTCGTCATTCAGGTCATGGAGCCGGTGCCCGACGTCGTCGACGATGTCGGGGCCAAGGAAGCGGGCGAGCATCGAGTAGTCGTCGTAGGCGTACTCCTGCAGCAGCGGCAGCACCTCGTTGCGGATCACCGCAGCCAGAGCGGATTCGTCGGCGACCGGTCCGCCCGAGGCGAGGAAGAAAGAATGGCCGATCTGACGCTCACGTCCAAGTTCCCGTAGGACTCGAAGATTGAGCTCGCGAAAAAGGTCGGCGAGGTGGACCTTTCCTACGGTGAAACCTTCCAGGACAGCCGGGTCAGGGAGGAGTTCCACGAACGCGAAACGCCGACGTAGTGCCGAGTCGAGAAGCCGGATGCTGCGATCGGCGGTGTTCATGGTCCCGAGCACATAGACGTTCGGCGGCACGCTGAAATCCTGCCCGCTCTGGGGCAGGACCACAGTGACGCCCCTCTTGTCCTGTTCGAGCAGCGTGATGAGCTCACCGAAGATCTTCGGCATGTCCCCGCGGTTGATTTCGTCGATCAGCAGCAGGTACGGGTGGTCAGGATCGTTCTCGGCGGCGCGGCAAATCCGCTTGAAGACCCCGTCCATCAGGGAGAGGTGCAGGCCCGCACCACCGTCCTCCGCTGGGCGAAAGCCTTCGATGAAGTCCTCGTACCCGTAAGCGGGATGAAAGGTCACTTGGGTGAGATGGCCAGCCGATCGTTGGCCTCTGGCGGCCAGACGTGCGAGTTCCTGCCTGAAGGCCGGACTGCCGTAGTCCAGTTCGGCGCCGGCCCCCGTGCCCAGCCGCTGAGAGAGCCACCAGACCGCGAATCGGAGGCTGGTGAAGGTCTTGCCCGTTCCCGGAGGACCAAACAGTACAGCCTGGCCCTTCCGCTGAAGAGCTCTCGCGAGTGCGCTGAGCTGCGGGTCTTCGAGAGTCGTCACAGCTTCAGGTACCACGGTGTCCGCACGGTCGAGGGTGGGGGTCGTGCCGGACCGGATAGTCCGCCACAGTCGGGCTGGAACGTCCACCACGGTGACCACACCCCAGCGCTTCTCCGGCTCGGACAGCACCTGCGCGTACGACAGGTCCCAGTCCACCGAGACAGTATGCCGCTGCTCATCGCGGTCCTCGCGCCATGAGTACCCCCGCTCTGTAACGGTTCCCACCGCGAGGATCTGTCGTGTCCCCTTGTTCGCCACCACTCGGTCACCAGGCTGGAGCTGAGTGAGCCGCCAAAGCTCACCCGCCTTCACCGTCATCTTGCTCTGGTTGCCGTTGTACTCATCGGAGTAGTGAGCGCGGAACGCCTCCCGGAATTCGTCTTCGGACGTGAAGGCGGTCAAGTCTCCCACCTCATCCCAGCCGACGCAGATGTAGCCGCCGACGTGACACTCGTCCCAGAACTTCGCCTCCGCACCGGGAGCAATCTTGACAATGGCTGAGCCCTGACGTGGATTGGCCCACCAGTACAGGAACCGTGCGATCTCGTCGGTGTGCCAGGCAGCGAAGTGTCCCGTGTCGTCAATCAGGCTTTTCAGCCTTTCGAGCGCTTCGAAGCGCTCCAGCTTCGACGGGTCATTCTCGGACAGGAGGGAGATGAAGTGATGGACATGATCCCGCCCGTACACAGGCAGCAGGCGATCCGGAAAGTACGCGTGGAGAGCCTTGGCCACCAGTGAGGGTCCGGACCGCAGAGCGGTGATCTCGTCGACGAATGAGACCATGCCCTCCTCCACGGCTGTGAACGCGTCGAGGAACCCCTGGCGCACGTCGATCCAGGCTTCCTGCTCGTTGGCGAATCGGGCATCGTGATACCAGCGCTGGTCCTTCTTTTGAAGGAAGATCATGTGCTTGCGGGCGCTGCCCCCGCCGATGCCTCCGAGTTCAGGCGTGCCGAACTCCATCCGGTAGCAGAACGTGCTTTTGTAGTCGGCCACGCCCAGGGCATACCGCTCCAGGGGCATCGTCGGCCATGCCTCGCGTGGAAAGTCACGCTGGACTTGTTCGATCTCCGTCCGGGCTTTCGCCACGCCGTCTTCGACTGATGTGCGGTTGAAGACGGCGAGAGCCTCGGCGAGCGGGAGAAGACCATCCCTGGAGAGCGGCTTGAGTAAACAGCTGTCACAGACGTGGGTGACCGGCGACCCGAGTCCGTTGAGCAGTCCCGCTTTCTGCGCGAATTCTCGGCGGCCCTGCTTGTCGGTCGAGGGGGCGGAGTCGAGCAGCCGCCGCCAGGCGAGACGGTCGGGGTCGGGATAGGTTCGCCACGTCGACTGGTCGCCGCCGCGGAGATGCTGGCAGTCTTTCAGATGGTGCAGCGCATAGCCACTTTTGGAGCAGATGACCTCGCCGGTGGAAGGCACCAGCTCGTAGCGCTTGCCTTCAAAGCTGACGATCTCGGGCGTAGCGCCAGTCATGTCGATGCTCCAATCAGGCGTGAACGCGGTGGTTGGACAGGTGGGCAAGGATGCGTTGTTGGCTCCCCAGCCGGTCGGGGAACTTGACGAGAACATTGAACTGGACGCACCCCGTGCTCGGTTGGTTGTCGAACAGTTCGGCGATCCCGCGTAGAAGGCCGTCGCGTTGCGCCTCCAGGCTTAGAGGTCCTAAGGCAATGAGGCGGGACGTTGACAGGGGTGGTCGCGCTTTCCGCGCACCCTTAGGTCGCCCCGGCCCCGGCACTCCCTTAACAGGCAATATGACTTGCAGATCATATCACTTTGAAGTCATAATCTGATGGTGGACATCGACTGGCCAACCGACTTCGGCAACTGGCTCGACCGGCTCGAAGCGGATGCACGCACGGGCAATGAGCACTCACGCCTTACGTTGGTCTTCACGGCCCGTGCATTGGATCAGCTACGAAACCTGTCCGAACCACCGGATCGCGACGAGGAGACAGCCACGCTGCGATGGGTCCGCCAGTCGCGGCGCTACGCCCTCTGGCGAGTCTCCCACGCTTACCATCCCGAGGTAGCGGTGCGGCTGATCTGCTGGTTCCCGCCCGACACCGGCAAGGTGGTCGTCGCGCTGTTCGCCGCGGACAAAGCGAGGCTGGGCGACCTGTTCTACAACAGCGTCGCCGCCAGAGCAGACACTCTGATCGACCAGTGGAAACGAGAGACGTCCTACGAGGAGAAGCCATGACCGAGCCAGAGAACACAACATTTGTGCGCGGCAACGAACATCTAGACCGGCTACTGTCTGACCCTCAGCTCGCTGCCGAGGTCGCACAGGCTCACGAGGCAGCCGAAGAGATGGACCGGGCCTACGCGATGAACCTGGCGATGATCCGCAAGGCCGGGCAGATGACGCAGGCGGAGGTGGCCCGCAAACTCGGGGTCGGACAGGGGGTGGTGTCCCGGCTGGAGAACCGCAACGACATGCTGCTGTCCACCCTGCACGATTACCTGATGGCCACCGGCGCCGACAGCGCAAGCATCGTCGTCACCGTCCACGGATCCCGGATAGAACTCGATCTCGCTCAACTCAGGCATACCAACCCCAATCAGCGCTCCGCTTGATCACATCCCGCGTCTTGATGCGATAGGGCAAGGACACGCTGATGCGGACGTACGCCGGCATGTGACCTGCGCCTGCCGAAAATCATCCACGCAGTTCAAATCGCCGCCACCCTGGGCACCCAAAAGCCGGTCACCCCGGTGAGAAGGTTCGCAGTCGGCCCGCCCTCCGACGCCGGAACCCGGAACGTCGCGACGATGCTGGTCGATCTCGGCCTAAACGCGGCGATCTCCGCCGCTTCCCCCATCCCAGCTACGGGACGCGAAACAACCCTCGGCGTCGCGGCCATGATTCGGCGAGAAGTGATGTGTACCAATCGTGTGTACCATCAGTACACTGCCGACATGCGAGTCATCGTCAAAGCTGTGGGTACCGTCTTAGTCTCGATCGTCCTCAGCTACCCGCTGTGGGCGCCTCAGTGGGGGCTCGGGATCCTGGGTGAGATCGCCGCGCTGGGGATGCCCGGGGGGCTTATCGCCGTAGTCGTCTTCTTTGGGCTCGTTGCGCTGTACTGTCGTGCGCTTCAGCGCACGATGACTGCCGTACGGCCGGATGCGAGGACAGCGGCTCCCGCGTCGGTCTGGTGGATGTTCGCGGTTCCCTACAACTTCACCGAGGACTTCTTCATCGTGCGGACCGTCTCCGCGTCGCTGGCAGCTGACGGGCATGTGGCTGAGGGCTTTGTTCGGCGATGGGCGGTGCTTGGATACGGGTGGTGTGCGTTTCAGATCTTGTCGCTCTTTCCGGGGGTGGTTGGATACATCGGCGGTGCGGTCGCTCTTCCGATGTGGGCGGCACACTGGATCATGACGGTTCGCGTCAATCGCGCACTGGACGTCCGGCGGGCGACCGTCTCACCCGCACCCAGCCTTTAGGGAACAACCGATGCCACTGCCTCGCTTCGAGCGGCTGCCGGCCGACGCACGAGCCGCCATTCTCGCGGTCGCCCGCGCCCATTTCGCCCGCGATGGCAAGGACGCGGCGTCGTTCAACCAGATCATCGCCGAGGCCGGCATCTCCAAGACCTCCGCCTACCACTACTTCGACGGCAAGGACGACCTCTTCGGCGCCGTGGTCGCCGACGCGGCCGCCCGCACGCTCACCGCGCTCGGCCCCTGGACCGAAGTGGCGACTGCGGACGACCTGTGGGATCAGGTGGTGGCCGGTACGATCCGACTGACCACGCACCTGCGCGAGCATCCGGATGACCGGGCGGTGCTCGCCGGGCAGCCCAGTTCCGACAGCGGTTCCTGGATCCACAGCCTGGTCGCGAACGGCTTGAAGATCGGCCTCATCGCTCCAAGTCCCAGCGCCGAACTGATCACCTTGGCGACCAAGAGCATCTTCGACGCCCTCGACGCATGGGCGCTCGACCATCCACACGAACTCGACAGCTCCATCGCGGACACGCTCGTCCTGTTCCTCGCACGGCTCTGGCAAGCCACACCGTACGGTGCGGGACTGGGACAGAGCGGCGAGCACTAAATGCACCGTCCTTAGGTGTCCTATGGATCCCTGGGCCACCCCAGGGATCCCACAGGTTGGCGATCAAGTCAGCGGACGATGCCCTGGCTGTCCTTGCCGTCGCCATCCCAGTCACCGATGACCGGCAAATCACCGGAATCGCCGTAGGCCACCGAGTGAGTGGTCTCGGTAGCCGAGGTCACCGCGCTGGTACGCAGGTAGAACCCGCCGCCCATCCGGACACCCACGTTGTCCTTACCGTCGCCGTCCCAGTCACCGACAAAGGGCACGGCATTGGGGTCGCCGTACCGGAAGACGTACTGAGCCTGACCGGTAGCAGGGTTGTTGCTGAGGAGGAACTTGCCGGAGGCCGGGTCGTAAGCGCTGACAGTGTCCTTACCATCACCGTCCCAGTCACCCGCCAGCGGGATCATCGGAGCATCGCCGTACGCCACCGACTGAGTGGTCTCAGTAGCCGAGCTGACCGGGCTGGTACGCATGAAGAACACGTTGCCCATACGGACACCCACGTTGTCCTTACCGTCACCGTCCCAGTCGCCCACAAACGGCACGGCGTAGGAGTCGCCGTACAGGAAGGTGTACTGAGCCTGACCGGAAGCAGGGTTGTTGCTGATGTAGAAACGGCCCGTGGTGGGGTCGTAGGTGCTGACCGTGTCCTTGCCGTCACCATCCCAGTCGCCCGTGATGGGCACCATCGGGCTGTTGCCGTACGCGAAAACCGGCCGGGTAGCGACAGTGGAACTCTGGTTGTCAGACAAATAGAACTCCAGCACCCCCAAATCGGCAGAGGTGTTCCACAGGGCGTTGACGAGTAACTGGGCGTCGTGGACCTCGCGGCCGTAGGCGTCCGGTACCGCCGAAACCTGGACCTTCTGGCAGATGGCGCCGATGTCCCCGCTCATCCACGAGTTGTTGGGGTACTTGCGCAGCATGGCGTTGATGAACGCGTTGGTGGCGTACACCGGATCGGTCAACTGGGCCGGGGTACCCCATCCCTGGGAGGGGCGCTGCTGGAACAGCCCCAGGCTGTCGTGGTCGACGGCGACCGTGTAGTTGTGCAGGGTGCTCTCGGTGATCGCCGTGGTCACGGCGATCACCGCCGCCCGCTTGTCCAGCCCGCGGCCTTTGACGGTACGGGTGATGACGCGGGCACACGACACGTTGTAGGCGTTCACACTCCGTCCCAAGCGCGGGCCGTTCATGGACGGCCTCACCTGGTTGGCGACCGCGGTGTCGGCTGCGGTCTCCCCGCCGGGGACGCAGGCCGCGTAAGCCAGCGCGGCCGCGAGTTCCGCGGGTACCGGGGAGCCGGCCGGGCCGGGGACGGAGGGGGTGGGTTCGGTGGCCCTGGCCGGGACAGCCCCGGCGGCGGACGCGAGCAGTCCGCCGACGAGTGCGGTAAGCGCCATCAGTGGCCGGACGACGGAGGAACGGGGGCGCGTGTTCATGATCTTCTCCTGGGGAGATGTGAGCGCCCTGTCTCCAGCTGTCGGGAGACAGGGCGAGGGGGAGAATGAAGAGCCTTGGTAGCCCTGAGTCAGCGGACGATGCCCTGGCTGTCCTTGCCGTCGCCGTCCCAGTCACCGATGACAGGCAGATCGCCGGAGTCGCCGTAGGCCACCGAGTGGGTGGTCTCAGTGGCCGAGGTGACCGGGCTGGTACGCAGGTAGAACCCGCCGCCCATCCGGACGCCGACGTTGTCCTTGCCATCGCCGTCCCAGTCACCGACGAAGGGCACGGCGTTGGGGTCGCCGTATCGGAAGACGTACTGAGCCTGGCCGGTGGCGGGGTTGTTGCTGAGGAGGAACTTGCCTGAGGCCGGGTCGTAGGCGCTGACGGTGTCCTTGCCGTCACCGTCCCAGTCACCCGCCAGCGGGATCATGGGAGCATCGCCATAAGCCACCGACTGAGTGGTCTCGGTAGCCGAGCTGACCGGGCTGGTACGCATGAAGAACACGTTGCCCATCCGGACACCCACGTTGTCCTTACCGTCACCGTCCCAGTCGCCCACAAAAGGCACGGCGTTGGGGTCGCCGTACAAGAAGGTGTACTGGGCCTGACCGGAGGCGGGGTTGTTGCTGATGTAGAAACGGCCCGTGGTGGGGTCGTAGGTGCTGACCGTGTCCTTGCCGTCACCGTCCCAGTCGCCCGTGATGGGCACCATCGGGCTGTTGCCGTACGCGAAGACCGGCCGGGTAGCGACAGTGGAACTCTGGTTGTCAGACAAATAGAACTCCAGCACCCCCAAATTGCCAGATCCGCCGCAGTTGCGGCTGGTGACGTTTCTGTAGGTCTGGCTGTTGGCGCTGCCGTACGAGACACCGTTGAACGTGGGCTGGACCCGCTCGGCGCCCGCGTACCCCCAGGACGCCTCCCCGTTGCCGTTCGAGTCGTAACCGAGCTCGAAGTGGAGGTGCGGATGGTTGTTGGACGTGGGCCCCGTCCGGCCGACCCGCCCGATGAGGGTGCCCTGCTGAACCGTGGCGCCCACGTTGACGGCCCGGGACTGCAGGTGCAGGTACGTGGTGAACCAGCCGCCACCGTGATTGATCTGAATCACGTTGCCGGCGTTCTCGTGGTAGTACGACTTGTTGACCGTTCCGGCAGCGGGCGCGACGAGGGTGGCCCCCTCGGTGCCCTGCTGGTCCGGTTCCTTGACCATGTCGAGCGCCGGAGCGTGCCCCCAGGTGTCCAGCCGCCACTGCTGACCGCAGGGGAAGGGCAGCTGGAGGTTGGGGCCGGCCGCGGCGAGCGCGTCGTACGCCGGAATGTTCAACAGCCCGCCCACGAGGCCGGTGAGCGCCGCCGCGGTGACTGTTCTCACCCACCCGGGGTGCCCCGGTCGCCGCTGCCGGGAGCGAAGGGAAACAAGCGAACGCATGATCATGATCTCCTGACGGTCGAGGGTCGTTGCGACCGGCGAGGTCGAGCAAATTCGTGATCTTCCTCGTCGGACGGTCCTCACCGTGACCGGCCCTCTGTCCCGCAGCAAGGAGTTGGGACAACCCAGGGACAACGGGACAAGAAGTTGCCATGACCTGAGCAATCCCATCCGAGTTGGGACAGAGTGCGATATCCCAGTGGTGCTGTTGGTTCTGCTGTTAACCCCCGGGACGCCGTACTCGGGGTCGGAAATCGAGGAGCCAGGTTGTCAGCGCCGACTGCAGTGGAGGATTTGGCCACCTATCTACGCCAGTTGAAGGACAAGACCGGCCGTAGTTACGACGCCCTCGCCAAAAGGCTCAACGTCGGCAAATCCACCCTCCACCGCTACTGCTCCGGAGAGGGCGTGCCGCCGCGCTTCACTCTCCTGGAGCAGTTCGCCAAGGAATGCCAAGCGAGCCAGGCAGAGATCATCGAATTGCACCAGCGGTGGGTACGGGCGCAGACCGTCCCGCTACCCGAAGCGGAGTTCGGCGCGCAGCAACGCGTCGAGACACCGTTGCCGGACTCCCCTCCGCCGGTCCTACGTAAAACACGCACGTGGTGGACACTGGCGGGCCTGACCGCCCTGCTCCTGGCCACGGTCCTGATCTGGCGCCTTGGTCAGGACTTCAGCGCGGACGCGGAAACCGCGCACCACTGCACCGAGCGCAGCGGGGTCAAGCACGTTGACGCCAGACAAGGTGGCCACGTCTGGACCAGGGACTTCGTGTGCGCCAACCGCCCCGACACACCGCTCTACCTCGACGTGGACAGCACGGAGAAAGTAGCGGTCCTGGATACCCCGAAGAGCTGGTTCGTCTGCTGGCGACTCGGGCGCGTCCAGGGTGACGGAGGAAGGGTCTGGTACTACACCAGGGGAGACCGCGCGGAGCCGGGCAAGGAGCGCTGGGAGGGATGGGGCTTCGTCGGCTCCGAACACGTCGACGCCACCATCCACCCCCTACCGAACATGCCGCAATGCGACACGTAGCCGGCCTCACCCCCTGCTGGAGGTGGTGATCGTCCCGCCGGTGTCGCCGGCGAGTGCGCGGCTGATGACCAGGCGCTGGATCTGGTTGGTGCCCTCGAAGATCTGCATGACCTTCGCTTCGCGCATGTAGCGCTCGACCGGGAAGTCGCGGGTGTAGCCGTATCCGCCGAGGACCTGGACGGCGTCGGTGGTGACCTTCATGGCGTTGTCGGTGGCGACCATCTTGGCGATGGAGGCCTCCCGGCTGAACGGGTGGCCCCGGTCCTTCAGGCGGGCGGCGTGCAGGGTGGTCGCGCGGGCGGTCTGGACGGCCGCCTCCATGTCGGCGAGGAGGAAGGCGAGGCCCTGGTGCTCGATGATCGGCTTCCCGAAGGTCTCCCGCTCCTTCGCGTACGCCACGGCCTGATCGAGCGCGCCTTGGGCCAGCCCGGTGGCGACCGCCGCGATGCCCAGGCGGCCGGAGTCCAGGCCGGCCAGCGCGATCTTGAGGCCATCGCCCTCCGCGCCGATCCTGCGCCGGGCGGGGACCCGGACGCGGTCCAGCCGGATGGTGGCGGTCGCCGATCCGGTCAGGCCCATCTTCCGCTCGGGCGGGTCGGCGCTCAGGCCCTCCGCGTCGGCGGGGACCAGGAAGCAGGAGATGCCTTTGCGGTCGTCGGAGGTCCGCGCCATCACCTGGTAGAAGTCGGCGTGCCCGCCGTGGGTGGTCCAGGCCTTCGCGCCGTCGAGAACGTAGTCGTCCCCGTCCCGTACGGCGCGGGTCCGCATGGCGGCGGGATCGGAGCCCGCGTGCGCCTCGCTCAGGCAGTACGCGCCGAGCAGGTCGCCGCCGAGCATGCCGGGCAGCCACTCCGCCCGCTGCTCCGCCGTACCGAACTGGGCGATCCCGAAGCTGGACAGGGCATGCACGCTCACCCCGACGCCGATGCTCGACCAGACCGCCGCGATCTCCTCGAGCACCTGCAGATACACCTCGTACGGCTGGCCGCCGCCACCGTACTCCTCGGGATAGGGCAGCCCGAGAACGCCGACCGCGCCGAGGGTCCTGAAGACCTCACGCGGGAACTCCTCGTCGGCCTCCGCGCGAACGGCCCGGGGCGCGAGCTCCTTGGCGGCGAGGTCCCGGACGAGGTTGATCAGGTCGGCGCTCTCGCTGGTGGGCATGACACGCGACGCGGGCATGGGGAATCCTCCGAGAACCAATTCGAGTACCACAGTATCGTATCTGGTACTCTGCCATAGAGTAGGCGGCATGCCACTTCCAGGGAAGGCCCGCGCGCGCCGCGAGGACATGCTGGTTCAGCTCCGGGAGCTGTTCCTGACCGAGGGATTCGCTTCGTTCAACATCGGAGACCTGGCAGAACGCCTGCGGTGCTCGAGAACCACCCTGTACGCCGTGGCGCCCAGCAAGGAGCAGATCGTGGTCGCAGCCGTACGATCGTTCTTCAAGACCGCGGCCGAACGTATCGAGGCCCGGGTCGCGGCCTCCGACGACCCGGCCAGCCGACTGGCGATCTACCTGGAGGCCGTGGCATCCGAACTCCAGCCAGCCTCGGCCGTGTTCTTCGCGGACGTGGCCGCCTTCGGCCCGGCCAACGACGTGTACCAGGAGAACACCCAGTACGCGGCCCGGCGGGTCCAGACGCTGGTGACCGAGGGAGTGCGGGCCGGAGCGCTGCGCCCGGTGCACGCGTCGTTCGTGGGAGCCGCCGCGGCCGAGGTCATGGGCGCGATCCAGCGCGGGACCATCCAGGCGAGCACCGGACTCGACGCCGCGGAAGCGTACCGGCAGCTCGCCGACCTGGTCATGACCAGCCTGAGCGATCAGCAGGAAAGGATGACACCGTGAGCGCAGAGAAGGGCGGGCCGCTGGCGGGCCTGCGGGTCCTGGAGCTCGCCGGGCTGGGGCCCGCGCCACACGCGGCCATGGTGCTCGCGGATCTCGGGGCCGACGTGGTCCGGGTGGATCGGCCGAGGGGACGGGCGCTGGAACTCGGGCAGCCCGGCGACACCGACGCCGTCCTGCGCGGCCGGCGCTCGATCCCCGTGGACCTGAAGGACCCGGAAGGGCGGGATCTCGTCCTGGCTCTCGCCGAACGCGCCGACATCATGATCGAGGGCCTGCGGCCCGGCGTGGTGGAGCGGCTCGGCGTCGGGCCGGAGGAGTGCCTGGCGCGCAACCCCCGGCTGATCTACGGGCGGATCACGGGATGGGGCCAGGACGGGCCGTTCGCCAAAGACGTCGGCCACGACATCAACTACATCGGGCTGACCGGCGCGCTGCACGCCATGGGCCGGGCCGGCCAGGCGCCCGCTCCCCCGCTCAACCTCGTCGGCGACTTCGGCGGCGGATCCATGCTGCTGCTGGTCGGCGTACTGGCCGCACTCTGGGAGCGCTCGCGGTCGGGCCGCGGGCAGGTGGTTGACGCCGCGATGGTGGACGGGACCGCGCTCCTGAGCCAGATGACCATGGCACTGCGCGGCATGGGAGTCTGGCACGACCATCGGGAGAGCAACCTGCTCGACGGCGGCGCCCCGTTCTACGACACCTACGCATGCGCCGACCAGCGGTACGTGGCGGTGGGCGCCCTTGAACCCCAGTTCTTCTCGGCACTTCTGAACGGTCTGGGCATCGACCCGAACGACCTCGGGCCACAGCACGACCGCGCGGGCTGGCCCGAGATGAGAAAACGCTTCGCCGCCGCGTTCGCGTCCCGTACGCGCGAGGAGTGGGCTGCCCGGTTCGCGGGCACCGACGCGTGTGTCACACCCGTGCTGACCTACGCCGAGGCGGCCGACCATCCCCATCTGGCGGCACGGGCCACCTACGTGGAGGTGGACGGGGTGGTCCAGGCGGCACCCGCGCCGAGATTCTCCAGAACCCCAAACGCGCCACCTGAACCGGTCGACGGCCGAGCGCTCACCGCGGCGGAGGTTCTCGCGCAGTGGCCGTAGCCGGTGCACTGAACGCCCCCGCCGGGTAGCAGGATGTCACCCGGGCGGCCCCCTGCAGCCCCGTCACCCCGCATACGCGCGGAGGGCGGGTCCTCGGACCTTCAATCCGTAGGTTCAGGGTTCGAATCCCTGGCGCCCCACCACATCGTCACAGGTAGGCGCCCGAAAGCTGATCCGCCGATCAGGATTCCGGGCGAGTCGGCCTTGATCATGTTCCCCCCACGTTCCCCCGCTCAAACCCTCGTCTGGACTTGACCAGGTTGGCGAGTCATGTCGTTCCAGCCTGCGGGTCATCCCGCCATCATGCGACACCACGACAAGGGGGCTCGCGTGGCACGAATCGTCGAGCGGACCGCGAAGAACGGAGCGAAATCCTGGCTCGTCAAGTGGCGGATCGGCGGTGGAAGACACGGCCGGGAAGACTTCGAGACCTGCTACACCAAGGAGATCGCCCAGACCTTCGCGGCACTGGTCGGACACAACGGTGAGAACCGGCCGGAAGGCTACCCCAAGGGCTGTCACGGCCTTCAACAGACCGGTCCCACCGGTCCCGATGCGGGTATGCCGACGTTCGAGCAGTACGCGCGGACGAACTACGCCATCCGCACTGCGGCGTCGCCGACTCAGCGATATGACTACCTGGCCGAGGCCGAGCGGCACATCTTCCCGTTCTTCGGTCACCTCCCGCTCAACGAGGTGACCCGGCGAGTCCTTCGCGAGTGGGCCGAATGGATGCTCGCCAAACCCTCAGCGCGCAACGAGCACCAACCAGGCAAGCCGCTCTCACCCGAGCGGGCCGCCCGCCGATGGGCCCACGCCAACGGCATCATGGTCAAGAAAACCGGCCGCGTGTCCCCGGAAGTGCTACAACGCTGGCGCGCCGCGGGCTCACCCCTTCAGCAGGAACGAGCCGCCGGAACGCTGTCTCCGGGGACGGTCGCCAAGATCTACCGGGGCTCCATCAAGCCCGTCTTCCGCGCCGCCATGCGGGAAGGCGAGGACGGCGAACCGCCCCTGCTGTTCTCCACCCCGTGTGACGGCTTTCACCTCCCTGCCGCACCGGTAGCGGCGCGAGCCGTACTCTTCGGACCCGAGGTGGAGATCTATCTCCGGGCCGTCTACGACACCGACCCGGCCACCGCGCTGTTCATCGTGACCGAGATGGCCACTGGCCTTCGCTGGGGCGAACTCGCCGGGCTGCACGTGTCCGGCCTCGATCCGACCGCCGGGGTCATCCAGGTCGTTCAGGCGTACGCGCTGCTGCTGAACGAGAAGACCGGCCGTAAGGAATGGCAGCTCAAGCCGTACCCGAAGGGCAAGAAACGCCGCCAGGTCCCGATCAGCACCCAACTCGCCGCCCTGCTGATCCAGCACGCGCAGGGGAAGAAGCCCGACGAGCCGCTCTTCCAGGGGATAAGGGGCTGCTACATCGACTATGGCAATCAGCGCAATACCATCTTGCAGCCCGCCCTCACCCTCGCCCGCCAACGCGGCCTGTCCAAACACATCACGCCACATGCCCTACGGCACACGATGATCACAATGCTCCGGGACGGCAGCGTCGCGCCCGGCGTCATGCAACTGGTCGCCGGCCACGAGTCCTACCAAACGACAGCCGGATACGCCGGATCAGAGACACCAGCCCAGCGGAGCCTCATCCTCAACTCCGTCCAGCCCGTCGTAGACGCAGCCGAAGCCGTGTTCGACATCCCTCCAGACAATGGCCACTTGTAAGCCTGCTCCCCGTCAGCATCGACCGCAAATTGTCGATAGCCGCAAGCGCCGTCCTCGGGATTGTGTCAGGGCATTCACCCTCAGCGAAGCGGTAGACGCCCGTATCCGACTAACACCTGCCACAGCCAGAAAGAAATCCAGAAAATCGAACTCTTGGCCGATATGTCGGAGAGCCCACAACAAAACAGCAGAGTATCGATACCCCACATCCCGCACACCAGAACACGAATATGTTTCACTCGATTTTCGGTGAACCGAATTGGCCATTAATTCACATTGGCAAGAACACCGACAGCAATTGACACATGTCAAGCTGTGTCTGTATTTTCGGTGAGTAAATCGGGGCACAAGTAGGCTTTCTACCGGAAAGCGAAGCATGCCCTCAGATTTGGTCGAAAACTTTCTCGAATCGATCGACGCTCCCTCACTTTTATGGAACGCTCCTTCGAATAGGGCTGCCGACCTGGTTCCCAAGCACGTACTGATCGGCCGCGGGGGCGACGGCCTGGAGGTAGCCGTCGCCTTCTGTCCTTCAGGCCCGCCCCTGGCCGAAGCCGTACGACGGCTGCAGCGGTACCGGCACGACAGCCGACCCGCCCCGGTGCTCCTGGCGGTCCTGTACCGGGACGGTGAGACCGTCAAAGCTTCGACCTGCGGAGTCTCCGACCCGCTCACCAACGTTGATACCGATCGGCTGGCGCGGGCGTGCTCAGAGGCGTTCAGGGAACCAAACGGCCATTTCGCCAGGCGCGCTCTGGAGCGCATGCTCCCCGCTCTGGCCGACCCGGATGACAGCGCCGGCCTGCATAACAGCGGACTTTTCGCCACCCATGAACTCCGAACCGGTGTCCCCAATCGCAGCGACTGGGCCACCGCGACCACCACGGCAAAGCCGCTCCTGGAACTACGCGGCCTGGAACTCATTCACGGTCTCGGATACGGAACCTCCACTGAAAGTTCCGCCGCGATGCTGCTCACGGAACAGGGGAGTTCCCGGGCCATCGCCGTGCTGCTGGACGACGAAGAACTCTTCGACCGTCCGGAACCGAGGTTCGGCGCCGTCTCCCCCGTCTCCTACGCGATCGCGATGGCGGCGCGGCTCGGCCTCCCTTGGGTGATCGTCGTACGCGGCAGCCGACTCCGGCTGCATCCGGTGGACCCAGCCGTCGGAGTCGGGCGCCAGAGCCAGGGGGAGACCTACGCCGAACTCGACCTAGCACTGCTACGTGATGACGCCGCCGGGTACCTCCACCTGCTCTTCTCTCCCAGGGCGCTGGGACCTAACGGAACGGTGCACGACATTCTGCGCGCATCGTCGCAGTTCGCCGCCGATCTGGGGGGCCGACTGCGCGAGCGTGTGTACCACGATGTCGTCCCAAGTTTGGCCGTGGCCATTGCCCGGCAGACGCGAGCTGTCACCGAGGGCGAGTTGCAGGAGGCTTACCAGCACGCTCTGGTGATACTATTCCGGCTCCTTTTCACGGCGTACGCGGAGGACCGGGGACTCTTGCCGTACGGCCGGAACGAGCATTACACCCGCCATGCAGCGAAAACCCTTGCCAGAAACTTCACCACCGACCCGAACCAGGCGTTCGATCCGTCGGCGACGGCACTCTGGGATGATATGGCCGCCGTGTGGCAGGCCATCGACTGCGGAAACCAGGGATGGAACGTTCCCGCCTACAACGGTGGCCTTTTCTCCATAGACCTGCACACCAATCCCTCCGGTGCGGCCCTGGCGTCCCTGCGCCTGAGCGACGCGGAATTTGGGCCGGCGCTGCGCGCCCTGCTTGTAGACACCGGTCCGGACGGAGCTCGGGGACCAGTTGACTTCCGCTCCCTGAGCGTCCGCGAGTTCGGCACCTGCTACGAAGGCCTGCTGGAGTCGTCCCTGTCGATCGCGCCGGGACCGCTCAAACTCGACAGGGACGGCTCGTTCGTTCCGGCCCGCGAAGGAGACCAGCCAGCCGTAGGGACAGGTGAGGTCTACTTTCACAACCGTTCGGGGAAACGGAAGTCGACCGGTTCGTACTTCACCAAGTCGTTTGCGGTCGAACACCTGCTGGACACTACGCTGGAACCGGCGCTAACCACGCATCTCGATCGGGTTCTCACGCTCTTGGACTCGGGTGACGACGCCAGGGCCGCGGAGGCGTTCTTCGACTTCCGGATGGCCGATCTGGCGATGGGGTCGGGGCATTTCCTCATCGCGGCGATCGACCGGATCGAGTCCCGCTTCACGGCCTTCCTCACAGAGCACCCCATCGCCGCAGTACACGACGAGCTGAACAGGCTCTCCGACGCCGCCCGCGCGCAACTGTACGACCACGCCGACGAGGTGGAGATCGAGACCTCCGCGCTGCTGCGCCGTCAGATCGCCCGCCGCTGCGTCTACGGGCTGGATCTGAACCAAATGGCAGTCGAGCTGGCGCGGCTCGCAGTCTGGATCCACACCTTTGTCCCCGGTCTGCCGATGTCCTCGCTGGACCACGGGCTGGTCGTCGGCAACAGCCTCACCGGTATCGGGACGATCGAGGAGGTGGTGGAGATACTCGACCCGCAAAGCGCAACCAGCGGCGCGCTCAGTCTCTTCGAGGAGCCAGTCAGGGAAACGCTAGGGACGGCCCGGGAAAGGCTCGCCCGGGTCGCGCTCACTTCCGAGGCCACCAAGCAGGAGGTGGCGGAGGCCCGGGACGCCCACGAGCAGGCGCTCGACGACGCGTCGGACGCCCGTGCCCTGTTCGACGCCGCCGTGGCGATCCGGTTAGGGATCATCACCCCGCTGGTCACACCCGAGCAGGCCATCGCAGCCGGGCACATGCCCGGGGTCCGCAACCGACTGGACGAACTGCGGGTGACGCACTTCCCGTTTCGTTTCCCCGAGGTGTTCATGCGGGATCGTCCAGGCTTCGATGTGCTCCTGGGCAACCCCCCATGGGAAAAGGTGAAGGTCGAGGAGCACCAGTGGTGGGGACTGCGTTTCCCCGGGCTGCGGTCGCTACCGCAGCAGGAGCGGTACGCGGCCCTCACACGGCACCGGGCGGAACGGCCGGATCTGGTCGCCGAGTATGAAGCCGAGATCGAAGCCGTGCGAGTGGTCAAGACAGCGTTAGGCACGGGGCCATTCCCCGGGCTGCGCGCGGCCACCGACACGGACCTGTCACTCGCGTTCGCATGGCGTTTCTGGCATCTGCTGCGCGAGGGCGGACGGCTCGGCGTGGTGCTGCCGCGAACGGTCCTCAACGGCACCGCCGGGGCTAGGTTCCGCCAGACCGTCCTGGCAGAAGGGGCATTCGCCGACGTCACGATATTGGTCAACAGCCGTAATTGGGTCTTCGATGAAGTCGATTCTAGGTACACGATCGGCCTGACAACGGTGGTCAAGGGTGCAGGGCACGCGGGCTGGGTGGAGTTGCACGGGCCTTTCTTCTCTCGGCAGGAGTTCGACCAAGGAACCCGTGTCTCCGGGTATGTCGTCGACGCCGCCGCATTCGCGTCATGGTCGGAGGGAGCTTCCTTTCCTGTCTTGCCCCGGAAAGACAGCATGGAGGTTTTCCTCAAACTTCGCTCGCACCCGAAACTAGGCGCTCCCGGCGGAGATTGGGAGTTCGTCCCACTACGGGAATTGCATGGTACGCAGGACAAGTCCATGTTCGATTTCGACCTAAGCCCATCCTCCGATGACATACCTGTCCTCACAGGGGGATCGTTCAACCTGTGGGAACCGGATTTCGGAGATCCGTACGCGTACACTAAACGATCAGAGATAGTTCCACTGCTTCAAATGCGCCGCAAAAAGCAGGTTAAACTCTCACGAAGCGCCCTTTTCGACATGCCGCAAAGCTGGGTGGAGAGTATAGAGTCGCTTCCCCTGCTCAACCCGAGGATTACCTTCCGCGAGGTTGCCCGGAGCACTGACCAGAGAACGGTAATATGCGTCCTGGCCCCGGCTGGAAGCGCGCTCATCCATAAGGCTCCCTATCTGCTCCGCCGACGCGGGGACAGGAAAGACGAAGCCTATTTGCTGGGAGTGATGTCCAGCATTCCACTAGATTGGTTCGCTCGGCGATACGTAGAGTTAAGCGTTGCCTATGGACTCCTCAGTTCATTCCCAGTTCCTCGACCAGCTAAGGACGATCGACGCAGGAATCGGGTAGTTCAGATAGCTGGCCGTCTCTCGGCTGTGGACAATCGGTACGCCTCTTGGGCCGCAGAAGTAGGAGTACCGGTCGCTTCGGTCATCTCCGATGCCGAGCGCAACGATCTCATCGCCGAACTAGACGCACTCGTCGCCTTGCTCTACGGCTTGGACCGCGGTGAGGTCATACACATCTTTGAGACCTTCCACCGCGGCTGGGATCCCGCTGAGCATCTCACGGCTGTACTGCGCCACTTTGACGCATGGAAGGCCGAGACGCCGTGAGCGCCCATATGGAGGACTTCCGTCCCACGTTCGCCACCAACAACCCCGAACGCGCGGGGACGGTCTCGGACGCGATCAACACCCTGCTGACCGGGATGCGCACCAACCTGGCCGTCCCGCCTGCAGTCTCGATCGCGACGGCTTACTTCAACCCTGCCGGCTTCAGCCTGCTGGCCGCCGAGTTGGAGCAGGCTAGCCGGGTGCGACTGCTGCTGGGGGCTGACCCTGACCAGGCCAGGCCCCAGATCCGCCCGCTGGCCGTCGGCGTCGGCAGGCGCGGGGAACGCCAGCAGATCAAGCGCGTGCTGGAAGGCCATCTGCGCCGATTGGAGGAGGACCGCGACCTACTGGGCTTCACCTTTGAGGCCGACGCCGCAGCCCGGCGCCTGGTGGATTGGCTGCGTTCGGGCCGCGTCGAGGTGCGGCGCTACGAGGCCGGTTTTCTGCACGGCAAGGCATTCGTCATCGACGGCTCTCTCCCAGGAGTGATCGCCGGATCGAGTAACTTCACCTACTCCGGTTTGGCTGTGAACAAGGAGCTGAACCTCGGCCAATACGACCCGAAAACCGTACGAGAAGTGCGGGAATGGTACGAGGAAATGTGGCACGCCGCCGCGCCCTTCGACCTGGCCGCGCTTTACGAGTCGCGCTGGCTGCCGCACAGCCCGTGGCAGGTGTTCCTGCGGATGCTGTACGAGCTGTACGGAGCGGAAGTCGAACAGGAACAGGGGGCCCGATCCTCCTCGCGACTCAAACTGACCGCGTTCCAGTCCGACGGGGTGTGGCGGGCCCAGCGGATCCTCGACCGGCTGAACGGCGTGATCGTCGCCGACGAGGTCGGCTTGGGCAAGACCTTCATCGCCGGGGAGATCCTGCACGAGACCGTGGTCGCTAACCGGCAGAAGGCACTGGTCATCGCCCCGGCGACCTTGCGGGACTCCACCTGGGGCCCGTTCCTGCGCGAGCGTAACCTGCGCGCCGACATCATCTCCTTCGAGGAACTGGCGATCGGCCTGCCCAACGCCGGCCAAGTTGGTGCGGCGTTGCAGAATCCCGACGAGTACGCGCTGGTCGTGGTGGACGAGGCGCACGCACTGCGCAACGCCGCCACCAAGCGGGCCGAGGCGCTGCGCACGCTACTGACCGGCAGCGTCCCCAAGCGGCTGGTCCTGCTCACCGCAACGCCGGTCAACAACAGCCTGTACGACCTGTACAACCTGATCTCCTATTTCGTCACCAACGACGCGGCCTTCGCCGGCTCCGGGGTTCCTTCACTCCGGGGATACTTCGACCGGGCCATGGCAATGAACCCTGACGATCTTTCCCCGGAGCATCTGTTCGACGTGCTGGATAAGGTGGCGGTCCGCCGCACCCGGCGGTTCGTTCGCCACCACTACGTCGGCGACCTGGTGGTGATCAACGGGGTGGAGCGGCACATCGCGTTCCCCACGCCGCGAGTCCGCCGCGTCGACTACGACCTGGACAAGGCGCTCCCAGGGCTTTTCGACCGACTTGCCACAGCGCTCGGCGCTCACGTGGACCACTCCGGCCGCCTCGACGGCGGCGGCTCGGCGGTGCTGCTGGACGCCCCCGGCGAAGTGCTCACCCTGGCCCGGTACGTACCTTCCCGATTCCGACGCGGCGGCAACGAGGAGCAGTACGAGCAGCAGAACGCCGGGTTGCTGCGCTCGGCGCTGCTCAAGCGGTTCGAATCCTCGGCGTATGCCTTTCAGCGCACTCTGGACAAGATGATCGACGGCCACGAGGCATTTCTGTCCGCGCTCGACCACGGCGTGGTGCTCAGCGGGGACGCGCTACGGGAGTGGACCTCCTCCGACGGCGACGACCTCGACGATTTCCTCTCCTCCCTGGACGCCGCAGACGACGGCAACGTACGAAATGCCAGCGAGTTCGACGCCGCCGCGCTGGGAGCCGCCATACGAGCGGACCTGTCCTTGCTCGCCTCCTTTCGTAATGAGGTCCAGGCTCATCAGGCAGGCCCCGATCCCAAGGTCGACATGCTGGTGGAGGAGCTCGCGGTCATCGCCGAGGAGGCGGCGGCCGAGGGCGTTACCGCGCAGCAGACCCGGGACAAACGCAAGACGCTGGTCTTCTCCTACTATTCCGACACCGTCGAGCACATCCACGGGCGGCTGCTGGCGGCAGTCGAGGCCGACCCCCGACTGGCCTGCTACCGCGGCCGGATCGCCACCGCCTCCGGCCCGGACCGCTCCGGGCGCGCCCAGGTCATCGCCGGTTTCGCGCCCCGAACCGCAGGCGGCGGCACCGAAGAGGACCGGTACGACCTGATCATCGCCACCGACGTACTGGCCGAGGGTGTCAACCTGCAACAGGCCCGGCACATCGTCAACTACGACCTGCCGTGGAACCCGATGCGCCTCGTCCAACGGCACGGACGCATCGACCGCATCGGCTCCGACCACAGCGCGGTGTTCCTGCGCTGCTTCTTCCCGGACCAGCAGCTTGAACGCCTCCTCGGCCTGGAAGAGCGCCTGCAGCGCAAACTCAAGCAGGCCTCCGCCGCCACCGGTGTCGGCGACGTGCTGCCCGGTTTCACCGGCCGTGACGTCAACCTGACCGAAACCCGCGAGGAGATCGACCGGCTGCGCCGCGAGGATGCCACCCTCTTTGAGACCGGTGGCGCCTCCGCCCTGTCGGGCGAGGAGTACCGGCGCCGCCTCCAGGCCGAGCTTCGCCACTCCCCGGTGCGCAGAGCAGTGCTGGACCTGCCGTGGGGCAGCGGGTCCGGTTTCCTCCGGATCGGCGGTACGCAGCCCGGCCTGGTGTTCTGCGCCCGCGTCGGCGACCATCCCCGCCCGTGGTTCCGGTACGTGCCGCTGGGCGCCGATCTGGAAGCCGTCGTGGATGAGCAGGGCCGTCCCGTCGTGATCGGCGACACCCTGGCCTGCCTGGCAGCCGCCGACCCCGACAACCAACAGGTCCCCGCCGTGCTGGCCGAGGACGTCTATCGGGCCGCGTTCGGCGCCTGGACGCACGCCCGACAGGACATCCTCACCTCTTGGATGCACAACGCCGATCCGGCTAACCTGCAGCAACCTGTCCCCAGGGTGATGCGCGACGCCGCCGAGCTGGTCCGCCGGCAGGGCGCCCACCTGGGAGAGCTGCAGGACGATCTGGTCAGCCGACTTCAGGCCCCCTACAGCCCGCGCATCCTGCGCGCCGTCCGCGACGGCCTGGCCCACCCCGGGACCGCCCGGCAACGGGTGGACCAGCTGGCCGAACTCGCCGACCGGCTCGGCCTGGTCCGGCAGCCTTCTCCCGAGCCCTTACCGCCCATCACCGAAGACGACATCCACCTGATCTGCTGGATCGCCACCGTCCCTGGGCCACCGACCTGTTGAATGTGCGTCCTGAAGGCATGTCGGCGGCGAGGATCACGAAACCAGCTGCTCAGGCCTACTCCAGCCCGGCTAGTTCCACTTCCAAGTTCCGCAGTTCCTCCCGCGTGGCGGCGATCTCTTCTCGGAGTTCCTCCGCACGCAGCCGCCTGTGGATGCTGGTGCCTCGGTCGATACGTGTGGAGACCTGCACATGTTCCCGATGACAAATGACGCGTTCGACCAGAATCGCGCGCCCGAGGTCGGTGAACGATTGGAGGCCCCGGGTGGAGACCGACCGCCAGGGGTTGCGGGCGAACGCATCCAGGCCCGCGACCACAAACGCCCCGTGCTCCTGGATCTCCCGGACCTGCCCCAATTGGGCGGACAACCTCGCACGGAGACCCGAAAGCAACCTGTCCGCCTTGGCTGCGCCGATGTGGGCGTCGTAGATTTCGAGCTTCGCCACGAGATGGACGACGTAGGTGGCCAATACCTCAGGAGCCGGTGCCAATTCTGGGGCCAGCGCCCAGTGGGAGCGGTCGTCGAGCCGGCGGATGAGCATTCGGTCGACCGCGTCGTCGACGGTCTCCTTGTCTGTGTGGTGGTAGCGCCCGTCGGCATGCCTGTGCTCACAGGCGTACGCCATTTCCGAACGGCCCTTCCATTCATGGAGCGCCATCAGTTGGTCGCAGAGACCGCAGCGGACGTTCAGAACAAGTTCCAGCGGTTGGGGATTCGCCTCGTCGAAGGCCGAAAGCTTCGCGGTCACCGTGCGGTGGTCTTGGGCGCGGGTGCCATAGACCTGAATCCACGATTCATCTCCGTCGGCGATCACCGGGGCGATGAGTGCGAGCGCGTCATACTTGACGTGGTCGGCGAACCGCCACGTCTCCATAGGCTCACCTTCTCCGAAGGCGTGCCATCCGTGTGCCGGATCGGCCTCACAGCGGAAACCGACTTCGAGCGTACGCGGCTCGAAGAACAGCTGCGCCTCGGCTCCGCACCCGGCCCCCTCGGAACAGGACGTCCCGGCGGTCAGTACACCGGCTGGCCGCCCGCCGGCACGCCGTTGCTCATCGGCGAGAGCCCAGTTCCGGCCGACGAGGATGCGGTGGGCCCGTTCGTCGATCGCATCCGCAGCCCTCACCCGCGTGGCTACCGCACGCTCGGCCTCAGCCCTGCGCCGCGCTTCCTCTTCACGGCCCGGAAGCAGCCGCTCCAGTCTGTCGGCTTCCGCCCTCTGGTGAGGACTCAGCTCGGGCAGTTCGGCGCCGCCGCACGTCCGGCAGGCCCGTTGATGGTGCAGGTCGGCTCGGAATGCGGTCAGAGACACCGTCACCGGGTCTCCGGCATGTTTGCCGCGTTGCGGACAGGACGGACTGTGTGACCGGCCGTTCAGCTTCGCCAAATAGGTGATGTGGATCTGCGCGAGGGAACCCAACTCTTCGTTAAGGAGCAGAGGGGAGAGCAGGACGTCGGCAGTACGGCGGGAGACCTCTTCCGCCGACCGGTCACCTGTCACCGACCCTCGTGGCAGCGTCATGACGTCCAACCTACGCTTTTCCTGATCACTCGGAACCAAGTTTGGAATCTTTCATTCCGGAGGCCTATATAACGTGAATAATGCAGTCCTATTCCCAAACTGTCGTACAGCCCAGCTACCTTTTTCCGGAGGTCTCACGACGCCGCATAAGGCACCGGAGGGGGAAATGGCCAGAAAGCGTGGCATTTGGTCCGATATGCAACGCGAGTGGGCCCGTCGGCAACGTTCAGAGCAACAGGCCCGTCGTGCGGCGTTGCAGGCCGTGGCCAGGGCGGAACGAGAGCGGGCGCGGGCGGACCGAGCGGCAGCACAGCGCGCTGCGGCGAACGAGCGTGAGCGCAAACGGCTGTACATCGAATCCCGCAAAGCCGAGGCCGTCGAATGTGCCGCCGACGTCCAGGTCATCGTCGACGAGTTGGACTCCCTGCTAACCGCCGGGCTCCAGAAGCGTGACGTGGTCACCTTTCAGTCTCTGAAGCGCACCTTCCAGCCGCCGCCTTTCGACCCCGCGGGTTTGGACCGGCCGCTTCCTGGCAGGCCCCAGTGGGTCGCGCCTCCGCCACCGAATGCCGTGGGCCGGCTGTTCGGCGGAGCCGCCCGTCACGAGCGCGAAGAGGCCGCTGCTCGGCAAGCCTACGAGCAGCAGAGCTCCCGCTACGAGGTTGCCGATGCCGAACGCCGCAGGAGGCTGGCGGAACGGTATCACGCGTACCAAGAGTGGATCTCCGGCTTGGCCCGGGAGATCGAAGAGCATAACACCGCGGTCGACGAGTTCGAGAGTGGCGCTCGCGGTGGCGATTCCGATGCGGTGGCGAAGTTCTTCACGCTGGTCCTCGACGCCTCCTCCTTGCCCGAGGCGTTCCCCCACCGTACGCGGGTCGTCTACCGCCCCGAAGCCCGTGAACTTGTCGTCGAGTACGAACTTCCCGCCCAGGAAGTCATCCCGACAACGCGGGATTTCCGGTATGTCCAAGCCAGCGATGAGATCAAGACGCTCCCCCGGCCTCCCAAGGAAATCAAGGAGCGCTACGCCCGGCTTGTCGCTCAGGTCGCCCTGCGTGTCCTCCATGAGGTCTTCAACGCAGAACTCTCCCACCTTGTGGAGACGGCCAGCTTCAACGGACACGTGTCGGCCAAGGACAAGGCGACCGGGCAACCGATCCACCCTTGTCTCATCAGCGCTGGCGTGTCTCGGGAGCTGTTCTCCACCTTCGTCCTGGCCGATCTGGACCCGGTCGTGTGCCTCAAGCGGATCAATGCCCTGGTCTCACCGCATCCCTACGAACTGGAGGCGGTGCGCCCCATGGTCGATTTCGAGGCGTTGCTGTCGCAGTACAAGTTCGTCGAGGGCATCGACGCCGTGGCCGGGCTCGACAGCCGACCCGACCTGCTAGCCATGACACCGACCGAGTTCGAGCACCTGACCCGGCAACTGTTCGAGGCCATGGGCATGCAGAGCTGGGTGACCCAGCCCTCCAAGGACGACGGCGTGGACGCCGTGGCCGTGAACGAGGACCCGGTGTTCGGTGGCGTGTGCATCATCCAGGCCAAGCGGTACAGCAAGGCCGTCGGCATCGAGTCGGTGCGCGCGCTCGCCGGCGTGATGGAGGACAAACACGCCACCAAGGGCATCCTCGTCACCACCTCATGGGTCGGCGACGAGAGCCGCGCCTTCGCCGCCCGGCATGGCCGCATCCAGCTCATCGAATGTGAGGAGCTCGTCTACCTGTGCAAGGAGCATCTCGGACTCGACGTGCTCATCAGCCTCCCCAAGCCCCCACCACGCCGCCGCTGACATTCCACAGCTCCGACAACACGTCTGGGCCGGACCTCGGCTTCTCAGACACCGCTGGTATGCGTACAGGACCCAGCGGAGATGGTTGCTTCCACGAAGGTGGTGTACGAGTTTGGGCTGGTAGCAAGTCGCCGGTGGATTGGACCAACCACTCGACGCCCAGGAAGTTCCGGCCCAACGACGAGGGATTCAGGCACCCGAGCTGATTCGTGTTCTCGGAATCTCATCCGAACGTGGACGCGTAAACTCCAGGTGAGAGGAAGGAGTGACGATGAGCGCAAGGTACGGCATAGCGCCTCCTGCTCGTTCGGATGACGCACACCCCTTGCGGACCATCCGGGAGATCCGCGCGTCCTTGCCCGGCGACCAGCTTGTCCACTTCGACACCGAGCTCGCCGAGACCGACATTTCCGAGCTGGAATCAATGCTCACCCGCTGGGCAGCGCTCGCCAACGACGGCTTCGAGGAGTTCCTCCTCTCGACCCCGTTCGAGGACCTGAACTTCGGGGGCCGCTCCTACGACGAGCGACCGGAGAGCGAGTGATCTACCTCCTCGACACCAACGTGGTGGCCGAGCTCACGACCAGGCCGAAACCTGATCCGAACGTCATCGCCTGGTTCCGGGCGATCCCGACGCCGAACCTCTACCTGAGCGTGCTCACCATCGCTGAGATCGAAGCAGGTGTCACGGCCGTCACCGATCCTCTGCGCAGAGCACTATACGACCAGGCGCTGGCGCAGATCCGGATCGACTACCAGGGTCGGATCGCCTTGATCGGCGAACGGGAGGCAGGGGCGTACCTGGCCATCCACAAGACCCTCAAAAGCGCCGGAACCAGCATCGACCCGCCCGATGCCCTGATCGGCGCGACGGCCCTGGCCAACAACTGGACGCTGGCCACCCGTAACACCAGACACCTCGCCCGAACAGGTGCCCGCGTGGAGAATCCGTGGGAGGAACATTCGGCGTAGAATTCGGGGCAAAGGAACCCGATCGCGGTCCGGTAAAGCCAGGTGGCGTGACCGATGATTGCTCGGTGGTTGCTCGCGGGTAAGCGATACGACGCGGCACGGGCCGCCATCGACCGGCACTATCTCAGGGATATCGGTGGGCGAAACGGCAGAACTCGACACGCCATGACAGCGGATGGCATTGAACCCTGCAACTTTTAATCCGTAGGTTCAGGGTTCGAATCCCTGGCGCCCCACCACCTTTGTCCCAATTTGACCTGCCGATTCCTCCCGTTTTGGGCCCTCGTTGTCGAGGCGAGATCGCAAGGTGTTGCTCGTTGGTTGCTCATGGGCACGGACTTGGCACGCGTTGTGCCTGTGGGGTGCGAAAACCCGGGTGCGGCCTCTGGTCTGCGGTTATCCGCCTCGTCTATGCGGCCCGCTGGTACTGGTTGATCAGGCCGTCGAGTACCTGCCGGCGTTGCAAGCGGACCTGATCGGGATCTCCGGGTGGAGCAGGGGTATGTGGTGGTTGAGGTGGTCGACGGTCTCGTGAGCGATGGGGACGGTGGCGGTTGTAATGCCGTTCGTATGCCTGCAGGACTCGGCGGAGATGGCCTTCGTCGTAGATCAGCATCCGGTCGGTGCATTCCCTTCGGACGGTGCCGACCCAGCGCTCGGCTATCGCGTTGGCCTGCGGTGCGCGAACTGGTGTTTTGATGACGCGGGCGCCGAGTGAGGTGAACACCTCGTCGAAGACTGCGGTGAATTTGGCGTCGCGGTCGCGAATGAGGAATCTGATGCCCTCGACCCGCGCTCCCTGGTTCATGACCAGGTTGCGGGCTTGTTGAGCGACCCAGGTTCCGGTCGGATGCGCCGTGATGCCCGCGATGTGGACCACGCGGGTGGCGTGCTCGATGAAGAACAGAACATAGAGCCGTTTGAGGAAGACGGTGTCGACGTGGAACAGATCGCACGCCCAGATGCCCTCGGCCTGCGCTTTGAGGAACTGGCCCCAGCTCGGGCCGGTGCGACGTGGCGCCGGACCGAGACCGGCCTTTTTGAGGATGTCGCGTACGGTGCTGGGCGGTACCCGAAGGCCGATGCCGGCCAGCTCTCCGCTGATGCGCTGATAGCCCCATGAAGGATTCTCCTGGGCCAGGCGCAACACCGCCTCCCGGACCTCTGCGCGGGTAGAGGGACGACCCGACCGTTTGGAGGGGTAGGTCCACCGGCGCGTCACCAGCGCGCGGTGCAGCGCAGCAACGTCGCGGGGGTAACGAAGAAGACGTTCCACGACGAGCGGGGAAGCAGCTGCGACAAGGCCGCGAGCACGACCCGATCTCCAGGCTGAAGCTCGGGCCGGTTCACCTGACGGCGCAGCACGGCGACTTGATGGCGAAGCACCACGATCTCGGCCGTCTTGGCCCGGTCATCGCGGCCCAGCAGGACCAGGAGCTGAAAGATACGCCCGAGGATGAGGTAGAGGGAGGACCACGACACCGTCAGCAGGATGCCCGAGACCTCACCATGCTCGAGCCACGAACCCTCAGGTCAACCTCACCGGCTGAGTTTCCGCACCCCACAGGGTTCGAGAGGCGAGGCTGCCAGCCTGCTACTGGGCCTCCTGGCATCTACCCAGACCGGACTTCCACCGGCAAGCGACGACGAGCTTACGATCAACAAGATCAGCCGCTATGTCACGGCTTCACCTCTTGCTCTGCTGACAATGGCTCACTGTCCTCACCACCCGCTGACCGACTGGAGGACCAGCGGGCCGATGTGATGCGTGGCTGAGGTCCAGGGGCTTCCCGTCAGAGACTCGCCTTCCAATTCCGTATCGCCTGATCAAGGCGCGAACGTAGGCGTCCGGCTGCTTCCTTACCTGGCAGAAGTTCTTCGTATGCCTCGCTCGACCGCCTGGCGATAAGCGCTGCGAGGTTGGTGGAGCTTCGCGAAGGATACACCAATGAACATTTCCTCTCGCCCAGCTCCTGGGCCAGCCCCAGGAAACCGCGACCGACTCCGAGGGGCGGGGAGGAGGAGTAGTGCTTGGCCTCAATCACGGCCACGAGCCCTCTACTCCGGGGATAGACGGCAGCCCGTCGGCTCCGTTCGGCTTCCTGGTGTTCGATAATCGCGACATCGCATTCGTGCGCAACCTTCGAGGTGCTGGCGGTCACGTACACGCCCAGGTGGATCTCGAGCTTTCTCTGGGTGTCGGGGAAGCTGACCAGCACGTAGGTGAATGTGCCCGACCACAAGTTTCCTGGGGCCCTGCGGAAATGGAGGGCGGACGCTGGGGTCCTCCCGTCTTTTGTCAGAAGTGTGGTTCCCCCGGCCGCCTTCGCGGCCTCCAGACACAGGGCGAGCAGTGATGCCTCATACAGATCGGACTCGTCCGCGTTGTTGCGATAGACCGACTGCAGGACGCCGATCGCCTTTTCGATGGCGAGCACCAGGTCGGCCTTGCTCATCGGACGCCCTCCGTATCTGTTTCTGGGCTTTCCGAGAGGAGCTCTTGCACGGTCTGCAAGGCGAGCCGAGCCTGCTCTGTGTCGTCCCGTAGATTGAAGCGAGATACATCCTCCAGCTCGGCGTCGCCGAACTGGATTTCCGGCTCCATGTCGTACGCCAAGAGCGTGTCCAGCGTGACCTTCCGGGAAAGGTACATGGTCTCGGCGAGTGTGACGAGCGCCTCGCGGATCAGCTCGATACTTTCATCTGCTGTGTATGGGATGACAGCGATGTCAGTCTTTCCGAGAGGTGGAAGCTCGGTCTCTGCCAGTCGGCTCGCTCGCTCCTCATACCTGCCCTCCTGCCGAAGCTTTTGCTCGGAAACTGCGCGTCCACGTCGAACCTCCTGGTCCAACTGGTCAGCCAGGTTCGGTAGTGCTTCAGCGAGTCGCGCCATGATGCGTGTGTACTGATCGTCGACGGCCACGCTTCTCCTCCCGCTACTAACCGCAGGTACAAACTTGCCTCAATAGGATCCAGTTGTACCGTTAACTTTCGGCCAGTGTGCTCGAACCGGCAATCTGGTACTCGTGAAGGCCGCCGAGGGCGGTTCTGAAGTTGCCCCGGTTTGGTAGACACGAGCACGACCCGGTCCCCCGGCTGGAGATTCGGGCCGATTCACCTGACGGCGCAATACGGCGACCTGATGACGAAGCACCACGATCTCGATCGCCTTGACCCGATCATCGCGACCCGGCAGGACCAGGAACTGAAAGACACGCCCGAGAATGAGGTAGAGGGAGGACCACGACACGTCAGCGGGATGCCCGAGACCTCATCATGCTCCAGCCACGAACTCCCAGGTCAACCTCGTCGGCTGAGTTTCCGTACCCCACAGGTTATCCGCCTCGTCTATGCGGCCCGCTGCATGGGGTCACATCGGGACGTTGCTGCGGACGTGTGACGCCGTGGGCGTCAATCCTAGCTTTTCGCCAATTCTCAATCGAATCGGGAATTGGCGACCATCGTGGCGGGAGTGTCACTCGCTTGGGATGTTAACTGTCAGCTGGAATGGAGCCGTCCTGGTGACTCCCAAAGAGGTGGCCGTCACGGTGAGTGTGTAGACGCCGGGCGGGACCTCTGCGGCGGGGACAAGGGTGATCGCGGCATCGGGGTCGTCGGGGCGGACCACCGGACGGTCGATGGAGAGCGCGATCCTGGGCGTTCCCGCTGTCTCCTTCTCCGGGTCGAGCTGTACGTTGAGAGCGACCTCCGCGCCGAAACCGTGGGTCGCCGTGACCTCGGCGTGGAAAACGAAGGGATTGCCGGGGTCAACCGTCCCCGCCCCCGGGCTGAGGGAAAGAGAGAAATCCGGCTTGGGTACCTGACGGATGCGGAGCATGTGGCCGCCGATGTTCGTGTTCGACAGCGCCGGGGCTCCGGCCGAAACGTCCGTGGCCCCGGTCAGCCCGCTTACCCGTACGGGTAGGAGCCGCCGCGGCACCTGCGAGCCGTCACCGAGTTGGCCGGTGTCGTTGCGCCCCCAGGTCCACACCGTTCCGTCCGCGCGGACAACCGCGCTCACCTCGGTGCCCGCGGACACTTTGACGACATTCTCCAGCCATGGCACGTAGCCGCCGCCGGGAACGCCGTCGGGAAGCAGATCGCCCAGGCCGAGCTGGCCCTCGTCGTTTTCCCCGGTCGCGAACACCCTGCCACCAGACCGCAAGATCAACATATGGTCCCAGCCGGCCGAGATCGCCCGCACATCGTTGACGTTCCAGGGGTAGTGCTGGGCACCCAGGCCCCGGCCCCACTCTTCCATGGACCCGTCGGCGTGAACCGCCGCGCTGAACTGGCCACCTGCGGCGATCGCCACCACAGGCTCGTACGACCACGTCTTGACCGGGAAAGCCTCCCAGACGGCGTGCGAGTTTGGTATGCCCAGCTGGTTGTGCGAGTTGTTTCCCCAGGCCCAGATCTCCCCGTTGGCGCGGAGCGCGAGGCCGTGCGCCCACCCGGCCGAGATGGCCGTAACGCCCGTCAGCCCCGGAATAGGACCGGGCACCGGGTCCTTGTCCGACAAGGTACGGCCGAGGCTGCCGACGATGTTGACGCCCCAGGACCACACGGTGCCATCGCGCCGTAACGCCAGGGCGAACTGGTCTCCGGCGGCCACATCAATGACGTCCGTCAACCCGAGCGCCCGAACAGGGAGCAGTTTGCCCTTGAAGAGCCCGGATTCGCCGTTGCCGAGCTGCCCTTCCCGGTTGTCGCCCCACGTCCACACGGTGCCGTCGGCAGCCAGCGCCACACTGCTGTTGGATCCGGCGGACGCTTTCACGAATCGCAGTTCGGCATCGCCGACTGGTACGGCGGTGTATCGACGGTCTTTGGTTCCGTCGCCCAGCTGGCCGAAAAGGTTGCCTCCCCAGGCGGCGGCGTGCGTCCAGTTGTCGTCCGCCGCCGCGGGAGCCGCAAGTGGCACCAGCGGGATGAACATGAGACAGAGCACAACCACCAGGGTTCGCACCAGGTTCGCCTTTCGATGGGTCACTTTCGATGGGTCACTCGAGAGGCAAGTCAACCGATGGGCGAGATTGCGTTACAGGGCCACTCCCGGGCGAATTTCGCCACTCACTGGTCCGAATGCCAGGTGCGCTCCTCAGCCCTGTTCATCGGCGACCGTAGACATCCATGATCCCAGGTCAGCGAAGGTCCCGGACTTCAGCGATCACCTGCGGACACAGACGTATACAACCAGAACTGCGGGCGCAGGTGCTCGATCGTGACGCGGTGCCGTTCGGTCAGCCGCTGGGCGATCAGCGAGCGGTGGCAGGCCTAGACTAGGGCCCGATCCAGGAGTCCGACCCTAGCCACGCGTGAACAGTTCCTCCAGTGGCAGCAGACCGCGTGGTCCGACTACGCAGTGCTGGAAGGCGTGATCCATCCTGTGACGCTCCTCGATCGCCACGTTGAGCTGCACGCGCGGCACCGAGCCACCCTGACCTGAGACGAGCGAGGTCAGCTTTGCTCACACCGGAGGAATACGTTCAAAGACGGGCGGGCACTGCTATGGATCGGCCTCCGCTGCGGACAGCGGGGCTACCCTGCCCCGCTGCCCGGCAGAGGCCGAGCTTGATCAGTCGACGCACATCGCCTGGTGGGTGGACTGGAAGACCCACGTGCCGCCGCCCGGGGAGACATAGGTCGTTAGGGTGTTATAGGTCCCAGGGGTGCAGTCGTGGCCGACCGCGAGGACGGCCGCCCGGGCCCGCTGTTCGGCCGCCGCCAACCCGGCCGCGTAGGTGCTGCCCGCCCCCACGGCAGTGGCGCTGCGGGGAGTGTCATAGCCGTCGGCGTGTGCGGCCACGTGCGTGGTCGCCAGGCCGGCCGCCACTACCGCTGAGACGAGGCCGAGCCGGCGGAGCCAAGTACCTTTTTGCATGCTTCTCCTACATGGACGGAACATTTGATCGGCTGAGGATAATTTTCAAACGGGCCGAGGTAAAGACGGTATTGACCACTCGGTCACCAGAATCCGGCCCATCATGCTGTTTCTTCGTGGTGGAGCATGTAATTTACAGCCGGACGAAGCTTCCGCCGAGGCGGCCCGCTATGCGGTCGAAACAGCGGACGCGGTGGTGGCGGATCTATCAACTCCCGCTCCTCGGCGAGTTCGACCCCCCACTGCCGGGTGTCTATCAGGATGTAGAAGGAGACCTGGGGATTCTTCGTCGACATCCCAAGCCGATACCCCCGCCGCTCGACATGACGAGCAAGCTCAGGTCGACGGTCTCGTGAGCGATGGGGACGGTGCCGGTTGTAATACCGTTCGTATGTCCGCAAAACTCGGCGAAGGTGGCCTTCACCGTAAATCAGCAGCCGCACTGGCTCCTCTTCAGGAGTCGAATCCCGCCCATGAGAGAAGCCCTGCAAGGCCGTGACCTGGACGGATGGAATTCCGGCAAGGCACACCACCATGCCGGGAACGTCCAAGCCCTGTCCGCCCCGGACGGGCTGCCCCTGTGGGTCTCCGATGTCGAACCCGGCTCCGTCCACGACCTGGCCACGGCTCGCGCCCACCTGCTGGGTGCCCTGTACGCCGCAGCCGCCAACGAGCTTCCCGCTCTCGCCGACGGCGGCTACGAAGGCGTCGAAATCGGTGTCCTCACTCCAATCAGACAACCCGATCGCAGCGTCACCTGCACGGATATGCTGCGGTCCACCTACCGGCATACGCATACTGCAGTATGATTGATGTATGGCGGATACGACACGCATTACGGTCACACTTCCGAGTGACCAGGTCGCCGAACTCAGGAAGCTCACCGACAACGTCTCCGGTTATGTCGCCGAAGCGGTGGCACGCCAGCTGCGTCACCAACTCCTGGGTGTCGACCTGCTGCGTCACCAGGAGGAGCACGGGGAGTTCGCCGACGAGGAACTCGCCGAGGCTCGCGCCAGGATCTTCGGGGCGGCGGATTCCGGCGGTTCGGCGAGCGCGGCGTGATTGAGCACGTCGAAACCGTCGTCCTGGACTCTCAGGGACTCTCCGTCTGGATCGAGGAGGACCGCAAGGTCCTCGCGATGTTTCAGGTGTTCCATGCTATGGGTGCCGATTTCGTCGTTGGTGCCAACTCCATCGTGGAAGTCAGCCACACAGGACTGAACATGCCCCGACTGCAGTGGGTGCTCTCCCGTGTGAAGATCGAGCCCGTGACCGAAAGAGCGGCGAAGAGGTCCGCCGAACTGCTCAAGGCCGCAGGCTTGCACGGCCACAAGTACGCGATCGACGCGACGGTCGCCGAGGTGGCGTTGCGGCAGCCGGGGCCGGTGGCCATGCTGACCTCCGATGTGGACGACATGGCCCGCTTGTGCGGCAACCGTGTCCGGCTCATCGGCGTCTGAACGCGCAACAGCCGCCGCTCTGTGCCTGCCGAGACCGCGGAGGCGCGGGCCAGGGCGAAGGCGTCTACTCGGCAAATGATCGATGGTCAAGAACGCGTCATCGCGGTCTGGTAGTGCCTATACGATGGCCATTTGTTGCTCGATGGTTGCTCATGGGTACGCGATATGACACAACACCGAGCATCATCATGGGGAATTTTCATGGCAGCAAAGCTGGACAGAATAGTTGAAATAGATAGCATGCAACATTAGATGACACTAAGAAAGCCGACTTTTAATCCGTAGGTTCAGGGTTCGAATCCCTGGCGCCCTACCACCTTTGATCCGATTTAACCTGCCGATTCCTCCCGTTTTGGGGACTCACCGCCGTGGCGAGATCACAAGATGTTGCTCGCTGGTTGCTCATGGCGGGATGTGGACACGCGACCGGTCGATTGTGACCGGCAAAATGCCCGGATGTCGGCTCACGATCGGGCTCGTGAGATCCCGGAATGGGTTCAGGTCGCGTCCACACCATGCAAGGATCACCCAACCCAGTGCGGTGAGGCGATGGTGTCAAGCCACCCATAGAGAACAGAGATCCTTGCCGGAAGGGTGTCGGCAAAGATCAGGTATTCGGGTCATCGTCAGGCAGCTTGGTTGTTCCAAGGGATTCTGGCCCCACCCGTCCAACGTGGGTGGCCCCAGCCGGCCAGCGATCCGGAACGGGGACCAACGAGTTTGGCCCTACCCGGCTGCACTTCCAAGGCCCGTGGGCCGCAGGGCTTCGGCGTGGTCGGGTGGCGTCCGATTTACGGTCAAGCAAGGCCGACTTCGACAAGATCAAGACGGTTCGCGCGAACGCCATGCCATGGGAGGGGGCGACGGCGTCCCGCCACGGTGCGAAACCGCCGCCAACCCTCCGTCTCAAACATTTGCTTCACCTATCGAGATTCGATAGATTCTCATCGCAACTCGATAGAAGGAGGGATCATGGGAAAGCTGACAGTGCGTGCGCTTCGCGCCGTACTCGCGGTGGTGCTCGCCGGCACCGTGTTCGTACAGGCATCGACGGTGTGGGCGTTGGCCACCGACCCGGAGGGCGGATCGCTCCCGCTGACCCCGCTGCGCGTGATCACGATCCTGGGCATGGTGTCGGTCCAGGTCGCCCTGGTCAGCGTATGGCGGCTGGCGACGATGGTGCGACGCGGAACCGTGTTCTCCCGCGCCGCCTTCCGGTACGTGGACGCCGTGATCGGCGCGATCGTGGCGGCCGCCCTCCTGTGGTTCGCGGTTACGGCCATCAATGCGCCGGGCCAGCGGGACGACCCGGGCGTCACCGTCATCATGGGCGGGGTCGGCCTGGCCATCCTGGGGGTCGCGCTCATCGTGCTCGTGCTGCGGATGCTGCTCGCCCTGGCCGTCGCGCGCGACGGCGAAGCGGCGCAGATGCAGGCCGAGCTGGACGAGGTGATCTGATGCCGATCATCGTCGACATCGACGTGATGCTGGCCAAGCGGAAGATGTCCGTGGGCGACCTCGCCGACCGCGTCGGGATCACGCCCGCCAACCTGGCGGTACTCAAGAACGGCCGCGCCAAGGCGGTGCGCTTCACGACGCTCGCCGCGCTCTGCGAGGTACTCCAGTGCCAGCCGGGCGACCTGCTGCGCTGGCAGGCCGAGGACGCCGCGGACGGATGATGTTGCGGCTTTGATCTCAAGTGCCGCAACACCCAGCAGCGTGGCCGGCGGGACCGGCGTGACCCCCGGCTTCGCGGCCGCCCGGGAGATCCCCTCCAGGAGTGTGGGCATCATCCTCAAGAATGCGCGCTGAACGTGATGTGGATCTTGCGGCCCACCCGCTCCGCCTCGGCCAGTAGGTCCTCGCTCCAGCGATCCCAGAGTCCGGCCACGCGGGAGGTGATGATGACCGTGTCCACGGACTGGTCGTCAAGACCGGTGAGCAGGCCGACACGGTGGTGCCCGGTGTGGTCGCCAGCTGCGGTTGCCTGCTGGAGCAGGTCGTGGTCGAAGTCGAACAGGGTGGCCGGGGGGAGCGACGGCGGTACCCGGCCGCCCGCGCCGATGACGACGATCCGGCCGGTTGGCGCGATCTCTTCCATGGCCGCCTCGATCTCGGCGGATACGTCCAGGTCGCGGACGCTCGCCGCCCAGTTGAGCACGGCACGGCACTCGTCGTCGATGGTGCCGAAGAGCAGTCGCGGGATGAGCAGGGCGAGCAGTTCGACCTGGGGCTCCTCCCAGCCTTGCAGGAAGTAGCGGAGGTTGATCGCGACGTCCTGCATGTCGTTGGCCCGGTCCCGCTCGTGCGGGTACTCCAGCGCCCAGGCCGTCCTGGACAGGACCAGCGGCACGCCGTTTCTGAACAGCCTGAAGCCGAGATGCATGTCCTCGCAGCCCCAGCGGTCGAAGCCCTCGTCGAAGCCGCCGTCCTCGTGGAACTCCTTGGCGGGGACGGAGACGTTGATGGTGAAGAAGAGCAGCCACGGGATGACCATGCGGCTCAGGTCGAAGCCGTATTTCTCGTACAGTCCGTGCCTGAGGTCCAGGAACCACGACTTGCCGGTGAAATGCTCGACCACCTGCTCGGGCAGCATCCGGGACATCGCCTCGGCGATGGCGTTCTGCTGGTCGCCGGCGTAGTCGGGGTTGTAGCCGTAGGCGTACCCGACAATGGCTCGCGGGCCGCCGGGACGAGCGTGCTCGGCCAGGTGGGCGCGGAGGAAGCCGGGGCCGACCATGCCGCCGGTGTCGAGGAAGACCAGCAGTGGCGCGGACGCCATCCTGGCCCCCGCGTTGCGGGCGTGCCCAGCTCGGAACCCCAGATACTCCATCCAGTGGTATTTCATGTGTAACTGCCCGGCGAAGGAGTCGACCACAGCCTTGGTGTGATCGGTGGAGCCGTCGTCGGAGACGATGACCTCGAAATCGTCGACGGGAATGTCCTGCCGGGTGAGGTGATGAAGGGTATCGCGCAGCATTTCGGCGCGGTTGTAGGTGGGAATAATGACTGAAATCCGCATGAGTTCTCCCTAGTACGTCTTAGCTGGTGTCAGCTGTGGCGGCCGCCGCTCAGCTGTACGTTTTCGCTTGAAGCGCGGAGAGTTCCGGCGAGGAACTCGTACCGGACGAAGTCCTGGAAACGCCACCGTGGCCACCACGAACACCGCGACCAGCGAGTCCCACGCGGACGCGGGAAGCCACCGGCTCGCCGGCCGACATCACATACGGATTCACGTATTGGCGGACATCAGGCCTCCCGACCACTCGCGGCGAGGTAGTCCGAGCACATGGGCAGATTCCACTCGCGGATGATGTTGTTGAGTTCCCAGTAGTTGAGCTCACCGATCCGTGGCAGCAGGTCGACGATGGGTGTCCGGTACTTGGCCGCCATGTAGGCGTAGTTGCTCGCGGCCTGCTCGTTGTTGCCGTCGAAGCTCTTCTCGTGCGGGCAGTGGATCGCGGCGGCCTTCCGGTTCAGTACGAAGTGGGCGCCGTCGCGGTGCAGCCGGTAGCCGAGGTCGATGTCCTCCCCGCCCCAGCGCTTGAACTCCTCGTCGAACATGCCGATCCTGCGCAGCTGGTCGGTCTTGGCCGACACGTTGCAGGTCCAGTAGTTCAGCCACGGCGCGGGAAGGCCGCCGAAGTCGTCACCGTACATCCCGTAGAAGATCTCCCGGACGTCCAGCCAGCTGCCCTTCTCATCGAGGGTGGCGATGGTCCCGTCCGGGTCCTGGAAGTCGATGATCTGGTTGATTTGGGCCGCGTCCTCGTTGTCGAGGTTGAAGCAGTACACGTATCCGACGACCGCGACCGGGCCCTCGGCCTTCTCGTGGCTGTCCAGATGCGCCCGCAGGCACTCCGAATGGGCGAGCACCCCCGAGTCGATCAGCACGGTGACCTCGCCGTCGGCCACGGCGATCGCCACATTGCGGGCTTTCGCCGCCCGGTAGCCCTCGTCCTCCTGGTAGAAGTACCGGAGGTTCAGCCGGCTCCGGAAGGTCTCCACCATCTCGCCGGTCGAGTCCGTGGACCCGTCATCCACCACCAGCACCTCGAACTGGTCCTTCGGCAGGCTCTGCCCGACCATCGACTCCAGCGTGTGCCGAAGCAGTTCCACCCGGTTGTAGGTAGGGATGACCACACTGCACTTCAACGACCCCGCCATTGCCGCTCCAGTCCGTCGAGAAATGCGCCTGAACCGCCCGGACAGTCAGTCTTCAGGGGTCTCGGCGGGGTCGCATCTTTCTAAATGCTGTGGTCATTCGCGCAGGTCAGCCCGCATTCGTCAGGCGGCGTGCCGAGCCTGTACGACCGCCCGTACGGCGATCAACCCGCCCAGACCAGTTCGTCTCAGGCGTGGGGGCGGCGGACGCGGGGGATGGGCTGACCGCGGCGGGCGGCCTCGGCCGCCAGGCGTTTCCTGAGCATCCTGCCCTGGCCGAGGAACGAGCGGTTCCGCTCGCGGCGGTTCTCGGAGAGGCTCCAGTCGTTCAGGGCCCGCTCGACCCGCACGCTCAGCCGGTCGCCCTCCCCGGTCGTGGTCCCGACGAGCACCACGTTCTCCTGCCACTCCATGGCCGGGCCGTGCCGGTGGAAGGTCAGGCACACCGGCCCCTCGGCCGCCTGGACACCCGCGGGCAGCCGCAGGTCGAAGCCGCTCTCGGTACGTACGGCCGAGCGGGTGCGCACCGCCAGCGGCATGCCGTCGGAGACCATGGTGACGACGGGCTCGCCCAAGCGGGCCGCGCGGTCGGCGAAGGGCCGCCAGTCCACCGGCGGGGCCGACCGGCTCGGCAGCCGGGGGCTCGTGGGGGCGGGATCGGAGGCGGGGACCGCGACGTCCCCGGGGGCCGTCCAGACCTCGGGCGTCCTGGACAGGTCGCCCTCGGGCCACCAGACGATCCTCTCGGGGGTGACCTCCACCCAGATGCGAGCGAAATACCACCCCAGCCGCTTCACCAGGAACCACGGCATCCCGGCGAACCCGGCGCCGGTCTTGGCGAGCGACTCCCGGACGTACCGGTCGGTGTTGGCCTGCAGATCCGCGTCGCGTACGGTCGCCCGGCCCTGCACGAGGACGACGGGTGCCGGGGGATTTTCGGTGCCCTCGGCGCTGGAGTAGAGCAGCGCGACGCGCGGGTCGCGCCGGGCGCGCTCGGCCTTGTCGGGGTAGGTGAGCCCGGTGCTCACGTCGAGCGTGCCACCGGCGCCGACGTACGGCGTGACGGGCCAGGTGACGGGTCGGCCGCCGCGGGTGAGCGAGGCGTACTCGCAGACCATGGCGCGGTCGAAGATCTCGGCCGCCTCCCTGAATGCGGATGTGGTCATCACGACTCCAAGAGAGTGTTCGCGGGGGCGGTGGCGCCGTACAGGCGGGTGAAGCGCCGCCGGTAGGCCGGCCACCAGAACAGGCGGAACATGAGCCGGGCCACGACGGGCAGGTCGGCGTACGACGCCGCGAGCAGGTCGGCGTCCGCACTGGAGGCGAGCCAGCCGAAGATGACGGGGACCCGGCGGCGGCCGAAGTCGTCCATCGCCTGGCGCTTGTCGGCCTCGACGTCGTCGAGGGTGAGGTGGCGGAGCATGAGCGGCACGGCGATCCGCTCCTCGTGGTCGAGGTGCTCGTTGACGACCTCGTGCAGCCGCCGCAAGATGGGCGCGCGCTCGGCCAGGGGCACCCCGTGATCGGAGGCGGCCGCGATGAGCGGGTCGAGCACGGAGTGCTCGGACTCCAGCTCGGCCAGCACGTCCGCCGCCTCCGGGGCGCGGGCGACGAGCGTGGGCCACAGGCTGTCGTCCTCGTGCGTATGGTGGGCGTGCAGCATGTCCAGCACGAGCGCGAGCTGCTCCGCCAGCAGTTCCTCGTGCGCGTCGTCACGCGGGTTCGCGCACGCCTCGGCCAGGCGGCCGAACTCGGCGCGGAAACCGGCGTGCATCATCAGGAAGCCGGTCAGGTGTTCTGGTGTGATCATCAGTCTGTTTCCTCACGTGTCGGGAAACAGCGTGCGCGACCCGCCTCTACGTGCTCTTGTCGAGGGCTTGTCGGGCCCTTGTCAGCCAGTAGCCCGCGCCCGCCCGCTCCAGCAGGCGCACCGCCTCCCGCAGGTGGGCTCGCGCTCCCTCACGGTCGCCGAGCGCCAGCAGCGCCTCCCCCAGGTGGCCGTCGTACGCCCCGTCGACGGTGGTGCACGTGCCGTTCACGTGCAGCAGCCCGGCGAAGGGACGGAACGCGTCGTAGGCCTCCCGCACGACGTCCGGTTCGCCGAGCCGGATCGCCGCGTGCAGCCGGCACATGGTGGCCATCGCCCAGTTGTAGTCGCGCGGCGGCAGGGGGGTCTCACGCAGGAGCCGCCGGGCGCGCTCGTGCTCGCCCAGGTCCGTCAGCGCGTACGCCAGGACGTAGGCGAGCCCCGACAGGCCGGTACGCCGGAGCATCTCCTCGATCCATGCCACCTCCTCGCCGAGGCGGTCCTCGTGGATGAGCGTCTCGGCCCGTACGGCGAGCATGCTCACCTCGAAGTACGCGAGATCGGCGAACGACAGCGTCGCCCTGACGGGCTCGAAGTGGCGGGCCGGGTCCGGCACGCCCTGGAGCAGGTCGAGCCCCACGTGCGCCACCGCCGCCTGCAGCGCCAGCGTGGGATTGTGCAGGTCGCGCAGCAGCGCGTCGACCTCCGCCAGCAGCGCACGGGCCTGCGGCACCCTGCCGTGCTCCACGAGATGAACGACGAGGTGGAGCTGTGCGATCACGCTGAGCTGGGACGACAGGTCCGGCTCGGCCAGCAGGCGCCGCGCGGTCTCGGCGCGCTGCTCGATGAAGTCCTGTCCCTGCATGGCGAGCAGCCGCAGATGGAGCACGCGCCGCAGCAGGGCGGGGTCGCCCAGGCGCTCGGCCGCCGCCACGGCCTGCGACGAGACAGGGTTGACCTCGTCCTCGCGACCGGTCTGGGCGAGCACGACGGCCCGGACGGCCTGTGCCGTCGCCCAGGCCGGCGTGGACGGCGGCAGCTCTCGCACGACCCGGTCCATCGAGTCCCGCACAGCGGCCACGTCAAGGCCGTACCGGAAGGGCACCCAGACGCCGTGCCCCATCGCGATGTCGGCGGCCCTGACGGCCTTGTCCAGGTCGGCGCCGGCCATGGCGAGCGCCTGCTCGACCGCCTCGTAGCCCTCGTCGAACCGCCCGGCGGCGTAGCGGCTCTCCGCCAGCCCGACGGCGAGCTCGAACCGCTCGGCCGGGCCGGCCCCGGCCGGTTCTGCCGCCGCCAGCGCCTCCTGCCACGACACGGCCGCGTCGTCGGGCGCGTGCCGCCGCAGGGCCGCCCGCGCGGCGCGGGCGGCGTAGTCCATCGCCATGCGGGCGGGCTCCGCGCCCAGCTCCGCCGCCGCCAGCCAGTGCCGCGCGATCACCGCCGCGCGGTCGTCCTGGTCCCCGTGGACGTGGGTGAGGACGCCCGCGACCTGCTCGTGCACGCGCGCCCGCCACAGCCGCGACCGGCGCGACAGCAACGCGTCGGTCACCAGGGCGTGCGCGAACTCGTACCCGCCCAGCCGGCACGACGACTCCCGGATCAGCCCCGCGTCGAGGGCCGCGTCGAGCGGCGGCAGCAGGCCGCCGACCGTGCCGCCGGCGACCTGGGCCAGGACGCCCGCCTCGAACTCGTCGCCCATCACGGCGGCGAGCTCCAGCACGCGGGCCGCCTCCTCCCCCAGGCCCGCCACCCGGTGCAGCACGACGTCCAGCACGCCCTGCGGCAGTTCCTCGCCCGCCCGGGCCAGCTCCGCGAGGAAGAACGGGTTCCCGGCGGTGCGCCCGCGCAGCTCCTCGGCCTTGCGGCTGCCCGGGTCGCGGCCGGACAACTCCCGGACGAGCGCGCGGACCTCCTCGGTGGCGAGCCCGTCGAGCCCGAGCCTGCGCGCGCCGAGCCGCGACAGCGCCGACAGCGTGCCGGTGAGCGCCGACGCCTCGTGCCGCCGGAAAGTCGCCACCAGCAGCAGGCCCGGCCGGGCGGTGGACGCCACGTGGACCAGCAGCCGCAGCGTCGCGTCGTCGGCCGCGTGGATGTCCTCCAGCACGACGATCATCGGGCCGACGCCGGCCAGGAAGGTGCCGACCGCCTCGAAGAACCGCAGCCGGGCCCCCTGCGCGTCGGACGCCGGGATCGCCGCCAGCCCGCCCGACAGGAACGTGCCCACCTCGTCGGGCAGGGCGGTCTCCGGGACCGCGGCGGCGAGGTCGCGCAGGACCCGTTCCCAGGGCCACAGGGCGGGCGCGGTCTCGTGGTCGGGACTCGCCCCCCAGCCGACCGGCACGCTGGCGTTCGCGCGGAACCGCTTCAGCAGGCTCGTCTTGCCGACGCCCGGCTCGCCGTCCACCAGCACGACCTGCCCGGCGGCGGACGACGCCTTCGCCGCCTCGTTCAGGAACTCCAGCGCGCTCTCGCGGCCGACGAAGACCGGCAGGTCCGCCGCGGGCTCGGGAGCCCTGCGTGCCGCCGTCTGTGCCGCCGTCTGTGTCGCCGTCTGTGCCGGAGGCCGCTGCTGGGGTGACGGCGTGGCGGGCCGCCGCGGGAGCAGCGTGGCGTCCTGGCGCAGCACCGCGCCTTCGAGTTCCCGCAGCCGCGGCCCGGGGTCGATGCCCAGCTCCTCGGCGAGCGCCTCCCGCACCCTGCGCAGGCATTCGAGGGCCGCCGCCTGCCGGCCTGCCCGGTAGTGGGCCAGCACCAGCAGTTCCCAGGCACGCTCTCGCAGGCGGTGTTCGCGGACGAACGGGTCCAGCCGCGCGACCACGTCCGTGTGACGGCCCAGCTCCAGCAGGACCGCGGCCAGCCCTTCCACCGCGTCCAGCCGCACCTGTTCCAGACGGCCGATCTCCGGCTGTGCCCACTCCTCGGAGCGCACGTCCGCGTACGGGTCGCCCCGCCACAGGTCGAGCGCCTCGGCGAGGGCGGCCGCCGCCTCCTCGTGCCGTCCCTCGGCCAAATGGCCTGACCCGGCCGACACGAGCGTCTCGAAGTCCCTCGTGTCGAGGCCGAGCCCGCCGGTCATCAGGCCGTACCCGCCGGCGGCGCGGACCAGGACGGTCGGGCTCGCGCCCTGCCGCCGGTCGGGCTCCAGCCGGCGGCGCAGGTTGGAGACGTACACGTGCAGGCTCCCCCGGGCCGGCGGGTCGCCGGACCACAGCCGGTCGGCCAGGAGGTCCGCGGGGAGCACGCGGTCGGCGTGCATCGCGAGGAGGGCCAGGAGGGCTCGCTGCTTCGGCGGTCCGACCGGTACGACCTGCCCGGCCACGACGAGTTCCAAAGGCCCGAGGACGTTCAGCCGCACGGGCCAATGGTAGGGAGACGCCTTCAACCGGTCCAGTTGTTACATTTCCCGGCGAGCAGGAAGGCGGCGGCTCCCAGGACGGTGTTCCGCAACTCGGACCGGATCGGCAGGTCAGGCCTCACGGAGGAACTTCAGCAGGATGCGGGTCATCTCTTCCGAGTGCTCTTCGAAGATCCAGTGGCCGGAGTCGGCGATGACCTTCCCCTGGACGTTCTCGGCGTACTCGCGCACCTGGTCGGGGACGAACTTGCCGAGGCTGTGGTCGGCGCCCAGCGCCAGGACGGGCATGCGCAGCTTGCGCTGCGCGAAACCGTAGGTTCAGGGTGTCACCCCGCGTACTCGCGGAGGGTGGTGATGTCGGCGACGCGGCGGTGGTGGGTGGGGGCGAGTGGGGTGACGTTGAGGGTGGTCGTGCCGGAGGCGGTGAAGGTGGATAGGCGTTCGGCTACGTGGGTGGGCGGGCCGATCAGGGAGACGCCGTCCACGAGTTCCTGGGGGATCGCGGTCGCTGCTGCTTTCTTCTGGCCGGAGAGGAAGAGGTTCTGCACTTTGGTGGCGGCGTCTGCGAAGCCGAAACGGCAGGCGAGGTCGTTGTAGAAGTTTTTTCCGCGGGCGCCCATGCCGCCGAGGTACAGGGCCAGGTGGTCGCGTACCTTTTGCTGGGCTGCTGCCAGTTCGTCGTCGTCCTCGCTGATGAGGAGTTTGGCGTCGACGATGATGTCCAGGGGCGGGGCTTGGGGCGGTCGCTTGGCCAGGCCGGCGCGCAGTGCGTCGCCGAAGGCGTCGGCCGCGCGTTCGGGGAAGTAGAAGAGCGGTTCCCAGCCGTCGAAGAGTTCGGCGGCCAGTTCGACGTTCTTGGGGCCGAGGGCGGCCAGGACGAGCGGGATTCGGTCGCGTACCGGGCGGTTGACGAGTTTCAGCGGCTTTCCGAGTCCTAAGCCGCCCTTTTCTGTGGACAGTGGGATGTCGTAGTGCGTGCCGTGGAATTCCACTGGGCGGCGCTGCCAGACCTGGTGGCAGATCTCCACCACCTCACGGGTTCTGGCCAGCGGTGCGTCGTGTCGTACGCCGTGGAAGCCCTCGATCACCTGTGGCCCGGAGGCGCCGAGGCCCAGCATGAAGCGCCCGCCGGACACGTAGTCGAGTCCGGCCGCTGTCATGGCAAGCAGGGTCGGTGTCCGGGAGTAGATGTTGAGGATCGAGGAGCAGAGGCGGAGGGTCGAGGTCTTCGCGGCGAGGTAGCCCAGTTGGCTCACGCCGTCGAAGGTGTACGCCTCGGGCACGAAGACGATGTCCAGGCCGCCCGCCTCGTATTCGCGCAACCGTTCCGCCGTCTCGTGGAAGTCGCCGGCGGAGGTGATGGGCATGCCGATTCTCACCGGACTCCCCCGGCGTGGAAGGGGCCGTCGAAGCCGTACTCGTCGATGGCGGTGCGGAGCAGTGCGAGCGTGGCGCCCCGGTCGGTGGGGAGGCGGAGTCCCGGCTGGGCGTGGCGGACCAGGACCGAGATGTCGTACTCGTCGGCGAAACCGGATGCGCCGTGGAACTGCTGGGCCATTCTGAGGGTGTGCTTGACGACCCGCTGGGCCTCCAGGCGTACGCTCAGCGCGTCCGCCAGCGAGGGTGAGCCGTCGGTGAACGCGCTCCACAGGCTGAAGCGGCAGAGCAGGTCCAAGCCCTCAAGTCCGACGGACAGGTCGGCCAGGGTGTGCCGGATCACCTGGAAGTTGCTGAGCGGATGCCCGAACTGCTCCCTGACCCTGGTGTGCTCGATGGCGAGCTGAAGGGCGCGCTGCCCGAACCCGAGCAGGTGCCAGGCCCCGAAGAGCAGACCGAGCCGCCGGTCCAGCACGGACGCCGTGCCACCCGCCACGGGCCGCAGCCGGACCGTCATCGCGAACGGCGCCACCTTCGAGTCCACGGGCGCGTCGGGCTCCGCCTCGAACAGTTCACCCGTGAGGGTGGCGGCCGTCCAGGTCCCGGCGGTCAGGGCGTGGTCGATGATGGGCTGCCGGGCGTCCACGAGCGCGAACGGCGTCGCGTCGGAGGTCCGCAGCAACATGGCGGCCACCGGGTACGGCACGGCGTGGCCGCCCGCGACCCGGCACAGCTCGGCGGCGGCGACGGCGTCCTCCAGGCAGCCGCGCGGGTCGATGTCGTACATCCCGATGCCCGCCAGGCACTCCTGCGCCCGCGCCGCGGCGCGTGGATCCGACTCCGCGGCCCGCGCCAGGTCCACGCCTCCGGCCGCGCGCAGCACGTCGTCGGCGACGCGGCCGAAGTCCAGTGCCGCCTCCGGCAGTGCGATCCGCATCAGCGCACCGCCTGGCGGCCGAGCAGCTCACGGCTGACGATCTCGCGTTGGATCTCGATCGTGCCCGAGGCGACGGTCGCGGCCTGCGCGTACCGCCAGTGGTCCTCGAACGCGCCGTGCGCCGGGGCCCCGGCCGCCGCGCCGAGCAGGGAGCGTGGGCCGAGCAGCTGGGACACCACCTCGGCCACCTGCTGGTCGCAGGTGGTGGACGCGATCCGCGCCTGACTGGCTTCCAGATCGACCATCTCGTTCCCTTCCTGGCGTTCGACCGCCCGATAGGCCAGCAGCCGCGCCACCCGCACCTGGACCAGCGCGCCCGACCACTCGTTCCTGACGCCTTCGTCGAGGTCGTCCCACTCGTGGCGGAGGACGTCCCGGAGCAGCCACAGCAGGCGTTCGCAGCGCGCGTACCTGGCGATGCCGACCCGCTCGTGGGCGAGGGCGGTCTTCATCACCGACCAGCCGGTGCCGACCTCGCCGAGCACTTCGGCGTCGGTCGCCACGACCGAGTCGAAGAAGCACTCGTTGAGGTGGTGCGGCCCGAGCATGGCGCGCAGCGGCCGGACCGTGATGCCGGGGCGGTCCATCGGGATCAGGAAGAGCGAGATGCCCCGCCGGCCGCTGTCCTTGTCGCCCGTCCGGGCGGCCAGGACGCACCAGTCGGCCATGCCGGCGTAGGAGGTCCAGATCTTCTGGCCGGTGATCTCCCAGTGGTCGCCGGTCCGCACCGCGCGGGTCTGCAGCGAGGCGAGGTCGGAGCCGCTGCCGGGCTCGCTGAAGCCCTGGCACCAGATCGTCTCACCGGTCGCGATGCGCGGCAGGTGCTCGGCCTTCTGCTCCGCCGTCCCGTACGCCATGATCGCGGGACCGACCCAGTTCAGGCCCATGTACTGAGGTCCCCGGGGTTCGTGGTAGGCCCACATCTCCTCGCGGACGACCGTCTGCTCCCACACGGATCCGTCCGAGCCGCCGAACTCGCGGGGCCAGGCCACGGTGAGCAGCCCCTCGTCGGCGAGGAGCCGGGAGAAGCGCTGGGTGAGCGCCAGGTCGGCGGGGTCGTCGGTGAAGGCCCCCAGGAAGTCGTCGGGGAAGAACTCGGCCACCATCCGCCGGAGCCGGCCACGCAACGCGGCGGCGGACTCTCCCATGGTGAAGTCGAGCACGGCTGTCATTTCCTCTCACCACGCAGGGGGGTTGTTTCCTGGCCGCCGGTCAGCGCGTCGGCCACCAGTCGTCCGGCGACGGCACGGCGCAGGGAACGGGGGTTCCTGCCCAGGGCCTGGTTCAGCTTGGCCCGGCGAAGGAGCAGGTGGCAGGGGTGCTCCCAGGTGTAACCGATGCCGCCGTGGGTCTGCAGCGCCAGCCGCGTGACCTCGGCCGCCGCGTCACAGCTCGCCGCCTTGGCCATCGCGATCGACGCCACGCCGGACGGGCCGAGCGGCGCGCCGGAGGCCAGCGCCGTCACCGCCGCCTCCACCAGGACGTCGGCCGTCTCGACCAGGACGAACATGTCCACGCAGCGGTGCTTGACCGCCTGGAAGGAACCGATGGGCGCCCCGAACTGCTCCCTGATCTTCGCGTACGCCACGGTGAGGGCGAGCGCGCTCCTGGCGATCCCGAGGCTGTCGAGCGCGAGGCCCACCGAGACGCGCTGCTCGACCTCGCTCATCAGCAGGGCAGCCTCGTCACCTCGGGCGAGGATCTCCGGCTCGCCGGGCGGGACGCCGTCCATGACCAGACGCCAGAACCTGCGCGTCGGGTCGGAGCCGGTCATCGGCTCCAGCCTGGCGCCTGCTCCCTGCGACCTGACCAGGGCGGCCACGGGCTCACCCGTCTGCTCAGCGAAGACGAGCACCCGCTCCACGTCGTCCCCCGGGGCCAGGCACCAGGAGACCTCTCCCGAGAAGCCACCCGGTCCTGAGTCACCCCACGAGCACGCCACCCGCCGGGGGTCCGCCGACCCCGCGATCACCGGGTTGACGCACAGGCCCTGCAGCAGCTCGCCGGGGCCGAGGGCGCCGCCCAGTTCCTGGATGGCGATCGAGGCGAACGCGAACCCGCCGTCCTCGTCCTCCAGCTCCCACCAGCCGAGCTCGTCCGACACCTTGCGCAGCCGCTCCGCGTTCGGGGGAAGCACGCCGGAGGCGTACTCGGCCAACGGGGGCCACGAGTCGGCCAGCACCTGCCGCACGACCTGGCGGAAACTCGAACGCTCGCCGGTCATCGGGAGCCTCCTCGCGGCAGGCCCAGGATGCGCTCGCCGACGACGTTGCGGAGGATGTCGTTGGTGCCGCCGCCGATGGTCCACTCCCAGGAGCGCAGGTAGTCGTCGAACCAGTGCCCGGTCTGCCAGGTGCCCGACCAGCCGTGCCGTCCTTCGTGCCCGGACAGTCCCGCCATGGCCAGCCCCTCCCTGCTGATGTCCTGCAGCAACTCGCTGTAGACGAGCTTGAGGATGGAGGCCGCGGCGGTGTCCGTGCCGTCGACCGAGGCGTCCAGAACGCGGGAGACCAGCAGCCGGAAGGACTCCACCCGCTCGGCGAAGGCCCCCAGCGTCTCAAGGGCGGCGCCCCGCTCCTCGGGCGGCAGCGCGGCCGCCGCCAGCGTCAGGTACCGCAGCCCGGCGACCATCTCCTCGGATCGCTCCAGCATGGTGAGGCCGCGCTCCTCGCCGAGGGTGGCGTTGGCGATCCGCCAGCCCTCGTTCTCCGCGCCGACCCTGGCCGTCACGGGGATCTCGACGTCGGTGAGGAAGACGTCGCAGAACTCGTCGTGCCCGCTCGCGTTCCTGATCGGCCGGACGGACACGCCGGGCGAGGACAGGTCGAGCAGGAAGTAGGAGATGCCGGCCCGCCCCTGACCGCCCGTGCGGGCCAGCAGCAGGCACATCTCCGCGAACTCCGCGCTGCTGGACCACGTCTTGTGCCCGTTGACGACGTAGTGGTCGCCGCGCCGCTCGGCGCGGGTGCGCAGGCTGGCCAGGTCGGAGCCCGCGCCGGGTTCGGAGAACCCCTGGCACCACCGCTGCCCGTCGCGGATCGCCGGCAGGTACGTCGCCCGCTGTTCGTCCGAGCCGGCGGTGACGAGCGTGGCCGCGGCGTGGTAGAGCGCGACGAAGTGCATGTCCAGCCGAGGGGCGCCGGCCCGGATGAGCTCGCGGGCGATGGTGAGCTGATCGGCTCGCGAGCGGCCGCCGCCCCAGGCCGCGGGCCAGTGCGGGACGGCGTAGCCCTGTTCGGCCAGCTGGAGCAGCCACGCCTGCTGCAACCCGGCCCGCTCCGCCGGGGCCGCCGCGCTCATGCGGTCGCGCCAGCCGGCCGCGTCCTTGGACCGGCACCAGGACCGCACCTCGTGGGCGAGATCGGTTCCCGGTTCAGGGAGTGACACGGATCGTCCCCCCGTCCACCTGGAGGGACGCGCCCGCGATCCACGACGCCCGTTCCGAGCAGAGGAAGGCGATGGCGTCCGCGATCTCGCGGGACTCGCCGACCCGTCCCGCCGCGATGGGCTGGAGTTCGAGCATACGGCGCTCGACCTGCTCGGGGGTCGAGCCGAGGCGTTCCGCCTGCGCCTCGTAGCCCGCCACGATTCCCTCGGTCCTGGTCAGTCCCGGATGCACGCAGTTGGTGAGGACCCCGTCCTTGGCGTAGGCGAGGGCCAGCGACTTGGCCGCGTGCAGGAGTGCGGCCTTCGCCGCGCCGTACGCCGCCCAGCGCGGGTCGGCCTCCCGCGCGGCGGTCGAGCCCACGAAGACGACGCGGCCCCATTTCCGTTCCCGCATCGCGGGTACGCACTTCATCGCCAGGGCCACCGCGCTGAGCACGTTGAGCTCGTACAGCCGGATCCATTCGTCCCAGCTGAAGGTGCGGAGCGGGCCGTGCCCGCCGCCGGCCACGCACACCGCGATGTCCACCTGGCCGTAGGCGGCCACCGCTGCCTCGTACGCGCTGTCGGCGGCGGCCGGCGCGGCGGCGTCCGATACGTGCCCGACGGCGTCGATCCCGTCGGCCCGCAACCGGTCCACCGCGGTCGTCAGTTCCGCTTCCCCCCGGGCCGTCAGAAGCAGTCTCACGCCGGCTCGGCCGAGCTCCGCGGCCGAGGCCAGGCCGATGCCCTTGCTCGCGCCGGTGACGATCGCCACCCGGCCCTTGATGTCCAAGTCCATTGCCCTCACCTGTCTGTTGAATCGACGGGACCGGTCAGGCGGTCCACCACACCGTCGGTCAGTCCCTCCGCCCGCAGGCGGGCCTTCTCCACCTTGTGGGTCGGGGTCCTGGGCAGCGTCGGCAGCACCCGCCAGTACCGGGGGGACGCGTACCGGGGCAGGTCCTCGGCGGCCCGCGCGATCACCCCGTCCAGGTCGGCGCCGGCGGCCAGCACCACGGCCACCATCACCTCGTCCTCGCCTTCGGCGTCCGGGCGTACGGCGTAGACGGCGCAGTCCATGACGCCCGGCTGGGCGAGCAGCACGGACTCCACCTCCCAGGCCGAGATGTTCTCCCCCTTGCGCCGGATGGCGTCCTTGATGCGGTCGCTGAAGAACAGGTCGCCCTCCGCGCTGAGCCAGCCCGAGTCGCCGCTCCAGAACCACAGGTCCCTGGTGGCCGCCACGGTGTCCCGCTCCCGGCCCAGGTAGCCCCGCATGAAGATGTCCGGCCGCTTGGGCCGCAGGCAGATCTCACCGACCTCGCCGGGGTCCGCCTGGCCCCCGTCGGGGCGCATCACGCGCACCTCGAACAGATCTCCTTCGCGGCCGACGGAGCCGACCGGGGAGGGGTCCGTGGACCGGTTGATCGTCGCCATCGGGGCCTCGCTCAGGCCGTACACCTCGGTGATGGCCACCCCGAAGCGGTCCTCGAACCGGGCCCAGATCTCGCGCTGCGCTCCGGCGCCCCAGGCGAGCCGGACCGAGTGGTCCCGCGCCTGCGCCGCGCCGAGGTCCTGCGAGGCCTTGAGGATCATCCCCAGTACGGAGCCGAGATAGTTGAAGGCGGTGATCCCGCCCGCCCGGCAGATCTCCCAGAAGCGCGAACTGCTGAAGCTGCTGTCCAGCTGGAAGCCGCACCCGGCGACCAGGGCGGCGGCGACCCCCGTGTACCGGGCGTTCTGGTGGTACAGCGGGAAGAAGTTGAGCAGCGCGTCGCCCCGGCCGTACCCGTTGAGGCGGGCGACCGCGCGGGCAAGCTCGGTACACGACTCCTGGGAGTGGTGCACGCCTTTGGACGGCCCCGTGGTGCCCGAGGTGTAGAGGACCACGCCCTGGGATGTGGCGGAGCACAGCCTCCGATGGTCCAGGTCCGTGGCGGCGGGGGCCAGTGGATGGACCGTCACGGTCCCCTCCGCCGCCGCCCCGCCGGACACCACGACGTGGCGGACCTCGGTGCCCGCGACGGCGGCCAGCACGGTGGCCAGGTGCCCGGCGTCGCAGCAGACCACCTGCGCGCCCGAGTCGCGGAGCAGGTAGGTGAGGAGCTCGCCCCGGTAGTTGGTGTTGAGCGGGACCTCCAGGCACCCGAGCAGCGCCGAGGCGAACCAGACGGCGATCGCCTCCTGGCTGTTGTCCATGTACGTCGCGACCCGGGATGAACTGTCCACGCCGAGCGAGCGCAACTGCTCGCCGGCCGCGCACACCCGCGCCATCAGGGACGTCTTCGAGACATCGGCCCCGTCCACCCGGAGGCCGGCGTCGCCGTCCAGCCAGGTGTCCAGAAGCCGGGCAAGGGGATTCACTCGCTACCCACCTGTTCCTCCGAGTGGCTGTCGCCACGTCCGATGTAGGCCGCTACGACCTCCGGCGAGTTCAGCACGGTCTCCGGCGGCCCGGCGGCCAGCACGGCCCCCGCGGCCAGTACGACCACGTATGAACAGAGCTGGTTGATCACACGCATGTCGTGCTCCACGACGACCAGGGTCGGCCCGCCGGCCACCCGCAGTCCGGCGAGGACCTCCACCACCTCCTCCTTCTCTGCGCGCGACAGCCCGGCCATCGGCTCGTCGAGGAGGATGCACCGCGGGTCGCTGACCAGCGCCCTGGCCAGGTCCACCCGCTTCTGGATGCCGTAGGGCAGCTCCTTCACCGGCCGGTGGGCGTAGCGGGCCAGGCCGACCCGGTCGAGCGCGTGCGCCGCGCGCTCCCGCGCGGCCCGCTCGGCGCGGCGGGCCTTCGGCAGGCTGAGCGCGGCTGCCACCAGGCCGGTACGGAGACCCACGTGGTCGCCCACCATGACGTTGTCCACCGCGGACAGCTCGCCGACGAGCTGGGCACCCTGGTAGGACCGGCCGATCCGCAGGCGGGCCAGCTGGTGGGGTCTGATCCCGGTCGCCTTGTCGCCGTACAGGTAGACCTCGCCAGAACCGGCCGGGACCAGACCGCTGATGCAGTTGAGCAGGGTGCTCTTGCCCGCGCCGTTGGGGCCGACCAGGCCGGAGGTGGCGCCTTCGACGAACGCCACGGTGACGTCGCACACGGCGTGGGTGCCGCCCAGCCAGACGTTCAGGGCCTCGGTCCGCACGGCTGGAGAGCCGGACATGTTCTTCATCGTTCTCACGTCTCCAGGCCGAGGTAGGTCTGCCGTACCCGCTCGCTGCCGAGCACCTCGCGGGCGGGGCCGCTGAGCACCACCGACCCGGTCTCCAGCACGTACGCGTGGTCCGAGACGCTCTGCGCGGCGCGGACGTTCTGCTCGACCACCAGCAGGGTCGTCCCCCAGGACGCCACCACCGAGCGCAGCATGTCGAAGACCGTCTCGACGGCGATCGGCGACAGGCCGAGCGAGGCCTCGTCCACCATCAGCAGCCGCGGCTTCAGCAGCAGCGACCGCGCGATGCCCAGGAGCTGCCGCTCACCGCCGCTGAGCTGGCCGGCGAGCAGGCCCATGCGCTGGGCGAGGGTCGGGAACATCGAGGTGACCTCGTGCACCAGCGCTCTGCGCGCCGCCCTGCCGCCGGCCATGGGGACGGCCCGGAGGTTCTCCTCCACGGTGAGGCTCGCGAAGACCTTGGCCTCCTCCGGGACCAGCACCAGCCCGCGCTTGGCCATGGCGCGCGGCGACAGGCCGGTGACGTCGGCGCCGTCGAACCGTACCCGTCCGCCGCGCACCCGTCCCGTCTCGCTGGCGGCGAATCCGCCGATGCCCCGGAGCAGCGAGGTCTTGCCCGCTCCGTTGGCGCCCAGCACGAGACAGACCTCGCCCTCGCCTACGACCAGGTCAACCCCGTCCACCGCGACGCTGTCGCCGCCGTAGGAGACGGTGAGGGACCGGACCTCCAGCAACGGGCCGCTCATCGCGCCCCCTTCACCCGCAGGGCGGCCAGCCGCCGGCCGAGACCGGCCAGACCGTCCGGGCGCCAGATCAGGAAGACGACGACCAGGGTGCCGTAGATGATCAGCTGGAAGTCGCCCAGATTCTGCTGGAGGAACCCCGCCACCACGGCGTCGGAGGGCAGCAGCGCGATGGCCCGGGACAGCATGGGCGGCAGCAGGACGACGAAACACGCGCCCGCGATGGCCCCGCCGCTCGATCCCATCCCGCCGATGATGATCATGGCGATGTACTGGATCGCCAGCTCCAGCGTGAAGCTCTCGATGTAGACCGCCTGCTGGAAGTAGGCCAGGAAGGTGCCCGACATCGAGATGATCGCGGAGGAGAGCACGAAGGCCGCCAGTTTGTAGGCCGGCAGCGAGATCCCCTGGCTGGCCGCCGCCAGCGGCGTGTCCCTGATCAGCATCCAGGCCCGGCCGAACTTGCTCTTCTTCAGGTTCTCGACCAGCCGCCAGGTGGCGAGCACCACCAGGACGAGCACGACGTACCACTTGATGGCCGTGTCGATGGTCAGCCCGCCGATCGAGGCCGTCGGGAGGAAGAACCCCGCCGACCCCACCGCCCGGGTCTGGTACTCGTTGAACACGAAGATGAGGATGAAGTGCATGGCGAGGGTGGCGATGGCCAGGTAGATCCCCGACACCCGGAGCGCGGGCAGGCCCGCGAGCAGCCCGACCACGGCGCCGACCAGCACCGAGCCGGCGAGCACGACCAGGAAGGGCAGCTCCAGCTGAACCGCGCCGATCGCCGCCCCGTACGCGCCGAGCGCGAGCAGCGCGCTGTTTCCCGCGGTCACCAGGCCGACGAACCCGGTGACCAGGGTCAGGGCCAGCGCGCCGAGTGCCGCGATCAGGGCGGTGGTCACCAGGGAGAGCTGGTAGTCGCGCAGGACGACCGGCAGCAGGCAGATCAGGGCCAGCAGGGCGCCACGTCCCAGGAGCCGGCGCCGTACGTCCGCGGCGACGTCGATGGAGCCGGTGGTCATACCCGTTGCACCTGCTTGTCTCCGAACAGCCCCTGGGGCCGGATCAGCAGCACCACGAGGATGACGATCCAGGCGGCCACGTCCTGCACCGGCCCGCCGAAGAACTTGGTGCCGAACGTCTCGGCCAGGCCCACGAGCAGGGCGCCGGGAATCACTCCCCGGATGCTGGTGAGGCCGCCGACCAGCGCCGGGGCGAGACCTCGCATGCCGAGCGCCTCCACGCCGTGGAAGCTCAGCGCGGTCTGGTAGGCGTACATGATCCCGGCGACGGCCGCCGCGGTCAGCGCCATCGCCCAGCCCAGGACGTAGACCCAGTCGACGGCGACGCCGCCCTGCGAGGCCAGCACGGGGTTCTCGGCCGCCGCCCGCATCCGGATGCCGACGGAGGAGAACCTGAAGAAGGTGTGCGCCGCGGCGAACACCAGCACGGCGGCCCCGAGCCCGCACAGGCCGTAGAACGTGGTCGACACGCCGTCGCCGAAGGTGATGACCTGGCTGGGCACCGGCTCCCGCATGACCCGCGCCTCGGTGCCCCAGGTGAGCGAGCTGACGCCCTTGAGCGCGCTGGCCAGGCCCAGGGTGGCCACCACCAGCGCGAACTCGGGCTGCCCGGCCAGCTTCCTGAACACGATCCAGTGGGTCGCGGCGCCGATGGCGGCGATCGTGGCCAGGCTGCCGAGCACCACCACCGGCCAGGGCAGCCCCCAGCTGGTCGCGAACTGGTTGAAGATGAACGCCCCCAGCGCCAGCTGGGCGCCGGTGGCCAGGTTGAGGATGCCGTTGGTCCGCCGGAGCAGCACCCAGGCGAATCCCACCAGCGCGTAGATGGCGGAGAGTGTCAGCGCGCCGAGCAACAGGGTCAGCACCGGCGGACCCTCCGCCGCGAGGAAGCACCGATCATGAGACGGCCTTGACCCAGTCGGTCAGCGGCTTGGCCTGGTCGGTGCTGGCGTCCCAGGTGAAGAAGCGCACGGTCTTCACCAGCTCGTGGCTCTCGGCGCTCACCTGGAGGGGCCCGGACAGCCCGTCGGTGTCGATCTCCCCGAGCTTCTCCAGGGCGTCCCGGAACTGCTGCCCGGTCGAACAGTCGACGCCGCACGCCTTGAGGGTCTGCTCCAGCAGGGAGCCGGCGACCCAGCCCTGGGTGAAGTAGGGGTTGGTCATGTTCTTGGCCTCGCCGGCCTTGGTGGCCGCCGCCTTCATCGCGTCCACGGCCGGGATCCCGGTCTCGGTCGGGCTCGCGAAGGTGCGGAAGGCCGCGTACTTGTCGCCGAGCTGCTTGAGGGTGGCGTCGGCCGAGCCGGCCCACTGGTTGACCACGGGCACGTCCACACCCTGGGCACGCAGACCGCGCACCGCGACCAGCGATCCGGCGTCGTTGTGGCTCAGCAGCACGTAGTCGGGGCGGCTGGCCTTGATCTCGGACGCCTGCGCGGTCACGTCGGTGGGCGCCACCGGCATGTACTGGACGGTGGCGAGTTCCCAGCCGCGGCCGGCGATGTCCTGGGTGGCCAGTTGCACCATGTCCCGGTTGGAGGGGGTGTCCACGGAGAACACGGCGACCCGCGGCTTGGCGATCCCGTCCGCCTTGGCGCGGGTGGCGAGGTAGTTGAGGATGGCCGACTCCAGGCGCTCGGCCCTGAGCTCGTAGGAGAAGTAGTACGCCTGGACCGGGTCGAAGAGGCTGCCAGGCCCGCCGAGGCCGACGATCGGCAGGCGGTTCTGGGTGGCCACCGGCAGGTTGGCCAGGCTGAGGTTGGAGAGGATGAAGCCGAAGGTGGCCAGCCGGCCCTCGGAGGCGAACTGCTGGACGTTGGCCCGGCCCTTGGCGACGTCGGAGGCGTCGTCCAGGACCTTGAGGTCGATCTTCTTGCCGTTCACCCCGCCCCGGGCGTTGAGGTCGGCGACGTACGCCTGGAATCCGGAGGCGGCGGGTTTGCCGTTGAAGGCGATGGCGCCGGACAGGTCCATGGACATCCCGACTCGGTACTCGCCGGACGAGGACCCGGCGGACTCGCCGTCGCCGCCGCAGCCGGCCAGCGTCAGCGCCGCCGCGAGGCCGCCGGCCACCACGGCGACGGTCCTCGTGTTCTTGTGCATCACTGCTCGATCCCTTCATCACCTTGGGGAACCTGTGGGACATCCGGCTTCACTCTCGCCCCGAATTTCTGGAGATGAAGTCGTGCTTCCTCGCTCAGGAGCGAGTCGTAGGCGTCGCTCATGGACGGCAGCGGCATCGCCTCGTTGAAGATCGACTTCAGCTTGGCGACGGCCGTCGGCGAGGACTCCTTGAGCTGGCCGAGGAGGGTCTGGACCCGGTTCTCCAGGTCGCCGGCGTCGTCGGCGAGTTCGGAGAGCAGGCCGGCGCGCAGGGCCTCCTCGGCGGGGAACGGCGCGCCCGTGTACATCCAGCGGCGCAGCACGGCGTCCGGGACCCTGCCCCGGAGCAGCCGCGGCAGGTGACCGTCCACGATCCCCACCCGGGCCTCCGGGATGGCGAAGGTGGAGGTCCGGGTGGCCAGGCGCAGGTCGCACATCATGGCCAGGGTGAGACCGCCGCCCATGCAGAGGCCGTCGATCACCGCGACGGTCGGCTTGGGCACCTGCCGCAGCGCCTCGAACGGCAGATCGTCCTCGTAGGAGAGGATCGCCGCCGGGTTGTCGGAGGAGAGCAGCGCCAGCATCTCCTTGAGGTCGCCCCCCACCGCGAAGGACCCCGCCGAACCCCGGACCACCAGGACGTCGACCGAGGAGTCGGTGCGTACGGCCCTGGCCACGTCGCGCACCGCCGCGTACATCTCACGGTTGAGGGCGTTCTTGGCCCGCGGGCGGTCGAGCGTCAGCGTCGCGACACGGTCCGCCACCTCAACGTGGACGAAGGTCGATGACGGCGATATCACGATGCGGCTCCCCTGGTCGGTGAGGTTGATGACGGCTATCTAAGCTATCTTTTAAAAGATAGTCAACTGTTAACGGAGAAGCAGTCCGGCCCGCAGACCTGGTGCGCCACCGGCAGCTGCCCGCGCTCCACCTTGCCGGTGACCCCGCGCGGGAACTCCTCGGCCGCCAGGACGTGCACCGCGTGCGGGCGCTCGAAGCGGGCCAGCGCCGCCGTCGCGGCGTTCACCACCGCGCGCACGTCGGCCGGGCAGGTCAGCGCCACATAGGCCACCGGGGCCTGCCCGAACCGCGGATGCGCCGCCGGGACGACGGTCGCCTCGGCGATCGCGGGGTCCCGCAGCAGCGCCCGCTCGACGGTGGCCGGGTAGACGTTCTCGCCGCCGCACTTGAACATGCGGCCGCGGCGCTCCACGAAGGCGAGAGTACCCCCGGTCCCGCTCCGGACCAGGTCACCCGTACGGAACCACCCGTCGGTGAACGCCTCCCGCGACACCCGGCCGTCCGACCAGTAACCGGAGAACAGCGTCGGACCGCGCAGCCACAGCTCGCCGGCGGCGCCGGGGCCGACGTCCCCGCCGTCGGGGTCCACCACCCGGTACTGGCACAGCGGTGTGGGACGCTTGTCGAGAACCGGCAGGTCGCCGGCCCAGGTGACCGGCGAGGCGCCGGGGACCAGACCCGCCTCGGTGCTCCCGAACGTGTTCAGATAGGGGGCGCCCAACCGGCGCTCCACCTCGCGGAGCTGTTCCACCGGGACCAGGTCGGCCATCGCGCCCGCGCACCTGACCGAGCGCGGCCGCCGGTCCCCCAGCGCGCCGAGCACCTCCTCGATCACGCCGGGGATCAGGAACAGCCAGCCCACCTCGCGGGCGACCAGCTCGTCCGCGATCCGCCGGGCGTCGAAGCGTTCGCAGAGCACGAAGACGCCGCCCAGGCTGAGGGTGGCGTACAGGTAGTCGGCGGAGGAGATGTGGAAGAGCGGCGCCCAGCCGATGAAGGCGTCGGACGAGGTGACGCCCAGGTCGGCGTGGAGGACCATGGCCCTGGCCGCCATCGCCTGCTGGGAGATCGCCACGCCCTTGGGCCGGCCGGTGGAGCCGCTGGTGGACATGATCGTGATCAGGTCGGCGCCGTGCACCGCGTGCGGGTCGATCCCGTCGGAGCCGTCCGCGCCGAGCCCCAGCCAGCGGTGGTCCCCGTCGTCGAGGTCCACCACCGGCACGTCCGTGGCGGCCCGCGCGAGCTCGGCGAACGCGCCGGTCGCGAAAACCGCCCGCGGCGCGAGGTCGTGCACCACCGCGGTGGCCGCCTCGGCCGACAGCCGCCAGTTCACCGGCGCGACGGCGACGCCGGTCGCCCCCGCGGCCACCATGAGCAGCGCCACCTCCAGCCGGTTCGGGGCGTGCACCGCGACCCGGTCGCCCCGCTCGACCCCGAGTTCGCGCAGCGCCCGGCTCACCGCGGCCGCCCGGCGGCCGAGTTCGCGGTAGGTGAGGCAGTCCCCCGCCGCGACGAGCGCCGGGCGGTCGGGACGCTCGCGGCAGCGCTGCCAGAACGCGTGCGCGAAGGTCAAACCTTCGGTCGTCATCATCGCCTCCCGGTCATTGAACCCACTAAATCGTGTTATCTTTGCACAGTAAGCTAGGGAGACGTTAAGGAGGCTGCGTGGGCAGCGACCCCGATCCTGGTCGGCAGGCCGTCGGCACCCTTCCGCAGATGACGCAACCCGCCATCGCGGAGATGGTGGCGGACGAGATCCGGAACCGGATCATCAGCGGGGAACTGCCGGAGGGCTCACTCCTGCCGCGGCAGGAGGAGATGATGCGCGAGCTGAACGTGAGCCGGCCGTCCTACCGGGAGGCGCTGCGCATCCTGGAGGCGGAGCGGCTCGTCTCGGTGCGGCGCGGGAACCAGGGCGGGGCGGTGGTCCACGCGCCCTCCCAGGTCGGCACCACCTACAGCCTGGGCCTCCTGCTCCGCTACCAGCAGGTCAGTCTGGGCGACCTGGCCGACGCCATCAGCGAGATCGAGCCGCTCTGCGCCGGGGTCGCGGCGTCCCGCCCCGACCGGCAGACCGAGGTCGTCCCGCAGCTGGGCGAACTGGTGGACCGGCAGGAGCGGGCACTCGGCCTGGCCCACCAGTTCACCCTGATCGGCCGGGAGTTCCACGAGAGCATCGTCCGGCTGTGCGGCAACGCGACGCTCACGCTGACCGCCGGCGCCCTGGCCGGCCTGTGGTCCACCCAGGAACTCGAATGGGCCGACGTGGTCGCCGTCACGGCCGGCTATCCCGCGCCGGAGCAGCAGCGCCGCGTGCTCCAGACACACCGCCTGCTCGTGGCCGCCATCGCGGCCGGCGACCGCCACCAGGCGACCACGCTGATGCGCGCCCACTCCCTGGCCTCCCACCACCACGTGCTGGCGGAGCGGCGCCACCTCCCGGTGACGCATCTGACCCAGGCCAAGGCCGCCGGTCGACCGGCGGGGTGAGCCCAGCACGACCCAACCACCAAGGAGTTCCCATGCCTGTGCCGTACGGCGCCCTGCCCGACGCGGTCAACGGCGATCTGCTGTTCGACGTCGCCGACGGCATCGCGCGGATCACCCTGAACCGCCCCAGCCGCGGCAACTCGTTCACCGTGGCGATGTTCCCGCAGTTCCGCACCGTCTGGGAGGAGGTGCGGACCAACGACGACATCCGTTGCGTGATCATCACGGGCGCCGGCGACCGGCACTTCTGCACCGGCGTGGACGTGGACTCCGTCGCGGCGGCCGGCAAGGTCGCCATGGGCAGCGGCAACATCACCGACGAGCTCCACTTCACCTCCCGCCAGACCCGGGTGTGGAAGCCGGTCATCTGCGCGGTCAACGGGCTGGCGGCCGGCGGCGGCCTGCACTTCGTCGTGGACAGCGACATCGTGGTCGCGGTCGAGCACGCGGCCTTCCTGGACAGCCACGTCAACGTGGGCCAGGTAGGCGGCATCGAGAACACGGGCCTGGCCAGGCGGCTCCCGCTCGGCACGGCGCTCCGGATGACCCTGCAGGGGCGCAACTACCGCCTGTCGGCGGCACGGGCGTACCAGCTCGGGCTGGTCGACGAGCTGACCGCGCCGGAGCGGCTCATGGAGACGGCGCTGCAGATCGCCAGGGACATCGCCGCCAACTCGCCGCAGGCCGTGTCCCTCTCCCAGCAGGCCGTCTGGGCCTCGACCGAGATGCCCTACTCGCAGGCCGCCGAGTACGGCTGGTCGCTCGTCCGGTCCCACTGGTCGCACCCGGACTTCGTCGAGGGCCCCCAGGCGTTCGCCGAACGCCGTCCGCCCCGGTGGACGGTCGGATGAGCGCCGGTCCGCTGGCGGGGATCGTCGTCATCAGCCTGGCCGAGCAGTACCCGGGTCCGTTCGCCACCATGGTGCTGGCCGACCTCGGCGCTCAGGTGACCATGGTCGAACGGCCGACCGGCGACCCCTCCCGGCGGCATCCGGCGCTGTTCCGGGCGTTGAACAGGAACAAGCGGTCCGTCGCGCTCGATCTCAAGACAGCGAGCGGCCGTGCCGCCCTGCGCGGCCTGCTGGCGGACGCCGACGTGCTGATCGAGGGCTTCCGGCCCGGCGTCCTGGCCCGGCTGGGGTTCCCCGTGGCCGAGCTCCGCAGGGACTTCCCTGACCTGGTGGTCGTCTCGGTGTCGAGCTACGGCCAGACCGGGCCGGACCGCGAACTCGGCAGCCACGACCTCACCGTGCAGGGCCGGGCCGGGCTGCTGGACGGGGCAGGCGACGGCGTCGGGGTCGTCCCCACCGCCGACCTGGTGACCGGGGCGTTCGCCGCCATCGGGGTCCTGAGCGGCCTGCTCGCCCGGCGCGGATCGCACGTCGACCTCGCGATGCTCGACGCCCTGGTGACCTGGCAGGCGGTACGGCTGGCTGGGCACCTGACCGGCGACCACACCACCGGCTATCCCCCTCGGGAACCCGCCTACGGTGTGTTCCGGTGCGGGGACGGCGGCGAGGTGACGCTCGCGATCGCCGGGGAGGACCGGCAGTGGGCCGCGCTCTGCCAGGTGCTGGGACTCGGCGACCTCGGCGCGCTCTCCACCGGGGAACGGGAAGGCCGCACCGGCGAGTTGCGCCTGCACCTGCGCCGAGCGCTCGCCGGGGAGCAGGCCGCCGACGTCATCGACCGGCTCCAGCGGCGCGGTGTCAGCTGCGGCCACGTGCGCCGGGTCCAGGACGTGTTCGACGACCCGCAGGTCAGGGCGCGCGGGCTGCTGATCGACGTGGACTCCGGCCACCGGGCCGTCCGGCAGCCGCTGCTCTTCGACGGCCAGGCCGTCGCGGCGTGTCCCGACGCCCCGGCCCTGGGCGAGCACAACGAACTCCTCGACCCCGTACACCAGCCGTGACCTGCGCCGTCGGCATTGCGATCCAGCAGGACCTGCTCACCGGCACCGACCTCGCCGCGTTCGCGACGGCTGTCCGCGACGCCGGGCTCGACCACGTGTCGGTGGGCGACCACGTCAGCCACCGGGGCGGCCAGGGCATCGACGGACTAGTCGCGGCGGCGGCACTGCTGGCCGTCAGGCCCGAGCTTCAGGTGGTCGTCGGCGCCTTCCAGCTGGCGCTGCGGCACCCTCTCGTCGCTGCCAGGCAACTGGCCACCGCGACCTCGTTCGGGCCAGGCCGCCTCGTCCTGGCCGTCGGCGCGGGCGGCGACGACCGCCGCGAGGTCGCCAACTGCGGCGTCGACCCCCGGCAGCGCGGACGGCGCCTCAACGAGAGTCTGGACGTGCTGACCCGGCTCATCCGCGGCGAGGTGATCGACCACCACGGCGCGCACTTCGACCTGGAACAGGCGTCGATCGCGCCCGCGGCGCCGGTACCGCCGCTGGTGATCGCCGGTTCCGGCGAGGCGGCCATCGACCGCGCGGCCGCCTACGGGTCCGGCTGGCTCGGCCTGTTGTGCACCGCTCGCCGGTACCGGGAGACCCGTCAGGAGATCATCCGGCGGACGGCGCCCCTGGGCCGTCCCGCCCCTGACTGGTTCGGCCTCAACGTCTGGTGCGGGCCGGAAGGCGGGCTCGAATCGAGCCTGCGCCGCTGGTTCGGCCCCGCGGCCCCGCGCCTGCGCCACCTGTGCGGCGTGGGCGAGGGACCCCAGATCGCGGCCTGGCTGGCCGACTACGTCAGCGCCGGCGCGACCAGGCTGAGCATCTCGGTCCCGGCCGCCGACGCGCTGGAGGCCGTCGAGCAGGTGGCCGAACTCGCCGGACTGCTCCACGAGCGGCTCCAGGCGGACGGCATCGGCACGCCCCATCCTTGACGCTATTTTCTTAAAGTATGTATAGTTTGTACTGCCTCGCTAAGAGAGCGGTATGCCCCGCAGTGCGCGGGCAGCGTCGCCGGACAGGAGGGAACCCCCGTTGAAGTTCGGACTTTTCCAGACTCCCTATACGCGCCCCGAGCGCAGTCCACGCCAGGCGTTCGACTGGGCCGTCGAACAGGCCGTCGCCGCCGAGAACGCGGGAATCTCGGAGTTCTGGGCCGGCCAGCACTTCACCCTCGCCTGGGAGGCGATCCCCAACCCCGAACTGGTGCTGGCGGCGGCGGCCCGGGAGACCAGCCGCATCATCCTCGCCCCCGGCGCCCATCTTCTGCCCTACTTCCACCCCGCCGGTCTGGCGGCCCAGACCTCGTGGCTCAGCCACATCGCCGAAGGCCGCTACATCCTCGGTGTCGCCACCGGCGTCAACCCCATCGACGCGCGGTTCCACGGCTTCAAGAACCGGGACGACAACCTCACGATGTCGATCGAGGCGCTCGACATCATGGAGAAGGTCTGGTCCGGCGAGCCGTTCGAGCACGAAGGCCGGTACTGGAGCGCGGCGTTCCCGGAGTCCGGGGGCGACCACCAGCTCCGCGACATGCGGCCGTACGGCGGCAAGATGACGATCGCCATGGCGGGCGCGAGCCCGAACTCGACCTCGGTCGAGGTGGCCGGCGCGCGCGGGCTGATCCCGATGTCGTTCGGCGGCAGCCCCGAACTCATCGCGAACCACTGGGAGACCTACCTCAAGGGCGCGCGTGCGGCCGGCCGCGAGGGCGAGCTGGACCGGAGCATCCACCACGCGGCCATGGAGGTCTTCGTGGCCGACACCGACGCCGAGGCCGAGCGGCTCGTGAAGGAGGGGCCGATCGGTCACGCCTGGCGCGAGCACCTCGTCCCCAACGAACAGGGACGCGCGCGCCGGGCCGGCATCGCCCCGATCTGGGACGCCAACGCCGGCATGGACGAGCTCATCCGCCACAAGATGGTCGTCGGCAGCCCTGACACGGTGGCCGAGAAGCTGAACGCGCTCGTCGAGAAGAGCGGCGGCTGGGGCACCACCCTGGTCTTCGGCCACGACTTCATCGACGACCCGGCGCCGTGGAACCACAGCCTGCAGCTGCTCGCCAACGAGGTCGCGCCCAAGGTCGCGACCTGCGCATGACCACACCGGCGCACAAAGGCGGCGGGCTTTCGGCGGCGAGCACCCTGGAGTTGGACGCCATCGAATCGGTGGACGAACGCGGACTGCGGACGGCCTTCAGCTGCTTCCCGAGCGGGGTGACGGCGCTGTGCGCGCTGGGTGAGGACGGACCCGACGGGATGGCGGCAAGCGCGTTCACCCCGGTCTCGCTGGAGCCGCCGCTGGTGTCGGTGTGCGTGCAGAAGTCCTCCCGTACCTGGCCGCGGTTGCGGCCGCGCACCCGCCTCGGCGTCAGCGTCCTGGCGGCGACGCAGGAGACCGCGTGCCGGTCCCTGTCCCGGAAGTCCGGCGACCGGTTCGACGGGGTCGCCTGGACGGCGGAACGGAGCGGCGCGGTCGTCATCACCGGCGCCGCGGCGTGGATGAGCTGTGTCATCGACAGAGAGATCGAGGCCGGCGACCACTACATCGTGCTGCTGCGCATTCTCGGGCTGCGCTGGGACCCGAGTGTTCCGCCCCTGGTGTTCCACAGCAGCCGGTTCCGCAGCCTGTCCGCACTCGCCGATCCGCGGTGACTCCCCCAGATGGTTTAGGAAACACAGAAATCGGAGTATGTGGTGTCGATCTCCACCAGTGACGACCGGCGAGAGTTCCCGGCGGTGACGGACGAGGAACTGGAGAAGCTCCGTTCGATGATCGGGCAGCCGGTCCGCAGCGACCGTCCGCACGTCGCCGAACTCACCCCGGACGCGATCCGGCACTACGCCTACGGGATCGGCGACCGCAACCCGCTGTGGACCGACCCGGGGTACGCCCCCGCGCACGGTCGCCCGCAGGGGGCGCCGCCGACCGCCCTGCTGGCCATGGACAAGGTGTTCAGCGGGTACGTGACGGGCCTGCCCGGCATCCACGCGATGTACGCCGGAGCCTCGTTCCGGTTCGAGCGCCCGATCGTCGCCGGTGACCGGCTCAGCGGGAACGCCTTCCTCGCCGAGCTGATCGAGCGTCCCAGCCGCTTCGCCGGCCGGTCCTGGCAGCAGATCTACGAGGTCCCGTTCACCGATCCCGACGGGAACCTGGTGTGCACCGGACGCTCGTACTGCTTCCGCATCGAACGCGACAGCGCGCGCGAGGCGAAGAAGTACGACGAGATCCAGGTGCGGTGGACGCCGGAGCAGATCGACGAGATCGCCCAGCGGTACCTGGACGAGGAGGCGCGGCGGCGCGGGAACGTTCCGCGTTTCGTGGAGGACGTCGCCGTCGGCGACCGGCTTCCCCAGATCACGAAGGGCCCCTACACCGCGACGACGGCGATCGCCTACCTGCTCGGGTGGGGAGGTCTCTACGTCCGTGCGCACGCCGACGCGTTCGACCTCTACCGCCGGCATCCGGCGCTCGCCATCCCGAACGAGTGGGGCGTGCCCGAGCCGCCGGAGCGCGTGCACTGGGATCCCGATCTCGCCCGCCGGGTCGGCGTGCCCGGCGCGTACGACTACGGGCCGGAGCGCGTGTCGTGGATGGGGCACGTCGTCACCGACTGGATGGGCGACGACGGTTTCCTGCGCACGCTCGACGTCCAGGTCCGGCGGCACAACGTGCTGGGCGAGCTGGTGACCTGCTGGGGCGAGGTGACCGAGGTGGACACGGCGACCAGGACCGTGACCGTCCAGCTCATGGCCACCAACCAGGACGGGCACGAGTCGGCGCGGGGAACCGCGGAGGTCGTGCTCCCCTCCTCGGCGGGGAGCGGGGCGTGACGCCGCTGGCTGCGGAGACGGCGGCCGAGGCCACGGACCGGTTCTCCTGGGACCGCCTGTGGGCGCTCTTCGACGGTGACGAGGACCGCCTCAACATCGCCCACGAGTGCCTCGACCGGCACGATCCCGCCGCGGTCGCCGCGCGCATCGTGTACGCGGACGGGACCAAGGAGGTCCTCACCTTCGGGACCCTCAGCCGGAGCACGGCGCGGTTCGCCCACTGGCTCACCGCGAACGGCGTCGGCAAGGGCGACCCGGTGGGTGTGATGATCGACCCGTCGCCGCGCTTCTACACGGCGCTGTTCGGGGTGATCAAGGCAGGGGCCGTGGCGGTTCCCCTCTACACCCTCTTCGGCCCGGACGCGATCAGGGACCGGGTGACCGACTGCGGCGCCCGGCTCGTCATCTGCGAGGACGCTCACGTCGAGCACGTGACGGCGGCGGGCGTGCGCGCGGTGAGCTTCGGCGACGCGCTCTGGGCGGAGCTGGCGAGCCTGCCGGAGGTGTTCGAGCCCGCCACCTCGGCGTCGGATCGCGCGGTGTTGCAGTACACCTCCGGCACCACCCGCCAGCTTCCCGACGCGGTCGTCCACGACCACCGGTCCATCGTGACGCTGGCGCGAGCCGGGCTGTACGCACTCGGCCTCGCGCCGGGCGACCGCTACTTCTGCCCGTCGTCACCGGCGTGGGGGCACGGGCTCTGGCATGGCACGATCGCGCCCTGGTCTCTCGGCATCGCGCTCGGCACGTACTCGGGGAAGTTCGCCGTGGACCGGTTCGTCGACGGCCTGAAGGACCTCGGCGTGACGAATCTGGCCGCCGCGAGCACCGTGTACCGGATGGTCCTGTCCAGCGGGCGGGCGCGGGAGCTCACCGGCCTCCGCAAGGCGTCGTACACGGGCGAGGAACTCGACGAGCACGCGCGGCACGCCTTCCAGCGGCAGGCCGGCGTCCCGGTCTGCGGCATGTACGGAACGACCGAGACCGGCGTGGTTCTGGTCAACTTCCCGGGTTTCCCCGACCACGAGCCCCGGGGAAACGCGCTCGGCAGGCCGATGCCCGGCTGCCGCCTGGCGGTGCTCGGCGACGACGGCGCACCGGTCGGGCCGGGAGTGAAGGGCGAGCTGGCGGTCTGGCGGCGGGGCGACTGGTTCCCCTCCAAGGACCTCACCTGGACCGACGAGGACGGCTACTTCTACTACGGCGGGCGGGCGGACGACGTGATCATCTCGGCGGGGTGGACCATCAGCCCGCTGGAGGTGGAGCGGGTGCTGCTCAAGCACCCGATGGTCGAGGAGGTCGCGGTCACCGGGATCCCCGACGGGACGCGCGGCCTGGCGGTGAAGGCCTGGATCGTGACGGGCGCCGCCGCGGGGCGACGGGAGCGGCTGACCCCCGAGTTGCAGGCGCTCGTGAAGGAGGATCTGAGCCCGCACGAGTACCCGCGCTCGATCGAGTACGTGCCGTCCCTGCCGAAGACACCCAACGGCAAGGTCGATCGACGCGCGCTGCGCGCGGGCTGAGCGCGAACCTGATGAGTGCGGATCCACCCGCGTCCCCGCGGCGGGCGCTCGACGGCATCCGGGTTCTCGACCTCTCCAGGGTCCTGGCCGGTCCGTACTGCTGCCAGCTGCTCGGCGATCACGGCGCGGACGTCATCAAGATCGAATCTCCCGGGGGCGACGACACGCGCACGTTCGGCCCGCCCTACGTGGCGAACGGCGCGAGCGCGTACTACACGGGCATCAACCGCAACAAGCGGAACCTGTGCCTGGATCTGTCCACGCCACGCGGCCAGTCGGTGCTGCGCGAGCTCCTCGCCCACACCGACGTGATCGTCGAGAACTTCAAGCCGGGGACGATGGAACGCTGGGGCCTGGGCTTCGAGGAGCACCTGGCGCCCGCCTTCCCGCGTCTCGTGCACTGCCGGATCACGGGGTACGGGGTCACGGGGCCGCTCGGCGGCCGCCCGGGTTACGACGCGGTACTGCAGGCCTACTCCGGTCTGATGAGTATCAACGGGCAACCCGACGGGGCGCCCGTCCGCCTCGGGGTTCCCGTGGTGGACCTGGTCACCGGCCTGCACGCGTTCGGCGGGATCATGCTCGCGCTGCACGAGCGCGCCTCCTCCGGCCGGGGCCAGCTCGTGGACTGCGCGCTCCTCGACACGGCCCTGAGCCTGCTGCACCCCCACTCGGCGTCCTGGCTCGCCGACGGCCGCGTCCCGCGCCGCACCGGCTCGGCGCACCCGACCGTCGCCCCCTACGACAGCTTCACCACCGCGACCGGCCCGATCTTCATCGGCGCGGGCAACGACCGGCAGTTCCGCGACCTCGTCCACGTCGCCGGCCGGCCCGAACTCGCCGACGACGTCCGCTTCGCGACCAACCGCGATCGCGTGGTCAACGTCGGGGCGCTCACCGCGGAGCTCGGCGCCGTCTTCGCGTCCTGGGACAGGGACGAGCTCGCCGACCGGTTGCTGCGGGTGGGCGTGCCGGCGGCGCCCGTCAACGACGTCGCGGCGGCGCTCTCGTCCGCGCAGGCCGAACACCGCGAGATGGTGGTCAGGCTGGGGGAATACACCGGCGTGGGGATCCCTCTCAAACTGTCCGCGACCCCCGGCTCGGTGGCGCGGCCGCCCGCGGCGCTCGGGGAGCACACCCGGGAGGTGCTCCGGGCCTTCGGCCACGACGACGCCGAGATCGAGCGGTTGATCGATGACGGAGTCGCCTTCGCCGGCGACGACCCGGCGATCACGCGCGCACCGCGTCGCGGTTAGCGCTCCCCCTCCTCCGGCACACCGAGTTCGGCGCGCAGCCGTGCGCTGTCGCCGTCCAGGACGGGCGCCGGCCCAAGGCGCGGGCTCCCGCTGCGCGAGAACCGGAACGGCGCCCGCGCCTGGCGCAGCTTCCCGGCCTCGGGATGCGCGACCTCCTCCAGGAAGCCGGTCTCCTGGAGGTGCGGATCCTCGAACAGGTCCTCGATCGTGTTGACGTGCATCGCGGGCACCCCCGCGCCCTGGAGGCCCCCGAGCAGCTCATCCGTGGGCCTGCGGGCGATCTCCTCGGACATCCACCGGTACAGCTCGTCGATGTTGGCGGTCCGCGCGGAGATCGTCGCGAACCGCGGGTCGGCGCCGAGATCCTCCCCGCCGAGCACGCGGAACACGCTGCGCCAGTGGGCGTCGGTGCTGGGGAGGATGCTGATGAGCCCGTCGGCCGTCCGCATCGGACGCCGATGGGGCGAGTTCGTCCGCGCGTAGCCGGCGGCGCCCCGCGGCGGATCGTAGATGTGCCCGCCCTGCTGCTCGACCAGCAGGAACTGGACCATCGTCTCGAACATGGGGACTTCGATGTACTGCCCCACGCCGGAACGCTCGCGCTCGTAGAGGGCGGCGCAGACGGCGCCGACGGCGAGCACGCCGGTGACCTTGTCGGTGAGCGGGGTGCGGACGTACTGGTCAGGACCGTCGCCGCTCTGGTGCGCCGCGACACCGGACACGCCCTGGATGACGTCGTCATAGGCGGGAAGCGGGCCGTAGCGGCCGGTCGCGCCGAACCCGTTCATGCCGCACACGATGATGCGGGGATTGACCGCGGCGAGCGAGTCGTAGTCGAGGCCCAGGCGCTGCTCGGAGCCGGCCGGCCGGTTGTGCGCCACCACGTCGGCGGCGGCCACCAGGCGGAGGAAGACCTCGTGGTCTCGGGGGTCCCGCAGGTTGAGGGCGATCGACTCCTTGCCGCGGTTGGTGTTGAGGTAGATCGGCCCGAGACCCGGGCTGTGGCGGTCGTCGATGGCGCGCGAGATGTCCCCCTCCGGGGGCTCCACCTTGATCACCCGCGCGCCGAGTTCGCCGAGCAGCAACGTGGCGTACGGTCCCATGAGCATGTTCGTGGTGTCGAGCACGGTCACGCCCGCCAGGGGGCCCGGGCCGCTCACGCGGTGCCCTCCGCCGGCGCGCACCGCATCAGCGCCGACCGGTACGCCCGGCAGACGAGCTCGTCGCGCTGGTTGAAGCCGTCGTGCCGGAACTCCACGATCCCGGCGTCGGGCCGCGACCTTGATCTCCGTGCCTTCGTCACCTCGCTGACGACGTGGATGGTGTCCCCCGCGAAGACCGGCCGAGGGAACTCGATCGAGCCGAAGCCGAGGTTCGCGACGGTCGTGCCGAGGGTGAGCTCGGCGACCGTGATCCCGACGACGGTGCTCATGGTGAGCAGGGAGTTGACGAGCGGCTTGCCGAACTCCGTGGTGGCCGCGAACTCCGCGTCGAGATGGAGCGGCTGGGGGTTCATCGTCATCGTCGTGAACAGGACGTTGTCGGACTCGGTGAGCGTCCTGGTGATGGCGTGCCGCGTGAGGGTGCCGACGGGAAGCTCCTCGAACCAGGAGCCGAAACGCCGCCCTGTCATGATGCCCCTTCCAGTGCTTCGCGATGTTCCGGCGCGGCCACCGCGATGAGTTCCCGCCGCCGCTCCCTGCTGGTGCGCCCGCGCAGCCAGGCGACGCCGTGCTCGGTCACGACCGCGTCCACGCTGTGGTGCGGGGCCGTAACGGCATCAGCAGGCTGGTGCGCCGGCACGATGGTGGAGACGCCGTTCCTGGTCGTCGACCTGAGTGCGATGACGCGAAGGCCGCCCGGCGACAGGTGCGCCCCTTCGGAGAAGTCGGCGCTCCCACCGACGCCCGCGATCACGGCGCCCCCCACCGACTCCGACACGACCTGCCCGCGCAGGTCCACCGCGACAGCGGAGTTCACCGACACGAGCGTCGGCACGCCGGCCAGCACCGCCGGGTGGTGGAGCTGCTGCGAGCTGCACATCTCGATCATCGCATTGTCGTCCGCCCAGGCCATGAAGGGTGGGCCGCCCATCAGCTCCACGGCGCGGACGGGGCCGCGCCCGGAGGCCGTGACGGCTTCGACGAGCGGGATCATCGGCGTGGTCACCAGGCCGAGCAGGCCGAGCGACCGCGCGGCCGCGATCGGCGCGAGTTCCTCGGCGAGCCCTTCGGTTACCGAGCCGATGCCGAGCTGCACGGTCGCGCCTTCGGGAAGCAGTTCCACCACATTTCTGGCGACGGTGCGCGAGACCGGATCCGGCTGCGCCGGGGCGTACTCGGCCATCGGCGTCTCCGACCGTACGAACCTGTCGATACGCGAGACGTGCACCGAGCTGGAACCCCGGGTACGCGGCACGTCGGGCGAGACCTCGGCGATGACGAGCGCGGCGTGCTCGGCGGCTTCGGCGGCGAAGCTCGTGGACGGGCCGAGACTGCAGTAACCGTCGGCGTCGGGCGGGCCGACCCGGATGAGGGCGATGTCGGCACCGCGAAGCACCGTGTCCGGGACGTCGAGCAGGCGGAGCGGGAGATAGTCGATCAGTCCCTCCCGGTGGAGGCTGCGCAGGGCGCCGTGCACGTGCCAGCTGCGCAGGCTCAGCCCTCCTGATCTGATGGCGGCTTCCAGAGGCGGATCGCCGAACAGGAGACCGGCGGTGAGGGTGACGCCTCCCGCCCGCTCGGCATGGTCCGCCAGTGCGGCCAGCAACGTGAGCGGGGTCCCGCAGGCATTGCCCACGACGACCCGGGCGCGGGCCGGCGTGCCGTGGAAGACGTCGTCGCGGTCCGTCAAGATCATGAAGTCCCGCCTTCCTAAATATGCGGATATTTACTATGCTAACGATCAGAACATCAGGGCGTCTAGACCATATGAGCCGAAATATCCGCATAGTTGAAGCCCAAGACGGCGCTGATCGCGCCGGTTGGCGAAAGGATGGTCATGGACTTCCGAGAGCCGGAACACCTCACGGCGATCCGCGGCGCCATCCGGGACCTCTGCGGCGACTTCGGCGACGAGTACTGGCGCCGGCACGAGCGTTCCCACGAGTTTCCGTGGCGGTTCTACGAGGCGATGGCCGAGGCGGGCTGGGTCGGCGTCGCCATTCCCGAGGAGTTCGGGGGCGGCGGTGGCGGCATCACCGAGGCGTCCGTGGTCCTGGAGGAGGTGGCGGCGTCCGGCGCCGCGATGAACGGCGCGAGCGCCCTGCACATCTCGATCTTCGGGATGAACCCGGTCGTCGCGCACGGCTCCGACGCGATGAAGCGGAAGTACCTGCCCCCGGTCGCCACCGGCGAACTCCACGTGGCGTTCGGGGTCACCGAGCCGGACGCCGGGACCGACACGCCCTCGATCACCACCCGCGCGGTGCGCGACGGCGACCACTACGTGGTCCACGGTCAGAAGGTCTGGACCACGAAGGCGCACCTCGCCCAGAAGGTCCTGCTCCTGACGAGGACCACACCGCTACCGGACGTCGCCAGGCGTACGGACGGCATGACGCTCCTGCTGGCCGACCTCCAGGTGCCAGAAGTGGACATCAGGCTGATCGACAAGATCGGGCGGAACGCGGTCGGCTCGTGCGAGACGCGCTACGACGGGCTCCGGGTTGACGTGGCGGACCGCGTCGGCGAGGAGGGCCACGGCTTCAGGTACATCCTGGACGGCCTCAACCCGGAGCGCATCCTCATCGCGGCGGAAGCGGTCGGCATCGGCAAGGTGGCGCTGCGGCGCGCCACCCGGTACGCCAAGGAGCGGACGGTGTTCGGACGGCCGATCGGCAAGAACCAGGGCGTCGCCTTCCCGCTCGCCGAGGCCCACATGCGCCTGGCGGCGGCCGAACTGGCGGTGCGCGAGGCGTCCTGGCGCTACGACCACGGCCTCCCCTGCGGTGAGCAGGCCAACACCGCCAAGTTCCTCGCCTCGGAGGCGGCGTTCTACGCGGCCGACTGCGCGATGCAGACCTTCGGCGGGTTCGCATACGCGGACGAATACGACGTCGGCCGGTACTGGGTGGAGTCCCGGATCATGAAGAGCGCGCCCGTGCCCCAGCAGATGGTCCTCAACTTCATCGCTGAGCACGTGCTCGGCCTGCCGAGGTCATACTGAGTGACCGTCACGATCGCCGCGCCGAGGAGTTCCCACATGGACGAGCCGCCCCAGCCGACCTCCCCCCGCGGGGGCTTGCTGCGCAAGCCCAGCCTCCTGGCGGAGTCCATCGCGGGCGGCATCCTCGGCTCCGGTCTGAAGCCCGGCGACCGGTTGCCCGTCGAGGCCGAGATGGTCGCCCGCTACGGCGTCGGGCGGGCATCGCTGCGGGAGGCGCTGCGGATCCTGGAGGCACAGGGCGTGATCGAGATCCGGGTGGGCGCCGGCGGCGGGGCGTTCGTGGCGCGCCCGCAGCCCCAGGGGCTGGCCCGGCCGCTGTCGATTCTCTTCCGGATGAGCGACGTCGGCCTCCGGGAGGTGCTGGAGGCCCGTCTGATCATCGAACCGGTCCTCGCCGCCCAGGCCGCGAGCCGTCCGAGCCCGGACCGTATCGAGGCGCTGAGGCGGAACAACGAACTGCTCGAGACGTGCCCACGGGGAAGCGAGGAGTGGCGGCGGCTGAACCGCGAGTTCCACACACTGCTGTCGGAGTCCGGTCACAACCGCCCGCTCGCCATGCTCTGGCAGGCGCTGAGTACGATCGCGGACGGCCACGACGCGGGCGTCCGGTTCCCCCCACAGTCCATGGACGAGGCGGTCGCGGCGCACCGCAAGATCCTCATGGCCATCGAGTCACACGACGTCAACGCCGCACACCAGGCGATGACGGCGCATCTGCAGGCGACGGTCGACCACGTGGTGCGCTACTACCCGCATCTGCTGGACGAGCCGCTCGTCGTGGTGCCGGAACGGGGATAGCGGCCGGCGCCTGTCCTGGCGCCGGTGAGCGATCCGAGACAAGCAAGGAGAAACGCGGGTGAGACAGCCACAGCTGGAGCGCCAGGGAGGGTTGCCCTCCTCAGTGACGATCTACGAGGTCGGACCGCGAGACGGTCTGCAGAACGAGCCCGCCACGCTCCCGACCGAGGTCAAGGTCGAGTTCATCGAACGTCTCGTGGCGGCCGGCCTGCCGGTCATCGAGGTCACGAGCTTCGTCCACCCCAAGTGGGTCCCGCAGCTGGCCGACGCGAGCGAGGTGCTTGATCGGATCGACCCGGCCGGTCAGGTGCGGATGCCGGTGCTCGTCCCCAACGACCGGGGCCTCGACCGCGCCCTCGAGGCCGGTGTGCGATCCATCGCGATCTTCGGAAGCGCCACGGAGAGCTTCGCCCGCAAGAACCTCAACCGCAGCGTCGACGAACAGTTCGCGATGTTCGAGCCGACGGTGCGCCGGGCTCGTGACCACGGGCTGGACGTACGCGCCTACGTCTCGATGTGCTTCGGCGATCCCTGGGAGGGCGACGTCCCGGTGGAGCAGGTCGTCTCGATCGGCAAACGCCTGTACGACCTGGGCGCCTCGGAGCTGTCGATCGGCGACACGATCGGCGTCGCGACACCCGGACACGTCCGGGCGCTGCTGGCGGGCTTCGCGGACGCCGGCCTGGGGGTCGAGCACCTCGCCGTGCACTTCCACGACACCTACGGCCAGGCGCTCTCCAACGCGTACGCGGCGCTCGAAGCCGGCGTGCGGACCTTCGACGCCTCGGCGGGCGGGCTCGGCGGATGCCCGTACTCGCCGGGCGCGACGGGGAACCTGGCCACCGAGGACCTGGTCTGGATGCTGCACGGCCTGGGCATCGAGACCGGCGTGGACCTGGCGTCGGTGGTGCGGACCAGCCGGTGGCTGGCGGACCTGATGGGGCGGCCGTCGACGTCGCGCGTCGTGCGGGCACTCTCGGCCGGGACGAGCTCCTGACCTGTGGCGGCCGGGTCGCGCACGCGATCCCGGCCGCCACACCTGGTCAGCTCCCGTAGAGCTCGTGCCACTTGGCCGCGTACTCCCCGGCCCACTTGGCGTCCAGGGCGCGATCGAGGTTGGTGAAGACGATCTTGGAGTCGCCGCCCAGGGTCTGCGGGGCGACGCTCTTGAGCGGGCTGGACCCGTTCTTCGCCGCCGCCAGCTGGCCCTCGGGCGAGACGAAGAAGTCCATGAACAGCTGCGCGGCGTTCGGGTGGTGGGCGGACTTCACGATGAAGAACATGTTCTGGGCGGCCCAGACCGGGCTCGGCACCGCGTAGTCGACCGGCGCCCCCTTCTCCTTCAGCGCGATCATGTCGGTCGCCGACACGAAGCTCCCCACGGCGACCTCACCGGCGGCGAGCGCCTCCTGGAGCGCGGACGCGCTCGGGTAGACCTTGGGCTTCTGCGCGGCCAGCGCCTTGACGTAGTCCTTGTTGAAGTTCTCCTCGACGAACGCCCAGTGGTCGGCGTGGAGCGCGGGCTCGGGCTTGACGACCCCGATCGCGCCGTTGCCCAGGCGTGGGTCGAGCAGGTCGTCGTACGTGGTGATCTTGTCCTGGAACAGCGAGGTGTTCCAGCCCAGGACGAGCAGCCCGAGCGGGGCCGCGACGATCCGGCCGTCGATCAGATACCCGCTCTCGGTCCACTCCGGCGCCTCGAACGAGGGACCGATGAAGTCCGCGAACCAGCCCTGCTTCGCCTTGTCGAAGATCCAGTCGTACCCGACGGAGGTGACGACGTCACCCCCCTGGGCGCCGGACCCGCGCTCGGCCTCCAGCGCGGAGTTCATCTCGGCGGTGGAGATGGTGCGGATCTCGACCGTGATCTCGGGATACTTCGCCTCGAACGCCGCCTTCAGCGCCTCCCTGGCCGATGAGGGCGCGACCGAGTACCACGTGACGTGCCCTTCCTTCTTGGCGGCCTCGACCACTGTCGCCCAGTCGGCGCCGGCGCTCGGCGCCGCCGGTGCGGATGTCGTCGCGCCGTCGTCGCCGCCGCAGCCGGCGACCAGGGAGAGCGCGAGCACGACGGCCGCCGCGCCTGTCCATGATCTCTTCACATTGATCTTCTTTCTGATCACCTGGTGGTACGCGGCACTCACCCCGTGGTGAGTGCCAGGGGATGGGAGAACTTGAAAGGACGCCGGTCGCGGCGTCAGAGGCGGTCGAGGGTGGTCTGCCGGCCGCCGATCGCGACCGCGGCGACGAGGCCGACCGCGGTCACCGCCGACATGATCACGCTGACCGTGGCCACCATGGGGTAGGAGCCGCGCGACCACTGGTCGTACAGCAGCGTCCCGAGCACCTGGGTGCGGGTGGACCGCACGAACAGCGACGCCGCGAACTCGTGGGTCAGGATGACGAACATGAGCACGCTCGCGCCCGCCAGCGCGCCCCGCATCATCGGGATCACCACGCCCAGGTGCGTCCGGAGCGGGCCGGCCCCGCTCGCCCGCGCCGCGTCCTCGTACGCCGTGCCGATGGCCATCCGCGCGGTGAGCTGCATGCGCACCGTGAACGGAAGCACGAGCACCACGTACGTGATGACGATGAGCAGGTGGGTGCCGTAGAGCACGAACGGCTGGCCCAGGTAGACGTAGAGGAAGCCCACACCGAAGACGACCGCCGGCACCCCGAGCGGAATCTGGACGATCACGTCGAGCACGGCGCGGACGGCCGGATTGCCGCGCCGCCGGTAGAGGACCTCGGTCAGCAGGTAGCCGAGGGGCAGCGCGATGGCGATCGCCCCCACCGACGTGGTGACACTGGTGACCAGCGCGTTGACGATGCCCGGATCGTTGAGGGCCCGCTCGAAGTTCCGCAGCGTGAGCAGGCCGAGGTCGATCTTCCCGGTCCAGTACGGCGAGAACGCCACCAGGAAGAGCGCGGCGAACGGAAGGACGAGGGTGAGGAAGCCGTAGGCGACGATGACGGGCGCGGCCAGTCGCGAGGCCTTCAGCGGCCGGGACGCCCCCTTCGCACCCGCGCTGATGAAGCGGAAGTCCTGCCGCAGCAGCAGCCGCTGGGCCACGATGAAGGCGATGCCGGTGATCAGCAGCGGCGAGGCGACGGCCGCGGCCATCGCGTAGTCGGTCGGCGCCTCCCCGCCGAACCGGTAGACCTCGCTGGCGAGCACCCGGATGCCCTCTCGCGCCCCCAGGAACTGGGGCGCCGTCAGTTGCCCGAGGCCGAGCAGCATCGCGAACGCGCCCGCGTAGACGAGCGCGGGTCGCAGCAGCGGCACCACGACGGAGAGGAACGCGCGGACGGGCGACGCGCCGGCCACCGAGGCCGCCTCGATGCTCTCGTAGTTCAGCTGCCGCAGGCCGGACTGCACGAAGAGGTAGATCAGCGGGGTGAGCTGGAGACCGGTGACGATGACGACGCCGGGGACGGTGTAGATGTTCAGCGGCCCGCTCGGCAGCCCGACCTCCGGCGTGGGCACGTCGATGAACGGCAACGCGCGCAGGGCGATGTTCACGTACCCCACCTGCGGTGAGAGCAGGAAGGCCCAGCCGACCACGACGGCGACGGCGGGCAGGACCATGGGCAGGATCGGGATCGCCGACAGCCAGGAGACCCGCTGCGGCAGCCGCATCGCGAACCAGGCGAGCATCGTGCCCGCGACGAGCGAGATGACCAGGGAGCCCAGCCCGAGCGCGACCGTCGTGAGAATGGTCGTCCCCAGGTCGGGCAGGGCGATCGCCTCCCGGAAGGCGTGACCGCCGTCCGCCAGGGCCAGGTACAGCAGCCGGGCCAGCGGGAAGAGGACGAGGTAGGACAGGATCAACGCCAGCCCGACGGACAGTCCGTGGCGGCGCATCCAGTCGCCCGTTCGGCGTCCGACCTTGGGACGGTTCCCCGCCTGGGTGGACGAGCACGCGGAGTCGTTGCCGGGATCCGGCGTCACGGCCTCCTGGCCGACCCGCAGATTGGTGCTCACGTGCGACGCTCCGCTTGGTTTCGGGGGCTAGCCGCCCGGTGTGGCATACATCACGGGCCGTACGATAGTAATCTTTAAACAGACATGTCAACGAAACGGTCTCGTAACCCACCAAGCATGGCGACAGGCTGGGATACAGCGCCCGATTGCTTGAACTTCATTCCAATCTTTGTATACTTGCGGCCGTTGGTCGCCGCTGTTGGACCCCCCGGGAGGCACGTGTGGACGCCGTGTTCGAGAACGTAACCCTGTCAGCCTTGACGACCGAGGTCCGCACGGCAGGCGACGGGCCGGCCCTCCTCCTGATCCAGGGGCTCGGCACCGACCACCGCGCCTGGGACCCGGTCGTCGCGCACCTGGCGCCGCACCTGCGGTGCATCACCTACGACAACCGCGGCGTGGGCGCCGCCTCCCCCGCCCACCCGTCGCTGACCGTCGAGGAACTCGCGGACGACGCGGCGGAGCTGATCCGGTCCCTGGGCGACGAGCCGCTCCACGTCGCCGGCGTCTCGCTGGGCGGCGCGATCGCGATGAACCTCGCGTCGCGCTACCCGGAACTCGTCCGGAGCCTGGCGCTGCACTCCGCCGCGGCCTACCCGGACGCACGGACGACCGCCGTTCTCAACTACCGGAAGAAGATCCTCGAACACGGCCTGGCCGCGGACTTCCTCCGTCCGTTCGTGGCGCTGTGGGGGTGGAGCCCGGACCACATGACCGGCGACCTGCCCGAGGGCGCCGCGGAGATCACCGCGATGGCGGAGAGCAACTACGCGGCGCACCTGCACGCCGCGTCATCCCGCGCCATGTCCGACGAAGAACTCGGCAAGATCTCAAGCCCGACGCTGATCACGGTGGGCACCGAGGACATCCTCACCACGCCGGACCGCGCCGCCCACCTGCACCGCGCGATCCCGGACTCCCGGCTGGTCACCATCGAGGGCGGCGGGCACGCCTACTACGCCGAGGTCCCCCAGCTCTTCGCGTCCGTGCAGCTGGGCTGGGTCCTCACCCACGCGTGAAGGGCAGACCTCCGATGGCAACGGGCATCACCGTGTCGAACCTGACGAAACGGTTCGGGACCACCACCGTCACCAAGCAGCTCGACCTCGAAGTCGCCGAGGGCGAGATCCTGGTCCTGCTCGGGTCCAGCGGCTGCGGGAAGACCACGACCCTGCGTTGCCTGGCCGGGCTGGAAACCCCCGACGAAGGCACGATCAGGTTCCAGGACAAGGCCGTCTTCGACAGCGGCAGCCGCCTGAACGTCCCCACCCACAAGCGGAACATCGGCATGGTCTTCCAGTCGTACGCGCTGTGGCCGCACATGACCGTCCGCCAGAACATCGCCTACCCCCTCAAGGTCAGGGGCCTGCGGCAGGCGGTCGCGGACGGGTGGGTGGACCGCGCCGCGGACCTGGTCCACTGCGGCGACCTGCTGGACCGCTACCCGGCGCAGCTGAGCGGCGGACAGCAGCAGCGGATCGCGCTGGCGCGCGGGCTCGTCGCGCGTCCGGAGCTCGTCCTGCTCGACGAGCCGCTCAGCAACCTCGACGCCAAGCTGCGCGAGCAGGTCAGGACCGAGATCCGCGAGCTGCACCAGGAACTCGGGTTCACCGCGGTGCTGGTCACCCACGACCAGGACGAGGCGCTCGCCCTCGGCGACCGGATCGCCATCATGCGGGACGGCAAGATCGAACAGTGCGCCCCGCCGGACCGCGTCTTCACCGAGCCGGCGACGGAGTACGTCGCCTCGTTCATCGGCATGTCCAACCGCATCGAGTGGACCCGCGCCGACGGCGGCTGGCGTTGCGAGACGGGCGGCCGGCTCGGGCTCCGCGATCTCGGCGAGGTGGCCGACGACAAGGTCGTCTCGCGGATCCGCCCCGAGGACATGCGCATCCACCGGTCGAGGCCGGTCGAGGCCGGTCACTCCGTCGTGTTCGACGCCACCCTGGTGACCGCCGCGTACGGCGGCCGGCATGTCGACGTCACGGTCCAGGCCGGCGCGGCGCGCCTGCACGTCCGGGCCGGATCGGGAGACGAGGACGCGTGGATCCGCACACTGTCACCGGGGTCGCCGCTCGTCGTCAGCACGCCGCTGGCGAGCCTGCACACCTACCCGGCATAGGCACGCGGTCAGCCGACGACGCTCGTGTGGTTGGTCGGGCTCACGTTGGTGAGAATGATCCGGCGGCGCTCCCCCGTCGCGAGCACGTACTGCGGGTAGGCCTGCGCGTGCGCGCGGGCCAGGGTCATCGCGTGCGCGCTGTGCCCCTTCCGGATCGCGTCGACGATCTCCTCGTGGATCTCCAGCACCTTCTCCCGCTGTTCCACGGGAGGGTAGTTGTCGGTGGACGACACGGCGTTGGCCCAGGCCTGCTCCTGCATGGACCAGAGCATGGCCAGGGCCCCTACGGAGATCCGGATCGTGGCGTTGCCGCAGGAGTCGATGAGGGTCTCGTGGAACGCCCGGGAGTGGGCGGTGAACTCCGCGCCGTTGTCCAGGTGCTCGCGCTGCCGTTCGAGGTGCACCAGGAGCTGGGCGACCACGGCCTCCTCGCGGTCCTCCCGCTGCGCGGCGAGCCCAGCGCAGAGCGGTTCGATCTCCACCAGCGCGTCCGCGAGATCCTTGAGCGGCGCGTCCTCGAACTGGAGGAGCAGCGCCAGCGCGCTCGCGACGCCGCTGCGGTCCGGCGCGCGGACCTCGGCGCCGCCGATGTTCCCGCGGCGCACGGTGATCAGGCCGTCCGCCTCCAGAATGCGCAGCGCCTCGCGCAGCGGCGGCCGGCTGACGTTGAACTCGCGCATCAGGTCTTCCTGGCGGGGCAGCAGCGAGCCCTTGGGAAGCTCCCCGGCGAGGATACGGGCGCGTAGGATGTTCGCCACCATCTCGCCGATCGAGGGCTGGCTCATCTGCTGCTTCGCCCCGATACCCCTGGCCTTCATCGGCGATTAGCCTCCCCGTACGTGGTGGTGCACCAATCGATCGCAGGCATTCGCGACGCGCGCCAAGCCGTACGTGACCCGTGGGCCAGGGTACATGCCAGCAACTCGCGCCGTCCGCACTTCATTATATATTTGGTAATGATAGATGGTCCCGTGTTCGCTCGCACCCAAGCTTTCGGTGCTGCCGGGGATCCTTCAGGGGCATAATTGCACTAAATATGTACAGATCCATCGTGCCACTGCCGCTGAACGGCAAGGCTGAGCCCGTCTGAGTGTATAAACTTTGATGCAACTCGGGCGGGCGACGGCTGTCAGCCATCACCCGCCCGGAGGACGACGATCAGGGATAGAGCTAGTCGTTGAGGTGCTGCCGGAGGTAGGACTCCACCTGGTCCAGGGCCACCCGCTCCTGCGCCATGGTGTCACGTTCCCGGATGGTGACCGCGTGGTCCTCAAGGGTGTCGAAGTCCACCGTGATCGCGAAGGGGGTGCCGATCTCGTCCTGGCGGCGGTAGCGGCGGCCGATCGCGCCGGCGTCGTCGAAGTCCACGTTCCACCGGCGGCGCAGCTGGGCGGCCAGGTCGCGGGCCTTTGGGGACAGGTCGGCGTTGCGGGAGAGCGGGAGGACCGCCACCTTGACCGGCGCGAGCCGGTGGTCCAGACGCATCACCGTGCGCTCCTCCATCACGCCCTTGGCGTTGGGGGCCTGGTCCACCGTGTACGCGTCGAGCAGGAAGGTCAGCGCGGCCCGGTCCACACCGGCGGCCGGCTCGATCACGAACGGCACGTACCGCTCGCCGGTCTCCTGCTCGAAGAAGGACAGGTCGGTGCCGGACGCCTTGCCGTGCGCGGTGAGGTCGAAGTCGGTGCGGTTGGCGATGCCCTCCAGCTCACCCCACTCGCCCCCGGCGAAGTTGAACCGGTACTCGATGTCCACTGTGCGCTTGGAGTAGTGCGACAACTTCTCCTTGGGGTGCTCGTAGAGCCGGAGGTTGTCCTTGGCGATGCCGAGGTCGACGTACCACCGCAGGCGCTCGTCGATCCAGTACTGGTGCCACTCCTCGTCGGTGCCCGGCTTGACGAAGAACTCCATCTCCATCTGCTCGAACTCGCGGGTACGGAAGATGAAGTTGCCCGGGGTGATCTCGTTGCGGAAGGACTTGCCCTGCTGGCCGATGCCGAACGGGATCTTCTTCCGGGCGGACTGCTGCACGTTCAGGTAGTTGATGAAGATGCCCTGCGCGGTCTCCGGGCGCAGGTAGGCCAGGCCCGACTCGTCCTCCACCGGACCCAGGTAGGTCTTCAGCAGGCCGCTGAACTGCTTGGGCTGGGTGAAGGCGCCCTTGGTGCCGCAGTTCACGCAGACCAGGTCGGCCAGGCCGTTCTCCGGGGCCTTGCCGTGCTTTTCGATGTAGGCCTCTTCCAGGTGGTCGGCCCGGTAGCGCTTGTGGCAGGACTGGCACTCGGTCAGCGGGTCGGTGAAGGTGTCCACGTGGCCGCTGGCCACCCAGACCTCGCGGGCCAGGATGACGCAGGAGTCCAGGCCCACGACGTCGTCGCGGCCCTGCACGACACTCTTCCACCACTCGCGCTTGACGTTGTTCTTCAGCTCGACCCCGAGCGGGCCGTAGTCCCAGGACGCGCGGAGCCCGCCATAGATCTCGCTCGACGGGTAGACGAGCCCGCGGCGTTTGGCGAGACTGACGATGGTTTCCATGACGTCGGTACGACGTGCCATGAGTGCGGCTCCATCCGGCTGGGTGTCGGCGCTGCGTTCGCTAGCTGAGACTGATATCCGCCAAGCTTAGGGGACGCGCGAGGTCACCCGCTCAGCCCTTGCCGTAGACCTGCTCGTACGCGCTCGGCTCGTTGATCATGAGGGTCATCAGCGGATATAACGCCATACGTCCGGCGGACAGAGCACGGCGGTAGAAACCCGCGCCCTCCCACTCACTGACCAGTGCCCACAGGTTGGGTTCGTCCACCGACCGGCTCACCTGGCCCCGGACGAAACCGGCCTGGGCGGCGAACAGGTCGAGGATCTCACGGGCCTGACCGGTGAAGGTGTCGGTCTGGGCCTCGGGCACCGAGTAGCGGATCACGGCCAGCACACTCCCAGCATCGCATCTCCCGGGTACTAGTCTCGAAGTCGTGCCCGAGACACCCAAACCGCGCCGCCCGGCCCATCCGCTGGCCCGGCAGCCACAACCCCGGCCGCGACAACAGCGCCAGCCCAAGCGCCCGCTGCCGGAGGGCGACAGCTTCTTCACGCCGGGCGCGGGCCGCCTGCGCAAGACGGTCGAGCAGCGCACCGCGACCCTGCTGGCCTTCCTCTTCCAGCTGCCGCGCTGGGTGGTGCCGGTGGTCATGGTGGTCCTGCTGCTGGTGGGCTTCGCGGTGGCCGACTGGCGCGGCGGGCTGGCGGTGCTGCCCGTGCTGGGCTTCGTGGTGTGGCTGGCGTACATGTCCTGGCCGTCACTGAAGGCGGGCGGGCGGCTCATGCGGGTGGCGCTGGCCACGTTCCTGCTGCTCGTGGCGTTGACACGGTTCGGGGTGTTCTAGGGCAGTTTTGACAACCGTTTTCATTTTCCGACATACTTGTCGGTGTGATGTCCCGTTTGTGCGCCCTGGCGGCTTCGATGGCCCTACTGTCCGTCTCCGCCTGCGGCGGCCCCTCCACAGCCGACTCGACGGACAACGGCACCTTCGCCGTGGCCGCCTCCTTCTATCCCCTCCAGTGGCTCGCCGAGCAGGTCGGGGGCCCCGACACGACCGTGGAGGGCCTCACCAAGCCCGGCGTCGAACCGCACGACCTCGAACTCACCCCGCGCCAGGTGGCCGACGTCGCCGACGCCGGCCTGGTCGTCTACATCAAGGGCGTACAGCCCGCCGTGGACGAGGCGGTCACCCAGCACGCCGCCGACAGGTCCTTCGACGCCGCCACCGCGGTCCCCACCCTCGCCGCCGAGGAACACGGCGAGGAGGAGCACGCCGACGAGCACGGCCACGCCGAGCTGCCCTACGACCCCCACTTGTGGCTGGACCCCAGCCGGTTCGCCACCGTGGCCACCAAGCTGGGCGAGCGGCTGGCCGCCGCCGACCCCGCGCACGCCGCCGCCTACCGGGACCGCGCCACCGCCATCGCCGCCGAGCTCACCACCCTGGACAAGGAGTTCCAGCAGGGCCTGGCCACCTGCCAGAGCCGGGTCATCGTGACCAGCCACGAGGCCTTCGGCTACCTCGCCGACCGCTACAGGCTCCAGCAGATCGGCGTCAGCGGCCTGGACCCCGACGCCGAGCCCACCCCCGCCCGCCTCGCCCAGGTGGCCGACGTCGCCAAGCGGGAGAAGGTGACTACCATCTTCACCGAGGAACTCGTCAGTCCCAAGGTGAGCGAGGTCCTCGCCCAGGAGGTCGGCGCCAAGACGGCGGTGCTCAATCCGCTGGAGAGCCAGCCCGCCGGTGGGGACTACCTGACCGCGATGCGGACCGACCTCACCACCCTGAGAGGCGCGCTCGGATGCACGTGACCGCACCCGCCGCGAGAAAGGCGGCGGTTGTGACCACCCCGTTCCGGATGACCGGCGGCCGGGTCACCCTGGACGGCCGGGAGGTGCTGCGCGGCATCGACCTGACCGTCACCGAGGGCGAGGTGGTGGCGGTACTCGGCGCCAACGGCTCCGGCAAGTCCACCCTGGTGCGCGCCCTGCTCGGCCTGCTCCCGCTGTCCGCGGGCACCGGCGAGCTGTACGGCGTGCCCCCCGCCCGCTTCCGCCAGTGGTGGCGGGTGGGCTACGTGCCCCAGCGCCTCTCGGTGGGCGGCGGGGTGCCCGCGACCGTCCGGGAGGTGGTCGCCTCCGGCCGGATCGCCCGGCAGTCCCGCCTCCGCCCGACCAGCGCCGCGGACCGGGCGGCCGTCGCCCACGCCCTGGCGGAGGTCGGCCTGAGCGACCGGGCCCGCGATCCCGTGCAGGCGCTCTCCGGCGGCCAGCAGCAGCGGGTGCTGATCGCCCGCGCGCTGGCCGGGGAACCCGACCTGTTCGTGCTGGACGAGCCCACCGCCGGGGTGGACGCGGACAGTCAGCGCATGCTCGCCCACACGCTCACCGGCCTGGTCCGGCAGGGCAGGACCGTGGTGCTGGTGGCGCACGAGCTGGGGCCGCTGGAGCCCCTGATCACTCGGGCCGTCGTGCTTCGCCACGGCGCGGTGGTGCACGACGGCCCGCCCCCGGCCGCGGTGGGCACGCACGCCCTGCCCGGCCACGACCACGTGCACCCGCACGCCCACGGGGAGGTCGAGGGACCGCTGCCCGGCTGGTCGGACGCCTCGCTCGGCTCCCGTACCGAGAACCTGGACCGGTAGACATGATCGATCTGCTCTCCCGCGACTTCATGCGGTACGCGCTGATCGCCGCCGTACTGGTCGGGCTGACCGCCCCCGCGGTGGGCACCTTCATCGTGCAGCGGCGGCTGGCCCTGCTCGGCGACGGCATCGGCCACGTGGCGCTGACCGGGGTCGCGCTCGGCTTCCTGACCGGATCGGCCCCGGTGCTCACCGCCGTGGTGGTGGCCGCGCTCGGCGCGGTCGCCATCGAGCTGGTCAGGGCCCGCGGGCGGACCAGCGGCGACGTGGCCCTGGCGCTGCTGTTCTACGGCGGCCTGGCGGGCGGGGTGATGCTCATCTACCTGACCCCGGGGGGCAGCACGGCCTCGCTCAACTCCTACCTGTTCGGCGCGATCACCAGCGTCACGCAGCAGGACGTCTGGGTGATCGGGGCGCTGGCGGTGCTGGTGCTCGGGGTGCTCGCGGTCTTCGGCCGCGAGCTGTTCGTGCTCTGCCAGGACGAGGAGATGGCCAGGGCCAGCGGCCTGCCCACCCGGTTCCTCGGCCTGCTGATCGCGGTGGTGGCGGCGGTCACCGTGGTGGTGGCCATGCGGGCGGTCGGCCTGCTGCTGGTCAGCGCCCTGATGGTGGTGCCGGTGGCGACCAGCCAGCAGCTCACCCGCAGTTTCCGGGCCACCCTGGGCCTGTCCATGCTGTTCGGCACCATGGCCACGGTGGGCGGACTGACGTCTTCCTTCTACGTGGACGTGCCGTCCGGCGCCACGATCGTGCTGCTCGCCCTCGCCGGGTTCGGCGTAGCCTTGGGGGTGGGTAGATTCGTACGGCGAAGCCGTACTCGGGAGTCCACACCATGAGCAGAAGCCGCGACGCGGTTCACGAGATCCTCCGCCGGAGCGAGAGTTTCCGCAGCGCGCAGGACATCTTCACCGAGATGCGGGCGGACGGTGCAAAAATCGGGCTCACCACGGTCTACCGGGCGTTGCAGGCGCTCAACGACGACGGCCGGGTGGACGTGCTCCGCACCGACGAGGGTGAGGCGGTCTACCGCGTCTGCGCCAGCGCGGTCCACCACCACCATCTGGTCTGCCGCCGCTGCGGCCGGACCGAGGAGGTCGCCGGGCCCGACGTGGAGCGCTGGGCCGAGAGCGTCGCGGCCCAGCACGGCTTCACCGACATCACCCACACCGTCGAGGTCTTCGGCACCTGCGCCGACTGCGCGCGCTGACCCGCGATCACGATCCGTCCATCCGCGCTCACCGGACCCGTATCCGGGATACGCTTCCGGGACAAGGCGAAGAGAGGATCGACAGGGGTCAACATGCCATTCAGTCATGACATGGTGTACTCGCTCGCCACCGCCGTCGATCTCATCAACACGACACCCGGCGACATGGACGAGCTGGCCGACTTCGTGCAGCGGCGGCAGGTGAGCGGGGTCGAGTACCTCAACCCCGCCGACCTGGCCGAGGTGCGGGCCCTGGCCACGGCCTTCCACGAGGTGTTCACGGCGACGGACGACGACGCGGCCATCGACCGGCTGAACGGCCTGCTCGGCCGGACCAAAATCACCCCCCGGCTGACCAGGCACGACGGGTTCCCGCTGCACGTGCACTACTTCGCGCCGGGGGCCTCGCTGGCCGAGCACCTGGCCGCCGACTGCGGGGTCGCGCTGTCGCACGTGCTGGTGGAGGGCGAGCGGGACCGGTTGCGCACCTGTTCGGCGCCGGACTGCGCGCACGTGTTCGTGGACGAGTCGCGGAACCGGTCCCGGGTCTACTGCGACAGCCGTACCTGCGGGAACCGCATGCACGTGGCGGCCTACCGGGCCCGCCGCAGAGCTTAGAGCGGGCCTCTAGACCGGGTTGGGGATCGCCCCGCCGTACCGGCGGTCGCGGGAGGCGAAGACCTCGCACGCCTGCCAGAGGTCGCGCCGGTCGAAGTCGGGCCAGAGCCGGTTGAGGAAGACCATCTCGGCGTACGCGCACTGCCATAGCAGGAAGTTGGAGGTGCGCTGCTCGCCCGAGGAGCGGATGAACAGGTCGACCTCGGGCACCTCGGGCGCGTACAGGTAGCGGGCGAAGACCCGCTCGGAGACCTTGCCCGGCTTGATCCGGCCGGCGGCGATCTCCTGGGCCAGCTTCACCGCGGCGTCGACGATCTCGGCCTGGCCGCCGTAGTTCACGCAGAACTGCAGGGTGAGGGTGGAGTTGCCGCGGGTCATCTCCTCGGCGGTCTCCAACTCGGAGATCACACTCTTCCAGAGCCGCCCGGGACGCCCGGACCAGAGCACCCGGACCCCCATCGCGTTCAGCTCGTCCCGCCGCCGCCGGATCACGTCCCGGTTGAAGCCCATCAGGAAGCGCACCTCCTCCGGCGAGCGCCGCCAGTTCTCGGTGGAGAACGCGTACGCCGACAGGTACGGCACGCCGAGCTCGATGGCCCCCTCGATCACGTCGAACAGCGAGGACTCGCCCGCCTCGTGTCCCTTGGTCCGGGGCAGGCCGCGGGCCTTGGCCCAGCGGCCGTTGCCGTCCATGATGATGGCGACGTGCCGGGGCACCAGGTCGCGCGGGATGGCGGGCGGCGTGGCCCCGGACGGATGTGGAGTGGGCGGACGAACCATGGGATGAGGGTATTAGCTCCCTGTGGAGGAAACGTGCGGAGCCGGTGCGGGAACCTCGCGTTCCCCGGGTTGTTCCCCGTGCCGTTCCGTGTGCCGCTCCACGTGCCGCAGCGAGCGGATGCCGTGCTCCAGGTGCCACTGGAGGTAGGCGGCCACCAGCCCGCTGCACTCCACCCGGTTGCGCTGCTCGGCGGCGTCGGCCGCCGCCCAGTCGCCGCGGAGCAGCGCGATCATCAGCGCGATGGTCTCCGCCGCCGGGACCGCGGCCCCCGCCGGTCGGCAGGCGCCGCAGACCACCCCGCCCGCGGTGATGGCGAAGGCCCTGGCCGCGTCCGCGCCGCACCGGGCGCACTCGGCCAGGGCGGGGGCGTATCCGGCCACGGCCAGCGAGCGGAGGAAGAACGCGTCCAGCACCAGGCGGGCTTCGTGGGAGCCGTCCACCAGCGTGCGCAGCCCGCCGACCAGGAGCAGGAACTGGCGGAGCGCGGGCTCCTTCTCGGTGGGGGTGAGCCGGTCGGCGGTCTCCAGCATGGCGATCCCGGCCGTGTAGCGGGGGTAGTCGGCGACCAGCGCCTCGCCGTACGGGCGGAGGGTCTCGACCTGGGTGACCAGGTCGAGTGAGCGCCCGGTGTGGAACTGCACGTCCACGTGGGTGAACGGCTCCAGGCGGGCCCCGAACCGGGATTTGGTCTTCCGCACACCCTTGGCCACGGCCCGCACCTTGCCGGTGCGTTTGGTGAGAATCGTGATGATCCGGTCGGCTTCCCCCAGCTTGTGGGTGCGCAGCACGACGCCCTCATCCCGGTAAAGACTCACCCGCTCATGCTACTCCGAGCCCCAAATGGTGAAATTTCGGTAAGTATTGGGGCAGGTTTGTGGGCGTTTTTTGGCATCCGACCTGGACAGCGGGTTGACGGCGGGTGAACCGGGGATGGTACGGCTTTACCCAAAGGTCACTAAGCTTTGCCCCCTGGCAGGGTCGCACTTGCCAGGTGGTTGACCCCCCAACGAGGCATCCACACCGCCCGACCCCCCGTTCGAAAGGGTGCCATGACCCGTGTGGTCCTGCTGGGCTCCTCGCCCGGCCCGATCGGTTCCGCGTCCGGCGCGCCGCCCGTGCTCCCCACGGACATCCCCCTGGCGTCCCTCCCCGGCGCCCCCACGGTGTTCGGCCGGCTGCTCGGCCAGCTGGCCACGCTGGACTCCGAGCCCGTCACGATCGCCCGCCCGGCCGACGCGGACGCCTACCGGCGGCACGCCACCCGCGTGGTGGAGAGCCGGGATCTGGCCGGCGACCTGCGCGCCCTGGCCGACGCGGTGCAGGACACCCCCGGCAACGTGCTGATCATGCCGGCCGACGCGCTCCTCCACGACGAGCTGATCTACCAGCTCACCAAGGCCAAGCGCGCCGCCATCACGCTGATCCTGCGCGAGGAGCGCGACGAGAACGCGCCGGAGCCGCCGCCCATCGAGGAGGCCGTGCCGGAGATCGGCCAGGGCGTGCTGGAGGGCCTGCCGCAGCGCACCCGGGCCGGGCGCGGCCGGGTGACCTCGGTCGGCACCGCCTACCACGCGGTGACCCGCCCCAACGCCGCCCTGCTCGGCCCCATCCACCTGCAGGAGCGGCACGTGGCCACGCTGGCCGAGGTGGCCCGCGAGCTCGCCGACCTGGCCCACCTGGTGGGCCCCGAGGACGACGTCACCGAACTGCTGGTGCTCGGCCTGGTCCGGCGCGGCGTCTCGGTCGGCGTGCGCGGCCGCCGCGACCTGTTCTACCGCCGAATGTACGGCCAGGCCGACCAGACCCAGGCCGCCCTCGCCGACATGGCCACCTTCAACGAGGACCGGGCCCGGCTGGACAACGCGGTCAAGGGCGCCGACGGCTTCTTCACCACGTTCTTCGTCAGCACCTACTCCCGGTTCATCGCCCGCTGGGCGGCCCGCCGCGGCCTGACCCCCAACCAGGTCACGCTGATCTCGATCGCGCTGGGCCTGCTGGCCGCCGGCGCCTTCGCCACCGGCACCCGGCCCGGGTACGTGGCCGGCGGCGTGCTCATCTACTTCGCCTTCGTCTTCGACTGCGTGGACGGCCAGGTGGCCAGGTACGCGCGGAAGTTCGGCGTGCTGGGCGCCTGGCTGGACGCCACCTTCGACCGGTTCAAGGAGTACGCGGTCTTCGTCGGCCTGGCCGTCGGCGCCACGGTCTCCGGCCAGTTCGGCGACGGCGAGGGCGTCTGGACGCTGGCCCTGGTGGCGCTGGCCCTCCAGTCGGTCAAGCACCTGCTGGACTTCTCCTTCGGCGCCGCCAACCGGCGCAAGCCCCCGGTCCCGCTGCCCACCCTGGACCTGCGGGTACCCGACGACCGCCCGCTCCGGGACGCCCTGGAGCAGCGGCGGGAGAGCCGGAGCACCGGCGTGCAGGGGCTGCTCCGGCTGTGGACCAGGGCCGGGCGGTTCCGTCTCGTGCACTGGGCCCGCAAGATGATCGTGTTCCCGATCGGCGAGCGGTTCGCCGCGATCGCCCTCGTGACCGCGTTCTTCGACCCCCGCGTCACCTTTCTCACCCTGATCGTCTGGGGCGGCGTCGCGGCCACCTACACCCTGACCGGACGTCTCCTGAGGTCACTCGCATGATCACCCAGCCCCAGCAGGTCACCCCCCTCCCCGACCCGGACGAGGAGCGCCGCCGCGTCCAGACCGAGCGGCTGCTCGCCTACCGCGACGACGGGCCGCTGGTCGCGCTGCTGAGGGGGCGGCTCGGGCGCGGCCTGCCGCCGGTGCCCGCCACACTGGCCGCGCTGCTGGCCGTCGTCGCGCTGGCGGTCACCGGGACGCTCACCTCCGGCCCGGTGCTGGCCGTACCGTCGCTGGTGCTGGTCGCCCTGGTGGTGCCGACCGCCGCCCGCGACCACCTGGGCCGGTTCGACTGGCTGACCCCGCCGCTGCTGCGCGGCGCCGAGTTCCTCACCGTGATCCTGCTCGGCCTGGCCGAGGGCACGCCCAAGTGGCTGCTGTTCCTGCTGATCTACATCGTCGGCTACCACACCTACGACACCGTGTACCGGACCCGGCAGAGCATCTGGCCCCCGGCGTGGGTCTTCCGGGCCGGGCTCGGCTGGGAGGTCCGGCTGCTGATCATCGGCGCCGCGGCGGCCTTCGGGCAGCTGACCTGGGTGGCGGCCGTGCTCACCGGGTACCTGCTGGTGCTCTTCTCGGTGGAGAGCGTGCTCAGCTGGGTGCGGCTGGACCAGGCCACCGCGCTGGCCCAGGCGTCGGCGGACCAGGACCTGGAGGCCAGCCCGGAGGACGCCATGGAGGCGGCCACCGGCGACGCGGAACAGGCGTAACCCCCGCGTTCCCTTGCTGACGGCTCCCGCCGATGCCCGGCGGGAGCCTTCAGTTACCCCGGATGAGGCTCATCCGCCTGGCGTAGCGGCGTCGCCCGATCAGCCGCCACATCACCTTGGCCGGCAGCGGCAGGTCCGCCAGAAAGCGCTCCCGCTCCTCCGGCGTGATCTCCTCCAGGATCGCGCCCAGGGTGAGCAACTGCCGCTCGGGCGACTCCTTGGCCAGCTCGGCCTGAGCCCGTTCCCCCAACGCCTGCCACTCGGGCACGGTGAGATGCTCCGACACCAGCGGCAGGATGTGCTGCTCCTCCTCGTCCAGGTGCTCGATCAGGGCGTCCCTGTGCCGGCCGAGTTCAGCGACGATCTCGTCCCGGACCACCGGGTCGGCGGTGCGCTCCCACTCGGGGAGCAGCTCGGAGACCCGATTCAGGGTGCCGGCCACCACCTCGTGCTGCGCCTCCATCCGGAGCACCAGCTCGGCCTCCAGGTCGACCCGAGCCAGCAGCTTGGGCCAGAGCAACTCGTCCTCGTTGGTGTGGTGGTGGTGCAGGCTGTGGGCGTACTGGCGGTAGTGCGCGGCGACGATCCCGGCCCGGGCGGCGTCTCCGGCGGCGACCCGCCGCACCGCGTCCGGCAGCACCCGGGACTCTCGCCGGAACATCCGGTGGATTATCACCATCTCCTGTACGTACGGACGTTCGTCTGTCGCGACTGTCATGGAAGGCTCCTCACTGGTTTCGTGCGCCTTCACTCTCCGGTGCCGTTCTTGAAATTCTCTTGGGAGCCTCTTGAGAACTACGCTGACCCGTATGACGTCGCATTCGCCGATCCGCCTCCGGGTGCTCGGCCCGTTGGACGCACGGGTCGGCGGGCAGTCCGTGCCGCTGGGCGGGCCACGCCAGCGCGCCGTGCTCGCGCTGCTGGTGGCCTCGCGAGGCGACGTCGTCTCGGTCGACCGCATGATCGAGGACCTGTGGCGCGGCGAACCCCCCGCCAAGGCCACCGCGTCACTCCAGTCGTACGTGGCGAACCTGCGCCGCGTGCTGGAACCCGGCCGGGCGCTGCGCGCGCCCGCGCGGGTGATCGTCAGCGCCGCGCCCGGTTACGCCATCCGGATGGACGCCGACGCGGTGGACGCCTGGCGGTTCGAGCGGCTGGCCGACGCCGCCCGCGCGCTCGCCGAGACCGACCCGGCCAGGGCCCGGCAGGAGCTCGGCGAGGCGCTCGGCCTGTGGCGCGGCACGGCGTTCGCCGAGGTCGCCGACGAGGAGTGGGCGGTCGCGGAATCGGCACGGCTGGCCGAGATCCGGCTGGGCGCGCAGGAGCTGCTGGTGGCGGTGACGCTGCGCTCCGCGCCCGCCACCGAGGCGGTGCCGGGCGCCGAGCTGCTCACCCGGCGGCATCCCCTGCGCGAGGAGAGCTGGCGGTTGCTGGCGCTCGCGTTGTGGGGCAGCGGACGGCAGGCCGACGCGCTGACCGCACTGCGCCGGGCGCGGACCATGCTCTCCGACGAGCTGGGCCTGGACCCGGGGCCCGAGCTGGTCGCTTTGGAGCGCGCCATCCTGAACCAGGACCTCACCCCGCTGCGGGCCGCCACCCGGCAACCGGCAGAACGGCAGCCGGTGCCGCCGCCGGGTCCGATCGTGCCGGCCGATCCGGGCACCCCGCGCCCGGCTCCCGTACGCGCGGCGGAGCAGCTTTTCTTCGGCCGGGACGCCGAGCTGGCCGCGCTCCGCCGGACGGCGGTCGAGGTGGCCGCCGGGGAGTCGCGGATCGTGCTGATCAGCGGCGAGCCGGGCGCCGGCAAGTCCACCCTGCTCGGCCACCTGATGGCCGATCTGGACCCGGCCGTCTGGCGGGTCGCCTGCGGCCGTTGCCCGGAGGAGGACGGCGCGCCCCCCGCCTGGGCCTGGGTGGAGACGCTCCGGCGGCTGGCCGCCCAGGTCCCGCTCGGCCAGTACGAACAGGCGCTGGCGCCGCTGCTCAGCGAGGGCCAGATCCCGCACCAGGACGACGCGGCCACCGGCCGGTTCCGGCTGCACCGCGCGGTCTGCTCCTGGCTGCGTGAGATGACCGGGGACGGTCCCGCCGACGGCCGGGCGCTGGCCGTCGTCCTGGACGACCTGCACCGGGGCGACGCCGAGACGCTCGGCCTGCTCACCACGGTCGCCGAGGAACTGGCCACCTCGCGCATCCTGCTGGTGGCCGCCTACCGCCCGTCCGAGGTGTCGCAGGCGCAGTCCGACTCGCTGGCCCAGCTGGCCACCCGATCCCCCGTCCGGCTGCCACTCGCCGGGCTCTCGGCAGCCGATGTGAAGCTGCTGGTCACCGCGGTCTGCGACCGCCCGGTGGATCCCGACATGCTGGACTCACTGGCCGAGCGCACCGGCGGCAACCCCTTCTACGTGCGGGAGAGCGCCCGGCTGCTGGCGTCGGAAGGCCAGATCGGCGCGGTCCCCGACGGCGTGCGGGACGTGCTGCGCCGACGGCTCGCCCGGCTGCCCGCCCCGGCCGTCAGCGTGCTCCGGCTGGCGGCCGTGGTGGGCCGGGAGGCCGAGGTGGAGGTGCTGATCGGAGCGGCCGACACCGACGAGGACGGGGTGCTGGACGCGCTGGAGGCGGGGGTGCTCACCGGACTGCTCACCGAGCCCTCACCGGGCCGGGTCCGGTTCACCCACGCGCTGGTCCGGGACACCCTGTACCAGGACCTGTCCGGGCTGCGCCGCTCCCGCACCCACGCCCGGGTGGCTGACATCGTCGAGCGGCTACGCCCCACCGACCTGCCCGCGCTGGCCCACCACTACGCCCGCGCCGCCACCTCCGGCACCGCCGAACGGGCGATGGAGTACTCGATCCGGGCCGCCGAGCTGGCCACCCGCCGGTACGCCCACGACACCGCGGCCGGGCTGCTCACCCAGGCGCTGGAGTGTTTCGACCGGGTACCGGGCGACATCGGCGACCGAGCGGCCCGGCGGGTGGACCTGCTGGCCCGGCTGGTCGGCGCGCAGGTGCTCGCGGCCGCCGTGACCGCCGCCAGGGACACCCGGCAGCGGGCCATCGACGTGGCCGAGGAGACCGGCCGCGACGATCTGCTGCTCAAGGCGTTCACCTGCTGGACCGAGGCCACCCCGTGGCAGATCAAGCCGTACGCGGTGGTCGATGAGCGCGCTCTCGGCCTACTCGCCCGCTTGCTCCGCCGGACCGACCTGGACCCGCTGACCCGGTGCCGCCTGCTGGAGATGACCGCCTCGGAGCTGGACGGCGAGGACGACCCCCGAGCCGAGGCGATCGTGGCCGAGCTGGCGGCCATCGCCGCGACCGCCGACGACCCCGCGATCCACGCGCTCAACCTGACGGTGCGCATCCGGCAGTACCACGCCCATGAGGACCCGCGGCTGCTGGTGGAGCTGGCCGACGAGCTGGCCCGGCTGGGAGCCGAGCACGACATGGTGGCCTACCGGTGGTACGGCCAGTTCGTCGGCGCCCGGGCCTGCTACACCAAGGGCGACATCCCGGGCATGCGGACCCGGCTGGACCGCGCCCTGGACCTCGCGAAGGCGTACCAGATGGTGGAGGCCCGGCAGGTGGGCCTGGTCGCCGAGGCCATGCTGGCCCACGTGCACGGGCGGCTGGCGGAGTCCGAGCGCCTCTACAACGAGGCGTACGGGGTGCTCCGGCGAGCCGGGTCGATCACGGCGCTCGGGGCGCAGACGTTCTCCATCTTCGCCATCCGGCTCAGCCAGCACCGGGAGGCCGAGTACCTGCCCATCGTCGAGCGGATGTTCGAGGAGCACGGCCCGCTGGTGGCCGACTTCGCCGCGCTCTGCATGCTCGACGCCGGGCTGGAGGACCGGGCCCGTGAGATGCGGCGCCGCCGGGTGCCGCTCCGCCGCGACTTCTACCACGTGGTGTACGCGACGCTCCGCGGCATGGCCGTGGCCCGCATCGGCGAGCCCGGCGAGGCGGCGGAGATGATCGCCCTGCTCACCCCCATGCGGGACGAGCTGCCCGGGTCGGTCCCGATGTCGGTGGCGGCCCGGCCGGTCGCGCACGTGCTGGGCGACCTCTACCGGTCGCAGGGTCGGCCGGCCGAGGCGGAACGGGAGTACCGGCACGCGGTGACGGTCGCCCGGCGGTACGACGCGCCGCTCTGGGAGGCGGACGCCGAGGCGGCGGCACGTGACGTCGTTTCCAAGAGCATGCCAAGAGGCCGGCAAGAGGTCTGAGCCACCGTTTGAGGTGACACCTATTCCAGAATGCTCCAGAAGGACACCTCAATGGCTCGTCTGCTCAGCCGCCTGGGTGGCGCGACCGCTGCCCATCCGTGGCGCACCCTGATCATCTGGCTGCTCGCCGTGACCGCCGCTGTCGGCATCGCGGGCGTGGCCGGTGGCACCACCCACGACGACTACAACATTCCCGGCATCCCCTTCCAGGTGGGCACCGCCTACCTGGCCGACCACTTTCCTGAAATGTCGGGCGCGGGCGCCCGGGTGGTGGTGCACGGCGACGCCGCCCCGCCCCCGGCCGTGCTCACCGAGCTGAGCGACCGGCTGGCGAGCATGCGCGGCGTCTCGCTGGTCTCCCCGCCGCGCCTGTCGGCGGACGGCGACACCGCGCTCATCGCGGTGAACTACCGCGTCCCGGTCACCGACTTCGCCGGTTCTGAAGGCGTGGACGCGCTGCGCGCCGCCGCCGAGCCCACCGAGCGGGCCGGGTTCCAGGTGGAGTTCGGCGGCGAGGTGCCGGAGAACTTCTCCGCGCCCAGCGGCACCGCCGAGGTGGTGGGCGTGGTCGCCGCGCTGGTCATCCTGGTGCTGGCGCTCGGCTCGCTGGTCGCGGCCGGGCTGCCCATCCTGGTGGCGCTGATGGGCCTGGGCGTGGGCACCTCGGTGATCACGCTGCTGGCCGCCGTCACCGACATCTCCTCGACCGCGCCCACCGTCGCCTCCATGGTCGGGCTCGGCGTCGGCATCGACTACGCGCTCTTCCTGGTCAGCAGGCACGTGGAAGGGCTGCGCCGGGGCCTGTCGCCGCGCGAGGCGGCGGCCGAGGCCACCGCCACCGCCGGGTCCTCGGTGCTGGTCGCCGGGCTGACCGTGCTGGTGTCGCTGCTCGGGCTCAACCTCTCCACGCTGCCGGTCTACGCCTCCTTCGCCTACGCCACCTTCGCCACGGTGGGCGCGGTCATGGTCGCCTCGATCACCCTGGTCCCGGCCATGCTGGGGCTGGCCGGCCACCGGGTGCTCCCCCGCCGCGAGCGCTCCGGCGGCCCGGCCCGCACGGTGCGGCGGGCCGGTCCGACCCGGACCGAGCGGTGGGCGTCCTGGGTGGGGGCCCGGCCGCTGCGGTCCGCGCTGGCCGCCCTGGTGGTGCTGCTGGCGCTGGCCGCGCCGCTGCTCGGCATGCGCACCTGGCCGCAGGACGCGGGCACCCAGCCCGAATCCAGCACGACCAGGCGCGCCTACGACCTGGTGGCCGCCGAGTACGGCCCCGGCGCCAACGGCCCCATCGTGATCGCGATGCCCGCCACGCTGGCCGCCCAGGTCGCCGCCGCGCTCCCCGGGCAGCCGGGGGTGACGGCGGCCACCCCGCCGCTGGTCCGCGGCGAAGCGGCGATGATCAGCGTCGAGCCCGCCACCGGCCCGCAGGACGAGGCCACCACCGAACTGGTGCGCCGGCTCCGCGCCACACTGCCCGAGGGCGTGATGGTGACCGGCCTCGTGGCCGGGTTCGGCGACATCTCCGACCGGCTGGCCGAGCGGCTCTGGATCGTGGTGGCGTTCGTGGTCGCCCTCTCGCTGCTCCTGCTCACCGTGCTGTTCCGGGCTCCGGTGGTGGCGCTCAAGGCGGCGGTGATGAACCTGCTCTCGGTGGGCGCCGCGTACGGGGTGATCACCGTGGTCTTCCAGACCGACGCGGGGGCGCGCCTGGTCGGGCTGCCGCACGGGGGCCCGATCTCCAGCTGGGTGCCCATCCTGATGTTCACCGTGCTGTTCGGGCTCTCCATGGACTACGAGGTCTTCCTGCTCTCCCGGGTCCGGGAGGACTATCTGGCCACCGGCGACGCCAAAGAAAGCGTGGTGCGGGGCCTGTCCGCCACCGGAAAGGTGATCACCAGCGCGGCCGCCATCATGATCGCGGTCTTCGTCGGCTTCGCGCTGGACCCGGATGTCACCGTCAAGACCACCGGGGTGGGCATGGCCGTCGCCGTGCTGATCGACGCGACCATCGTCCGCATGGTGCTGGTCCCCGCCACGATGGCCCTGCTGGGGCGGGCCAACTGGTGGCTCCCTGACTGGCTGGATCGCCTGCTGCCGCGCACCGCGCACAGCGCGGCTCCGGAACTCCGCGAGCCCGTACGGGTCTAGCCCCCGGGCACCGAGAAGACAGCCCAGACGATCTTGCCGCCCTCGGCGAGTCTGGTGTAGCCCCAGGTGAGGCTGAGTTCCTGGACCAGGAACAGCCCCCGCCCGGATTCGGCGAAGTCGTCCTCGGGGCACATGATCGGCACCCGGTCGCTGGGGTCGCGCACGGCACAGGCCACGTGCACGCTCTGGTTCGACAGCCGGAGCTGGACGGGTTCGTCCGGCGCCAGCGACCGCGGCCAGCAGAGGCGTTTGTCTGGCAGGGCGTGCCGCAGGGCGTTGGTGACCAGCTCGGAGACGACCAGCTGGACATCGTCGGCGACCTGCGGCAGGCCCCACTTGTTCAGGGTCTGCACGGTGAACCGCCTGGCAGCCGAAGCTGAACCCGCACCTGCTCGCAGAGCGCAGCTGGCAGGTGCAGGCCAGGTCAAGTCAGGCCCCACAACCGGCTCGAACTCCGGAAAGAGCCCCGAAGGCGCCATTCCGGCTGCCCGGCCTGCCAGATGTGCGGTCATCGCCGTCCCTGAAGGTGAACTATCTGCCTTCCCATTAACATCATATGCAATCACGGATGCACGTGCATCCGTACGTACATCATGAGACTCGCCGTTAACAGGTCGTAAACCCCTAGTTCTGAGACGACGGCGGAGATCGTCTGTCGGCAATGTGGCCGCAATGCGACAATGGTTCACTGTTCCGGGAATTGCCTGCCCCCTGGAGTCGAAGTGAACTCGGTACCGCATGCGAACGACGAGCCCCGGGTGCTCCCGTACTCACGGGGCGGCCCCACCGTGCTGCGCATCCTGCTCGGTGCGCAGCTGCGGCGGCTCCGGCGGGCCCGAGGCATCTCGCCAGAAGACGCGGGACACATCATCCGGGCCTCGCACGCGAAGATCAGCCGCCTGGAACTCGGCCGGGTCAGCTTCAAGGAGCGCGACGTCGCGGACCTGCTGACCATGTACGGCCTGACCGACCCCGACGAGCGGTCCGTCCTGCTCACCCTGGCCCGGGAGGCCAACACGCCTGGCTGGTGGCACAAGTACAGCGATCTGCTGCCGAACTGGTTCGAGGTCTACGTCGGACTGGAGGAGGCCGCGGCCGTCATCCGCTCCTACGAGGTCCAGTTCGTGCACGGCCTGCTGCAGACCCCGGACTACGCCCGCGCGGTCATCCTGCTCGGCCACGAGGACTCTCCGAAGGAGGAGATCGAGCGCCGGGTGGCGCTGCGGATGGCCCGGCAGAAGCGGCTGGAGGGCCCGGAGGCGGTCAAACTCTGGGCGGTGGTCGACGAGGCGGCGCTGCGGCGCCCGCTCGGCGGCAAGGAGGTCATGCGCGGGCAGGTGGAGCATTTGCTCCAAGCCGTCCGTAATCCAAATGTGACCTTACAGATTGTCCCCTTCGACCGGGGCGGGCACGCCGCCGCCGGAGGACCGTTCACCATCCTCCGCTTCAACGAGCGCGAACTGCCCGACGTGGTCTACCTGGAGCAGCTCATGAGCGCCCTCTACCTGGAGAAACCCGAAGAGGTCGACCGCTACATGCAGGTCATGAACACCCTCTCCGTGGTGGCCATGCCCGTCTCTCAGACCCCTGCCTTCCTTGAGGAGGTACTGAGAACTCTCTAGCGCGTGCAAACACAGATGCACGTGCAGGCGTAATCTTGCCCTCAGCACGAGAACTCTGGAGGGCAGATGAACCACGTCTCCACCCATGTCCCCAACGCGAACGACCTGCGTTGCACCACCTGGAAGAAGAGCACCCACAGCAATCCCAGCGGCAGTTGCGTCGAAGTGGCCTCCCTCGCCGAGGACGCCATCGCCCTCCGCAACTCCCGCTTCACCTCAGGCCCCGCCCTGGTCTTCGCCCGCGCGGACATGGCGGCCTTCCTGCGCGGCGTCAAGTCCGGCCAGTTCGACGACCTGCTCCCCTAGCCGAGCGGTGCGGCCGGGTCAGGTGAAAGCGGCGAAGGCTCCGGCGCCGACGAGGGCGACCGGCCAGGCTCAGCCGACGTCGAACCAGGCCCGGCCCAGCACGGCGACGCCGAGGCGTCCGTAGACCAGTGGCGCCAGGGTCTGTTACGCATATTTCCTACTCAGGAACCATAGCAGATTACCTGTTGTACTGGTAGGAAAAGTGTGGATATGCTCGCGATGCACCATCGAGCGCCACAGAACCAGGACCCATGAGAATCACCCCAGCTCTCGCGGGGACCGCCGCGCTCTTCGCCCTCGCCGCCTGCGGCGGAGGCGGCGAGGCCGGCACCACCCCGGCGTCGGAGAACCCCCCGGCGAAGTCGATCATCCTCATCACCCCGAACCCCGTCGGCACCAACAGCTTCCTCCAGCTCGGTGTCAAGGGCGCCGAGGCCGCCGCCAAGGACCTCGGCGCCTCCTTCAAGCTGTACGAGAGCAAGGACCCCACCTCCATCGCCCAGAACGTGGACGCGGCGGTCCGGGCCAAGCCGACGGTCATCGTGGGCATCAGCTTCTCCTTCGACGACGTGTTCAGCACGGTCCCCAAGCAGCACCCCGGCCAGCAGTTCCTCCAGGTCGACTCGTGCGCCAAGGACCAGGCCCCCAACCTGGCCTGCGTGTCGTTCAAGGAGCACGAGGCGGCCTACCTGGCCGGGGTCGAGGCGGGCCTGCTCACCGCGAGCGGCCAGATCGGCGTGGTGGCGGCGCTGGACACCCCGTTCATCCACCGCTGGATCGACCCCTTCTTCGCCGGGGCCAGGTCGGTCAAGCCGGAAGTCACCGGCACCCCCCTCTACGTCGGCGGCAACAACCCGTTCAGCGACCCCGCCAGGGCCAAGTCCCAGGCGCAGACGCTCACGGGCCGCGGTGTGGACGTCATCGCGGCGGCGGCCTCCGGCGGGAACCAGGGCGTCTTCGAGGCGGTCGCCGCCTCCGGCGGCAAGGCGTTCGGGGTGGACGTCAACCAGTGCGCGCAGAGCCCGGGCAACGTCATCGACAACATCCTCAAGCACGTGGACGTGGCCGAGGCCGCCGCCATCAAGGAGATCGTGGCCGGGCGGACCGGCGGCGTGAAGGTGTACGGCCTGGCCGAGGGCGGCGTCGGCGTGACCGCCCTGGCCGAAGACGCGACCGCCTCCGGCTGCACGGTGGGCGACAACCCCGAGGTGCTGGCCAAGGTCAGGCAGGTCCGCGACGACATCGTGGCCGGGAAGACCACCGTCGCGGACCCGCTCCAGGGCTGACGGTGACCGAGCCACCGGCCGCGTTCGCCGCCGAACTGGTCGGCGTGAGCAAACGGTTCGGCCCCGTGCTCGCCAACGACGGCATCGACCTGGCGGTCGCCAGGGGCGAGGTGCACGCCGTCGTCGGCGAGAACGGGGCCGGCAAGTCCACCCTCATGTCCATCCTGTACGGCCTGCACCGCCCCGACGCCGGGCACGTGCTGCGCGCGGGCCGGCGCGTCCGCCTCCGCTCCCCCGCCGACGCCATCCGGCACGGCCTCGGCATGGTCCACCAGCGTTTCCGCCTGTTCCCCGGACTGACGGTGGCCGAGAACATCGTGATCGGCGCCGAACCGGTACGCGGCGGCCGCCTCGACCACACCGCCGCCCACCGCGCCGTCACCGCCCTCGCCGACCGGTACGGCCTGCGCGCCGACCCGTCGGCCCTGGTCGGCGACCTCCCGGTCGGGGTGCGCCAGCGCGTGGAGATCCTCCGCGCCCTCTACCGCCAGGCCGAGGTGCTGATCCTGGACGAGCCGACGGCCGTGCTCACCCCCGGCGAGGCCGACCGCCTGTTCGAGGTGCTCCGCACGGTGGCCGCCACCGGGGTCGCCATCCTCCTGGTCACCCACAAGCTGACCGAGGTGCTGGCCGCGAGCGACCAGGTCACCGTGCTTCGCCAGGGCAGGGTCACCGGCCGGTTCACCACGGCCGGCACCGACGCCGGCGAACTCGTCCACGCCATGATCGGCCGCTCCCTCACCCCGCCCGCGCCCCGCCGTGCGCGTCCCCCAGAGGGCGACCCCGCACTGGACGTACGCGATCTCACCGTCCGGGACGCCGACGGCGTGGCCCGGCTGTCCGGCGTGTCGTTCACGGTCCGCCCGGGCGAGATCGTCGGCATCGCCGGCGTGGCGGGCAGCGGCCAGCGCGAACTCATCGACTCGGTCACCGGCCTGCGCGGGGGCACCGACGGCGTGCTCCTGGACGGCACCCCCGTCCGGCCGGGCCGGGACCCCCGCGTCGCCTACATTCCCGAGGACCGCCACGGCCGGGCCACCGCGCCGGACATGTCCCTGGCGGAGAACCTCCTGATGGGCGGGCAGCGCACCCTGGCCACCCGGTTCGGCCTGCCGCGGGCGGCGGTCCGGAGCCGGGGCCGCGAGCTGGTCGAGCGCTTCGCCATCAACACGGCCTCCGTGGATCTCCCGATCGCCGCCCTCTCCGGCGGCAACGCCCAGAAGGCGGTGCTGGCCCGCGAGCTGACCCGCCCGTCCCGGGTGATCGTGGCGGAGGAACCGACCCAGGGCGTGGACGTAGGGGTGCGGGAACGCGTCCACGCCCTGCTCATCGCCGCCCGCGACCAGGGCGCCGCCGTGCTGCTCCAGTCCAGCGAGCTGGCCGAGCTGCGCGAACTGGCCGACCGGATCCTGGTCCTGTTCGAAGGCCGGACGGTCGCCGAGTTCGGCCCCGATGCCGCTGAGGCCGAGCTGGGCCAGGCCATGACCGGGGTGCGCGGATGACCGCCGTGGCGACCCGGACGGTTCGCCGGGTGGTGCTGTCGGCGCCCGTCGTGGCGGTGGGCGGCGCGCTCGCGCTGACCACGCTGGTGATGCTCGTGGTCGGCGTGGACCCGTCGCTGGCCTACCCGGCCTTGGTGCGCGGCGCGATCGCCGACGGCAACCTGGAGTACACGATCGCCGCGTTCGTGCCGACCCTCGGCATGGCGCTGGCCTTCGCCCTCCCGCTCCGGGCGGGCGAGTTCAACCTGGGCGGCGACGGCCAGCTGGCGGCCGGGGGCGTCGCGGCGGCGGCGCTCGCCCTGTCGGCCCCGCTGCCACCGGTGCTGGCGGTGCTGCTGCCGCTGGCCGCCGCCACCCTGGCCGGCGGCCTGGTGGCCGCGCTTGCGGCGCCGCTGAGCACCCGGCTGGGCATCCCGGCCATCGTGAGCACCCTGCTGATCAGCGCCCCGGCCGTCTCGCTGGCCTCCTACCTGGTCCGCTTCCCGCTGGGCGAGCAGGGCACCGGCCTCGCCCAGACGCCGCCGCTCCCGGCGGCCGCCCACCTGCCCGCGCTGACCGAGGGCGGCTACGTGACGCTCGGCCTGCCGCTGATCGTGGCGCTGACCGGCCTCTGGCTGTACGCGGACGGCCGTACCGTGCTCGGCTACGAGCTCCGGGCCACCGGCCGGAACCGCGAGTTCGCCCGGTACGGCGGCGTGCGGGTGAACCGGCTGGCGGCGTTCGCCCTGGCGGGTGGGGGCGGGTTCGCCGGGCTGGTCGGCGGGCTGATCGTGCTGGGCCCGCCGTACCGGTTCGTGGACGGCGCGCTCACCGCGCCCGGATACACGTTCACGGCGGTGGCGGCGGTGCTGCTGGCGGCGGCGCGGCCGTTCGCGGTGCCGGTCGCGGTCGCCCTGCTGACCCTGCTCCAGGTGGGCGGCCAGGGCATGGAACGGGAGGCGGGGGTGCCCAGCCAGCTCACCCAGATCGTGCAGGGGCTGATCATCGTGATCGTGGCCGTGTTCGCCACCGTACGGGCGCGGCGGAGGCGGGCGTGAACATCCTGGAATGGTCGTTCCTGTCCGGCGTGCTCACCGCCACGGCGCCGGTGCTGCTGGCCGCACTCGGCGGGCTGATCTGCCAGGTCGCGGGCGTGTTCAACATCGCCCTGGAGGGCCAGTTGCTCTGGGGCGCGTTCACCGCCGTGGTGGTCAGCGACCTGACCGGCAGCGCCTGGGCCGGGGTCGCGGGCGCGGCCGTGGCCACTTTGCTGTTCGCCGGGCTGCTGTCGGCCGCCGCGGTGAGCCTGCGCGCCGACCCGATCGTGGTCGCGGTGGGGCTCAACCTGCTGGCGCTGGGCCTGACCGCCTTCCTGATGCGGCAGATCTTCGGCAGCGGCGGCACCTACACCTCGCCCGACCTGGCGGGCCTGCCCACCCTGGCCGAGCTCGGGCTCGACGTGCCCGTGCTGGGACCGCAGTCGCCGCTGGTGCCGGTGGCGCTGCTGCTGGTCGTGGCGGCGGCCTGGTGGCTGGGCCGTACCCGCTCCGGCCTGCGGGCGCGTGGCGTGGGCCAGCACGCGGAGGCCGCGGCGGCGGTCGGGCTGCGGGTCGGCGGCTACCGGCACGGGGTGACGCTGGCGGCGGGCGTGCTCTGCGGTCTGGCCGGGGCGCAGCTCGCGCTGGGCAACGTGACGTTGTTCAGTGAGGGCATGAGCGCGGGCCGGGGCTGGATCGCGGTGGTGGCCGTGATGTTGAGTGGCGTTCGCCCGTACCGGCTGCTGCTGGCCTGCCTGCTGTTCGGGATCGCCGAGGCGGTGGGGTTCCGGCTCCAAGGGGCCGGGCTGCCGCAGCAGGCGGCCGACGCCGCGCCGTACGTGATCACGCTGGTCGCGCTGGTCCTGGCCGCCGTGGCCGGACGGCGGCGGAGGGAGAACGCATGAGCACACCGGAACTCGCCGACTCGGTCCGCCTCACCGAAGACGGCGTGGACATCCTGGACCGCCGCGCCTACCCGTTCGTGCGCGCCTGGGTGCACTGCGCCACCAGCGAGCAGGTCGCGGTGGCCATCGAGGAGATGATCACCCAGAGCTCCGGCCCGCTCTTCGCGACCACGGCCGGGATGGTACTGGCCGCCCGCGAGGTACGGCACGAGCCGCCCGCCGTGGCCAGGGAACGGCTCCGCGCACGCGGCGGCCGGTTCATCGCCACCCGCCCGACCAACAACCACATCCGCGACGCCGTACGGGCGATCCTTGACGCCATCGGCGACGGCGACCTGGTCGCCGAGGTGACGGCCGCCGCCGCCGCGCACGACGCCGCCTACCGGGCGCGCAGCGCGGCGCTCGGCGGGCACGCGGCCGAGCTGCTGCCGGACGGGGCGCGGGTGCTCACCCACTGCTGGGCCGACTACTACCTGATCGCGACCGTCCAGGCGGCGGAGCAGGCGGGCAAACGCCTGGAGTTCGTCTGCACCGAGACCCGCCCCTACCTGCAAGGGGCCAGGCTCACCGCCGCCACACTGGTGGAGATGGGCTACCGGCCGACCCTGATCACCGATGGCATGGTGGCCGCGGCGCTGGCCGACGGCCTGGCCGACGTGGCCCTGGTGGCCGCCGACCGGGTGACCCTGGACGGGCACGTCATCAACAAGGTCGGCACGCTGGGCGTCGCCCTGGCCGCCCACCGGTTCGGGGCGCCCTTCTACGCGCTGGTCCAGCGCCCCGACCCGCACGCGCCCACCCCCGCCGACGTGGTCATCGAGCACCGCGACGGCGCGGAGGTGCTGCATGCCCAGGGCCACCGCACCGCCGCCGAGGGCGTCACCGGCCACTACCCGGCCTTCGACACCACCCCGCCCGACCTGGTGACCCGGATCGTCACAGAAAAGGGCGCCTACCGCCCAGAACACGTAAGAGAAGCACTATGACCGAAATCCGGCGGATCATCGTGGACACCGACACCGGTATCGACGACGCCCACACCCTGCTCTACCTGGCCGGCCGCCCGGACGCCGAGATCGTCGCGGTCACCTCCGTGTTCGGCAACTGCGTCGAACCGGACGCGGTCCGCAACATCGGATACGTCACCCGCCTGCTCGGCCTGGACGTGCCGATCGCCCGCGGCGCCGCCGAACCGCTCACCGGAACCGCCCACATCGCCGGGTACGTACACGGCAAGGACGGTCTCGGCGACGTCGGCTACGACCGTCCGCTGCCGCGCGTCACCGGCGAGAGCGCCGCCGAACTCCTGGTCCGGCTGGCCCGCGACCACCCGGGTGAGCTCGACCTGCTGGCCCTGGGGCCGCTCACCAACCTGGCGCTGGCCCTCCGCCTGGACCCCGGCCTGTTCACCCGCTACCGGTCGGTGGTGCTGATGGGCGGTTCAGGCCCGTACGCGCCGCCGGGCACGCTGCTGATGATCGACGCGAACGTCAACAACGACCCGGAGGCCGCCCGCGCGGTGTTCTCGGCCCCTCGCCGGGAGCTGGTCATGGTGGGCGTCAACGTCACCGCGACCACCATCCTGGACGAGGTGGCGATCAACGCCCTGCGCGCCGCCGCCAGCCCCAGGGCCAGGTTCGCGACCGAGATCCTCGACGCCTACCTGGACTTCTACCAGAACGAGTGGGGACGCCGGATCATCCCGCTGCACGACCCGCTGGCCGCCGGGATCCTGCTGGACCCCACGTTCGCGACCGCCTGGACGGACGGCCCGGTGAACGTCAGGACCGACGGCTTCCTGGCCAGGGCGCGGCTGATGCGCACCCACGACGGCCTGCCGCCATCCTTCCCCCATGAGCCCGCGCCGCCCACCCGGGTGATCACCGCAGTGGACGCGCCGCGTTTCGTCGCCGACTTCGTGGAGGTACTGAGCCGATGAGCCCCAGCTGGATCGTGCTGGACATCGAAGGCACGACGAGTTCGACCGAATCCGTGCACGTGGGCCTGTACTCCTATGCCCGGCCCCGGCTCGGGCCGTGGATCGAGGCGCACCGCGAGGACCCCGAGGTGGCCCTGGCCGTAGGGGAGACGGGCGGCGCCACCACGGCGGAGGCCGTGGCGATCCTGCACGCCTGGATGGACGGCGACGTCAAGGCGACCCCGCTGAAGACCCTCCAGGGCCAGATCTGGGCGGCGGGCTTCGCGGACGGCGAACTCACCGCGCACTTCTTCCCGGACGTGCCGCCCGCCCTGCGCGCGTGGCACGCGACGGGCCGCCGCCTGGCGGTCTTCTCCTCCGGGGCGGTCTCCAGCCAGCGGCCCTGGTTCCGGCACACCGATCACGGGGACCTGTCGGTGCTGGTCGAGCGGCACTTCGACACGGTCAACGCGGGCCCCAAGCGGGAACGCGCGTCCTATGACCGGATCGCGGCGGCGCTGGAGGTCCCGCCAGGGGAGGTGCTGTTCCTGTCGGACGTACCGGCCGAACTGGACGCGGCGACGGCGGCGGGCTGGCGCACGATCGGGGTGCGCCGGCCGGGCGAGCCCAGCGAGGCCGCCGACTTCGGCGCGCACGCCGTAGTGGCGAGCTTCGAGGAGATCGCATGACGCCGGAGCAGGTGCTGGCGGCGGGCGGGCGGCTCGCCGTGGAGGCGGCCAGGTTCACCGGGCTCGGCTGGATGCGCGGCACCTCGGGCAACCTGTCCGAGGTGCTCTCCCGCGACCCGCTCCGGCTCGCGGTGACCGCCAGCGGCCTGGACAAGGGCGAGCTGACGCCCGCGGACGTGGCCGTGGTGGACGGCCACGGCGATCCGCTCACGGTGGCCGGGATCGAGCCGCTGGTCCCTTCCGCCGAAGCCGGGCTGCACGCCCGCGTCGCCGCCGTGACCGGCGCGGACGCCGTCGTGCACGTGCACGCGCTGAACGCCGTCGTGGCGGGCCACCACTGGCCGCGGGGCGTACGGCTGCGCGACATCGAGACCCTCAAGGGCATCGGCCGCCTGGCCCACGACGACGAGGTGACCATCCCGGTGATCGCCAACAGCCAGGACATGACCGAGCTGGGCGACCGCTTCGAGGCGGCCTACGACCCCGCCACGCCCGCCGTGATCGTCGCGGATCACGGCCTCTACACCTGGGGGTCCGACCTGCGCCGGGCCCGGCACGTCACCGAGTGCGTGGAGTGGCTGCTGGCCTACCGGATCGCTACCCGCTGACCAGCAGGTCGCCCGCCCGGTCGAACAGGGCCGAGGCCGGGGCGGCGGTGAGCAGGTGGCGGCAGGCCCGCAGCACGCCCCGGATGGCCGCCACCCGCTCCTGTTCGGCCAGCGTCTCGATGTCGGTCACCCGGGAGAAGCCGATCACCCGCCTGGCCGCCTTGGCCGCCGCGAAGGCCGCCGCGTCGGCGCGTACCTTGGCCAGGTAGCCGGTCAGCACGCCCTCGCCGTACACGCGGGGGTCGGCGCGGTCCGGCCAGAGCCCGGTGAACTCGGCCTGGAAGGCGTCCCAGGTCTGTTCGGCCAGGCCGAGCACCCATTCGGCGTGCGCGGGGTCGCCGAGCGCGAAGCCGCGCGCCGCGGCCAGCACGTAGTTGCCCCACAGCGCGCCGAGGTCGAAGCCGACGGGTCCGTAGAAGGCGAACTCGACGTCGAAGGCCCGGGTCGAGGGCGGGCTGCCCGGCCGGACCAGCACCGAACCGGTGTGCAGGTCGCCGTGGATGAGCGCCTCGGCGTGCGTCATGAACGCCAGTTTGGCCAGGCCGATGGCGGTCCGCACGGCCGGGTCGCCGACGTAGGCGGCCACGTCCGCCTTGTTGCCTGGCAGGACGCGGTTGTGCTCGTGCTCGACGTACGGCTCGGTGAAGACCAGGTCCTCGGTGATCTCGCACAGCTCCGGGTTGACCGAGGCGGCCAGCGCGGCCTTGTGGCGTTCCGCGCCGAGGCCGAACAGGGAGGTGCCGAAGCCGACCCTGGCCACGTACCGGCCGAGGTCGGCGGCCACCCCGTCGGTCCGGTACCCCTCGTTGAGCAGGCCGCGCCAGACCCGGTGGTCGGACAGGTCCTCCAGGGCCACCACGTGGCGTTCCCCGTCCACGTCCAGCAGCCGCGGCACCAGGCCGGGGGCGACCCGGCCGTGCGCGGCCAGCACATCGGCCTCGATGCGGTTGCGGTCGGGGGTGATCGGCCAGGTGGGGTCCACCCGGACGTACGGCATGGACTGCTTGAGCACCACGCCAGGCCCGCCGTCCACCTCCACGGCGAACACGATGTTCATGTTGCCGTCGCCGACCTCCCGCACCCGGACCGGATCGGCGAAGGCGGCCAGCGCGGGCCGGGACGCCAGGTAGGCGGGGATGTTCTCGACGGTGAGCAGCTCGTAGGCGGTCAACGGACTCTCCTGGACCCGGGCTTGAGCGTGTAGCTGACGACGAGCGCGCCGGCCAGCAGCGCGCCCTGGACGAAGGTCTGGGTGTAGTAGGGGGCGTTCAGCATGGTCATCCCGTTGATCACCACGCCGATGAAGAGCGCGCCCACCACGGTGCCCACCGTGTTGGGGCGGTTGGCGCCGAGCACCGCGTGCCCGATCAGCGCCGCCGCCACCGACTGGAGCAGGTACGGGTCCCCCGCGCCCACGTCACCCCGGCCGAGCCGGGCGGACAGCATGATCCCGGCGATCGCCGCGCACACCCCCGACACCCCGTACGCGAGCGCGCGGTAGCGGGCCACCCGGATCCCGGCCAGCCGGGCCGCCTCGGCGTTGCCGCCGATCGCGTACAGGGCCACGCCCCAGCGGGTGCGCTCCAGGAACAGGTAGACGGCCACCGCCACCAGTGCGAACACCAGCACCGGAACCGGCACCGAGCCGACCTTGCCGGTGCCCAGCCAGGCGAAGCCCTCGGTGTACCTGCCGGGGGCGGGCGCGCCGTCCACGGTCATGCCGGGGGCCACCGAGCGGCCGGAGGTGATGATCAGGGCCAGTCCCTGGAAGAGGAACATCGTGCCCAGCGTGGCCACCAGGTCGGGGATCCTGGCCACCACGGTGAGCAGCGCGTTCACCCCCGCCACCAGCAGCCCGGTGAGCAGCCCGGCCACGATCGCGGTGCCGCCGGTGAGGTTGAACCTGACCATGGTCAGCGCGGTCACCATGACCACCGCGCCGACACAGGCCCCCGCCGACAGGTCGAACCCGCCGGTGGTCATGGACACGGTGACGCCCAGCGCCACCACTCCGACCACCGCCACCGACTGGAGCACGATCAGGGCGTTGCCGTACGTGGCGAAGGCCGGGCGGAGCACGGCGAAGACGATCAGAAGGGCGGCCGGCACGGCCAGCAGGCCGTACCGGTAGACCGCACCGGTCACGACGCGGCCCAGGGCACCCGTGCGACGTCCGGCGTGGTCAGGGCGGGGATGGCGGCGGTCAGCTGCTCGATGTTGGCGATGCCGCCGTCGCGCAACTGCTTCTGGGTCACCAGGGCGGGCGGCACCTTCAACTCGGGGCCGACCTGCTCACCGGCGACCAGCAGCGCGGCGGCCCGCACCGCGATCCGGCCCACGTTGGACGGGTCGGTGGTGGCGGTGGCCACCCAGGGGCTGCCCGGCTCGGTGATGACGCCGATGTCGGCGGTGGAGATGTCCGCGCCGTAGATCTTGACCTGGTCCTGGAGGCCGAGCTCCTTGACCGCGATCGCCGCGCCCTTGGCGAACTCGTCGTACGGCGCGAAGATCGCCTTCACCCCCGGGTTGGCCTGGAGCGCGGCCTTGGCCTGGTCGGCGACGGCCGAGGCGGTCGAGTTGTTGACCACGCCGATCTGGGCGACCTCCTTGATGCCCGGGTTGTCCTTCTTGAACTGGGTCCACACCTCGTTGCGGCGGTCCAGCGGGGCGAACCCGGCCACGTACACGTAGATGGCGTCGCCGGTGCCGCCGGTGTCGGCCCGCAACGCGCCCAGCGCCAGCTCGGCGATCTGGTGGTCGTCCTGCGAGATCGCCACCGCCTTGGGCGTGCCCGGGTCCACGTCGAAGGCGACCAGCGGGATGTTCGCGTCGGCGGCCTTCTTGATGGCGGGTTGCACGGTGTCGGCGAAGCCGTGGTCCACGATGATGGCGTCGACCTTCTGCTGGACCGCCTGCTCCAGGTTGAGCGCCTGCTTGTCGTTGTTGCCGTCGCCGCTGGAGACCTCCAGCGTGACGTTGAGCCCCTTGGCCTCGGCCTGGGCTCCGGCCAGCCACTGTTCGAAGTAGTCACCGGAGGAGAGCTGCCGTACCAGGGCGATCCGTACGCCCCCGGCGGCGAACCTGGGCGGGACCTCGGCGGTCGGGGAGGCCGCCGCCTGGGTGGCGGGCGCCGATGACACGGGGGCGGTGCCGGTGGTTCCCTGGGAGCAGCCCGCGAGCGCGAGGGCGCCCAGCAGAAGGGAGGCTCCGAGACGTCGTGCGTGGCTCACATTCGGGATGCTGGCACAGCTCAGGCCAATTGTCTACTTTTCATGTAGGGTTTACACATATAGCGGTTTATTAGGGGCAGAGCCAATGACGTACCTCACCGTTTACACCGACGACGCCACACCGGAGACGCTGCTGCGGACCTCGGACAGCGCGGAGATCGCCACCACCCTCAAGGAGATCGGCGTCCGCCTCCGCCACTGGGACACCATCGAGGGCCTCTCCGGGGCCGCCCAGGACGAGATCCTCACCGCCTACCGCGACCAGGTCGCCGCCGTCATCGCCGAAGAGGGCTACACCTTCGTCGACGTCGCCCAACTCCACCCCGACGACACCCCCGACTGGCCGGACCGCGCCGCCGACGCCCGCGCCAAGTTCCTCGCCGAGCACACCCACGACGACGACGAGGTCCGCTTCTTCGTCGCCGGCTCCGGCATCTTCTACCTGCACGTCAACGGCCGCGTCCACGCCGTCCTCTGCGAGCCCGGCGACCTCCTCAGCGTCCCCAAACTCACCACCCACTGGTTCGACATGGGCACCCACCCCGACTTCACCGCCATCCGCTTCTTCCACGACGACGACGGCTGGGTGGGCAACTTCACCGGCGACCCGATCGCCACCCGCATCCCCGACTACGACACCATCGCCGCCGACCGAGGCCAGGAGTAGGACATGTTCCGGGCCCGGGTCCCGGCGCAGGACACGGGGCCGGGGTCAGGAGTACGGGCCCGGCACAGGACACGTTTTGGGCCAGGGTTCAGGAGTACGGACCCGGCGCGGGGTACACGCCGTTCAACGTGTAATCGCCGACCTCGCGCAGCTTGTACGCCAACGGGTCGTGCAACGTGTGCGTCCGGGCGTCCCGCCAGTAGCGGTCGAACCCCGCCGTGGTCGCCCGGGCCCCCATCACCTCGAACACCCGCGAGGTGACCTCCAGCACCGCCCGCTGCGCGACAACCTTCGCAGTGGCGATGGCCACGGCCACCTCGCCCCGCTCCCCCGCCGTCAGCGCCCTCCCCTTGGCGACGGCCCCGTCAAAGGCCAGCCGCGCCCGCTCGGCCAGCGCATCCGCCGCCGCCACCTCCGCGGCCAGCTCGCCGTACGTCTCCAGCGTGTACGGATCCTGGGTAGCGCTCTCGCCCCCGCCCCACGGCCGCGACTTGGTCCGCGTGTACTCGGCGGCAGCGGCCAGCGCCCCCTGCGCGATCCCCGTATACAGATTCACGAAAACCACCTGAAACCCAGGCACCACCAGGCTCTGATCAGGCCGTGCGGCGGCCTCGCTGGCCGGCACCTCGCCAACCACCCACTCAGGCCCCACCCACACGCCGTCAAATGCGATGGTGCCACTGGCCGACCGGCGCACCCCAAAGGCGTTCCAGTCGTCCCCGTGCGTAACCCCGTCCGCGTCCCCCGCCACCACCAGCATGACCTTCGGCCCGTCCGGCAGCGTGCCACTGACCACAATCCTGTCCGCCACCTGCGCCCCGGTAGCGAACGCCTTCCGCCCACTGATCCGATACCCGCCCCCCTCCGGAACGAGCACGAGCCCAGGATCACGCGGATTACTGGCCCCTCCCCAGAACCACCCCTGCTCGACCGCCCCCCGCACCGCCCGCTGACTCAACTCCTGGTTGTCGTAATGCCCCAGCCGCCACAGATGCAGATAGTGATAACCGAGCAACATGCCCACCGAAGCATCCGCCCGCGCAACAACCTGCACGACCTCCAACGCATCCCGCCAGCCCCCCTCCGCCAGCAGCCCGAGCAACCCAGACTCCCGCAACACACCCACCTCAGCGACCGGCGCAGACCCAGCCCGATCCCGATCCCCCACATCAACGCCCAGCACCTCAGCCACACCCTGGGCAACCTTCACATAATCCATCCGCCACCCCTGGGCCAATTACCTACCAGATCTCCATGAATATACCGGGGCGGCGGGGTATGCGCCGGTTGAAGCAAGGCGCCCACAGGGGCCACGAACACCAAGACAGCCGGGGTTGCGGCGAGCGACGTGATGCACCCCGACCTCACCCCTCCCGTAACCCGGCAGTACCTCGACATGCTCGACCAAGATCAACTAGTGCTCGGATACCGCAAATGCTCGTTCAGGCCCCATCAGAACGTGTTCTGACTAGACTCATAGTATGAGCATCAGCCACGCGGACGCGGTCACGTTCTCAGACCTGTCACGAAACCCTCGGGCGGTGGCCGATCGTGCTGCCAGCTTGGGGAAGGTGCGCGTCACTCACCGCGACTCCCCCGACTTCTATCTGATGGCAGCAGATCGTGAAGACCGGCGGGAACAGACCCTGGCCACGGCTTCCCGGTTGTTCCTGGCTTTGATCAAACATGATCCGACCGCTCGTGCGCTGGTCATCGCCATGCCCGAGGTCTTTCCCTGGGCTCGGCACCTCACCTCCGACGAACTGCGCGCCTTCACCCTCGAACTGGTAGAAGCGCTATCCGACGCCGCGGAGCTGGACGTCGATGCCAACATCCAGGAGGTCATCGCGGGCTGGCGGGCCACGGCACGGATAAAGGCAGACCCTTCCCATTACGCCCAGGCCCGCAAGACCACGAAGGGTGACTTCGGACCCGTAGAGGTCTCAGCGTGAGCCCTAAACGAGGAGACAGGGTCACCGTTCCACCTCCCGAAGACCAATGGGACATCCGGTTCGGTACCAGCGACGCGGTCAAAGGCTGGGAGGAACTGTGCCGCCACGCCCTGGCCAACACTCGCCGATGCTTCGAGATCCTTCGCGTCGATCCGCGCTCCCGGGCAGATCACGAGCGGCAACATCGCCTACGCGGCGACCTTGGAACCCATCGCCACAACGGCCAGGACCTGGAGCAATGGGAGTTCGAAGTCACCAGCGGCGGACGCGTCCGCTATGCCATCGATGACGCCAGCCGTACTGTCTGGATCATCTACGCCTCGCCGCGGCACCCGAAAGACACTGATACCTGACGTTCCTCCTCGCGGAGGGATCTGGTCTTGTTGCCCGGACGGCGCTGCCAGCGCGAGCCTCGGCGTACCAGAGGCTGGGGGCGGAGGGGCGGTATACAGGTGGCGTGAAGTTGGACGAGTTGGACCGCGCCATCATCGGGGCCCTGGTGGAGGATGCCCGTTCCACCTATGCGGAGATCGGCGGGCAGGTGGGGTTGTCGGCGCCGGCGGTGAAGCGGCGGGTGGATCGGCTGGTGCAGTCGGGGGCGATCACGGGGTTCACGGCGCGGGTGGAGCCGGCCGCGCTGGGGTGGACCACCGAGGCGTACGTGGAGCTGTTCTGTCAGGGGAAGACGTCGCCGTCGGCGATCGGGCTGGCGGTGGCGCGGCATCCGGAGGTGGTGTCGGCCTGTACGGTCACCGGTGAGGCCGATGCGCTGTTGCACATCCGGGCGACCGATGTGCGGCACGTGGAGGAGGTCATCGAGCGGATCGCGGCGGAGCCGTTCGTGGCGCGGACCAAGAGCGCGATCGTGCTGACCAGGTTGATCGCCAACGAGCCTCGGGTTACATAACAACCCCACCCAAGCCCCCGTGCGTAACAAATCGCCACGGAAGCGGGCAAACACGCAATCGATCGCCATTGGGACGCAATGGGGCAGCATTGGCGCACGTCACCGCTGTTCCTACGCTGAAGGAAGCCGCCTCCACCTTCTTTTATGGAGACATTCCGTGATTCCCGCGAACTTGGCAGTGACTACCCAGAGCCACCGAGTAGCCACCACCCGGCACTATCTCATGTGCCGGCCGGAGTTCTTCGCCGTGACGTATGCGATCAACCCCTGGATGGACCCGGCAGCGGGCGCGAGCGCGGCGACGGCCGTACACCAGTGGGAGGCCCTGAAGCGGGCCTACGAGGAGCTGGGCCACAAGGTCAGTGTGATCGACCCGATCGACGGCCTGCCGGACATGGTGTTCGCCGCCAACGGCGCGCTGGTCGTGGACGGCAAGGTGTACGGGGCGCGGTTCGCCCATTCCGAGCGGGCCGCCGAAGCCCCCGCGTACCTGAACTGGTTCACGGGACAGGGGTACCCGGTCAAGGAACCGGCCTTCACGAACGAGGGCGAAGGCGACTTCCTCACCCTGGACGAAATGATCCTCGCCGGGACGGGTTTCCGCACCGACGTAGCCGCGCACATGGAGGCCCAGGAGTTCCTCGGCCGCCCGGTGATCACCCTCCGCCTGGTGGACCCCCGCTTCTACCACCTGGACACCGCGCTCTTCCCGCTCGGCGACGGCAACATCGCCTACTACCCGGGCGCGTTCTCCGAGGGCAGCCTGAACGTGCTGCGCCGCCTGTTCCCGGACGCGATCCTGGCCGGTGAGGCGGACGCGACGGTGCTCGGCCTGAACGCGGTCAGCGACGGTCTGAACGTGGTCGTCAACGCCGAGGCCACCGGGCTCCAGGACAGCCTGACCCGCGCCGGGTACCAGGTCGTCCCCGTGGACCTGTCCGAGCTGCGCAAGGCCGGCGGCGGCCCGAAGTGCTGCACCCTGGAGATCCGGTCGTGAACACCCGGGACATGGTCGAGCTGAGCGACCGCCGCAGCGCGCACAACTACCACCCGCTCCCGGTCGTCATCGCCCACGCGGAAGGCGCATGGGTGACCGACGTCGAGGGCAAACGCTACCTGGACTGCCTGGCCGGCTACTCCTCGCTCAACTTCGGGCACGGCAACCCCGAGATCCTGGCGGCGGCCCGGGCCCAGCTGGACCGGGTCACGCTGACCAGCCGCGCCTTCTACCACGACCAGTTCGCCGCCTTCGCGGCCGGTCTGGCCGACCTGTGCGGCAAGGACATGATCCTGCCGATGAACACCGGCGCCGAGGCCGTGGAGACCGCGATCAAGGTGGCCCGGAAGTGGGGTCACGAGGTCAAGGGCGTACGGGAACCCAACATCATCGTGATGGAGGACAACTTCCACGGCCGGACCACCACGATCGTGAGCTTCTCCACCGACCCGGACGCCCGCGACGGCTACGGCCCCTACACCCCCGGCTTCAAGATCGTGAAGTACGGCTCCGCCGACGCGATCCGGGACGCCATCGACGAGAACACGGTGGCGGTGCTGCTGGAGCCGATCCAGGGCGAGGCGGGCGTGCTGGTGCCCCCGGACGGCTACCTGACCCAGGTACGCGAGATCTGCACGGCGGCCGACATTCTGTTCATCGCCGACGAGATCCAGTCCGGCCTGGGGCGGACCGGGCAGACCTTCGCCTGCGACCACGAGGGCGTCGTCCCGGACATGTACGTCCTGGGCAAGGCGCTCGGCGGCGGCGTGGTGCCGGTCTCGGCGGTGGCGGCCAACGCCGACGTGCTCGGCGTGATCCGGCCGGGCCAGCACGGCTCCACCTTCGGCGGCAACCCGCTGGCCTGCGCGGTCGGCAACGCGGTGATCAACATCCTGAACCGGGGCGAGTTCCAGACCCGGGCCAGGGAGCTCGGCGAACGGCTGCATGACCGGTTGCGTGCCCTGCCGGGCGTGATCACCGTGCGCGGGCGCGGCCTGTGGGCGGGGGTGGACATCGATCCTTCGCTGGCCACCGGGCGTCAGGTGTGCGAGGCGATGATGCGCCAGGGCGTGCTGGCCAAGGACACCCACGGGTCCACCATCCGGCTGGCCCCGCCGCTGGTGATCTCGGCGGCGGACCTGGACTGGGCGGTGGACCGGCTGGAGCTCGCGCTCAAGGAGTTCGCGTAAGCCGTACCCGGGAGATCTCGGAGAGCCCGGGGGGATCGGCCAGAGTCGGGCTGTACCACCGGGCCTCCGCGGCTCCGTCACCTTCGCTTGCGCCTTCGCTGAAGGTCAGCATGGCCAGGGCGTTGGAGAACCAGGGTCCGTCGGTGATCTTCCAGCGGTAGGGCGGCCTGGGCAGCCTGGCGGTCCGCGCCAGCAGGCCGCCGGCCAGACCGGCCACGCCGAACTGGGCGAGGATGTTGGCCAGCCGCAGCAACCGGCTGAGCGGGTTGCGGATGGGCGAGCAGACCAGCTGGTAGACGGGCGCGCCCTTGATCCTGGCCACGTACGAGTAGTGCACGTCCCCCGAGAGCAGCAGCACGGTCGAGCCGGACCCGGCCAGCAGGCGGCAGAGCCGTTCGAAGGACCGGCGGAAGGCGGCCCAGTGCTCCAGGTCCACCGCCTGCCGGACGCGCTCTGAAAAGCGGGCCACCCGCCTGCCCCAGGCGCCGTCGGCCAGCGCCTCGTTCCACGCCTCCACGTGGTGGATCCCGGCCGGAAGCAGCACCGGCACCGAGGAGCCGACCAGCAGGAACTCATGGTCGCCCGCGACCTGCTCGACCAGCCAGCCCCATTCGGCGCTGTCCAGCATGCTCCGCGCGCCCGGCTCCAGGTGGCGGGCGCAGCGGGTGTCCAGCATGATCAGCCGGGTGGAGCCGTAGTCGCGGGCGTAACTCCAGCGGTTGGACATGGGGTCGGCGTCGGCCCGCTCGGCGAACGCGTCCAGCACCTCGGCGCCGTCCGGGGCGGCCTTGATCTTGGCCAGCACCTCGTCGGCGGCCCGCTCGGCCGGGGTCAGGTTCCCCAGGTGCTGGTAGATCCAGTACGCCCCGAGCCCCGCCACCACCCGCCGCTGCCACCAGGCCACCTGGGCCATCTGCTCGCGCCAGGGCCGGGAGGTGTTCCAGTCGTCCCGCAGGTCGTGGTCATCGAAGATCATCGCGGTGGGCACGGTCGAGAGCAGCCACCGGATCTCCGGGTCGGTCCACGCCTGCCGGTAGAGCTCGGCGTACTCCTCGAAGTCGGCGATCTCGTCCACCGGCTCGGTGCCGTTCCGGCGGTTCCGGATATAGTCCAGCATTTCCACCGAGGGTTCGTCGGCGTAGACCTGGTCGCCGAGCATCAGCAGCAGATCCGGCAGCCCCTCGTCCACGGTGAGCGCGTGCCCGTACGCGCGGAGGGTGTCCACGCCGTGCGACAGGGTGTGCGCGGCGTCGTGCGGCACACTGGTCCGGCACGACCCGAACACCACCTTCTCCAGCCGTTCCACCGGCCGGATCACGCTCGGCTCGATGCCCTCCAACGGCCAGACCTCGGTCCCGTCCAGCGCCACCCGGTACGACACGGGCTTGCTGAGCGGAATGTCCAGGATGGCGTAATGGTGGCCGTGCACCGTAAAGGTGGGCTCGCTGACCCGTTCCTCCCCGGCGACCACGGTGACCGTACACGGCCTGCCCGTCTCGACCCAGATGGTCGCGACCGACGCGTCCACGTACCGGAGCAGGGGACCGATTACCAGGTCTGTCACCCTCCAGTGATACCGCAGCCGGACCGGCCGCCGCGACACACAGCCGACACACCACGACTCACTCCATAACGCCGAATTAACCGACCGGTTCCGCCGAGTCGTCCTATTCCGCAACGCCGTGAGTCCAGGATTGGATCAAACGAAACAGGCGTCGCTCACGGCGGGGTCCGATGGGAACGTTCCGGCAATGACGCCGGTACGCCCGGTTCCTCGTGTTCAGCGACGCGCCGGCCACGACCTGGAGGAGCACGCTCCGACATGACCATCACGGACTTCCCGACAACGACGTCGGGAATTCGGGACCTGACCCCGGGGCGGCAGGCCCTGGACGCCGCCCAGTCCCAGCTAGCCGAGGCGGTCCGCTTCCTCGGCCTCGACGACGGCCTGCACCGCATGCTGGCCACACCCCGCCGCTCGCTCACCGTCTCGGTGCCGGTACGCCGCGAGGACGGGCGCATGGAGGTGGTGCAGGGCTACCGCGTCCAGCACAACCTCACCCGCGGCCCCGCCAAGGGCGGCATCCGCTTCCACCCGCACACCGACCTGGCCGAGGTCACCGCGCTCGCGATGTGGATGACCTGGAAGTGCGCCCTGGTCGGCATCCCGTACGGCGGGGCGAAGGGTGGCGTGGCCGTCGATCCCGGCACGTTCACCTCGCGTGAGCTGGAGCGGCTGACCCGCCGCTACGCCAACGAGATCCAGCCGCTGATCGGCCCCGAGCGGGACATCCCCGCCCCCGACGTCGGCACCGACGAGCAGACCATGGCCTGGATCATGGACACCTACAGCGTGCACTCCGGCTACACCGTGCCGGGCGTGGTCACCGGGAAGCCCACCCTGCTCGGCGGTTCGCACGGCCGGTCCGGGGCGACCTCGCGCGGGGTGCAGATCGTCACGCTGGCCGCGCTCGGGTCGGCGGAAGGCCGTACCGTCGCGGTTCAGGGCTTCGGGAAGGTGGGCGGGCCCGCCGCGCAGTTCCTGGCCGAGGCCGGGTGCCGCGTCGTAGCGGTCTCGGACGCCTCTGGGGCCGTGTACGCGCCCAACCTGGACGTGACCGACCTGCGGGCCTGGGTGGCCGACACCGGCGGGGTCGCCGGCTACCCCCGTGCGGACGCCATCAGCCACGACGAACTGCTCGAACTCGACGTGGATGTGCTGGTCCCCGCCGCCCTGGAGGGCGTGCTCACCGAGGCCAACGCGCACCGCGTGAAGGCCCGGCTGATCGTCGAGGGCGCCAACGGGCCGACCACGCCGGCGGCCGACCGCATCCTGGCCGCGCAGGGCACCACGGTGGTGCCCGACATCCTGGCCAACGCGGGCGGGGTCATCGTGTCCTACCTGGAGTGGGTGCAGAACTCGCAGGCGTACTCGTGGAGCGCCGACGAGGTCGAGCTGAAGTTGCGCGACCTCATGCTGGGCGCGTACCGCGAGGTCACCGGACTGGCCGCCGACAGGGGCCTGACCTTGCGCCAGGCAGCCCACGCGATCGGCGTCGGCCGGGTGGCCGAGGCCCACCGCCTCCGCGGGCTCTACCCCTGATCCCCGTTCGCCGAACGGACGATCTCCTCACACAGGCGGTGCGTCTCCAGCGCGTCACCGGCATCGAGCAGGCGGCCTTCCCGGACCGCCTCCAGGAACTCATAGACGACCTGCTCGATGCCCCGCTGCCGGGACACCGGCGTCCAATCCGGCCGGCGGACCAAGGTCTCGCCGTTCCCGGTGTAGGTGATCGTGTCGCCGAGGTTGACCACGCGGTGTTTCTGCCCGCCGCCCATGGTTTCGCAGGATTCCTCGGCGGCGCCGCTCACCCGGCTCATCAGGCCGAGCGCGGTGAATCCGGCACCGCCGAGTTCCAGGACGATGTGCTCGAGCAGGCCGTCCACGACTCGGGTGGTGATCCGGGTGGTGGTGATCTCGCCTGGGGCGAGGAAGCGCAGGGTGTCGGCGACGTGGATGAAGTCGTCGAAAGTGGCCGCACGCGGGTCCTCGGCCTGGCCGGTGCGGTTCTTCTGAAGCACGATCAGGTTCCTTGGCAGCTTGGCCAGGGCCGCGTAGCCGGGGGCGTACCTTCTGTTGAAGCCGACCATGAGTGAGCGTTCACGCTCGCGGCCCAGCCGGACCAGTTTCTCGACGTCGGCCAGGTGGTAGGCAAGCGGCTTGTCCACGTAGACGGATACTCCGGCCTCCAGCAGCCGGGAGACGATCTCGGAGTGGGCCTCGGTGGCCGCATGGACGAAAGCCGCGTCGATCCCGGACCTGATCAGCTCCCCCAGATCGGTGAACCGGCTCGGCACCCGGTAGGTGTCCCCCAGCCGATGGAGCGTCTCGCTGTTCCTGGTGCAGAACCGCAGGTCCAGCCCGGGGGTGGCGCCGAGCACCGGCAGGTACGCCTTCGCCGCGATATCGCCGAGTCCGACGACTCCGATTCTCATCCCCCGACTTTACTCAAGGTCGCCTTGATCGCCTCGTCCACCGGCGTCGGGGCCAGGCCGAAGGTGGTCTCGAAGGCCGAGGAGTCGAGGAGGAACGGGCGGTCGAACTGGTAGCGGGTCTCCCGCATCTCGCGCATCAAGGGCCATGCCACGCCCATGGTCCTGATCAGCCAGCCGGGGATCTCGGTGATCCGGGGCGCGCGGGCTCCCGCCAGGCGTGCCGTGCGTTCGGCGATCTCCCGGGCGGAAAGGGCGGGGAGGGTGGGGACGTGCCAGGGGCGGCCCCAGGCGCGTTCGTCGGTTCCCGCGATGGCCAGGGCCCTGGCCACGTCGGGGAGGTAGGACCAGGCGTGGGGGATGTCGGGGTCGCTGAGCACGGTGGCCCGCTTGCCCTGGGCGGTGGGGATGATCACGTAGTTGGTCAGGAACGCCTGGTCGGTGGAGCCGGGGCCGTAGTAGTCGGAGGCGCGGAGCTCGGTGACCCTGATCCTGCCCGCCTCGTGGGCGGCCAGTGCCCGGTGCCATATCTCGGCGCGGACGCGACCCTTGACGCCCTTGCTCGCCAGGGGGAGGTCCTCGGTCATCGGACCGGTCACGGGGCCGTAGCCGTACAGGTTGCCGAGGATGATCAGTGCCGCGCCGGTGGCCTCGGCGGTGCGGAGGAAAGAGGCGGCCATCGGGGGCCAGTCGATCGGCCAGCGGTGGTAGAGCGGGTTGACGCAGTTGTAGAGGGCGTCGGCGCCCTTGGCGGCGCGGATCAGCGCGTCGGCGTCCGCGGCGTTGGTGGCGATCAGCTGGGCGCCGGGGGCGCCGGAGCCGGACCGTGAGATCTGGACCACCTCGTGGCCCTGGTCCAGGAGGAGTGTGCCGAGCTGGCGGCCGACCTGGCCGGCGCCGACGATGACGTGCTTGCCCATGGGGTGTTCCTTACCTCGGATCGCCGCTTCGTTACGAGAGCAATGCTCTCTCTTTCGAGCACTATTCGTCAAGAGCGGTGCTCTCTCTTTGTTCTACCGCTCTGCTATGGTCGGATCGTGAGCGCAAGTCGTACCGCACGAGAACGAGTCCGGGCCGAGTTGGTCCGCGAGATCACCGACATCGCCCGCACGCAGCTGGCCACCGAGGGAGCGACGGGGATCTCCCTCCGCGCGGTCGCCCGGGAGATGGGCATGGCCTCCTCGGCCATCCACCGCTACTTCCCGACAAAAGACGACCTGCTCACCGCGTTGATCGTGGACGGTTACAACGCCGCCGGCGCCGCCGTCGAAGCCGCCGACGCCGTCTGCCCCCGCACCGAATACACCACCCGCTGGCTGGCCGTCTGCCACGCCATCCGCGACTGGGCCCTGGCCAACCCCCACGAGTACGCCCTGATCTACGGCTCCCCGGTCCCCGGCTACCGCGCCCCCCAGGACACCATCGCCCCCGCCGCCCGCAGCACCATCGTCTACGGCCGCATCCTCGCCGACGCCCACACCGCCGGCCACCTCAACGCCCCCGACATCTGCCCCCCACCCCCCGACATCCTGGCCACCGACGCCCAAGCCGTCCGCGCCGTCATGCCCGGCGTCTCGGCCGACCTCGTCACCCGCGGCGTCATCGCCTGGACCGCCATCTACGGCATGGTCAGCTTCGAACTCTTCGGCCAGTTCAACAACGTCATCACCCACCGCACCGAATTCTTCGACCACAACATGCGCTCCCTGGCCTACTTCCTCGGCCTGCCACCCCAAACCCCCGAAACTCAACGTTTCCGCTAGCGCCGGCCCCCCGAATTGTGCGGATCAGGCTCGGCCCGGCGGATGACTTTTCTCCAGAGCATTTGGATCAAGCAACGAACCGGCTAAGGCGGGAGTTGCCGCTCGTTCGCGCCGGCCAGTCCCGCTGCGTTAGCCGGACTAATTCGATGAGATGTCGTCGAACTCACCGGTGTATCGCACCGCAGCCAGAACTGGCTGATCAACATGCGGATCGAACGCCATGGTAGCTCGTGAAGGACAAGCGCGAGCTCTGCTGATCGCCGCCGACAGATTCACCGATCCCGGCCTGAATCGGTTACGTGCCCCCGTCCACGATGTGAGCCGCCTCGCTGAGGTCCTGGGCGACGCGGCAGTGGGAGGCTTCGACGTCCACCAGGTGGCGAACCGCCCCGCGTCAGAAGTGGCCGAGGAAATTGAAGGGTTTTTCTCGGCGGGCAAACGTGGCGATCTTCTCTTGCTGTACCTGTCGTGTCACGGGATCAAGGACACCGCGGGACGCCTGTATTTCGCGATGCCCAACACCCGGCTCGACCGACTTGCTGCCACGGGACTGTCGTCCGTGTTCGTCAACGAGCAGATGACGCACAGCAGGTCGGACCAGATAGTGCTGCTCCTGGACTGCTGCTACAGCGGCGCGTTCGCGGATGGTTTCGCCCAGCGCACAGCTCCCCAGATCGACCTGGACCGCTTCCGCGGACGCGGGCGAATCGTGATCTCTTCTTCGTCGGCGCTGGAGTACTCCTACGAGGCCAACACCGGTGTTTTCGCCCAGGTAGGTGCTCCGTCCATCTTCACCAACGCCTTGGTGGAGGGGTTGCGCACCGGAGACGCCGATCTCGACGCCGACGGACTCATCTCGGTCGACGAGCTTTATGACTATGTCTTCGACCGGGTACGGAGGGACACTCCCAACCAGACTCCGGAGAAAGTGGGCAGCGTACGTGGCGATATCGTCATCGCCCGCAGCGCCGGCGGTGGCGGTGAGCCGCTTCCAGCGGAAATAACGACAGGGTTGGCGGAATCCAACCTCGCCTTGCGCGTGGGCGCGGTGTATTCGCTGGGTGAACTGCTCAACTCCAACCGTCCTGGACTTGCCCGGACTGCCCGCGCGCGTCTCCAAACGCTCCTCACCGACGACAGTCGGCGTGTGTCACAAGCCGCGGCCACCATTCTGCGTGTGGCACCTGCCGACCCCGTCCGGGACTCCTCGCCGTCGCCAGGTGGGGAAACAGCGTCCGACGTGGCGCGGACTCAACCCGAGCCGGAGCCTGCGGCTTCTCGCGGCCCCCGGGTCCGGTCTGCAGGCTGGTTCCGATTTTATTCAATCATCCTGTACGTGGTCCCGATTCTTGGGACTGCCTTCGGGTTGATCGTAGCGCTCTGGAAGCGGCGAAAAATCTACTTCCTCCAGCTATTTTACGCGATCATCGCCGATGGAATTCTGGCTTCCCTTAACCTCATCAGTCTTAACCCCAACTCATTTTATGGGATCATGTCGTACCGGGCCGGAAAGACTACCCGTGGATATCAATTCAGCCCCGATGATCATAATTACGAATGGGAAGGCAACCCTTCCGGCTGCGCCAAAATATCCAATATTTCGATCGATATTTATGGTTTCAACCTGGAACCGCAGGTTTATTGGGTGATCGGGGCGGCACTCTGTCTTCCTCGGATCTATCTTCTTGTGGCCGCGCTTCGCCGGAAGGTGTAGGCAGGCGCCTATCCGGGTCAGTGCCGATCACTATCCACGGCCCGACCATGCTGACGTAGCGGGATCCCAGTGGCCTGGGTCGGAGCTGCTGAGCAGCGGTGTAATGAATACATCTGCCGCGGCTTGAGCCTCGGACAGATACCGACAGCCGCGCAGCCCGGTGACGTTCTTCGCCTCTGATTCGTAGCCGCGCTCCCATGAAGGTCCGGGAACGGTGAATTTGCTCGGCAGAGTTAAATCGATTCCGAGGTTGGTCCGCCGCAGAGTCTCGCTTGCGAGAGCAGTTCGCACAGCGGCACCGGCCAGTTGCTCGCGCTGGCTGATCAGGAGAAGGCCCGCGAGATCGCGCCATCAGCTTGATGCGACTCCATTGTGACGCTCGTACATGGCGCAGATTTTGTCCGCAACGTGATTGGCAAGAGGATAAAGTTGCGCATCAGGCCAGTCGTCCGGCCAGGGTATTGCGATGCCGGGAGCCAATTTGACGATCTCGGGAACGCTTGTCGGGTGACGACCGGTAACGAAATCAACGCTTACGGAGCCCATTGGGCGTGCCCCCAACACGACGTTGAACGACTGCTTTGCTCCCCCTATTTGATCTACATGCTCAGTATATTTCCCCGGGGTGAACGTGAAGAAATCCTGCAGGTCGATCTGGGCAGCCAGCAGCAGGGCCCCTCGCGCTTCTTTCGTGCTCTGTGCGTCAGGACGTTGTAGATCTATATCTTGGCTGAGGCGGGCCTCGGCCGGGTATCGCACCAGAAGGGCCTGACCTCCCTTCAGAAGCCACCCATCCGGATCATGATGAAACACCCGCGCAGCCAGACGGCTGAAGTAGAAACTTCGGAGGATCTTGCCGGATTCCAACCCGGACTGCTTCGCGTAGGTGGAGATCTTGCTTTTGATCGCCTGCTCGAAGTCGCGAGGAGTGGCGTACGGCTGAGTCAACTCCGGTCCTCCGGGGGTATATCTCGTTGGCTTTCGGCAGACATCTTCTTCGATGAAGGTTTACTCTTTTCCGTCACCCTTCTGCGTCGCATTCGGAATGACGTTTTCGTTCGCTTGCCTTCCGGTTCCGCCGTTGCTTCGTATGGCTCGCCGGAGGTGCGGACCATACGAGACAGGTCTTCGCGGAGCGCGAAAAGATCACCCCCTCCGACTATCCTTTCTATTGCAGCGCGGATTTCCATCTCGTCAACAAAGAGTGTTGCGCCGCTTTGTTTCAGAAGATAGCTCAGAAACTGCACACCCGACGCCGAACGCGGGAAGCCATAGGCGGAGGAAAAATAAGCGGCCCTGTCGGCCAGGTTTTCTCGATCTACCAGGCCGAACCGGATGGCGTCTGCGATCACTCCGCCGACATGTCCACCATCTGCACGTGCTTCGAGCAGATCTACCACTGTCCGTTCCGCTGTGGTCACCGGGAGCCCATCGACGATCGTTACGTCAGACGCCTCGATCGCGGCGCGATGCAGGCGTACGCCTGGCTCCCTCGTGACCCGACGGGTGGGGACTGAAATCTCCACCTCCGAGGTTGGGATGTCGCCCAGGCGATGGAGTTCGCAAGCGGACCCGTGGGAGACGACTCCTCCATAGGTTTCCGGCTGAAGCCGTTTCCAGGTTGGACGTGTCGGGTCCAGTCGCAGCCAAGCAACCTTGATCTCCAGGTGCTCTGGCGGCGTTGCACCTGCGACAAGATAGACCCCCCGGCCGACGCCTTCCACGAGGTGGACTTCAGCCAGGCGGCGCAGGTCTACGGAGGTGAGCCCTGCGAGCTTCGCCTGGGCTGTCGTGACCAGACCCCACTGATCTGCTGCTTGTACGCTCACCGCCCTGAGTGCCTCATGGCGCTTCATGCAGCAAAGACTACACATCTATGCAGCGATAGTTACATCTAGATGTAGCTTTTGCTGCATCCACCCTTGGTTGATCTTGTCTATTTGCAGCAAAAGTTACAGTAATCCGAGGGGCCAGGTGAGGCGGCGGGAGCTGGTCTCCCCTCTTCCTCGAAGCCACCGGCACGGCACCGGATCAGCCGTGGCTGCGGGGGGCCTTCCAGTAGCCGCAGAACATGATGTTCTCCTTGGGGACGCCGGTGGTGATCCAGTGGCGGCGGAGGGCGGTGGGGAGGGTGGATTCGCCGACGACCCAGCCGTAGAAGGGGGTGGGTGGGGTGGGGAGTTCGAGGGCGGTG
>NZ_JAHCST010000110.1 GCF_018476525.1 Acrocarpospora catenulata
CACGGTGGCGGCGTTGGGGTCGGCGGCGGCGCCAGCCGGGACGTCGTCCTCGGCTTCGGTGGGCCGAGGGGTGGCCATCCGCTGTTTGATCGTGCCACCGAAGGCGCCGTCGTCGGCGCGCACCCGGCTCCAGTAGTCGTCGTCGTAGTCGTCGTCGGCGCCCCACTCGTCCACGCCGCGCTTGCCCCTGGGGGCGGTGGCCGCGGCAGGCTTGCCCGCGGGTTTGCCGCCGCGCTGCGCCGGACGGGCGGCCTGGCGGCCGCCGGGCCGGGGGGCGGGGCGTGCCGGGCCGCCGGGCTGCTTGCCCGCCCCGGCGCGCTTCGGCTCCTCGAACGCGTCAAAGCCTTCAGGGAAGCTCTCGAAGAACGTCTCCTCGGCGGGGCGGCGGCTCTTCGGGCCCGTGCCCTCGGCCATCGCCTTGATGCGCTCGGAGGAGAGCGCGCTCTCCCTGCGGTTCATCGACCGCATGCCCAGCGCCACCACTACCAGCACCAATAGCACGACGGCGACAAGGCCCAAAATGACCGCAGTCATAGCACCACCCTCAAGGCCATGGCCTTCCAGCGGCGCCGGTGAGATCGCGCGGCCATCGACGCGACCTGCCCCCTTGGTTCACCTGCGCTCAGCAATTGGATCCGATTCTGCTCGACCACAATGACCGTTGTCACACCCTAGGTGAAGATTGGTTGGTCACTACTACCTCCGGTGTTCAGCATGTCACTGGATGTTGGTCGCTGTGAGACGACCACGAGCGATGGTGTGCTCCGCGATGCGTTTCAAGGTCTCCGAGAGGGAGGCTTCCGCCGGAAGACCGAGTTTCGCGTCGAGGGCATAGACAGTGAAACGGTAGCTGTCATTGGCCCGGCAGGGGGGCACATATCCGACTTTTCCACTAGTCGTCTGTCCCTGCCTGGCCCCTCGGGGCAGTTGACCCTCGCCCAGCTCGGTGGTTTCGGGGTCGATGTTGTACACCACCCAGTGCACTTCCGCGCCGTCCCGCGAGTCGTTGTCGTCGACCACCAGGGCCACCGACTTCGCGCCCGACGTCCCTGACCAGCGCAGCGGCGGGTTGCCCAGCTGGCCCTTGCAGGAGTAGCCGTGCGGCAGCGCGTCGCCGTCCCGGAACTGCGGGCTGGAGACACTGATCACGTCGAGGTTGGCGGGCGAGCCGCCGCCCACGATCCCACAGCCCGACCCGGTGGCCCAGACGGCCGTGGCCGCGGCCAGGACGGCGGCCCGGCGGGCGGGTTTCGAAGGCGACCCCATGCCGCATGATGCTACGCGGATCCGAGTGGTGCGCCGACCGGATCGCGCCGATCCGTCGCGTCCGCCACGCGAAGAGTGCACCGGATCGGCCAGAATCGAGCCATGGACGCGGCCGCGCTCGGCACCGGCACCGGGTTCGCCGTGCTGGGCCCGCTGGACGTGCGCCGCGCGGGCCGCCCCGTGCCGATCGGCGGGGTACGGCTGCGCGCTCTGGCCACTCTGCTGGCCCTGCGGGCCGGCCATACCGTGAGCATGGACGTCCTGGTCGGGGCGGTCTGGCCGGACGGGCCGCCCACGGGGGCGGCCAACGCGCTCCAGGCTCTGGTCTCCCGGCTGCGGGCCGTGCTCGGGCGGGACCTGGTGGTCGCCGGACCGGCCGGATACCGGCTCACGGCGGAACCCGGACAGGTGGACGCGCACCGCTTCACCCGCCTGGCCGCCGAGGGCCGCCTGGCCCTCAGGAAAGGTGACGCGGATCACGCCGCCACCGCGCTCCGCGACGCGCTCGCGCTCTGGCGCGGGCCCGCGCTGGCCGATCTGCCCGGCTGCCCCGGCGAGATCGCCCGGCTGGAGGAGCTCCGGCTGGCCGCCGTGGAGGACCGGATCGACGCCGATCTGGGGCGGGGCCGCCCGGACGACGCGCTGGCCGACCTGCCCGCGCTGATCGCCGCCCACCCGCTCAGGGAGCGCCTGCGCGGCCTGCACATGCGGGCCCTGTACGGCGCCGGCCGCCAGGTCGAGGCGCTCGCCGCCTACCAGGAGGCCCGCGCGGACTTCGCCGACCGGCTGGGCGCCGACCCCTCGCCCGAACTGGCCGACCTGCACGTGGCGCTGCTCCGCCAGGAGGCGCCCAGGCCCGCCAGGGGCAACCTGCGCGCCCGGCTGACCAGCTTCGTCGGCCGCGACACCGAGGTCGCCGAGGTACGGCGGCTGCTGGAGCGCCACCGGCTGGTCACCCTGACCGGCCCCGGGGGCTCCGGCAAGACCCGGCTGGCCGTGGAGTCCGCCGAAGGGATCTTCGCGCCGGACGGCGTGTGGCTGGCCGAGCTGGCCCAGGTACGCCTCCCGGAGGAGGTCGCCCCCGCCGTGCTGACCGCGCTCGGCCTGCGCGACGCCGCGGGGAAACGCGCCGGGACCGCGCCGGAGGACCCGGTGGAACGGCTGGCCGAGGCGCTGGCCGGCTGGCGGGCGCTGCTGGTGCTGGACAACTGCGAGCACGTGATCGGGGCCGCCGCCGCGCTGGCCGAGCGGCTGCTGACCTCCTGTCCGGGGATCCGGGTGCTGGCCACCAGCCGGGAGCCGCTGGCCATCGGCGGCGAACGGCTCCAGCCGGTGCACCCGCTCGGCCCCGACCACGCGGTACGGCTCTTCGCCGACCGGGCCGCCGCCTCCCGGCCGGGCTTCCGGCTGGCGGAGGACCGGGCCGCGGTGGACCGCATCTGCCGGGAGCTGGATGGATTGCCGCTGGCCATCGAGCTGGCCGCCGCCCGGCTGCGCACGCTGCCCGCCGCCCAGCTGGCCGACCGCCTGGACGACCGGTTCCGGGTGCTCACCGGCGGGAGCCGTACCGCGCTGCCCCGGCAGCGGACGCTGCGGGCGGTGGTCGAGTGGAGCTGGGACCTGCTGGACCCGGCCGAGGCCCGGCTCGCGGCGCGGCTGGCGGTGTTCGCCGGGGGTGCCACGCTGGGCGCGGCCGAGGCGGTCTGCGCGGGCGAGCTGGACGTGCTCGGCCGCCTGGTGGACAAGTCGCTGGTGGGCTTCGACGGCGAGCGGTACCGCATGCTGGAGACCATCCGCGCCTACGCGGCCGAGCGCCTGGCCGCCGCCGGGGAGGAGCACGCCTTCCGGCTGGCCCACGCCCGGTACTTCACCGAGCTGGCCGAGCGGGCCGAGCCGCGGCTGCGGGACGGCGAGCAGGTGGCCTGGCTGGCCACGCTGTCCGGCGAGCACGGCAACCTGCTGGCCGCGCTGCGCTTCACCACCACCGAAGACAGCGGGGAGCTGGCCCTGCGGCTGGCGGGGGCGCTGGGCTGGTACTGGTGCCTGGTCGGGTTCCGCGCCGAGGCCGCGCACTGGCTGGCGGCGGCGGACCGGCTGGGGGAGCGCGATCCCGGGGCCGACCCGGGACAGGTCGCGCTGGTGCTGGCCGCCCGCGGGCTGCTCATGATCAATGGGGGCGCCGACCGGGCGGCGGCGGCCGGCTGCCTGGACCGCGCCGTGACGCTGGCCGAACGGCGGCTGGCCCGGCCGTGGCACCCGCTGGTCGCGCTCGCCCGCCCGCTGGCCGCGCTGCTCACCGGCCTGGAGCGGGTGGACGAGGCGGCCTTCGCGCGGGCCGCCGCTCACCCGGACCCGTGGGTGGCGGGCACCGCCGCGCTGCTCCGCTGCCAGGCGCTGTTCAACCTGGGCGAGATCGACGAGGCGGAGGCCGCGCTGCGGCGCGCGCTGGAGCGGTACCGGGAGACCGGGGACCGCTGGGGGATGGGGAACGCGCTGGCCGGCCTGGGCGAGATCCTCAGCCTCCGGGGCGAGGTGGCGGCGGCCGTCCCAGTGATGGGCGAGGCGGTCCGGCTGGTGGACGAGATCGGGATATTGGAGGACATTCCGTACATCAGGACGCGGCTGGCCGTGGTGCTGCACACCTGCGGCGACCAGGCCGGCGCGCTGCGGGCCCTGGCCGAGGCCGACCGGGTGAGCGCCGCCGTCGGCGACCCGTCCGGCGCCGCCGCCATCCGGTGCGTCCGCGGCGACCTGGCCAGGGAGGCGGGCGACCTGGCGGCGGCCGGGCGGCACTACGCCGAGGCGACGCGCCTGCTCGCCGACCCGCTCCGCTCGGCCCCGCAGTTCCAGGCCATGATCCGCACCTCGCTCGGACTGCTGGCCGAGCAGCGGGGCCAGCTCCCGGCCGCCCGGCGGCTGCTGGGCGAGGCGCTGGAACTCGCGCTGCTCGGCCGGGACGGGCCGATCATCGCCGAGGCGGTGGTCGGCCTGGCCGGTGTGGCCCTGCGCGAGGGCGACCCCGCCAGGGCCGCGCGGCTGCTCGGCGCCGCCGCCACCTTACGCGGGGTGCCGGTGGTGGTCGGCTTCGACCACATCCGCGTCGACACGGCGGCGCGGGCCGCGCTCGGCCCCGGCGAGTTCGGCCAGTGGTACGACCAGGGCCGCGCACTGACCCGCGACGAGGCCACCGCCCTGCTAGGCGCGGTTACGGAAGGCCCGGACGGAGAGCGGTGCGCAGAGCGCCGCGACCCCGGCCGCCCACAGCAGTGAGGTGACCGCGGGACCCGCCACCGGCCCGCCGGTGAGCAGGCCGCGCAGGGCGTCGGACAGATGGCTGACCGGGTTGATCTCGACCCAGCGCCGCAACCATCCCGGCATCGTCTCGCCCGGCACGAACGCGTTGGAGGTGAAGGTCAGCGGCAACATCACCGAGAAGGCGAACAGCTGGACCTTCTCCACGTCGGCCGCCTTCAGCCCGATCAGCACCGACGTCCAGGACAGGGTCAGCGCGCACACCAGCAGCAGCGCGAGCGCGCCCAGCACCCCGGCGGCGCCCGTCTCGATCCGGAAGCCCAGGACCAGGCCGAGGCCGAGGAAGAGGGCGAACGCCCAGGCCTGCTTGAGGGTGTCGGCCACGATCCGCCCGGCCAGCGGCGCCGACCTGGCGATGGGCAGGCTGCGCAGCCGGTCGAAGACCCCCTTGTGGATGTCCACGTTGAGGCCGACCGCGGTGGTGAGCGTGGCGAAGAGCATGTTCTGCGCGATCAGGCCGGGCAGCGCGAACTGGAGGTAGTCGCCGGTCGAGCCGCTGATCGCCCCGCCGAACACGTACGTGAACAGCAGCAGGAACATGATCGGCTGCACGCTGAGGTCGACCAGCTCCATCGGGTTGTGCTTGATCTGGACCAGGTTTCGCCAGGCCAGCGTCAGCGTCTGCCGTAACGCGGCGGGCGGGGGCACGGTCCTGGCGGCGGCGCTCACGCGGCGGCCTCCGGCTCGGCCCGGTGGCCGGTCAGCGCCAGGAACACCTCGTCCAGGCTGGATCTGCGCAGGGTCAGCTCGGCGGCCACCACCCCGAGGTCGTCCAGCCGCCGTACGATCGCCGGCACCGCGGCCGGGTCGGACAGCACCGCCGTGACCAGCCCGTTCGCCGTCTCCGGCACGGCGCCGAGCACCTCGCGGAGCACCTTCACCACCAGGTCGAGCCGGTCGCCGTCGACCGGCCGCACCTCCAGCACCTGGCCGCCGGTGGCCGCCTTGAGCTCGTCGGGGGCGCCCCGGGCGATGATCCGCCCGTGGTCGAACAGCACGAGGTCGTCGGCCAGTTGGTCGGCCTCCTCCAGGTACTGCGTGGTCAGCAGCACGGTCACCCCGTCCCGCCGCAGGCCCCGCACCACCTCCCAGAGCCCGGTACGGCTGCGCGGGTCCAGCCCCGTGGTCGGCTCGTCCAGGAACAGCACCCGGGGCCGCCCCACCAGGCCGGCCGCCAGGTCCAGCCGCCGCCGCATGCCCCCCGAGTACGTTTTGGCGGCTCGGTCCGCCGCCTCGGTCAGGTCGAATCCGGCCAGCAACTCGGCCGCCCTGGCCCTGGCCGCGGGGCGGGACAGACCCAGCAGCCGGCCGATCATGATCAGGTTCTCGGTTCCGGTGAGCGCCTCGTCCACCCCGGCGGACTGGCCGGTCAGGCCGATCAGTGAGCGGGCCTGGTGGGCCTGGCGCACCACGTCGAAGCCGCCGACCGTGGCGCGGCCGGCGTCCGGTCGGGTCAGCGTGGCCAGCACCCGCACGGCGGTGGTCTTCCCCGCGCCGTTGGGGCCGAGCACACCGAGCACCCTGCCCGTCTCGGCCGTCAGGTCCACCCCGTCCAGCGCCGTGGTCGCGCCGTACCGTTTGACCAGGCCCTCGGCCTGGATCGCGTACGTCATGTGTCGTCCTCCTTCGCCGATCACCCTGGTCCCGGCCGCTGACATCGGGCTGAGCAGGGCCGGGGGCGGCTGACAGGGCGCTGACACGACTTAGGGTGGGAGCGTGAGCGAGCCACCCCGTCCCCCCAGCCGCCCGCGCGACGCGCTCCGGCCGCCCGCCCATCAGGTGTCCAGGCGGGCCGTGACGCTGTGGTTCCTGCACGGGATGCTGGAGTTCCTGGCTCTGGCGGGCGGGATGGCGCTGCTCTCGCTCTGGATCGGCGGCTGGTCCTGGGTGCCCGACTGGCTGGCCGCGCGGCCGTGGCTGCTGCCGCTGGTCACCACGGTGCTGGTGCTGCCGACGGTGATCGCCGAGCCGTTGATCAGGTTCCGGGTGCACCGGTGGGAGCTGTCCGGCGACGTGGTGTACGCGCGGTCCGGCTGGCTGAGCCGGGAGTGGGTGTTCGTGCCGGTGGGGCGCATCCAGACCGTGGACAAGGCGCAGGGCTGGCTGGAACGGCTGCTCCGGCTGGCCACCGTGGAGATCAGGACGGCCTCGTACGCGGGGTCCTCCACCATCAAGTGCCTGGACTACCGGGTGGCGGCTGAGCTGGCCGAGGAGCTGTCCCGGCGGGCGCAGGAGCTCAGGGACGACGCCACGTGACGGCCGGACAGGCGCTCCCCGCGCGGTCCCGGCTGAGTGCCAAGGTGCTGTTCATCGACCCCATCCGGATGGCGCCCTCGTTGCTGCTGCCGCTGGCAGGGGTGCTGGTCGCCGGAGGCTTCTCGCCGCGTTCCTTCGGGTTCGCGGCGCTGGGCGTGGCCGGTTCCGTGGTGTTCGCGGTGCTGCGCTGGGCCACTTTCACGTACGCGGTGGTGGGCGACCGGCTGGAACTGACCCGGGCGCTGGTCAGCCGGTCGGTGCGGACCATCCCGCTGGAGCGCATCCGCGGCGTGGACGTCAGCACCCCCGCCCTGCACCGGCTGCTCGGGCTCGCCGTGCTCAAGCTGGACACCGGCGCCGGGGGCGACAAGCAGGAGGGCGAGCTCAACGGGGTCACCGTGGCGGAGGCCGAACGCCTCCGGGCGGTGCTCCTGGCCCGGCGGGCGGCACCGTCAGAGCCGGAACCCGTGGAGGCAGCCCCGGTCGTGCGGGAGCGGTACCTGATCCGGGTGCCCCGCGCGTGGCTGCGGTACGGGCCGCTCTCCGGCGCCTACCTGCTGACGCCGTTCGCCCTGGTGGCGGGTGCGATCGGGCTGCTCTTCCAGTGGGGGGAGGAGTTCGGGCTGACCGGGCGGGACGCCTGGGCGCTCGCGGAGTGGCTCTGGGAGCGGCCGCAACTGCTGGCCGCCGTCCTGGTCGTGCTGGTGGTGCTCATGCCGCTGGCGGGCGGCGTGATGTACGCGGTCTTCAACTGGAACTTCACGCTCCGGACCAGAGACGGCTACCTGGTCGCCGAGCGCGGTCTGGTCAACCGCCGGGCGGTCTCGCTGGAACGGCGCCGGATCCGGGGGTACGAGCTGGCCGAGAGCCCACCGGAGCGGGCCTTCGGGCTGGTCCGGATGTGGGCGGTGGTGACCGGTCTCGGTGACTCCCAGACGCGGGGGCAACTGCTGCCCGTCGCGCCCAAGGCCGAGGCGCTCAAGGTCGCCGCCGAGGCCGTCGGGCCCTTCGACGCCCCGCTGCGCCCGCACCCGCCGGTGGCGCGCCGTCGCAGGCTGTTCCGTGCGGTGGCCCCCTGGCTGGCGGTCGCCGCCGTCGCCCTGGTCATGGGCTGGGGCGTGCTGGCCGTCGTCGCGCTCGCGCTGGCCGCCGTCGGCGTGCCGCTGGGGCTGGACCGCTACCGGTCGCTCGGGCACGCCTATGACGGAGCCCGCCTCTCGGTGCGCTCCGGTTCGCTGCGGCGGACCCAGGCGACCGTGGAGCGGCGGGCGGTGGTCGGCTGGACGATCAGGGAGACCTGGTTCCAGCGCCGTGCCGGGGTGGTCACCGTGATCGCGGGCGTGGGCGCGGGCAGCGGCGGCTATTCCGCCCTGGACGTGGGCGCGCGCCAAGGGGTGGAGTTCGCCGCCGAGGTCACCCCCGAGTGGGTCGCCCCCTTCATGGAGTGAGTGATCAGTCCGGCTTGCGCGCGCCGAACATGATCTCGTCCCAGCTGGGCACCGAAGCCCGGCGGCCCCTGGCCTTGCGGCGGGGTGGCGCGGGCTTCGGCGGGACGGCCGGGGCGGGCGGCTCCGGCTTGCCGGGCTTGGCCGCCTTGGGCTCGGCGGGCGTCGGCTCGGCGGGGATCTCCTCGCTGACCCGGGCGGCCGGGACGGCCACGGGCTCCTCGACCGGGGGTACCGGCTTCTTCGCGGGCGCGGGGGGCACCGGGGGAGTGTCCCCGCCCATGATGGCAGCCGCCACGGAGGGCCTTGCCCCGTTGGCGGTCGGCTTCGCACCCGCCGCCCGCGGCGGAGGACCGGGTCGCGGCGGCATCGGCTTCGGCACCGGAGCCTTCGGCAGGGCAGGCTTCGGCACAGGAGGCTTCTGCACGGACGCCGCAGGCACCGACGCCGCAGGCGCGGGCGGCACAGCAGGCACGGGTGCGGCGGGCACCGACGCTGCGGGCACAGGCGCCGCGGGTGGTGCGGGCGCGGGCACGGACGGTGCGGGCTTGGGCGCTGTGGGCGTCGGCGGCGGGGCGACGGGCGCGGGTGCCACGGCCTTCGGCGCGGGTTCGGGTTCGGGCTGGGGTTCCGGCTTCGGCGTGACGACCTCGTCGCGCACGGGGGCCGATTCCTCGGCCGTCTCCTCGCTGATCACCTCAGGAAGTTCGGGGCTCTCCGCGACCGGGACTTCCTCGACAACGACCACGGCCTCCTCGGCGATGGCCACCTGATCGGGCTCATCCGCGAGCTCCTCAGGCGCGACCGGCTCGTACGCGACAGGCTGGGGCGCGACCGGCTCGGGCGGCGCCGGCAGGGCGTGCACGACCGGCTCCTGGAGCACCGTCACCGGCTCCTCGCCGACCTGCTCGTACACCAGATCCGCGTACGCCGCCGGTGGAACCGGCATCGTCCGCACCGGCGGAGGCTCGGCGTAGGGCGCGGCGGGCTCCGGCTCGTACCGGGGCGGCGGCTCATGCCGTACGGGCGGGAAGTCATGGGAGGGCACCGGCGCGAGCTTGCTCGCCAGCCGGGGCACGAACGGCCGCACGGTGGTGTCCCCCACCGGCGGGTCCACGTATTCGGGGGCCGACAGCCGCATGGCCTCGTCGTCGTGGGGCGTGATGTGCCGCCGCCGGGGGTCGAAGAGCCACTCCGCGTGCCGGGTGTGCCCGTTCCAGACGAACCCGAGCTTGATCCGCCAGAGGTTGTCGTCCCGCTTGCAGGAGTCCCAGTCGATCTCGTCGGCGGGCACCCCGCGCCGGGTCAGCCGCTCGGCCACCAACTCGCCGAGGGTGGGCCGGGGGGTCGTCTCGCCGGGCAGCCGGACGGCCACCCGCTGGGCCTGCTGCGCCACGTATTCGCGTTCCTGGAGCACGGGACCCTCGAACCAGCGCACCCGCTCGACCGGGATGCCCGCGGTGGCCGCGATCTCCTCCGCGGTCTCCCCGGCCCGGATTCGGGCCTGGATCTCCTTGGGACGCAACGGGCTCTCCACTTCGATCTCGTACTGGCCGAGACGGGAGAAGTTGCCGCGAACCGCAGCGCGGAGCCGGTCGTCGACGGGCAGCGTGAACCGTGTGCCTCGCCCGGCGGTGGCCAGAACGAGGTAGGTGCCGTCCTCACTAACCGCGACGAGACGGAGCTCCTGCATGCGAGTCCCTTCGTCGTCGTGCTGAATCTTCCCCCGGACCCTTGAGTGTCTCGCGTGAGCCGGTTGCCTTCCAGCACCGTACCCGGCATGTCCGAACATCGCCTCGCCCAAGGGTGCGGGAGACGATGTGACGCCGGTCACATTTGTCGGATTTACCGTGGTAGGTGCCGCCATGTTCAGCCAGCATTCACTGGCCCTCCCCTGATTCTTCCCAATCCTGCCGACGGCCGTGCTGGAGTTGGCAGAAGTGATTCAGGGCAGCACGCCGGCCAGGTACGCGTTGCCGAACACCCGGCCAGGATCCAGCTGGTCACGCAGCTTCACGAAGTCGGTGAAACGCGGATAGACCGTTGCGAGGTAGGCGGCGTCCCGGGTGTGCAGCTTGCCCCAGTGCGGACGCCCGCCCAGCCGCACCATGATCTCCTCCACTCCGGCGAAGTAGTCGGGATTCGGGGTGGGCTGGTAGACGTGGCAGGCGATATACGCCGACTCCCGGCCATAGGCGGTGGAGAGCCAGGCGTCCGAGGGCGGGGTGACCCGGACCTCCACCGGGAAGCCGATCTTCCACCCGCTCCGGTCCACCAGGTCGCGCAGCTCCCGCAGGGCCGTGCCGAGGTGCTCGCGCGGGATCGCGTACTCCATCTCCAGGAACGTCACCTCCCGCACGGTGGCGAAGACCTTGTAGGAGAAGTCCACCGCCTCCGAGGTTCCCAGCAGCCGGGCCGACAGCGCGTTGATCGACGGGATCATCCCGGGGAACCGGGCCCCGGCCGCGCAGGCCAGCCCGAACAGCATGTTCTCCAGGAACACCGCGTCCAGCCAGTGCCGGAAGGGGCTCGGCGGCGCCGCCGGGCCCGCGCTCCGGTTGTTCCGTTTGACCAGGCAGGCGTCGGTGTGCGGGAGCCAGTAGAAGTCCAGGTGCTCGTTGCCCTCGACCAACTCGTCCAGGTCGGCCAGGACGCCGCTGAAGGGCCTCGTCTCGCGGCGGCTGTGCAGCAGGAAGGCCGGTTCCACCCGGAAGGTCAGCGCGGTGAGGATGCCGAGTGCCCCCAGCCCGACCCTGGCCGCGTCGAACAGGTCGCCCTCCCTGACCGTGGTGAGCGTGCCGTCGGCCAGCACCAGCTCCAGCTCGGTCACCTGGTCGGCCAGCCCGCCGGTCAGCCGCCCGGTCCCGTGCGTCCCGGTCTGTACGGCCCCGGCCACCGTCTGCACGGTGATGTCGCCCATGTTGGCCAGCGCCAGCCCTCGCCGGTGCAGCTCCACGTTGAGCGCGTGCAGCCGGGTCCCGGCAGCCACTTTGACCCAGCCGTCCCCGGCTTCCAGCACCCCGGTCAGCCGGTCCGGACGCAGCATCAGGCCGTCGGTGAGCGCCACCCCGGTGAAGGAGTGCCCGGTGCCGACCATCCGGACCGTGCGCCCGTCCCGGACCGCGTCCCGTACGGCCGCCGCGACCTCCTCGGCCGAGGCCGGAGACCGCACCTCGGCGGGGACGCCGACCTGATTGCCCGCCCAGTTGACGAAGCGTTCACCCATGAACGTGAACGGTACTCATGACCCGCTGTTCCGTACAGCCACCGGCGTGCGCAGCCAGCCCGACCCGGCCACCCCGACCACCATGGCCAGCAGCGCGGCCCCGTAGGCGAAGCCGTACGCGTTGGAGGCGCCGTAGGTGTCGGTGAGGTGCCCGCCCGCCCAGGCGCCCACGGCCACCCCGAAGCCGATCGAGGTGGTCAGCCAGGACATGCCCTCGGTCAGCTGCCCGGACGGGACCAGCCGCTCGATCAGCGAGAAGCTGGTGATCAGCGTCGGCGAGATGGCCAGGCCGGCGAAGAACAGCGCCAGCGCCATCAGCCGCAGGTCGCCGATGAGCAGCACGGGGGTCAGGCCCACCACGAACACGATCAGGGCCCGGGTGAGGCGCCGGCGCAGGGTGATCTTCCAGGCGCGGGCCCCGTACCAGAGGCCGGAGACCATGCTGCCGCCGGAGAAGCAGGCCAGCAGCAGCCCGGCCGCGGTGGTGGTGCCGTGCTCCTCGGCGAAGCTCACGGTGACCACGTCCACGCAGCCGAAGACGGCGCCCATCGCCAGCATCACCATGGACAGCAGCGCCACCCCGGGGATGCCGATCGGCGAGCGCTGCCGCTCGTGGCGCCGCACCACCGGCGGCTCGGTGCTCTTCAGCAGCGCGAAGGACAGCGAGCCCACCGTGGCCAGGACCACGGCCACGATCAGCCCGGCGTACACGTTGACGCTGGTGGCCACCACGGCGGTGAAGGACGGTCCGGCCACGAAGATGACCTCGTCGGCCACCGACTCGAAGGAGAACGCGCTGTGCAGCCTGGCCGGGTCGTCCAGCAGGTGCGACCAGCGGGCCCTGACCATGGACCCCAGCGAGGTGGCCGAGCTCCCGGCGATCGCGGCGGACAGGAAGAACGTCCAGAGCGGCGCGTGCGCGTGCACCAGCAGCATCAGCGCGGTCAGCGCGGCCGCGTGCACCACCGCGAACGGCACGATCACCCTGGCCTGGCCGTACCGGTCCACCAGGCGGCCGGAGAGCGGCGCGGCCACGGCGTACGCCAGGGACACCACGGCGGCCAGCGCGCCGGCGGTCGCGAACGAGCCGGTGAGGTGGTGGATGAGCAGGGTGATGCCGATGCTCAGCATCGACATGGGGATGCGCCCGACGAATCCGGCGATGACAAACGACTTCGCTCCGCGCGTGGCAAACAGCCCACGGTACGGCCCAACCATTTCCAAACCCCTCTCGCGCGCCCTTGGCACGTGAAGCACGTGTGCTGCGTCCGGGCACGCCGACCTGGGTCGGCTGCGGCCTTGGGTGGGCACGCGGACGGCTCTGAAAACCCCGTCGACTGTCTCGTACCGGCCGGTCGCTTGGCAACCGAATTTCCGGGCCGTGCGGCGTGGGACCGATTTTGGGGCCTTAAGGCCGGTAAGGTACTCGCGTGAACCGGGTGTCCCTTCCGTGGGTCACGCCGCTCCGCGTGTTCGTGGCCGGGCTCGCCGCGCTGATCGCGGTGACCGTCACCGTGGGCAGCGTGCTCCTGCTGGTCCGGGATGAGGCGGAACCGGCCGTGCGCCCCGCCGACCGCTCCGCGGAGCGCCAGCTGCTGGTTCCGGACCGTACGCTGCCGTCCGCCCCGCCGGTCGTCGGCGGGCCCGGAGTCCAGGTCACCCCGCCCAAACTGCTGGCCATCTCCGCCACCACCGTGCCGGAGAAGACCCTGCTCAAGCTGGCCAAGGTCAGGAACGTGCAGAAGGTCGCCGCGGTGAACGGCGGCCAGGTGCGCATCTCAGGAACCGGACTCCAGTTGCTCGCGGTGGACCCCGCCCAGTTCCGGTCCTGGACGCCCAAGACCGTGGCCGAGCACCCGGAGGTGTGGAGCGCCCTGGCCCGGGGGGAACTGGTGGCCGACAGCACGGTGCTCAAACGGCTCGGCATGGTGCTCGGCGCCGAGTACCAGCTGGACGGCGGCCCCAAGCTCCGGGTGGCCGCCGCCGCGCCGCTCGGCTTCCCCGGCGTGGACGGCGTGATCAGCGACAAGCTCGGGGCCGAGCTGGGCTTCGCCACCGGAGTGGTGGTGATGGTGCACGGCGTGGGCGTGGACGGCGACAAGGTGCGGGAACTGCTCGGCGCGGGCACCCAGGTGCTCGCCCTGGGCGCGCAGGCCCCGCCCACCCGGCCCACCACCCGCCCCGCCCAGCAGGTGCTGGTCGGCCGCCCCGAGAGCTATCTGGAGCTGTACCAGCGCAGCGCC
>NZ_JAHCST010000111.1 GCF_018476525.1 Acrocarpospora catenulata
GGGGGGGGGGGGGGGGGGGGGGGGGGGGGGGGGGGGGGGGGGGGGGGGGGGGGGGGGGGGGGGGTGTGGACGTCGATCAGGGTGGTGATGGTGGCGGTGCCGACGGCGAGTTGGAGTGCCTGGGTGAGGCCGGGGACCGGGGTGGGGGTGGTGACGTGGTCGGACGGGGTGCCGGTGCCGAGGGCTCCGGAGGCGTTGGAACCCCAGGTCCAGACGGTTCCGTCCGCGCGTACGGCCGCGGTGGTGGCGCCGCCGCCTCCCTCGACCTGTACGACATCCGTCAGCGGCACCGCCACGGGGGTCCGGCGTTCGGACCGGGTGCCGTCGCCCAGTTGGCCGGAGGTGTTGGCACCCCAGCCGTACACGGTTCGTGCCGGGTCGGCGATGGCGAAGCTGGAGCGCTGACCGGCGGAGATGTGGGTGGCGTTGGTGAGACCGGGCACCCTTGTCGGGACATATCGCGGTACGGACCCGCCCACGCCGAGTTGACCGGCCGCGTTGTTGCCCCAGGCCCATACGCTCCCGTCGGAGCGTAATGCCATCGAATGCACGCCGGTGGGGGAGGCGGCCACCTGGACGACCCCGGTGAGGCCGGACAGTTTGACGGGGGTCGGGCGGTTGACGGTGGTTCCGTCGCCGAGTTCCGCGTAGCCGTTGTGGCCCCAGACCCAGACCGTCCCGTCGGCGGCGAGCGCGAGGCTGTACCGGTAACCGGCGGCGACCTGGACGATATCGGTGAGGCCGGCGACGCGCTGCGGCGTGGCGCGCCCGATCTGGGTGCCGTCGCCCAGTTGGCGGTAGAGGTTCTCGCCCCAGGCCCAGACCGTTCCGTCATGGGCCAGCGCCAGGATGTGGTTCGCACCGAGGGAGAACTGGGTGATTCCAGGCGCGTCCACGACCTTCGGGGAAAGGGTCACCTCTCCCATGGGGAGTTTGCCCCAGACGTACAGACGCTGATCGATCCCGAGTCCGGCCCCGAACTCACCGCTCACCGCCACTTGCCGGACATATCCAGAACGGTAGGGAGAATTGGGCAGCCTGCCGACATCGACGGGAGTCGGGTGGTTGACGGTGGTTCGGTCCCCGACCTGGCCGACGTCGTTGAGACCCCAGGCGGTGATGGTGCCCTTGTTGGTGTTCGTGGCGAAGGCCGTGTTCGTGGCGGCGAAGGCCGTGGTCGTGGTCGCCCCGGCCGACAGCAGGCCGACGGAGAGCAGGGTGGTGGTGAGCAGTGCCGTCAGGCGTCCCGTTCTCATGGCCGACCACCGTCCGAGGCGCGCCGGGAAGGGGGAGTGTCGGTGCGGCGGCCAGGTCCCGGACGCCGGGTGTCCCGCCTTACCCCCGGAGAGGCGGGCCGTGGGCGGCGTCCCGCGCCCGGTTCGGGGCGCTGGGGCCGCCCGTTGCCGGGCTTCTCCCGCGCCGCATACGGAAGAATGCACACTTCACGCATTGGCGTGTCCTTTTCGTTATCTGGTACGAACTCCTCTCACATTCCGGCGTTCCTTGGGCGTTCCACGGTGGAACGGGCTGTCACACGTCCGAGCACATGCGCGGCAATCCGGCACCTGAAAGCGTGATCAAGGGGCGAACTGCGCCCGGGCCGCCTCGACCGCTGCCGCGATCTCCTCCTCGGTGGCCAGGCCGCTGGCCCGCAGCGCCTGCTCCCATGCCGAAATGGAATGGCGGGAGAACTCGATCGTCTCCGGCGAGTTGGCCGCCGCGACCGGATCGCCGCTTTCCTCCCCGGCCAGGTAGAGCCCGAGCCCGAGCAGCGCGCCATCCCACCCGGGCCCCACGTAGAGCGCTCCCGCGACACTTCCCGCCAGCGCCACCGGCACGGCGTGCTCGAGTTCGAACACGGTCCCCGCCTCCTCGGCGGTCAGCCGGATCTCGACGATGCTGGTCTCGTGGCCGTACGACACCCGCAGTAGCGAGGGCTCCTCGCAGGCCAGGATCTGCCCGTCGGCGTTCCCCTCGACCTGGAACCGCCCGCCCACCCGGAACTCCCCGGTGACCGGAAGGAACCACCGCTTCAAGCGCTCGGGATCGGTGATCGCGTCCCAGACGTCCGCGATGTCCGCCGGATATGTCCGACGTGTTACGGCCGAAACCGTTTCCCCGGGCTTGCCCCCGATTTCCCGCTGGATGGCGGCGATCTGCTGCAGTATGTCGATCAACTCTCTGTCTCCTTCGCGTGTCGGCGCCGGCCCCGGGCCAGCTCGGTGCCCAGCGCGTCCAGCCGCTGGTCCCAGAATCGCCGGAACTGATCGAGCCACACGTCCACCTCGCGCAGGGCCTCGCTCCGCACGGCGTAGAGCCGCCTGGTGCCCTCGGGCCGCACCGTCGTGAAACCGCTCTCTCGGAGCACTCGGAGATGTTGGGAGACGCCTGGCTGGGAGATGCCGAACTCGGCCCGGATGGTCGTGGTGATCTCGCCCGAACTCTGTTCGCCCGCCGCCAGGAGCTCCAGGATCCGGCGGCGTACCGGATCGCCGAGAACGTCGAACGCGTGCACAACACCTGTTTATCAAGCAGGCTTTATATAACTCAACCGTGATAGATAAAGTTTCAGTCCTCGGTACGGAAGAGCGCCCAGACCGCCTTGCCGCCGGCGGACAGGACGTCCCAGCCCCACGCCTGGCTGTAGGTTTCCACGATGTACAGCCCGCGCCCGTGTTCGGAGACGAAGTCCGGTTCCTTGGGGGTGGGGGCCTCGTCGCTCGGGTCGGCGACGGCCAGCAGGACGTGCGGCGCGAGCCGTAACAGCATGAGGGTGATCGGCTGGTCGACCGCGCGATCTAACGGATACAGGGCGTAACGGACGGCGTTCGTCACCAGTTCCGAAACCACCAGGGTCGCGTCGTCGGTCAGCTCCGAAAGTCCCCACTCCCGGAGGGTCGACCGGGTGACATCGCGGGCGGTCTTCACCGAATCAGCCTGGGGGCGGAGCGGGCATGTCGTAGCCTGGGAGTCCGGTGCATCCCGGAGTAACCGCTCAAACCCCATGTCGCGGGCGGATATGGGATTGTCCAACATCCTGCCCCGCTCCTCCCGCTCGCCAGATTTGAGAACTAGTGCACGTTTGGCCCAATATGCACTACGCCATCATGGGTCAACCGCACTCGCCCTGCAAGACCCAAATGCACGTGCAGTTGCCCCGTGCAGTTGCGTGAATCATTGCGTCCCTGTGAAATGGACACGAACTTCAGACCTTGTCTTCGTGGCCGGAAGTGGTGACACTGTGTGGGCTGGGCGTGCGGTGATGTCGCTGCGGCGGCGTCCCGGCGACACAACCAAGTTGAGAGGGAGGGCGCCGTGACATTCACCCAACAGGGACAAGGTCCGACGGCCCTCCGCATCCTCCTCGGCACGCAGCTGCGCAAGCTGCGCGAGGAGAAGGGCATCACCCGACACGACGCCGGCCACCTCATCCGCGGCTCGGAGTCCAAGATCAGCCGCATGGAGCTCGGCCGGGTCAGCTTCCGCGAACGCGACGTCGCCGACCTGCTGACGCTGTACGGCGTGGCCGACGCCGACGCCCGCGGCGCCATCCTGGACCTGGTGGAACGGGCCAACGAGCCAGGCTGGTGGCACCGCTTCAACGACCTGCTGCCCTCCTGGTTCCAGGCCTACGTCGGGCTGGAGGAGGCCGCGGAGCGCATCCGCACCTACGAGGTCCAGTTCGTCCCCGGCCTGCTCCAGACCAAGGAGTACGCGCGCGCCGTGATCACCGCGGGCGCGGTGGGCGCCGCCCCCGAGGAGATCTCCCGCCGCGTCGACCTGCGGCTGGAACGCCAGCGCGTGCTGGAGGGCCAGCGCCGCCCGACGTTCTGGGCGGTCATCGACGAGGCCGCGCTGCGCCGTCCGATCGGCGGCATCGACGTGATGCGCGGGCAGATCCAGCACCTGATCGAGCTGATGGACCAGCCGAATGTCACGATCCAGGTGATGCCCTTCAACTTCGGCGGCCACGCCGCCGAGGGCGGCGCGTTCAGCATCCTCCGCTTCCCGGACGCCGAGCTCCCCGACATCATCTATGTCGAACAGCTCGGCAGCGCGTTGTACCTCGACAAACGCGAGGAAGTGGATCGGTACAGCGAGGTCATGGAACGGCTCTGCGCGGTCAGCACCACCCCTGCGGAGACCATTGACATCCTCAGAAAGATCGCGCAGGAGCTCTGAGTCGTCGCTGTCGGGTGCCGGTCTGCCCTAGACTGCAGTTTGGCGCTGGACACCCGCCGCAGTGGAGCATGCCCATTCGCCCATCCGCCCTTTCCGCGTGGGCGCGCGCGACGTGCCTGAGGAGCTGTGGATCACGTGCCCGCGATCACCAGATGCTTGATCAAGGAGACCACCCAGTGAAGACCGCTGTCGAGGAGCTCAGCCCCACTCGGGTGAAGCTCACCGTCGAGGTGCCGTTCGAGGAGCTAGAGCCGAGCCTGCAGGCCGCCTACAAGAAGGTCGCGCAGCAGGTGCGCGTCCCCGGCTTCCGCCCCGGCAAGGTTCCGGCCCGGATCATCGAGCAGCGCTTCGGCCGCGCGGTGGTGCTGGAGGAGACCCTCAACGACGCGCTCCCCAAGCTGTACGGCCAGGCCGTCGACGAGATCGACGTCTTCCCGGTGAGCCCGCCGGAGATCGAGGTCACCAAGATCGAGGACGGCACGCAGGTCGAGTTCACCGCCGAGGTGGACGTGCGTCCGGCCTTCGACGTGCCCTCCTACGAGGGCACCGAGATCGTGGTCGACCCCGCCGTGGTCTCCGACGAGGACATCGACCTCCAGCTGGAGGGCCTGCGCCAGCGCTTCGCCACGCTGACCGGCGTGGAGCGCCCGGCCGCCCGCGGTGACTTCGTGGTGATGGATCTGCGCGCCGAGATCGACGGCCAGAACCTGGACGAGCAGCAGGCCGCCGACGTCTCCTACGAGGTCGGCGCCGGCTCGGTGCTCCAGGGCCTGGACGACGCCCTGGAGGGCCTGTCGGCGGGCGAGGAGAAGACCTTCCGCACCACCCTGGTCGGCGGCGAGAACGCCGGCGAGGAGGCCGACGTGATCATCAACGTCAAGTCGGTCAAGGAGAAGGTGCTGCCCGAGCTGGACGACGAGTTCGCCCAGCTGGCCAGTGAGTTCGACTCGCTGGCCGAGCTGCGGGACAGCGTGCGCGAGCAGAGCCGCAGGAACAAGCTGATCGAGCAGGTCGTGCAGCTCCGGGAGAAGGCGGTGGACGCGCTGCTGGACAGCATCGACATCCCGCTGCCGGAGAGCGCGCTCAAGGCCGAGATCGACGCCCGCAAGCACAACCTGGACCACCAGATCCAGGAGAGCGGCCTCAGCCGTGAGGCGTACTTCCGTCTCTACCAGACCACCGAGGACGAGCGCTTCGCCGAGTTCGAGACGAACTCCGCCAAGGCCCTGAAGTCGGGCTTCGTGCTCGACAAGATCGTCAAGGCCGAGGACATCGGGGTGAGCGAGGAGGAGCTCACCAACTTCGTGGTCCGCCGGGCCGCCCAGCTGGGCGTGGCGCCCAACACTCTGGCCCAGCACCTGGCCGACAACGACCAGCTCACCCTGGCCATGATGGAGATCGTCCGGGAGAAGGCCAAGACCGTCGTGGGCGACGCCGCCAAGGTGACCGACACCGACGGCAACGACGTCGACATCCAGGCCATCTACGCCGAGCTCAACCCCGCCGCACAGCAGGGCGCCGCCGCCGAGTAACTTCACGCGTTCCGGCCCCCGGTGGACATCCACCGGGGGCCGTTCGTCTTTCCGGCCCCGCCGATCCAGAGGATTGGCAATAAACACGTACAAAATGGGCTTGCCCCTCCATGCGCCGTCAGCGAACAGCATCATGAGCGGGCATGAGGGGTCCGTTGCTGGGGTTAGGGTCACAAGCAAAGCCAATCGATTACGACGCATCGGAAGGTGACGCTGTGACCAGCCCGCCGACCTTCTTCTCGCCCACCACTTTCGGGCCCGAGTCGCAGGCGCAGCCGAATGGCGCATTCCGGCTAGAGGACCAGCTCTACCAGCGGCTGCTGCGCGAGCGCATCGTGGTGCTCGGCACCCAGGTCAACGACGAGGTCGCCAACCGGCTCTGCGCGGAACTGCTGCTGCTCGCCGCAGACAACCCGGACCGTGACATCTGGCTCTACATCAACTCTCCCGGCGGTTCAGTGACGGCCGGCATGGCGATTTACGACATGATGGAGTACGTGCCGAACAACGTGTGCACGGTGGCAATGGGCCTGGCCGCGTCGATGGGCCAGTTCCTGCTCTGCGCCGGCGCGCCCGGCAAGCGGTACGCGCTGCCCAACGCCCGCATCATGATGCACCAGCCGTCCGGCGGCATCGGCGGCACGGCGGCCGACATCGCGATCCAGGCCGAGCAGATGCTGTACGTCAAGAAGACCCTTGCCGAGCGTATCGCCTTCCACACCGGGCAGCCGATCGACCAGATCGAGCGGGACTCCGACCGGGACCGCTGGTTCACGGCCGAGGAGGCCAAGGACTACGGCTTCATCGACCACGTCGTGCGCAGCGCGCGGCAGGTGCCCTCGGAGGGCGCTGTCTCATGACTGGAGCTTCCGAAGTGAGTGACCTGATCAGGCCGGGTGACATCAACGGCCGCTACATCATCCCCTCGTTCGTCGAACGCACCACGTACGGCGTCAAGGAGATGAACCCCTACAACAAGCTCTTCGAGGACCGCATCATCTTCCTCGGGGTGCAGATCGACGACGCGTCCGCCAACGACGTGATGGCGCAGCTGCTGACCCTGGAGTCGCTCGACCCCGACCGGGACATCAGCATCTACATCAACTCGCCGGGCGGGTCGTTCACCGCCATGACGGCCATCTACGACACGATGCAGTTCGTCCGCCCGGAGATCCAGACCGTCTGCCTCGGGCAGGCGGCCTCGGCGGCGGCGGTGCTGCTCGCGGGTGGCACGCCGGGCAAGCGGTTCGCGCTGCCGAACGCGCGGATGCTGATCCACCAGCCGTCCACCGAGGGTGGCGGTCAGGGATCGGACATTGAGATCCAGGCTCGGGAGATTCTCCGGATGCGGACGCTTCTGGAGGATATCGTGGCAAAGCACACAGGTAAGTCGTCTGAGGAGATTCGCCGCGACATCGAGCGCGACAAGATCCTCAATGCGGCGGAGGCGAAGGCGTACGGGCTGGTGGACGACATCATCCCGTCCCGCAAGCGTCAGGCCGTGGCGGTGAAGGCCTAACTAGGTCATGCGCACCGGAACGGTGCCCAAGAGGGCACGTTCCGGTGCGACTCGCCGCTAGGGGGCTCACTGAGGGCCCGGGAGACGGTAACGTCGAAACCTGAGCGGGATGACGTTTTCGCACCGAAGTGACTGGCGCGGAAGAAACGGACCGCGTCAGCAGGGCGGTCCCACGCAAAGGAGTATCTGGGGTGGCACGCATCGGCGACGGGGGAGACCTGCTCAAGTGCTCGTTCTGTGGCAAGAGCCAGAAGCAGGTCAAGAAGCTCATCGCCGGACCAGGCGTCTACATCTGCGATGAGTGCATCGACCTCTGCAACGAGATCATCGAAGAGGAGCTCTCCGAGTCCTCCGAGCTCAAGTGGGACAACCTTCCCAAGCCCCGCGAGATCTACGAGTTCCTCGACGCCTACGTGATCGGCCAGGACAAGGCGAAGAAGGCCCTGTCCGTCGCGGTCTACAACCACTACAAGCGGGTGCAGTCCGGCGAACGCGGCCGGGACGACGGCCTGGAGCTGTCCAAGTCGAACATCCTGCTGCTCGGCCCCACCGGCTCCGGCAAGACCCTGCTGGCGCAGACCCTGGCCAAGATGCTGAACGTGCCGTTCGCCATCGCCGACGCCACCGCGCTCACCGAGGCCGGGTACGTCGGGGAGGACGTGGAGAACATCCTCCTCAAACTCATCCAGGCCGCCGACTACGACGTCAAGAAGGCCGAGACCGGCATCATCTACATCGACGAGGTCGACAAGATCGCCCGCAAGAGCGAGAACCCGTCGATCACGCGAGACGTCTCCGGCGAGGGTGTGCAGCAGGCGCTGCTGAAGATACTGGAGGGCACCACCGCCAGCGTGCCCCCGCAGGGCGGGCGCAAGCACCCGCACCAGGAGTTCATCCAGATCGACACCACCAACGTGCTGTTCATCTGCGGTGGTGCCTTCGCGGGCCTGGAGAAGATCATCGAGTCCCGGGTGGGCCGGAAGGGGATCGGCTTCAACGCCATCATCCGGTCCAAGGAGGAGATCGACGCCTCCGACATCTTCAGCGACGTCATGCCGGAGGACCTGCTCAAGTTCGGCATGATCCCCGAGTTCGTCGGCCGGCTCCCCGTGATCACCAGCGTGCACAACCTGGACAGGGAAGCCCTCATCCAGATCCTCACCGAGCCGCGCAACGCGCTGGTCAAGCAGTACCGGCGCCTCTTCGAGCTGGACAACGTGGAGCTGGAGTTCACCGCCGACGCCCTGGAGGCCATCGCCGACCAGGCCATCCTGCGCGGCACCGGCGCCCGCGGCCTGCGCGCCATCCTGGAGGAGGTGCTCCTGTCCGTCATGTACGAGGTGCCCTCCCGGCAGGACGTGGCCCGCGTGGTGATCACCAGGGAGGCCGTGCTGGAGCACGTCAACCCCACGCTCATCCCACGGGACCAGCTCAAGCAGCAGCGCGCCCCGCGGGAGAAGTCCGCCTGAACCGGGGCGAGCCAAATCGCGGCGGGTGTACGGCTGAGTGCTCCTAGAATTAGGCAGCGTGACGACGCCTGAGCTTCCTACCCAGTACGCCCCTGCCGATGTCGAGGCCCCCAGCTATGAGCGATGGGTAGCGGCCGGATACTTCGCAGCGGACCCGGGCAGCGGGCGTGAGCCGTACAGCATCGTGCTTCCGCCGCCGAACGTTACCGGGTCGCTGCATGTCGGGCATGCCCTTGACCACTCCATTCAGGATGCGCTGTCGCGGCGCGCCCGGATGCGCGGCTTCGAGACCCTCTGGCTGCCGGGCATGGATCATGCCGGCATCGCCACCCAGAACGTGGTCGAGCGCGAGCTCGCCAAGGAGGGCCTCTCCCGGCACGATCTCGGCCGCGAGGCGTTCGTCGAGCGGGTCTGGCAGTGGAAGGAGGAGTCCGGCGGGCGCATCCTCGGCCAGATGACCAAGCTCGGCGACGGCGTCGATTGGTCCCGGGAACGTTTCACCATGGACGAGCGGCTCTCCCGCGCGGTCCAGACGATCTTCAAGCGGCTCTTCGACGACGGCCTCATCTACCGGGCCAACCGCATCATCAACTGGTGCCCCCGCTGCCTGACCGCCCTGTCCGACATCGAGGTCGAGCACAGCGAGGACGAGGGCGAGCTCGTCTCCATCCGGTACGGGTCGGGCGAGAACGAGATCATCGTCGCCACCACCCGGGCCGAGACGATGCTCGGCGACACCGCGGTCGCGGTCAACCCGTCCGACGAGCGCTACGCCCACATGATCGGGCGCGAGGTCGAGCTGCCGCTGACCGGCCGGATGATCCCGATCGTCGCCGACGACCACGTCGACCCGGCCTTCGGCACCGGCGCCGTCAAGGTCACCCCCGCCCACGACCCGAACGACTTCGAGATCGGCCGTCGCCACAACCTGCCCTCCCTGGCCATCATGGACGAGCGCGGTGTGATCACCGCGCACGGGCCCTTCCAGGGGCTCGACCGCTTCGAGGCCCGCCCCGCCGTGGTCGCCGCGCTCCGCGCCGAAGGCCGCATCGTCGCCGAGAAGCGGCCGTACCTGCACGCCGTCGGCCACTGCTCGCGCTGCAAGACGGTGGTCGAGCCGCGTCTGTCGCTCCAGTGGTTCGTCAACGTCGGCCCGCTGGCCAAGGAGGCCGGCGACGCCGTCCGCGACGGCCGCACCCGCGTCCACCCGCCGGAGCTGGCCAAGCGGTACTTCGACTGGGTCGACGACATGCACGACTGGTGCATCTCCCGCCAGCTCTGGTGGGGCCACCGCATCCCGGTCTGGTACGGGCCGGAGGGCGAGGTCGTCTGCGTCGGCCCCGACGAGACGGCCCCCGAGGGCTACGTCCAGGATCCGGATGTCCTGGACACCTGGTTCTCCTCCGCGCTCTGGCCGTTCTCCACCCTCGGCTGGCCCGAGCAGACCGAGGACCTGGCGCGCTTCTACCCGACCACGGTCCTGGTCACCGGCTACGACATCCTGTTCTTCTGGGTCGCCCGGATGATGATGTTCGGGCTGTACGCGATGGACGGCGAGCCGCCCTTCCGCACCGTGGCCCTGCACGGCATGGTCCGCGACCAGTTCGGCAAGAAGATGTCCAAGTCATTCGGGAACGTGGTCGACCCGCTGGACTGGATCGAGCGCTTCGGCGCCGACGCCACCCGGTTCACCCTGCTCCGCGGCGCCAACCCCGGTTCGGACGTGGCGATCTCCGAGGACTGGGCGGCCGGTTCCCGGAACTTCTGCAACAAGATCTGGAACGCCACCCGGTTCGCGCTCATGAACGGCGCGGTCTCCACCGGGCTGCCGGACGAGCTCACCCCCGCCGACCGGTGGATCCTGTCCCGCCTGCGCACGGTCACCGAGACGGTGGACACCGCCTTCGAGGACTTCGAGTTCGCCAAGATCTCCGACGCGCTGTACCACTTCGCCTGGGACGAGGTCTGCGACTGGTACCTGGAACTCGCCAAGATCCAGATCGCCGCCGGCGGCCCGACGGCGGAGAACACCAAGCGAGTGCTCGGCCACGTGCTGGACGCGCTGCTCCGGCTCCTCCATCCGCTCGTCCCGTTCGTCGCCGAGGAGCTGTGGCGCGCGCTCACCGGCCAGGAGTCCCTGGTAGTCGCCGCCTGGCCGGTCCCCGACGCGGCCCACGCCGACCCTGGCGCCGAGGCCGAGATCGAGTCGCTGCAGACCCTGGTCACCGAGGTCCGCCGCTTCCGCTCGGACCAGGGACTCAAGCCCGGCCAGCGCGTCGCCGCCCGCCTCTCCCTGTCCGGTACGGCGCTGGCCGCGCACGAGGGCTCCATCCGGGCGCTGCTCCGGCTGGAGGAGGAGCCCGAGTCGTTCACGCCCACCGCGAGGCTGGCGGTCGGCGGGGTGACCGTGGAGATCGACACGGCGGGGGCCATCGACGTGGCGGCCGAGCGCAAGCGCCTGGAGAAGGATCTCGCCGTGGCCCGCAAGGAGCAGGCCCAGGTGACCGGCAAACTCGGGAACGAGCAGTTCATGGCGAAGGCTCCGGAGGACGTGGTGAGCAAGGTCCGGGCCCGGGCCGCCCAGGCCGAGCAGGACATCGCCCGGCTGGAAGCCCAGCTAGCGGCGCTGCCGGCCTGACCCGCCGCCGTATCGAGGGCCTGGAGGATCTCCTTCGGGCCCTCGATGTTTGGCGAGTCGTGGGCAGGGAATGATTCATTGGTTACCGAAGTAGCTCGCGGCATCCCCGTCGGGGTGCTAATGTTCTTGTACGCGATGGGAACGCGCCGGAACCCGGGAGGGGGTCGGATCGCAAGGCCCCTCGCACTCCCTCACTACTCAACCGGGGAACCGGGCGCCCTGCTACGGGCTCCAGTCACCCGGCGAGAGGGACGGAGCAAGGATGATCGGACGTCAAATCAATTGATTTGACAGAGATCGACGAGCTCCGGAGAATAGAAACACCCCCGAGCGGCAGGAACCCTGATTCCTTCTGGTTCGGGAGAACGTGTGCGTTTCTTGAGAACTCAACAGTGTGCTAAAAGCCAGTGCATGATGCACAACCCCGTCATTTTTGACGGATTCCTTTGGTTGACATTCATGTGAATGTTGGCCAGGAGCATT
>NZ_JAHCST010000112.1 GCF_018476525.1 Acrocarpospora catenulata
CGGGAGGACAACAAGGGTGGGCGGGTGGGAATCCCACGGCAACCAAGCTTCCGGCGTATTGGTCGGTGACCGTTGTGAGGTCATGTGGCCTGGTCAGGGGTGGTTGTGAGTCGGGGTGAGGTGGATGCGTGTCCGGGGGCGCTTCAGGTTCATCAGGCGGCTGATGGGGCGTTGGCGCGTGTTCGTGTGCCGGGGGGTGAGCTTTCTGTTGGAGGGCTGCGCGCGTTGGCTGCTGCTGCGGCTGAGGTGGGGGCTGGGGTCATTGAGTTGACGTCGAGGGCCAACGTGCAGGTTCGCGGGCTTCGTGATCCTGGGGAGTTCGCGGCGCGGATGGCTGAGGCGGGGTTGCTTCCGTCGGCGACGCATGAGCGGGTGCGTAACATTGTCGCCTCCCCGCTGACGGGGCAGGGTGGGCGAGGGCGACTCGATGTCCGTCCGCTGGTCGCCACGCTTGACGCGGCTCTTTGTGCGAGGCCGGGGCTGGCCCGGCTGCCGGGGAGGTTTCTGTTCGCCCTGGATGATGGCTCCGGCGATGTATCCGCTCTGGATGCCGATGTCACGATATTTCCGGACTTGGGTTCCATGGGGGTTCTGCTGGCCGGGGTGGATCATGGGATCCGGTGTCCGGTGGGCGGAAGCGTGGATGTCATGATCGCGGCGGCCGAGGCTTTCCTGGAGGAGGCGCAGGGGGCGTGGCGGTTAGGTGAAATCCCTGGCGGCCCAGACAGGATCGCCGCCCGCTTAGGTGCCACCACCAGCGGAACTCCCGTCGCGAGCGGGAAGCCTCTCGCGAGCGGGAAGCCCCTCGCGAGCGGGACGCCCCTCGCGAGCGGGACGCCTCTCACGAGCGGGAAGCCTCTCACGAGCGGTGATCAGGAGCCACCGATCGGGGTGATCCCCCTGAGGGACGGTTCGTCAGGGCTCGGCGTCATCGTCCCTCTGGGGAGGCTGTCGGCCGGTCAGGCAACAGCGCTCGCCGATACCGCCGTGAATGCGGTCAGGTTGACACCCTGGCGTGGAGTAGTCCTGCTCGAACTGAACGACGCGACATCCGCCGCGAAGACCCTCGCGAAGGCCGACCTCCCCAGCGACCCCCGTTCCCCTTGGGCCGGACTGAGCGCCTGCACCGGCCAACCAGGCTGCGCCAAGTCCCTGGCCGACGTACAGACCGACGCCCGCCAAGCGGTGGGTTTCGCCCAGGGCGAGCCCGTGCACTGGTCAGGCTGCGAGCGGCGTTGCGGCCGTCCGCGCGGCCGGGCCGTGGATGTGGTGGCCACCCCCGGGGGATACCGGGTGGAACGCGACGGCGTCCGCCGTACCTATACGGATGTGACGGACATGACGAGGAGTGCCCGATGACATACATCCGGGACGGCGCAGAAATCTACCGACAGTCATTCGCAACCATCCGCGCAGAAGCTGATTTATCAGGCATGCCGGAAGACCTGGCCCGAGTCGCGGTCCGCATGATCCACGCCTGCGGCATGGTCGACCTGGTACGCGACCTGGCCTGGTCACCAGGGGTGGCCAAGGCGGCGAGCACTGCATTACGCGCGGGAGCCCCGATCCTGTGCGACGCCCAGATGGTGGCCTCGGGAGTAACCCGAGCACGCCTGCCCGCCGAAAACGAGGTCCTCTGCACCCTGGCCGACCCCCGCGTACCGGAACTGGCCGAACAACTGGGAACCACCCGCAGCGCCGCCGCCCTGGAACTGTGGCGAGACCGGCTACCCGGCTCGGTGGTCGCCATCGGCAACGCCCCAACCGCCCTGTTCCGCCTACTGGAACTGGTGGACGAGGGAGCGGGACACCCAGCGGCAGTACTGGGCGTACCGGTCGGCTTCATCGGCGCGGCCGAGTCGAAACAAGCCCTGGCCGCACACGGCGGCCTGGAGTACCTGGTGGTCCACGGCCGCCGGGGCGGCAGCGCCATGACGGCCGCCGCGATCAACGCCATCGCCCGGGACGAGGAGTAAAGGTGACAGGACGGCTCTACGGCGTCGGACTCGGACCCGGCGACCCGGAACTGGTGACCGTGAAAGCGGCCCGGCTGCTCGGCGCGGCCGGAGTGATCGCCTACCACAGCGCCCGCCACGGCCGGAGCATCGCCCGCTCCGTCGCCGCCCCCTACCTGCGCGGCGACCAGATCGAAGAGGCGCTGATCTACCCGGTGACCACGGAGACCACCGGCCACCCCGGCGGCTACCAGGGCGCGCTCGACGATTTCTACGCGGCCTGCGCGATCCGCCTCGCCGAACACCTGGACGCCGACCGCGACGTGGTGGTGCTCTGCGAGGGCGACCCGCTCTTCTACGGCTCCTACATGCACCTGCACAAACGCCTGGCCCACCGGTACGAGACCGAGGTCGTCCCCGGGATCACCTCGGTCAGCGGGGCTTCGGCCGTACTCGGACGACCTCTGGTCGAACGCGACGAAACCCTGACGATCCTCCCCGGCACCCTGCCCACCGACACCCTGACCGGCCACATCGCCGCAGCGGATTCGGTGGCCATCCTCAAGCTGGGCCGCACCTTCGAAAAGGTACGGGACGCCTTCGCGGCGGCAGGACGACTGAACGAGGCGTGGTACGTCGAGCGCGCCACCACCGGCGGCCAGCGAGTGGCGCCACTGGCGGACGTGGACCCGGCCTCGGTGCCCTACTTCTCTCTGGCCCTACTGCCCAGCCCGGTCAATGCCGCGTTCCCCGCCATACCCCGCCAGGAACCCGCACCCGGCCCAGGCGAGGTGGCCGTAGTAGGGCTGGGACCGGCGGGCCGCCCCTGGCTGACCCCCGAGGCGCAGGACGCGCTGATGACCGCCGACGAACTGGTCGGTTACGGCCCCTACCTGGACCGCGTACCCCCCAATCCCCGCCAGAAGCGGCACGCCACCGACAACCGGGTCGAGGCCGAACGGGCGGCGCACGCGCTGGAACTGGCCCTGGGCGGTTCCCGGGTGGCCGTGGTCTCCTCAGGGGATCCCGGCGTGTTCGCGATGGCCAGTGCCGTACTGGAGGTGGCCTGTGAGCCCCGGTTCTCGGCGGTTCCGGTACGGATCGTCCCCGGGCTGACCGCCGCCCAGGCCGTCGCCGCCCGGGCGGGCGCGCCGCTCGGCCACGACTACTGTGTGTTATCCCTGTCGGACCAACTGAAACCATGGGAAGTGGTGGCGGACCGGGTCAGAGCAGCAGCCCAGGCCGACCTGGTGCTCGCCCTCTACAACCCCGCCTCCAGGACCCGGACCTGGCAGGTGGCGGCGACCCGCGACATCCTGCTCGCCCACCGCTCCCCCGGCACCCCTGTGATCATCGGCCGTTCGGTCGGCAGCCCGCAGGAGGAACTCCAGGTCACCACGCTCGCCGAACTGGACCCCAGCGCCGTGGACATGCGCTGCCTGCTCATCATCGGCTCCTCCACGACCCGGGTGGCGGCCCGGGGCCCCGGAGACGTCGTGTTCACCCCGCGCCGCTACCCGGCATGAGAGTCCTGATCATCGGCGGCACCGACGAGGCCAGACGACTCGCCGGGACGCTCCACGGCCGCTTCGAGGTGATCTCATCCCTGGCCGGACGGGTCAGCGACCCCCGCCTGCCGGTCGGCGAGGTCAGGATCGGCGGCTTCGGCGGCCCGGCCGGGCTGGCGGACTGGCTGCGCGCCAACGCCGTACATGCGGTGATAGACGCCTCGCACCCGTTCGCGGTACGCATGACGGCCTCCGCACTGGCGGCCACCACCGCGGCCGGGGTGCCGTTGCTGGTGCTGCGGCGGCCCGGCTGGACCCCCGTACCCGGCGACGACTGGCGGTGGGCGGCGGACCTGACCGAAGCGGCCGACCTGCTGCCAATGGTAGGAACCCGGGCGTTCGTCACCACCGGCCGCCGAAGCCTGGCGGTTTTCGCCCCGTTGAGTGAGGTCTGGTTCCTGGCCCGATCGGTGGACCCGCCCGAGCCGCCGCTCCCGCCGAAGATCGAGGTCCTGCTGAGCCGCGGGCCGTACACGGTGGACGGCGAAACGGACCTGCTCCGCCGCCACGCCATCGACGTCGTGGTCACCAAGGACAGCGGCGGCGCCATGACCGCCGCCAAGCTCACCGCCGCCCGGCGGCTGGGCCTGCCGGTCATCGTGGTACGCCGCCCGCCCGAACCGGCCGGCGTACCCGTGGTCGCCTCGGTCGATGAGGCGGTGGCCTGGTTGGGGGACCAGTGACCGGGCTGCGCCACGGCTGGACCACCGGCGCCTGCGCCACGGCGGCGACCACGGCCGCATACACGGCACTGCTCACCGGCGAGTTCCCCGACCCCGTGCGGATCACCCTGCCCAAGGGCAGAACCCCGGCCTTCGCCCTGGCCAGGGAGGCCACCGGGGACGGCTGGGCGATGGCCGCGATCGTCAAGGACGCCGGGGACGACCCGGACGTCACCCACGGCGCCCTGATCTCCGCCACCGTACGGCCCGGCGCGCCCGGCTCGGGCGTGACGTTCCGCGCCGGACCCGGGGTCGGCACCGTCACCAAACCCGGCCTCCCCCTGCCGGTCGGCGAACCCGCGATCAACCCGGTCCCCCGCCGCATGATGAGCGAGCACGTCGCCGAGGTGGCCGCCCGCCTCGGGGCGCCCGGCGACGTGATCGTGGAGATCTCCGTGGCGGGCGGCGCCGAACTCGCCAAGAAGACCTGGAACCCCCGCCTGGGCATCCTGGGCGGCCTGTCCATCCTGGGCACCACCGGGGTGGTCGTGCCCTACTCCTGCTCGGCCTGGATCGACAGCATCCGCCGCGGCGTGGACGTCGCCCGCGCGGCCGGCCACCGCCACGTCGCCGCCTGCACCGGCAGCACCTCCGAACAGGTCGCCACCACCCTGTACGGCCTGCCCGACGACGCCCTCCTGGACATGGGCGACTTCGCCGGGGCGGTGCTGAAATACCTGCGCCGTCACCCGATCCCCCGCCTGACCATCGTCGGCGGGGTGGGCAAACTCGCCAAACTCGCCGACGGCCACCTGGACCTGCACTCGGCAAGGTCCCAGGTCGATCCCGCCTTCCTGAGCGCCCTGGTGAGCTCGGCGGGCGGGTCCCCCGAGCTCGCCGCCCAGGTCGGGTCGGCCAACACCGCCCTGCACGCGCTGCGCCTCTGCCAGGAGGCGGGCCTGCCGCTCGGGGATCTGATCGCCGCGCGCGCGCACGGGACGGCGGCAGCCGTACTGGCGGGGGCGCCCGTGACGGTGGAAGTGCTGGTCATCGACCGGGCGGGGACGGTCGCCGGGCGGTATCCGGCGTGAGTCAGTCGCAGCCGTGGCGGCGGGCGACGGTGATCATCGCCTTGAGGACGCGGTAGCTGCCGGGGCTCGGGGGCAGCGGCGTACGGGCGGGCACCTGCAGGCCGTCCAGCAGGTAGCCGAGGTGGCGGCGCCAGGCGGTGGGGGCGTCGGCGGCGGTGCGTTCCAGCAGGCCGGCGTTGGCCATCAGGATGATCACGACATCCTCGTGCGAGAAGTCCGCGCGCAACCGGCCCGCCGCCTTGGCCCGCTCGATGAGCGTGGTCAGGCCCTCGTACGCGCGGGCGCGCAACTCCTCGACCTCCGGGTCATGGGAGGCGGTGGAGACGAGCAGGTCGGCCAGTGCCCGGTTCCCGGCCTGGAGCTCGCAGAGGAAGATCAGGTGGTTGGTGAAGGCCGTCCAGGGGTCGGGTTCCGCGATCGCGCGGTCGGTGGCCGCCACCACCTCGCCCAGGGTCTCCACGAAGACGGCCGCGATCAGGTCGCCCCTGGTGGGGAACCGGCGGTAGAGGGTGGCGTTGCCGACCTCGGCACGGCGGGCGATCTCGTCCAGCGGGGCGTCCAGGCCACGCTCGGCGAACACCTCCCGGGCGACCCTCACCAGCTGGGTCCGGTTCCGCTCGGCGTCCGCTCGCAGCCCCCGCATAAATCTCACAATACCCCCTACCCGGGGACGGCCCCCCATATATGCTCTCAAGTAGGGATAGGTCCCCAGTTAATGGAGGGTGAGTGTCGTGACACGTGCGTTTGCCGTGGCGGCGCAGGACGAGCAGCCGTCGATCCAGGAGGTTCCGGCCGGAGAGCCGGGACCCGGGCAGGTACTGGTGGCCGTGGAGGCCGCCAGCGTCAACGGCATGGATGCCGCCGTGGCGGCCGGATACATGTGGCAGTACCTGCCGCACGAGTTCCCGGTCGTACTCGGGCGGGACTTCGCCGGCACCGTCGCGTCCGTCGGGGAAGGGGTTACGGCCTGGCAGGCCGGGGACCGGGTGACGGGGGTGATCACCGCCATGGCCCTCGGCCCTGGCGCGATCACCGAACAGTACGTCGCAGCCGCCGACTCCCTCGCCCTCATCCCCGAGAAGCTGACCGCCGCCGAGGCCGCGGCGTCCGGGCTCGCCGGAGTGACCGCCGTCGACATGCTCGCCGCGCTCGCCCCGACCGCCGACGACGTGGTCCTCGTCTCCGGAGCGACCGGCGGCGTTGGCACGTTCCTGGTCCAGCTGCTCGCGGACACCGGCGCCACCGTCATCGCCACCGCCCGCCCCGGCGACGCCGACAGCTTCATCCGCGGCCTGGGCGCCCACCAGACCGTCGACCACTCCGGCGACCTCGCCGCCGCCCTCGCCGACACCCCCATCACCGCCGTGATACAGCTGGCCGGCGACCCCGCCGCGCTCGCCGCCCTCCTCCCGCCCGGCGGGCGCCTGATCTCTCCCCTGGGCGCCACCCTCGAACAGACCGGCCGCGACGACATCACCGTCACCGCCGTTCTGGCCGTGGCCACCCCCGACAAGATCGCTCAGCTCCTGACCGACGCCGCCGAAGGCCGCCTCGCGATCTCCATCGCTGGGACCCATCCCTTCGACCAGTCCACTCAGGCCCTGGCCGCCTTCTCCGCCCCCAAGCTGGGGAAAATCGTCATCACTGTTCCCTAAGGGAGGAACGTTCCATTTTGCGCCGGGTGGGTGGGGCACCGTCCACCCGGCGGACCCTAGCCCGGGTCGCGGACTCGGGCGTGGGAATAGAGGTGGCTGTCCGGAAAGGCGCCGGCGGTGAGCGCGTCGCCGACGATGATGACAGCGGTACGGGTGATTCCCGCCTGCCGGGTCTGGTGGGCGATGTCGGACAAGGTGCCGCGGAGGACGGTCTCGTTGGGGCGGCTGGCCCAGGCGACCACGGCCGCGGGGCAGTCGGGGCCGTAGGCCGGGGTCAGTTCGTCGACGACGGACTGGATGCGGTGGGCGGCCAGGTGGAGGACCATCGTGGCGCGGCTCTGGCTGAGGGTGGCGAGGTCCTCGCGCTCAGGCATGGGAGTGGCGCGCAGGGCGGTACGGGTGAGGATGAGGGTCTGGGCGACGCCCGGGACGGTCAGTTCGCGTTTCAGGGTGGCGGCGGCGGCGCTGAAGGCGGGGACGCCCGGGACCACCTCGTAGGGGATGTTCTCGGCGTCCAGGCGGCGCATCTGCTCGGCCACGGCGCTGAAGATCGAGGGGTCGCCGGAGTGCAGGCGGGCCACGTCCAGGCCGGACTCGTGGGCGGCGCGCAGCTCGCTCAGGATCTCGTCCAGGGTCAGGTTGGCGGTGTCGACCAGGCGGGCGCCTGGCGGGCAACCGGCGATCAGTTCTTCGGGGACGAGGGAGCCCGCGTAGAGGCAGACGGGGAGGCGTTCGATCAGTTTCTGGGCGCGTACGGTGATCAGGTCGGGTGCGCCAGGGCCCGCGCCGATGAAATAGACCGTCATGCTTCCTCAGGCTTGGTCGTGGACCAGATGGTGACCGGGAGTTGGGGGCGCCAGGTGGTGAAGCCTCCGATGGGAGCGGCGCGGTTGATGGAGATGCGGATGAGCTCGCCACCTCGTTGGGTGTGCCAGGTGGTGAGGAGGGCTTCGGATTCGAGGGTCACCGCGTTGGCGACCAGGCGGCCGCCGGGGCGGAGGGTGTTCCAGCATTGATCCAGCAGGCCGGGGGCGGTCAGGCCGCCGCCGATGAAGATGGTGTCGGGGGTGCCGTGCTCGGTGACGAGCGCCTGGATGATGTCGAGGGCTTTGGCGGTGATCACTTTGAGGGCGGGGGTGCCGAGTTTTTCGGCGTTTCTGGTGATTCGGGCTGATCGGGTGGGGTCGCGTTCGATGGCGATCGCGGAGGCTCGGGGGTGAGCGCGGAGCCACTCGATGGCGATGCTTCCCGCGCCGGCGCCGATGTCCCACAGGAGGCCGTTGCCGCCGAGCAGGCCGAGGGTCACCGCGCGGACCTCTCGTTTGGTCAGCTGGCCGTCGTGTTCGAACATCTCGTCAGGGAGGCCGCCTGCGCGAGGAAGCGCCTGGCCTGGGGCACACTCGATCGCGACGACGTTCAACGGATCGGCTTCCGTGCTTCCCCAGCCGGAAGCCGTCGTGCGGCGAATCCGTTCGTCAGCCGCGCCGAGGCGCTCAAGAACGTGGAACGCGCTGTCACCGAAACCGCTGCCAACCAGCAGTTCCGCCACAGCTCTGGGATCTGCGGCGCCCAGAACCAGGACGCGTTCGCCGGGTCGTAGAGCGGAGTTGAGCGTGGTCGGCGGGCGGTTGACCAGGCTGACGACCTCGGTACGATCCACCGGCCAGCCAAGCCGGGCGCACGCCAACGACACCGATGACGGCGCCGGCATCACCCTTATTTGCTCCGCCCCCAGCAAGCGCACCAGGGTTGACCCGATGCCGTGAAACATGGGATCCCCGCTGGCCAGAACACAGACTTTCCGCCCCTTGTACGCCTCCAGCAACCCAACTAATCCTGGAAGCATGGGCGACGGCCAGGGGACCCGCTCGGCCTCAGTCACGACCAATGCCAGCTGGCGGGTACTGCCCATCACCACCTCGGCCTCCTGGATCGCCCGCCGGGCCGCGACCCCGAGCCCTTCCCATCCGTCGGCTCCGATTCCGACGACTACCACTGGTCCGGCCGGGGGGACTGCTCCGGGTGTGTGGTCAGGCACGGGGGACGTTTCCGAGGGTTCTGGTGATCTTTATCTCGATTACCACGCGGTCGGGGTTGGGGCGAGGCTGGCGGTAGCGGACGGCGTAGCGGCGTTCGGCGTCGAGGATGGTGGCGGGGTCGTCGCGGATGATCGCGCGGCCTTCGAGAGTGGACCAGCGGCGGCCGTCGACCTGGCAGACGGCGACGGGGGCGCCTTCGGGGCCGGCGGCGCGGATGTGGGCAACCTTGCGTGAGGCGCCGTAGGTGATCACTCGGGCGATGTCGCCGTCGAGGGTGACGCCGACCGGGATGACGTGTGGGGTTCCGTCGGGGCGGATGGTGGTCAGTGTGCAGAGGTGCCGTTCTTTCCAGAACGCCTCGAATGTCATCGGCACTCCTCTACGAATCGCCGTGCCAGCGCCGGGCTTCCCGCCCAGTGCAGATGCAGATAGGACGCCAGCACCCGTCCCGAAGCGTATCCATCGGCTCCGTCGGTCCATCGCCAGACCGGATCGCTTGGTGATGTGCACACCGTGCGATGGAACTCATGGCCCCGGTAGCGCTCCCCCGCCTTCGTCACCACCGAATCCCGGACGGCTACCGCATTGCGGTAGCCCAATGTCAGGCTCGGCGTCATCTCGGCTTTGGCGTCGAGGATTCCGCACATCGGGTGTCCGTCGAGCTCCCGGCTCAGGTACAGCAACCCGGCGCATTCCGCCACGATCACGCCTCCACTGGCTGCGAACTCCTTCATTCGCCTTAGCAACATCTCGTTGCCGGACAAATCAGCGGCATATACCTCAGGGAATCCTCCGGGAAGGATCACTCCTCGTGTCCCTTCCGGTAGGTCCTCATCTCGCAAGGGGTCGAAACTCACCACCTCCGCCCCAGCCGCTACCAGCAACTCCGCCTGCTCCGCGTATCCGAAGGTGAAAGCGGATCCTCCGGCCACCGCGACTCGCGGTGCGCCCTGCGACTTTGAGGTCGATGATTCGGCGGGCAGAGGATCCGTCTCTGCGGCGTCGATCGCATCGGCGGGGTTCCAGGGGGTGGCGGTAAGTGGGCTGGTGTCGTTCGCCAAGGCGATGATGCCGGGTAAATCGCACGATGATTCGATCAAGGTCGCGAGGCTGTCGATTGCCTCACGGGCTTCGGCCCGGCGTTCGGCCGCGGGAATAAGACCGAGATGACGAGAGGGAGTGCTTGCACCGGACGCCCTCGGTATCACCCCAAGGACGGAGACCCCAGTCCCTTCAAGGGCTTCCCGGCACACTTCCTCATGCCGAGGAGAACCCACTCGATTAAGAATGACCCCCGCCAGCCGAACTCGCGTGTCATACGACGCAAACCCATGAACAAGAGCGGCAACCGACTGACCTTGCCCAGTGGCGTCAACGACCAGAACAACAGGCGCATCGAGCAACCGAGCAACATGCGCAGTCGAAGCAAAATCCCCCGCCCCCCGCATGCCATCATAAAGCCCCATAACACCTTCGACCACCGCGATATCCGCCCCCCGCGCCCCATGCAAAAACAGCGGAACCACCAACTCCTCAGCCGTAAGCCAAGGATCCAAATTACGTCCAACCCGCCCCGTAGCCAACGCATGATACCCCGGATCAATATAATCCGGCCCCACCTTATGCCCAGCAACCCGCATTCCCCGCCGCCCCAAAGCCGCCATCAACCCTGTAGCAACAGTAGTCTTCCCATCCCCCGACCCCGGAGCCCCAACAACCAACCGAGGAATCCTCACCGCCCACCGCCATTCCTACACAACACAAGTCCCTCAGACCCTCATCATGCTTCTGTTTACCCCCAACTTCCGCCGCGACAGCTGATTACCGCCTCTCGCACGGAAATTGATACCGTAAAACTCCCACCCACCC